>NZ_BOOQ01000052.1 GCF_016863315.1 Planotetraspora silvatica
GGCCACGCGCGCCGGCACGGGCACGCCGTAGCGGAGCCGGAGCGCGGCCGTCACCGTCACGGACCGTCCTCCAGGCGGGCGGCGCGGGAGTGCAGGTAGCGCTGTTGCGGAAGGCCGGCCGTCCGCCGGGCCGCCGCCTCGTAGGCCTCGCGAGCCGCCACACGATCACCGGCCATCTCGAGCAGGTGGGCCCGGACCGCGTGGAGCCGGTGGTCCTCGGCGATCCGCTCGTCGGCCACGAGCTCTCCGAGGAGGTCGAGCCCCGCCTGGGGACCGCGGGCCATCGCCACCGCGACGGCGTGGTTCAACCGAACCATGGGATTGTCGGAGATCCGCATCAGCAGTTCGTAGAGCGCCGTGATCTGCGGCCAGTCGGTCGTCTCGGCGCTCGGCGCCTCGTCGTGGACCGCGGCGATCGCCGCCTGGAGCTGGTACGGGCCCGGCACCCCTCGCGGCAGCGCCGCGGTGACGAGCGCGACGCCCTCGGCGATGTGGCCGGCGTCCCAGAGGCCGCGGTCCTGCTCCGCCATCGGGATCAGCTCGCCGTCCGGGCCCGTGCGCGCGGGGCGGCGTGCGTCGGTGAGCAACATGAGCGCGAGCAGTCCCGCCACCTCGCCGTCGTCCGGCAGCACATGGTGGACCATGCGAGCGAGCCGGATCGCCTCCGCCGACAACTCGCCGCGGTACAGGCTCGGCCCCGATGTGCTGGCATAACCTTCGTTGAAGATCAGATAGAGCACGTGGAGCACGGCGCCGAGCCGTCCGGCGCGCTCCGCTCCCCGGGGCATGCGGAAGGGGATGCCGCTGTCCTTGATCCGCTCCTTTGCGCGGCTGATGCGCCGGGTCATGGTGGCCTCGGGCACCAGGAAGGCCCGGGCGATCTCCCTGGTCGTCAGGCCGCCGACCGCACGCAGCGTGAGCGCGATCTGGGACGCCGGCGACAACGCGGGATGACAGCACATGAACAGCAGGATCAGCGTGTCGTCGGTTTCCGGCGGCGGCTCGTCGGCGGCGGGCGCCGGCCGTTCGCCGGGCGGAGCCCACCGGGCGACGGTGTCCTCGCGGCGCCGGCGAGCCTGCTCCGCCCGCAGCAGGTCGGTCAGCCTGCGTGAGGCGACCGTGATCAGCCAGCCCAGGGGGTTGTCCGGGACGCCCTCCTCCGGCCACTGCGTGGCGGCCGCGAGGAGCGCCTCCTGCGCCGCTTCCTCAGCCGCGTCGAAATGCCCGTACCGCCGGACGACCGCGCCGAGGACCTGCGGCGCCAGCCGGCGCAGCAGGTCCTCGATCTCGGTGCCGCGCACGGAGGCGATCAGTACTCCAGTTCCACCCGGGATTCCGCGATCGGCCGGATGTCCGCGTAGGCCCTCGCGGCGACCTGCTCCGGGGCGGGGCACTCGCCCAGCCGGGCGGCGATCTCGGTGGCCCGGTCGAAGCTCTCGCACTCCACGATCCAGTAACCGGCGAGGACCTCCTGGGTCTCCGCGTACGGACCGTCCGTCACGACCGGAGCGCCGTTCGCCGACCCGAGTCTCCTCGTGTGGACCGGAGCCGCCAGCGCCCGCGTCTCCACGAGTTCCCCGGACTCCTCGAGGTCCTTGTTGAAGGCCTCCATGAAGGCGCCCATGGCCGCGAAGTCCTCCGCGGACCAGGCCGGCGTGCCCGCCGCCTTGCCCGCCATGTTGTCGTAGTCCTGCTGGGAGGCATAGCTCAAGATCATGTACTTCACGGTCTCTCCCTTCTTCCGGCACCTCTGCTGTGCCGTACGTCAGAGACGTCGGAGCCACCTGACCATCCCGGACACCGGATCACGGGAGATTTCCGAGTTTCCGCGGAACGTGCTCCCCGAAAGCCGGTCCCGGTCCCCCAAGCACGATCCTGCCCTCGTTTTCCGGAAGGCGGGACCGGAAGCGACGGCTCATGGAAGGCGCCGCGGACCGGCCTGCCTCGACGGAGGCTTCACTCCCCGCTCAGCTCGCGCTTGCGGCGCAGCAGCGTGGCACGACGGGCATGAGCGCGTACGGCGAGTACCACGGTCGCCGCGACCAGGACGCCCCCGGTCGCCAGCGGAAGGATCGGTCCGGTGCCCCGCTGGACGGCGATCGTCGTCACGACCGCGGTCGTCACGGACGAAGCGGTCAGGGCGAGCCACGCGGCGATCACCCGATCGGTGGCGAACAACGGCGCCCGGTGCGTCATCACCCACCCCCCGTAGCAGGCCCAGGCCAGGCAGAACACCGTGAGCAGGGCGAAGGCGAGGCGGGTTCCGCCGGGGAGCGGTCCCGGCTCGGTGATCCACAGCGCCCCCACGAAGACCGCCCCGGCCAGGCCCGCCGTCAGCGCCACCGCGGCGCGGATCCGCGCCCATGGCGACAACGGCAGCCGCCCGATCATCTGCTCCGCCGACACGCGCGGCTCGTCGTTCATGGCTGGAATCCCCTCTCCGTCAGGTGGTCACGTAACAGGCGGCGGGCCCTGCTGAGCCGGGACTTGACCGTTCCGGGCGGAATCCGGCAGATCTGCGCGCAGTCCTCCAGGGACAGGTCCTCCAGGTAGAACAGCACGAGGATCTCTCGCTCGAGCACCGGCAGGCCGGACAGCGCGGTGACGAGCGCGGCGCGGTCCGTCGCCGCCTCGACCGGGTCGTCCATGACCGGCTCGCCGTCCGGGATCCGCTCGGCCTCGCCGTAC
Source organism: Planotetraspora silvatica (assembly GCF_016863315.1). Taxonomy (GTDB): domain Bacteria; phylum Actinomycetota; class Actinomycetes; order Streptosporangiales; family Streptosporangiaceae; genus Planotetraspora; species Planotetraspora silvatica. The sequence continues at coordinate 2,689 of NZ_BOOQ01000052.1, forward strand.
TCCTCCCGCAGGCGGTCGATCACCGCACGGCGGGCGATGGTGAAAAGCCAGGGCGCGAACCGGCCGGGCTCGCGCAGCCGGGGCAGTCCCCTGACCACGGCCAGCCAGACCTCCTGGGTCACGTCGTCGGCCCGCGCGGCGTCCAGCATCCGCCGCACGTACGTCCACACCGGCACGTGCCAGACGCGCACCAACTCGGCGAGCGCGGCACGCTCCCCGAGTTGGGCACGCACCACCAGTAACTCTTCGGTCATATCGTCCTCCCGTCACCCAGCACAGTCGGACGAGACGGCCTCCAGGTTCACGCGTCCTCGTGGGCTCCTCATCCCGGACAGGTTGGACACCTGGTGCGCCCGGGTCAAGAATGCTCGGCGTCACGGCGTTCGAGGTTTCTGAAGTTCGAGTCCGGAACAAAGGGATGTGCGGCGTATGGCCACCGAGATCCATCCGTACGCGGGGGCGGCCGTCGCGGCCCCGTACGCGCTGGACTACTACCTGGTGCTCCCGGACAGGCCGTCCGATGAGACGCCCGCGGACGGAATCGTCGTCGAGGAGTTCGTCCTCGCCGACGACCACACGGCGATCGGCCTGGACAGTGCCGGGTGGATCGCGGCCGACGGCGACTGGTGGAGCTCGGCGGCCTTCGCCCGCGGGATGCGCCGGGACCCGGAACTGCGGCGCCGCGTCGTCGCGGTCCCCCGGCGTGACGCCGAGGTCGTCTACCGGCGGCTCGGCGGAGGCGAACTGCCCGGCGAGGCGGCGTTGCGATCCCGCTTCCACGACCGTGAGCCGCTGGGCGAACCTCCCCTGATTCTCAACTCCCCCGAGGTTCCCGACGGGTTCCACGACAAGCGGGTCTACCGCGTCCTTTTCGCCGGCCGGCTGGGCCGGGACCAGCTGGCGCACCTGCGGGCGATCTGGCGGATGACGCTCTCGGACGACTTCGAGGATCCGCGGACGCGTGTGGCCGGCACGGCTTCGCTGAACGTGGCCGACGACTTGTTCAGCTGGGATCTCCGCCGGATCGGCCCCGGTGCGGCCTGGTCGCTCGACCTGACGGCCTGCCTGGCCGGGCGATCCGGCGACGCCGTACGGCCGCTGCTGCGGGAGCTGACGACGGTGATGCGCCACGAAGGGCTGATCCCGGTGACGATCGAGCGTTTCTCCTGATCCGGGGCGGGTCCCCGCGCCCTCAGTAGGGGAGCGCGGGGATCGAGAAACCACCCGCGTGCTGCGCGGCCCGGTGAATGGGCCGCGGCACGAGGAGGAGGACGTTGTCACCCTCGACGTGATGCCATGTCAGCGGATCGGCGGGGTTGGTGCGGAACGCCACGGCCCTGGCCACGTCCGGATCCCCGTTGGCCAGCAGCCAGCCGCGCGATCGCGCCAGAGCCCTGTCGGCGAGCCGTTCATGCAGATTGCGGTCGGGGATCGCGTACTGGTCGCGCGGGATGAGGGCCCGTTCCTCAGCGAATTGCGAAAAATCTGGATATCCGTTCCGGTACGGGATCGGGCGGTACCGGGCACGGATCAGAGCCACCGGGTCGTTCGGCGTGAAATCGGATTTGCCGGGCACCCCGCTCCACTCCCCCTGACGTGCCTTGCGGGGAGCGGAGAACGAGTCGATGTGCCCGTCCCCGGTCTCGCCGAAGATGAAGCACAGCGGGTCGCTGGAGAAGCGGCACCAGCGCCCGTTCTCCCGCTGCTTGCGCCAGACGTGGCCGTTCTCCAGGATCACCTCTTCGGAGTACACCTCACCCTGGATCGCCCGGCGAGCCGGGGACGACTGCGCGAGCTGGAACTCGTGCCGGAGCAGGTCGGGTTGCTGGGCCAGCCGGTCGCTGGAGAGCCCGGCCGTCGCCTTGAGCGTCCCCGGGTCGGCGACCTGGGGCGCCATCGCGTCGATCTCGGCCTTCACCCGGTTGGTGATCGACTCGCCGGCCGCCGGGGTCAGCTCCCGGATCTTGACGACCTCCTCGGCCAGGCCGACCGTGTTGCGGGCCGCCCTGGCCGCCTGGATCGAGCCCTTCAGCGTGACGAAGGCCGCCTTCAGCGCGGAGACTTCGGCGATCGCGCCGACCAGGGTCACCGCCAGCCAGAGGAACGACGGATCGTCACCCGCGATCGAATCGGCGCGGTCGAGCGAGGTCTCCTGAGTCGCCTTCTTGAATCGGTAGTCCATCAACTCCTGGTATGCCGTCGCGATCGTCAACGCCGTGGTCCCGGCCTGAGCCGCGGTGGCCAGGCCGGCCAGGAGGGCCGTGCCCGCCAATCCCGCCGGAGCGGCCGCCGCGCCGGCCGTCAGGATGCCCGCCGCCACCGCGAAGCCGACCGTGATCGCCGCGAGCAGCCGTTGCCGTTCCGCGGCCTCCTCGTGCACCTGGCTCACCCGGTGCCTGACCCATTTCTCCTCGAACGGCTTGGCCTGCTTGCCCTTCAGCGTCAGATCGACGACCTTCGGGAGCTCCCACGCCTTCTCCTTGTCGTTCAAGGAGCGGGAGGCGGTGAGGTTGTCGCCGATCCGGCTGTCGATCTCGGTGACGACGTTCTTCTTGAGCCGGCGGTCGGCCAGGATCCCCCAGGTCGGCAGGTCCTCCAGCCGGCTCGCCGCCTTCCCGTCCTCGTTGTCGGTGTACATCGCCAGGGCCGGGAACGTCGCCTCATGTGTCGTGCGCAGCTTCGCGTAGGACTGCTCCTCCTGGTACCACGCCTCGTTCGTCGTCCCCGCTGCCTCCCGCAGGGCGGGGTCGGGGAAGTAGGGGACGATCGGGGCCGGTGCGAAGGAGCCGGGGTGGGCCGGCGTCTGGAGTTGTCTCCGCATCACGCCGAAGGCGTCCTTGGCCTTCGTGGCGGCCGCGTCCGCTGAGCGGCGCCTGACGGCGAGCGCCTTCGCGGCGGCGCGCAGCCCGTCCACGTCGGGCTCCTCGACGGGCCAGCCCTCCCCGGTGTACTTGTCCCTCTCCTTGTTGAGCGCGTCCCGGCTCCTGGTGAGGACGATCTGCGCTCCGGCGGCCGCCTCGTCGCGGAAGCTCTCGACGTAGGTGTTCCGCTCCTTCTGGAACTTCTGCAGCACGGGCTCGAAGGCGGCCTGCACCTGGTCGATCAGCGCGGGATCCGTCCCCTTCAACTGCAGGCGGAGGCGGTCCTCCATCCCCATCCGGAGGAAGGCGTACGCGAACGACTCCGCGGCCTCGGCGCCCTTCTCGACCACCAGGATCTCCAGGGCGGTGCGCAATTGAGCGGGATCGCTGGCGAAGAAGCGTCCCTGGAAGGAGACCCCCGCCTGGACCGCCGCCGGCGGCGCCCGCTGGACGGTCGGCTGCCCCGGCTGATGCCGGTCGTCCATCACGCGCTGGACGGGAGGCTCCTCGGTGAGGCCGGGATCGTGAGTCGGCATGCCCTGCGCGGCCTGCTTGTCCTCCGCGGGGCAGTCGCACCCGGGGTCCTTCGGCGCGCACCGCTGTACGGCCGCCGCCATCACCCCGGGACGCCCCGGTGCGGCCGCGGCACCGCTCCGCTGCTGTACGGCGGAGGTGACCGCGCTGTTGCCCGCGGAGCGCTGGACTCGCAGCAGCGTGTCCACACCGCGCGGCATCCCCTGACGCGAGGCGGTCCTGTCCGGTGAAGCGCGCCGAACCTGCTGCTCACGTTCAAACACATCTGCTCCAGACGCTCGCTCCCCTCACCCTCGCCCATCCGTCCGCTCCGCCGTACGGAAGGAAGGGCGGCCTCAGGGGCACGATCGGCTGCCCGAAGGGGCGGCCGGCGCGGCGACCGCGGACCCCGGCAGGGGTCTCACGGTCGCCGTGGTCGAGAGGTCCGCTACCGCACCAGGCCGACGCCGGTGAACGAGCGGTCGTACTCGGTGAACGACTGGTTGTTGTACGGCCCGTAGATCCACGTGCGCACGGAGTCGGCCTTGGTGTCGATCTCCACGAGGCGTACCGGGTTGGTGGTGTTGGAGTGGAACGTCTGGAGGAACGAGTAGATCTTGTTCCCGTGGACGCCGGTGTCCACCCGGTTGCCCGCGACGCCCACGTGACCGGAGAAGACGAACTTGATGTTCGCGTACTGCTTGATCAGGTTGTCGTACAGGTACTGCGGGCTGTTGGCTCCGTAGGAACCGCTCTGCTCGATGTTGGCGTCGGCGTCGATGTAGTCGTGCGTGACGACCACGACGTTGTGGTGCGGGTTGGCGGCGACGACGCTCTTGGCCCAGTTGACCACCTCGGTCCGCGGCCACAACTCGAGGGTCATCACCAGCCACTGCACGCCGCCGGCGTCGTAGGTCGAGTAGGAGTTGTCGACCTTGCCCGCCTCGAACTGTCCCTTCACGGCGCCGTACTGCGCGGCGGTGAAGTACTGGTTGAAGACGCTCGTGTCCCGGACGAGTTCCCGCGTGTGCGCGGGATCACGGGCCGACCCTCCGACTCCGGTCGCCTGCGTGTCGTGATTGCCGATCGCCAGCGAGTAGGGGATCTTCGCCGTTTCGAGCGACCGCATCGCGTTCCGGGCGATCACGTACTGCGAGTGATCGGGGGTGTCCCAGTTGACGACGTCGCCGGAATGCGACACGAACCGCAGGTCCAGCGCCGACTTGTTGGCGACCAGCCAGTCGGTGCGGTTCTTGAAGCGGGTGTCGCTCGCGTTCAGCACCTCCTGCTGGGTGTCGGGCATGACGGCGAAGGTGAACTTGGTGTCCGTGGTCGCGGTCTCCATCCGGGCGTAGGCCAGGTGGACGTTTCGGTCGCATGTCGTCGTCTGCACGTCGTTGACGAGCTGGATCTTGATGGTGTGCGTGCCCGCGCCGAGCGCCGGCCCCACCCCGTAGGTGCCGTAACTCGTGGCGCTGACGATCGTGGTGTCGCCGAGGAGCGTGCCGTCCGCCGTCACCCGGACGGTCGGCCAGCCCTGGCAGTTGTCGCCGATCGCACCGATCTGCACCCGGCCGGAGCCGTCGATCGTCGTGGTGGCGTAGCTGGAGTTGCTCCACAACGAGGCCTGGGTGCCCGACGCGGGCACCGGGGTGCCCTTCGCCGGAGTGATCGTCCCGTCCACCACACTGAACTGCGAGGCCGGCGCGGCGCTCGCGGTGCCGGAGAGGCCTACGGCCGCCACCACCGCTCCCGCGATCGCCGCGATGACCGCGGATCTCGTTCTCCTGAAGCGCATCGTCGAATTCCTCCATGCACGTCATCCGCTGCTTGGGCACCTGGATGCTAAGCAAGATCAGGTACGGCACATGAAAGACCCGAAACACATTGGAGATACGCCGGCTGTACTTCACATTTCGCCCCTCAAATGGTTCGGCCCACATGTCAGAACCGTTCCCTGGGAGCCGATCGGCGGTGGAGCACCACGATCGGTCACATACCGATCACTTTCTTGATGCCTTCGAAGAGGAAGTTGCCGCCCACGCCGACCGCCAGGTCCACACCCACCTGGTAGACGACGCCGAGCGTCTTCCGCACGCGGGAGACGGGCATCTCCGGCTCCGCCAGCGCCCCGCGGAGATCCTCCAGCGCCGCCTCGAGCCCACCCGGATCGGACGTTTCCGGGAAACGGTCGTGTTGCGCTTCGAGGAACTGGACGACGGCCTTCACCAGCGCGGTTATCTCCGGATCCCGCTCGTTGTGCACAATGTCGCCGACGCCGCCGATGTTCGAATACGCGAAGGTCGGGTTGTAAAGGTGGAACTGGTGACTGATCGTGGGCGCGGCAGGCCCGCCGACCGCAGGCGGTGAGACGGAACGCGTCCACGCCGCGCCGAGATCGCTCAGCTTGATCCTGTGGTCACGGACCTCGACGCCCAGCCTCGCCCGCAGCCGGGGCAGCCCCTCGACGAGGGTGCGCCGCCGTGCGGGGTCGGGCACGGCGAGCCCGACCGCCACGCAGGCCCGCACGGCGTGCCGCGCCGACCGGGGTGGATGCCCCGCCCCGACCATGGACTCCAGCAGGGCGCTCTCCTGGGCCCAGGAGGACGACAGGGCCGCCATCAGGGCGGACACCGCCTCCGCGAGGGTGGCGTCCTCATTCGCGACGCGCGCCGGGACTCCCCTCCCGCCGCGCAGGAAGTGGTCGGCCGCACCCGCCCGGATGAGGGACCGGCCGGCGAGCCAGACACCCGACGTCCGTTCGTCCCCGGAGAGGTCGAGCACCAGGACGGGCGCGAACTCCGGCGGGGGCAGCGGATGCAGGTACGGCTTCGGGATCCCCGGAATGCGGGGCCGGGTGGGCCGCGGCCCCTGCGGATTCGCCGTCCATTCGGCGAGGTCCATCCGGAACTTGAGGTTCGCCTCGCGCTCGCGCTCGTCCCGCTGCGCCGTCCGCCGCTGGTGGTCCGCCTCGTTGTCGGCGTTCCGCTCGACGATCGACCGGGTCCTCTCGTGATAGTCGGCCTCGGAGCACACCCAGTCTCCGGGCCGGAGATCCTTCGCGCGTACACCGCTCGCCTTGCTCGGCGCGCGGTTGTACAGGGACCCGGCGGCACGACCGCTCCGCGCGGAGCGCTCCGCCTCCCGGTGCAGGAGCACGATCCCGTCGGCGTACGCCGCGACGGCCAGGGCGACGGGCGGGACGGGCAGGAACCACCAGGACGACCCGGTCGTCTCAATGAGGATCATCGCGATGACCGCGACGGGGGCGGCGGCGAGCAGTCCTGCTCTCGCACACGCCCACAGAAGCCGTCCGTCGTTCTCCCTGGGAACGGCGGCCGCGATGACTTCTGGGGCAATGCGGACATGGTCGGAATTGCGGCTTCCCACCCGTCGATTATGTGCCCCGAAGATCGTTCCTGGGGAGGGAAACCGGAAAGCGAGGGCCGATCCAGGTCTCCCCCCGTACTCCCCCGCCGCGGCCGGATGACGGACGCTCGAAACATCACCGCAACCATCATGGAATGTCGAGATTTATGGGGTTTTGGTAGAAATTGCCCCGGAACATGATCGTCGATCGCATGCAACAGATCTTGCTCACACTTGCCACCAGAGATCTTGGAGGTGTCTGTGAGCTACAGCAGGCGTGGGTTCCTGACAGCAGTGGGCGCGACCGGAGGGGCGGGAGCGCTCCTCGCCACGATGGGCGCGCTCGGACTCGCACCGACCGCCGAGGCGGCGGCCCGCACGGCCTTCGTCCCCCCGCAACCATCCGACTTCACCCTCACCGGGAGGGGTGCGAAGAAGGTCGTCATCCTCGGGGCGGGAGTCGCCGGCCTGGCCACCGCGTACGAACTGGGCAAGGCGGGCTACGACTGCACCGTGCTCGAGGCCCTGGACCGGGTCGGCGGCCGCAACTGGACCATCAGGGGCGGCGACCGGATCACCGAGCTTGACGGCTCGACCCAGATCGCCCGCTTCTCCGACGGCATCTACATGAACGCCGGCCCCGCCCGGCTCGCGCAGTGGATGGTCACCATGGACTACGCCCGCGAACTGGGCGTGCCCTTGGAGGTCTTCACCAACTCCAACTCCCAGGCGTACATCTACAACGAGGCCGCGGGCATGACGGCGCCGGTCGCCTGGCGCACCGCCAAGGCGGACGTCTACGGGTACATCTCCGAACTGCTCTCCACGGCCACCGACAGCGGCGCGCTCGACGCCAAGCTGACCGCCCAGGACAAGGAGCGACTGCTCTCCTTCCTGCGCGGCTTCGGCTCCATCGGCAACAAGGCGGCGGGCTTCGCCTACACCGGCAACGAGCACCGGGGCTACAGCGTCAACCCCGGCGCGGGCGAGCAGCCGGGCACCATTCTCGGCCCGGTGCCCTCCCTGTCGGACGTGCTCGCCAGCGGCGTCGGCCAGCGGTTCTCCTTCGAGTTCGGCTACGACCAGGCGATGCTGATGTTCCAGCCCGTCGGCGGCATGGACGCCATCCCCAAGGCGTTCGCCGACGCGATCGGCAGGCACAAGATCTCGCTGAGATCGAAGGTCACGAAGATCACCGACCTGGCCCATGGGGTCGAGGTCGAATACCTGGACAAGAACGGGAAGACCAAGACGATCAAGGCGGACTTCTGCGTGGCCGCCATGCCCCCGCACATCCTGGCCAAGACCCCGCACAACCTCGGCCCCGACGTGCAGGCCGCCCTGTCCATGCCGACGGTCACGTCATCCGGCAAGATCGGCCTGGAGTACCGCCGCCGGTGGTGGGAGACCGACGAGAACATCTACGGCGGCATCACCAACACCGACCTCGATCTGTCCGTCGTCTGGTACCCCTCCTACGGGTACGGCGGGCGGCGCGGCCTCATCATCGGCTACTACAACAACGGCGCCAACCAGGACGCCTACGCCGCACTCACCCATCCGCAAAGGGAGAAGCGCGCGGTCGAACAGGGCATGAAGATCCACGGCGCGAAGTACCGCGACGAACTGGTGACGTCGGCGTCGATCTCCTGGAGGCTGCAACCGCACATCGAGGGCGCCTGGGTCGGCTGGCCGTCCCGCACCGGCGGATATCAACTGCTGAACAAGCCGGCCGGCCACGTCCACTTCGCGGGCGACTGGCTCAGCTACATGATCGCGTGGCAGGCGGGCGCACTGGAGTCGGCCCGCAAGACCGTCACCGATCTCCATCAGCGCGTACTCACGAACTGAGCCTCGGCATCCCGCAGGAAGGGCACGGTCGCGCGGCGGCCGTGCCCTTCGCCATCGGTCCCGAGCGCCCACCACAGGAGGAGAGCGATCGTGGACCACCGGCAGGCCCCTGTATTGTCCTGGTGATGCACGTACCGTTTGAGAGAGATGTCTGATTTGGCCGCCGTGAGCGGGCCGTCGGCTCCTGTCACCGTGCTGCTCGTCGAGGACGACGAAGTGATCCGCAAGACGGTCGGAATGGCACTGGAGCGCTACGGCTACGCCGTGACCTCGGCCGGCGACGGACTGACCGGTCTGGAACTCTTCCGGGACGGGCGGCATGATCTGCTGCTGCTGGATGTGATGTTGCCCGGCCTGGACGGCATCGGGCTGTGCCGCAGAGTCAGGGAGTCCAGCCTGGTCCCCATCCTGATGATGTCCGCCCGCGGCGACTCGCTGGATGTGGTCTCAGGCCTCGAGGCGGGCGCGGACGACTACGTCGCCAAGCCCGTCGACACCGCGGTGCTGGTGGCCAGGATCCGCTCGCTGCTGCGCCGGGCCACGTTCTCCGCTGTCGCCGAGGAGGCGCCCAAGCCCGGCGCGGGTCTGATCTTCGGGGATCTGACCATCGACACCGACGGCCTGGAGGTGTTCCGGGACGGCGAGCAGGTCGCGCTGGCCCCCACCGAGCTGCGACTGCTGCTCGAGTTCGCGGCGAATCCGGGAATCGTCCTGGACCGGCAGACGCTGCTGCGCAACGTCTGGGACTACGGGTGGGACGGCGACAGCCGCGTCGTCGACCTGTGCGTGCAGCGCCTGCGCAAGAAGATCGGCGCCGAGCGGATCGAGACGGTCCGAGGCTTCGGTTACAAGTTGCGGCGCTGAGGTGGACGCCGACATCGTCCAGGCCGCGCGCGGCCTGCTGAACCCGAGATCGCAGCGCTGGAAGATCGTGGCGCTGGTGGCCATGGCGTCGTGTGCGGTCGCGCTCGCCGTGGGAGTGCTGGTCCATCGGAGCACCTTCGAGCGTTCCATGGACATCGGCAGGGAGCGGGCCCAGAACGCCTTGGGGCCCGTGGTCGACCAATACCGGCGGACCGGCGTCGCCGACCCGCTGAGCGTGCAGGATCCGGACGCGATGCCACCGGCGCTTCTCCGGCAGGATCTGGAACAGGTCGGCTTCTGGTACGACGACCGCCGGCCGGACATCCCGTGGATGTGGGCCGCCGAGTCGGTCGACGGTCATGTGATCGCCGTCCAGATGGAGTTGGGGTCGGAGTTGCGGAGCCTGCAGGCGCTCGACCGGCACATCGTGGAGGCCTCGCTCGCCGTGCTCGCCGTCGTCGTGCCGCTGGCGGCGCTGGCCGCCGAGCCGCCCAACCGGCGGTTGAGACGGGTGGCCGGGACCGCGCGGCGCATCGCGGACGGCGACCTGGACGCCCGGATCGGAACGGCCGGGCGGGCACGTGACGAGATCACCGACATCTCCTCGGCCGTCGACTCGATGGCGGGCGCTCTGCAGGAACGGCTGCTCACCGAGCAGCGCTTCACCGCCGATGTCGCCCACGAACTGCGCACCCCGCTGATGGGCCTGATCACCGCGTCCGAACTGCTGCCGGAGAGCGAGGCGACCGACCTGGTCCGCGACCGGGTGGGGGTGTTGCGGACGCTGGTCGAGAACCTGCTGGAGATCTCCCGTCTCGACGCGGGCGCCGAATCGGCCGACCACGCCGTCGTGCCGTTGGACCAGGTCGTCGAGGAGTCCGTACGCCGTGCGGGACTTCAGGCCGGCCTGACGGTGACGGGCGATCCCGTCGCCGACACCGATCCCCGCCGGCTCGACCGGATCATCGCCAACCTGGTCGCCAACGCGTACCGCCATGGACGGCCGCCGGTCGAGGTCACGGTCGACGGGACGACGATCGTCATACGTGATCACGGTCCCGGCTTCCCCGGCGAGTTGCTGGCGGGCGGGCCGCAGCGCTTCAGGACCGGGGCCGCGGAGCGCGGCCACGGCCATGGTCTCGGCCTGACCATCGCCCTCGGCCAGGCCCGGGTGATCGGCGCCGAGCTCACCTTCCGCAACGCCCCCGACGGCGGTGCGGTCGCCGTACTCCGGCTCCGCGGCCGTACGCGGCCCGAGGCTTGATACACATCCGACACACGCCCGAGCGGTGACCGAGACGCGGCGCCGACGCCCCGGATGCCCGCCCACGGCAGGGTCGACAGGTGTGAACGGCGGTCGTCCGAGGCGATGCCGATCCCCTCTGGGACATCGGGATCATCCGCTTACTCCGCCGATGCTCGGGTAGCCTGCGAGGCGAAGATGATCCTGCACGCGTCCACCGCTCCCCAAGGGGATCTCCTGACCGGTTGGGACAACGGCCAGAAGGTGGTCGCCGCGGTTCAAGACTCGCTGCCCTCGGCTCTGGCGGCACGCCAAAGGGGGAAGTGAAGCCACATGACGACGACCGTCGACGCCACCTCGCAAGAGGGGGGCGGCCCTGACACCGAAAGCCGGCGTCGTTGGCGGGAGGCCGGAATGTGGCGGCGGGGGCGGATCATCGCGGGCCTGGCGGTCCTGCCCGTCCTGGTGATGTTGCTGCACGCCCACATCCCCAACCGCACCGGCAACATCGGCAGCCTCACCGAGACCTTCCTGCCCTGGACGGGTCTGGCCGTCCCCCTTCTCGCGGCGTTCGCACTGGCCCGCCGCTCGGCGACCGCCCTCGTCGCCCTGACGCTGCCCGCCGTCATCTGGCTCGCGCTCTTCGGCCGTACGCTCATCGACAAGCGGGCGGACGGCGGGGACCTGATCGTCGCCTCCCACAACGTCAACAACGACAACCCGGACCCGACGGGCACCGCACGGGCCCTCATCGCGTCGGGCGCCGACGTGGTCGGGCTCGAGGAGCTCACCGCCTCCGCGGTACCGATCTACGAGAAGGCCCTGGCCGGCGCGTACAAGTACCACGCGATCCGGGGCACCGTCGGCCTGTGGAGCAAGTACCCGATGAGCGGCACCCGCTCGGTCGGCATCATGGAGTGGTCCCGCGCCCTGCGCAGCACCGTCCAGACCCCCCGCGGGCCGCTGGCCGTCTTCGTCGCCCACCTCCCGTCGGTGCGGGTCAATCTCGACGCCGGCTTCACCGCCGACCAGCGCGACGCGTCCGCCCGGCTCCTCGCCGAGGCCGTGCGCGACGACCCCGTCGCGAAGGCGATCCTGGTGGGCGACTTCAACGGCACGGCCAACGACAGGGCTCTGGCCCCGGTGACCTCGCAGATGCGGTCGGCGCAGGGCGCGGCGGGCGACGGGTTCGGCTTCAGCTGGCCCGCGGCGTTCCCCATGGCCCGCATCGACCAGATCCTCGTCAGGGGCGTCGAGCCGGTCTCGTCCTGGACGTTGCCCGCCACCGGCAGCGATCACCTGCCCGTGGCCGCGTCCGTCGACTACTGACGGGTTCAGCGCCTGCGGGCGAGGGTGACGCCGTCTCGCACGGGCAACATCACCGAGTCGACCCGGGCGTCGGTGGCGATGAGATCGTTCAGGCGGCGCATCCCCAGATGGCGCTCCTCCTGGTAGGCCGGGTCCATGACGCGGCCGCCGAGGAACACGTTGTCCAGGACGACAAGGCCACCGGGACGCAGTCGCTGGACGATCTCCTCGTAGTAGGCCGGGTAGTTCTCCTTGTCGGCGTCGATGAACGCGATGTCGACGTACGGCTCGGCGGGGAGCGCGCGCAGCGTCTCGAGGGCCGGGCCGACCTTCAGGTCGATGCGGTCCGCCACACCGGCGCGCTCCCAGTAGTCCCTGGCGATGGAGGTCCACTCGTCGCTGACGTCGCAGGCGAGCAGCCGCCCGCCCTCAGGCAGCCCCTGGGCGATGCAGATCGAGGAGTAGCCGGTGAACACCCCCACCTCGATGGCATGGCGCGCGCCGACCAGGCGCACCAGCATGGTCAGCAGGGCGCCCTCGTCCCGGGAGACCTGCATGCCCGACGCGTCGCCGGTGGCCTCCCGCGTCCTGACGACCAGTTCGTCGAGCACGTCGCCGGCCGGCGTGCAGTGCTCGAGCAGATAGTCGCCGACGACGGGATCGACGAGCTGCAGCGAACTCCCCGAGACCGGCTCGGTCCAGTCGACGTCGAGCGACTCCTGGGTGGCGAAACGCAGCAGGTGGCGGGTGACGACGTCTTGGACGCCCGCGACGCCTTCGGCGTCACCGGCAGTCACGATCATGCCGAGGTGATCTCCGGACGGCGTGAGCACACACGTCCCCTGGGCGAAGGTGAGGGTCCCCCTGCCGTCGCCGGAGAGTTCCGCGGTCGTCTTGTGGCCCATATGCGAGATGAGCTGCTTGATGTATCGAGAAGAACGCGAGGTCGCGACATGTGCCGTTGAGACGGGCATCGAAGATCCTTCGACTGGGGGAAGCGTCGAGGATCCTCAACGCTTGAACGAGTCTGAGGTTCGCCTGGGCCGTTTGTCAAAGCGTCGACATTCCTAGACACTTAGCTTGTGGAAGACGAGCCGGCCGAGCAGGAGCATCTGGTCTTGCGCTCACCGGCGCAGTTCAAGGCGCTCGGGCATCCGGTGCGCCACCGCCTGGTGAACGTCCTGCGCCAGCGGCCAGCGACGCTCGGCCAGCTGACCGCGGCGCTCGGCTCGACCAAGGGCACCATCGGCTATCACGTACGGATTCTCCGGGACGCGGGCCTCGTCCGGCTGGCGTCCACCCGGCAGGTACGGGGCGGCACCGAGCAGTACTTCGCCCTGGTCAGCCGGGGCTTCAAGCTCCACGAGGAATCCGGGGTCGGCCCGGAGTTCCTCATCAACGCCGCCCTGGCCGAGATGCTGCCCCCACGCCCCGGGCAGGGAGGGCGCACGCTGCTGCGGCACCTCTGGCTCACCCCGGACGAGGCCGGCGCGCTCGCCGCCCGGCTCCAGGCGTACGCCACGGACCCGCCTCCGGCCGACAGTTCCCGAGGCGAGGCGTACGGCCTTCTGGTCAGCCTGTATCCGGCCGACATCCCGGCCCTGTCCCCCGACGAGCACGCCGCGGAATCCGGCTGAACTCGCCCTGAGCGGCCTGAAGGCGCGCCGCGACGATCATCGAGCGTGCCCCGTCCGGCTATGAGCGGGCCGCGTTCCGCCGGAATCGGGCGGGAGTGGTGGCCGTCGCCGTACGGAATGCTCGGCCGAAGGCCGACTCCGACCGGTAGCCGACCTCGGCGGCGACGGCGGCGACCGGCCGGTCGCCGCCGGTGAGAAGTTCGGCCGCGGTCATCATCCGGATGCGGGTGAGGAAGTCTCCGACGGTCATGCCCGTGGCGCGGGTGAAGTGGCGGATGAAGGTGGCGCGCGACATCGAGGCGAGCCGGGCGAAGCCGGCGATGGTCCAGTCGTGTCCGGGGTCGCGGAGCACGGCGTCGATGACCGTCCTCAGGCGCTCGTCGTCGACGGCCGTCCAGAGGGTGTCGCCGGCGAGGCGGCGGTTCGACGTGCTGCGCAGGACCATCGCGAGCAGCGCGTCGCACAAGGAGATCACGATCGCCTCCGTGCCCGGGCCGTCGTTCTGCGCCTCACTGCGCATCAGTGCGCTCAGCATCCGCACGGGTTCGCTCGATTCGGCGCCAAAGGACACGTGCAGGGGGTCGGGCAGGGTCTCGAAGAGCAGTCCGCCGGCGCCCGGACCGAACGCGTAGTGGCCGCAGAACAGATCGATCTCGCTCTCGGCGCCCTGGCTACGCGCGGTCGGGAACGCGACGCCGGCATCTTCGACCACCGGCCCCGGGCGGCCCACGCCGAGTGTGCGGACGCGGTGCGCCGCCCCCCTCGGCAGCAGCACGACGTCCCCGGGCCGCAGATCGATGCTCCGATCGGCCAGTTCCAGGGTGCAGCCGCCCTCGAGGAGGAGGTGGAAGGGCGCCTCGCCCGCAGGACGTACGGGATTGTCGAGTGTCGAGTTGCCGGCGAGCAGGCAGCGCTTGTCGATGCCACCCCGCAGGCGGGCCAGGCGGATCAGATGACTTATCGAGTCCATGATACTTCCGCGATAGAAACTGAGACTTCATCGCCTTGTCGGCTCGCTCGTTCGACATGGATTCTAGATGTGTGAACGAAATGAGCACCGCTTTGAACGTCGACGTCCTGGTGATCGGGTTCGGCAAGGGCGGCAAGACGCTCGCCGCGACGATGGGCCGGCTGGGCAAACGTGTCGTGATGGTCGAGCAGTCCGACCGGATGTACGGCGGCACCTGCATCAACATCGGGTGCGTGCCGACCAAGGCGCTGGTCCATCGCGCCGAGTCGCGCCGCCGGGACGACACGGCACAGGAGTGGTACGAGCAGGCCGTCGGCGCCGTGGAACAGCTGACCACCCTGCTTCGCGGCAAGAACTTCCAGATGCTGGACACGATCGACACCGTGACGGTCGTCACCGGCCGCGCACGGTTCGTCGACCCCAAGACCGTCGAGGTCAGCGCCGGCGCCGACCGGCTCACGATCAGCGCGGAGACGATCGTCGTCAACACCGGGTCCGAACCGGTGATCCCGGAGATCCCCGGCCTGCGCACCAGCAAGTACGCCACGACCAGCACCGATCTGATCAGCACGACAGAGTTGCCCCGGCGGCTCGCCGTCCTCGGCGGAGGCTACCTCGGCATCGAGTTCGCCGCGATGTACCGCCGGTTCGGCGCCGAGGTCACCGTCTTGGAGGTCGCCCCGCAGATCTTGCGGCGCGAGGACGACGACGTGGCCGCGGCGGCCGTCGGCATCCTTCTCGGCCAGGGCATCACCCTCGTCACCGGAGCGCGGGTCACCGAGGTCCGCGACGGGGACGGCGGCGCGACCGTCGTCTACGAGAAGGACGGTCAGCGGCTCACGCTGGAAGCCGACAGCGTCCTCGTCGCCACCGGCCGCTCGCCGGCCACCCGCGGCCTCGGTCTCGAGGCAGCCGGAATCCGCACCACCGGCCGCGGAGCGATCGAGGTCGACGAACATCTGCGCACCAGCCGGCCGCACGTCTTCGCGGTCGGCGACGTGAACGGAGGTCCGCAGTTCACCTACATCTCGCTGGACGACAACCGCATAGTCGCCGACCAGTTGATCGGCACCGGTGCCCGATCCACGGCGGACCGGCAGGCGGTCCCGCACACCCTGTTCATGACGCCGCCGCTGTCCACGGTCGGGCTCACAGAACGGCAGGCACGTGACCGGGGGCACACGGTGAAGATCGCAAGCAAGCCGATCGCGGAGATCGCCGCGATGCCTCGCGCCAGGATCGTCGAGGAGACCCGCGGACTGATGAAGTTCGTCATCGACGCCGGCACCGACCGGATCCTCGGCGCGGCCCTGCTCGGCGTCGACTCGCAGGAGCTCATCAACACGGTCGCCCTCGCCATGCGCCACGCGGTGACGGCGGCCGAGCTCCGCGACACCATCTACACCCACCCCAGCTCGACCGAGGGATTCAACGAGGTCCTCGCCGCGGCCTCGTGAGACATGGCTCACGAGCTGCACTCCCCCGGCCGCCTGGGACGTGTTTCATGACCGGCTCCGTGTGGCTCACACCTCGGGAAGGGAGGGATCGGGTTCCCAGGGGTTCGGTGCGGTGATGGACCAGCGTTCATGGTCGCGCCAGGCCCCGTCGATGTAGAGGTAGCCGGGTGACAGCCCTTCGTAACGGAAGCCCAGGCGCTGGGCCAGGGCCAGGGACGCCTTGTTCGCTGACTGAATGTTGGCCTCCAGCCGGTGGAGCCGCAGGTCGGTGAAGGCGTGCCGCAGGGTGACGGTAAGCCCGTCGGTCATGTAACCCTTCCCTGCGGACGGGGCGAAGGCCGCATAGCCGAGAGACGCGCCCTGGTAGCGGCCCCGGATGATCGAGTTGATGTTGACCATGCCGGCGGCTGCGCCGGTCTCCCGGACGCGGATCAGAAAGCCCAGGTTGGTGCCGTCGTCGAGGCGGCGCATCCAGACCTGGAACTCCTCCGCGGTCGCGGGCAGCCGCATCCATGGCCGGTGCAGCTCGGTGCTGGCCTGCACGAGCGAGCAGAACTCGTCCTGGTCGGAGAGGGTGAGCGGGCGCAGTTCGACCCGTGATGACATTTCGGACACGGGCCAACATTAGGGCCTGTCGTGAGTCAGTGGATCACCCGAGTGATCCCTATGACAAGCTCGCCGTACGCTACGAGGCGGCCCCGCACATCGCTCTAGATCTGGGCGAACCCGCCGTCGACCGGCAGGTCGATTCCGTTGATGCCACTGGCATCGTCCGACGCCAGGAACGTGACGGCGGCGGCGACCTCGTCCGGCTGGATGTTGCGGCCGCCGGGCATCCCCGTCGCGAGGTGACCGAAGAACTCCTCGACGTCGAGGTCTCCGGCGAGGGCCGCGAGTCCGGGGGTTTCCGTGCGGCCGGGGCTGACCGCGTTGACACGGATGCGGCGATCGGAAAGCTCCTGCATCCAGGAACGGACGAGGTTGCGGCCGGCGGCCTTCGTGGCCGCGTACACGCTGCGGCCCGGGCCGCCCTTCACCCCGTCCACGGAGGACGTGACGATGACCGCGCCGCCGTCCGTGATCAGCGGAAGCGCCTTCTCGACGGTGAGGACCAGGCCCTTGACGTTGATGTCCAGGTGGCGGTCCACGAGGTCCTCGGTGATGCCGCCCAGGCTGTGCCCCTGCAGGATCGAGGCGTTGGCGAACAGGATGTCGATCCTCCCCCGGGTCTCCCGTACGCGTGCGTAGAGGTGATCGAGGTCATCCGCATCGGACACGTCCGCCTGTACGGCGAGCACGTCGCCTCCGAGTTCCGCGACCGCCTTGTCGAGCTCCGTCTGCCGTCGGCCCGCGATGACGACGGAGGCCCCTTCCGCGAGGAATCGGCGGGCGGTGGCCAGACCGATTCCTGTCGACCCACCGGTGATGACGGCGGCCTTGCCCGCGAGAACTTCTGACATGGTTCCTCCTTCGGCTCCGGCACGGACCGGCGTCGGTGCCGGTGGCTGAAGCAGCAGATGATGGACCGATCGGTCCCGGACCGATCGGTCCCATAGTGGACAGGACTCTGACCGAAGTCAACTTTTGAGGGACTGATCGGTCCGCTAAGGTGGGTGCCGGAGGTGATCCGGTTGGCACGCAGGCCCGCACCCGACACGCGTGAGCGGATTCTCGACACCGCCGCCCTGCTGTTCTACGACCACGGCGTGCAAGCGGTGGGAATGCAGCAGATCATCGACCGGGCGAAGTGCGGAAAGAGCCTGCTCTACCGCGAGTTCCCCAGCAAGGCCGAATTGGTCGCGGAGTATCTGGAGCGCGCGAGGCGGGATTTCGGGCGACAGTACGCGGAAGCCGACGATCACGCGGGGAGCGACCCCTCGGCACGGTTGATCGCCTTCGTGGAGGCGATGGCCGAAGGCGTCCAGTCGCCCGACTATCGCGGTTGCCCCTTCCGTAACTACCTGGCGGAAGTAGCCGACCACGACGACTCCGCCGGCCGGATCGCGACGGGGTACCTGCTCGACACTCGTGCGCGGATCGAGAACTTCGTCGCCGATATGAACGTCGCCGCCCCCGACGTCCTGGCGGAGCGTATCTGGCTGATCGTCGAAGGCCTGCACACCGCGGCGGCGCATCCGGGCGGTGGACGAGCCGCGGATGTCGCCCTGTCACTCGTCCGGGAACTCGTCCGCGACGCGATGAGGGTTTGACGACCGACCGGCGGATCACTCGTTGTGCAGCACCGCCGCGATGGTCAGCCGCGCCGCCGACCGGGCCGGGAGGTACGCGCCGAGCATCGCTCGAAGTCCTGACACTCATGGGCCGTGGCCTGTCCAACGCCGAACTCGCCCGCGCACTGACGCTCAGCGAGGCCACCGTGAAGACCCACGTCGCACGCACCTTCGCCAAGCTCGCCCTCAGGGACCGCGCTCAAGCCGTCGTCCTCGCCTACGAGACCGGGCTGGTCTCCCCCGGGGACGGAGTCCCACCCTCCGGCCGATCAACGGCCGGCGGCCTGCGCAGGCATGGGCCGGTTTTCGATTCTCACGGAATCCTGGACGACTTCCGTGAGGATCGAAAATCGGATGCCGTGCAAGAGGACCCTCCCGCGCCCGCGTCACGGTGTGAACCGGGCCGGATGAATGGTCAGCCGCTCTGCGGGTCGGCCCAATCGCCGTGTGCAACTATCGCGAGGTCCTCAAGCTCGAGATCCCTCCCGGATGCGGTGCGCGGGCCGATCACGACCGGCTCACCGGTGCCTCGTTCGACCAGGCGCAGTGGCCCGCCGCCCTCACCCTGCAG
This sequence comes from Planotetraspora silvatica, assembly GCF_016863315.1. Classification (GTDB taxonomy): domain Bacteria; phylum Actinomycetota; class Actinomycetes; order Streptosporangiales; family Streptosporangiaceae; genus Planotetraspora; species Planotetraspora silvatica. The sequence goes on from NZ_BOOQ01000052.1 coordinate 21,564, forward strand.
GTGCTTGTTGCCCCACTGCATGAGCGCGAATACGGCAGGGACCAGATCTCTGCCCTTCTCGGTCAGGAGGTATTCGTGGCGGCTCCGCTTACCCGGCTCCTGATAGGGCCGCCTGACGAACAAGCCGATGTCGGTCAGTTCCTTGAGCCGCGTCGCGACGATCGCGTCAGTGATCTTCGTGCGCCGGGCGAAGTCGTCGAACCGGGTTGTCCCGTAGAAGGCCTCGCGGAGAATCAGCATCGACGACCGCGTGCCGATGACGTCCATCGACTTTCCGATCGAGCAGTTTTCCAGCCGCCACGTACTCCGATCGGCCAGAACACCTTCAAACGTGAGCGACATGACTTCCCCTGACCATGCAATCGAATGGTTCCGACGGACGGATCGCGATCGGCTAGTCGGTGATGACGACGACGCCCGACGGCTCGTCCAGCAGTTCCACCGTGCGGTCGGCGGCCCGATCGATCTGGACGCGAGGCTCCGCGGGGATCTGCTGTTCGTTGTAGGTGCTGGGCCCGTAGAACTGCCCATAGCTCAGCACGACGCCGCCCTCGGCGAGGACGGAACGTTCCAGCTCGGCGACGGCCAGGGCGTCGGGTCCGTCAGGCAACTGCCAGGCGACGGTTTGAGCCAGGATCTTCGGCGATCCGCTCTGCCGTGCCGCCTCGATCAGATTCCGGTTGCCCTCGGTCCGGATGCGGGCGTTCAGCTCCACGTGATCACCGATCTTCTCCACCTCGTCCGGCAGATCGGTCAGCTCGTTCAAAATGACGTCCGGATTGAAGTCGCGAACCGCCTGGATCAATGCGTCCCGGTCGAAGACGTCACACAGAATCGGCTCGGCGCCGAGCCGAGCCAGCAAATCCGTCTTGCTGGACGAGCGCGTCATGCCGCCGACCACGTGCCCCGCCTGAACCAGCCGAGGAATCAGCCGCTGCCCGATCACGCCGGACGCACCGGCAAGAAATATCCTCATGATCCCCCCTGACTTTATGATTTAGTAGTTAGAACCTAGACACTGCCTCCTATGGGGTCAAGTCAGGTCCATTTCCGATTCAGGCGTTGTAGCCGCCGTGGGCGTCCAGCACCGCGCCCGTCACGTACGACGCGGCGGGGCTCGCCAGGAAGACGATCGCGGCGGCGATCTCGTCGGGGTGGCCCATGCGCCGCAGGGACAGCGAACCGAGCATGGCCTTGAGGGTCTCGGGGTCCGGCGGCTCCTAGTGCCACGCCAGGCGAGCCCCATCGCCTGTTCGAAGGCCCACACTCTTTTCACCCTGCCCCGGCCTTGCGCAGGGGGACGTCGGTGCTGGGCGGGGTGCCGAAACGGCCCACGAGGTCGACGGGCAGCGTGGTCAGGAGACGAGGGTTCTGCAGTGCTTCCATGCGAGTTCGAGAACGGCCGCGCCGGCCGCCTGCATCGGCTCGTGATGGACGTACCGGCTCACCGAGTCGTCATCGAACGGGATGCCCTTCGCGCCGATGACCCGTCCTTCTTCGTTCGAGGTGGCGATGTCGCCGAAGACGGCGTCGAAGGTGCTCGCCTCGATCACCGTGACCGCCAGGATGTCCGTGGCGAAGGTGAGGGGGTCCACTCCGACGCCCAGGGCGAAGGACCGCAGCCGGTCGTCCTCACGGGCGTCGGTCAACTGCCGGTAGAGCGGCCAGGTCTCGTAGTCGAAGGCGGCGCCGTACACCTCCGATCGCTGGAGGAACTCCTCGGCGTACTCGCGGACCACGCACTTCCACAGGTCGAAGTCGGCGGTCTCCGCGTGGGGGTCCTCCTCGGCCGGTTGGAACACTCCTACAGGCATGACCTGGTAGAGCCCGCCCCCGTGCGCGACCCGGGCGGGGTCACGCCAGTGGAGCACGAACGTCATGGCTCCGGTGTGGCTGTCGCGCCGCAACGTCAGCATGGACACCGCGGGCAGCGCGACCCGGGAGCCCAGGCGGGTGGGGTCGGCGACGAGCCCGCGGAAGGGCAGCCCGGTCTCATTCAGGAGCCTGGCCGCCGCGAACTCGTGGGCGACGGTCTCGCCGACGTCGATGCCGTCGAAGTAGTGGCCGCGGGTGAAGCTCATCTCCGGCCAGGCCACATCGAGCAGGCGGTAGCACGTGCGGTTCTCGAACAGCTTGGGCCGGTCCAGAGCCTCCATCGCCTGGGCGTACGACGAGATGCCCGGCGGGAGCACGGACCTGGCCTCCGCTTCGTGACCGGTCACGGCCGCGGGAGCAGGCCGGTCGACCCATCGCAGGCCGATCCGATGAAGCTCGACGGGCTGAGCCGGCGTCCATTCCTGCCTGGTCAGCAGGTGCGTCGATCCGACCTTGGGCAGATCGGGATAGAGCCGGTCGGCGGCTCGGGCGAGCTCGTGACGGTGCTCGTTGAGGTGGCGACGAACGTCACGCCAGGCCGAGGGGGATCTGTGCGACTGCTCGCTCACGTTCATCGGTGCTCCTGGGAGAAAGGAGTATGGCTGCCGTCCGAACCCTACGACGACCGACGACTCGGTCCCGGATCCGCGTCCTCCACGCGGGTCGGGCCCGGCGCGCGCCCGGTCGTCGATCACCGCCTCGTCCGGAAGGACGCGACGGTCAGGACGGGTACGGTGACCCCGTGGCGAGCCCCCGAAGCTTCGATCAAGACATGTCGGTCGATGACGTCGAACCGGTCTATCGCGTGCTGGCGGGCGCGCCGACCTCCGCCGTGGTTCTGCACGTCCCGCACGGCTCCCGCGCCCTGACCGCCGCCGCCCGTCGCAGCATCCTCCTCGACGACGACGCCCTCGCCGTGGAGTTGGACCATATGACCGACGCCCATACCGGGCTCATCGCCGCCCGGGCCGCGGCCGCCGCCACCCGCACGCCATGGCTTCTGGAGAACCGGTACTCCCGGCTGGTGGTGGATCCCGAACGTTTTCCCGACGCGCGTGAGGAGATGCGCGCCGCCGGCATGGCCGCGGTCTACACCCGCACCGCGCACGGCCGACGGCTTCGCCACGAGGACGACGCCCGTGACCAGGTTCTCCTGGCCCGGCATTACCGGCCGTACGCCGCCGCCATGACCGACCTGGTCGACGCGCGACTGGCCGCCACCGGTCACGCCGTCGTCATCGACGTGCACTCCTATCCCAGCCGGCCACTGCCGTACGAGTTGCACGGCGACGGCCCACGCCCCGCGATCTGCCTCGGCACGGACTCCTTCCACACTCCGCCCGAGTTGGTGCGCGCCGCGCGGGACGCGTTCGCCGGCTTCGGCGACATCGACCTGGACACCCCCTTCGCCGGCTGCTACGTGCCACTGAAGCATTACGGGCTGCAGCCTGCGGTCACCGCGCTCATGATCGAGATCCGCCGGGACACCTACATGAGCGAGCCCGGCGGGCCGCCCACCGAGGGCGTCGACCGTCTCGCCGCGGCCCTGGCCGGCCTCGTCGACACGGTGTCGTCCGCCGCAGCGCACCCACTCTGACCTCGGGCCGAAGAGGCGGAGGTTCTCCATGAGTAGCGTTCGGCAGCGGGCCCAGATTTGATTGACACGTCAATCATATGCTTAATTATGATTGACGCGTCAACGAGATGAGGTGCGGATCATGAGAGACGACGGCCGCGTGACCAGCGCGGCGACCCGGCGGCGGATGTCGGCGGGAGAGCTCGCGATCTGGCGGGCACTGGTCGACACGACCGCCGAGCTCCGCAGAATCCTGGGAGCGCAGTTGCTGCGCGACTCGGGACTCTCACCGGCCGACTACCACGTGCTGCTGGCGTTGAGCGAGGCGAACGGCGGGCGGCTGCGGTCGTCAGAGCTCGCGGCGGAGATCGATTGGGAGCGCAGCCGGCTGTCCCATCATCTCGGACGGATGGAGCGCCGCGGTCTGATCCGCCGCGACGACTGCTCCACCGACAACCGCGGCGCCGAGGTGTCGCTGACGGAGGACGGAACGCGGATGTTCCGGGGTGCGACCGCACCCCACGCGCGGGCCGTCAAGAGGCATTTCGCCGACGCCTTGACGCCTGAGCAGTTCGAGGCGCTCGACGACATCCTGCGCACGCTGCAGAACCACCTCCACCCAGAACAGGCCGCCATCACCCGAGAGGATCTCCATGTCTGACAGGGCCATGCCGTCGCCCCGCATCGCCGTGCTCGGCGCCGGGCACGTCGGCCCGGTGATCGCACGGGTCGCGATCGAGGCCGGATACCACGTGACGATCTCGGCTTCCGGCGAACCCGAGAGAATCGCGCTCATCACCCAGATCCTGGCGCCGGGAGCCGGGCCACGGTGGGCGGCCGACGCCGTCAGGGACGCCGACATCGTGGTGCTGGCGATCCCGCTGCACAAATTCGCGGTCTTCGACCCCACTCTGGTGGCAGGCAAGCTGGTCATCGACACGATGAACTACTGGCCGCCCACCGACGGCGTTCAGACGATGTTCGAGGACCGCCGGTACGGCAGCAGCGAGATCGTTCAGCTCCGGCTCTCCCAGTCGACGGTCGTGAAGACCTTCAATCACAAGGGCTACCACGAACTCGAAGAAGAACGCCGGCCGGCGGGCTCGCCGGAACGCCGTGCGCTCGGCGTCGCCGGTGACGACCCGGGCGCTGTGGACCTCGTGGCGGAGGTCATCGAACGCATCGGCTACGACGCCGTCCGGCTGGAGAGCCTGAGCGCCGGCCGCCTCTTCGAACCCGGCGGCCCCGTCTTCGGCGCGTCGATGCGCCGGGCCGAGTTCGTGCGGGCCGTCTCCGTCGAAGCCGCCTGAAGCGATCACCGCTCCCCTTCTCCCGATTCACCACCAGACAAAGAGACTCGACGTGACCACAACACCGGCACCCGCCGTACCGGCCTCCGCGGGCGAACCCGCGACGTTCCCCCTCGTCCTCGGCCTCGACACCTTCGGCGATGTCACCCACGACGGTGACGACCGCCCGCTCTCGCATGCCCAGACGATTCGGAACATCGTCGAACAAGGCGTCCTCGCCGACCAGGTCGGCCTGGACTTCTTCGGAATCGGCGAACACCACACCGGCGACTTCCCCCTGTCCGCCGGCGACGTGGTCCTCGGTGCGATCGCCGCGCGTACGACCCGCATCCGCCTCGGATCCGCGGTCACGGTGTTGAGCTCGGACGATCCCGTCCGGGTGTTCCAGCGCTACTCCACGCTGAACGCCGTCTCCGGCGGCAGGGCGGAGGTCATCCTCGGCCGTGGCTCCAGCATCGACTCGTTCCCGCTCTTCGGTTACGACCTGTCCGACTACGAGACCCTGTTCGAGGAGAAGTCCCAGCTGTTCGCCGAGTTGCTGAAAGGCGGACCGGTCACCTGGGAGGGGAAGACGCGCGCCTCCCTCCGCGACCAGGACGTCGTGCCGCACACCAAGTCCGGGCCCTTCCCCGCGTGGATCGGCGTCGGCGGCAGCCCCCAGTCGGTCGTCCGCGCGGCGCGTTACGGATATTCGCTGATGCTCGCGATCATCGGCGGGGCCCCGGCGCGGTTCGCGCCGTTCTCCCAGCTCTTTCACCAGGCCCTGGAGAAGTTCGGACGCCCCGCCCTCCCCATCGGAGTGCACTCACCCGGGCACGTCGCCGCGACCGATGAGCAGGCCCGCGAGGAGTTCTGGCCGCGCTATCTGGAGGTCATCCGCCACGTCAGCAAGACCCGCGGATTCGCGATCCCGACCAAGCAGTCCTTCCTCCACGAGATCGGGCCTCATGGCGCGCTCTATGTCGGGTCGCCGGAGACCGTCGCGCAGAAGATCGCGGCGAACCTCACCGCACTCGGAGCGAACCGCTTCGACCTGAAATACGCCATGGGCGGCCTCTCGCATGAAGCGCTCATGACCAACATCGAGCTTTACGGCACACAGGTCGCGCCGCGCGTCCGCGAACTCCTGGCGTGAGGGGCCCTGCGGCGACCGGAAATCCCGGCGGGGCCGAATCCGGATCAAGGCGGCGGCCCGGTCTTGACGGGGCGCGTGACTGACGATCATCCTGGCGCCATGCCTACGCGCCTGATCGCGGCCCTCGCCTCGTCTGCCGTTCTCGCAGCCTCCTTGACAGCCTGCGGCGGCCCCGGTCCCGCCGACACCTGCGCCGAGGCCTTCACCATCCTGAAGGACGCGAAGATCGACCCCCAGCAGTGGGCGCTGAACCGCGGCGCCCCGGTCTCGGCCGCTGAGGGCAAGCAGAAGGCCGAGGCACTCGCCCGAGTCGCGGCGTTGGAGACCGACGACAAGGATCTTCAGACCAGCTTCGCGCATATCAAGAGCGGCGGCCAAACCTACCAGGACGAGCTGGACAAACTGGCGGCCGACCCGAGCCGCGAGCCGAACGTCCAGCTTGCGGGGGCCGCCGTCGGGTTCTTCATGATGTCGCTCAGCCAACGGTGTGACCAGAAGGGGTTCAAGCCCTGACCAGGCGCGTGCCCACGTGCTGCGGCACGGCGGGATCGATGGGCATTCGGCGCCCGGCTCTTGCCACCACGGCCGTGGCCGGTCGCTCCCGCAGCCGTCGTCGGCAAGCCGCGGCTTTTTCGTTTCTCACGGAAGTCGTCCGAGATTCCATGAGAAACGAAAGCGGCGGCGCCTTGCCCCACCCGCGTGCCTCGACCTCCTGTGCAGCGGGACTCACCCATCCGCCTGCGCCCGGACCCGGCCGAGGCCTCGTGACGCACCGCTATGTTGAACGGCATGGCTGTTGCGTTGATCGACTCCGGGTTGGGGCTGCTCCCGACGGCGGGATGGCTTCGGCATCTCCGTCCTGACCTCGACCTCGTGCTGTGCATGGATCCCGAGGGCATGCCGTGGGGGCCGCGCAGTGAATCGTCCATCACCCAGCGCGTCCTGACGGCGGCGGAGGCGGTCGCCGGGATGGAGATCGACGCCATCGTGGTCCCGTGCAACACCGCGAGCGTCACGGCCCTGGAAGCTTTGCGGGCGATGTTCGAGCCCGGCGTGCCGGTGGTGGGAACGGTGCCCGCGGTGAAACCGGCGGCCGCCGCCGGTGAGCCGTTCGCCGTGTGGGCCACCGCCGCGACCACCGCGAGCGATTACCAGGCCCGGCTGATCGGCGCCTTCGCCAACGGGCAACCGGTCGAGCGGGTGGCGTGCCTCGGACTCGCCGAGGCAGTGGAGCGCGGAGACCTCGCGGCCGTGCACGACGCCATCGCCGCCGCGGCGAGACGGACGCCTGAGCATTGCACGGGAGTCGTCCTCGGGTGCACCCACTACCCGCTGGTCAGCGCGGAGATCGCGGCGAGCCTGCCCGCCGTCTCCACTCTCTATGACAGCGCCGAGGCGGTGGCTCGCCAGACCTTGAGGCGACTGGACCTGCCGGAGCGGCCCGACACCGATCTCGGGACCATCGAGGTCCTGCTCAGCGGCCATGCCGGAGCGCTACCCGCGAGCGCACACGCGTTCCCCCTCGGTCGCGCCATCGCCTCAGGTGAGCGGATCACCCGTGACCTCCTGCCGGTGGCCGCCGCCCGCACACCTGGTCACTGATCACCCGCGGTGCGCTCACGCACGCCGAGGCCCGCGGGCAGGCCGGTGGTGACGCTGTCGACGATGACGGTTTCCAGGCCGACGACGCAGCACCATGGTGCGACGGGCCAGGGCCGCCATCGCGCCGGCCACGTCGTCACGGAGTTCGACATGATGCGCGGGCCGAACGTCATCGGCGTCGGCGGATCCCGTTCGCGGCCACGGTGCCTGTTGCCGGATGAACGAGGCCAGTAACGCCGCGACGTGTCCCCGAACAACGCATGACCATGCATCGGAATCGGACCCGCGAACGTTCCGGCGCCGGCGTATCGCGTAACTCGCACAAGCGTCCGTACAGATTTCACATTCGCACCGGGTGGGGGACGCCGCGACACTTCCCATTCCCTTTGCCACTTTCATTATATATCTTTATTTTCCTGTTGTCCATTTTCCGCTAATTCATTGAATTCCTATTGCGCTCGTGAAAAATACATGTATGTTCATGCCTGCCGTAGAGAGGAGATGGTGTATCGGTGAGCGAAGAGAAAGCGCTGAATGTCGGCCCGTCGGGTATCGAGGTGGCCTATGAGCGTTTCGGTGACCTCAAGGCGCCGCCCGTGTTTCTGATCATGGGCGGCGGCGCACAGATGATCAACTGGCCGGAGGGCCTCTGCGCCGAACTGGCCGGCCGCGGCCTTCAGGTGATCCGGTTCGACAACCGCGACACCGGCCGTTCGTCACACTTTCCCGACGCGCCGGTGCCCGATCTCCAGGCGGCGATGGCCGGCGACGTGTCGTCGGCGTCCTACACGCTGTCGGACATGGCGGCCGACACCGTCGGCCTGCTCGACGTGCTCGGGTACGGCAGCGCCCACATCGTCGGCGCGTCCCTGGGCGGGATGATCGCCCAGACGATCGCGATCGAACATCCCGACCGAGTCCGGTCGCTGACGTCGATGATGTCCACCACCGGGGAGAGCGGTGTGGGCCAGGCCGACTTCACGAAGTTGGGCGGGTTGGGAGCACCACCCGAGGACCGTCAGGGCTTCATCGACTGGCAGGTCCGGGCCTTGCGGGCGGTGGGGTCCCCCGGGTTCGAGTTCGACGAGGCCGGGGTGGCCGATCGGGCCGGACGCTCCTACGACCGAGATCGGGACCGCTTGGGCATGGCACGCCAGTCCGTCGCGGTCCTGGCCTCGGGCGACCGTACGGCGCGGCTGCGATCGTTGCGGGTGCCCACCCTCGTGATCCACGGCGCCGACGACGTCATGTGCGACGTCAGCGGCGGGCGCGCCACCGCCGCGGCCATCCCCGGCGCCGAACTGGTGATCATCGACGGCATGGGCCACGGCCTGCCCCGCGAACTGTGGCCCGAGTTCGCCTCCCTGATCACGAACCTCGTCCAGCGCGGCGAGACGGTTTCGCTGACCGGTTGACCTCGACGCCGCGACACTCGGCAGTTCGAGACGTTTACGGCGAGAACCTTCTCTAAAGGGTCGAGGTTGTGATCACGTCGGACAATTCCGAGTGATTGGTGGAATTCACCCGAAGGCCGGCTGAAGACCGACTGGCAGTGGGCGGACACGACATCACTGCAATTCCCTCGATCCGCCACCGTGGTCGACGACCTCGATGACCCGCCGGCTTTACCGGTTGATACGTTGGACCGCCGTGGATGATGCACGGGTTCGGCAGGATGGAGCGACGGGACCTGCCCCGGTTCGTCGAGGACTGAAAGTCATGGCCGCCTGGTATGCGGGAGCTTTCGCGGCGGCGATGGCAGTTGTCATTTTATTTTTATCGGTAGGTGTGGCCGACCAGCCTGAACCGTTCAAGTCGTGTACCGCTAAGACGCTGGAGTGCTGGAGGACGTCCAGAACAGACATTTTCACATTCGCCGTGATTGTTTGTGTGCTACTCCTGCTCGCCAGTCTGCCTGGGTCGCTGGTGGCGCTGGCCGTCATGACTGTGAGTCGGGTGCGCTCGGCGATGATCATCGGTACGGTGGCCGCTTTCGCTGGCTGGTTCTCTGCCACGTTGGGCGTGCTGTGGATCCGGGGAGTAGGTGTCCCTTGGCTTTAGCGACGACCAGATTTGATGGCTTGGAGTCGAGGCCAACGCGATGAGCATGAGGACGCAGCAGGTCCCGTCCCCTGGAGGTCACTCCCTGAAGAAGAAGATGTCCGGCCCAGCGCCCTGCGGAGTTGTGCAGCCTGCTGCGCTCGGACCTCGAAGGGAACCTCGATCTTGCCGGGGTCCGCGAGGATGAATCCGTCATCGGGAGAACGAGGGATCGCATGGACGTGCAGATGAGAAAGCGTCATAGTCTGTGGCCCTATTTGTGTCGAGGTTAGATCAGTTGGAGTCTCTATGGGCGCTTTGGACATGGACCACTCAGAAGAGGACAGCGCGGATCTTGATGAGGTCGAACAGTTCTCGGACGAGGCCCGGAAGCGGATGCGCGAGGCCGCCGAAGCGTTCACGGCTAGGGTGATGCAGCACACCGAGGCCCTGTGCGGAATGAAAGGGCAGCAGCGAGAGATTCCTGAGATCTTCGCGCTCAATGGCCCACTCTCAGAAGCGGCTCGCCGTTTCGCTGACGCCCAGTTCAACCTCACCGGGACCTCCCCAAGCCTCGAAGATCTGGACGACGACGACGACGAAGACGACGACGACGAGGACGAGGACGAGGACGAGGACGAGGACGACTCCACCGAGCGCATTGCCGTGCTCATGCGCCACGACTTCCTGATCACCAACCGAGAGGCACTGATGGCCGCCGGTCGGGCGGCTTACCTGAAGGCATGGCCGGCGGATGCCGAGGACGACGCCGCCGCCGATGTGCAAGCTGCGGACCGGGCCATCTATCAGCTCATGCATGCCTCAGGCGGGGACAGAATCTTGGACGATGTCCCCGGTCTCATGCCTGACAGCAGCGTTCAGGTCACGCTCTACGTGGAAGAGCCCCTCGACGTCGACGACCCCTTCGCCGTCTACTACGACGAGGACTAGGGCGAGACGACGACCACCAACTACGCGCCGCCGAATGAGTGTCAAGCTGGGTGACTTCCTGGGTGTCTAACCTCGCCCATCGATGCACATCCATGTGACTAAGCGGGTGACTAAGACCTTCGGAACGCCGGAAGATGCGGAGGTCGCATGCAGAAGTCAGCAATCACGTTGACCTCTGGCAGATGGCACAGCGAAAGGCAGTCCGCCCCGGGGTCAGCCCGATTGATCATCCAAGATCGTCGTCCTTTAAGATCCTTCCCGTGATAGGCCGATGATCATGGATCGGCCTTTGTACCTGATATCAGCCGTGCGGCCGGTATCGAGACAAGGGGAAACGTGATGAGCGACTTAGGACGTCGGATCCGTCGCCGCGCCGTGGCATTGCTGCTGACGGCATCCTGCGTCGTCGGGGTGACCACGGCGCTGTCGGCGCCTGCCCAGGCGGCCAACGGGTGCAGCGGCAGCCGGATCGAGCACATCCCGATGCGCGACGATACGTACGACGACTTGATGGCGTACCTGGACGTCTACTACGACAGCTCCACCGGCAACAACTGCGCCGCCACGGTCGCGACCGGACCCAATTCCGAAGGCATCCTCAAGGGCATGTACGTCGTGCTGGTGAAGTGCTCGCAGACCACGCCCAACAAGACCTCCTGCACCAACATCGGCTCCAAGCGCGATCCCGCGTCACCCGGCACCTATGGCCGCTACTACTACTACGCCGGCCCGGTGACGGTGTACTCGCCGAACAACTGCATCTTCGCGGAGGGTGCCATCGAGTCGTATTACCCGGACAGCACTGGCACGACGCACTCGTACGGCTCGACCAGGGGCAGCACCGGTTATCAGGCATCGCACTGCTGACATCGACTGCCCGCTCGCGGTTTCGCCCACCTCGTCGGGCGGACTCATGAGCGCAAGGCCAGGCCTGATGCCTCGGCAGGCCGGAGCAGTGTCGATCGCTTGTCCGTTTTACGAACATCGCTGTCCGCTGTGAGCCTGTCGCGGCGAGCACCGGCTTCCTACTGTCGTGATCGATCACGAAGTGTCCATATCGATCACGACAGTAGGACGCGATGACCATGACCACGATCGATCTGCGAACCCTCGCCGGCCACTACGCCGAGCACGGGTACGTTCTGGTGAAGAGCCTGCTGACCAGGGATGAGGCGGCGGCGTACCGCCGGGTCGCCCATGACCTGCTCGGGCAGCAGGACCGAGACGAGGACCCGACCTGGGGTTCGGCCGCTGCGCTCACGGCCGGTGCGCCGACGCGGTTGCAGCACCTGCATGACGCGCAGTTCTACGCGGCGGCGTTCTCCCGGTTGCTGGTGGATGAGCGGTTCACCTCGGTCGCCGCGGCCGTGCTGGGGGTGCCGAACGTGCAACTGCACCACACCAAACTGTTCGTGAAACCGCCGGAGAACGGCTCGCCGTTCCCGCTGCACCAGGACCACCCGTTCTTCCCTCACACCCATCATCGGGTCGGCGCCGCGATATTCCACCTGGACGACGCGCCGGAGAACAAGGGCTGCGTCCGCGTCGTGCCGGGCAGCCACCTCCAGGGGCCGCGGGAGCACGACCCCGAGGATGGCCATCACCTCACCGACGTACCGTTCGAGGCCGCGATGCCACTGCCCGCCGAGGCGGGGGACGTGCTGTTCTTCTCCTACCTCACCGTTCACGGCTCGGGTGTGAACGTCAGCGACGAGGCCAGGACCACCTGGCTGGTGCAGTTCCGCGACCCGGCCGACCCACCGGCGGTCCGGGCGCACGACTGGTCACTGGGGCAGGGCATGATGCTGTCGGGAGTGGACCCGACAGGCAGGAGACAGGCTTGAGCTTGGCGGACGTGGCCGGTGCCGGTCGGCTGCCCGACCTGACCGGCCTGCTGGACACCTGCCAGGTCGGAGGGTTCAGGGCTGACTTCGTCAGCTGGGGGTTCTACACCAAGCCCGCCTGGCGCAACTACTGGCACCGGCACTCCTTCCACGAGGTTTGCCTGGCCTACACCGGTGCAGGCCGGTTCAGCGTCGGCGGGGAACACCATGACGTCGGCGCCGGTGAGGTGTTCGTGGCCAGGCCGGGTGATGTGCACGAGATCGAGTCGAGCCGGGAGGACCCGCTCGGCATCGCCTTCTGGGGCTTCACCCTGCGGGGCGGCCGGGAGGCTCCGGGGCCGGACGAGCGCGGCTGGTGGACCGGCCTCACCGACCCCGCCGGTCCCGTGGTGTCGCGCCGTACCGGCTCGCTGGCCGAGGTCGTCACCGCACTCGCCGGGTACGCCGACCCGGTGCGGTCCGGGTACGACGCCGGCCTGGCCGGTCTCGGCGCCGCCCTGGTGGTGGACACCGCCAGGGCGTTCGCGAACGAGGACGACCTGCAGGTCGAGCCGCCACCCAGGGACCGGCCGTCCCAGGTGGTGGCGGTGATGCGGCGGCACCTCGCCGACAACCTGGGCCGGCCGGTCAGGGTCAGGGATGTGGCCGCCACCGTCCACCTGTCCGAACGGCACGCCGAGCGGCTGTTCCGCGAGCAGACAGGCACATCCCTGATGGCGACCCTGCGCAGGATGCGGCTCGAGCTGGCCGCCGCCCTGCTGCTGGACACGGGTCCCACGGTGACGGAGGTGGCCAGGGCGTGCGGCTACCCCGACGTCCGCGCCTTCAGCACGGCTTTCCGCCGCCTGCACGGACACTCACCGCTTGAGCACCGCGCCCGCAGCGGAACCCTGCACCTGTAGCGATCTCCAACGCGGGTCGGCGCCCACCCACGGGGTGCCGACGGAATCATCGGGGCCTGGGGGGTCCCTGCCTGGGGCTCAGGCGTTCAGGCCGGTGCGGGGCCCACTCGGTGAGCGGGCCCCGCGCCGGTGACGTGTCAGAGTTGGCCGCTCTCGATCGCCTGCTTGAGGGCCGACTGCGTCTGCTGGTGTGAGGCGACGCCGTTCTCGACGACGAAATCGATCAGCGTCGCGTCCGCGTCGAAGGTGAGGCGCTCGGTGACCTCGGTCTTGCCTCCGGCCACCTTCTTGAAGACGATCTTCTGGTGCGTGACCACGTTGGGCTCCGACCAGGTGTCCGTCTCGTAGGAGAAGTCGTCGCGGTCGATCCGCTGCTGTGCGTGCGTCTTGAGGGAGACGACGGTCCCCTCGAACGGAATGTCCTCGATGGCCGTGAAGTCGTTGTACCGCAGGCCGCAGTCGAAGTAGGTGTCGTGGGTGACGACCCGCTTGAGGAACGCGGCCCTGCCGATGTGGTTGTTGATGTTCGAGTAGGCGGCGAACACGTTCTTGATCGGCGCGTTGATCTTGACGGTGATGCTGGTGTTGACCCGGCTGCGGCCCGACCCCGGACGGGGCGGCGTGACGTCGGTGAACTTGTAGGTGTCCCAGGCCGTCTGCCACTGAGCGGCGATCTCCGCGTCGGTTTCGGCAGTGTCGGCGCTGGCGGGCACGGAGAGGGCGGTGACTATGACGGCCGCCACCAGGAACGGCGCCGCCAGAAGTCGAAGGAGCTTCTTCACATGTACCTCAAGGGGAGTCAGGGGATGCAATTGATCTTCTACCGCATGTGACGGTGATTGAGAACACTTCGCGACGAAGATCCCCACGCGCTCCTCGGCAGTGTGTCCCATCGGGCCGGACGCGACGGGCTTTCAGCCGGACGGCTGCGCCGGGCCGTCCGCGGAGAAGGTTTCCGCGCCGGCCGTCGCGACTGCGACGTCCTGCTCGACGGTTCCCGCGCTCACCCCGATGGCGCCGGCGACCTCGCCGTCCTGCCCGGTCAGCGGGATGCCACCACCGAAGATCACCAGGCCGCCGTTGGTCACCTCGATGCCGTACAGCGGGCCGCCGGGCGCGGCGGACACCCCGAGCTGTTCGGTCGTCATCGCCATCAGCACAGCGGTGCGGGCCTTGCGGACGGCGATGTCGATGCTCCCGAGGATCGCGCCGTCCTGGCGCGCGAACGCCAGCAGGTGACCGCCGCCGTCCACCACGGCGACGTTCATGGGCTGCCCGATCTCATCGGCCTTGCCCAGTGCGGCCTCCAGCACGAGTCGGGCGTCGGCGAGGCGGAGCCGTGCGTTCGCCATGGTGCCTCCTTCACTGACCGGTGCGGACCGGCGCGTCCTTGAACGGGATGCCGACGACCAGCCTGGCCGCGTTGTGCCCCATGGTCCGGGCGTCGGCCGCCCGGCCCGTCAGCGCGGGCATGTCCGGCGGGAGTTTCGCGTGGTGCACGCACACGTTCCCCGCGGCGTCCATGCCCACCCCCACGTCCAGGTCGGACGCCTGGGCCGCGGCGAAGGCCAGTTCCACCGCGCTGCCGCCCGTGCCGTCCCCGGTGCGGAACGGCACGCCCTCCTCCTCCATGCCGGCGCCGAGCTCACGCAGGCAGCGCCGGTTCCCGGTACGGCACAGCACCACCACCGCGGGCCTGTTCGGTCCCGCGGGCGCGAACGCCCGCACGAAGGCGCGCCCGGAGTGCGGCTCTCGATCCATGGCCTAACCGCACCTCACTGCCGTACGCGTCGCGGA
Source organism: Planotetraspora silvatica (assembly GCF_016863315.1). Lineage (GTDB taxonomy): Bacteria > Actinomycetota > Actinomycetes > Streptosporangiales > Streptosporangiaceae > Planotetraspora > Planotetraspora silvatica. The sequence continues at coordinate 36,596 of NZ_BOOQ01000052.1, forward strand.
TGCCGAGGCGTGGCGGGCGACCAGGCCGGTGGCCACGGCGTTGCGCGGGCCCTCACAACCCCGCACGTTGCCGGTCCCGCTGACGATCCCGAACCCCGATACGGCTTCGGCGATCATGTCGGGGATCTCGAAGTCCAGCGCGGCGCCGCCGAGGACGACCAGGAAGCCGATCCGCCTGATGTCGCCGCCCGGAGCCACCTGCTCCAGTGCGCGCAGCGCGTTGGTCACGAAGACCCGCTGCTTGGCCGATCTGCGCACCTGGCGGATCTTCTCCACGCCGTGCCTGGTCCGGATCGGCCGCATCCCGGCATCGGTGAGGACGACGACCCGTGCGAAGGCTTCGGCGGGCAGGGGTTCGTCGAAGAAGCGGACCGTGCCGTCCTCCATGCGGACGTGGAAGAAGCTCTCCGCCTTCGCCAGCGGGAACTTCTTGATCTCTTCGGCGAGCTCCATGCTCTCCAGCCCGAGTTCGGAGTCGATCAGACTGGTGACCAGGTCGCCGGCGCCGGCCAGGTGGACCGAGCACACCTCGGCGCCCTCCATGGCGACCGCCGCGTCGGTGGACCCGCCGCCGAGATCGAGGATCGCCACCGGCTTCGCCGTCCCGGGGGTGGTGAGCGCGCCCAGCAGCGCCATGTCGGCCTCGACGCCGCCGATGAGCACCTCGGTGCCGAGCGCCTCGCGCAGCCGCGCGGCGAGCAACTCCATCGGTCCCTTGCTCGTGCGCACCATCGCGGCCAGCGCGACGGCGTTCTCCAGCGCGAACTCCCCCGCCAGGCCGCCGGTGACCCGTTGCGGGACGAAGGTGTCCACGGCGAGCACGTCCTGGATGCGTACGGCATCGCGCGGCATCGCCGTCAGGTCGGCCATGGTGTCGCGAACACGGGCGAGCATCCCGCCCACGTGCGTTCCCGGCTCGCCGTCCGCGTCGACCAGTGGCTGGACACGTCGCAGCGTCTCCATGATCTCCTCGGCGCCGGCGTCCATGCCGACCGACCGCTTCGCCCGTTCGCCGATCAGGGTGAGGCCTCCGGCCGGAATCCTGCGGTCGGTGATGTCCCCCGCCGGAGTGCGGACCACGACGGCCGAGCGGTTGCCCACGAGGGCCCGCGCCACGGGGGCGATCAGGCGGGTCTGCTCGGGGTCGAGCCCGAACACCGTGGCGATCCCGTAGGAGTTCGACAGGGTCCGGATGGTGCGGCCCTGCTCCGCGACCTCGACCGCGGCCGGCATGCCCAGCGGCACCCGGTCCACCAGCGTGACCTCGTCGACCACCGGGACCGGCTCACGGAGCCGGTTGGCGATCAGGGTGGCGTCGTCGGCCGGCACGACCGCGCCGGTGACCCGGACCCCGCGCGCGGTGGCGGCGTTGATCCCCGCCGCGACGTCCTCGAAGTCCACGCCCGCGCCGGCGACGCAGATCACCGCGTCGCCCGGGGCGCATCCCGGCAGTTCGGCGAAGGCCACGGTGGTGCCGACCCCCAGCCCGACGCCGCCCGGGGTGTCGGGGTTGTGCCCGATCATCGTGGACTCGGTGATGATCGTCTCGGTGATGGTCTCCATGGCCAGCCCGCTGATCACCGGGGTGGCCTCGTTGACCAGCACCGCCTGGACGTCGGCCGGATCGCGCCCGGCCGCGGCCAGCGCGCCGCGCACCACCTCGACGACACCCGGGACGTTCGCTGTGGTGCCCTTCACCCCGGAGGTCCTGCCCAGAGCCGCGGAGAGGTAGGTGACCCGCCCGTCCTCACCGATCTCCGCGGCGCAGGCCTCCGTGGTCGAGTTGCCGATGTCGACCCCCACCACCAGGGACATGACCGTGTCCCTCAGCCGGTGTGGAGCATGCGGATCAGGACTTCGAGTTCCACCGGGTCCGCGCCCGGCCGTACGAACTCGGTCTCCTTGATGTGCAGCAACGCCGCCTTGGCCTGCCAGCGCGGGCGGGCCATGTGGTCGTTGCGCGAGGGCACCGGCTCCGGCGACTCCCCCTTCGCGTAGCGGGCGGCGTTGCGGCCGATCCTGCGGAAGGTCTCCAGGTCCATCAGGGGCGCCTGCGGGAACAGCTCCAGGTTGGACAGGCGGAGCAGGTCCCTCTGGTGGATCATGGTGGTGCCGCGGGACATGATGCCGACTCCGATGCCGGACCCGGAGAGCCTGGCCGCGGTGTGCGCGATGACCGCCAGGTCCGAGCTGCCGCGGACCCGGATGACGCGGGCGTGCACCCCCTGCTCCTCCACGCCGGCCAGCAGTTCGCGCAGCACCTCGGCGTGCGGGACCTCGACGATCGTCCTGGAGAAGAAGTCGCCGAACGCTGGGGAGACGCCGATGACCACCTCGCCGGAGCGGCGTCCCGGCCGGGCGGGGCCCTTCTCCTTCAGACTCAGCGTCCGGCCGGTGGCCGCGCCCGCCGACGGGCTCGCCCCCTGCTCCGGATCGCGGGCGCTGACGACGTGCCGCAGGTGTTTCATCTCCTCCCAGCGGGCACCGCTCGGGCGGTATCCGCTGCCCGGTCCCGCGTAGTCGTTGGGGTCGTTGACGGCCGAGAGCGTCGTCAGCTCCGGCGTCAGGATCGCCGACGTGTGGAGGAGGTCGCCGGAGACCCGCTGTCTCAGCACGCCGAGCAGCGCCTCGGCGACGTCGGGGAAACCGCCTGCTTCCAGGCCCTTGACGACGTCGAGTCCGGTGACGCCCCGGTCCATGACCGACTGCGCCGCCTTCAGGTCCTCCAGCACGTCCCGCGGCGGCAGTTCCCTGCTGCCGTGCGAGTAGGTGACCGCCTCGATCTCCCTGTCGGTGATCGGCGCCAGGCCGAGATGGGCGAACACCCCCTGCAGCGCACGCGCGGCCCGGTTCCGGGCCGAGAGGATCTCCGCCTCGGGGACGTGCCGGAGCGCGCCGTCGACCTGCAGGTCTCGCTGGATGGTGTTCCAGTCGTCGAAGTCCTCGGGATCCAGGTTCGAGCCGGCGAACATGTTGTCGTAGTTCGGCACACCGGAATAGCCCGAGCAGATGAAGTCGGTGCCGGACAGCAGTTGCGGCAGCAGCCGCGCGGTGCGGCGCATGTCGGAGTGCGAGAAGGACTGGTCGTTGCCGGAGGCGCACTCGAGGTCGACGGTGCTGGCGATCAGGTTCTCCGCCAGCACGGCGCGGATGCCCGCCGGGACCGCGCCGGGCACGCCGATGCAGCTGATCGAGCCGTTCTGCAGGCCCTGGACCCCGGCGCCCTTGGCGACCAGGATGCAGCGGACCTCCAGGTAGAGCATGGACTTGCCTTCGGCGTTGCCCATCTGCACCTCGGAGCCCGTCCCCGACGTGAACCGCATCTTGATCCCGCGGGAGGCGTAGGCGGACGCGAGGAACGCCTTCGACCACGGGGTGTCGTCGCCGTCGCAGAACACCTGCTCGGTGCCGTACACCGAGATCGTCTCCGCGTAGGCCGTGATGCCGCGCATGCCGAGCTCGAGCTCGGTGGCCTCCTCCAGCGCGCACTGGGTGAGCACGCCGGGCTTTCCGGTCTGCGCTCCGACCTGAAGGGCGATGGCCACCAGCGGCGCGTACCGCACCACGCCGAGTGTGGTCTCCAGCTCGCGGAACCCCCGCAGCGCGGCCTCCGCCGCGTCCGCGGCCACCTGGACCGGGTTGTCCCTGGCGCTCGTGGAGTGCGCCTGGTTCGCCGGGGTGCGCCGTGCCCGCATCTTCTGCAGGGCCATCATCATCTCGACGACGTTCATGGTCTTGACGACCTCGAGGAGCTTGGCGGGGGTGAGGCCGCGCGAGACCGACAGCACGTCGGCCCGCGAGACCCTCGGATCGACCAGCATGTGCGCGATCTCGACGGGTTCCAGCGCCATCGCCTGTTCGGCGGCGCCGGCGTCGATCGCGTGGTCGGCGATGAACTGGTCGAGGAAGTCGAAGTCCTTCCTGTCCTTCCCGTCCATCTCCACGACGACCCCGTTCTCCACCCGCACGCTCGGCGACGGGTCGAAGGGGCTGTCCATGGCGACCATGCCGACCTCGGGCCACTCCTCCACGAAGCCGTCCAGGTTGACGGGACGGTCCTCCAGGATCTCGGTGCGCCTGGATCGCCGGGCCGCTCCCGTGCCGCTCGTGACGCTCTTGGCCTTCATCTACGCTCCCATCTCCTGATGCCTCCGGCGTGATCAGCCCGCGAGGATGCCCCGGCGCTCGTACACCTCGGCCGCCTCCCTGATCAGCCGGGCGCACAGCGTGGCGGAGTGGTCGCGCTCCAGCGCCTCGGCGATGCCGGCGAGCTCCTGCCTGGTGGAGGCGCCCGGCCGGAGCGCGTTGTAGATCCGCAGCACCTCCTCGTCGGGCAGCGCCGTCATCTCCGCGGCCCTGCGGAAGTTCTGGCCGAGCTGCGGTCTGCCGACGGAGTCGGCGATCCGCGCCTGCAGCCGGAGGGTCTCGGCCGCGATGCGGAGGTCCTCGGCCACGACCTCGCCGTCCAGGACGGCCCGCATGGTGATCTCGTCGAGCCGTTTGCCGGTGGGGGTCCTGATCAGCTCGGGCCGATGGGACGCCAGGGGGTAGTCGTGTTGCGGATCCAGTTCGGCGGGGGTCATCGACTCGTACCTGCCTTCACACGCGACTCTGCGGGCTCGATGCCACGGGAGGCGTCGCTGTCTCAGGCCCCGACGGCCATGAGTTCACGGAGGCGTCGACGAATGAGGGAGATGGTAGGAGGCGTCGCGTTGCAACGGCGTTGCGTCCCCGGCGTACGTCGTGGCGGGCGCCGAAGGTGCGAGGCCGTACGGACTCCCCCGTGACGAGCCGCGCCGGAACCGCTGTACCGTGGTAAGTATGCAATTACTTACTAGGTTGAAGGCAGGGCAGTGAAGAAGACTCTGCTGGTCACCGGTGGTTCCCGGGGACTGGGAAGGGCACTGGCGGAAGCCGCGCTGGAGCGCGGGCACCAGGTGGTGGTCACCGCACGCGACATCGCCGCCGTGCGCGATCTGGTGGAGGAGCACCCGCGCGCCGCGCGCGCCGTCTCCCTCGACGTCACCGACCCGCGGGCCGCCGCCTCCGCCGTCCGGACCGCGGTGGAGGAGTTCGGCCGCCTGGACGTTCTGGTCAACAACGCCGGCTACTCCGACATCGCCGCCATCGAGGACACCGGCCTCGAGGACTTCCGGGCACAGGTCGAGACCAACCTGTGGGGGGCGGTCCACATGACCAAGGCCGCGCTGCCGGTCCTGCGGGAGCAGCGCGGCGGGCATGTCGTGCAGGTGTCCTCGGTGAGCGGACGGCTGGCACCGGCCGTCGGCCTGGGCGCCTACGTGACGGCGAAGTTCGCGCTGGAGGGATTCTCCGAGGCGCTGGCGGCCGAGGTCGCGCCGTTCGGGGTGAAGGTGACGATCGTGGAGCCGGGCTCGATGGCGACGACTCTGGCGTCGTCGATGAGGCTCCCGAGGCCCAGCGCGCCGTACGCGGAGGCCATGGCGCCGATGCTGAAGCGATACGGCGACCGGGACGCCGCCTACGGCGTGAGCCCGCGGCGCGCCGCCGACGTTCTGCTCGGCGTGCTCGAACTGCCGGAACCACCGCTCTGGCTTCCTCTCTCCGCCGCGGCCTTCGACCGCATCCGTGAGAACGAGGAGCGCAAGATCGCCGAGCTGGACCGGTGGGAGGATCTCAGTCGATCCGCCGACGCATGACCATGTGCATCACGGCACAGACCAGGCGAAGCGCGACAGGAAGCAGGAGACCCTCATGATCGATGACGCGCGCGAGCGGTACACGGTGGCGCCCCGTGACTCCTGACGCCGGCGGCCCGCGGTCCACCCGGGACGCGGCGGCGACGCGCCGCCGCATCCTGGACGCCGCCACCGCGGAATTCTCCGCCCTCGGCCTCTCCGGCGCGCGAATCGCCCGCATCGCGGACGGCGCCGGGGCGAACCAGCGGATGATCTACGCCTACTTCGGCAACAAGGACGGCCTCTTCGACGCCGTCCTCGAGCACAACGTCCTGCTCGTCCAGGACGCCGTCCCCTTCGACGCCGCCGACCTGCCCGGTTATGCCCGGCGCGTCTTCGACTTCTACCGCGCCAACCCCCACCTGGTCCGGCTGGAGATGTGGCAGACCCTGGAACGCTCGGACTCCATGCGGTCCTCGCCCCTGATCAGATCGGCCCTCGCCCACAAGGTCGCGGCCCTCGAACAGGCCCAGGCCGCCGGGCTCGTCAGCGCCGTCCTCCCGGCCGCGGAGCTTCTGGACCACATCCTCACCCTGGCCCACGGCCACCCCATGAACGCCGGCGACGCGGCCTCCTGGACGGACGGGCAGCGCGGCGCCCTGGCCGCGGGAGTCGCCGCCCTCACCGGTCAGCCGCCCGGCGGCGCGCCTCCCCCGGCGACCGGTCCTCGTCGTCCTCGGTGAGCAGCCAGGCCAGCCTGGCCGCGGCGACCGCCTGCCGCGGATCGTGTGGGTGCAGTTCGCCTGCGAGGCGTTCGAACACCTCGAGGTCGTCGCTTCCCGGCTCGCTCTGGCCGAACGTCCACAACGCTTCGAGGTCGTGGTGGTCGAGGACCGCCGACCGCAGCGCCGCGAGCAGTTGATAGCGCTCCGCCCGGATGGCGGGGGCCTCGGAATGGGCGAGCAGCGGTACGTGACAGGCCGCCACCGCGGTCCGGACGTCGCCTGTCCGCAACGCGGCCCGTACGGCCAGGAAGTCGGCCTCGACGTCCGCCCGCAGCCGGTAGTGCCGGGGATCCATGACGGACTCGCCGACCTGCGCCCGGAGCCGGTGGACCTCCGAGCGCGCCGTCGTGGGGTTGCCCTCGTCTCCGTAGAGATGCAGCGCGAGTTGTTCGGCGGTCAGGCCGGCGGGATGCAGGGCGAGCACGGCGAGCAACTCGGCTCGCCGCAGGGTCAGGGGCAGTTCGCGGCCGTCAAGCACGGCCGCCGGCCGGTCGCCGAGGAACGACAACGAGAGCTTCGGCCGGTGGGCCGCCGCCCGGACCGGAGGGGGAACCCGGAGGAGATAGCCCTCCGGCAGCGGCTCCACCAGCGCCTCGAGCCCGTCGTCGAGCAGGACCCGGTCGGCGCCGGGCGGGACGGGGATCCGGCCGGGCCACCGCATCTCCGGCTGGGCCGCGACGACCCGGCCGGTCCTGGTCAGCAGCGCGCCCGCCTCGCCGCGCAGTCCTGCCAGGTGCCGCATGTTCGCGGCCCGCAGGCGCTCGTCGCGTGACTCCATCAGATCGCGAAGGTGTCCCTCGGCGAGCCGCGCGGCGGCGTTGACCAGGCAGACCACGGCGGGGTGCAACGTGTGGAGCGGCCCGCTGACGTCGATCGCGCCGAACGTCGTCCCGGTGTCCGGGTCGTGGATGGGCGCGGCGGCGCAGGTCCAGGGATGGTAGGTGCGCACGAGATGCTCGGCGGAGTAGATCTGCACCGGGCCGTCGATCGCGAGCGCGGTGCCCATCGCGTTGGTCCCGATGGCGTCCTCGGTCCAGCGGACGCCCTCGCGCAACCCGATCGGATCCGCGCGCCGGCAGATGTCGGGCGGTCCCTCGCGCCACAGGATCGTGCCGTCCGCATCAGTGATGATCATGACATGCCGGGACTCGTCCGCGATGCCCACCAGCAGTTCGCGCAGCAGCGGCACCACCGCGTGCAACGGATGGGCCGAGCGCACGTCGGCCACCTCGTCCGATCCGTAGACGATCGGCGGGCGGTAGTGGTCCGGGTCCACGTGCGCGGCCAGTGAGCGCCGCCAGGACTCGGAGACCATCGGGCGGGGCGGGGCGGGCGGCTTCTCGCCGCTGAGAACGGCCTCGCGGACCTGCTGCAGCAGGTGGAACTGCGCTCCGGGATCCGGCGACAGACTCGCGGCCGCCGTGATCCCAGCGATTTCGGGATCCATAGTGCACTCCGCGGCGACCCTGAGGGGCGCGTCAGGGCGGCCGCCACCGACAGTGGCCGGGATCACACCCGCGTCCCCGCTCGGCGGCGTGCCGGCCGGAGCGGGCGAGCAGCGCCGTGCCCGCGCCTCCCCCGTGCAACGACGCTGCAACGCCGATTTCCCTACGTTCGACGTATCCCCCAGTTTCAGAATAATTCAGCATTTGGGGAGGTCAGGCGCATGGTGCGGTATGCGGCGCCGGGCGAGACCGGCAGTGTCGTGTCGTTCCAGCCTCGTTACGATCACTTCATCGGCGGGGAGTACGTACCGCCGGCCAGGGGCCGGTACTTCGAGAATCCCACTCCGGTGACCGGCAAGACGTTCACCGTGATCGCGCGGGGCACCGCCGAGGACGTCGACAGCGCGGTGCGTGCCGCGGACGGCGCGGCCGCGGCCTGGGGCCGTACCTCGCCCGCCGCGCGGAGCGAGGTGCTGAACAAGATCGCCGACAGGATGGAGCAGCACCTGGAGGCGATCGCGGTGGCCGAGTCCTGGGAGAACGGCAAGCCCGTACGGGAGACCCTCGCCGCCGACATCCCGCTGGCCGTCGACCACTTCCGCTACTTCGCCGGCGCGATCCGCGCGCAGGAGGGTTCGATCTCGCAGCTCGACCCCGACACCGTGGCGTACCACTTCCACGAGCCCCTGGGCGTGGTCGGGCAGATCATCCCGTGGAACTTCCCCATCCTGATGGCCACCTGGAAACTCGCCCCGGCGCTGGCGGCCGGCAACACGGTGGTGCTCAAGCCCGCGGAACAGACCCCCGCCTCGATCCACGTGGTGCTCGAGCTGATCGCCGACCTGCTCCCGCCGGGGGTCGTGAACGTGGTCAACGGGTTCGGCGTGGAGGCGGGCAAGCCGCTGGCGCAGCACCGGGGAGTCCGCAAGGTGGCGTTCACCGGGGAGACCACCACGGGGCGGCTGATCATGCAGTACGCCAGCGAGAACATCATCCCGGTCACCCTCGAGCTCGGGGGCAAGAGCCCGAACGTCTTCTTCCGCGATGTCGCGGCCGCGCGCGACGCCTTCTACGACAAGGCGCAGGAGGGCTTCGCGATGTTCGCGCTGAACCAGGGCGAGGTCTGCACCTGCCCGTCGCGGGCGCTGATCCAGTCGTCCATCTACTCGTCGTTCCTGGCCGACGCGATCCCGCGGGTGGAGAGGATCAGGCAGGGCCATCCCCTGGACACCGAGACGATGATCGGGGCCCAGGCGTCCAACGACCAGCTGGAGAAGATCCTCTCCTACATCGACATCGGTAAGGAGGAGGGCGCCCGCGTCCTCACCGGAGGCGAGCGGGCGGATCTCGGCGGCGAGCTGTCCGGGGGGTACTACGTCCGGCCGACGGTGTTCGAGGGCGACAACAAGATGCGGATCTTCCAGGAGGAGATCTTCGGGCCCGTCCTGTCGGTGACGAAGTTCGACGAGTACGACGACGCGATCAAGATCGCCAACGACTCGCTGTACGGGCTGGGCGCCGGGGTGTGGTCGCGGGACGGGAACACCGCCTACCGCGCCGGCCGGGAGATCCAGGCGGGACGCGTGTGGACCAACTGCTACCACGTGTATCCGGCGCACGCCGCCTTCGGCGGCTACAAGCAATCCGGCATCGGCCGCGAGAACCACAAGATGATGCTCGACCACTACCAGCAGACCAAGAACCTCCTGGTGTCGTACGCGCAGACCGCGCAAGGGTTCTTCTGATCATGCCCGGGGCGGACGGCGGACCGCACCCTCCGGAGGGGCGCGTGGACGTCACCGAGGCCGCGGCGGGCCTGCTGCGCCGGCTCACCGAGGAGCACGGCCCGCTGATGTTCCACCAGTCCGGGGGATGTTGCGACGGCAGCGCGCCGATGTGCTACGCGGCGGGAGAGTTCCGCACCGGCGCCGCCGACGTCCGCCTCGGCGACCTCACGGTCGACGGCGTCGCCGCGCCGATCCCGGTGTGGATGTCGTCGTCGCAGTTCGAGTACTGGCGGCACACCCACATCACCATCGACGTCGTGCCGGGCAGGGGCGCCGGGTTCTCCCTGGAGGCACCTGAGGGGATGCGCTTCCTGACCCGTTCCCGGCTGCTGACCCTCGAGGAACTCGGCGCACTCGGCGACGTCTGACGACCGGCGACATGCTGAGGGCGGGGTGGCCGATGCGGCCACCCCACCCGATTCCGGTGACGGTGCGGACATCCGGTCTCACAGCGTCCCCGGGTGCCTGCGAAGGGCTAGCCTCCGATCTGGGCGCAGACCGCCTTCACTTCGGTGTAGGCCTCCAGCGCCTCGTGGCCCATCTCTCGTCCCCATCCGGACTGCTTGTAGCCGCCGAACGGCAGGGCCGCGTCGAAGACGTTGTAGCAGTTGATCCAGACGGTGCCGGCCCGGATCTTCGCGGCCAGCGTGTGCGCCTTGGAGATGTCGCGGGTCCAGATTCCCGCGCCCAGCCCGAAGCTGGTCGCGTTGGCCTGGGCGGCGATCTCGTCCAGGTCGGAGAACGGAGCGGCGACCACGACCGGCCCGAAGATCTCCTCGCGGACGACCTTCATGTCGGGACGGGTGCCCGTCAGGACCGTGGGCTCCACGAAGTAGCCCCGGTCGCCGTGACGCCCGCCGCCGGCCCGCGTCTGCGCGCCCTCGGTGCGGCCGGACTCCAGGTAGCCCGTCACCCGGCGCAGTTGCTCGTCGGACACCAGGGGACCCATCTGCGTGTCGGCCTCCAGCCCGGAGCCGAGCTTGATGCCGCGGGCGATCTCGGAGACGCCCTCGACCACCTCGTCGAACCTGCTCTCGTGCACGAACAGCCGCGATCCGGCCACGCAGCACTGGCCGTGGTTGAAGAAGATCGCGTTCGCCGCGCCCGCGATGGCGATCTCGGGGTCGGCGTCGTCGAACACGACATTCGGGCTCTTGCCGCCGAGCTCCAGAGTGACCTTCTTCAGGTTCCCGGCCGCGGCGTGCACGATCAGCCTGCCGACCTCCGTGGAGCCGGTGAAGGCGACCTTGTCGACGTCGTCGTGGGCCGCGAGCGCCGCCCCGGCGGTCTCGCCGTACCCGGGGAGGACGTTGACCACGCCGTCCGGCACCCCGGCTTCGGCGATCAGCTCGGCGAGCCGCAGCGCCGACAGCGGGGTCTGCTCGGCGGGCTTGAGGATCACCACGTTCCCGGTCGCCAGGGCGGGCCCCAGTTTCCAGGCGGCCATCAGCAGCGGGAAGTTCCAGGGGATGATCTGGGCGACCACGCCGACCGGCTCGCGCAGCGTGTAGGCGTGGAAACCCGCACCCGGCATGTACGGCACGGACAGGGCGATCGTGTTCCCCTCGATCTTCGTGGCCCAGCCCGCCATGTAATGGAACAGGTCGGCGGCCAGCGGGACGTCCGCCGCGCGCGCCACGGCCAGGGGCTTGCCGTTGTCCAGCGACTCCAGCTGGGCGAGTTCCTCCGCGTGCTCGAGGATCAGATCCCCGATCTTCCAGATGATCCGGCCTCGTTGCGAGGCGCTCAGCCGCGACCACGGCCCGGAGAAGGCCCGCCGGGCCGCGCGCACGGCCCGGTCGACGTCCTCGGTGTCGGCCTCGGCGACATGCGCGAGGGTCTCCCCGGTGGCCGGATTGGGGGTGGCGAACGTCTTGCCCGAGGCCGCGTCCACCCATCGCCCGTCGATGAAAAGCTGCCGCGGAGTGGCTACGAAGTCCTCGACGCTCTTTTCCAGGGTCACCGTCATCAGTGTCGGCTCCCATCTGTTCAGAGGGCGCTCTCCCGGCCGCACCACGTGCCGGCGGTCAGCCGGCCTGGGGGGCCGGGCGAGCCAGTCGTCACAATGACACTACTTGCGATGTGAGAAGACAAGGGGACCCCGGCCTCCAGTCTTGGCTCCGTGGAGCCGCCCCCGTCGCCGTCCACCGAATGGCCGGTGCCGGCCCCGGCCGCCGAAGGCCCGTCGCGGGATCACGCCGCGCCGGTCAGCTCCCGCGCCCGCACCCGGGCCCACGCCTCCGCGGCCAGCACGGCTTCGAGCGTCATCTCGCCGCCGACCTGGTCGTGCTCGCCCATCACGCGTTCGACCGTCTCAGTGATCTCGAGGAACGACAGGCGCCCCTCCAGGAAGGCCGCCACGCACTCCTCGTTGGCGGCGTTGAACACCGCGGGCGTCGTTCCCCCCGCTTCCCCGGCGGCGCAGGCCAGACGGAGGCCGGGGAAGGCGTCGTGGTCGACGGGAAGGAAATCCCAGGAGGACGCCCTGCTCCAGTCACAGGCGGGCGCGGCATCCGGCACACGGACGGGCCACGACATCCCCAGGGCGAGCGCCATGCGGATGTCCGGTGGAGCGACCTGGGCCAGGGTCGAGCCGTCGTGGAACTCGACCATGGAGTGGACCATCACCTGCGGATGGACGACGACCTCGATCCGGTCGAAGGGGATGTCGAACAGGAGATGGGCCTCGATGACCTCCAGGCCCTTGTTGACCAGGTTCGCGCAGTTGACCGTGATGACCGGTCCCATGTTCCAGACCGGATGCGCGAGCGCCTGCTCGGCGGTGACGTCCGCCATCTCGGCACGGGTGCGTCCGCGGAACGGACCGCCGCTGGCGGTGACGATCAGGCGGCGCACCTCGTCCGTCTTCCCGCCCTGGAGGCACTGGAAGAGCGCGGAGTGCTCGGAGTCGACCGGGATGATCTGGCCGGGCGCCGCCAGCTTCTTGACCAGCGCCCCTCCGACGATGAGCGATTCCTTGTTCGCGAGGATCAGCCTGCTGCCGGACTCCAGCGCCGCCAGGGTGGGCGCGAGACCGACGGAGCCGGTGATGCCGTTGAGCACCGCGTCACAGGGCAACGCGGCGAGCCGCGTCGAGGCGTCGGGACCGCTGACGATCTCCGGTGCGGGCGACCCGGCGGCGCCGGGGCCGCGCCGCCGGGCTTCCGCCTGTAGCGCGTCCTGGAATCTCCGCGCGCCGTCGGCCGCAGCGATGCCCACGTAGCCGACCTCCAGGTCCAGCGCCTGCCGGGCGAGGAGGTCGAGATCTCCGCCGCCGGCGGAGATGGCCCTGACGCGGAAGCGGCCGGAGTTGCGCCGGATGACGTCGATCGCCTGGGTGCCGATCGACCCGGTCGACCCGAGAAGAACGAGGCTGCGGGGCTCGCGGTGCGCGGAGGTCATGATCGGATGTTATCGACGCCCTCCGGCCGCCCTCTCGGCGCCCGGAACCGATTCCTGCGGCGATGAGGGTCACAAACGCGGTTGAGTAGGTAATGATGTAATCATGGAGTCGCTCTATGATCACGCAGGCGGACATGACGGCCTTCACCGGTTCGTCGACATCTTCTATGCCGACGTCCTGTCCGACCCGCTGCTGCAGCCGTTGTTCGGCGCGGGACGGCCTGAGCACGTGGCGCACCTGACGGCCTTCACCGCCGAGACCTTCGGCGGTCCCGACACGTTCTCCCGGGACATGGGCGGCTTTCTCGGGCTCATCGACGTGCACCGCGGCCTGAGGATCACCGAACCGCAACGGCGGCGGTTCGTCGAGCTGTACATGGCGGCCGCGGATCGGGCAGGGCTGCCCGACGACGCTCCGTTCCGTGAGGCGCTCCGCTCTCACGTCGAGTTCGGCACGCAGGTGGCCGTGCAGAACTCCCACGCGGAAACCGATGACCAACTGCACCCGCTCCGCGAGGTCCCGCACTGGGACTGGCCCGCGTCGGCCGAGTGAACGCCGGGCGGCGGGCCGCTCAGAAGCCGGCTGCGCGCCGATCGGCGATCCGGATCACCGCTGCGTCGAGGACGCGGTTGCCGTTCTCACGCCGAGACGACAGCGCGTAGCCGCCAGGACCGGCCAGGCATCGGCATGTGCCCGAAGGTCCACGTCATCGGCTCTCGGTCGACCGGGCCCGGATGCCGTCGAGGGCGATCCCGAGCACCCGCTCGCGCTGCTCGTCGTCGACGAAGGACGCGCCGGTGATTCCGCCGACCAGGCGGAGCACGTCGTCGAAGCTGATGTCCGCGCGGGCCTCCCCGGCCTCCTGCGCCCGTGCGAACAGCGGCCTCCCCGCTCCGTACATGACCTCCCTGCAGGAGCGGAACATCGCGGATTCACGGTTGAGCGCTTCGGAGATCGCGGCCTTTGTTGCGACATATCCGACGAAGCGTCGCAACCAGGTCACGAGGGCCTCCCACGGCGGCAGGCCGGCCACCTTCTCCGCCTCGAGTCTGAGCCCCTCCACGTCGTCGACGTACACCGCGTCGAACAGGTCCTGGCGCGTCGGGAAGTTGCGGTACAGGGTGCCGATGCCGACGCCCGCCCGGCGGGCGATGTCCTCGAGTGACGCCCCGGTGCCGTGCTGGGCGAAGGCCTCGCGCGCCGCGACGAGCAGGGCGTCGAAGTTCCTCCGCGCGTCGGCGCGATGCGGGCGCCGCACGCTGACGGCGGAGCCGGTGCCTGTGATTGTTCTCTCTGTCACAGATGACTCCCAGGTAGGGCGGCCGTTTGTCAGCGGAGGTATGCCTCCGTTATTGTGGAGGCATACCTCCGATATTGCGGAGGTTCTCCTCCACTTTACCGCCTGGGTCGTCGTCCGCGGATGCCGTGAAAGGCACCGGCGACCGGCCTCCTCGCCGGCATGCCCCCCGCGGCCCAGGCGCCATTCATAGTCGAAGGACTCTTCATGGCAGGCGCCACCTCAACGGCGCGGCGCACCTTCCTGGTGCTGTCCGCCGCCGCCGCCGCATTCTCGATCATGCAGTCACTGGTCACCCCGGTGCTGCCCACCATCCAGCACGATCTGCACACCAGCCAGGGCACGGTGACCTGGGTGCTGACGGCGTGGTTGTTGTCCGCGTCGGTCGCGACCCCTCTGCTGGGCCGCATCGGCGACATGATCGGCAAGGAGCGCACACTTCTCGTCGCCCTCGGCGCGATCGCCGTCGGCTGCCTGATCGCCGCGCTCGCCCCTAACCTCGGAGTGCTGATCGTCGGCCGGGTGGTCCAGGGGCTCGGCGGAGCGGTGTTCCCGGTGTCGTTCGGGATCATCCGCGACGAGTTCCCCGCCGAGCGGGTGCCTTCCGCGGTCGGCGGCCTGTCCGCCGTCATCGCCGCCGGAGGCGGCCTGGGCATCGTGCTGGCCGGTCCGATCGTCGGAGCGCTGGACTGGCGGTGGCTGTTCTGGATCCCGATGATCGTCGTGACGGTGACCGCGATCCTCGCGTACAGGTATGTGCCGAAGTCTCCGGTGCGGACTCCGGGGCGCGTCGACTGGCTGGCCGCGGTGCTCCTGTCGGGGTGGCTGGTGGCACTGCTGGTCCCGCTCAGCGAGGCCTCGTCGTGGGGCTGGGGGTCGGCCCGGACGATCGCGTCGTTCGCCGCCGCAGTGGTCCTGTTCGCCCTGTGGATCACGGTCGAGACGAGGTCCCGCAACCCGCTGATCGACATGCGGATGATGCGGCTGCCCGCCGTGTGGACGACCAACCTCGTGGCGCTGCTGTTCGGCGCGGGCATGTTCTCCGTGTACGCGTTCCTGCCGCAGTTCATGCAGGTGCCCCGGGCGGCGGGCTACGGGTTCGGCTCCACGGTCACCGGCGCCGGTCTCCTGATGTTGCCCATGCTCGTGACGATGGCCGTCGGCGGAACGGTCAGCGGCCCGATCTCCCGTCGCGTCAGCGCCAAGGCCCAGCTCGTGTGGGGGTCGGCGGGCAGCGTGCTCTCGTGCGCCGCGTTCGCCGGCTACCACGATCAGCCATGGCAGATCGCCGTCGCCGGCGGCGTCTTCGGCCTCGGCCTCGGACTCGCCTACGCCTCGATGACCAACCTGATCGTGCAGAGCGTCCCGGCGAACCAGACCGGCGCCGCCAGTGGGATGAACGCCAACATCCGCACCATCGGCGGGTCGATCGGCACCGCTGTGGTGAGCTCCGTCATCACGGGTCATCTGGAGCCCGGTGGCCTGCCGTACGAGTCGGGCTTCACGCACAGCTTCTCGGTGCTCGCCGTGACCTCGGCGGCCGCCGTCGCCGTGGCGCTGTTCATTCCCGCCGCGCGCGGGCGCCGGGCGTCCGCGGCCGCCGTGCGCGAGACCCCGGCCGCCGCGCCGACCGCCGCGCCGACCACCGCGCCGGCGTCCGTCGGCGGCGGGAAGGGCTGACGGCGCGGGCAGGCACACGGCCGGCACCCGAACGGCACACGGCCCGCCGCCCCGGTCCGGCCCCCCGCCCGGGGCGGCCGTCCTCCGTCTCACCCGGCCGGGGCGGGAGGGCGTGTCCGCCTGGCGGATTCGAGCAGCAGACGGGCCGCCGCCCTGGCCTGTGCCGCCGTTCCTGGGGCGCCGAGGATTCCGGCGGTCACCATGGCGCCCTCGGCGAGCAGGAGCAGATGACCAGCCAGGTCACGGGGAAGGTGAGCGCCGTCCGTGAGCGTCTCCAGATATCGGCCAAACGCCTGCTTGTGCCGCCGGGCCTGCGTGGCGACGGTCGGCGACGTGGCCCCCAGCTCGCCGTAGGAGTTGATCCACGCACACCCGCGGAAGCCGGGCTCGCCGAACCACAGTTCAAGCCAGTCGAAGACCGCGATGATCCGGCCCTCCGGGTCGTCGCATGTCTCCACGTGCTCGGCCAGGCGCCGCCGCCAGCCGAGGTCGCGGCGCTCGAGATAGGCCTCGACGAGCCGGTCCTTCGTGGCGAACAGCTGGTAGAGGCGTTTGAGCGACACACCCGACAGGCTGCGGATGTCGTCCATGCCGACCGCCTGGATGCCCTTGCCGTAGAACAACTCCTCCGCCGCGTCGAGCACGTGGCCGCGCGCCACCTCCCGGTCCACCCCATCACCTCGTCCCTGCCTTGACTGAGAGAACCAGCGTTCTCTACGTTAGCGGAGAACGCCCGTTCTCCATGAGGGCATCGTTTTCCCATACACATCAGAGAAGGTGAGGGCATGGCCCAGCGCCCACCATTGCCACCGTTCGACCACACGACCGCGCTGCAGAAGGTCCAGGCCGCCGAGGACGCGTGGAACACCCGCGACCCGCAGAAGGTCGCGCTCGCCTACACGCCGGACTCGGTCTGGCGCAACCGCGACGCCTTCGTGACCGGGCGCGAGGCCATCGTCGAGTTCCTCACCCGGAAGTGGGAGCGCGAACTCGGCTACGCGCTGCGCAAGGAACTGTGGGCCTTCGACGGCAACCGCATCGCCGTACGCTTCCAGTACGAGTGCCACGACGCCGACGGCCGGTTCTGGCGGAGCTACGGAAACGAACTCTGGGAGTTCGACGCCGACGGCCTCATGGCCCGCCGGGAGGCCAGCATCAACGACGTCCGCATCCAGGAGGAGGACCGGCGCATCTTCGGGCCGCGCCCGGACGACGAGCGCGGAGTCCCCTTCCCGATCGGGTGAGGGGACCCCGGCGGGTCGCGTCACATCATCGTGCGGCGGCGAGGCCGGCCAGTCTGGCCAGAGCGTGCTCGGACGGACTGCCGGACTCGGCCTGGAGGACGACCAGAAGCTGGCCGGGGGCCCTGCAGACCGCGAAGATCTCGAATGTCAAGGCCATGTCACCGACATCGTCGCGGTGCAGGCGGATCGACCCGTGGGTTCTGCCCCGTACGTCATGCCGAGCCCACAGCCGGCGGAAGTCGTCGCTTCCGAGCGAGAGCTCCTCGACCAGCTCGTACAAGGACGGATCGTGGTGGTTCGCCCCCACGGCGGCCCGGAAGTGCGCCACCTTGAACGAGGCCTCCTGCTCCCAGTCCAGGTAGAACTCACGGGACGCGGGGTTGAGGAAGGTCATCCGCATGAGGTTGCCGTTGTGCTCCAGGCCCTCGTGGAGGGCGGCGTTCAGCGGGTTCTGCGCCAGCACGTCCCAATGGCGGTTCACCACGAATGCCGCCACGTCGTCCTGGCGCTCGATGAAGCGCAGCACCTCCGGGCCGACCGGCTCGCCCCGGCTGCCGATCACCTTCCTCAGCTGACTCGCCCTTCGGTGTGCCAGCTCGTAAAGGTGCCGGGTGGCCTCGAGGTCGAGCTGGAGTACGCGTGCGAGGGAGCCGAGGACCTGATCCGAGGGATCGCGTTCTCTCCCCTGCTCGAGCCTCACGTAGTAATCGGTGCTGACACCGGCCAGCCGGGCGACCTCGTCATGACGAAGCCCGGACGTCCGCCGTCGGCGGGCGACCAAGTCCATTCCCGCCTGATCGACCGTCGTGACCTGACGCCTGGCGCGCAAGAACTCGCCGAGAGGGCCTCCACCTGCCATGTTCATAATTAATACAAAGGCTTTGGCTCCGAGCGAGGTCGTGCTGTACCCAGCAGTGCGACACCCACCCACGGGGGCCGGCGCGCCGGTCGAGGGCGAAGCGGAGCTCGCACTCAGCGGCCGACCACCCGCAAGCCGCGTCACCGACCTCGCGGGCGGAAGACCGGCGACGACCACACGGCGCGGCCTGTCATGGGGCCTCCCCCATTTGGAGGACGCCGGCGACCGCCCGTCCTGTCATCGCGTGCGCCAAGGCGCCGAGGACGGCGACCGCCGTGACTCCGGCGGCGAGCAGCGACGGCGTCCCCAGACTGATCGGGAACCCGTCGACCGGCAGGCCGGCGTAGGCGGACAGATCGATGCCGGGGGCGAGTGCGAGTGGAAGCGCGAGTCCGAGCGCGAGGCCCGCGAGCGAACCGAGCACGATCAGGGGCGCGATCTCCAGCACGGTCAGGCTCCGCGCCTGCCGCCGGGACAGCCCGGCGGTCCTCAGGTACGCGAGCGTGCGGGCCCGGTCCACGGCGCCGATCATCAGCGCGATGACCACCGCCACGAGCGCGTAGCCCGCGAGAGCGACCGTGACGAGGGCGAACGCCATCACGATCGTGCTTGTCAGCGGGCTGTCGGCGATCTTGCGCAGAGCGTCCGCGACGGTCACCACGAGGACCTGAGGCTCGTTCACGACCTTGATTAGGCTCGCCCGGTCGACGTCCCCCTTCACCAGCAGCGTGTTGGCGAACGGGCCCGTCCCCGTGCGCCTCGCCGCGTCGTACGGCAGAACGATCAGCTCGTCGCCCGCCTCGGCCAGTCCGGGCAGTGCGCTGATCGTGCCCCGGTTGACCGCGGTCATCGACGCCGGCCAGCCGAGCTCGAACGTCGTCAGGCCGCTGAGCGACGGTGAGACCAGCGCGGGCACCCCGGCGGACGCCCCGGGGGCCGCCGCGGGCACGACGAGCGGGGTGCCCGACGCCATCCGCCGGTAGGCCGCGAGATCCACCGCGACGATGCGCACCCTGCGGCCGCCGACGCTGATCTGGGCGATCCCCTTGGCCACCGGCAGCACCTCCTCGACCCCCGGCAGTCCGCGCACCCGTTCGATGGTCCCGGGCGAAATGTCGGCGTCCCGTTCGATCCGGGCGGAGGCGCCGACCTGCCGCCAGGCGGCCGTCCGCTGGGTGTCGCCGATCGCCTGGGAGACCACCGCCCCGAACACGGACACCGCCAGCGCGGGCAGCAGGATCAGCACCGCCAGGGCGGCCGCCCCCCTGGCCCTGGCCGCCTGGGCGAGGGCGAGGAAGGGCACGGCCCGATGCCGTGCCAGCCGGCCGGCCAGGCGGAGCGGGTAGGGGTAGCCGCGCTGCGTGACCAACGCCGCCGCGAGCGTCAGCGCCGCGGGCACGGCCATCAGGAACGGGTCGCCCGCCTCCGCGGCGCCGCCGGTGAGGCCCCGGGTGCGCAGCAGGTAGGCCCCGGCCAGGGCAAGACCGACGACCGTCACCTCCGTGACGATCCTGCGCGGCGAGGGCCGCCGCAGGACGGCGTCCTCCCGCCGGCCGTTCAACGGCTCGCGGTAGGACCGGGCGAGCCGTACGACGGGGACGGCGATCGCGGCCAGAGCCGGGATCACGGGCCCGATCAGCGCGGCCGGGGTGACCGGGCCGGGCACCAGGAACGCCAGGCCGTACCCGAGCAGGACGGCCGGCAGCGCCGCGAGGGCCGCCACGGCGGAACCCGTGCCGACGATCCGCACCGGCCCCGCGCCCCTGGCCCGCATCAGCGTCAGCCCGGCGCGCATCCGCTCGGTCAGCAACTGCGACGCGAGCACGATGACGCCGACCGAGACCAGCCCGAGCCCGCCGAGGATGAGGAGCATCAGCGTCTGCGCGGTCGCCAGCTTCTTGAGGAAGCCGGTGAGCAGCGGGGAAAGGCCGGTCTCCAGTGTGTACTGGCCCATCACGGTGGACCGCCCGCCGACCATCCGGTTGTAGACGCCGAGAGCGTCCACCACGTCCGGGGCGTTGCGCGCGGTCACCGCACCCGTGTCGAGGCCGAGCACCCACGAGTACCGCACGCCGAGACTGCTGTCCATGTGGGCCAGGCTGTCCGCGCCGGTGAGCCCGGTGACCAGCAGCTGGTCGATGTCGCCACTGGGTCGCAGGCTCACGTGCGGGACGCCCCGGTTGTGCTCCCAGAACCCGTCCGCGGGATCGACGAGCTCAAAGAACCCGGTGACGCGGGCGGCGAGCCGCCCGTCCGCCCCGAGCAGCAGCGTCGAGCCGACGTGCAGGCCCAGCTTGTCCGCCGCCTCGTGCACGAGAGCGAGGTCGACCCGGTCGAGGTCCCGCCCGCCGACCCGGACACGCCCGGCGGGCCCCGGCGGGGCTCCCTCGACGTAGCGCACGCGGCGGTCGGCCGCCGGCAGCCAGGCCAGGTCGACGAACTGGAAGTCCTGGTTCGGCTCCCCCACCCTGCCGACCACCGGCGTGCCGTACGTCGACGCCCCGTAGTGGCCGTTCCCACCGGCCTGGACGACCTTCCGGAGGGCGGGCGGCAGGTCTGCCCGCCATTGGGCGTCCGTGGCGGCGAACCGCGACGGACTGGTGAACAGCTCGCCGATCGCTTGCGGCCAGAACGTCACGTCCAGGTCGACGAGGTCGGCGGTGCTGTCGTCCAGGACGCGGCGCAGGGAGTCGTCATACGACTGCTCGAAGGTGCGCGGCAACACCGCCAGCAGCAGGGACGCGGTGAAGGCGAGCAGGGCGAGCGCCGCCGCCGCTCCTCGATGCGCTCGCAGAAGCGTGAAGGGCATCAGTCCTCCCCGATCCGTACGGCACGGCCCGGCCCGTGCCCGGACAACCGGCGGGCCAGCGCCGCCACGATGCACAGCAGGGCCGCGGCGACGGCGGCCAGCAGCGCGACCGTGGGGGCCCAGGGGATGTCTAGCGTGACCGCCGGCGTGACCGCGGCCGCCTGTCCGGTGAGCACGATGTGCGGCACCACCAGCACGGCCATGACAACGGCGATCCCCGTGCCCGCGGCCAGCGACAGGACGACGACGAACGACTGCTCGACGGCGAGCAGCCCGAACACCTGACGGTGGCTGACGCCGATCGCGCGCAACAGGGCGAACTCGGTCGTGCGCTCCCGCGCCACCACCGCGGCGTTGACCAGGAAACCGAGCATCGCGAAGGCCACCGCCGACAGGAAACCGAGCACCAGCGCACCCTGCAGCCCACTCGCCAGCGGGTCGTCACGGAACCGCCGGACGATGGTCTCCCTGTCCACCACGGTCTGGTTCCACTCGGGGTGGCGGGCCAGCGCGGCCACGGCCGCGGAGGTGTCCCCTCCGCCCGCGCTCAGCCACCACTCGGCGATGGGACGCGGCGCACGTCCCTCGGTCAGATCCTGGTAGGCCAGTGTGCGGAGGTCGGTCAGCAGGGCCGGCTCGCCGGGGGCGGTGCCGGGCAACGCGGAGGCGACCGCGACGGGCATCACGAGCATCGTGGCGCCCCCCATGGTGACGGAGTCGGCCACGCCCACCCGCAGCCCGGCCTTGGCGGCGAGGTCGGCGGTGATCACTATCGGCAGCGCCCGGTTGCCGGAGGGAGCGCTCGGCGTGATGGCCAGCCGCAACGGCTCGGCCGCCGCCTGGGCGGACGGAGGAGACACCCGAACGGTGAAACCGCCCGGTTTAACCGATTGCTCGCCCACGCCCGCCCAGGCCGTCAGGGCGGCGGGCAGCGGGACGCCGGCTCCGGTGTCGGTCCGCAGGCCGTCCACCGCGGGCGTCACGGCGGTCAGCTCGCCCGGGTCGGGCAGGTCCAGCAGCAGGGCCTGTACGGCGAGGGGATACGCCGGCCGGCCCGACCGCCCGGCGAGCGCCTGGAGGTCGAAGCGCACCTCCTGCCGCCCCGCCTCGAGAGGGACGGCGGCCGTCTCCTGGACGGCGCCGAGCGCGTCCACGACCGCCAGCCGCAACCTCACCTCCCCGTGCGCGGCGCCGGGGGGCGTGAGGCCGAGCCGTACGCGGAGGGACAGGGCGTGCGGCTCGCCGGGAAGCGGGATCGGCGCCACCTGCGGGCGGGCGGCGGCGAGGTCGCGTCCGAGCCGCGGCACCGAGGCGGACATGAGGTCGTCGCGCCACAACATGACGCCCGCGAGCCGGTCCGCGTCCATGGCGAGGAGGGTCGCCTGCGTTCCCGCGAAGTCCACGGTCTCCCGCTGGACCGGGGCGGCCCCGGTCACGCCGGGCAGCGCCGTGTACACCGAGCCCCGGCCGAGGCCGCCGAGCTCGGGCCACTCGGCGGGCGCGGCGACTCGAAGGTCGGCCCCCGCCTGATGGCGGGCCTGATCCTCCTGAGAACGCCGCCAGGTCGCGGAGGTGGCCAGCGAGACGACGCCGATGGCGATCGCCATCGTGAGCAGCAGCGCGGGGCCGGCGTACCGCAACGGGCGGCGGCTGACCTGCGACGAGCCGAGCGCGGGGGCGAGGCCGCGCCGCCGGGCGGTGAGCCTCTCGGCGATCGCCGACGCCGCGGGGATCAGGCGCAGGCCGAGCAGTCCGCCGCAGAGCAATGCCAGGGCGGGCCCCGTCACGATCAACGGATCGATGCCCAGCCCGCCAGCGGCGGTCGAGGTGACCGGGGCGCCGTACAGTCCGAGCTGCCAGATCGCCAGCGCGGCCGCCGCGAGCAGCGCCACATCCGCCCCCGCGCGCTGGATGAACCCCCGCCTCTCCCCCCGCCCGCGGGCCGACCGCTCCTCGACGTAGGTGCGGTGCGCACCGCGCAGCGCGGGCAGCACCAGCAGGACCGCGCACGCGAGCGCCACCGCCGCGGAGACGAGGAAGGAGGCCGCGTCGGGGACGGGCGCGAGCCGTACGCCGGAGGTCTGGATCCAGGGGATGGCGCCCAGCGCGGTCAGGACCCACGGAGCCAGCAGCGGCGCGATCACCATCGCGGGCAGCGCGACCAGCAGCGCCTCGCCGGCGGCGAGCAGGCCGAGACGTACGCCGCCCGCTCCCCGGGTGCGCAGCAGCGCCACCTCCATCCGGCGGTGGTCGGCCAGCAGCCGGGCGGTGAGAGTCAGCGCGTAGGCGGCGAGCAGCAGCAACTGGAGGACCGGCACGAGCATCGTGGACCGCGCGACCAGCGCGGCCTGGTCGAGCTGCTCCAGCATGTCCGGCAGGCGGGTGAACGTGGCGCACGTCGCGCAGTCGCGCCGCAGGCCGTCGCCGAGCGCGGAGACGGAGGCCGCGACCGTCCGCAGCCGGTCTCTCGGCAAATCCCGCAGGTCCGGTTCCGCGAGCCAGGTGGCGGACACGTCGGTCGCGAAATACCGCTGGAAGTCGTCGGGCGCGACCACGAGCGGCCCGTAGGTGGTGTAGTTGCCCGTCTCGACGCCCCGGCGCAGCAGCTCGTCGCCCTTCCACCGGTCGTCGTACGGGTCGAGCAGGTCGAACACGCCGGCGACCCGGGCGCGCACCGGCTGGTGGCTGAGCCGCCCCACGACCGTGAAGCCGTCGCCGACGCCCAGGCCCATGGCCTGCGCGGACGACTGGGAGAGCGCGACCTCCAGCTCGCCGGCCTCCCGCGGCCAGGCGCCCGCGACGAGCCGGCTGCGCCGCTCGATCCCCTCGTAGGTCGCGAATCTGGTCAGGTCGGGCCGCTCACGCCGTTCCTGACCCGGCAGCGCGTACGAGTCGGACCGGATCGACCGGGTCACGGTGAACGGCAGGTCGCCGTAGGCGTCGCGGACGTGGGAGCGGACGGCGGCGTCGACCTTCCGCAGGTCGCCTGAGCTGATCAGGGTGCTCACCTTGGCGGAGGTCGTGGACAACGGGGCCACCGCCATGGCCCGCCGGACCCCGGCCTCCGTCACCACCATGGCGTAGGTGATCAGCGCGACGAGCGCGGTGGTGGCCAGAAGGACGGAACCGAACGCGGTGAGCAGCAGCAACGGCTCGCTGGAGGCACGCCGGAGCAGCAGCGGCACCCGTCGTGCGCGGCCCAGCGCCATGCCCGCTCCAAAGGATCTCGGCTGAAACCCTCCGAAGACTAGTCCGGCTTGTCCGCGTGAGCGGCTATTACGGACCGTGTCCTGAAAATGCCGCCCGGAGCGGGACCGGCCGACGCGTCACCGCTTGTCGACCATGACCTCGATGCTGTAGTCCTGCGCCCGGTAGCTGTGGTCGCCGTACTCCACCGCGTTGCCCACCGCGTCGAAGGCGACGCGCGTCATCGTGAGAACGGGCTCGGACGGCTTGAGCCCGAGGTGGCGCCGCTCGGCAGGGGTCGGCGTCCGCGCTCCGATCGTCTGGTGCGCGACGACCGGGCGCACGCCGCGGTCCCGCATCACGGCGTACAGGCCCTCCCCCTCGAGGGCCTCACGGGTGATGTCGTTGTAGACCGGCGGCAGCCAGTTGTGGAGGATCGCCAGAGGGCGCTCGTCCGACAGCCGCAGGCGAATGATCGACAGCAGCTCGGCGTCGGCGGGCAGGTCGAGCGCGGTGGCCACACGCTCGTCCCGCACGAGCTCGTGCTTGAGCACGGTGGTCGCCGGCCGGCCGCCGTCACGCTTGAGGTCGTCGTAGAGGCTGGTGAGCTCGGCGCGCCGGTGCACCTTGCGGTTGGCGACCGTGGTGCCGAGCCCGCGCCGCCGCAGCAGGAGACCCTGGTTGACCAGCTCCTGTATTGCCCGCCGTACCGTCGGTCGCGACAGGCTGAGGCGCTCCGCGAGGGCGATCTCGTTCTCGAACGGGTCGCCGGGCTGCAGCATGCCACTGGCGATCGCGGTGCTGAGCTGCTCCGCGAGCTGGTGGTAGAGGGGCACGGGGGAAGAGCGGTCGATCGAGACGCCCACTTGGATTGCCACGGGCCCGAGTGTACTCCCGTGTGTGAGAACGACGTTACGAGAATATGTCAGTACAAAGTCTTGACGTGACATTTGGCGAACGGGCACGCTACCCATCATCGTCGGCTGCCGAAACAGGGCCTCATGCCACGGCGGGCACAACAAACGACGTAGATCGAAACGGGGATCACGAATGCGCATCGGGCTAGCGGGCGTCGGACGGATAGGCGCCTTCCATGCCAGGACCTTGGCGGCTCTCGACTTCGTCGACGAGCTCGTCGTGACGGACGCCGACCTCGGGGCGGCCAAGACCGTCGCCGACGAGCTCGGGGCCGAAGTCGCTCCGGACGCCGAGGCGCTGCTCGCGTCCGGCGTCGACGGTTTCGTGATCACCACGGCGACCCCCGCCCACGCGCCGCTCCTGCGTCAGGGCATCGCCGCGGGGGTTCCCACGTTCTGTGAGAAGCCGGTGGCGGCCACCCTCGAGGAGACCCTCGGGCTCGCCGAGCTCGTCGCGTCCACCGGCGTTCCGGTGCACGTCGGCTTCCAGCGGCGGTTCGACGCCGGTTACCGGCGGGCGCGGGCGGCGGTGGAGTCCGGCGAGCTCGGATTCGTCCACACCATCCGGGCCAACACCCACGACCAAGCCCCGCCGCACGCGTCCTACATCCCGGCCTCCGGCGGCATCTTCCGCGATTGCAACGTGCACGACTTCGACATCCTCCGGTTCGTCTCCGGACGGGAGGTCGCCTCCGTCTACGCGACGGGCGCCAACAAGGGCGCCGACTTCTTCGCCGCGGCCGGCGACGTCGACACCGCCGGGGCGCTGCTGACCCTCGACGACGGCACGATCGGCCTGATCTCCTCGACCCGCTACAACGGCGCAGGTCACGACGTCCGCATGGAGGTCCACGGCGAGAAGGGCACGATCGCCGTCGGGCTGGACCACTCGCTGGCGATGCGCTCCGCCGAGGAGGGCGTCGACTTCCCCAGGGGTCCTCAGAAGTGGTCGTTCATGGAGCGCTTCCTCCCGGCGTACCAGGCCGAGCTCACGGCCTTCGCGGAGGTCGTCCGTGGTGAGCGGACCTCCCCGTGCACCGTCGGTGACGCGCTCCAGGCCTTCCGCATCGCCGAGGCGTGCGAGCGCTCCCGAGCGGAGCGCAGGCCCGTCGCCCTTTCCGAGATCGAGGGGATCTGAGGACATGACCACTGTGAGCACCGCGAGCACCCAGCCGTCAGGCGACCGCCGCCCGGTGGCCGATCGCGTCGCCGGGGCGCCCATCTCCTGGGGCGTCTGCGAGGTCCCCGGATGGGGGTTCCAGCTCGAACCTGACACCGTGCTCCGCCAGATGCGCGAGCTCGGCCTGAGCGCCACCGAGTTCGGCCCTGACGGCTTCCTGCCCGACGACCCCCAGGCCAAGGCGGCCACCCTTGCCGGCTACGGGCTGAAGGCGGTCGGGCAGTTCGTCCCCGTGATCCTGCACGAGTCCGGCCACGACCCCCTCACCGATGTCGAGCGTGCGATGGAGGGGCTGGTCGCCGCCCAGGCCTCCACCGTCGTCATCGCCGCGGCCACCGGCCAGGAGGGCTACGACGACCGCCCGGTCCTCGACGACTCGGGCTGGTCGGCCCTGCTGGGCAACCTCGACCGCATCACCGACGCCGCCGCCGCCCACGGGCTCGTGGCCACGCTGCACCCCCACGTCGGCACGATGATCGAGAGCGGCGAGGAGACCGAGCGGGTGCTCGCCGGAAGCCGTATCGGCCTGTGCCTCGACACCGGGCACCTCCTCATCGGCGGCGGCGACCCCGTCGGCATCGCCCAGCGCAACCCCGAGCGGATCGTCCACACCCACCTGAAGGACGTCCGGGTCGACTGGGCCAAGCGCGTGCAGTCCGGCGACGTGACCTACACCGAGGCCGTGGCCGGCGGCATGTACGTCCCGCTCGGCGAGGGCGACGTCGACATCAGGGCCATCGTGGCCGCGCTCGAAGGCAGTGGGTATGCAGGGTGGTACGTCCTCGAGCAGGACACCATCCTCGCCGCCGCACCGGCCGCCGGAGGGCCGGACCCGGTGGCGGACGTGCGGACGAGCATCGCGCACCTGCTCGCCGTGGCCGGCGACCCGAGCGCAGCGGAGGCATGACCGATGGCCCCAGCGGCATACGATCTCGTGGCCATGGGCCGGGTCGGGGTGGACATCTACCCCCTCGACTCCGGCGTGGGCCTCGAGGACGTCGAACGCTTCGGGAAGTTCCTCGGTGGCAGCGCGACCAACGTGAGCGTGGCCGCGGCCAGGTACGGCCGCCGGTCCGCGATCATCACCCGTACCGGCCGGGACCCGTTCGGCCGGTACGTCCACCGGGCGCTGCGTGACTTCGGCGTCGACGACACGTTCGTCACGGAGGTCGACGGCCCGCCGACGCCGGTGACCTTCTGCGAGATCTTCCCCCCGGACGACTTCCCGCTGTACTTCTACCGCTACCCGACCGCCCCCGACCTGATGATCGAGGCGGGCGAGCTCCCGCTCGACGCGATCCGGGACGCGTCGGTCTACTGGGCCACCGTCACCGGGTTGTCTCAGGAACCGTCGCGCGCGGCGCACTTCGCCGCGTGGGAGGCCAGGGGACGGCGGTCGCACACCGTCCTCGACCTCGACTACCGGCCGATGTTCTGGCCGGATCGCGCCGAGGCCGCCGTACAGGTCGGCAGGGCCCTCGACCACGTCACCGTGGCGGTGGGCAACCGCGAGGAGTGCGAGGTCGCCGTCGGCGAGACCGAGCCGCAGCGTGCGGCGGACGCCCTGCTCGAGCGCGGAGTGGAGCTCGCGATCGTCAAGCAGGGCCCCAAGGGCGTCCTCGCCGCGACCGCCGACGAGCGTGTCGAGGTTCCTCCCTTCCCCGTCACGGTCGTCAACGGCCTCGGGGCCGGGGACGCCTTCGGCGGTGCGCTCGTCCACGGGCTGCTCGGCGGATGGGACCTGCGCCGCATCCTGCAGTTCGCCAACGTGGCCGGCGCCATCGTCGCCTCGAAACTCGAGTGCTCCAGCGCGATGCCGTATGAGGCCGAGGTCGAGGCCGTCCTCGCCGGCCAGGGACAAGAGGGGGGACGATGACGACGACGTCGAGCCGGGCGGGCATCGCCGAGCTGACCGAGATCCGGGTGCGCGAGCCCGGGCGGATCACCGAAGGGTGGGCCGCGAGACGACGCCGCGAACTCGTGGGCGAGGACGGCCGGCTGCTCATCGTGGCCGCGGACCATCCGGCCCGCGGCGCACTCGGCGTCCGCGACGACCGCCATGCGATGGCCTCGCGCAGCAACCTGCTGGAGCGCCTCGCCACGGCGCTGTCCCGCCCGGGCGTCGACGGCGTGCTCGGCACGCCGGACATCCTCGACGACCTGCTGCTCATGGGTGCGCTGGACGACAAGGTCGCCATCGGCTCGATGAACCGCGGCGGTCTGCAGGGTTCGGTCTTCGAGCTCGACGACCGGTTCACCGCCTACACGGCCGAGGAGATCGCGGCCAGCGGCCTCGACGGCGGCAAGATGCTGACCCGGATCTGCTACGGCGACCCCGGCACCGTCGCGACGCTCGAGGCGAGCGCCCGCGCGGTCACCGATCTGGCCGAGCAGGGCGTGATGGCGATGGTGGAGCCCTTCCTGTCCGTCCGCCAGGACGGCCGGGTGCGGAACCTGCTCGACCCCGACTCGACCATCACCTCGATCCACATCGCGGCGGGGCTCGGCGCGACGAGCCGGCACACCTGGCTGAAGCTGCCGGTCGTCGACGAGCTGGAGCGGGTCATGGACGCGACCACGCTGCCGACCCTCCTGCTCGGCGGGGATCCGAGCGGGCACCCCGACGAGACGTACGCCGCGTGGGGCCGGGCGCTGGATCTGCCCGCCGTGCGCGGGCTGGTCGTGGGGCGGGCGCTGCTCTTCCCGCCGGACGGCGACGTCGCCGCGGCGGTCGACATCGCCGCGGGTCTCGTGCACGGGACCAGGCCATGAGCGACAACGGGCGCTGGGTCCACCCCTTCGGGACCGCCGCCGCGGGCGAGTTCGAGGTGTCGATCGACGACGCCCTGGACGGGTGGAAGCACACGAGCCTGCGGGTGGCCACGCTGGAGCCGGCCGCCCAGGTGACCGTCGCCACCGGCGACGACGAGGTGCTCGTCGTCCCCCTGCGGGGAGGCGCCGAGGTCACGGCCGTCGACCAGGCGGGCGAGCGGCACGAGGCCCGCCTGACCGGGCGGGCGAGCGTCTTCGCCGGTCCGACCGACGTCGCCTACGTCCCGCGGGGGTCGCGCCTCACCGTGCGCAACCCCGGCGCCGACCACGTGAAGATCGCGCTCTGCGGCGCGAAGGCGGCCAAGCGTGAGGTGCCGCCGCCGTTCCGGCATGTGGCCGTCACCGATGTCCCCGTCGAGCTCCGCGGAGCCGGTACGGCCTCACGCGAGGTGCGCAACTTCGGCGTCCCGCAGGTGCTCGACGCCGACTCGCTCATCGCCTGCGAGGTCGTCACTCCGGCGGGCAACTGGAGCTCCTACCCGCCGCACAAGCACGACGAGGAACGCGACGGCGTGGAGACCAAGCTCGAGGAGATCTACTACTTCGAGGTCGGGATCGAGTCGGGCGGCCCGGCCCAGGGCGCGGATCCCGTCGGCTACCAGCGGGTCTACGGAACGGACGCGCGGCCCATCGACGTCCTCGCGGAAGTCCGCTCCGGTGACGTCGTCCTCGTGCCGCACGGATGGCACGGCCCGGCGATGGCGCCTCCCGGTTACGACCTCTACTACCTCAATGTGATGGCCGGCCCCGGCGCGACCCGGGCCTGGCTGATCTGCGACGATCCCGCGCACGGGTGGGTGCGGGAGTCGTGGGCCCAGCAGGACGTCGATCCCAGGCTTCCGATCGGAGGATTGCGTTGACCTCGACCGCAGAGACGGTGCGCCTGACCGTGGGCCAGGCCGTCGTCCGTTTCCTTGCCAACCAGTGGAGCGAGCGCGACGGGCGCCGCCAGAAGCTGTTCGCCGGGTGTCTCGGGATCTTCGGCCACGGCAACGTCGCGGGGGTCGGCCAGGCGCTGCTGCAGAACGAGCTCGCCGGCGGCGAGGAGCGCCTGCCGTACGTGCTGGCCCGCAACGAGCAGGCGATGGTCCACACGGCGGTGGCCTACGCGCGGCAGAAGGACCGCCTGCAGACGTGGGCCTGCACCGCGTCCGTCGGCCCCGGTTCGACCAACATGCTCACCGGGGCCGCGCTCGCGACCGTCAACCGGCTCCCGGTGCTGCTCCTGCCCTCGGGCACGTTCGCGACCCGGGTGGCCGGGCCGGTGCTGCAGGAGCTCGAGGCGCCGTACGCCGCGGACCTCACCGTCAACGACGCCTTCCGCCCGCTGTCGCGCTTCTTCGACCGGGTCAACCGGCCGGAGCAGCTGCCGTCGGCGCTGCTCGGCGCCATGCGGGTGCTCACCGACCCGGTGGAGACCGGGGCGGTGACCGTCGCGCTGCCCCAGGACGTGCAGGCGGAGGCGTTCGACTGGCCGGTGGAGCTCTTCGCCGAGCGGGTCTGGCGGGTGGCCCGGCCCCTTCCCGAGGCCGTCGACATCACCGACGCCGCCGCGCTCATCCGCTCGGCGCGGCGCCCGCTCGTGGTGGCCGGGGGCGGGGTGCACTACTCCGGAGCGGAGGACGCGCTGCTCGCGTTCAGCGAGGCGACCGGGATCCCGGTCGGCGAGAGCCAGGCCGGCAAGGGCTCGCTGCCGCACGGGCACCCGCAGGCGATGGGCGCCGTCGGCTCGACGGGCACGACCGCCGCCAACGCCCTCGCCGTCGAGGCCGACGTCGTCATCGGCGTCGGAACGCGCTACAGCGACTTCACCACCGCCTCGCGCACCGCCTTCCAGGACCCGGGCGTCCGCTTCGTCAACATCAACGTCGCCCGTTTCGACGCCGGCAAGCTCGCGGGGCTGTCGGTGGTGGCCGACGCCCGGGAGGCGCTCACCGCCCTGACCGCGGCCCTCGACGGATACGCGGTGGACCCGGCGTACCGCGACCGCCAGGCGGAGTTGTGGCGGGACTGGGACGCGCGGGTGGAGGCGGCGCACAACCCGCCCGCGGAGGTCACCGACGCGCTCGCCGACGGCGTGCTCACCCAGGGCACCGTCCTCGGCTGCGTCAACGAACTGTCCGGCCCGAGGGACGTGGTCGTGTGCGCGGCCGGCTCGATGCCGGGCGACCTGCACAAGCTGTGGCGGGTCCGGGACCGCAAGTCCTACCACGTCGAGTACGGCTTCTCCTGCATGGGCTATGAGATCCCCGGAGGCATCGGCGTACGGCTGGCCGACCCGGACAGGGACGTGTTCGTCCTGGTGGGCGACGGCTCGTATCTGATGATGCCGACCGAGCTGGTCACCGCGGTGCAGGAGCGACTCAAGATCATCGTCGTCCTGGTGCAGAACCACGGGTTCCACTCCATCGGCTCGCTCTCGGAGTCGCTCGGGTCGCAGCGGTTCGGCACCCGGTACCGCTACCGCAACGACGCCACCGGCCGCCTGGACGGGGAGAGGCTGCCGATCGATCTGGCCGCCAACGCCCGGAGCCTCGGCGCCACCGTGATCGAGGCGCACAGCCGCAAGGAACTCGAGCAGGCGATCAGGGACGCCAAGGCCGCTCCCGCGGACGGCGGTCCCATCGTCATCCACGTAGAGACCGATCCCACCGTCCACGCCCCGGACAGCGAGTCCTGGTGGGACGTCCCGGTCAGCCAGGTCAGCGATCTCGACACCACGCGGCGGGCCCACGACGAGTACGTGGCGCACAAGGCCACCCAGCGCCCCCATCTGGCGCCGGCAGACGGGGACGGCCGATGAGCAGGCCGGCGATGATCGGCAGCGCGCCGGACAGCTGGGGGGTCTGGTTCGCCGACGACCCCCGGCAGACGCCCTGGGAGCGCTTCCTGGACGAGGTCGCCGCGGCCGGCTACACGCGCATCGAACTGGGACCGTACGGCTACCTGCCGACCGACCCCGCCCGCCTGCGCGACGAGCTCGACCGGCGGGGCCTGACCATGACCGCGGGCACGATCTTCGAGCACCTGCACCGCGCGGACTCGTGGGACGGCACGTGGAAGGACGTCTCCGCGGCCGCCTCGCTGACCGCGGCCATGGGCGCCGAGCACCTCGTGGTCATCCCCGACTTCTGGCGCGACCCCCAGACCGGGGAGGTCATCGAGGACGCGCGCCTCACCGACGAGCAGTGGCCGGCGTACGCCGCGCTGATGAATCGGCTCGCGCGCCGGATCAGGGAGGAGTTCGGCCTGCGGATCCAGTTCCACCCGCACGCCGACACCCACGTGGACACCCACGAGAACGTCGAGCGGTTCCTCCACGAGACGGATCCCGGCCTGGTGAACCTGTGCCTCGACACCGGGCACATCGCCTACTGCGGCGGCGACAGCCTGAAGCTCATCCGGGACCACCCCGACCGGATCGGCTACGTCCACCTCAAGCAGGTCGACCCCGGCGTCGTCGCGGATGTGCATGAGAAGGGCATCGGCTTCGGCGAGGCCGTACGGATGGGCGCCATGTGCGAGCCGCCGAACGGCGTGCCCGAGATGCCGCCCATCCTCGATGCTCTGGCGGAACTCGACGCCGAGATCTTCGCCATCGTCGAGCAGGACATGTATCCGTGCCCCGCCGACCAGCCCCTGCCCATCGCGACGCGGACCCTGGGCTACCTGCAGTCCTGCGGCCCGCTGCGCTGACCCGCTCCACAAGTTGTCCTGCTCCACGAACTGACCCGCTCCACAAGAGGCAAACCATCACGAACCAGTTCATCTAGTTCCTCAGTTCCGCCCCACCGCGGTGGCGGACGACGAAAGGCAGAACCAAGGTGATCCGTACATCTCGCATCTCCGTCGTGGTGACCGGCACATTAGCGGCGCTCGTCCTGGCCGCGTGCAGCTCCAGCGGAGGCAAGCAGCCCGCCGAGGCGAGTGGCGCCGCCAAGGCGGGGGTCGCCGACACCCCCCAGATGACGATCGCCCTCATCACCCACGCGGCTCCCGGTGACACCTTCTGGGACCTGGTCCGCAAGGGCGCCGAGGCCGCCGCCGCCAAGGACAACGTCGACCTGCAGTACCAGTCGGACCCGGACGGAGCGAATCAGGCCAACCTCGTCCAGTCCGCGATCGACAAGAAGGTCGACGGCATCGCGGTCACCCTCGCCAAGCCCGACGCGATGAAGGCCAACGTCGAGAAGGCCGTCCAGGGCGGCATCCCCGTCGTCGCGCTGAACGGCGGCATCGAGGACTGGAAGGCCATGGGCATCTCGGGATACTTCGGCCAGGACGAGAAGATCGCCGGCGAGGCGGCCGGCGAGCGGCTCAAGGCGGACGGCGCCAAGAAGGCGCTCTGCGTCATCCAGGAGCAGGGTCACGTCGGCTTGGAGGCCCGGTGCGACGGCGCGAAGGCCACGTTCCCGGACACCGAGAAGATCTACGTCACGGGCACCGACATGCCGAGCGTCCAGGCGGCCATCACCTCCAAGCTTCAGCAGGACCCGAGCATCGACCGCGTCCTCGCCCTCGGCGCCCCGTTCGCGCTGACCGCCGTCAAGTCGGTCAAGGACGCCAGCAGTTCGGCCAAGGTCGTCACCTTCGACACCAACAAGGACCTCGTGACCGCCATCAAGAACGGTGAGGTCGAGTGGGCGGTCGACCAGCAGCCCTACCTCCAGGGCTACCTCGCGGTGGACAGCCTGTGGCTCTACAAGGTCAACGGCAACACCATCGGCGGCGGCCAGGCGACCCTGACCGGCCCCGCGTTCATCGACAAGACCAACGTCGCCAACGTCGAGAAGTTCGCCGCCAACGGCACGAGGTGAGCTGACAGATGACTGCAACGGCAACGGAGCCGGGCAGGGCGGGGGCGACCCGGGACGACCGGGTCGCCAGCCGTTCCCTCGCCGCCCGGTTACTGAGCCGGCCCGAGGTCGGGTCGCTCATCGGCGCAATCGTGATCTTCCTGCTCTTCATGGCGGTGGCGGTCCCCTTCCGCAACATCGCCAACGTCGGGACGATCCTCTACGGGGCCTCGACCATCGGCATCATGGCCGTCCCCGTGGGACTGCTCATGATCGGCGGCGAGTTCGACCTGTCCGCCGGCGTCGCGGCGACCACCTCCGGCCTGTCCGCCTCCCTCATCGCCTGGAACCTGGGCCTCAACGTCTGGGTGGGCGTCATCCTGGCGCTCGTCGTCTCCGTCGCCGTCGGCGCGTTCAACGGGTGGCTGCTGTTCAAGACCGGCCTGCCGAGCTTCCTCGTCACACTCGGCACCTTCTTCATCCTGCAGGGCGTCAACCTCGGCGTGACGAGGTTGCTGACCGGCAACGTCGCCACCGCCGACATCAGCGACATGGACGGCTTCGTCAGCGCGCAGAAGGTCTTCGGCTCGGAGATCGCGCTCGGCCCGGTCACCCTGAAGGTCACCGTCCTCTACTGGGTCGTGCTGACCCTGATCGCGGCCTACGTCCTGCTGCGCACCCGGGTGGGCAACTGGATCTTCGCGGTCGGCGGCGACGCCGCCGCGGCCCGGGCCGTCGGCGTCCCCGTCAAGGCGACGAAGATCGGCCTCTTCATGGCCGTCGGCTTCTGCGCCTGGCTGTCCGGCATGCACCTGCTGTTCCAGTTCAACACCGTCCAGTCCGGCGAGGGTGTCGGCAAGGAGTTCATCTTCATCATCGCCGCGGTGATCGGCGGCTGCCTGCTCACCGGCGGATACGGCTCGGTGATCGGCGCCTCGATCGGTGCGCTGATCTTCGGGATGACCCAGCTCGGCATCAACTACGCCGGATGGAACCCCGACTGGTTCAAGACGTTCCTCGGGGTGATGCTGCTGCTCGCCACCGTCGTGAACGTGTACGTCAAACTGAAGGCGGACAGACGATGAGCTCCGCGACCGTCGAGCGGCACGACGCCGCGCATTCGGACACCCCCATCCTCACCCTCGACGACGTGGGCAAGAGCTACGGCAACGTGCACGCGCTGCGCGGTGTCAGCCTCAACGTCCGCCAGGGTGAGGTCACCTGCGTGCTCGGTGACAACGGAGCGGGCAAGTCCACCCTGATCAAAATCATCTCCGGCCTGCACGAGCACACCGACGGCACGATGACGCTCGACGGCGTCGAGTGCCGTTTCCCGTCCCCGCGCGCCGCCCAGGCCAGCGGGATCGCCACCGTCTACCAGGACCTCGCCCTCGCGCCCCTCATGTCGGTCTGGCGGAACTTCTTCCTCGGCAACGAGATCCACAAGGGGCTGTTCCGCACGCTGGACATCGCCCGGATGAAGCGGATCTGCGACGAGGAGCTGGCCAAGATGGGGATCATCATCCCCGATCTCGACCGGCCGGTGGGCGGCCTCTCCGGCGGCCAGCGCCAGTGCATCGCGATCGCCAGGGCCATCTACTTCGGGGCGAGGGTCATCATCCTCGACGAGCCGACGGCCGCGCTCGGCGTCAAGCAGTCCGGCGTCGTCCTGAGGTACATCGTCAAGGCCCGCGACGCCGGCCTCGGCGTCATCTTCATCACCCACAACCCGCACCACGCCCACCTCGTCGGCAACCACTTCGTGATCCTCAAGCTGGGCCGCGTCGTGCTCGACGCCCACCGCGACGAGCTCACACTGGAGCAGCTCACGACGGAGATGGCCGGCGGCCAGGAGCTCGCGGAGCTCAGCCACGAGTT
Source organism: Planotetraspora silvatica (assembly GCF_016863315.1). Classification (GTDB taxonomy): domain Bacteria; phylum Actinomycetota; class Actinomycetes; order Streptosporangiales; family Streptosporangiaceae; genus Planotetraspora; species Planotetraspora silvatica. The sequence goes on from NZ_BOOQ01000052.1 coordinate 72,351, forward strand.
GCGCGGTGCCGACCCCGGCAAGGTCGTCACGCCCGCCGAGGTGGAGCACGGCCAGGTGGAGGCCCCCGCCCGCCCGCAAGAGGAGGAACCGAGCGCATGAGTGCGGCACCCTTGCGGGTCGGGGTCGTCGGCGTCGGCCTGATGGGCGCCGACCACGCCGAGCGCCTCGTCCACCGCATCGCCGGAGCGGACCTGGTCGCGGTGTCCGACCCCGACACCGCGAGGGCCGCCGAGCTGGCCGACCGCTTCGACGGCGTGCGCGCCGTCGGCGACCCGCTCGACCTCATCGCCGGCGAGGACGTCGACGCCGTGCTCATCGCCTCGCCCGGCTTCGTCCACGAGGAGCAGGTCCTCGCCTGCGTCGAGCACGGCAAGCCCACCTTGTGCGAGAAGCCGCTGACGATGGACAGCGAGTCGTCGCTGCGTGTCGTCCAGGCCGAGCGCAAGGCCGGACGCCCGCTCATCCAGGTCGGCTTCATGCGGCGCTTCGATCCCGAGTACGCCGAGATGAAGCGGCTGATCGACTCCGGCGACCTCGGCCGGATCCTGCTCGTGCACAACACGCACCGCAACAGGAGCGTCGCGGACTCGTTCCGCTCGGAGATGATCGTCCGCGACTCGCTCGTCCACGAGGTCGACGTCTGCCGGTGGCTCTTCGGCGACGAGATCGAGACGATCACCGTGCACGCCCCGAAACCGACAGGAGAGGCCGCCGAGGGAGTCCTCGACCCCCAGGTGGCGATCTTCCGGATGGCTGGCGGCGGCATGGCCACGAGCGAGGTCTTCGTCAACAGCCAGGTCGGCTACGAGGTGCGCTGCGAGGCCGTCGCCGAGCGGGGCAACGTCACGATCGGCCTCGGGCAGAGCGTGTTCGTCCGCCGCGCCAACCAGTACGGCGGCCGCATCCCGGACGACTTCCGTGACCGCTTCGCCAGAGCCTACGACGCGGAGGTCCAGGCCTGGGTCGACGCGTCACGCCGCGGCGAGGTCGCGGGGCCCACCGCGTGGGACGGGTACGCCGCCACGGCGGTGTGCACGGCCGGCATGGAGTCGCTCGCGACCGGCAGGCCCGTCACCGTCGCCATGGCAGGCCGGGCCGACATCTTCGGGGGTGGCGACCGGTGAGGCTCGCCCCCGATCCCTGACCCATCCGCGACCGCCTCGCCCGATGGGCCACGCGACCCGCCTTCGCATCCCCCGGACCACCGGCAACCGCCGACCATCCAGCACGTAGAAGGACCGTGAACACCGTGAGCACCGAACCCGCCCGCATCACCCACCTCGTCGGGGGCCGCCCGTGGGAGGGCACCTCCGAGCGAACCGGCGAGGTCTTCAACCCCGCCACCGGAGCGGTCACCGGCCGCGTCGACCTCGCGTCCGCCGGCCTCGTCGGCGAGGTCGTGGCCACGGCCGCGGCCGCGTGGCCGGGCTGGGCCCGCACCTCACTCGCCAAGCGCACGCAGGTGCTCTTCGCCTTCCGCCAGCTCCTCAACGAGCGCAAGCACGAGATCGCCGCGCTGATCACCGCCGAGCACGGCAAGGTCCTCGACGACGCGCTCGGCGAGGTGACGCGGGGCCTCGAGGTCGCCGAGTTCGCCTGTGGCATCCCGCATCTGCTGAAGGGCGGGTTCAGCGAGAACGCCTCCACCAACGTGGACGTGTTCTCCATCCGGCAGCCGCTCGGGGTCGTCGGCGTGATCTCGCCGTTCAACTTCCCCGCCATGGTCCCGCTGTGGTTCATCCCTGTGGCCATCGCCTGCGGCAACGCCGTGATCCTCAAGCCCAGCGAGAAGGACCCCTCGGCGGCCCTCGCCGTGGCCCGGCTGTGGACCGAGGCCGGCCTGCCCGACGGGATCATGAACGTCGTCCACGGCGACAAGGAGGCCGTCGACACGCTGCTGACCCACCCTGACGTCAAGGCCGTCTCGTTCGTCGGCTCCACGCCCATCGCCCGGTACGTCTACGAGACCGGGACCGCGAACGGCAAGCGGGTCCAGGCCCTCGGCGGCGCCAAGAACCACATGCTGGTCCTGCCCGACGCGGACCTCGACCTGGCCGCCGACGCCGCGGTCAACGCGGGCTTCGGCTCCGCCGGCGAGCGCTGCATGGCGATCTCCGCCCTCGTCGCGGTCGACTCCGTCGCCGACGAGCTCGTTGAGAAGATCAAGGACCGGATGAGCAAGCTGCGTACCGGCGACGGCACCCGCGGCTGCGACATGGGCCCGCTCGTCACCGGTGCGCACCGCGACAAGGTGAGCGGCTACGTCGAGGCCGGAGCGACGGAGGGGGCGACCGTCGTCGTCGACGGCCGCGACGGCGAGTTCGACGGCGGCGCGGACGGCTTCTGGCTCGGCCCGACGCTCCTCGACCACGTCACCGCCGACATGTCGGTCTACCGCGACGAGATCTTCGGCCCGGTGCTGTCGGTCGTGCGGGTGAAGTCCTACGAGGAGGGCCTCCACCTCATCAACGCCAACCCGTACGGCAACGGCACGGCCATCTTCACCAACGACGGCGGCGCGGCTCGGCGCTTCCAGAACGAGGTGGAGGTGGGCATGGTCGGCATCAACGTGCCGATCCCGGTGCCGGTGTCCTACTACTCGTTCGGCGGGTGGAAGAACAGCCTCTTCGGCGACACCCACGCCCACGGCACCGAGGGCGTGCACTTCTTCACCCGCGGCAAGGTCGTCACCTCCCGGTGGCTCGACCCGAGCCACGGCGGGCTCAACCTGGGCTTCCCGCAGAACGACTGACCGCTGTGACGCGCGGCCTCACCCCGGAGTCGGGGTGAGGTCGCGCGGTCATGGGGAGGCGGCCCCCGGTCAGCGGCTCAACATGGCCCGCCCGAACGCGGACGAGACCTGCAGCAGGTTGGCCGTCCGCCTGATGTCCGCCGAGTGGTTCGGCCCGGCGGCGTGGAACAGCGCCGGGTTGAGTCGGCGGTTCCTCCAGCATGTGGCGGGCCGCCCGGCCGTACCAGCGGCGAAACGCCGTCAGCGCGCGACCAGGGCCAGCGCGGCGAGGACCGACGCGCCGAGCACGGCCTGTTCGAAGCGGGCCTGACTGATCCGCCGCGCCACGTGGAGGCCCGCCCAGCCTCCGACGAGGACCAGCGGCGCGAGGACGAGGGCCAGGGTGATCGTCGCGGTGTGGAACAGCCCCAGACTCGCGCTGAAGGGCACCTTGCAGACGTTCACGCCGAAGAAGAAGAACGCGCCGGTCCCAAGGAAGCGCCGCTTCTCCACTCCCCGCGCGATGAGATACAGGGTCATCACCGAACCCGCCGCGTTCGCGATCATGGTCACGAATCCCGCGGCGAGGCCTGCCCCCACCGCGGCCGTCCGCCCGGACGCGAGGCCTCCGGCCGCCGGGGGGCGCCAGCGCAGCAGCAGCTGGAGGGCGGCCATGATCACGAGCAGTACGCCGATGACGCGCCGCAGCAGGTCGTCGTCGACCACGGCGAGGAACAGCGCGCCCAGCAGGAGCCCGGGCAGCACGGCGGGGATGAGCCGGCGCAGCAGCGACCAGTCGCAGTCGTGGCGGTAGTGCCAGACCGCCATGACGTCCCCGACGAGCAGCACGAGCAGGATGGCCGCCGTCGACTCCCTGGCCGGCATCAGACTGGCGAAGACGGCGACCGAGATGGTCGCCAGACCGCCGATCGCGGTCTTGGCGAATCCAACCAGGAGCGCCGCCACCCCGAACAGGACCGCGACGGCCACGGTCATCGGGGTGCCCCCGTGGTGGCCCGGACCACCAGGGCCGGCGCCACGACCACCGGGCTCCCCGGCGGCTCTCCCCCGTCGAGGCGGGACGCGACCCGCTCGATGGCCAGGCGGCCCAGCGCGTCCGCGTCCTGGCGGATGGTCGTCAGGGCGATGTGGGCGTAGGACGCCGCCCGGATGTCGTCGAACCCGACGACCGACAACTGCTCGGGCACCATCAGCCCGGCCCGCCGTACCGCGTCCAGGAACCCGAGCGCGCAGCGGTCGTTGAAAGCCGTCACCGCCGTCGGCCCTTCCCCCGGTGGCAGGCGCAGCAGTGCACCGGCGGCCCGGGCGCCGTCCTCCTCGGTGAGACCACCGGGCAGGAGGGGCATCGAGGGAAGACCGAGCCGGCGCGCGGCGCTCCGGTAGCCCCGGCGGCGCTGCGCCGCCCCCGGCGCCCGGCCTCCGTCCGCGTGGACGATGCGGCGATGGCCGAGCCCGTGGAGATGCGTCACCGCCTGGCGCAGACCCTCGGCATCGTCGGTGCGCACCACGTCGACGCCTTCCACGCGCACGTCGCGCAACACGCTGACGGCCGGCAGCCGGCCCGCCAGCTCGGACAGCGCCGGGGACGGCAGCGCCGAGCCGACCAGGACGATCCCCTCGCACCGTTCGGCGAGCAGGGCGCGGACCGCCTCCTCCTCGGAACGGCGCGGGGTCACGCCGCTCAGCACCACCTCGTAGTCCGAGACGGCCGCCGCGGCGTACAGGCTGTCGATCAGATCGCCGTGGAAGGCGTGGCCGACGCCGAACACGACGCCGAGCATCCGGGTGCGGGTCCTGCCCAGACGGCTGGCCCGCCGGTCCGGCTGGTAGCCCAGATCGGCGGCCGCGGCGAACACCCGCTCGCGTGTGCCCTCCGAGGCGCCCACCGCGCCGCGGAAGACGATGGAGACCAGCGCCCGGGAAACACCCGCACGGGCGGCGACGTCCTCCATGGTCGGGCGAGCGACACTCATGCGGACCACTGTAACTGGAGCGCTCTAGTCTCGCGCCCTTGACGAGCCGCCGAGGTCGGCGCGATGCTCGTACTAGAGCGCTCTAGTTGAGGAGACTTCGTGCCATTCCCCTCCCCCCTTCCCGAGCCTGTGCGCTTCGGGCTCATCGGCGCCGGCCGCATCGGCGCCTTCCACGCCACCACGCTCGCCCGGCGCCTTCCGGAGGCCGCGTTGGTCGTCGTCGCCGATCCCGCGGGCGGGGCCGCGGAGCGGCTCGCCGCACCACTCGGCGCCGCGGCCACCACCGACGTCGACGCCGTGCTGGCCGACGATCGCGTCGAGGCGGTGGCCGTCACCTCCTCCTCGACCGCGCACGCGGACCTCGTGATCAGGGCCGCCGCTGCGGGCAAGGCCGTGTTCTGCGAGAAGCCGATGGCGATGACCCTCGACGAGGCGGACGCGGCGATCGCGGCCTGCCGGCGGGCGGGCGTGCCCCTGCAGGTCGGGTTCAACCGCCGCTTCGCCGCCGACTTCGCCGCCGCCAAGAGGATCGTCGACGACGGCGGCGTCGGCACGCCGCAACTCCTCCGCTCGCTGACGCGCGACCCCGGCCTGGCGGATCCCGGGGCGGTCCCCCCGTGGACGATCTTCACCCAGACGCTCATCCACGATTTCGACACCCTCAACTGGTTCAATGCCGGCGCGGCCGCCGTGGAGGTCAACGCCATGGCCGACGCCCTCGTCGCACCCGGCTTCCGGTCCGCCGGGCTCCTCGACACCGCCGTGGTGACCATCCGGTTCGGCAACGGCGCGCTCGCCACAGCGGAGGCGAGCTTCTCCGCGGCCTACGGCTACGACGTGCGCGGCGAGGTCTTCGGCTCCTCGGGGATGGTGACCGTCGGCACCCCGGCCCAGCCGGCCGTACGGCATTGGAGCGGCGCCGGCGTGGCGGGCCCGACCGTGCGGGCGGACACCGAACTCTTCCCCGACGCGTACGCCGCCGAACTGGCCGCCTTCTGCCTGGCGGTGCGCGAGGGCACCCCGCCCCTGGTGGGAGGAGACGACGCCCGGGCCGCGTTGCGGATCGCGCTGGCCTGCGTCGCGTCGGTCGAACGCGGCGCTCCGGTCCGCATCGGCGAGATCGACCGGCCCGCGGAGGCCGCCGTATGAGCACGCGTGGCAGGCAGGGTCCGTTCACCTTGGCGGTCTGCGCCGAGATGGTCTTCCGTGAACTGCCCGTGGCCGAGCGGGTCCGGCGGATCACCGAGCTGGACTTCCAGGTCGAGATCTGGGACTGGACCCGCCACGACATCGGCATGCTGGCCGCCCTCCGCGAGGAGGGGGCCGTCTACTCCTCCATGACCGGCTACGTGCGGGGAGGTCTCACCGATCCGGCCGGCGCGGACGAACTGCTCACGACCGCCGCGGAGTCCGTCGCGGTGGCGCGGCGGCTCGGGATCCCGCGGCTCAACCTGCACGGGACCGGCCTCGACGGAGACGGCCTGCCGGTGGTTCCGGCCACGGAGGTGACCGGCGCGATGTGGCTGGCCGCGCACCGCACGCTCGGCAGGATCGCCCGCCTCGGCCAGGAGCACGGGGTCACCTTCGTGCTCGAGAACCTGAACACCGCCGTGGACCACCCGGGCGTGCCCTTCGGCCGGGCGGAGGACTGCCTGGCGCTCGTGGAGTCGGTCGGCAGTGAGCACCTGCGGCTGATGCTCGACCTCTACCACGCCCAGATCGGCGAGGGGAACCTCATCGAGTTGTGCCGCAGGGCCCTGCCGTGGATCGGTGAGATCCAGGTGGCGGACGTGCCGGGGCGCCGCGAGCCAGGCACCGGCGAGATCAATTACCCCGCCGTCGCGCGGGCCCTTGCGGACATGGGCTTCAGCGGGACGATCGGCCTGGAGGGCTGGGCCTCCGGGGACGGCACGGCGGCCCTACGCGCCTTCAGGGACGCCTTCACCGTCGAGCCCGCCGTACGCGGCACGGGGATCACAACCATCCCCTCCGTTTGAACACCAGATAGAGCGCGGCGGAGGCCAGCACCATGGTGATCAGAGCCAGGGGGTAGCCGAGGAACCAGTGCAACTCCGGCATGTACTCGAAGTTCATCCCGTAGACGGTCCCGATGAGAGTGGGAGCGAAGAAGATCGCGGCCCAGGCCGAGATCTTCTTGATCTCCTCGTTTTGGGTGTAGCTGGCCTCGGTAAGGTGCTTGACCTCCTCGTTCTGCGCCTGACCGATCAGCGCCGCCTTGATGGTGAGGGTGGTCTGGTAGAACTCGATGACCCCCTGGAGGTACTCCCGCTCGCCGTCGGCGACGCGGCGGATCCGCTCGAACTGGCCGGCGATGTCGACCACGAGACGCTGCCCTCCCGGCGAGATCCGCGTGAGTCCGGACATCCCCCCGTAGATCGCGCCGCTCAGCGCCCCCATGGTCCGTACGGCGAGCAGGCCGTGGCGGGCGCGGAACAGCTCGTTGAGGAACTCTTCCGGTTCGCCGACGTGCCCGCCGGTGACCCGCTGCTCCAGTCGCCACACGTCGCTGGTCACCGTCTCCACGTACTCCTCCTGGTTGCGGATCAGAGCGGAGACGATCGCGTGGGACAGTTCGAAGGCCGTGGCGGGCCGCAGGCGCCCGGCCTTGATCCGTGACAGGACCGCCCGGGTCTCGCGCACCGCGATCTCCGGATCGACCGCCGGGTTGATCGGGCCGTGGACGGTCACCAGATAGTTGCGGCCGACGAACTGGTCGAGCTCGATGTAATGCACATGGCCGCGCTCGCCCCGCTCAGGCGTGTGCAGGACGACGAACACGTGGTCCAGGTAGGCGTGCATCTTGGGCACCCGGTTGCGTTCGACACAGTCCTTGATCGCCATGGGATGGAAGGCGAACACCTCCGACAGCACACGTGCGGCATCCCTGTCGCAACTCGGGATGTCCACCCACACCAGGCCGTCCTGCCGGGCGAGCAGCGCCGGCAGTTCCTCGACGGTACGCTCCTCGATCCCCTCGTCACCGATCAGGCGCACGTCCATTCGGCCTCCACCCCCGAGCGCAACCTCTGGACCAGACCCCGGCGCCGTGTTGCCCCACTCATTCGATCCTGCCAGGGCGGCCATTCCCGTCTCGGTCATGGACCCCCGAATGCACCCATCATGGAACCTTCCTCGTCAACCGGGCGTAGTGATGCGAGGCATGGCCGTCAGGATCGAATCAAGATTCCCCTGATAAACGGAGGATCAGCTCATATTTGGTCCATGACGATGATTTCCTCGTGGCGAGCGGCCGACGTCCGGCAGTGGCACGGCCGCGGCATGGAGCAGTTCCATCACCCCCGTCCCGCCTGCCTCGGCCACGGATCGTCCCTCCGGCCCACGGAGGAGCGCCGCCTGCTGACGGAAGGTCTCAGTGGCACGGTGCTGGAGATCGGCGCGGGCGACGGGGTCAAATTCGCCTGCTATCCGAACACGGTCCAGGAGATCGCCGTCGCCGAGACCGAATCCTTCCTGCTCGACACGGTCCGCCTGAACTGCGAGCAGGGACCGGTCCCGGTGTACCGGGTCGCCGGCGACGTCACCCGCCTCCCGGTGCCGGACGGCGCGTTCGACGCCGTCGTCTGCTCGCTGATCCTGTGCACGGCGCCCGACCTCGGGCAGTCCCTCGCGGAGGTCAAGCGGGCGCTCAAACCGGGCGGCGAAATGCGCTTCTACGAGCACGTGCGGTCGGCCAACCCCCTCGCCGCGGCCGCGGAGAGCCTCGTCACGCCCCTCTGGTCACAGGTGTGCGGCGGCTGCCACCCCGCCAGGGACACGCTGACCGCCATCGAGACGGCCGGGTTCGTGGTCGATCACGTGTCCCGGTTCTCCGTCCTCGCGGTCAGCCACGTGCTCGGCGCCGCCAGGAAGACCGCCTGACGGCCGGCTCCCCGGACCGCCGGCGGCGGGAGGTCATGTTCTCGGTATCCCCTGGCCCGGTCTGGCCGGAGCCGTCGCGCGATCACGCAGAGCGGCCGCGCGGACGGCGAGAGCCCGCGACAGCGCTTCGCAGTCGTCGAGGGTGAGCGGAGCCCGCGGCAGGAGATACAGCAGCCCGGCAGGCCCGTCGACGAGGTCGACCGGCAACGGGCGGGTGGGCGCTTCGATGGATGTGGTAGTCACAATGCGCGTCATTCTGCCGCCTGGCACCGACAGAAATCGCGGCATTTGTTCGCGGGCCGGCGATCAGTGCGGTCCCGCCGGCCCGCCGCCGGCATGAACGCGCCCACCGCGAGCGCCACGACCGGCGGCGCGAAGCCGCCGCGCTTTCAGGCGGGAGCCGTCCCGTGCTGCCGCGCTTTCAGGCGGGAGCCGTCCCGTGCTGACGGGCGAGCCAGGCGGCGTAGTGCGGGCGTTCGGCGATCGCCTCACGATGCGCCTGCGCCGCGAACGCGGTCAGTTCCTCGGCGCGCCGGGCGAGCGGGCCGTCGCGACGCCAGGCCACGAGATGCCGGAGCCACAGCGGGTTCCCGGCGAGCGGGCGCACCACGATGCCCGGACCGTCCTGCACCGTGGCCTGGCAGGGTGAGACCGCGTGCCCGCCGGCCACCAACTGCCGGATCATCGTCTGCTCGGTCATGCTGTGCGGGACCCGTGGGGTGAAGCCCGCCTCCTGACACGCGGAGTAGACGCACTCGGGCCAGCCGACGCCGTCGGGCGGCGAGATCACCCAGTCGTCGCCGGCGAGGTCGGCCAGGCGCACCTCCTGCTCGTCGGCGAGCGGGTGCCCGCTGCTCATGAGCACGAAGACCGGCTCAGTCGCCACGAGCCGCATGCCGACCGAGGGGACGGGGGGCAGCTCGTTTCCCGGGTAGTCGACCAGGGTCGCCGCGTCGAGGCGGCGGGAGGCCAGCAGGTCGAGCAGGAGCCGCGGGGAGTATTCGGTGTGCACGGTGATCGACACGCCCGGCACGGCGAAGAGCCGGCTGAGCAGGCCGGACAGCATGGGCGTCACATATCCCCCGATGCGCGCCACGTCCGACTGATCATCGTCGGCCCTGACCCCGCTGAGCAGTTCGTCCACGGTGAGCAGGATGGATCTGGCCCGGGTCAGCACGAACTGACCGAAGGGCGTCGGGGTGATGCCGAGGCGTCCGCGCCGGAAGAGCTGCCCGCCGAAGGCCCCCTCGACCCGCTGGAGCTGGGCGGTGAGCGCGGGTTGCGACACCCCGACGGCGATGGCGGCTTTGCTGAGGCTCCCGGCGTCGGCGATGGCGCAGATCACCCGCAGGTGGCGAAGCTCCAGCTGCACAGCAGCCCCTCCTTTCACCCCTATAACGCCAGGAATATACCCCTTCAGGATTTGCGGCATATTTCGTAGTTCGCCCAGGGTGGAGCCGAGACCGATAAGAGGAACGCCGCATGCCCGTCACCCACCGCCACTCCGGATACGTCTTCACGGACCACACGCTCACGGTCCCGCTCGACCACGCCGCCCCCGGCGGCCGGACGATCGAGCTGTTCGCCCGTGAGGTGATCGCCGCGGACCGGGAGCCCGCGCACCTGCCCTGGCTGCTCTACCTCGAAGGCGGCCCGGGCAACAGGGCCCCGCGTGAGCTCCCCGCCTGGCTGGAGCGGGCGAGCCGGGACTTCCGGGTGCTCCTGCTCGATCAGCGGGGCACGGGACGGAGCACGCCCGTCACCCGGCAGACCCTGACCGATCTCGCCGTCTCCGCGGACGACCTGCGCCACTTCAGGGCGGACGCCATCGTGCGCGATGCCGAACTGTTCCGGGCGCACCTCGCGGGTGACCGCCCGTGGAGCGTCCTCGGCCAGAGCTTCGGCGGGTTCTGCGCGCTCACCTACCTGTCTTCGGCCCCCGAGGGCCTGCGTGAGGTGATGATCACGGGCGGGTTGCCGTCGCTGACCGCCTCGCCGTACGACGTGTATCGGGCCGCCTACCCACGTGTCCTGGCCCACAACGACCGTTTCTTCGCCCGCTATCCGGGTGATCAGGAAATCGCGGCGAAGGTCGTGGATCACCTGCGGGACGACGAGGTGTCGCTGCCGGGCGGCGACGTGCTCACTCCGCGCCGGTTCCAGACGCTGGGCATCACGTTCGGCCAGGAGCGGCGCTTCGACCTCCTCCATCACCTGCTGGAGGAGGCGTTCATCGGGAGCGGCCGGCTCTCCGACGCCTTCCTGCGCCGGGTCGACTCCGTGGTCTCCTTCGCCGAACGCCCCCTCTACGCCCTGCTGCACGAGATGATCTATTGCCAGGGCGAGGCCTCCGCCTGGGCCGCGCACCGGGCGTCGGCCGCGTTCCCCGAGTTCGACCTGGAGCGGGGCGGGCCGGTCCGGTTCACCGGCGAAATGATCTTCCCGTGGCACTTCGACGAGGACCCCGCGCTGGCGCCGCTGCGCTCGTGCGCCGAGCGACTCGCCGCCTACAGCGCCTGGCCGCACCTGTACGACCCCGACCGACTGGCCCGCAACACCGTGCCGGTGGCCGCGGCGATCTATCACGACGACATGTACGTCGACCGCGAGCACTCACTCCGTACGGCCGGCGCGGTGGGCGGCCTGGTCCATTGGATCACCAACGAGTACGCCCACGACGGCCTCAGCCGCGGCCCCGCCGTACTGGACCGGCTGATCCACATGGTCCGCCGCTGACCGAGACCGGACCGCCCGCGGCCTCCTGACGGCACCTTGGCGGAGGGCGCGCGTTCACCTCTCTGCCCTATACGAACCGGGAGCGCCGAGATCGACACGGCGTCCGGCGGACGGGGCGATTCCTCCTGCTACTCAGCGAGGGCGCAGACTCCCCGTGCGATTCATGGAAATGAATGCGAATTCAGCTGCTGCCAACAATCCGAAGGGTCTCTTGCCTGGTCGGACATTCACCAGAGGGCGGGGAGTTTAAATAGGAATTACAGTCCCCATTAAGCCATAAATCCAGAGTTATCCCTACTTGGGATGGGCACGCGGGGCACTGCGGGGCGGATAGTGCAGGCACACTCCGATTTGTCGCTGGAGGTCCCCCCGTGCGCATTCCCAGGCCGTTCACGGCCTTGGCGGCCCTCTCGATGACCGCCGTCTTCCTCACCGTCCCCGCGACCCAGGCCGGAGCCGACACCACCACCGCTGCCGTCGGCAGCGCGACCGTGGTGCCGCTCCAGGTCACCGGTGATCCCGCCAAGCGCTTCAACCTGATCATCATGGGCGACGGCTACACCGAGGGCGAGCAGTCCACGTTCGCCGCGGACGCCGATCATCACCTCAACGTGTTGTGGTCGATCGAGCCGTACAAGTCGTACCGCAACTACTTCAACGTCTACCGGGTCGACATCGTCTCCGGCGAGTCCGGCGTCGGCTGCGACCCCGACCTGTCAGCAGGCCGGAAGACCACGCCGTTGAGCATGGGCTTCTGGGGCGGCTGCAACGCGTCCAGCGTCCAGCGGCTGCTCACCCTGAACAACTCGGCCGCCAACACCTACGCCAACCTGGTCGCGGGAACCCGCAGCGCCAACCGGCAGATCCTGGCGCTGGCCAACAGCGGCACGTACGGCGGCGCGGGCGGCACCTACGCCACCGCCTCGGGACACAACTCCATGTCGGCCCTGATCGCCCCGCACGAGATCGGCCACTCGCTCGGCGGCCTGGACGACGAGTACTCCTACTACTCGCGTGGCGTGGACGGCGGACCGTACACGGGCGGGGAACCCTCCTCCGCGCACCACACGTTGCTGACCGAGCAGCAGATGCTCGACCAGCAGAAGAAGTGGTGGCGCTGGCTCGGCGAGCCCAGCGAGGCCGGCGGCCTCATCGGCAGATACGAGGGCGGCCTGTACAAGAGCAGCGGCGTCTGGCGGCCGAGCCAGCACTCGATCATGCGGACCCTGGGCTACTACTACGACCAGGTCAGCCGGGAGATCATGACCCAGAAGATCGCGGCCAAGGTCAGCCTCATCCAGGGCAGCACGCCGACCGCCTCCCCGGTCGGCGCCGACCGGGTGCTGTGGGCCGAGCCGATGCACCCCAACACCCATTCGCTCACCACGGCGTGGAGTGTGGACGGCACCGAGCTTTCCGGCCACGGCACCTCGCTCGATCTGCGCACGCTGAGCCTGTCGCCCGGCACGCACAAGGTGACGGCGACCGTCGCGGATCCGACCGGCTTCGTCCGGGACCCGGCCATCCGCACCGCGCTCACCGCGACCCGCACGTGGACGGTGGACACGAGCCTGGCCACCACCCCCGCGGCGACCGGTCCCGGCTTCCTGTCGTCCACGCCGACAGGTCTGCCCGTGGCCCGCGAGGAGGTCGTCTACGCCGAGACCACCCACCCCGACGACGGCGTCCCCGCCGTCACCTGGGCTCTGGACGGCACGCGCCTCGACGACACCGACGGGGACCTCGACCTGGGAGCCGTACAGCTCACGCCCGGCGACCACACCCTCACCGCCACCTCGGGCGGCCAGACGCTCACCTGGACCGTGGACGACTCGCTGCCCACGACCGGCTACGAGCTTTCCGAACCGCTGGCCGGGTCGGGCGACGCCTACGTCTACAACGGCCCCTTCACCATGAAGCTCACCGGCCAGGACGACCAGCCCGGATACGTCGTGCGGGAGTCGCGGGTGGACGGTGACGGCTGGTTCAACTACTTCGGCTGGCCGACCTCCGCCGACCTGCCGTGGACGTTCAGCGAGAGCGGAACCACCATCGACAGCCTCACGTACGGCAAGCTGCCCCGCGGCGCGCACACTGTCGAGTACCGCTCCATCGACGCCGCAGGCAACTACGGACAGCCGAAGACCTTCAAGGTGACGACCCTCGCGGCGCCGCCGGAGTGCACCACGACGATCACCGGCCCGCGCAAGGGGGCTCTCGTCGTCACCTCGGGAGTCACCTGCCTGAACGACGCCGAGATCAGCGGCGCTGTGACGGTGCGCCGCGGCGCGTCGCTGGTGATGAACCGCGGCACGATCAAGGGCGGGCTCACGTCGTCGTCCGCCGCCCAGGTTCACCTGCTCAAGGCCCACGTCAACGGTTCGATCGCCATCTCCGGGACGACCGGGGCGCTGGTGGTCGCCGGCTCCGACATCACCGGGGCGGTGAGCCTGACCGGCAACACCACCGCGGAGGCGGCCGTTGTCACGGGCACCACCATCCACGGCGCGATGGCCTGCGCCGGCAACACGCCCGCGCCCACCAACGCCGGAGTGGCCAACGACCTCACCGGTGCCGGCGCCCAGTGCGGCGCCCTCGTCACGACGTCCCAGCCCAAGAACCGGAACCTGTCCTACGAGGCGGTCCAGCCTTCGCGAGGCTGACGCCGAATTCCAACGAGAACCGCGGGGCGCCCTCATACGAGGGCGCCCCGCGCGCGTGTCCGAGCTCCGTCGATATCGGCTGGTGAGCCGCATCACCCCAATGCAACGATGCACACATGGCGCACATCTGGGATCGGCTCTCCGGGCTGACGAGGCGGGGCCACTCCCCCCTCGCCCATGAGCCGATCCTGAGCACGATTCACGACCTGACCGTGAAAACCCTCCAGGGCCGACGCCACTCCGTCGACGAACTCGTACAAGCGCTGTTCGGCGTCGTACCGCACGACGATCTCGCCGAGCATGCCTTGGACATGCTCGTCGACGCCGGACCACGGCTCTGGATCGACCTCGATTCCGCTCTGCGCGCGAGGGTGCACGGCTACTCCGATGCGCGCGTCATCCAGGCGCCGGCCGTACAGAAGATGACCAATCCCCTCGCGGTCGCGCTGGCCGCGTGCGGCCGCGACGGCCGCGGACGGGAAGAGGCGCTGAAGCACCCGGCGATGCGCGTCGATCCCCGGCTCTATCCCGTGCTGACCATCCGGACGACGGACTGGGTCACGGCCGTCCAAGGCCGGGCCGAGCGTGTGCTGGCCGGAGTGCTGGCGCGCGCGGACGCCGGGACGTTGCTCGCCATCCTTCCGATGGCCGCCCGTCTCCATGATCGCCGGCGCGGACAGCATGCGATCGTGCTGGTCGAAGACGCTCTGCTGCGCGCCGACGACATGACACTCGCCGCCGTACGCGCCTGCGACGATCCGCGGGGCCGGCGACTCGCGTACCAGGTGTGCCTGGAGGCCGACCGGGTCGATCAACGGCAACTCGTCGCCGCCGCCCTGCACGAGAGCGACATCGTCGTCCAGAGCCGATGCGCCGAGAGACTCTCTGCCCAAGCCGTCTCCCAACGCCGGCCAGAAGTGCTCGACGAGCTACTGGACAGCGCCTCCGCGCGGGTGCGCGTCGAAGCACTCACCGCGCTGATACAGCTCGGCCGTACGGAATCAGGACCGCGTCTTCTGGACGACAAAGCATCGATGGTGCGGTTGACCGCACAATTGGCGGTCAGGAGAGCAGGCGCCGACCCGGCCGAGCTCTACCGCCAACGGCTGGTCGCTCGGCCGACACACGGAGTCCGCGGCCTGCTCGCCGGCCTCGGCGACTGCGGAACCCGGGCCGACGCCGAACTGGTGATCCCTTATCTCGGGCACCCACGCCCGCGCGTCCGCGCCGAGGCGGTTCGCACACTGCGCCGCCTCGGCGCGGACGCCGACCTCACCGCCTTGCTCGAGGATCCCGCACCTGTGGTCGTCCGCAACGTGGTCAGCAGCCTGCGCGCATCCGGTCCCGGCGTCCCCACCGATCTTCTGTGGACCCTGATCGGCCCCGGCAACCCCCGTCATGTACGGCGCGGCGCCCACCGACTCCTGGCCGAGCACGAAACCTGGAGCAGGATCAAGGCCGATCTGATCCTCGTCACCGACTCGGACGACGTTCTGAGCAGGCAAGCCCGCGCCGACCTCGACGTCTGGCGCGCCCGCGACTTCACGTCCGTGTACCGCGGCCCCTCCGCAACGCTGCTCCGAGACCTGGAAACACTCATCGCGAAGGCAGAGACGGCCATCGGCGCGGACTTCGCCCGTATGCTCCGCTGGATCATCCGGTCTTGACCAGCCGACCCCATCGGGGTGCCCACCGTCGCGCCGGCCCTGCGATCGGGCGTCAGGAGCATCGAGACCATCGCGGCAACATCGTCGGAAATCCGGCGTTGACACGCTATTTATGCCTGCGGGCGGATTCATCATCAGGAAGGCGTCAACGTCGCTTGCCCGGCGCTTCACGAGCCGACAGAGTGGATTCTCGACCGAACCGGGCGCCCGGAAGGGAGGGAAGCATGACACCGCGGATCGCCTGCACGGAGATCTCCGGCCGCGCGTGCCTTCTCTCCTTGTTTGTGCCCGTTCGATGTCACGTCCCTTGAGCCGGGACGTCGATACGGGTGGCGGGTCCCCGATGCGCATTCAGACCGACCCGTTCCGCGCCGTGACCACGATCATGTGATCCGGCGCCGATGGCCTCCCGGTGAACGCCGCAGGCCGGCGGACGAGGTTGCGGCCGGGCATACCCGCGCCTCCTTCGCCGTGCCCTGGGCTTCACGGAGAAATCCGGTCACTCCATCTCGGGAGGCCCCCCAAGGGCGGGAACAGGTTCCCGCCGATCAATGGAGAAGGGCCATGACCACACCTCACCCCCTCGCGCCTTCGATCACGACCGCCAAGAAGGAACTGTTCCTCCTGGCCGCGCGTACCCTGGCCGACGACTCCGCGCAGGACCCCGGCGATCGCTTCGCCAGCCTGGTCGATCAGTTGGCGGTCAACGAGGCGCCGTGGATCCGCGGCCTCATCGACTGGACCCGCAGGCAGCCCGCGCTGCGCCGGTTCGGCATCGCGGTCGCGGTCGAGTTCATGCACGCACGGATGGTGGCCGGTCTGGGCGCTCCCGGAGAGAGGCGCGAACTGATCGACAACCTGCTGACCCGGGCCGACGAGCCGGGCGACCTGCTCGCGCACTGGGTCCGCCGCCATGGCCACTCGATCCCCAAATCGGTCAAGGCGGGCGTGGCCGACGCCGCCGCGCGACTGTACGACGAAGTCGCGCTCCTCACCTACGACACCGAGGACGCCGCCATGCGCTTCGCCGAGGTGATCGCCCTCACCCACCCCAAGCCGATCGGCAAGATCCAGAACGAGATCTTCCAGTACGCGGCACTTCGCCGGCGCGGCTCTCACCCGGTTCCCGAGTCGCTGGCGACGCTGCGAGCACGGGCCCAGTTGGAGGCCGTGCCGCCCGACAGGCGTCTTCGCACACTCGACCGGCCCGACGCCGGCGGCGTGTTCGTCAGGGCCGCGATGAACTGGCACCAGGTACGCGACTGGCTGGGCGGGACGATGACCGACAAGGCGTGGGCCGTGGTCGTGCCGCCGATGAGCTACCGGGAACGACTGGCGCACCTGCCGGACTTCGACCGGGCGGGCCTGGCCGACGAGGTCGCCGACTGGATATCGGCCGATCTGGCCGCGCAGAAGTCGGTGAAGCGTGGCCGGGCCCTGCCGGTGGAGATCCTCACCGCCCACCGCTCCGTCCCCTCGTCGCGATGGTCGTGGGCGCTGGAGCAGGCCCTGGAGCACTCCCTGGAGCAGGTACCGGCCCTGCCCGGGCGCACGCTCATCCTCGTGGACCGCAGCGAGCCGATGTCCGCACCGGTTTCCGCGACGTCGCCGCTGACACGAGCGGACGCGTCAGCCGTCTTCGGCGCCGCCCTCGCGTTGCGGTCCTCCTCCGCCGACCTGGTCGAATGCGGACGGGTCACCGGGCCGGTGCAGGCCGGGAACGGCGACCTGCTGATCGACACGCTCGCCCGATTCGCCGAACCGGGCGGCGGCCAGACGGTGGCCCAGGCTCTGCGCGAGCACGTGCGGGGGCATGACCGGGTCGTCGTCCTCACCCACCCCGGCGCCGCGGTCGAAGCCGCGGAGGCCGTGACCGTGCCCGGTCACGAGCACATCATCACCGACGTCAGCGACCCCTGGTTCGCCGCCGTCCCGCACATCGAGATGGCGCGCACCGGCGCCTGGCCCTTCTAAGAGAGATCACCATGTCCAAGCGTGCCCGCAAGAAACGCACCCGCAGGAACAAGAGCGCCAACCACGGAATGAAGCCCGGCCACGGCTGATCTCCCACGGGCTCCGGCACGGCGACGTGCCGGAGCCCGCTTTGTATCCGGCCCACAGTCCCACATGGCTGGCCCGTCTTGGTAAGTAAGCTGAGCCAGGTCGTCGCGGGCAAAGGCGATGCTGGGAAAACCGCTTCAATCTTCGAGATTGTGGCCGTCTGATGGATGTTCCGCGTCCGGAGGCCTGAGCCGGTTCGAGTCCGGTAGCTCCGCGACGACTACGAGCACGGCCCCAGGGGCTGCCACCAGTACGTGCCGCAGGCGTGTCAGACGGGGCGGGCACATAGGGCGCTCACGGGGGTTCACGAGCAACGCCATGGCCGCCTGGCCTGCACACCAGCAGGTCAGAAGAGGCTGGACCGAAGTCTTCCAAACCGGCGGACGTGCGATCGTGCGGGGCGGCGCTGGTCCCCGTTCCCCTAGTCTGTCGAAGTGATCGAGTTGGGCTCACGAGAGCGTAACCAACCGCCGCCTCCCCATGTCGTGTGGGAGAGTCTGGCCAACCCGTGGCGACCTGGTGGACGACGGTGGCTTGATCTGCGTTCCGATGAGGTCGAGCCCCGCATCCTCCATGCGGTGGAGCCGGAACTCGTGGTCTGGTCGTCGTTGTGGCCCGAAAGGCCCGACGATGAGATCCGGTTCGATATACGGCCGGCCGAGAACGGATGCGCACTGCGCTGGACGCTGGTGACGCCCGGGGAAGCGCCGGAGCAAGCTGTGATCGGTCATCTGCGTCACCGGCTCAACTTCTTAATCAATGCTCAGCTCCGCTTCTCCTTTGGACAGTAGGGCCGGAATCGCCGCCTGACGAACTGCGTGACGACGCCGATGAATGACCGCGGACACTGGCGGACGGCAACGGACGGTCTCCGCAGGTGGAGAACCTGTAAGCCCAGTTCGAACGCCTGTTGTCGCCTTACCAGCAAGCGACTGTTGAACCCGCGGGGATCATCATCCGTCGATGTGGAGTGACAGAGCACACGTCCAACTTCGCCGAGGGACCGCTTATGGACACCGCCGAACCGTCTGCGTTCTTCCGCCACCGCACCCGCTTCGGCGCAGTCGCCGCAGGCGTGGGGATCCTTGCCCTCAGCGTCTTCGGAGTGGCCCGCTGGGTTGGCGACAGCCACTCCTCTAGCGAAATGATCTACGTGTCCACCCCGGGTGGCCCCTACGTTTGCGGAGAGTCGTTTGCAATGCCCGCCGTCGGACAGCTCGGCGGCCTCACGCTTTCGATCCCTTCGGTCCGCCGGCAGTCCACGACCGAAGGTCCCCGCATACAGGTCGCGTTCTCCTCCGATAGGCAATACACCGGAACAACCACCCCGGCCGCTCAGGTCCAGGTCCTTTACCTCGAGGACGGAGCAATCGTGGGCGGTGGCCCCACTCTCAGCCCGAAACGTGACGACGGCGCCCCTCAGGCCCAGCCCGCCCTTAGCGAGCAACTGGACGTGCAGCCCGGCAAACCGGTCATCCAGAACCTCGGTGCACGCAACGGCCTATGCGGATCCCTGACCTGGAGCGAGGTGTGGTCCGACCCCTCCAGCTTCGAGGTCCTGGCGCTGGCCGCACCGGCAGAGGACGGGCATCAGGCCGACGGGATACCGTTCGCTCTCGTCGATTTCGCCTCGCTGCCTCACTGAGCCTGGATTCCGGGTGCCTGGCCGGCGCGTTCCACTCCCTGGCGCGCGGGACGACCCTGCGCCGCCGCCTGGTCAACGTGCCCGCCCGGATCGCCCGGCACGGCCGCGGCCATCTCACCTACCACCTGCCCGCACATTGGCGCCGGCAGCACGCCTGGATGAACCTGTTCGACGCGACATTCAGGCCGCCACCGGCCTGTGCGGGCTGACCAGACCCGCCCTCTCGCAGCCTTCCCCTCGACCAGCCCGGTCACCAGGGCTCCCCTAGCGCACGAAACCCCACCCCAACCTGATCATCATGTGGACAGGTCGTGACCCTCGCACGACAGCCCTCCTACGCCCGAAAACAGCACATGAGCAGGCTTTACAGTCCTCGTCGGGGAATCAGAACCGAAACGATCACTGGAATTGCAAGGCGGTGGATCTAGGCCGAGATAGAGACAGCGGGGGAAGGGACCATCCCCCGGCCTTCAGCTCGTGTTCGCCTCGATATCCGTTGAGTCGCGAGCGTGAACGCGATCACGACGATTTGAGGTGTGCGGCGAGCGCTGCCGCGGCTTCGGAGAGGCCGGACCAGCCTTGACTGCACAGCAGCAGATTGCGCTTCGCCCAGGAATTCGTCAGGTCCACGGCCCGCAGGTCGTAGGCACGCTGCCAACGGGCGGCCGCAACCGCGGGAACTACGGCGATGCCGACCCCAGCCGCCACCGCACTGCAGATCGCCTCCGTGGTCGGCAGATGCGCTCGGTAGCGAGGCCGGAGCCCGAGCGGCTGAGCCTGCCCGCTCAGATGCTCCTGCAACGGGTTCCCCGCGGTGAAGCCGACGAATGGGTGGCCGAGGCAGTCGCTGAACGCGACATCAGCACGCCCGGCCAGAGCATGGCCTGGCCGCACGATGACGACCAGCGGGTCGGGACGCAGTACCGCGCGTTCCAGCCGGCCCGAGTCCACGGTGTCGGCGATGATCCCCAGTTCCACCCGGCCGTCGGTGACGGCGGCGACAATCTCATGGCTTGGCCGTTCCTCCAACTCCAGGTCGATGTCGGGGTTGTCGGCCATGAAGTCGACCATCATCGACGGCACGAGCGTTTCGGTTGCCGAAGTGTTCGCCAAGATCACTAAAGTGGACCGCAGGCCGTCGGAATACCGGGCCAACTCTGAACGCATCCGGGCGATCTGCCCAACGACTTCACGGGCATGGGCCACCAGCAACCACCCTGCCGGTGATGGCGCAACGCCACGGCGATGCCGGATCAACAGCGGCGCCCCCAGAGCCTTCTCCATCGCCTTGATCCTCGCACTGGCCGAGGCCAGCGACAGGTGTGACCGATCCGCCCCCTGGGTGATGCTGCCCTGGTCGACCACCTGCAAGAACAGCTGAAGATCGGTCAGGTCGTACGTCATGGGTCGAGACGTTACCCGCACCGGCCCTATCCGAGAAGCCTTCGGCTCAGCCGAAGGCTTACTCACCAAAGGACTCATTGTGAACTCGATGTCAAACGTCCAAGCTGAATACAGGACACCAGACACCGTCTGTCGAGTACGACGGGTATCCCGCCAATCCTTCTCGGAGGCACCAATGACATCTCGGGCCGAGCTAGCCGAAGTCGCCGAGAAACGCATCGCCACGGACTGGGGCCTGGACGAGTGGGCGGACCGGCTTGTCGAGCAGGCCGGACTCGGAGTCACCATCCTGGACCGCCACGGAACGGTGATGTACTACAACAAGTGGGCATCGGAGCATCTCGACCGGATGCCCGAATACATCGACGACGACGTCCGGAAGCGGCATCGCCGAGCGGTGACCAATCCCCGTTTCGACGCCATGCTCAAGCTGTTCGAAGACGGCCGCATTGAGCCGGTGAGCTACGTCGCCAGGCCCTATGGGAAGACGACAATCCTGGTCACGGTCTCACCGATCCGGGTCGAAGGCGAATTTGTCGGCTTGTCCCAGATCGTACTTCTCAAGGACGAGGTACAGGAACTTTGCGCGCGGTTCGACACGTCGGGACGCGATTCCTTCGAGAGAGAAATGCTGCCTGATGGCCCGCCGGCAACCTGAAAGCACGAAATTCGTTCGAAGAAGTGATCTCAATGAATTTCCGGTAGGTGGCCGTGTTCGAGATGGGTGAGGACGAGGGCGGCGCAGGGCAGCAGAGCCTCGCCGCCCGGGACTTGGACGTCACCCGCCAGGTGCGGACCAGTTCGTGGCTGGGGCGACGGTACCAGGGGCAGGGAATCGGCACCGAAATGCGCGCAGCCATACTCCACCTGGCCTTCGCCGGCCTGGATGCCGATGAAGCTCTCTCTGGCGCACTCGAGCACAACCACGCCTCTCGGGCCGTCTCGCACAAACTCGGCTATCACCACGACGGTCACCAACGTCGGGCGCTGAACGGGAAAATGGTCGTAGAGCATCGGCTATGCCTGACCCGGGCGGCGTGGGAGCAGCACCGTACGGTCCCCGTCAGCGTTGAAGGGCTTGCACCCTGCTTGCCCTTTCTGGACATCGATGCGTCAGCGTGTGACTGAACGAGGGCGTGCGCCCTTAGCAAGCAGCAGGGTCAGCCGCAGGTCAGAGAACCGCTGGGAGCAGAGCCCGGCCTACAGGCAGACTCGTCCGCTGTCCCCTGTTAGAACTGGGGTTTTCCTGCCCTCATTCATGATCGGGGCACAAGAAGCCGCTTGCGACGCTGACGACTGACGACTGACGACTGACGACTGACGACGACGACGACGATCTACGCATGCCGTACGTGAACGACTTCGGAGATGGGCGTCTGTGGGACCGTAGCGGCCGGCCGTGGCACCGCATCGCCCAGTGGTTGGACCCAGACGAGGCGGCTGAACTGCTCGCAGAAGGCGCTACATGGCTCGTGCAATGGTGCGATGAAGGCTTCACCTGGGGCGATTCCTCAGACGTGCCCGCCGTAGAACTCTTGGAACGCATGGTGGTCACGTCCAGCGGGGTGGTGTATGGAGTCGACCTCCGCGTGATCCGTTTCTGCAGGTTAAGCGGTGAGCGTTTCCGGTAGCTGTTGCTGGGTCGGTGTGTCGCCCGGGATTACGCGTAGGCGGGCTTTGGCTAGGACGTCCAGGCCCATGTAGCGGCGGGCTTCGGTCCATTCGTCGGTCTGTTCGGCGAGCACGGCGCCGACGAGGCGGATGATGGCGGCTCGGTCGGGGAAGATGCCAACGACGTCGGTGCGGCGGCGGATCTCCTTGTTCAGCCGTTCCTGGGGGTTGTTCGACCAGATCTGTTTCCAGATCTCTCTCGGGAACTGGGCGAAGGCGAGCAGGTCCTCGCGGGCTTGGTCGAGGTGATCGGCGGCGGCCGGGTATTTCGCCTGGAGGGCGTCGATGACCCAGGCGTGCTGAGCTCGAACCTGTTCGGTGGTCGGCTGATCGAAGATGGTCCGCACCAGGGTCGCCACCCACGGCTGCGCCGACTTCGGAACCGTGGTCAGCAAATTGCGCAGGTAGTGAAGCCGTCAGGAATTAAGGCGTTGCTTTCTGATCTTGGGCTCGTTGATGTGGTATGTCCATCCCCGCCGAGGTCCGCGAACAGCTTGCGCGGAAATTCGAGGTGCTGCTCCCGCATCTGAACGAGCGTCAGCAGCGACTGGTGCTGGCCGCCGAGGCCCTGCTGCTGGGGCACGGCGGCGTGCGGGCGGTCGCCCGGGCGGCCGGTGTCAGCGAGACAACCGTCCGCAGCGGGGTCTTCGAACTGGAAGAAGGCGGGGATCCCCTGCCGGTTGATCGCATCCGGCGGCCAGGTGGGGGCCGCAAACCGGTGACCGAGCACGACCCTGGGCTGATGCCCGCCCTGTTGGCGCTGGTCGAGCCGGACGAGCGGGGCGATCCGGAGTCGCCGCTGCGATGGACGACAAAGTCGCTGCGGCACCTGGCCGAGGAGCTGACCAGGCAGGGACATCCCACCTCCGCTCCAACGGTAGGGCGGCTGCTGAAGTCGGCCGGCTTCAGCCTGCAGGCCAACGTCAAGACGCTCGAAGGTGCCCAGCATCCCGACCGCGATGCCCAATTCCGCTACATCAACGAGCAGGTCAAAGGCCACCAGGCTGACGGCGAGCCGGTGATCAGCGTGGACACCAAAAAGCGGGAACAACTGGGCCGGCTACCGATGGCCGGACGGGAGTGGCGCCCCCGGGGCGAGCCCGTCGAGGTCGAGGACCACCACTTCTTCTTCAGCGGCCCGGATGTCGAGCAAGCGATCCCATACGGGATCTACGACATCACCCGCAACACCGGCTGGGTGAACGTCGGCGTCGACCACGACACCTCCGTCTTCGCTGTGGAGTCCGTCCGCCGCTGGTGGAAGGCGCGCGGTAGCAGGGACTACCCAAAGGCATCCCGCCTGCTGATCACCGCCGACGCGGGCGGCTCCAACGGCTACCGCTACCGCGTCTGGAAGAGTGAACTGGCCGCCTTGGCCGCCGAGACCGGGCTGACCATCACGGTCTGCCACTTTCCGCCGGGAACCTCCAAGTGGAACAAGATCGAGCACCGGCTGTTTTCACACATCACCCTCAACTGGCGGGGCCGGCCTCTGACCAGCCATGAGGTGGTCGTCAAGACGATCGCGACGACCCGCACCAGCGGCGGGCTACTCATCGAGGCCGCCCTGGATGTCGGCGACTACCCCACCGGCATCGCGATAAGCAAGGAGCGCATGGCAGCCCTGCCCCTTGAGCGGCACACCACCCACGGC
The DNA here is from genome assembly GCF_016863315.1 of Planotetraspora silvatica. Taxonomy (GTDB): domain Bacteria; phylum Actinomycetota; class Actinomycetes; order Streptosporangiales; family Streptosporangiaceae; genus Planotetraspora; species Planotetraspora silvatica. The sequence continues at coordinate 96,478 of NZ_BOOQ01000052.1, forward strand.
ACCTGGAACTACACCCTCCACCCCCAACCCGCCTCCAGCGCCAGCGAGGCAGCGCCCGTCAGTGAGTCCAGCGGCCCCGCCCAGCGTCGCCAGGCCATGCTTCATCGGCTGACCGACCCGCGGCTGACCGGCATGAGCCCCGCACAACTCGAGCAGCTGGCCGCCGCCCTCGCTCCCGCCCAAGCCGCCCGGACCCAGCAGCGACACAGCCAACAACGCGGCGGGCGGGCCCGGCGAGCGACAGGCAAACTCCGCGTCAAGCCACTCTTCAACGATGCCGCACGCCTCCTGCTCACGCTCCTCTACCAGCGGCAGGTCTGCTCCATGAACGTGCTCTCCGACCTGCTGGAAGTCACCGCCACCTGCATCGCCGACCTTGTCAGGCAGACCCGCGAAGCCCTCGAAGACCACGGCCACAACACCGGGGTGGCTCCGCTCCGGTTTGCCAACGCTGATGCCCTGATCACCTTCCTGGACAGTGATCAGCGCCCCGCGCGAACCGACATCATCGGGCAACTGTCCCACCCGACTCTGACCGGACTCACCCGAGACGAACTACACCAACTCACCGACCGTGTCGCAGCGCGGCAGTTAGCTCAAGCCGAACGCCTCTCCTATCAACGGCGCGGCGGCCCACGCCAGCCCGGCGCTCGGGCCGGCGTCTTCCCGCAAAAGATCAGCAACAGCGAACGCGTCCTACTCACCGTTCTCTACCAGCGACGCCTCTGCACCCTGGACGTCCTCGCCGACGCCCTCGGGAATGTCAGCAGGTCCGCCATCGGCAACGTCATTCGCGAGACCCGACCACTCCTCCTACAGGAAGGCCATATTCCCGACCACGCCTCTACCCGCTACCGCACAGCGGCCGATCTCCTCGCTGCAGCATCAGCGAGCCACAACGCGCCGACAGGTTGATTCTTGACGGCTTCAGTGGGTCCGGCACCGCTGCCAGGACGCGCCCGGCA
>NZ_BOOQ01000053.1 GCF_016863315.1 Planotetraspora silvatica
GTCCCTCTACCCAGTCGACCATACGAGCCGGAAGACGCGGCAGCCCGGGGGTCGGCCGGAGATAGGCCCTGGCCTTCATTGGCATGCTCCTCATCCGCCACCGACGAACCGCCGAGGCCTGACCACCGGGCGTCTTTCTCTGCCTCCGGCGGGGCCTCAGGTTCCGAGGTGATCCGGTTCCAATGCTCTGGCCGTAGCTGGTTCGGTGCGGCGCATGTGCGCATCCGCAGGAAACCGAGCCGATCACTGAATTGATCGCGTGCCAGACGCGGCGCTTAGCTGTCAGACAGGCGGCCCGTCGAGCGGCAACCGGAGGACGAACCGGGCGCCGCGTAGAGAGTTCTCGACCCGCAACGTGCCCTTGTGGGCTTCTGCAACCTCCCTGGAGATCGCCAGGCCAAGACCGCTGCCGCTGGGGTCCCGGCGGCAGGCCTCCTCCAGGCGGGTGAAACGCGCGAATATGCGCTCGCGATCCTGTGACGGAATGCCGTTCCCGTCGTCGGTCACGCTCAGCACCGCCTGGTGATCCAGCGCCTCGAGGGTGAGGCCGACGCTGGTCTGCGCGTGCCGTTGGGCGTTGTTCAGCAGGTTCTCCAGCACCCGGACCAGTTGGATACGCGATCCACGCACCCATGCGCCGGTGCAGGTTTGAATGCGCACGGGGAGCCGGGCCGGATACTCGGAGGCCACGCGCGCGGACAGAGCACCCAGATCCACCGGCGCGGGTGGATCCAGCTCGCAGACCTTGAACCGCCCGAGCACGAGCAGGTCGTTGAGGATCGCCTCGAACCTGTCGGCGCAGGATAGGGCCCTCTGGAGGGCCTCGCGCGAGCCGATGGCGTCAGGCGCCGCGAGCGACTCCTGCAGCGTCGCCCGCAGGACCGCGATCGGGGTGCGCAGCTGGTGTGAGACGTCGCACACGAACCGGCGCTGCTCCCTCACCACTGTCTCGGCGAGGTCTTTGCAACTTCTGCGAAAATCTCGTAATTGTTGGTTGTTGTCCATTGCCCATCCTGTATTTCGAATTAGTAGCGCCGTGTAAGCGTCTGAACATGTGAACGGGCCCCTGGCCCGGCCACCCCCACTCGTGTCCGCAAGACCGGCGGATGGGGTGGACGGGCATAGCTGAGCAACTTTCGGTGAGCCTCATACGCGCCGGTGGCAGATCTCGCGAATGACGGTCCCCTATATGTCCGTATTCGGCAGGAATGCAGGGCCGGGCTGGCGCGATCATTTCCTGGAGCTCGTCTTCGCGATGGCCGGATCAGGGATCGCTGTCGGCCGTTCGACAGGTGGCGTGACTACCAGCCGACGTGTGAGGTCGACGCCCCGGGAAGAGGTCGACGAGCATGACGTCCGGCGGCTCCACGCGGGCGACCCAGAGAGCCTCGGTGCCGGTCGAGGTGAGGCCGGTGACCGTCACCCTTGGCGTGCGGAAGGTGCTGGTGCGTCGCCGTCCCGCACCGGGGGCCGGGCGCAAGGAGTGACTACGACTGGCGCCCCAGGGCGGGATTGTCCTGTGGTCCATGAATCCAGGCAAGCCCACGACCCCCGCCGCGGTATGTATCACTTTGAGACAGGGGGGCCAGTTTCGATATTGATACCGTAGACGTTGATCTTGCGGTAGATGGTCGCCCGGGAGATGCCGAGCAGATCGGCTGCTGCGGCCTTGTCGTCGTCGGTCTCCAGCAGCGCGCGTATGATCGCGTCGCGCTCGATGGCCTCCCACCGGCTGAGCACGCGGCCTCCGGTGACGTGGCACGACTCGGGCAGGTCCTCGGGCTGGATCTGGCCTACCCGCCGCCGCGCTAGAGCGTGCCGGAGTGCGTGGGCGAGCTCGGCGACGTTGCCGGGCCAGGTCGAGCGCAGCAGTGCCCGCATGGCGGCCGGGCCGCACGAGACCGACCGGCCAAGGCTAGAGGTGCCCAGCAGCGCGGGCACCAACTCCCGTACGTCCTCGATGCGGTGGCGAAGCGGCGGCACTGTGAGCGTCGCGGGCAGCCTGCTCAGCAGGTTGTCGGGGAGTTCGGATCCGATCTCAGTGGTGGCGACCACCCAGACCCGGTTCGCGCCCTCGGCGACATTGTCCAGCCAGTCCACCACCGCGGCGCGCGCATTGTCGGTGAACCGCTCGACGTGACGCAGGACCACAGTGCCTCCTGGGGCGCCAGGAGTCGCACTGCACCGGCCGGCCACATCCTCCGTGGACTCGATCACCGCGAACAGTCTGTCCGGCGCAGACCGGTAATGAACGGCCCTGGCGAGCGCCAGCTTGCCCACTCCCGGCTCGCCCTCCAGCAACAGCCACGTACCGGCCTGGCGGAGCATCGCCAAGTCGGCGCACACATTGGCGAAGAGCGCCGAGGTGCCGGCCAGCTTCAGATCGGCAGGCCCCACCCGCGGCCTGGCCGGCGACCCACGCCTGCCCGTGACGGAAATCTCCACCACAGCGCCCCTGTTCGCCTCTATGGGCCTGCAGTGGATCGTGGCCGGCTCACCACGAGACAGCACGACACTGGCGGTGTGCTCCCCGCCCGCACGCAATATCTCCGCCACCATGTCCCGCACGATGGCATGGTCGGAACGCCCCAACAGATCGGCGGCCCGCCGGTTCACCATGGTCAGGTCGTCGGCGACGGTGATGATCGCCTGCCCACCGTGGCGCTCGGCGGCCATGAACGCCTCCAGGAGCGTCCTCTCACGCTCGGAGGCGAGTTCCAGCAGTCGCCGCTCGATGGCCCCCGCGGCGCTGCGCGCCAGAGCAGGCATCAACGGGCTGACCCTCGTGGACCAGGACGTGATATCCAGGAGCCCGGCCAGCCGCCCGGTCAGCCGATCGTTGATCGGCGCGCCGGCGCACGCCAGTGCGTGCAACGGCGAGGTGAAGTGCTCGCCTCCGGCCACGACTGCCAACTGCTGCGTCTCGAGTGCGGTTCCGATGCCGTTGGTGCCTACGTGCTCCTCGGCGTAGCTGAATCCGGGAGCGAACCGAATGCGGTCGAGGTGCCGTCTCAAGGCCCCGTCGCTCACCCGCCGATCCAGCAGACGACCCTGGGTATCAGTGAGGATTACGCTCATCGTGGCATCCGATAGCGTCTCCTCGAGCCCGTCTAGTACCGGCTGCGCGGCGTGCATGAGCCGCCCTTCGGTGTCGAGGTCGTCGAAGTACGGCGGGTCGAGGTCGTCGCAGCCCATTCCGGCCAAAGAACAACGGCGCCACGAATCCGCGATGCCAGGGCGCAACGGTATGGAGGGCACGACGCCGGTTTCCAGGAAATGCTCGCGTGCCCGCGTGACGCTCTCGGCCGAGTCTTCGCTGTAGGCCACCTGCGGCCTCCCATGCGACAACCACGAGGGGCGATACTGCCGGCTATGCGGCTCAGGTATGCGCCGAAACCAGTACATCAGTTCTATTTCACAGCATACGCCCCGAGTGGGCGGCCCGTATGATCTCCTCGGCGCATTGGACCTGGTGGATGGACGTCCCCCTTGTGTGCCCGTACGGTCGGCGACCCGGAGAAATTCACGCGGACTCACGGACACCAACCCGCATACGCCCAGGTCACCGTTTCCCACACTCAGAATGCTCTTGAAAGTTCCCCCGCGGCCCTGGCCGAAGCCCCTGCGGCCGGCCCCGGAGCAGGGATTAGGCGAGGCGTCGCCGGCAGACGGCGAGCGCAGCGGGGGTCTGTGGCGGATCGGCCCTCCCCTTTCGGGCCAGATGGCGTCCTTCGAAGTTCAACAGTCCGCGAGACGCTCCATGATTTGCGCCGCCTTCACAAGCGTCTGGCGGTCAGCGGGTGAGAGGTGCCGCTCGATGGCCGCTTCGAGCCAGGCTTCGCGCATGGCAGGGATGCTCGTAAGGAGCGCGCGGCCCGCGGCCGTGATCGAGATGAGCGTCTTACGCCCATCCGTGGGATCCGGCCCGCCGGTGACGAAGCCTTCTTGGAGCAGGGCGGCGACGGTCGCGGCCATCGACTGAGGACGAACGTGCTCCGCGGCGGCGAGAGCGCTGACCGTTGTAGGCCCCTCCTCGGAGATGCGACTGAGCGTGCTCATCTGCGACCACGTCCAGCGCCTGTCCGTGGGCGCGGACTCGGTCCGCAGGCGCGCTCGCAGCCGAACCATCGCCTGGGGAAGTCGGCGAGCAACGTCGCGCGGAAACGGTGCCGTCATGGACGGGCACTCTATGCCCGATGGGTGAACATTGCCAGGCAGCCTGTATAGTTCGACAGGAAGCCTGTTCAGTTTGCCTGTTGATTTGTCGTCTGAAACCAGCTGGCGATCATGCGCAACGGTCCAGGTTCCCCCATGCCTGTGATGCGAAGGAGAGGCACATCCGTGACTACGTCGACCAGCGACCAGACCATCGTTTCGCGGCAGACAGCGCTGATGCTGATGGATTTCCAGCCCGCGATATTGAGCCGCATCCCTCACCGGGACGCCTTGATGGAGAGCGTTCGGGTTGCACTGGGTTGGGCGCGTGAGCATGGCGTCAAGGTGGTGTTCGTGCGGGTGGCCTTCGCGCCCGAGGATTACGACGCGATCCCCCACCACCACAAGGCGTTCGGGCCTGCGAAGCAGGGGCGTCTGTTCGCTGACGGGGATCCGGCCTTGGAGGTCGATCCCGCCCTGGCGGTGCGCGACGGTGACATCGTCGTGCGCAAGACCCGTTATGGCGCCTTCAGCACCACCGATCTGCATGCTCTCTTCGGCGATGAGTCGATCGACACACTGGTGGTCGGTGGCATCTCGACGGCAGGAGTGGTGTTGTCGACGGTCCGCGAGGCCTCCGACCAGGACTACCGGATCTTCGTGCTCGCTGACGCCACCGACGATCCCGATCCGGAAGTCCATCGGGTTCTCATCGCGAAGGTTCTGCCGCGCCAGGCGGACGTGATCACGACCGCAGACCTGAATGCCCTGGTCCGCAACGTCCGACCAGCTTCTGCCGTTGTGGACGGCTGACCGCCGGTCGATCGACCTGATCGAACGCCTCACGCCGGCCGGCGTCCGGAGCCGCGATCGTCGCCATCACCCGCCTCGCTGTGGAGTCGTGTCGTCCGAATGCGATCCAGCGCCGACGCTGCCGCGTGCCGGCGAGAGGGCCCGACTGCTGGTCCCAAGGCCGGCCGTTGGCACCGCGACTCGATGAATCCCCATCCGGCTCGGCGAGTGAGTACTGCGCGATACCTGCCGACCCCTGTCGCGGTGCGCCCATCGCACGTCAGGCCACGACTGACATCGGTCGCCATGGAATTGGACGGAGAAGATCAATGACATCGTTAGAGGCAGCAGAACCCGATGCGGACGGCGACGCCGGCATCGGGAGCGATTCCGGAGTCAGCCGGCAGCATGGGGCGTTCTCGTGGCGGTTCGTCACCCCCTTGTACATGAGTTCGGCGCTCAACCCGATCAACAGCTCACTCATCGCGACCGCGCTGGTGCCCATCGCGCACGCGATGAGCGTGTCGGTCGGGGCGACTGCGGTCCTGGTATCGGCGCTCTACCTGGCCAGCTCGATCGCCCAGCCCACCGGCGGCAGGCTCGCAGAGCAACTCGGTCCGCGCCGGGTCTTCCTTTCCGGCATCGTGTTGGTGCTCCTGGGCGGGATCGTCGGCGGGGTCGGGCAGCACATGGGAACACTGACCGTTGCGCGCGTCCTGATCGGGATCGGCACATCGGCCGGGTATCCGGCGGCAATGGTGATCATCCGGCGCCGCGCCATCGGGGTGGGGATGAGTGAGCCGCCCGGCAAGGTACTGGGCGGCCTGTCCATCGCCGGCACGGTCACGGTCGCGGTCGGCCCGCCCATCGGCGGGGTGCTGGTAGCCGCGTTCGGCTGGCGCTCGGCCTTCCTCATCAACATCCCCATCACTGCCATCGCCCTGCTGCTGACGATGGCGTGGGTGCCCAAGGACGAACCGCTGGAGCGCCGTCCGCTGCGAGAGATCGCCCGCCGCATCGATGTCAGCGGCATCCTGCTGTTCGGCGGCATGATGAGCGCCCTGCTGGTGTTCCTGTTGTCGCTGCCCGAACCTGACTGGATCTCCCTGGTAATCACCGTCACGCTGTGTGTCATCCTCGTGCTCTGGGAGCTTCGGGCAGCGACACCATTCATCGACATACGGTTGCTCACGTCGAACCTGGCGCTGACCCGCACCTACTTGCGCGGCGCACTCACGCTACTGGCCTTCTACACCGTGCTCTACGGTGTCACCCAATGGTTGGAGGCCGCCCACGGCCTGTCGCCCCAGGAGGCCGGGCTCGTTCTGCTACCCATGGGCATCCTCGCCGCGATCGTGTCGCGGCCGATCTCAGCCCGCAACCTCGTCCGCGGCCCGCTGATCATCGGCGCCGCGACCCTGGTTCTGGCCTCGGCCGCCGTCTCGCTGTTCACCTCGGAGACTCCCGTCGCGGCGATCATCGGCGTCACGCTGCTGTTCGCGATCACACTGGGCGCGACCACCGTGAGCAACCAGACCGCTCTCTACGTCCAGGCGCCCGCCGATCAAATCGGCACCGCCGCCGGGCTGTTCCGAACCTTCAGCTATATCGGCTCCATCGCCTCATCCACCATCACCGGCATCGTCTTCCGCCAAGACGTCACCGACACAGGCCTACACCTCGTCGGCGACATCCTGGCCGGCGTCAGCATCGTCGTCCTGACCATGACAATGCTCGACCGCACCCTCAAAGCTCCCAAAACCCCGGCACCCCAAGACGATGCCGAACGCCAAGACGCCGGCCCTGACCGGCGTCACTGAATTTGGCTCCACCATAAAACGCACCACCCTGCAGCCAGACGATCGATGATCGGTAGAGGGCGGAGGAAGCGCACCGCCACATGCGGGCCCTCGCCTTCGCTCTCCAGTGGCGCCGAGGATTCGTCCGGGTTTGTTTTCTTTGACACGGCCAGGCGTGAGGTGCAAGGCGGGTACGGCGGTAGGGGCTGGGTAATGGCTGGCCCAGTTCGCGCATGAGGAAGGGCATGGTCCCTGAAGATCAGCGGTGTCTTACGCCGTGCGATCCTCGGAGGAAACCGTGCGCGTTGTCCCAACATCGCTGATCAGCGTGCCCAGCGAGGGCGAGATGGCTCAGGACATGCGATCGGGAACCACAGCGCGGCCCGGACTTTTGGCCAGATTCCAGTTGATCGAGGACATCCGCTGCGCGGTCAAGGTCCGGCATACCCCGGAGGCGATCTTGGGGGTGATGGTCTTTGGCTCGGCCGCGGTCGGCGGCGACTATTGGGGCTGGAAGTCCACCGACACCCCGGCCGACGAGGCGCCGGTCCACCGGGCCCCGCGTGGTCCACGGCCACCCCTGATCCACCAGGCCGGACCTGTTGCCAGATTCTCGACATTTGCCGTAACATCACACCCGTAACCTTAAATGCGTGAGTGGAAGGCCGTGAGGTGAGAATGCGGTGTTTCACGGCACGCGAGTCCAACCCGTTCGATCGAGGGGAGACTGATATGAACGTCGTCGATGTACGTTCTGACCTGCGCATGGTGCTCGACAGCGGGCCCGGACAGGCGTACCTGCTGCGCCGCGGGTCAAAGGTGGTGTTGGTCGACACCGGCATTGCCGGCCAGGGCGACACCATCGCCGCGGTGTTGCGCGACTGGGGGCTGGACCGCGTGTCGCTGACTCACGTCGTTCTCACTCACTGGCACCCCGACCACGCCGGATCCGCCGCCGAACTGGCCAAATGGCCGAACACTCAGATCTGGGCCCACCGCAGCGACGCCCTGATCATCCGCGGGGACAGCTACGGCTCGTTCCCCACCCTCACCCACACCGAAGAAGAGTTCTACGCCCACATCGCCGGCTCCATCCCCGACGCCCCGCCCTCACGTGTCGACCGCGAACTCGACGACAACGAGGCCCTCGACGAGATCGGCGCGCACGTCCTGTCAACTCCGGGCCACACCGACGGCAGCATCGCCCTGCACTTCCCGAACGAAGCCGTGCTCTTCACCGGTGACGTGGCCACCCGACAGCAGGGCCAGGTCATGCTCGGACCGTTCAACCACGACCGACCCAAAGCCCGCGATTCATTCCGCCGCTTCGCCGACATAGACGTCGACGTCGTCTGCTTCGGCCACGGCGAACCATTGCGCGGCGACGACACCGCCCAGCTGCGCGCAGCAGCTACCGCCGATGAAGTGCCCGACCCGCTCGGCTGACGTCGGGCCCGACAACCCGGCCGCCGATGTAAGCTCACGGCCGTGAGCACAGGGCAGAGCGGGAGCAGGCGGCGCAATGCCCGAGGTGCGGGGCAGGCACTGCGTGGCGACATCATCTCGGCCGCCCGGGAGATCCTCATCGAGGACGGGTACGAAAGCGCGGTCACCCTGCGCGGGCTGGCGCGGCGTATCGGCATCGCTCCTCAGTCGATTTATCTGCACTTCGCCGGGCCGGACGAGATCGTGCGGGCCGTCACCGTGGAGACCTTCGCCCAACTGGGACGCTTCATCGCGCAGGCGACGGAAGGAATCGACGTTCCCGCGGACCGGCTCATTGCCGGCTGCCGCGCCTATATGGCGTTCGGTATCGCTCATCCCCACCTCTACGGGCTACTCTTCAACCGCAACCGGCTGCTTCGCGGGGAGGAGCCCAGCCCGGCCGGCGACGAGCCGGACACCCGCACCGCCGACGCCGGACCGTTCGCCGCCCTCATGGACGGTGTCCGGCAATGTATCGCTGACGGGTCGTCCAGCGCGAAAGACGTCCTGTCTACCGCGACGCAGCTATGGGCGGCCATGCATGGCTTCGTCATCCTGCGCGGCAACGGCTACCAGTTCCCTTGGCCCGACCTCACCCAGACCGAGGTAGACCTCATCACCTCGATAGCCCGACTCCGCGAGCCCGACTGACCGGGTTGCCCGCAGAAACCGGGCGACGACGAGTTGGTTGAGAGCTCAAGCTCCATCCAACTGAAACCGAGGATCTCCCGGCGGCCGTCGGCCGAGACGCCGGTGGCGATGACGACGGCTTGGGAGACGACCCGATGGTTGACTCGGGCCTTGCAGTACGTGGCGTCGAGGAAGACGTAGGGGAAGGTGGTGTGGGACAGCGGCCGGTCCCGGAACGCGGCCACCTCACTATCGAGGTCGGCGCAGATCCGCGACACTTCGCTTGTGGAGATCCCGGACTCAGCGCCGAGGGCTTTGACCAGGTCATCGACGCTGCGGGTGGACACCCCGCGCAAGGTCCCCGGCGGCCGTGGTCAGCAGCCGGTCCCGGTAGCCGTTGCGGTGGGTGGTGCGCTGATCGGAGCGCTGGTGCGGGGCGGCGCCGATCACCGCGGTTGCCTCCGCCTCGATGAGTGCCTGCAGCACCGCTTGCAGCGCGTGGCGGATGACGTCGTCGGCGTCGGCGGCTTTCAAAGACTCCAACAGGTCGAGCAGGGCAGACTGATCCAGAGCCATCGTGTGGTGTCCTTCGCGAGAACCTTGGCGGGAACTCGCTGACCGTCACACGATGGCTCGCCCCATGTCCGGGGCTTGCGTCAGCAGCTTGGAGTTACACCACCCGAGGGGACGTCACCGCTGCGACCGCTGCGTCAGCTTGGGAAGTGTATGGATCGTGCCTCCTAGCTAGATGCCCTAACCCGGGCATGCTGGTGAACAGTGTTCCTCATTCGGCCCCGATACCTCGTGGTTGGCCCAGCCGCAGGACGCCACGGCCACAATCGGCCCGCACTCGCGGTGCGACCGACGCACCGTACTCAGTTGTCGACGACCTTCAGAATGATCTTTCCGCGCAGGTGGCCGGCCTCACTGCGCTGGTGGGCTTTCGCCGCGTCGCCGAGACCGAAGTGCGAGTCAACAGCGACGGTGTACCGCCCCCCTTCGACGAGGCGGGCGGCTTCAGACAGGGCGTGAAAGGCCTCGGGAGCCACCGTGAGCCGGACGTTGTGTTCAGCCGCGGAGAAGTCCGCGACGGTGACCACCTTCTCCGGGCCGCCCACGATGTCGACAAGGTCCCTCAACGACCCCTTACCGGCCACGTCGAACGCCGCGTCGATCCCGCCGGGCGCCAGCGCCGCCACCCGATCCTTCAGCCCAGGTCCATAGGTCGTCGGCACCACCCCGAGCGAACGCAGGTACTCATGGTTCGGTTCGCTTGCCGTACCGATGACGGTCAGCCCTCGGGCGATCGCGAACTGCGCCGCGGCGCTGCCGACCCCGCCCGCGGCGCCCTCAACCAAGAGGACCTGCCCGCTGGCGACGCCGAGAAGCTCCAGACCACGCAGCGCGGTCTCGGCGGCCAACGCGACCCCGGCCGCCTGCTCCCAGCTCAGCACGGCTGGCTTGTGAGTGAAGTGGTCGAGGACCGCGAACTCGGCGGTCGTGGCGGAGCCCATCCCGAACACCTCGTCCCCGACCTGGACGCCGTCAACGCCCGCTCCGACTTCGTCAACCACGCCGGACGCCTCGAAGCCGACGATCGTGGGCAGTTGCATGGGGAAGGCATCCTTGAGCAGACCGGACCTGAACTTCCAGTCCGTCGGATTCACTCCGGCCGCGCGAACCGCGATCCGTACCTGGCCCGGGCCTGCATGCGGTTCCGTCACATGGCTCAGTTCCAGCACTGAGGGATCACCGTACTTCGCGTAGCTCAACGCCAACATCTCTTACCTTCCTGTTGAAGAGGCACGGGGATTCTCCCCGAACGTGGACACTAGTTTCGTACTGTCATGCGGGCTGCGACGCGACGGCAAGATCGGTGCTTGATCCCCTGTTCGTCGAGATGGCGAGCAGGGGTTGGCCGTGGTGACGTTTCCCAGGCGTTCGGGCCTACGACCACGGACGGCCGCAGGCCGCCTGCCGGCGTGACCCACGCGGTCAGCAGGAGTCCAAGCCTTGGAACCCGCGGAAATCCGCTCGCCGACCCCGCGACGAGGGAACCGGCGACCGATGTCATGGGGATCACAGTCCACGATCCTTGAAGTCGGACGGCGTCGCACTCCGCGCTCGACGGCGCTCCCAGCATGATGGTCTCGGCTACCGCCTCCTCAACGTCATCTGCGCACTTCTCCCACGCAAGTAGATCGCGGGCGAAGACGACCACGTAGACGATCACAAAGCCAATGAGCACCACGGCGAGGATCTTCTTAAAGGTCTTCATCGGAGGCCTCCCGAGGAGGGCGGATCCGCGGGAGAGATGGCGTTGACCCAGATCGGCGCGAGTTCCACCGCAAGTGAGCGGGTGACGACGTCGACCGCGCCGTTGGTGGCGGCGACGGCGAGCATGCCGATCGCGGGCTTGCGCGCCGACGACCCGGAGAAGAGCACGAACGACCCGTCGCGCGGCATGCGCGGCGCCAGGTGCTTCGCGAGCAGGATCGGACCGAGCACCTTGGTGGCGAATGACAGCGACACCGCGTCGTGCTCGAGGTCCGCCACCTGCCCCCGGGCCCGTGCAGACGCGGTGGACACGACGTGGTGGACACGACGTGGTGGGCACGACGTGGTGGGCACGACGTGGTGGGCACGACGTGGTCGACCTGGCCCAGCCGGGCGGCGAGCGCCTCGACGCTCGCCTCGTCGGTCAGGTCGACGGTCTCGGCCTCGATGCCGGGATCCTCGTACGATCCGGCCAGCCTGCCGGCGTCCCGGCCAGCCACGACCACGGTCGCGCCCGCGGCGCGGACGGCGAGGGTGATGGCACGGGCGATTCCGCTCCCGCGACCCACGACGAGGACTCTGCGCACCTGCGGGGATGAGGACATGACGTTCACCTTGGCGTCTCTTCGAAAGCGAATCCTGAAAGCGAATTCGGGGTCAGGCCGGTCAGCGAGAGAGGTGTTTTCTCCGCCGCGAGGATGCAACGGCCGGATATTTCAGGATCGCCTGAGGATCTCCGAAGGATCGAGGCCGCGGTCGACGCCGTGCGGGACGACCGTCTGGCCGGGCTCGAGCTCGAGCCGCCGGCCGTCGAGGTACACCTCGACCCTGTCCGGTTCGAAGGAGACCAGCCCGCGCACCCGGCGCACCTCGGGCCAGGCCTCAAGGTAGGACCAGGCGGCACGGGAACGGTCGCCGACGTCGTAGTAGTCGGCGACCCCCTTGTACGGGCAGAAGGTCTGTCCGTCGACCGGTGTCAGCGCGGTCTCGTCGACGTCCTCGCGCGGCACGTACCAGCGAGGCGCGAACCCGGACTCGTAGAGCACCACCGGCCGGTGCGTGTCGGCGACCACCCGCTCACCGTCGCGGACCACGAGATGCCGCGACGTCGACCGGATGTCGTTGCGGTGGTAGAGGTCGGCGGCGTGGCCGACGACGCGCTCGTCCTCCTCGTAGAAGGCGTCCATCCCGCGCCACGCGAACGCCACCCGGTCCCGCAGTTCGGCGGCGTGGCCGGGAAGCTCGACATGTTGCCACGCGGCCCGCTCGGTGCTCCGTTCCGGGACCGTGACGGCGAACCAGGCGGTGGCGCCGAGGTCGCGATGCCGGGTCACGTGCTCCGTCCTTCGCAACACGCCGGTCCGCACGTCCCCGACCGGGAAGTAGGCCACGGGGTAGCGGCCGGGCTCGTGCAGCAGGACGACGTCCTCGCTGTCCGCGATCCATTCACCGGCGAACTGCACGCGCATGCGCCGGCGCAGCGGCTCCGCGAACAACAGCCGCTCCGGAAGCGGCTGTCCGACGAGGAACCGCCCGATCGACCTGGTGGCGAGCGGCCCCTGCTGCCACGACAACCCCATCACTGCGCTCCTTCCCGCCCCTGCAGACCACCGGCCCGCATAAGCGATTTCTTCATGACCGAAGCCTAAAAGCGGATTTCGGTCAGGCGGGCCAACGAGATATGCGAGTTTTCTGCCGTGAGAACAAAAAAGCCGAATGTCTCGTGATCGCCTGAGGATTTCCGCGCTATCCAGGGTCGAGAACGTCCCGGTGACCTCGGTCACAGCACTCTGCAGCGATCGGATTTTTCTGGTGTGACCATCGAAAATAAGAATGCGAATGCCCACCCCTCCGGGTGGCGGACAAACGCGATGCGGCAAGAAGATGAGCGGGTGGACTATAAACTTGAAGTGATCGTTTTGCCCGTGAGCGATGTCGATCGATCTCTGGCGTTCTACACGGAGCAGGTCGGATTCACGCTCGACGTCGATTACCGGCCGAACGACGATTTCCGGGTCGTGCAGCTGACTCCTCCGGGTTCGGCGTGCTCGGTGCAGATCGGCGTGGGTCTCACCGATGCGCCGCCCGGGTCGGTGCGCGGGTTGTACCTGGTGGTCACCGATGTCGAGGCGGCCCGGCGTGAGCTGTCCCAGCGCGGTGTCGAGGTCGGCGCGGTGCGGCACAAGGCTGCGAAAAATGATTGGCAGGGCCGGTGGGAGGACGGCGTCGATCCGCAGCGGAGCGATTACGCGAGCTTCGTGGATTTCGCTGATCCCGACGGAAACACCTGGGTGTTGCAGGAGCGGAGTTTTCGCCCTTCGTGAATCCCGGGGCCGCCCCGAACCTGCAGATCAGGCGTGGACGACCACCATCTTGCCGCCGGCCTCCCCGGCTTCCATCACGCGATGTGCCTCTCTTATTTCGTCGAAGCCGAAGACGCGCGACGGTTTCGCCCGCAGGCGGCCGGTCGCCACTTTGTCGGTGATGGCCTGGAGCGGCACGTCGGACAGCGGGAAGCCGGGGGTGTCGAAGACAAAGCTGGCGAAGAAGGCAAGGTAGAAGCCGCTGGCCATCTGCACAAGCGGGTTGAAGCCGGGGATCGGGTCGAGGCCGCCCAGCCATCCGGCCGGGCAGGCTCACCCGCCTCGGCGGAGCATCGCCAGAGAGTCCGGGATAGTGCTGTTGCCCACCAAGTCGAGTACGGCGTCCAGCCGTTTGGCCTCGGGAATCTGCCGGGAAAGATCAGGCGCCTCCACTTCTCCGCGCCGAGCTCCTGCAGCAACGGGAAGCGGTCGGCGCTGCGGGTAGTGGCGATCACGCGGACGCCGGCGTCCACAGCGAGGTCGATCGCGGCCCGGCCGAAGGAGGAGGTCGCCCCCCGGACGAGGAGAGTCTGCGCTCGGGTGATCTCCAGGTTGCGGAACAGCGGGTCGGGGGACGGCGCGATCGTCGACCGCTGGTCCGCCGGTACCGGCCTGGTGACCGCCGCGACGCTGACGGTCACGGTCACGACCACCGTGCTGGTGCCCGTGTTACGCGGCAAGAGCGCACCCGGCGGGGCGCCGAAGGCAGCGCACAGCGCTGACAGCGACCTGGCCTGCGCGCTTCCACACGCTGGCCGTCGCTGACGCCCCAGTGGACGAGCTCACCGATCTCTGCGGTGACAAACATAGCGTTCCTAGTGACAGAAACCCATCGCTCCATAGATCCGCGCCTTGATCAGTTCTCAGCGATCATCGGTCGGGTGTTCGAGAATTCCCGGATGCGTGACGACCACGAGCCTGCTGAGGTTGTTCCCGAGGATGAGGGCATTGACCTGGTCCCGGTTCGGGTCACCGCGTGGGGGAAGACGCTGGTCGTCCAGGAGATAGTCGAGCCGTACTGGGAGAGCCTCCTACCTTGGTGGGAGCCGCAGAACGCCAGCAAGCCCCTCGAAGACCTGACCGCCTGCCACTTCTTGTGCGATCCGGTGGCGGGCAGCGTTCCTATGTGCTGGAGCTGGTCAAGCGGCACGGGGGCTGGTTCCTCGAGGGCGTGGAGGACTAACTGTGCAGCACACGACGACCCGATGAACTACAACCGCCAGCCGGGGCCTTGAGTACCGGGCGCCGTTTCCGATCGCCTATACCGGTGAGATCAACACCATCCGGGGCAACCGGAACTGGATGCCTGCCTAGGTGCCTCGAGTTTGGCCATGTCGAGGCGTTGGGAGAAAAGACGCCCAGGTCACACCACGAGATCGGACGCTTCAAACGCGGAAGTTCGTTTGAACAGGAGGGCGCCCGGCACCGGCTGGGCCACGTATCAGCTGGTCATGCCTGGCATCGATGGGCACCGGTCAGAACGGTCCGGCAGGCTCCGGCTCACGGTCAGATGACGGTCAGACAAGCGAAAAGCCTGATCATCTAGAAGATGATCAGGCTTCCGACCTGCCGAAACAGAGTCGGGACGACAGGATTTGAACCTGCGACCCCTTGACCCCCAGAGTGGGGCACTTGGTTCGAATGCTCGCTACCGGCGCGAGCGCCGCGGTTCAGCCATGCCGCACCCTCGTGAACGCGGCGGTTCACGACAGCGACGGGTCCCCAACCTCGCACGGCGAGAAGGCTCAAAGACGGCCGGTTGTCATGCTGGCCCGCGACCAGACGAAGCAGCAATGACTGGTCCGTTGGGTGCCTATCTGTATGAGCACCCACATGTCAGGACTTCAGCGGCTAGTCACAGCTTGATCACACAGCGCGAAAGATCAATCACTATGCCCACCCTCTCCACGGATGTGCACAACCAGCATGATGGGCCACATGTGCCGTTCCTCTGCGCCGCCGCCCGTCTGGACAGCGGTCCGGCCAACCTGATAGCCGAATCGTCTTCGGCGCGTTCACGGTTCCGATCGAACATCGCGAAGGGCCGATCCCGCGCAACCACGTGTCGGGGAAGGCGGCTCACTGACGGTCCGAGACGGCGAGTGACGGTCGATCCGGGGGTCAGATCGGGGTCAGACGATCAAAAAGCCGGACTCCCATAGGTGGGATCCGGCCTCTGAACTGCGGAAACATGGTGGGCGATACTGGGATCGAACCAGTGACCTCTTCGGTGTGAACGAAGCGCTCTCCCGCTGAGCTAATCGCCCGGGATGGCCAGCCCCTCACGGTGCCGACGGGGAAAACCATACCGCAACCTACGGGGTGCTGGCGAAAAGCAGGCCGGGCTGACCCGATCGTCCGATGTTCACCAAAGGCGCCGAAAGGTTCCCTGGAGAGTCCACGGCGTGACGGTGTGGTGTCATAGCATCGTGCTCGACCGATACGCACGACGTAAGATCCTTTGCCCACAATAGCTCCGCCAGGAAGAGTTCAAGGACAGGTAAAGCCCGAGAAAAGATGCGCCCGATGGTGATGTTTGCGCAGGTAGGTGACCGAATGTCAAGCTGTGATCTGCGTTACAGAAGGGCCTGGAGGCGGAATCTTTCTTACGGGTCTCCTCGTTCGCCTCGTTAGCAAGAGCGGCGAACGAAACCCGACAAAGCAGTGATAGCCCCTATATGGGGACCCGACGACGAAAAGGTTTGGCTGACGATGCACAGCACCACCGTCTCTGCCGAGCTGGGCCTTCGGCTTGTGGTCCCCGACCGAGCTACCGTCCCTCTCCTTGCGGGACTCAGCTACACCGCCGAGGATCCGTACGCCATCAGAATGGCGTTCCACGTGGGCAACGACGAGCCCGTGGAGTGGATCTTCGCCCGTGAGCTGCTGACCGTCGGCATCGTCCGGCGTGTGGGCGACGGCGACGTCCAGGTCTGGCCGGCCCGCGCCGATGGCGAGCGAACACTCAACATCAGTCTCACGTCGCCCTTCGGCCAGGCCCTCTTCGAGGTGCCGCTGGCCCCACTCACCGAATTCCTCCATCGCACCTACGAGCTCGTTCCAGCCGGTCGCGAGACCGACTTCATGGATCTCGACGAAGAGCTCATCAACATGCTCTGGAGCTCCTGACCGGGCAACGCGGTCCTGAGCGCGCCCAACACGGTCCTGGCGCCGGGCGACCGAGCCCGATGATCGGGCCTAGTGAGCCTGCATCTCCCGCATCCGGGCGATCTCGATCTGCTGGCCGGACATCACGTCCTGCGCCATCTTCCGCATCGCCCGGTCGCTGCCCTTACCCAGTTCCTCCGCGGCCATCGTGATCGCGCCCTCATGGTGCCTGATCATCAACCGGAGGAACAAGCCGTCGAAGGCCGCGCCCCTGGCCGACCTCAGGCGGTTCAGCTCCTCCAGCGTGGCCATGCCGTAACCGGCCTCGCCATGATCATGACGTTCGGGAGCCGCGCGGCCGAGCGACTCGAGCCACGACGTCATGACGGCGATCTCCGGTCCCTGACCTGTGGTGATCCGCTCGGCGATGGCCCGGACGAGAGGCTCCGCGGCCCTGTCCGCGGCCAGCGCCGCCATCTCCAGCGCCTGCCGGTGGTGCGGGATCATCAGCTCGGCGAACCGCACATCGCCCGCGCCCGCCCTGGCCTCCGACTCCCCGATGCGCTCCCCCGGCTCTGCCGTACGGCCGGGCTCTCCCGGGCCGCCGGGAACGACCACCGGCACCTGTGAGCCGGCGACCAGCGGGGTCGGCTGCTCGGCCGGCGAACAGCCGGCGAGCACGGCGCCCGATATCAGCGCAAGCGTTACGAAACCACCGCACGCCGCCCGCCTCCTCAGCATAGGTTCCATACTGAACCAAATTCATATGCATGGGGGCACCGTGAAACGACCGATCGCCGCGGCCGTTCTGGCCGCCGTCCTCATCCCGGCCGCCGCGTGCACGACACCCGGATCACCGTCGCCGACGCGGTCCGCGCTGTCCGCGATGCCGTCGGCCATGTACACGGGCACTCCCACGGCCACGACGGTGTCCGACCTCGGCGAGGACGAGATCGGCCACAGTCCCAACATGAAGGTGATCGCCAACGTGCCCCTGCAGGCGCCCTTCGACGGGCCTGAGGCGTGGGGAACCGACCTGGCGTTCCAGGGAGACTACGCCTTCGTCGGCAACTACGAGGGGTTCACCGTCCACGACATCGGCGACCCCACTCGTCCCACGGCGGTGGCCCAGGTCGAGTGCCCGGGCGGGCAGAACGACATCTCCGTATCCGGAGACCTGCTGTTCCTCTCGGTCGACGAGCCGCGGTCCGACGACACCTGCGCGAGCACGCCGGCCGAACCCTTGGACGACGCCGAATGGGAGGGCATCCGGATCTTCGACATCTCGGACAAGACCCATCCCAAGTACGTCTCCGCCGTCCAGACCGAATGCGGCTCGCACACCCACGCGATCGTCCCCGGGAAGGACGCCGGCACGCTGTACCTCTACGTGTCCTCTCCCGGGCCGATACCCGGCTCCAAGGGCTGTCCTCCCCCGCACGAGAACATCTCCATCGTCGAGGTCCCGGTCGACGAACCCGCGAGCGCGCGGGTCGTGGCCAAGCCCGAGATCCTCAAGGACCGGGTGATCGACGAGGACTCTGACTTCCCGTCGGCCGGATGCCACGACATCACGGTCTACCCGGAGAAAGGCCTGGCGGCCGGCGCGTGCTTCGGCGACGGCATCCTGATGGACATCTCCGACCCGGTGAAGCCTCGTCTGCTCCAACTGGTGAGCGACAAGGAGAACTTCTCCGTCTGGCACTCCGCGACGTTCAACGACGCCGGAACCAAGATCGTCTTCGGTGACGAGCTGGGCGGCGGGATCGCCGCCACGTGCGGCGCGTCAGGCGAGCCCACCAAGGGCGCCGACGCGGTCTACGAGATCACCCCCGGCCACGAGCTCGTACGGCGCGGCTACTTCAAGATCCCCCGCATCCAGACGGCGGAGGAGAACTGCGTCGCCCACAACGGGTCGCTCATCCCGGTCCCAGGCCGGGACATCATGGTCCAGGCCTGGTACATGGGCGGCGTCTCGGTCTTCGACTTCACCGACTCCGACCGTCCGGAGGAGATCGCCTACTTCGAGCGGGGGCCGCTGAAGCCCGGCCTCCACCTCGGCGGCTCCTGGTCGGCGTACTACTACAACGGCTACGTCTACTCGAGCGACATCACCAAGGGCCTCGACGTCCTGCGCGTCGACGACCCTGTCACCGACCCCGCGAAGTCGGTCCGGATGACGGAGCTCAACGCGCAGACCCAGCACTCGTACGGCGGGGCCTGATCGAGGAGATCGGCCTCAGGGGTCGATGTCGGCGGCGGACCGCTCGGCGAACGCCTTCATGGCCGCCAGCGTGATCGGGCCGGGCGCCTGCGGCAGCGCGGTGCCGTTCACGAGGTGAATCGGCTGGACGTCCCGCGTGGTGGAGGTCAGGAACGCCTCCTCGGCCTCGTACAGCGCCGAGATCGGCACGTCGGCCTCCTCGCCGCCGTACCACTCCAGCGTGAGCGCGCGCGTGACCCCGGCCAGGCAGCCGGAGGCCAGCGTCGGGGTGATCAGCCGTCCGCCGGTCACGATGAAGATGTTGCTTCCGGTGCCCTCGCACAGGTCGCCGGCCAGGTTCTCGAAGATCGCCTCGCCGCCGCCGCGCTCCTTGGCGTACGCGAGCGCCTTGGCGTTGTCGCCGTAGGACGTGCTCTTGACGCCCGCGAGCGCGCCGCGCTCGTTGCGGGGCCACGGCACGACGGTGACGTCCCCGGTCGCCGGGAACGGCTTCTGCTCGCCGACGATGATGATCACGCTGGGCCCGTCCGAGCCCCGGTCCGACCCCAGCGGGCCCGGCCCGCTGGTGTAGGTGATCCTGATCCTGGCCAGCGGCCACTTGGGGGCGGCGGCGAGGCAGCGGCGCACGCCGTCGGCGATCGAGGCCACGTCGGGCTCGGGGAGGTCCATCCGCTTGGCCGACAGCGCCAGCCGGTCGAGGTGGCGGGTGAGCGCGAAGGCCTCGCCCTCGACACTCTTGATCGTCTCGAACACTCCGTCGCCGACCATGAGCCCGTGGTCGAACACCGAGACCACAGCCTTCTCGGGGTCCACGAGGTCCCCGTTCACCCAGATGGGTACAGCCATCTCCAACTCCATCTCTATGGTTCCGGATCGTTCCGTGAGGCGAGTCCGATGAGCCGGGCGGCCTTGAGCTCGGTCTCGTTCCACTCCAGCCGGGGATCGGATCCCCACGTGATCCCCGCCCCCGTGCCGAACCGGATCGTGTCGTGCTCGATCCAGAAGGTCCGGATTCCGACGGCCAGCGCCGCCTCGCGGCGGTCGGCGTCGACCCAGCCCACCGCCCCACAGTATGGACCTCGGGGCTCGGGTTCGAGCTCGTTGATGATGCGCAGCGCCGAAGATTTCGGCGCCCCCGTCACCGAGCCGGGAGGGAAGGTCGCGGCGAACAGCTCAGGCCAGCCGATCCCGTCCGCCGGTCTCGCCCGCACCGTCGACACCAGGTGCACCAGCCCGGGGTGCTCCTCGATCTCGAAGAGTGAGGGCACCGACACAGAGCCTACCTCGGCCACCCGGCCGAGGTCGTTCCGCACGAGATCCACGATCATCAGGTTCTCGGGATAGTCCTTTTCCAGGAGGTCGCCCGCCGTCGCCCCGGTGCCCTTGATCGGCCGCGACTCGACCACGTCGTCCCTGCGCGAAAGGAACAGCTCCGGCGAGGCGGACACCACCGCGAGGCCGGGGACGTCGATCACCGCGGCGTATGGTGCGGGGTTGCCCTCCGCCAGCCGTACGGCCAGGGCGAGCGGATCGGCGGGACCACCGGCACGTGGGAGCGGCGCGGACAGGATCCGGCAGAGGTTCGCCTGGTAGACCTCGCCCTGCTCGATGTAGTCCCTGATCCGCCGGACCCCCTGCTCGTAACCGGCCTGATCGAGTGAGCTCCGCCAGGCGTCCCTGGACGGCCCGCGCCAGGGGTGCGGCGAGGCCGGCAGCGGAGCTCGCCGCACGTCGTCGAACCGCGCGCAGGTGACCTTGCCCTCGTAGGACACCACGACGGCCCACCAGCCGGAGCCGTCCAGCGCGGCCAGGTCGGTGGTCACGTCGCGGAGTCCCGTGGCCAGGTATCCGCCGATATGAGCGAAGGCGTCGTACACGGATTCATTCTCCCAACCAGCGGACGATCAGGCGAAACGCCCGGCGGCCACGTCAGGCGAGTCCGCCGGCTCCGGCAGAGGCGAGCCGGCCGGGTGTGGAAGGCCACGCCGGAGGAAGCCGAGAAGCGCCCGGGCCGACGCCGGCGCGGGGCGCGGCAGCGCCGCGTACACGGTCCGGCGCGGCGCGAAGTCGCCGAGCGGCCGCAGCGCCAGATCGGCCCGTACGGCCGGCGCCGCCATGGCCGGCACCATCGTGATCCCGAGCCCGGCGGCCACGTACCCGAGCTTGCCCGTCCACTCGCCGATCCGGACCTCGACGCGGGGGGTGAATCCCGCCCGGGCGCACGCCTCGCCGAGCGTCGTGGCGCCGTCGGGCTGGGCGCCGGCGATCCAGCTCTCGTCCCGCAGATCACGCAGGTCGACCACGTCGGCCCCGGCCAGCGGGTGGTCGGCGGGCAGCGCGATCAGCAGTTCGTCCTCCAGCAGCGGCGTTACCTCGGCCTCCTCCCCGAGCGGCACGCCCGAGAAGTAGTCGCTGACCACCGCGATGTCGATCATGCCGTCCCCGACGCCCTCCATGAGCTCACCGCTCAGTCCCTCGACCAGGCTGACGTCGACGCCGGGGAAGGCCGCCCGGAAGTCGCGGAGCGCGCCGGGCACGAGTGCGGCGTTGGCCGTCGCGAACGCGCCCACCCTCAGGCGGCCGCCCGTGCCCCGCTGGATCGCGGCCAGCTCCTCCTCCGCCATCGCGAGACGTTTGAGCACGTCACAGGCGTGCCGGTGCAGAGCGTGGCCGGCGGGCGTGAGCCGTACGCCACGAGGGAGCCGATCGAAGAGCGGGCCGCCCGCCTCGGCCTCCAGCGTCGCCACGCGCCTGGATACGGCCGACTGGGTGTAGCTGAGCTCCAGCGCCGCCGCCGTGAAGGAGCCCGTGCGGGCCACGACGTCGAGCAGCCGGAGCATGTCCGTTTCGAGCATCGGTCCATCCATGAGTGGGAGGCATAGACCGCATGCAATCTACTCGTTGGTGGAATGGGAGGGTTCACGCATAGCGTCTTCGCATGATTGCCTTCCTTGGATTGGGGCGCATGGGCGCCCTCATGGCCGGGCGGCTCGTGGACGCCGGGCACAAGGTGACCGTGTGGAACCGGACGCGCAAAGAGCTGCCCGGTGCGCAGACGGCCTCCTCCCCCGCCGAGGCCGTGTCGGACGCCGACCTGGTCGTGACGATGCTCAGCGATCCCACGGCCGTGGACGAGGTGGCCAGGGCCGCGCTGCCGGGGCTGCGGCCCGGGTCGGTGTTCGTGGAGATGTCCACCATCGGGCCGGAGGCGGTGGCGCGGCTGCGCGGCCTGCTCCCCGAGTCCGTACGGCTCGTCGACGCTCCCGTGGTCGGCAGCCTGCAACCGGCGGCCGCGGGCACGCTGGCGGTCCTCGCGGGAGGCGCGCCTGAGGATCTCGCCCGCGTCCGTGACGTGCTGACGACCTTCGGGACGATCAGGGAGGCCGGTCCCCTCGGCGCGGGGGCTGCGCTGAAGCTCGCCGTGATGAGCGCTTTCGTGTCGGCCCAGGTCATGCTGGCGGAGAACCTGGCCTACGCCGAGGCCCTGGAACTGGACCGTTCGGTCTTCCTCGACACGCTGTCGGGCACCGCTCTCGCGGCGCTCGTCGATCGCCTCCGTCCCGCGATCGAGTCGGGACCGCCGGCGACCGGCTACTCACTCGGGTTGGCGGCCAAGGACCTGCGGCTGGCCACCGAAGGACCCGGCGCCGTGCAGACCGTGACGTCGGCGGCCCGGGACCGGCTGGCCCAGGCCGCCGGGGCCGGGCTCGGCGGGCGGGACATCACCGCGATCTTCACCGCGGCGCTGGACGGGCCCACCGCCCCCGAAGGGACCGGCGCGGCCGTACTGAAGATCAACCCGCCGACCGTCCCCGCCACCAACGGGTACTACTCGCACGCCACCCGGACGGGTGACCTCCTGTTCGTGTCCGGCCAGGTCGCCCTGGACGAGAAGGGCGAGGTCGTGGGCGAGGGCGACATGGCGCGCCAGAGCGAGTTCATCCTCGGCAACCTCGGGCGCATCCTCGAGGACCAGGGATCGTCGTTCGACCGGGTGCTGCACGTGCGGACGTTCCTGACCGACATGTCGCTGCTGCGCGAGTACGGCGACGTCCGCAGCCGGTATTTCACCGGCGAACCCCCGGCCAGCACCACCGTGGAGGTGTCCCGCCTGTTCCAGCCGGGTCTGCTCATCGAGGTCGAGGTGGTCGCCGCGGCCGGCTGACGCCTTCCACACACGGCGGCACGAGAAGAGAGGCACGGCCGGCATCCCACCGGCCGTGCCTCCGCCCAGTTCAGTTACCATACGTCTTCATATGGTGACAATGTGCGATATATCGGGGGCGTGATGGAACTCGTACCAGGCAACTCCCTGATCACCGCGAGCCCTGAGGACGGACGGGCCCTGGCCGTCCTGATCGCCAGGAACACGATTCACGCGATCCAGCCGGAGGCCGAGATCCTCCGGCGGGGCCGCGGCGAGCACGCCGCGGACCCCGACACGCGTACCTCCGCCGCGCACGTGATCTCGATCGAGTTCGCCACCATCGCCGCGGCCAACAACTACTGGCGCTGACCGGAGGGTCTCAGGACAGCGGGCCGGTGACGGACTCCGCGGCGGAGACCACCGCGCCGCTCGCGACGAGATCGACGACGGCCTCGATCTCGGGGGCGAGGAACCGGTCGGGCCCCGGCCCGGCGACCGACTCGCGCAGCAGCGCGACCACCGCGCCCGTCCCGGCGGCGGGCAGGTGCGGCGCGCGCAGGTCGAGCGCCCTGGCGGCCGTCAACACCTCGATGGCCAGCACGCGGGTGAGCCCGTCGATCGCCCGCCGCAGCTTGCGGCCGGCCGACCAGCCCATGGAGACGTGGTCCTCCTGCATCGCGGAGCTCGGGATCGAGTCGACGCTCGCCGGCACGGCCAGCCGCTTGAGCTCGGAGACGATGGCGGCCTGCGTGTACTGGGCGATCATGTGGCCGGAGTCCACGCCGGGGTCGCCCGCCAGGAACGCGGGAAGCCCGTGGCTGCGCGCCACGTCGAGCATCCGGTCGGTCCGCCGTTCGGCGATCGACGCGAGGTCGGCGACCGCGATCGCCAGGAAGTCCAGGACGTACGCCACGGGCGCGCCGTGGAAGTTGCCGTTGGACTCGACCCGGCCGTCGGCGAGGACCACCGGGTTGTCGATCGCGCTGGCCAGCTCACGCGCGGCGACGGTGGCGGCGTGGGCGACCGTGTCCCTGGCCGCTCCGGCGACCTGCGGCGCGCAGCGCAGGGAGTAGGCGTCCTGGACCCGGGTGCAGGATCCGTCACGGTGCGACTCCATGATCCCCGAGCCGTCGAGGAGGCCGCGCATGTTGGCCGCGGCCGCCGCCTGGCCGGGGTGCGGGCGCAGCGCCTGCAGGTCGGCGGCGAAGACGGCGTCGGTGCCGAGCAGCGCCTCGACGCTCATCGCGGCGCTGATGTCGGCGGTCTTGAGCAGCCTGATCAGGTCGTCGATGGCCAGGACCAGCATGCCGAGCATGCCGTCCGTGCCGTTGACGAGGGCGAGCCCCTCCTTGGCGGCGAGCTCGACCGGCTCGATGCCGCTCTGCTTCAGCGCCTCCTCGGCCGGCTTCACCTGGCCGTCCGCCGTACGGACGACTCCTTCGCCCATGAGCGTCAGCGCGACGTGGGAGAGCGGGGCGAGGTCACCCGAGCAGCCGAGGCTGCCGTACTCGTGGACCACGGGCGTGATCCCCGCGTTGAGCAGGGACTCCAGGACACGGGCGGTCTTCGGGCGCACCCCGGTGTGGCCGGTGGCGAGCGTGTGCAGGCGCAGCAGCATCATCGCCCGCGTCACCTCGGTCTCCACCTCGGGACCGGATCCGGCGGCGTGCGAGCGGATGAGGCTGCGCTGGAGTTGCGCCCGCAGCGCGGGGTCGATCTGCCGCGTGGCCAGGGCGCCGAAGCCCGTGGAGACGCCGTAGGCGGGGGTGTCGGCCTCGGCGAGGTCCTCGATCCGTCCACGGGAG
The DNA here is from genome assembly GCF_016863315.1 of Planotetraspora silvatica. GTDB lineage: Bacteria > Actinomycetota > Actinomycetes > Streptosporangiales > Streptosporangiaceae > Planotetraspora > Planotetraspora silvatica. Next base: position 24,786 of record NZ_BOOQ01000053.1, read on the forward strand.
GCGGCCATCTCCGCCAGGGCGTCGTCCGTCAGCCGCACGGCCCCGCCGTGTCTGGCGACCTGGATGACGTCGTGGAAGGTCAGCGGCTCAGGCCCGACCGCCGTTGCCTCGCTGTCGTGCATCGTCCCACTCTCCCGGAGCCTCGGTGGCTCTTCGTGCGCTTGCAGGCCCGCCGGCGACCGCGGAGGTAACCAGCGTATTGCATGTTAGCTCCTTACATCCGAACGTCGACTCCAGACCGGCCCGCCCGGCCGCGGTCACCTCGATCGCCCGCCGGGTGGTCCCCCGCGCCAGCCATTCCAGGGCCACCATCCGCTCGAACATCGCCGCGCCGAGCGCGCCGCCGAGGTGGGGGCGGCGTTCCAGCCAGTCGAGACACGCGGGGGCGAACTTGCGGCGGCTGAGCCGTACGGCGTCGAGGTCGACCCCGAACGCGGTGACGGCGTCCCGGCCGCTGGAGGTGACCTCGCAGGAACCCTCGCCGGACTCCACGAGGTGGCCCTCCCGCAGCAGGGCGTCGTAGACCTCGACGCCGACCCTGCCCGCGAGGTGGTCGTAGCAGGTCCGCGCCTCCTGGAGCAGCCGGGCCTGCCGCGACTGCCTCAGCGAACGCACGGCGGGCCGCTCGCTGATCGTCGCGAGCACCTCCAGGACCTGGGCCACGTCGGGCCCGGAGAGCCGGTAGTAGCGGTGCCGCCCCTGGCTGATCATGGTGATCAGGCCGCCGTCCCGCAGCCGGGCCAGGTGGGCGCTGGCGGTCTGCGGGGTCACCCCGGCCATCCGGGCGAGCTCACCCGCGGCGAGCGCCCGGCCGTCCAGGAGGGCGGTGAGCATGGCGGCGCGCGTGGCGTCGGCGATCAGCGCCGCGACCGGGGCGATCTCCGCGTCCTGTGCGATGTATTCGGCGGGCATGTTTCGACGCTAACCCACCCATTGTTCGGCGGTCGCCGAAGCATCCCCTCCTGCGGCTCGCGCTGATTTGGGGTGTGGGCGGTGATTCGATAAAGTGCAACGCGTGAGTCCGCCCCGGCGGACGGCATGCGGAAGTGGCTCAGTGGTAGAGCATCACCTTGCCAAGGTGAGGGTCGCGGGTTCGAATCCCGTCTTCCGCTCGGAGTTGCACCTGGTGGAGTGGCCGAGAGGCGAGGCAACGGCCTGCAAAGCCGTCTACACGGGTTCAAATCCCGTCTCCACCTCTGGTCCGACACGGGCGATTAGCTCAGCGGGAGAGCGCTTCCCTGACACGGAAGAGGTCACTGGTTCAATCCCAGTATCGCCCACCATCTTTTCCCGGCCTTGACGGCCTGTTCGAAAGCCGCCGGATCTCCGGCGGCTTTTCGCATTCCCCGGGATCCATGACGCCCCCTCTCGGGTCCGGCGCATCCCCTGCCACCAGCGCCTTCACCCCTTCCCACCGAGCCCGCCACCCCGAGAGTAGTTAGTTAGGCAAAGCAACTACTATCGGGACGAAGGAGGAGGACGTGCGCATGCGTGATGCGGGAAACTCCATGAACGCCCCGAAGGCTCCGGCCGGCACGGGGACGGCGGGCGGGCCACCGGACGCGGCCCGGCGGGCCGGGCGGCTCGATCGGGACCATCCCCGCTACAAGTGGGTGGCGCTGTCGAACACGACGGTTGGCATGTTGCTCGCAACCGTGAACTCGTCGATCGTCATCATCTCGCTTCCGGCGATCTTCAGGGGCATCGGGCTCAACCCGCTGGAGCCCGGCAACGTGAGCTTCCTGCTGTGGATGATCATGGGGTTCCTGCTCGTGTCCGCCGTGCTGGTCGTCCCGGCCGGCCGGCTGGGAGACATGTTCGGCCGGGTGCGGATCTACAACAGCGGGTTCGCGGTGTTCACCGTCGCCTCGATCGCGCTGTCACTCGACCCGCTGCACGGCGGATCGGGCGCGCTCTGGCTGATCGGCTGGCGGGTCGTGCAGGGCGTCGGCGGCGCCATGCTCTTCGCCAACTCCACGGCGATCCTCACCGACGCGTTCCCCGTAGAGCAGCGCGGCACGGCACTGGGCGTCAACCAGGTCGCCGCCATCGCCGGCTCGTTCCTCGGCCTGATCATCGGCGGCCTCCTCGCGGAGTGGGACTGGCGGGTCGTGTTCCTGGTCAGCGTCCCGATCGGCCTGGTCGGCACCATCTGGTCCTACGCCTCCCTGCGCGAACTGGGCGACCGCCGTCCCGGCCGGCTCGACCTGCCCGGCAACATCACCTTCGCGGCGGGGCTCGGGGTGGTGCTGGCCGCCATCACCTACGGCATCCAGCCGTACGGCGGGCACAGCACGGGCTGGGCCAACCCGTGGGTCCTCGGCGGGATCGGCGGCGGCGTCCTGCTGCTGATCGCGTTCTGCGTGATCGAGAGCAGGGTCGCCGAACCCATGTTCCAGCTGAGCCTGTTCCGGATCCCGCAGTTCTCCGCGGGCAGCCTGGCCGTGCTGCTGTCGGCGATCGGGCGGGGCGGCCTGCAGTTCATGCTGATCATCTGGCTGCAGGGCATCTGGCTGCCGTTGCACGGCTTCGCCTTCGAGGAGACCCCGCTGTGGGCCGGCATCTACATGTTGCCGCTGACGGTGGGCTTCCTGGCCGCGGGCCCGGTGTCGGGCTACCTGTCGGACAGGTACGGGCAGCGGCTGTTCGCCTCCGGCGGACTGATCATCGTGGCCGCCGCCTTCCTCGGGCTGATGGCGCTGCCGGTCGACTTCCCCTACTGGGTGTTCGCGGCGCTGCTGGCGGTCAGCGGGATCGGCTCGGGCGTCTTCTCCTCGCCCAACACCTCCCGGGTGATGAGCAGCGTGCCCGCCCACCAGCGGGGGGCCGCCGCCGGAATGCGCGGCACCTTCCAGAACTCCGGGCAGGCCCTGTCCATCGGCGTCTTCTTCTCGTTGCTCATCATCGGCCTGGCTTCCGGGCTGCCGAACGCCCTCACCTCGGGTCTGGAGAGATCCGGGGTCCCTGCGGCCGTCGCGCAGTCTGTCGGCCACCTGCCGCCCGTCGGCAGCCTGTTCGCCGCCTTCCTGGGCTACAACCCCATCCGGACGATCCTGCCGCCGGACGTGCTGCGCTCACTGCCGCCTGACACCCAGGCCCGGCTGACGGGGAACGAGTTCTTCCCTAATCTGATCTCCGCGCCCGTCCACCAGGGCCTCGTTGTGGTCTTCTCCGCGGCCGCCGCCATGATGGTCATCGGGGCGATCGCCTCGCTGCTGGACGGCCGGCGACGGACGACGACCACCCCCACCACCATCTGACCGACCTTCCACCACCTGCGGCCCCGGACGGGGTCCCCGCAGAACATACGAGTAAGAGGATCAGCGATGAACGACGCCATCTGGGCCGGCACGATCTCCGTCGCCGGACATGAGAACGCCGAGCTCGAGGCCTACCTGGCCCGGCCGCTCGGTGAGGAGCCCCGCGGCGGTGTGGTGGTGATCCACCACATGCCCGGCTACGACGAGGCCTCCAAGGAGATCGTCCGCAAGTTCGCGGCCCACGGCTACGCCGCCGTCTGCCCGAACCTGTACTCGCGGGAGGGCGCGGGCGTCAGCCCGGACGACCAGGCCGCGGCCGCGCGGGCGAAGGGCGGCGTCCCCGACGAGCAGCTCGTCGGCGACGTGGCCGGGGCGGCCGCTCATCTGAACGGGCTCGACCACGCCAACGGCAAGATCGGCGTGATCGGCTTCTGCTCAGGGGGCCGTCAGACGTTCCTGGCGGCCTGCTCGCTCCAGATCGACGCGGCCGTGGACTGCTACGGAGCCTTCGTGGTCAACGAGCCGCCCGCGGAATCCGGCATGAAGGTCACTTCGCTGCTGTCCAAGGCGCCCGGCCTGTCCAGCCCGCTGCTCGGCCTGTTCGGCGCCGACGACTCCTTCCCCGGGCCCGAGGAGGTCGCGGTCCTGGCCGCGGAGCTCGAGAAGCTGGGCAAGGACCACGAGTTCCACACCTACCCCGACGCCGGGCACGCGTTCTTCGCCGTCGACAGGCCCTCCTACCGTCCCGCCGCCGCCGTGGACGGCTGGAAGAAGATCTTCGACTTCTACGGCCGCCACCTCAGCGCCTGACAGGATCCACGATGTGCACCTATCTCACCCAGAAGATCGAGCTTGACGGCGCCGCCAAGGGGGCGACCGGCTGGTTCACGCTCAGCGACGGCGCCGTCTACGTCGACCACCCGTACCACGCCACGCACGAACACACGCTGAACATCGACTTCACCAACCCCGGCGAGGGCCCGTCGGCGCGGGTCGCGGTCGAGCTCACGGAGGAGGCCGCGCTGGCGCTGGTCGAGGCCATCCAGAAGGCGCTGGCCGCGGCACCGCCCGGGCTCGCGTCGGGCGCGCACGCACGCGCCGCCTCCTGAGGACTTCCCTCTCCCCCGCGGCGGCCGGAGGCCCGCGCCCGTCTCAGCGGCGCTGAGCGGCGTGGGTCATCCGGCCCGGCCGGCTAGCTGGTCGAACAACGCGAGAGCGGCCAGGCGCACCTCATCGGGGGCGATGCCGTCCAGGGTGCTGCGGGCGTGGTCGTTGTCACGCGTGGTGGCGCACGTGATGGCGACCGAGGCTGCGGCCGCGTGACGAAGCGACCCGGCGGGCGCGTTGTCCGCCATTTCCTGGGCGCTCGTGGCGAGATCGAGGTTGTCCCTGCTGAGTGGGCTGGTCACCGAGGTCTCCTGGAGTTCGTGATTGGAGCCATTATTAGTCATGCCTGCCCGCATGCGACCATCGCCCACCCGTATCGCCACCTGTATCGCCTGACCTGTCACGTCATGGAACCGGCCCCGGATCCTCCATACGGGATCCGGGGCCGGTGGTCATGAGGGGCCGAAGCGCGGTCGAACCAGGTCAGACGTGGTCAGGCCGAATCTCGTGCCCTGGTCAGCCGAGCCAGGTGGCGACCTGGCCCATGGAGCTGGAGGCCCAGCCGAGCTTGAGGTGGTTCAGGCCGAGGACGGCGGTGGCCGCCCGGTTGGCGATCCCGTCGGGCGCGGAGCAACTGGCGACGAAGACCGCCCCGTCGGACGGGCCCGTGTGCTCGTTGTGCAGGAGCGCCATGTCCGGCGTGTTGCCGCAGAGCTGGTAGACCGGCACGCTCGCCGGGGTGCCCGCGTTGATCAGGGGCACGACCAGCGAGCCCCGGTCGATGGCGTACTGGATGCCGCGGCCCGCCGTGTAGAAGCCCGTGCCGCCGTAGTACGTGGTGTACCAGTCCTGCTCGGTCGCGGGCAGGGGGTAAACGTCGTCCCAGCGGTAGAGCATGTCGTCGGAGCCCGGGTAGGCGTCGCCCTCGTAGCTCAGGTCGGTGTGGGTGCGCCAGAGGCCGTAGCAGACCATCTTCGTGTGCGGTGCGGGCGCGTTGAGCGTGCCCCCACATTCCGGAAATATCGCGAAATCGTGGGTCCAGCCGTGCCGGTAGCCCCAGTCGAAGCCCTTGTTGGGACCGCCGAGCAGGACCAGTTTCCTGACGTCGCCCCTGTACGCGGTGCCCCACGACTTGCGCAGCGACGACACGTACATGCGGGCGTTGAACGCGCCCTTGGACCAGCCGACCACGTCGACCTGGGACGCGCCCGTCTTGGCCCTGATCAGGGAGACGGCGTCGGCGATCTGCTCCGACCAGTAGTACCCGTCGCCGGTGGTGTGCGGGAACCCGATCGCGAAGACCTTGTAGCCCTTGCCGCTCAGGCTCTGCATGAGACCGGTCGTGGGACAACTCGCCTGGCCGCAGCCGTACGCGCCGGCGGCGTTGGGGTTCGCCCAGGCCTGGTCGGCCGTCTGGTTGGCGCCGTGGACGAGCAGCACGGGGACGGGCTTGGCCCCGGTCTGCCATCCCGGCGCGGAGTAGAGCAGGAAGCGTGAGGAGTGCGGGCGGGCCACGTCACCGAACAGGTGCTTCGTCTGGCCCGTCTGGTCGCCCCGCCCGTCCGACGGGTACGTCTCGGCCACGAAGGCCGTGGAGTTGTCCTTGTACCGCTCGACCTGTGCCCAGCCGTTCTGCAGCCCGGACGTGTACGTCGCCTCCAGAGTCACGGAACCGGTGGCGGAGGCGGGCGCGGCCGGGGCCGCGAGCACGATGGCGGCCACCAGGCCCAGGGCGGCCGGCAACCGGCCCCAAGGACGTCGTCTCATCACATCTCCCTTGACGCTCCACCCCCGTGACAGACACCAGTTCGCCCGATGGAGGCGGCCGGATCAATGTGGGCGGCCCACATGCCACGGGCGCCGGCGGTGGGGGAACCGTTCAGAGCGCGGCGCGCACGGCCTCGGCGAGCTCCAGGAGGTGGTGGTCGTCGCGGGCGGTGAGCTGGAGATCCATGAAGATCTCGTGGGCGCCCACGTCCGCGGCGGCGGAGAGGTAGCCGGCGATCTGCGTCACCGTGCCGGCTCTCGGGACACGCGATTGAGGGACGGGCTCGTCGGTGATGATCGGGTTGCTGCGCAGGGCCATGCGCAGCGCGTCGGGGTCCCGGCCGGCCTCCTCCGCGCTCCTGCGGACGGCCTTCCACATGGAGGTGAGAGCGGGGATCGGGAGCGCGGCGGGCAGCCAGCCGTCCGCCCTGCGCCCGACGCGCTCCAGGGCCGCCGGGGCGAACCCGGACAGGTAGAGCGGCGGCCTGGCGACCGGCTTGGGGAAGATGTGGCTCGGGGTGACCGCCCAGCGTTCGTCCTCGTAGGACACCGGATCGGTGGTCCAGACGGCGTCCAGCAGGTCGAGGACGGCGTCGAACCGCGACCCTCGGGACTTCCAGGGCACCCCCACCGCGGCGTACTCGTCGGAGGACCAGCCCAGCCCCAGGCCCACGCGGAGGCGCCCACTGCTCAACTGGTCGAGGGTGGCGAGTGAACGGGCCAGCAGCACGGGCGGGTACCAGCAGGCGTTGAGCACGCTGGTGCCGAGCCGTACCCGCGTGGTGCTCGCCGCGGCGACCGACAACACCGCGACGGGGTCGAGGAAGACCCGGTGGGCCTCCGGAATGGTCCCGTCCCCGCCGGGATAGGGGTCCCTGGGCTTGAGCGGAGTCATCAGCCGGTCACCGACCCACAGGCTCGAGAAGCCGAGCGACTCGGCCTCACGCGCGACCAGGCGGACGCTCTCCAGCGACGCGAACCGCCCGTACTGGGCGAGCGCAAGACCGATCTCCACGCTGGAACCTCGCTGTCAGATCTTGCGCCCCACACCACAGAGGATGAGTGACGTCTCCGGCGGGTCGAACTGGACCGAGATGTCCGGCCGCCATTCCGGCAACCAGACCAGGCCGGGCTCCACCAGGTCGAACCCGTCGAACAGGGTCCCGATCTCGTCGCGGGTGCGCAGCACCAGCGGCGAGGTGGCGCCCTCGTAGACCTGGGTGCCGGCCGTCACGGCCGCGGGGCGGGCATCGCGCGTGCCGTGCGACAGGACGAGGAAGCTGCCCGGCGGCAGCGCGTCCCGCAAAGTGGTGAGGATGCGCGCGGGATCGTCGCCGTCCGGGATGAAGTGCATGATCGCGACGAGGAGCAGGCCGACGGGCTTGCCGAAGTCGATGGCCTTGACCACGTCTTCGTGGTTCAGGATCTCCTCGGGTCGCCGCAGGTCGCCCTCGACGACGGTGGTCGTCCCGCCCGCGCCCGCCAGCAGGGCCCGGGCGTGGCCGAGCACGACGGGGTCCTTGTCCACGTAGACGACCCGGGCGTCCTCGATGACCTCGGCGGCCACCTCGTGGACGTTGCCCTGGGTGGGCAGACCGGTACCGATGTCCAGGAACTGGGTGATACCGGATTCGGCCAGGAACCGTACGGCCCGGCCGAGGAACGCCCTGTTCTCGCGAGCGGCGAGCCGCAACTCCGGCGCGACGGCGAGGATCCGCTCGGCGGCCTCACGGTCTGCGGCGAAGTTGTCCTTGCCACCCAGGTAGTAGTCGTACAACCGCGCGATGTTGGGCGTGGTCGGATCGAATCCCCAGGATCGGCGATCTTGCCCCAAGGAGCACTCCCCCGTGCGTGTTCATGATCTCGGCATGTTCATGATCTCGACGGTGATCAGCATATCCAGCTTGTCGGGAATGTCGGCATCGGGGGCGGACAATCCGGGGCGCGCTCTCAGAGGGACGACCGCCGCACGGCGACCACGAACTCCTCGACCAGCTCACGGTCCGGCCGGTCGGGGAGCGCGGTCCCCGCTGCCGTACGCGCGGCGATCTCGGCCACCAGCTCGTCGCGCCAGCTCCGCACCTCCGGCCAGTCCGCCCGGCCGTGCCGTACGGCCAGGAGCCGGTCTCGATGGGCCCCCACCCGGACGAGGGGCTCGCCGTTGACCGCGAGATTGAGCGCGCCGAGCAGCAGCCGGATCACGTGCATGGCCATCTTCGCCCGTCTGGCCTCGCCCATCGGAGACCCCGGCCTTCGCGACCCGTCCGGATCGAGGCGGCGGAACTGGTCGTCCGCGGCGGAGGCGAACGTCTCCACGGCCCGGCGGGACAGGAAGGCCGTCCTGATCGCCAGCAGGTCGTCGCCGATCCGGGTCGAGTGCTCGACGATCGGGGACCACAGGCATTCGAGGACGGTCGGGTTGGCGCTCAGCGCGAGCACGCAGAAGCGCTCGACCTCCCAGGAGAACTGCTCGGGCATCGGGCCCTCGACGTGGGTCGGCGGCTTGTCCAGGCGCCAGAAGAGCGGGGCAGGGGTCACGAAGACCCCCCGCCTGTCGGTGTCCGACCCCTCCGTCTCCAGCCCGTACGCGCGTGAGCCGGTCACCACCGACAACACGGTCTGCCCGGGTAGCTGGAGCACCATGTGGGGATCATGCCACGATCATCCGACTTCCTTTGTGGAAGTTTCTTCTCAAAAGTAAGCTAATCTGCTGGGAGGTGATTTGACTTATGACGACAAAAGATGATTTCGAGGCTCGTTGTCCGTCGTTCCAGGCCGCGATCGAGCTGGTCGGACGGCGCTGGAACGGCGCGATCCTCATGGCCGCCCAGGACGGGGCGCGGCGCTACAGCGAGTACCTAGCCGCGGTGCCCGGCATCTCCGACCGGGTGCTCGCCCAGCGGCTCAGGGAGCTGGACGCCGCCGAGGTGCTGGTCCGCGAGGTGCAGCCGACGACGCCCGTCCAGATCACCTACTCACTCACTGATAGAGGCAAGGAGCTGGCCCTCGCCGTGCAGCCGCTGGTCGCGTGGGGGGAACGCTGGCTCGGGAGAGGTACGGAAGACGATGGCTGATTTCGGGCACGAGCTGTGGTTCGGCGCGTTCCTCACGCCGGACGCGGCCGGACGCCACCGGCTGGAACGGCAGGCCGTGCTGGCCGAGGACCTCGGGCTGGACATCCTCGGCATACAGGATCACCCCTACCAGCCGTCGTTCCTCGACACCTGGACGCTGCTGTCCGTGCTCGCCGCGCGCACGTCACGGATCCGGCTGTTCCCCGATGTGATCAACCTGCCGCTGCGCCCGCCCGCCGTGCTCGCACGCAGCGCCGCCTCACTCGACCTGCTGAGCGGCGGCCGGATCGAGCTGGGCCTGGGCTCGGGGGCGTTCCCCGGCGGCGTCACGGCCATGGGCGGGCCGCGCCGCACCCCGGCGGAGTCGGTCGAGGCGCTGGAGGAGGCCATCGAGGTCATGCGGGCGTTGTGGACCCCCGGTGACGGCGTGCGCCTGGACGGCCGGCACTACCGGCTCGACGGCGCCCAGCCCGGGCCGTTCCCCGCGCACCCCATCGGCCTGTGGATCGGCTCCTACAAGCGCAGGATGCTGGAGCTGACCGGGCGCCTCGGCGACGGATGGGTCCCCTCGTCCGGCTACGCGGCGCCGTCCGAGCTGGCGGGCATGTCGGCGATCATCGACGCCGCCGCCGAGCGGGCGGGGCGCGAGCCCGCCGACGTCCGGCGCGTCTACAACATCTCCGGGCGGTTCTCCGGCCTCGCGGGCGGCGGCTTCCTCGACGGCCCGCCGCCGGTCTGGGCCGAGCAGCTCACCGAGCTCACGCTCCTCTACGGCATGAGCGTGTTCGTGCTCGCCTCCAACGACGAGCGGAGCCTCGCGACGTTCGCCGAGGAGGTCGTGCCCGCGGTCCGCGACGCGGTGACGCGCGAGCGCCCCTCCCCCACCCCCGCCGCGGAGCCGGTCCCGGCCGCTCCCCCCGCCGTCATGGCGACAGCGGGGCGCGGGTCGGTGGGCGTCCTCGACGAGGCGACCCGGCCGCGATCCGTCAAGCGCGACATCAACGCCCTCCCCCCTGCCAAGCGGGCGAACGGGCAGCGCCTGGTGCTCATCCACGACCACCTCCGGCAGGAGCTCACGCAGATCAGGGACGCGCTGGAGCAGGTCGCGGACGGGCAGGGCGACGCCGCCTCGCTCCGGTCGATGATCAACCAGCTGACCATGCGGCAGAACTACTGGACGCTCGGGACGTTCTGCGCGTCCTACTGCCGCCTGCTCACCACCCACCACACCATCGAGGACGAGCACATGTTCCCGATGCTGACCGGGGCGGAGCCGTCCCTGGCTCCGGTGGTCCAGCGGCTGGAGCAGGAGCACGAGGTCATCGCCGGCGTGCTGACCGGGCTCGACGTCGCCCTCGTGGCGATGATCGAGGACCCGGAGAAACTCGACGGCGTGCGCCTGCAGGTCGACCTGCTCGCCGACGCCCTGCTGTCGCACCTCGGCTACGAGGAGGAGGAACTGGTGGAGCCGCTCGCGCGGCTCGACCTCGACATCTGAGACCCGCGGGCACGAAATTCGGATGCGTCGGGGGGCCCCGCCTTCCTATCCTCCGGACCATGCGGGACATCAGGCTGCTGCCGAAGGCTCATCTGCACGTCCACCTGGAGAGCACGATCCGATGGGCGACGCTCCGGGAGATCGGCGCGGCGAACGGGGTCGACGTCCCCTCGCACGGCGGCGATGACGGGGGGCCGCTCGCCTTCGACGGCTTCCGGCAGTTCGCCGACCACAACTCCCTCGTACGGAGTTGCCTGCGCCGGCCGGAGGACTTCCATCGGATCGCGGTGGAGTTCTGCGAGGACGAGGCGGCCCAGGGCACCGGCTACGCGGAGGTGACGTTCACCGCGGCCTCCCACGGCGAACGGCTGAACGACCTGGAGATGCCGCTGGAGGCCGTTCTGCACGGGCTCGCGGAGGGCCAGGCGGCGTACGGCCTGGAGTGCCGGGTGGTGCTCGACCATTCGCGGCGCCGGTCGGTGGACCGGGCCTGGCGCACGGTGAAACTGGCCGCCCGTCACGCGGCCGTCGTCGGCGTGGGCGTGGCCGGGGAGGAGTCCTATCCGCTGGCCCCGTTCTCCGAGGTCTTCGCGGCCGCCAGGGACGCGGGCCTCCATGTGGTCCACCACGCCGGGGAGACCTGCGGCGCGGCGAGCGTCCGTGAGGCGATCGGCCCCGGCGGCACCGAGCGGCTGGGTCACGGGATCCGGGTGCTGGACGACCCGGAACTCGTGGCCGAGGTGCGGGACCGGGCGATCCCGCTCGAGGTGTGCCCCTCGTCGAACGTCGCCCTGGGGATCGCGGGCTCCCTCGCCGCCCATCCCCTGCCCCGGCTGCGCGACGCCGGTCTCGTCGTCACGTTGAACACCGACATCCCGTCGATCGCCGGAACGACGTTGTCGCAGGAGTACGCCCGCGTCCGGGACGCCTTCGGGTACGGCGACGAGGTCATGGCCGAGTTCGCGCGGGCCTCGATCGAGGCCTCGTTCGCGCCCGCCGGGACGAAGGAGCGGCTGATCGGTCAGGCGGACGCCTGGCTGGCCGCCCCGGACGCCTGAGCGCCGCGTCGGCTCGTGTGGCGTATCGGTCCTCCGTAATCACTTCGTTCCCGACCGTCACCAACGGTTTACTCACGCGACATGGCCACATTCTGGAATGATCTCCTGGATATCGTGTCGGAGATCGAAAGACAGTGACCGATGCCACTTATAGATGAAATAACCGCCTTCACGTCGGCCCATCCGGTCGGCACCGTCGTGATCTGTGTGTTATCCCTGGCCGTGCTGACCCTGGTCTTCTTCATCCTGCGCGCCGCCTTCCGTGCCGTGACGAGGCTCCTGCGCCGCCACGCCGCCGGCCGCCCGGCGGAGGACATCCTCACCATCGTCGCCGCCAGCATCGCCACCGGCGTCTCCGCCCAGGGCATGTGGCGCTTCTCCGGCGACGTCCTCGGGTTCGACGGGCCGCTGCGGCTGCTGCTGTTCGCGTTCATCGAAGTCGCCGTGATCACCAGCGCCGTCCGGGCCCGCCGCAACATGCGGGAGAACTACTCCGCCGGCATCGACGGAATCGCCGTATGGGCGCTCACCGGCCTGTCCGCGGTGTTGTCCAGCCTGGACGCCAGGAGCCTCGCCGAGGCGCTGTTCCGGCTCGCCGCGCCGCTGGTCGCCGCGTGGTTGTGGGAGCGCGGCATGGCGATCGAGCGGCACCGCATCACGGGCCGCGCCCGCATCAACTGGCGGCTCACCCCCGAACGCGTTCTGGTCAGGATCGGGCTGGCCGAGGCGAGCGACAGGACCGCGAGCGAGGTGGACGCCCACCGCAGGCTCACCCGCGTCGCCCTGGCCGCCAAGCGCGCCCGGGCCCTGCGTGAGGCGGGCGCCTCCGGCCGCAAGATGCGCGCCGCCCTCACCCGGCTCGACCGGGAGATGGACCGGGCCGTGGAGTACACCGGCCTGGCGATCGACGCGGAGCGCCAGGAGGCGCTGTTGTCCCAGATTGGAGCGCTCTACAACACGGCCGCCCTCATCGACCTGAACCCGCCCGTCCCGTGGGCGCCCGAGCCGGAGGAGCCTCCCGCCCGCCCGGCCCTGGTCGCCGGGGTCACCGGGGTCGACGACGAGGACGAGATCCGCCGGGCCGAGAGCGGCCCCCCGATCATCGACACCGCGCAGCGCGCCGCCAGGATCCGGGCCGCCAGGGAGTACTGGGACCATCAGATCGAGCGCAAGTTCGTGCCGCGGGCGGCCGACATCGCGCTGGAGATCGGCATCCCGCTCGACACCGCCCGCGAGTACCGCTCGTTGTGGAAGCTCGAGGCGAAGGCGCACGCCCTGATCGAGGCGGCCTACAACGAGCACGGCATCCTCGACACCGGGACGTTCCCGGCCATCGAGGTCGACGAGCCGGTCCTGTCGGCCACCTCGGCCGGCGGATCGCCGGTCAACGGTTCACCGGTGAACGGGGCGTCGATGAACGGGGCGTCGCCCGGCCGTTGACGAGCCGCCCTGGCTCGCCTGAGCCTGGCGCCTACGACCTCAGAGCCTCGCGCACCCGCGCGGCCTTGACGGCGGCGGAGAGGGTCACGATGTCGTAGGCGCCGTGGTGGCGCCGCCCGTTGATGAAGAACGTGGGAGTGCCGGACACGCCGCTCAGGTCGGCGGAGTCCATGTCCTCCTCGATCCTGTCGGCCCCGGTACGACCGTCGAGGTCGTCCCTGAACCGCTCGGTGTCGAGACCGATCTGCTCGGCGTAGGTGACGAGGTCGGGCAGCAGCAGGTCGCCCTGGTGGGCGAGCAGCAGGTCGTGCATCTCCCAGAAGGCCCCCTGTTCGGCCGCCGCCTCGGCCGCCTCCGCGGCGAGCTGGGCGGACGGGTGGACGTCGCGCAGCGGGAGGTGCCGCCAGACGTACCGGACGTCCCCGAAGTCGGCGAGGATCTCGCGAACCACCGGCTCGGCCAGGCCGCAGTAGGGGCACTCGAAGTCGCCGTACTCCACCAGGGTCACCTGCGCGTCCTCCGGGCCGCGCAGATGGTCGCGGTCCGGGTCGACCGGGTCGACGAGGTCGACGATACTCTCGGCGGTGCCGAGCAGCGCCCTGGCCCGGGTCTTCTTCGGCAACATGGCGGTCGCGCGCGACACGATCCACGTGATGACCGAGGCGCACAGAGCGGCGGCGAGGATGCCGAACTTGGCCTCTTCCAGCTGCGCGCCGCTGAAGGCGAGCGTGGCGATGAGCAGCGAGACGGTGAACCCGATCCCGGCGATGGTGCCGACGCCGGCGACCGCCGCCCACCCGACCGGGGGACGCACCCGCCCGCCGCTGAGCCGGCTGACCAGCCAGGTCGAGCCGATGATGCCGACGGGCTTGCCCACCACGTAGGCGATCAGGATGCCCAGTGTGATCGGAGAGGTGATCGCTCGCACCAGGAATTCCCCGCTGAGCGGGATGCCCGCGTTCGACAGCGCGAACAGCGGCACGATCACATAGCTCGTCCACGGGTGGTAGAGCTGCTGGAGCCGGTGGTTGCGCGAGACGGCGTTCACCACGCCCGCGCTCGCCGACCGGGCGAGTTCGGCCGTCGGCTGCTCACGGAACAGCCGGAACAGGTCGCTCGCCCGCTCCAGATCGGTGCGGGCCGCGGGCGACGCGTTCGTCAGCAGCCCCATCGCCAGGCCGACGACGACGGGTTCGACGCCCGACTCGAACAGCGCGACCCATGTCGCGATCCCGAGTGCGGCGTAGAGGAATCCCCCCCGCACCGACCGGGACTTGAGCGCCACGGTGACCGCGAAGATCGCGATCGCGATCAGGAGCGGGAACGCCGACACGTGCTCGCTGTAGAAGATCGCGATGACGCAGAGGGCGATCAGGTCGTCCACGACGGTGACGGTCAGCATGTAGGTGTGCGCGCGGGAGGGGAAGCGGGAGGCGACCAGGACCAGCATCCCCAGGGCGAAGGCCGTGTCCGTCGACATCGCGGCGCCCCAGCCGTCCGCGGACGGCAGGCCGCGGTTGAACAGCAGGTAGATCACGATGGGCGCGACCATCCCGCCGATGCCGGCGATGACCGGCAGCGCGAGCCTGCGCCGGTCGCGCAACTCTCCCATGTCGAACTCGCGGCGCGCCTCCAGGCCGACCACGAAGAAGAAGAAGGTCATCAGGCCGGCGTTGACCCAGTGCCTCAGGTCCTGGGCGACGGCCGCGTCGCCGAGCCGTACGGACAGGTTCGTGCCCCACAGGGCCTCGTAGGACCGGAGATCGACGTTGGCCCAGACGAGGGCCGCCACGGTGGCGGCCAGCAGGATGGCGGCACTGCCGGTCTCCGTGCGCAGGAATTCGCGCAACGGCGTCTCGAGTTGCCTGACCCAGGTGGTCCGTCCCGAGAAAGTGGTGGAGGCTTCGCGCGGTTCCGTCACGTCTCCTGTGACATATATCGGCGGCGACACATTCCCGGACCGGCGAGTGATTTCGCAAAAGTCGTCGAAACGACAACGGATGTTCGGTCCACTGGGACATAGGCCTCAGGCAACTACACTCCTACCTTCTTGTGACATCTCCACCTGACCTAAGGGCGTCCAATCTGTGGGACCACAGAGGAGGCTCGATGGAGATCTCGGGGGACGGTGCGGGAAACCGGGTGGCGCGGCTCGCCGGTGCGCGCGAGCAGGTCAGGCAGGCACGCCGGCTGGTGTCGGCCGTCCTGGGGCGCGACCACCCACGACATGACGACTGCGTGCTGCTGACCAGTGAGATCGTCACCAACGCGGTCGTCCACTCACGATCGGGCCAGGGCGGCACGTTCGTCATCACGGTCTCCCGGCTCCACGACCGGGTGCGGATCCGCGTGGAGGACGACGGATCGGCGGGCGCCCCGTGCGCGGGACACGCGGTGCCGAACGGCTCGAGCGGACGAGGGCTGCCCCTGCTGGACGCGCTGTCCGACCGCTGGGGGATCATTCGCGAGAACAGCAGGAACGACGTGTGGTTCGAGGTCAGGAACGAGACGGCGCGAGAGGCCTCAGGAGTCGTCGACGACGGAGACGCGGCTCTGGCAGACCTCCACCACCTCGAACCGGTGACCGGCGACGGTGAACTGATCGCCCACCTTGACGCTCACCGTGCCCGGCTCACCCGCCGCGCCTCCCATCAGCGAAAGCGTCGCCTCGTAGTCGTCCCCGACCGAGTTGATCCCGGCGCGGGCTCCTCCCACCAGGGGGTTGGTGCCGCCCTGGAGGATGTGAACGGAGCCGGCACGGTCGGCCCCGGCACACGCCGCCTCGGCCTGCTCGCCGGAGGACTGGCAGGCCGAGACCGCGGCGAGCACGCCGAGCGCGGCGAGAAGGACCGGCACCCGCCTCATGACCCGGCCTCCAGGTCGGCGTATCCCCGCCCCGCCGCCTCGATCGCGGTCACGGTGTACGACCGGTCGGCGATGTCGACGGTGTCGCCGACGCCCAGTTCGTAGGTGCCGCTCGGCACGCCGTCCACGTTCACGGTGACGACGACCTGCCCGGCGGTCAGGTCGTTGATCCCCACGAGCAGGGACGCACCGTCGTGCTCCAGGCGATACGGGATGCCGCGGCGCAGGCGCCACTCTTCCATGTCAGTCCCCCACGGTCAGCTTCTGCGGATCGTCGAACCATTTCTTGAACTCGTCCGGCGTGACCACGGCGTCGGGCGAGCCCGGACCCCAGGGGTTCCCCAGAACGATCTTCCCGTCCTGGAACCCCTTCACGTAGAAGACGTGCCGGGTCACGTAGGAGGCCTTCAGGTGGTCGGGCAGCCCGTCGTTCGAGGAACGGCTCGAGACGATCACGGGATGTCCCGAGTCGAAGGACTTCTTCACATCGTCGTAGTCGAGGTCGATGCCGTCCGCGTCGTCGCCCGTGACGTACGGCGGGGCCTGCTCGTTGTAGTCCCACTCGATGGCACCGTAGCTGCCGTGTTCCTCGCGGTCGTACCGGTCGTCGCCGTCCTTGCCGTCCGGGGCGCCGCCCTTGTCCTCGGCGTACAGCAGGGCGAACGCCTTCTCGTAGTACCCGGGCCAGCTTTCCGTGGTCGTGTTGCCGCTGACGCTCCGGGCGAACGCGATGTCGCCGCCGGCGTCCAACGGCAGGTCGGGCGTCATCGTCACCCAGTGCAGTTTTCCGTCCTTGTCCCACACCCGCACGGAGACGGTCCCGTTGGCGTTCTGCCGGATGCCGTCCTGGATGAACTTCGGGTCGGCGGCGGCGGTGGCCTTCAGCGAGGCGATGTACCAGCAGTCGCCCAGCGTTCCCTGGGCCACCTCGTCCGCCTGGACGCCGTCGACGAACATCGGGACGTTCGGCGTGCCGTAATGGAGCCCCGCGGTGCTCACGCCGCTCTGGCTGTTCGCGCCGTCGAGGAAGACGTCGGTGGAGTCGAACCCGGGCTGCACGCCGGGCAGGTCCGCGGCGAGCTTGGCCCACAGCCCCGGCCCCGAACGCTCGAGGAGGTGGCTGAGATGCTCGCGCCGCTCACCGTCGGGCAGGCCGTTGTGGTCGAACGGGTTGAGCCAGCCGTCCCCCGTGTCGGAGATGAGCCGGCCGTACCTCTTGAGGTCCTCGTCGCTCACCTTCGACAGGAACAGGTCGAGTTCGGCGGGCGTGAGGTCCTCCAGGCGCTTGGCGAGCGCGCGCAGGTCGTCGCGGTCGCCGTTCATCCCGAAGTCCTTGCCGCCGAGCCCCTTCATCGCGTCGAGCACCTGGTTGACCTTGCCCTGGTCCGGCTCGTCCCGGTCGAAGACGATCATCGGATCGACGACCGTGCCGGGAGGGAAGGCGCCACTGGCGGGCGAGATCCGGTCGCAGCGGCGGTCGATCTCCCCCGCCGTATCCGGCAGGGCGGTCGCCAGCAGACCGGGCACGCCCTTGGGCTCCCCGCCGCGCATCGTGTCCAGCAACGGCTGGTAGGACGTCGGGCGCACGCCGTTCAGCGCGGACTCCGCGTCGCCGAGCAGCTTGGCGAGGTCGCGCTGGAGCCCGCCGGCCCCGCCGCCCGCCTTCCTGAGCTCCCTGGCCAGCAGGCGGATCTTGTCGACGTCGAAACCGGCGTAGGTCATTTGGCCGCCTTCTTCGCCGCGTCGGCCTGCCGTTCAAGGCTCTCGGCCTCCCTGATCCAGGCGCCGGCGTCCAGAACGAGCCGGTCGGCCATCCCGTTCAGATGCCGCTTGTGATCCTGGAGGCGGCTGGTCGTCTCCCGGGCGTACCAGCCCTGCCAGGCGTCCTTCTCGGTCGCGGCCGCCACGGCCTGGTCGAGGAAGGGGCCGAGCGTCTCGGCCATGGTCCTCGCCCGCCGCGCGCACTCCCGGAGCTCATGGGCCCGCCTGCGCAGGGATTCGGGGCTTTCCTCCGGATCCGTGGGGATCATGGAGGTCATGCTAACGACGATCACCCTGCCCCGGGGGCGACTCTGAGGATCCGCGATAGGACGGCCGCCAGGGTGGTACACCAACCCACAAAGGGCGCTTCACAGGAGGTGATATTTCCAACTAAATTTGTAGGAAAATAGGGAGGATACGCATGGCTTTGCCTGACTTCCTGGTGATCGGAGTCCCGAAGGCCGGGACGACCGCCCTGCACACCGCCCTGGCCCGGCATCCGGGGCTGTTCATGTCGGCCGTCAAGGAGCCGAAGTTCTTCCTCACCGACGGCCCGCCCCCGCCGGGCGTGGGCCCGGGAGACGCCGAGACCTACCGCGAGCACGTGTGGCGGCGGGCCGACTACGAGGCGCTCTTCGACGGGGCTCCCCCCGGAGCGCTCCGCGGCGAGGCGACCCCGTTCTACCTCTACGACCTGGCCGCCCAGCGGCGGATCCGGGACGCGGCGCCGGGAACCAAGCTGATCGTCTCGCTGCGCGACCCCGTCGAGCGCGCGCACTCCAACTGGACCCACCTCTGGTCCGCCGGGCTGGAACCGATCGGCGACGTGATCGACGCGTGCGCACGGGAACGGAGCAGGATCGCGGCGGGCTGGGCGCCGTTCTGGCACTACGTCGCGATCGGCAGGTACGGCGAGCAGCTCAGGCACCTGTTCGCGCTGTTCCCGCGCGAGCAGGTGCTGCTCTTCCGCTATCGGGACGTGGTCGACCGGCCGGCCGACACCCTGGACCGCATCTGCGCCTTCCTCGGGGTCGAGCGGGGGCTGATCACCGAGATCCCCCGGGAGAACGTCACCGCCCATCCGCCGGAGACCCGGCGCCACGAGATGCTCTCCCAGCTCGTACGGCTGGGCGACCGGTACCTGGGGCAACGGCTGACGGCGCCCATGGAAAGGGTCCTCCAGCGGGGCGGCCGGGCCCGGCGGCCCCTGACCTGGGCACAACGTCAGGAACTGCTGTCCTACTTCGCCGCGGACATCGCCCTCCTCCAAGAGGTCACGGAGGAGGACTTCAGCGACTGGCTCCGCCCCCGCGAGAGGTCGGGCGGCCTCGTGGGCAGCCGGCCCTCGGGACAGCGGCAGGCGCGCAACGGACGGCCGAGGCGCGGGACGGCGTAGCCCCGCGCGGGGTCAGCGCAGTTCGGTGCGCAACTCGTGGGCGCCGTCCGCGCGGGTCAGCTCGTAGTAGAGCCGGTGGCCTCCGTCGACGGGCACGATGTCCAGGTAACGCAGCCCTCCGCCGGCGTGGCCCGACTGCGCGGCGGGCCCGGTCCCCGTCGCCGTCAGCGTCGACGGGTCGGGGCCGATCGCGACGCCGGTGCGCTCCTCGTAGTTCTGCTCCGCCGACGCCCTGCCGTCGTAGTAGGCGATGACGGTCTCCCCCGTGAAGGTGACCGCGCTGACACGCACGCCGCGGGAGTCCCAGGCACCTGGCCGCCGGTCGAGGGCGGTCCCCTGCCAGGCCCAGTCGAGCCCGTTGACGCTGGTCGCGTAGTCGGTGACCATCTGGTCGGCCTCCTGCGGGTCCTCCAGTGGGTGGCAGGACGCCCACAGGTGCCACATGTCGCCGTGGTGCACGATCACGGGGTCCTTGACCCCGGTCTTCAGGTCGCCGGGGAGCACGACCCGGGCGGCGGCGGGGTCGAAGGCCGCGGGGTCGTCGGCTTCGAGGACCTCCACCCGCCAGTGCTTGGTGCCGTACGTGGCGCAGCTGAGGTAGAGGCGCCACCTGCCCTCGGGGGTCACCACGAGAGTGGGACGCTCCAGGGACTCGGTGTTCATCTGCTCCTTCGAGATGGTGAGCAGCGTCTCGAAGTTCTCGCCGTCCGCCGACCTCGCCACCTCGATCGCGTATCCGCGGCCGGCGCCGATGGGCCGGCGCAGCCGGTAGGCGAGGTAGATCCACCCGTCCCTGCTGACGGCGCTGGGCGCGCCCGCCCAGAATCCGGCCCCGTCTCCGGGCGGGGGCACCGCGACGACTGACCGTTCCGGCTTCGGTATGAACACGTCGGACTCTCCGTTGATCACATGATGGCGATGGTCAGCCCGGCCTCGGGCATCCCTCCTCTTAACAGAGGATCAAGGCGACTGCCAAGCATTTCTCGCTTCCGGCTGCCATCTCTATACAAAACCCGTCGGATTAGGCGGGTTTTGTCATGATAGGCGAGACCGGCGATAGCCCGCCTCCCCCTGTCGCGCCCGAGCCACTCGAACGGTATATGACTGGTGTCATGGACAAGGCAGACATCGGAGTGACCGGGCTGGCCGTCATGGGCCGCAACCTGGCCAGGAACTTCGCCCATCACGGATATGTGGTCGCGGTGCACAATCGCACCGAGGAGCGCACGAACCAGTTCATGGACGACTACCGGGACGAGGGCTCTTTCCTCCCCTCGGGCTCGGTCCAGGACTTCGTCGCGTCGCTGAACCGCCCCCGCAAGGCGATCATCATGGTGAAGGCGGGAGGCCCCACCGACGCGGTGATCGAAGAGCTGGCCGCCCACATGGAACCGGGCGACATGATCATCGACGGCGGCAACGCGAACTTCGCGGACACCCGTCGCAGGGAGGCGGCGTTGAAGGAGCGCGGCCTCCTTTTCGTCGGCTCCGGGATCTCCGGCGGCGAGGAGGGCGCCCTCAACGGGCCGAGCATCATGCCCGGCGGGGACGCCGAGGCGTACAAGACGCTCGGACCGCTGCTCGAGGACATCTCGGCGAAGGTCGACGGGACGCCGTGCTGCGTGCACGTGGGCCCCGACGGCGCCGGGCACTTCGTGAAGATGGTGCACAACGGCATCGAGTACGCCGACATGCAGCTGATCGCCGAGTCCTACGACCTGCTGCGCCAGGCGCAGGGCCTGGCCCCCGCGGAGATCGCCGACGTCTTCCGCGAGTGGAACCAGGGCGAGCTCGAGTCGTACCTCATCGAGATCACCGCCGAGGTGCTGGGCCACGTCGACGCCGAGACCGGCAAGCCGTTCGTCGACGTCGTGGTCGACCAGGCCGAGCAGAAGGGCACCGGCCGCTGGACCGTGCAGAGCGCCCTCGACCTCGGCGTCCCGGTGACCGGCATCGCGGAGGCGGTGTTCTCCCGCGCCCTGTCGGGCCACCCCGAGCAGCGCGCGGCCGCACGCGCGCTGGCGGGCCCGAACGGGACGGCCGCGCACGCGAACCTCGTCGAGGACGTGCGCCGGGCGCTCTACGCCTCCAAGATCGTCGCCTACGCCCAGGGCTTCGACCAGATGGTGGCGGCGAGCGAGGAGTACGGCTGGGACATCGACCTCGGGGCCATGGCCACGATCTGGCGCGGAGGCTGCATCATCCGGGCGCGCTTCCTCGACCGGATCCGCGAGGCCTACGACGCCGACCGCCGGCTGCCCACCCTGCTGGTCGACCCGACCTTCGCCGAGGCGCTCACCGCCGCCCAGGACTCCTGGCGCCGCGTGGTGGCGACGGCGGCGACGATCGGCGTCCCGACGCCGGGCTTCTCCTCGGCGCTCGCCTACTACGACGCCCTGCGCCGGGACCGCCTGCCCGCGTCGCTCGTCCAGGGCCTGCGGGACTTCTTCGGCGCCCACACCTACCGCCGCGTCGACCGCGACGGCTCCTTCCACACCGACTGGTCCGCCGACCGCTCGGAGAGCCCCGCCTGATCACGCCGGACGGCTGAGCAGGCGGAGAAGCAGAAACAGAACGTACGGCCTGCGCCCAAGGGGGCGCAGGCCGTACGTCTTTCTCAAGGGAGTCTTCGCCGCGAAGTCACCCGAGCCGGATCACTCGAAGGCGACGGCCATCGGCTCGCGCTCCTCGCTCGAGGCGGTGGGACCACCCCGGAGCGGGATCTCCTTGATGAACAGGGCGAGGACGGGAACCAGCACCGCGAACAGGACCGCCCAGCCGAAGACCGAGCTGATCGAGCCGGCGAGCGACTCCAGGAACCCCCCCTTGATCTGCGGAGGCAACTGGTCGAGCGCGGCCGTGCTCATCTGCCCGCCACTCGCGGTGACCGCCGCGGCGGCCTGCGGGCCGATCTTCTCGGTCAGGCTCGCCGTCAGGTGGTTGTTGAAGATCGCACCGAACAGCGAGATTCCGAACGAACCGCCGATGGAGCGGAAGAACGTCGAGGCGCTGCTCGCCACGCCCAGGTCACGCTGCTCGACGCTGTTCTGCGCGATCAGCATGCTGGTCTGCATCAGGAAGCCCATGCCGAGGCCCAGGACCGCGATGAACACGCCGGTCTGGAACGTGGTGGTGTTGACGTCCTGCAGTGACAGCAGCCACATGCCGACCGCCATGATGGCGCCGCCGATCACCGGGTAGATCTTGTACTTGCCGGTCTTGGTGATCGCCCGGCCGACGAAGAGGGACACGACCATCATCGCGCCCATCATCGGCAGCAGGAGCAGGCCGGAGTTGGTCGCCGAGGCGCCCTGGACGGTCTGCTGGAACAGCGGCATGAAGCTGATCGCGCCGAACATGGCGAACCCGAGCAGGAAGCCGATCAGCGAGGTCAGCGAGAAGTTGCGGTTGCGGAACACGTGCAGCGGCATGATCGGCTCGGCCGCGCGCTTCTCGATCGGGAGGAAGATCGCGAGCGAGACGACGGCGAGGACCGCCAGCAGGATGATCTGCCAGGAGCCCCAGGCGTAGCCGTGTGCCTGACCGCCCCAGGAGGTGATCAGCACGAGCGCGGTGATGCCGACGGTGAGGACGCCCGCGCCCAGCCAGTCGATCCGGTGCTCGGTCCTGCGCTTGGGCAGATGCAGTTTCGCGATCAACCACAGCAGGGCGACTCCGCCCAGCGGCAGGTTGACGTAGAACGCCCAGCGCCAGTTCAGGTGGTCGGTGATGAAACCGCCGACGAGCGGGCCCGCGATCATGGCCAGCGACATCATCGCGGCCATGATGCCCTGGTACTGACCCCGCTCGCGCGGAGGCACCAGGTCACCGATGATCGCCATCACGTTGACCATGAGGCCGCCGGCGCCGAGGCCCTGCAGGGCCCGGAACGCGATGAGCTCGGTCATGCCGTCGGCGGTGCCGCCGAACATCGCCGACCCGGCCATTCCACAAAGGGCTGAGCCGATGAGGAACAGGACGATGGAGCCGAGGAAGATGTTCTTACGTCCGTAGAGGTCGCCGAGCTTGCCCCAGATCGGGGTCGATACCGTGGTGCCCAGCACATAAGCCGTGGTCACCCAGGTGAAATATTCCAGGCCGTTCAGCTCGGCCACGATCCTCGGCATCGCCGTACCGACGATCATGTTGTCGAGCATCGCCAGCATGATCGCCAGCACCAGACCCGGGAGCACGATCATTACTTCTCTGGACCGCGCCGGCGCGGCCGCGGTTTCCGTCATCAGTGGAGCCCCCCTTGTGGCTTACTTGCCGTCCGGCAAGTTATGGATCTACGGTATTCTCCTTACTTGCCGGCCGTCAAGTTAATAAGGGAAGATCGGACATGGGTGCACACACCAACACACGGACCCGCATCCAGGAAGTCGCCATCAAGCTCTTCACCGAACAGGGCTACGAGGCCACCTCCTTGCGGGAGATCGCCGAGGCCCTTGGAGTGACCAAGGCCGCGCTGTACTACCACTTCAAGACCAAGGAAGACATCGTCGCCAGCCTCACCGAGGACCGGGCCGAGTCCATCCAGGCGCTGGTCACGTGGGCGAAGGAGCAACCCCGCACGCCGGAGACCCGGCGGGAGATCGTCAGGCGGTACTCCGAGGACATGACCCGCGGCCGCCATCACGAGGTCATGCGGTTCATGGAGCGCAACCAGACCGCGCTGCGCGGGCACGGCAAGGTCGAGGAGATGCGCGAGCGCATGACCGGCCTCATCGACGTGCTCTGCGAGCCCGGCGACAGCCCCGCCGTACGGCTTAGGCGGTCGATGGCCGTCTTCGCGATGCACGCTGTCTGGTTCGTCCTGATCGACCAGAATGTGACCGACGAACAGCGCATCGAGGCCGCCCTGGACGTCGCCCTGGAATTGGTCGACGCCCCCGCGGGTTGACGCGGAGGAGAGGCGAGGTGAGTGAAATGCTCTTCGGTAAAGAACACGTCCAGCGTTACGTCGAGACCGACGGCGCAGAAGGCCACGACTGGCAGGGCACGACGGTGGCGATCCTGACCACGACCGGCCGCAAGTCCGGTGAGAAGCGCAGCACACCGTTGATCTACCAACCCTACGGCGACGCCTATCTGCTCGTCGCCTCCCAGGGCGGCGCGCCCGACCATCCGCTCTGGTACAAGAACCTTTCCGCCGACCCCGAGGTCGAGCTTCAGATCAGGGGCGACCGGTTCAAGGCCCATGCCCGCACCGCGACCCCGAAGGAGCGGCCGGACATGTGGCGGACGATGACCGCCACCTGGCCCGACTACGACGTCTACACGACGAAGACCTCTCGCGAGATCCCCGTCGTCGTGATCGAGCGCGCCTGACGGCAGGCTCCGCCACCAGGGCAGTGCGCCGCCGTCGTCGAGGAACGCCCCCGTGGGGCCGCTCTCGTCGACCAGAGCCAGCCGTACGGCTATCGCGGCGCCCTGCCCGGCGGACCGGTACCCGGCGTCAGCGGCCGCTGACGGCCGGCGGCCGGGGCGATGCGGCCGGCGGGAGGCAGGGAATGCGGGCGGTGAGCGCGAAGCCGCCGTCGGGCGTGGGCCCCGACATGATCCAGCCGCCCACGAGGTTGACCCGCTCCTTCAGGCCGATCAGCCCGAACCCCGATCTGACCAGGTGGTCCGCGGGGAAGGACTCGTGCGGGTCGCCCGGGCCGTTCACCACCGAGACGCTCACGACGTCTCCGTACGCCTCGCAGTCGACCCGGACCGGGGCGCCCGGCGCGTGCTTGCGGACGTTGTTCAGGCCCTCCTGCACCACGCGGAAGCAGGCGTGCTCGGCCTGCCTGCCCAGCAGCCCTCCGGGGACGTCGAGGTGCAGGGTGACCTGGAGGCCGGTCGCGTTGCCCTCCGCCACGAGCGGCGCGATCGCCTCCAGCCCCGCGGCCGAGGCCGGCACGTCCGCGCGGCGCAGCACGGTGAGCAGCTCACGCAGCTCGGTCAGGGCGCGCATGCCCTTGTCCTCGATGTTCCTGGCCAGCTTGCGGATCTCGCCGGGGTCCTCGTTGTCCTGGATGATGCCCGCGTTGAGGACCATGACGGTGACGGCGTGGGTCACCGTGTCGTGCAGTTCCCCCGCGATGCGCCGGCGCTCCCGTGAGGCGGCGTGCTCCTCCCGCAGCCACATCGTCTCGCGCAGGTCCTTGACCATCGTGCGGTACGACCGCTCCCAGTTCCCGATCATCGCGGGCAGGTAGACGAACGCCACGGCGCGGAAGGCGCTCATGAAGGCCATCCGGCCGGACTGCGGGGCGATGTAGTCGGCCAGCAGGTAGACGATCGCGAGGCCGCCGGCGACCACCCGCCACCCGCGGACCGTGCTCTCCGCCGCCATGGAGTACGCCGCGGCGGCGAGCGCCGCGCCCTGGCCGGTGAGGGCCGCGCACACGACCGAGGCCACGACCGACGGCCACGCGGTGCGCCGCCGTACGAGCAGGCTCAGCGCGGCCACCACGGCGGACAGGATCGACAACCAGGGGGGCACGGGGAACCACGCGGACGGTCGCAGCAGCGTCTGTGGGATGGTGTAGCCGAGGACGGCGGTCGCGAGCAGCGCGTCGACGATCTCGTCCCTGCGCCACGAGACGAACCCGGCCCGCTTCTCCCCCATAGGCCTAGTTTGTGGGTTTGACCTGCGGCGTTCTCACAGCGCCACGCCCTTTGACGCACCTTGGCCGGGTGTTGTCGACTGCGTGCTGGTCGAACCAGCGGGATCGCTTCGGCAGGATAGAGAGGTGAGCGAGAACATGACCCTCCTTCGGCACCTCCCGGATGACTCCGAACCGGACTCGCTGTTCGACGCCTTCGTCGCGTGGAACGCCGAGCGAGGGCTCACGCTCTACCCGGCGCAGGAGGAGGCGCTGATCGAGGTCTTCTCCGGAAACAACGTGATCCTCTCCACGCCCACCGGCTCGGGGAAGAGCCTCGTCGCGGCCGGCGCGCACTTCGCCGCGCTCGCCAGGGACGAGGTCAGTTTCTACACCGCGCCCATCAAGGCCCTGGTGTCGGAGAAGTTCTTCGACCTGTGCGCCGTCTTCGGCACCGAGAACGTCGGCATGATGACCGGCGACGCGTCGGTCAACGCGGACGCGCCGATCATCTGCTGCACCGCCGAGATCCTCGCCCAGATCGCCCTGCGGGACGGCGCGGACGCCGACGTCGGCACCGTGATCATGGACGAGTTCCACTTCTACGCCGAGGCGGACCGGGGCTGGGCCTGGCAGGTGCCGCTGATCGAGCTGCCGCAGGCCCGGTTCCTGCTGATGTCGGCGACGCTCGGCGACGTCGACCGTTTCCAGAAGGACCTCACCCGCAGGACCGGCCGCGAGACGGCGGTCGTGAAGAACGCCGAACGGCCCGTCCCGCTCATCTACTCCTACCGGCTGACGCCGCTGCACGAGACGCTCGAGGAACTGCTGTCCACCCAGCAGGCCCCGGTCTACGTCGTCCACTTCACCCAGGCCGCCGCCATGGAGCGCGCGCAGGCGCTGATGAGCATCAACATGGCGACCAAGGCCGAGAAGGAGGCGATCGCCGCTCTCATCGGCAACTTCCGGTTCACCACCCGCTTCGGCCGGGCCCTGTCCCGGCTCGTACGGCACGGCATCGGCGTCCACCACGCCGGGATGTTGCCGAAGTACCGCCGGCTCGTGGAGCGGCTCGCCCAGGCGGGCCTGCTGAAGGTCATCTGCGGCACCGACACGCTCGGCGTGGGCGTCAACGTGCCCATCAGGACGGTCCTGTTCACGGCGCTGTCGAAGTTCGACGGCAACCGGGTGCGGCGGCTGCGGGCGCGGGAGTTCCACCAGATCGCCGGGCGCGCCGGCCGGGCCGGGTTCGACACGGTGGGGTACGTCGTCTGCCAGGCGCCCGACCACGTCATCGAGAACGAGCGCGCCCTCGCCAAGATCGGCGATGACCCGAAGCGGCGGCGCGGCTACGCCAGGAAGAAGCCGCCGGAGGGCTTCGTCGCCTGGAACGAGGAGACGTTCGAGAAGCTGCAGACGGCCGAGCCCGAGCCGCTGACGTCCCGGTTCAAGGTCAGCAACGCGATGCTGCTGTCGGTGATCAACCGTCCGGGCGACTGCTTCCAGGCGATGAAGCGGCTCCTCACCGACAACCACGAGGAGCGCAAGGCGCAGCGGCGGCACATCAGCCACGCCATCGCGATCTACCGGTCGCTGCTCGCCGGAGGGATCGTCGAGACGCTCAAGGAGCCCGACGAGCACGGCCGCAGGGCACGGCTGACGGTCGACCTCCAGGAGGACTTCGCGCTCAACCAGGCGCTGTCCACGTTCGCGCTCGCGACGTTCGAGCTGCTCAACCCGGAGTCCCCCACCTACGCGCTCGACATCGTCTCGATCATCGAGTCGACGCTCGACGACCCGCGTCAGATCCTGCACGCCCAGCTCAACAAGGCGCGCGGCGAGGCCGTCGCCCAGATGAAGGCCGACGGGATCGAGTACGAGGAGCGGATGGAGCTGCTCGCCGAGGTCACCTATCCGATGCCGCTCGCCGACCTGCTCTTCGGCGCCTACGAGACCTACCGCCGCGGGCACCCGTGGGTGGGCGACCACACGGTGAGCCCCAAGACGATCGTGCGGGACATGTACGAGCGGGCCATGACGTTCACCGACTACATCCAGTTCTACGAGCTGGCCAGGTCGGAGGGCACGGTCCTGCGCTATCTCGCCGACGCCTACCGGACGTTGTCGCGCACCGTTCCCGAGCACCTCAAGAGCGACGACCTGATCGACCTCATCGAGTGGCTCGGCGAGCTCGTACGACAGGTCGACTCGAGCCTCATCGACGAGTGGGAGAAGCTCGCCAACCCGTCGGAGGCCCTGGAGGCCCGCGACGAGCTGGAGACCAGGACCCGGCCGGTCACCGCGAACACGCGGGCCTTCCGGGTGCTGGTCCGCAACGCGATGTTCCGCATGGTCGAGCTGGCCGCCCTGGACCGCGAGGAGGAACTGGTCGAGCTCTACCCGGACACGGACTGGGCGGCGGCCCTCGACGCCTACTACGACGAGCACCAGGAGATCGGCACGGGCCCGGCCGCCCGCGGCCCGGCGCTGCTCCAGATCGAGGAGGAGAAGGAGCTCTGGCGGGTCCGCCAGGTCATCGACGACCCGGCGGGTCACCACGACTGGGGCATCGGGGCGGAGGTCGACCTCGCCGCCTCCGACGAGGAGGGCACGGCTGTCCTGCACATCACGGGCTTCACCCGCATGTGAGCCCGCCCGTACGCTCGCCCGTGCGCACGGGCGGGCGCACGGCTTCGGCGGACCCCCGCCGACGCGCTTCCCGGCGCCCGTGACCGTTCAGCCCCCGGACGTGGGGTCCTCCGCGCCGGCGCCCGGGACGGCCATCTCCTCGGGATCGTCCAGCCAGCCGTGGGGCAGCAGGACCTTCGCCCTCTCCCCGCTCTTGCCGCGCGGGCCGTCGACCCCGTCCGGCCAGGGCTGATGCGGGTCCAGCTCCGCGATGCGGGCCGCGAACTCGGCCAGGGTGGCGACGGACGTGAGGGCGCGGCGGCTCTCGGCGCCGGCCGGGAAGCCCTTCAGATACCACCCCACGTGCTTGCGGAAGTCGGCGAGGCCGTGCGACTCGCTCCCGATCACCTCGCACAACAGCTCGGCGTGGCGGAGCATCATGGCGCCCACCTCCCCCAGGACGGGCCGCGTGCGCTCCGCGGAGCCCTCGAAGGCCCGGTCGAGGTCCCGGAACAGCCAGGGACGGCCCAGGCAGCCGCGGCCGACGACGACGCCGTCGCAGCCGGTCTCCGCGACCATGCGCAGCGCGTCGTCGGCGCTCCAGATGTCGCCGTTGCCGAGGACGGGGATCTCCGGCACGGCCTGCTTGAGCCGCCTGATCGCGTTCCAGTCGGCCGTCCCCCCGTAGTGCTGCTTCGCCGTACGGGCGTGCAGGGCCACGGCGGCCACGCCCTCCTCGACGGCGATCCGGCCCGCCTCCAGGTAGGTCAGGTGGTCGTCGTCGATGCCCTTGCGCATCTTCATCGTGACCGGCAGGGACCCGGCGTTCCCCACCGCCTCCGCGAGGATCGCCCGCAGCAGGTTCCGCTTGTACGGCAGGGCGGCGCCGCCGCCGCGCCGGGTGACCTTGGGCACCGGGCACCCGAAGTTCAGGTCGATGTGGTCGGCCAGGTCCTCCTCCGCGATCATCCGCGCGGCCCTGCCGATGACGGCCGGGTCGACCCCGTAGAGCTGGATGCTGCGGGGCGTCTCGCCGTCCCCGAAGGCGATCATCTGGAAGGTCGGCGGATTCCGCTCGACCAGCGCGCGCGAGGTGATCATCTCGGAGACGAAGACGCCGCCGCCCTGCTCCCGGCAAAGGGTCCGGAAACCTCTGTTGGTGATGCCCGCCATGGGAGCGAGCACCACCGGTGGCCACACCTCGAACGTTCCGATTTTCACCTCTTCATTTTCGCCCGAGCGGAGGCGTGAGGCGTACAAGATCGTGGACGTGGGACTTACACCCCGGTTACGCTGGCCTTACCACGGTCGGGGGAGGTCGCCCATGCTGCTACGGCTGAGAATCGGCCTGCCGGACCGCCCGGGATCGCTCGGCCAGGTCACCCGGGCGCTGGGGACGGTCGGCGCCGACATCACCCAGGTCGTCGTGCTCGACAGGGGCGACGGCCGCGCGCTGGACGACTTCACCGTCTACTGGCCCGACGCGGTGCCGCGGGAACATCTCGTCCGGGCGCTGGAGAGCGTCGAGGGCGTGCGGATCGACGGCGTCTGGACGACGAGGGAGGCCCCCGGAACCTATCCGGAGCTGGAGATCCTCAAGTTCCTCACGACGGCGGGGGACCGCGCGCTCGCCACCCTGATCGACTCGATGCCGGTGCTCTTCAGCGCCGACTGGGCCGCGGCCGCCACCGAGCGGAGCCCGCGCTCGATCGTCTATTCGAGCTGGCGGGCGCCGTCGGACATCGCCTTTCCCGGCGAGATCCCGGCGCGCCCGGCCGCGGGAACCCTTCCGGAGGGGATCCACGTCATCACGGCCCCGCTGCCCCCACTGGCGCTGTCCCTCGTTCTGGCGAGGGCCGAGGGGCCGGCGTTCCACCGCACCGAGGTGCACCGGCTCGCCCGGATCCTGGAGATCTTCCTGATGCTGCCCGCGATCGAGCGCGGGGCCGAACGGGCGTTGCGGAGAACGTCGGCCGAGCGACTATGAGTACGCACCGGCGGCGAAAACCCGATACAGTTACCTCGTCGCCGTGAGGCGTCACGCGGAAGTGGCTCAGTGGTAGAGCATCACCTTGCCAAGGTGAGGGTCGCGGGTTCGAATCCCGTCTTCCGCTCCGAGAGGTCTTAAATATCGGGGGCCTCGCTCGGTGGAGTGGCCGAGAGGCGAGGCAGCGGCCTGCAAAGCCGCGTACACGGGTTCAAATCCCGTCTCCACCTCTGATGTACGAAAGTCTGATGTACGAAGGGCGATTAGCTCAGCGGGAGAGCGCTTCCCTGACACGGAAGAGGTCACTGGTTCAATCCCAGTATCGCCCACCAGCAACATCATCATTATCCTCGGCGCTTCTGACAGGCTTTGACAGGAGCGCCGCCGCCTGACGGCCGATGACGGACAAGTGGCGATAGAGTGATCCTCATACCGCCGGGCTCGAGTGTGCCGCGCGGTGGTCCCATCCCAGCAGGAGGTCCTCATGGCTGCCACCGAACCGGAATCCGGAGCCGAGCCCGAAGCTTCTGAGGACGATATGAAGCGGAAGTTCCGGGAGGCCCTGGAGCGTAAGCGGCGTTCGCAGGACGAGGCCAACGCGGGCGGCCAGGGCAAGGGCTCCGCGAAGATCCACGGGGCACAGGGCCCTGCCGCGAGCCGGCGGTCCTTCCGCCGCAAGAGCGGCGGCTGATCTCCCTCCCCCACGCTCGCCCGCCCCTTCTCCGATGCCAGCTCTGGCGGGGTCCTTCTCAACGGCCCCGCCTGAGCGCACACTGGAAGGGACATGATGGGCGATTCTGGTGGGAGTAGCTCATGCACGGTCAGATGCCCCAAGCAATGCCGTTGCTGTCTCGCGGCAAGCACCGCAACCCCAGCAAGGGCGCGTGCTTCATGGAGTTCGCGTCGTACCTCGCGGGCGAGCGGTGGAGTGACCATCCGTCGTGCACCCACCCGCTGCTGGCGGGGCTCGCGCGACTGGTCAACGACCACACCTCGGACGCGGCCCGGCCACGCCTCGCCGAGCTCATCCCGGCGGTGATCGGGCTGACCGGCGACGACCTGCGGATCGACGCGCAGATCGCCCTCCGGTCCGCGACCACCGCGCTGCCGGTCGTCGCGCACGAACGGCAACTGGCCATGGCGGTCTCGATCCTGTCGGCCGAGCACGTGCTCGCCGAGCTGGACGGCCGGCCCGCCGGCAGCATCCGCGACAGCAGCCGCGAGGCGCTGGAGCAGGTTCCCGACGCCATGCGGTGGGCCCTCGCCTTCAGGCGCGGGGTCCGCATCTCGGCCAAGGGCTTCCGCCGCTACGCCGCGCCGAACACCGTTCAGCTGGCCGTGAGGGGGATCGCCCAGGCCTGCGTCCTGGACCCGAACCCGCTGCTGCGGCACCTGCTGGCCAAGGCGATCGAGGATTGCACGGCCCTGACCGGCGTTCCCGCTCAGGCCGAGGCGGCCTTCGAGCCGGGCCGCTGGGAAGAGGCCTGCCGCCTCACCACCCGCTGAGCGCCGTCAGCCGGCACACCGGCGGCACGCGGACGGGGCGCGCTCAGTCGCCGATCCACACGTATCCGGCGAACCGGCCCGTCCGCTGTTCCCGCCTGTAGGAGTAGAGGTCGGGCGTCTCGATCGTGCAACGGCCGTCATGACGGATGTCGGCCACTCCGGCCTGTTCGAGCTGCGCGGCGATCCCGGCCCTGATGTCCAGGGCGGGCGTGTCCCAACTGGTCGTCGACCACGTCTCGGGGACCCGGCCCGCGACCCGCTCTCTCAGATCCTCCGGCACCTCGTAGCACCTGCCGCAGGCGCAGGGCCCGATGGCGGCCGCCATCCGGGCGGGGTCGCCGCCCCGCGCGGCCATGGCCTCGACCAGGGCGGTGACGACCCCGGCCTCGGTTCCCGGCCGTCCCGAGTGCGCGGCGCCGACCAGGCCCGCGACGGGATCGGCCACGAGCACCGGCGCGCAGTCGGCCACGAGGACGGCCAGCCCCAGCCCCGGGCGGTCGGTCAGGACGGCGTCGAGCGCGGGCGGCTCCGCGCCGAAGGGTCCGGTCACGTAGGCCACGTCGGCGCTGTGCACCTGGCGCATGAACACGACCTGGTCGACGCCGAACTCGGCCGCCGTCTTGGCCCGGTTCTCCGCCACGGCCGCCGGGTCGTCGCCCACGGCCCCGCCGAGGTTGCGGGAGCCGTACGGCTCCGCGCTCACGCCGCCGTGCCGGTCGGTGAAGGCCATGCGGACCCGCTCGATCGCAATCACCGGACCAGCGTACTCAGCGCCGGACGCCCCGGCCGCCCCCGCCGTGACGACCCGGTCCGTACGGCAGGGCATGATTTGTCGGGCGTGACCTGGCGAGCAGGGCGTGGTGGAGCGGCGAGGAGGACCGGTGCGCGCGGTGGTGTACGAGAGGTTCGGCGCGGATCCCGAGGTGCGGGAGGTGGCCGAGCCCGTCGCGTCCGCGGAGGGCGCGGTCATCAGGGTCGAGGCGACGGGGTTGTGCCGCAGCGACTGGCACGGCTGGATGGGCCACGACGCCGACATCACGGCGTTCCCCCATGTGCCGGGCCACGAGCTGTCCGGAGTGGTCGAGTCGGTCGGTGCGGCCGTGACGGGCTGGCGGCCGGGCGACCGGGTGCTGGTGCCGTTCATCTGCGCGTGCGGCCGATGCCCGCAGTGCGCCGCGGGCGACCAGCAGGTGTGCGAACGGCAGACCCAGCCGGGGTTCACCCATTGGGGTTCGTTCGCCGAGCGGGTCGCGATCGGCCATGCCGACGTCAATCTCGTCCGGCTGCCTGACGGCATGGCGTTCGCCACGGCGGCGAGCCTCGGCTGCAGGTTCGCCACGGCGTTCCGCGCGGTGGCGGCCCAGGGCAGGACGCGGCCCGGGGAGTGGGTGGCCGTCCACGGTTGCGGCGGCGTGGGGCTGTCCGCGGTGATGATCGCGGCGGCGATGGGAGCCCGGGTGGTGGCCGTCGACGTCTCCCCCGGCGCGCTCGACCTCGCCGCGAGGTTCGGCGCCGCCGAATGCGTACAGGCCGAGCCGCAGGCGGATCCGGCGGTGGGCGCCGCCCGCGTGCGCGAGCTCACAGGTGGCGGCGCGCACGTCTCCCTCGACGCGCTGGGCAGTCCGGTGACCGCCGCGGCGTCGATCGAGAGCCTGCGCCGCCGCGGCCGCCACGTCCAGGTGGGCCTGCTTCCTGGTGGGGCGGCGCTGCCGATGGGCCGGGTGATCGCGCACGAGCTGGAGATCCTGGGCAGCCACGGCATGGCCGCCCACGCCTACCCCCCGATGCTGGAGATGATCACAGCGGGGACGCTGCGCCCGGACCTTCTGGTGACCCGGACGATCGGGCTCGGCGAGGTGCCCTCGGCGCTGAAGGCGCTGTCCGGCGCCGGGGGCGTCGCCGGGATCACGATGATCGATCCCCGGCTGCCGTGACGCTCGTGTAGAGATCGAGCGTGCGCTCGGCTATCCGCCGCCACGAGAAGTGGTCGATGGCCCGCCGCCGACCGGCCTCGCCCATCGCCGCGGCGAGTCCGGGATCGCCGAGAAGCTCGTTTACCCGCTCGGCGATCGCCGCGGCGAAGGCGCCCGGATCGTGCGGCTCGCCGTCGGCGCCCTGGTCGATCGGCACGAGCAGACCGGTCGAGCCGTCGGCGACCACCTCGGGGATGCCGCCGGTGGCCGTCGCCACGACGGCGGTCTCGCACGCCATGGCCTCCAGGTTGACGATGCCCATCGGCTCGTAGACCGATGGGCACACGAAGACCGTCGCGTGGGTGAGGATCTGGATCACCTCCGGCCTGGGCAACATCTCGCGGATCCAGATGACGCCGTCGCGAGCCGCGGAGAGCCCCTGGACCAGGCCGCTCACCTCTTCGGCGATCTCCGGGGTGTCCGGCGCCCCCGCGCAGAGGACCAGTTGCGCGGCGGGATCGAACGCCCGGGCCGCATGCAGGAGGTGCACCAGGCCCTTCTGGCGGGTGATGCGCCCGACGAAGACGACGTAGGGCCTGCCCGGGTCGATGCCGTGCCGCGCGAGCGCCTCCGCACCGGGGGCGGGGGCGTACTGGTCCGTGTCGATGCCGTTGTGGATCACGGTCACCCGGCCGGGCGCGATCTCGGGATAGGCCGTCAGGACGTCGCGCCGCATGCCCTCGGACACCGCGATGATCGCGTCCGCGCTCGCGAGGGCGGTGCGCTCCGCCCACGACGACAGCGTGTAGCCGCCCCCGAGCTGCTCGGCCTTCCACGGCCGCAGGGGCTCCAGGCTGTGGGTGGTGACCACGTGCGGCGTGCCGTACAACATCTTGGCGATGTGCCCCGCAAAGTTGGCGTACCAGGTATGGCTGTGCACGAGGGCGGCGCCCTCGCAGCCGGCGGCCATCTCCAGGTCGACGCCGAGCACCTGAAGGGCGGCGTTCGCGGTCTCCAGGCCGCCGGGCACGCGGTAGGCGCTGACGCCGGGCTCCTCGCGCGGCGCCCCGAAGCACCGCACGCGCACGTCGGCCAGCCCCCGCAACTCCCGCGCCAGATATTCGACATGGACCCCGGCCCCGCCGTACACGTCGGGGGGATACTCGCGGCTGAGCAGATCGACACGCATAGCAGGAGCTTAGGTGTGTCCGGTGGATCACGCTTGCCCGCGTCCTGTCGTATGACCCGGGTGTTTGTCAGAGCTTTGGGGGGTTAAGGTCCTCCCTATGAAGGTCCTGGCGATCGTGCTCGCAGGTGGTGAAGGAAAGCGGCTGATGCCCCTGACCGCGGACCGGGCCAAGCCCGCCGTGCCGTTCGGCGGGATCTACCGGCTGATCGACTTCGTGCTGTCGAACCTGGCCAACGCCCACTATCTGCAGATCGTGGTGCTCACGCAGTACAAGAACCACAGCCTGGACCGGCACATCTCCCGCACCTGGCGGCTGTCGTCGATGCTGGGCAACTACGTCACGCCCGTCCCCGCCCAGCAGCGGCTCGGCCCGCACTGGTTCTCCGGGTCGGCCGACGCGCTGTTCCAGAACCTGAACCTCATCTACGACGAACTCCCCGATCACGTGATCGTGTTCGGCGCCGACCACATCTATCGGATGGACCCGCGGCAGATGGTCGACCAGCACATCGACTCGGGGGCCGACGTCACGGTCGCGGCGATCCGGCAGCCTCTCGACCTGGCCGACCAGTTCGGCGTCATCGAGACCGACCCCACGGGACGCCGCATCGTGGCCTTCAGGGAGAAGCCGAAGGACGCGGTAGGCCTGGCCGACGCGCCCGACCAGATCTTCGCCTCCATGGGCAACTACGTCTTCAAGACCCAGGCGCTGATCGAGGCGCTGCGCGAGGACGCGCTCGACCCGAGCAGCCGGCACGACCTGGGCGGCAACATCATCCCGATGTTCGTCAAGAGCGGCGGGGCCGAGGTGTACGACTTCGCCCACAACGTCGTCCCGGGCTCCACCGACAGGGACCGGGGCTACTGGCGCGACGTGGGGACCCTGGACGCCTACTACGAGGCCAACATGGACCTCATCTCGGTGCACCCGGTGTTCAACCTCTACAACGACAGGTGGCCCATCTACACGGGCCACGAGCCGTTGCCGCCCGCCAAGTTCGTCCACAACGAGGGCGACCGGATCGGTCACGCGCTGGAGTCCCTCGTGTCGCCGGGTGTGATCGTCTCCGGCGGTACGGCCCTGCGCTCGATCCTGTCACCGGGTGTGGTCCTGCACTCGCACTCGCACGTCGAGGACTCGGTGCTGATGGGGTGTGTGAAGGTCGGCAGGGGCGCGGTGATCCGGCGGGCGATCATCGACAAGAACGTGGTCATCCCGGACGGCGCCAGGATCGGCTTCGACCTCGACTACGACCGCAAGCGCTTCGCCGTCACCCGGAGCGGCGTCGTGGTGATCGGGAAGAACGAGATCATCGAGCGTTGACCGGCGGGCGGCGACCGGCGGGCACTGTGCCGGTCGCGGGCCGGTCAGCCACGGGGCCGGTCAGCGGCCGTTGATCCGCCACGTCGGCTCGACGACCGTCCACTGCGCCTCCCACGCACGGCGGGCACGGCGCTGGTTCACCGAGCGGGTCACGACGACGACCATCGCCAGGAACGCCGCGGTGGTCAGCGGGACGCCGGTCCCCACCGTCAGGGCGGCGACGATCGTGGTCTCCCTGTCCTGAGGCCGTTGTGCGATGGCGCCGTTGTCGTCCGTCCAGATCTGCACGACGTCGCCCGCGGATTTGGTGGGGCTGACGTCGATCACGCCCGTCCGCGAGGTGCCGTCGGGCGCCTTCCAGGTGGCCTGGGCATGGCCGACGGCCGCTCCCGCAGCGGACAGCCGCGGCGCGAGCACGTTCTCGGTGAGAGTGGCGCTCACCAGGTGCCGGACGCGCGACTGCTCGGCCTCGGCCCTCAGGCCGACGCCGTACTCCCGGACGCCGAGGACCACGCCCGCCACAATGGCGATCATGGCGCCCAGCACGGCGGCAAGCCGGACCACCGCCTCGACCCGGTCACACCGGCGCCGGAGCGGATTCCTGTCCAGTCCGAGCCATCTGGCGAACCTGGCGAATGGATTCTGTGACATCACACACCTCACAGGGTCATTACCACTGCGAGTCCCGTTTATGCCTATTTTGCAGCCCAAGAGAATCGAGGGGAACTCCCCTCCCCGAATACGTCGCGGCCATCGGCCTTTGCGCCGCCGCAGCGGGCCCTCCAGCGCCGGGCGATCTCGATTCGGGCGCGCGGGACGAGCCCGGCCGGCGGGTGCGATGCGCTCAGTGTTATCACTTTTATCCCTAAGTGACGGAATTTACGGAATATGAGCAGCGATACGAAATGAGAAGGCCGCACACGAAAAGCCCCCGGCACCGGGATCGAACAGCCGGCGACGGGCCCGGGCCCATCGGTAACGTGCGCCTTCCGATTGGCCGATCATCCCGGCAACAGTCCCTACCGAAAGCCATCGCCGAGTGTCACAATGCCAACGAAACGGGGATGATCAGTACGGGGAGCGCCGGGAAATGTTCGGGATCATACGACCTTGCGTAGATCATTCCTGCGACTCCGTCCTCAAGGCCTGGCAGGCCCACCTGTGCGGGCTGTGCCTCACACTGCGTGACCGGCATGGTCAGTTCGCCCGGATGGCGACCAACTACGACGGGCTCATCCTGTCCGTCCTGGCCGAGGCGCAGGACTCCCGGCCGACGGCGCACCGCACGGCCGGCCCCTGTCCCCTGCGCGGCTTCCGGACCGCCGACGTGGTCTCCTCACGGGAACAGGGCGCCCAGCTGGCCGCCGTCGTGTCGCTCGCGCTGGCCGCCGGGAAGATCCGCGACCACGCGGCCGACGGAGACGGGATGGCGGGACGACGCGTCTCCGGGGCCCCGTTGCGCCATGTCGCCGCCTCCTGGTCCGTCGCGGCCGAGCGGGACGCCGCGTCGCTCGGGTTCGACACGGCCGTGCTGACCGAGGCCGTCGACCGGCAGGTGGCTCTGGAGGCCGCGGCCGGCTCGTCCCTGCTCCAGGTCACGGAACCCACGGAGACGGCCGTGGCCGCCGCGTTCGCCCACACCGCGGTGCTGGCGGGCGAGCCCCGCAACGCCGAGAGCCTCCGCGAGGCCGGACGCCTGTTCGGCCGGATCGCGCACATCGTCGACGCCGTCGAGGACCTCGACGAGGACCTGGCCCGCGGGAGCTACAACCCCCTCGTGGCGACCGGCACGTCGGTCACCGAGGCCGGGCGGCTGTGCGACGACGCGCTGACCGGGCTCGGCCTGGCCGTACAGGATCTGGAACTGCGCGAGCGGCATCTCGTCGAGACCCTGCTCGTGGAGGAGACCCGGCGGGCCGTCCGGCGCACGTTCACCGATCACGTCTATCCGGCGGGGCCGGGGCGGAAGATGGTCGCGGGGATCTTCACCTTCCTGACCTGCGGGCTCTACCGGCCGCCATGGAGCAGGTACCGGCTGGGCCCGGAGAAGGGCCGCTGCTACCTCAGCAACTTCGGCTCCGGGGATTGCTGCTACGGCTGCGACGGCTGCGACTGCGGCTGCTGCTGTGACGGCAGCCCGTGAACGGCCCGGCATGGATCTCGGGACTCATCCGGCAGGTGGGCCGGTCAGGTCCGGACGTGGCGAGACCACGGCCTTTCCGGCACCTCACCGCGGCCGAGCGGAGGATCTGGGAGGCCTATCCCACCGGGACCCCCGTCGACCTCCGGGACGGGAAGAACGACGATCCCGCCGAGGGGCACACCTGGGGCCGCGGGCGTGAGGTGCGGGCGGAAGTACTCGCCGCCCTGCTGCTCGGCATGGGCGAGGAAGAACCCGGACAGGTGCCCGGCATCCGCCTCGCGGGCGCGCACGTCGTCGGCGACCTCAACCTCTCCGACGCCGCCATCACCTCCCGGCTGCACCTGCTGGGCTGCTCCATCCCGGGCATCATCTCGATCAACGACGCACGGACCCGGGGCCTGCGCCTGCGCAGATGCCACATCGGCCGGTTGCGGGCCGGGCGCGCCACGATCGACGGCCTGCTCGACCTCGACGGATCCACGATCGAGAACGGCATCCGCCTCGACAACGCCCACATCACCGGCCAGTTCCGCCTGTCCGACGCCGTGGTCGGGGCTCCTTCCGGCCCGTCGAGGGGCGGCGGGAACGACGACCTCCCCGGCTGGAGCCAGCCGTACAACCAGGGCAGGGCTCCGGAGCCGGTCACGCAGGTGGCGGTGGCGGTCTGGGCGGGCGGCCTCACCGTGGAGGGCGGCGCGTTCCTGCGCGGCCTGCGGACCACCGGGGGGCTGCGGTTCATCGGGGCGCACTTCAACAGCGGCCTCTACCTGGAGGGCGCGATCCTCGGGGGCACCGACGGCCATGCCGTGTACGCCGACCACATGCAGGCCACCTCGGCCGAACTCGGCTCGGGGTTCACCGCGTCAGGGACGGTGCGGCTTCGCGGCGCCCGGATCTCGGGGGTCCTGTCCTTCGACCGGGCCGTGCTCAAGGCGCCCGGCCGGGTCCTGCACCTGAGCCACATGCAGGTCGACGAACTGCTCCTCCTCCCCTCCTCGATCGAGGGGGACATCAACCTGGCCTACTCGCACATCGGCGTCCTGTTCGACCGCCCGGACAGCTATCCCGGGCACGTGCACCTCAACGGGACGACGTACGAGTCGCTGCGCGGGCCCGCCGTCCTCACCGACCGGCTGTCGTGGGTGCGCCGCGACCCCGACGGCTACCGGCCCCAGCCCTACGAGCAGCTCGCGGCCTACTACCGCAGGATCGGGCACGAGTCCGAGGCGCGGCGGGTCCTGCTCGCCAAGCAGCGGGCGCGGCGGCGGACGCTCAAGTTCCCCGGCCGCCTGTGGGGGCGGCTGCTGGACATCGTCGTGGGGTACGGCTACCGCCCCTGGCTGGCCGGGCTCTGGGTCACCCTGCTGCTCGCCGCCGGAACGTCGGTCTTCTCCCATTGGAGACCCCACCAGATCGGGCTCGACGAGTCCCGCAGTTTCAACGCGTTCACCTACACGATCGACCTGCTCGCGCCCGTCAGCGTCTTCGAGCAGCGCGGCGCGTGGGAGCCGGTGGGCTGGACGCAGTGGCTGGCGAACTGCCTGATCGTGGCGGGGTGGGTCCTCGCCACGGCGCTCATCGCGGGCGGCACCCGGGTGCTGCGTCCCTCGAACACCTCATGACGGGTCCAGCGTCTCGACGCGCAGCCGCGGGATCGACTCCGGATACTTCTCGCGGACGAACGTCACCAGGTGCTCACGCACGTCGCAGCGCAGGTCCCAGGCACTGGCCGAGTCGGCCGCGCTCATCAGCGCGCGCAGCTCGACCAGGCCGCCCGGCGTGACGTCGGTGACCTGGAGGGTCCAGTCCTTCTGGTCCCAGAGCGGGTTGTCGCGCAGCACCCGGTAGAGCTCGGTCCGCATCTCCTCGATGGGCACGGACCAGTCCACGCGGAGATACACGCTGCCGAGGATGCGACTCTCGTGCCGTGTCCAGTTCTCGAACGGGTTGCTGGTGAAGTAGGACACCGGGAGGATCAGCCGCCGCTCGTCCCACAGGCGCAGGGACACGTAGGTGAGCGTCAGCTCCTCGATCCGCCCCCACTCGTTCTCGACCACCACGACGTCGTCGAGGCGGATGGCGTCGCTGAAGGCGAGCTGCAGACCGGCCAGCATGTTGCCGAGGGTGGACTGGGCCGCGATGCCGGCCACCACGCCCGCGATGCCCGCCGAGGCCAGCAGCCCGGCCCCGAGCGCCCGCACCTCGGGGAAGGTGAACAACATCGCGCCGAGCGCGACGATCACGATGACCGCCGCGGAGATCCGCCGGACCAGGGTGATCTGCGTGCGGATCCGCCTCGCCCGCCGGTTGCGGTCGCCCTGGACGTGCAGGAGGCGGTCGAGGACCACGTCCGTCACCGCGTACGCCGCCTGGATCACCAGCCAGGTCACGCACGTGATCAGCAGGAGCGTGAACGCGTGCTGCAGCAGGACGTTCGCCCGTGGGCCGATCATGTCCGGCGTGTACACGGCGTTGGCGGTCGCGACGACGGCCGTGGCGAACCCGGGCCAGGTGCAGCGTCTGACGACCGGACCGGCGAGCGACCAGCGATCTCCCACGAGCCGTGATCTCAGGACGCGCCGGACGAGCTCGACCGCGACGATCGCGACGATGACGGCGGCGGCCAGCGTCCCCCAGTTCCACGCGGCCGACAGGACGGCGCCCCCTCTCGTCGTCATGGCCTGCCCTTTGCCCTTCCACGGTGAGACGAAAACACGCACCAGACGACGAATACTGCCAGATGGCTCTGACATGGTCAGAGCCGGATTCCCGCCGGTCAGAGCAGACCGAGATCGCCGAGGAGTTGCTT
Source organism: Planotetraspora silvatica (assembly GCF_016863315.1). Lineage (GTDB taxonomy): Bacteria > Actinomycetota > Actinomycetes > Streptosporangiales > Streptosporangiaceae > Planotetraspora > Planotetraspora silvatica. The sequence continues at coordinate 66,107 of NZ_BOOQ01000053.1, forward strand.
GGTACGGCCGGCCTCGGCCTCGAGCCACTGGCGGAAGTCGTCGCCCGCCAGGAGCATCGGCGTCCACCTGTTGCGCGCGCACGCCTGCTCCCACGCGCTCGACTCCCCGATCGCCTGGCAGAGGGCGAGCAGCGCGTCCCGCTGGGTCTCGCCCAGCGTCCGGGAGGCGAGCAGACCCCACCAGTTCGCGTAGACCAGGCGCACACCCGACTCGATCAACGTCGGCGCGTCCACGCCCGCGAGACGCTGGGAGGCGGAGACGGCGAGCGGGCGCAGCCGTCCCGCTCTGATGTGGGCGGCCACGTCCCGGTGCCCGCCGAACCCGATCGCCACCCGGCCGTCGACGACCGCCTCGACCGCCTGGGCGCAGTCGGGGAAGGGGGCGTAGTCGAGCAGCCGGGTGTCGGCCCCCAGTCCCTGGGCCGTCAGGCCGTACAGCAGGTGGTCGGGGCCGCCGGTCGCCCCGCCGGCCACCTTGGGTCCCGCGGGGTCGCGCAGGAGGGCGGCGGCGAAGTCGTCGAAGGTCCTGAACCGCGAGCCGGGCGAGGTGACCAGGACCTCCCACTGCCCCGCGAGCCTGGCCAGGGGCCAGGTGCCGCCCACGAAGGGCGTCGTCCGGTCCATCGCCGCGACGGCGACCAGCGCCGGATCCGCGACCATCAGGTCGCCCTGGCGGCCCGCGGCGACGAACCGGGCGATGGCGAGCGTCCCGCCACCGCCCGGCTGGCTGCTGATGCCGACCTTGCGCGCCCACCGGCGATGCTCGATGAGCGCCTTCATCACGCGGGCGAACGCCGCGTTCTGCCCTCCTGAGGGGCCGGGAACGACGAAGGCGATCTCGCGCTGGATAGGCGGATCAGCCGTTCCGCATCCCGCCGCGAGGGCCACCACCCCCGCCCCCAGCGCGAAGACCGTACGGCGTCGCACGTCGGCATCCTCCCCCCGCAGGAGCCTGCATACCGACAGCGTACGACTTATCACGCCATGTGACTACATTTCGGGCAGAGGTGCTCTCGCGTCCCTGCCGTGACACGCTCCACGGCCCACGCCCTGCCTCTTTCCCCGCCTCACTCCACGGTCACGCTCTTGGCGAGGTTGCGCGGCCTGTCGACGTCGCGGCCGAGGGCCACCGCCGCGTGGTAGGCGAAGATCTGGAGCGGGATCGTCAGCAGGATCGGGTCGAGCTCGGTCTCGTTCTTGGGGACCACGATGCAGTCGTCGGCGGCTTCGGCCGTCCGGTGGCCGACCATGAGGATGCGCCCCTCCCGGGCGCGGATCTCGCCGAGCGTGGTGAGGTTCTTGTCGAGCAGTTCGTCGTCGGGGACGATCGCCACGGTCGGCAGCTCGGGGCTGATGAGCGCCAGCGGGCCGTGCTTGAGCTCGCTCGCGGGATAGGCCTCGGCGTGGACGTAGGAGATCTCCTTGAGCTTCTGCGCGCCCTCGCGGGCGACCGGGTAGCCGCGGACCCGCCCGACGAACATCATCCCCGGCGCGTCGGCGTACTTCATCGCCAGCGTCCGGATGTGCTCCTCCTGGGTGAGGATCTCCTTGATCTGCTCGGGGAGCTTCCTGAGCCCGTCGCAGATCCGCCTGCCGTCGGCCGGGGACAGGTCCCTGACCCGGCCCAGATGGAGGGCGATCAGCGCGAACGCCACCGCCGTCGAGGTGAACGCCTTGGTCGAGGCGACGGAGACCTCCGGCCCCGCGTGCAGGTAGACACCGCCGTCGCACTCGCGGGCGATCGCGCTGCCCACGGTGTTGACGATGCCGAGCACCCGGCCGCCCTTGCGCTTCAGCTCCTGGACGGCGGCGAGGGTGTCGTAGGTCTCCCCCGACTGGCTGATCGCGATGTAGAGGGTGTCCGCCTCGACGACCGGGCTGCGGTAGCGGAACTCCGACGCCGGCTCGGCGTCGGCGGGGATCCGGGCCAGTTCCTCGATGAGCTGCGCGCCGATCTGACCGGAGTAGTACGCGGAACCGCAGCCGATGATCTTCACGCGGCGGAACGACCGGCTCTCCCGCGGGTCCATGTTGAGGCCGCCGAGGTGGGCGATGTGGAAACGGTCGTCGAGCCGGCCGCGCAGCGTCCGGGCCACGGTGTCGGGCTGCTCGGAGATCTCCTTGAGCAGGTAGTGCTCGTAGCCGCCGTTGTCGTAGTGGCCGGCCTCCCAGTCGACCGTGAAGGGCTCCTTGGCGGTCTCCCGCGCGTCGCTCGTGAACGTGTTGAAGCCGTCGGCCTTCAGGACGGCCAGTTCACCGTCCTCCAGGTGGACGACCTGGCGGGTGTAGCGGATCAGTGCGGCGACGTCGGAGGCCGCGAACATCTCCTTCTCGCCGATGCCGAGGACGATCGGGCTGCCGTTGCGGGCGACCACGATCTCGCCCGGGCGGTGGGAGTCCACGACGGCGATGCCGTACGTGCCGACGACGCTCTTGAGCGCCCGGCGGACCGCCTCCTCGAGGGTGTCGGTCTCCTTGACGGTGCTGCCGATCAGGTGTGAGAGCACCTCGCTGTCGGTCTCGCTCTCGAAGACGATCCCGTCGGCCTCCAGGCGGCGGCGCAGTTCGTCGGCGTTCTCGATGATGCCGTTGTGGACGACCGCGATGCGCTGCTCCTGGTCGAGGTGCGGGTGCGCGTTGACGTCGCTCGGGACTCCGTGGGTGGCCCAGCGGGTGTGGCCGATGCCCGACCCGCCCTTGAACCGGGCGGGCACGACCGCCGCCAGGTCGGCCACCCGGCCCTTGACCTTACGGGTTCGCAGGCTCTTGGCGTTGACGACGGCGAGGCCGGCAGAGTCGTATCCGCGGTACTCCAGGCGCTGGAGCCCTTCGAGCAGGATGGGCGCCGCGTCCTGCGATCCGACATAAGCGACGATTCCGCACATATCCGCTCCCTATCCGTAAACAATTCGACGGAGCTGGCGGAGGGACAGCTCCGGCGCCGCGACACGCCTTCCCGACAGTTCGGCGGAGATCCTCGGGAAGATCTCGTCGTTGGTGAACCCCTTCGACTGGAGCTCGCCGTGACGTCGCCGTACGAACTCCTCGGCGGGTTCGCCGAAGTACGCCAGGACGTCGGCGACCACCCGGGCCGCCTCACCGGGGCCGAGCATGGTCGTCCTGGTGAGGTGACCGATCAGGTCCTCGAAGGGATGTCGTGCCGTGGACACAGAGCAGGACCCTAACGTAGCGAGGATGCCGACTATCAAGATTCCTGCCCGCATTCGGGCAGAATCAGTCGCTAAGTGGTGCCACGAGACGCGAAAGAGCCCGCCACCAAGGGCGGGCTCTCGTAGATCGTACCGATATGCGAGGTACGTTCTGATCGCAGGGGTCCTGGGATCAGGTCGCCGATCCGGCGGCGCGCAGGACCTTGAGGAACTCCCGCATCCACGCCGGATGGTCGGGCCAGGCCCGTCCCGTCACGAGGTTGTCGTCGACGTGCGCCTCGCTGTCGACCCACGTGCCGCCCGCCTGCTCGACGTCGGGCGCGCAGGCCGGGTACGCGCTGCTCTCCCTGCCCTTGAGCACTCCCGCCGCCGCGAGCACGAGCGGCCCGTGGCAGAGGGCGGCGATCGGCTTGCCCCGCTCCGCGAAGTGCCGGACGATCTCCTGGCATGCCTGGTCGTTCCTGATGTACTCGGGCGCGCGCCCGCCCGGCAGGACGAGCGCGTCGTAGTCTCCGGGCTGCACGTCGGCGAACGAGACGTCGGCCGGCCACGCGTGGCCGGGCTTCTCCGTGTAGGTGTCGAAGCCGTCGACGAAGTCGTGCACCACGAACTGGAGCTTCTTGGCCGTCGGCGCGGCGATGTGGACCTCGTACCCCTCCTCCAGCAGCCGCTGGTACGGGTACATCACCTCCAGGTCCTCGGCCGCGTCACCCGTGATGATCAGCACCTTTGCCATGGGATCAGCCTTTCTCGTGGGCTATCCCCCCGATCCTGCGCACGGGCGGCCGGTCGGGTCAACGCCCGGCGATCGCTAGAACGTGAATCCGCCCGGCCGTCCGTTGCGATCGGCGATCAGACCGGCCAGCGTGGAGACGGCGATCTCCGGCGGGGTGCGGGAGCCGATGTTGAGCCCGATCGGCCGGTGAACGCGGGCGATCTCCTCGGCGGGCACCCCGAGTCCGGCCAGCGCGACCTCGTGCTGCGCCGGATGGTACGGCTTGCCCATCACTCCGATCCACCGGCTCCTGGCGGCGAGCAGGTCGCGCAGCACGGTGCCGAGTTCGGGGCGGTGGTGATCGGTGACCACCACGTCCGCTGCGCCGTCCAGATCGGCGGGCAGACCGCTCGTCACCTCGAAGGCCGGCTCCTCCGCCCTCACCTTCCCGGCGAGGCCGGGGTCGGGCTCCAGGAGGATCCCCCGGAACCCGAGGTCGGCGCCGAAACGCAACAGGTAGCCGGCGACAGGGGACGCGAACACGGCCACGAGGGTGCGGTCACCGTTCGGGGGCGCCGCCTCCCCGTGCGCCACGGCGCAGGCCGCGTCCGCTTCGTGCACATGGGTGTCCGGAAGAGCCATGGCCCCAGTCTTCCACCCGAACGGCCGAGACGACCGGGCCCGGGACGGCGGACATCCCGGGCCCTCCGCATGTCAGTGGGAGCCTGTCAGTGGGAGGCGGTGACGGTGAGGGTCGCCGACGCCGACTGGTCGCCGGAGGAGACGGTGATCATGGCCTGCCCCGGCCGTACGGCCGTGAGCCCGCCGGACGACAGGTCGAGGACGGCGACGACTCCGTGACGCCGCGCCGCGGCCTTGACCTGCCCGGCCGACTCGACCACGGCCAGAGCCCGGTCGCCGCTCCACGTCACGCTGGCCGGATACCGCAGGGGGAACGTCAGGCCGAAGGCGGTGTTGGTCCCCGTGGCCGAGACCTCTGCGGAGGCGCCCGCGGCGAGCATGCCGGGGACGGCGAGCGACACCTTGTCGATCAGCGGGTTCACCCGCGCGGTCAGCCAGTCGCGGGAGTCCGGGCTCGGGAGGCCGCTCTGGATCCTGCCGGGCGTGGGATCCACGCCGACCAGGTCCCAGCCGAAGAACCCGCCCTTGTCCGCGGAGCTGTACGGGGTCTTGCCCACCGCCGGGGTGGTGACCTCGAGCACGCCGTCCGCCCTTCCGGCGGCGGCCGTGTGGGCGTGGCCGGTGAACAGCGCGACCGGCTTGCCCGCGCTCTCACGGAAGCCGGCCAGCCATTCCTCCACCAGGCCGGCCTCCCGCTGGTCGGAGAACTGCGAGGCCCCGGCGCCGCTGGGGTCGTGCAGCGGATGGTGGAAGACGACCGCCACGGACTTCACCGAGCGGTCCTCGGCCGCCTTCGCCAGCTCCTGCTGGAGTCGCGGCACCTGCGACCAGTCCGATGCCCGCAGGCCCCCCAGGGTGGTGTTGAGCAGGATGAAGCGGGTGCCCTTGTGGTCGAACACCTGCTGGGCCGGCCGTCCGGTGGCCAGGAAGTTGTCGAGCGTCCCCGTGGCGGTGGCTCCCGACTCGTGGTTGCCCGGGGTCCAGTAGACCGGGAGGCTCGCCGGCACGTTCGCCGTGAGGATCTGCTGCGCCAGCGCGAAGTCGGCCGGCGCATTGTTGTCCACAAAATCGCCATTTATCACGATGAAGTCGGGCTTGGCCGCGACGGCCTGCTTCAGCGCGGCGGCGGCCTGCTGCGCGGCGAACGAGGCCGGCCCCCCGGCGCTTCCCACGTGCAGATCCGACATGATCGCGAAGCGCCACCGCTGCTTGCCGACGTCGTCCTGCTCCAGGACGAAGGGGTCGGGAACGGCGGGGACATCGGCCGACAGGTCCTGCCCGACCAGCGCGGTGAGCGCGTCGAACTTGAGCTGTCCGGCGTCCTTGACCAGGTCGGACGTCTCGACGATGTAGACGTTGGTCAGCGTGATCGGCTCGGAGAAGCCCGCGGGCAGCGCGCCCTCCACCCACTTCCAGCCCGTCCAGTCCACGACGGAGGCGAAGGTGAAGGGCACGTTCGTCGTCCCCTGCGAGCGCAACGTGGCCCGCAGCCAGTGCTTCTTGCCGTCCCCGTACACCCACAGGCCCAGCCGCTTGGCGCCGGCCGGCAACGTGAGCGGCGCGGGCTTGGCGACCGCGTACGCGGCGGAGGTGCCCGTGGTGCCGCTGAAGTCGTAGGTGAGCGCCACCGCCTGATTGCCCGCGGGCGCGTCCGGCCGGTCCGCGGCGCTCACGGCCGCCACCGACGCCTTGGCCTTGGCCGTCGAGACGCCCCAGCCCTCGTCGGACCCGAACTCGGCCAGCGTGACGTGCTTGAGTCCGACCGCGACCGGCAGCTTCGCGACCCTGTCCTGGACGGTCACCGTGATCGCGGTTCCCGTGCCGTCGGCGGCCGCAAGCCCGGTGACCTTCAGCGAGCCGTCATCCTGGGGCTCCACCTTGACCACGTCCGAGTCGTACGACAGGTCCGCGTCGCGGGCGGTCACGGGTGCGTCGAAGCCGTCGGCGTCGAACCCGGTGATCCGGACGGTGCCGGAACCTCCCGCGTCGAGGGTCAGGCTCGGGGCGCTGAACTTCACGGAGGCGAGGTCGCCCAGCACGCGGACATCGGCCCTGCCGTGCGCCCGGCCGGCCTCGGCCTCCACGTCTCCCTCACCCGGACGCCCGGCGTGCAGGACGCCGTCGCGCACCGTGCCGAGCCGCCCGGCGTCCCAGTGGACCTTGTTCCGCCCGAAGGCGACCGGAGCATATGACTCGTCGTACCCGGCGGCGGAGACGTCGAGGGTGAGGCCGGGGAAGACGCGGCCGGCGGCCGTACGGACGTCGATGCCCTTCAGCGTCCCTGAACCCTTCTTCGTGAAGAGGCCGACGCCGCTCGGGATCGGCCGCTCGCCACCGTCAGAAGGCGTGTTGACCACGCTGACGCCGCCGTCGCCGGGGGTCCTCGCGACGATGTCGGACGAGCCGCCGCCGTCGAGCATGAACGCTTCCCGCGCGCCGAGCCGTACGAGCAGCTTGGCCGTCTCGTCGAAGCTGAGGCCGGCGGAGAAGTTGGCGGAGCCGTCCACCGCCACGAGGAGGAGGCGGCGACCTCCATCGGTCCAGCCGATGGCGGTGCGCGGCTTGGGCGCGTCGTTGCCGGTGGACGGCGGGAAGTCGATCGGGGCGCCGTTCCTGACGAGCACCTCGCCGCTGCCCAGAGCGGTGCGGAGCTTGGCCGGGGAGTCGGTCCGCAGGCCGACGTCGAGAGTCACGGGGTCGCCCACCTCGGCGGCGGCCAACGGGGTGGCCGCGCTGCCCTGGCCGACGACCACGAGCCCTCCGTCCGGCACCGGTGTCGTGGTGACCGTCTGGTTCACCGCGCTGACGACGCCGCCGGTCACCACGAGCTCGACGAGGGCGCCGGAGTGCGGGATCAGCGTGCGCAGACCGGGCCCCCACTGGTCGGTGAACACCGAGACCGCGTTCGCGGGGAGGGAGGCCGAGTTCAGAGAGGCGACGGGGTGGGCGGCTCCGGCGACCGTGACGGTGCCCTCCAGCAGGGCGTTCGCCAGCCGCGCGACCTTGTCCTCACCGATGGCGGCCACCGTGCCCGCCTGAGTGGTCGCCTTGCTCAGCTCGCCGGCCCTGACCTGGGGACCGATGACGGCGTTGGTCTGGTTGATGTCGTAGTAGTCGCCGTTGACCGCGCCCACGGCGCCCTGAGCGTCGGCGGACTTGGACAACGGCCGCGTCTCGGTCAGCTTGCCGCCCACCAGACCGACGTCGACCCGCGAATCCGACAGGTCGGCGTTGAGCACGTGAGCGCGCATCCAGCCGTCCCGCCCGAACGTGTCGAACGACGTCAGCTTGATGCCGGGCGCGATCGTCTTGTCGGTCCGGTCCGCCTCGACGGACTCGCCGGGGACGGCCGTCTCGTAACCAGGGCCGCTCCCCTGACCGTGACCGGCCGTCTGCCCGCCGGACGCGAGCTGGACCTGTGTCTTCCCGGCGGCGACTCCGGTGCCGCCGGCGAGCACAGGCACACCGACGACCAGGGCGACGGCGAGTGCGCGCGCGAATCTCCGCATCTTCTACCTCCAAGGACGACGGCCTGAAGGTAGACAGGTGCGGCACCGGTCCAGAGGATCTCCCATGACCTCCCGATGACATCACGAGGAACATCATTCAGCGGATCCGGCGGAAATCCCGGGCGTTGCGCAGTGGTTGGCGCGGGCGGGCGAGGCGCGCTCCCCGGACGCGATGGCGCCGGGACGCCGCCGAGTCCGCTAGAGTTAGCGGAGCGTCGCGAATGATTCATCTCGTGACAACGCGGAAGTGGCTCAGTGGTAGAGCATCACCTTGCCAAGGTGAGGGTCGCGGGTTCGAATCCCGTCTTCCGCTCGCAGTGAACACGGGCGATTAGCTCAGCGGGAGAGCGCTTCCCTGACACGGAAGAGGTCACTGGTTCAATCCCAGTATCGCCCACCACATTCGAAAGCCTCCGGGATCACCGGGGGCTTTCGCCGTTCTCGGGGCGGGCACTTCCGGTCGCGGCAGGTCCCTGTCAGTCGTGGTCAGTAGTTGTCAGTCGTGGTCGAAGTACCAGCGCGTGCAGACCCCTCCGGCGACGCCGCCCTCCTTCGTGGAGGCGCACGCGCGCATCCAGGCGCCGATGTTGTCCTGCTCGTTCGACGAGGACGCGCTGAACGGCCCGCACCGGGTCCGGGTCTGCTTCTCGTCGTACGATCGCTCGATCCAGACGAGGTCTCCCGGCCGGTAGCCGTCGGCGATGACCGCTCGGGACTCGTCGAAGACGCGGCCGTTGACGAGCTGGACACTGAGCGTTCGCGTGCCCTGTGAGGTCGGCAGGGTCCGGGTCGTCTCCCTGACCTCCGCGCTGATGTCGAATCCGTTGAACGGCGTCCCGCACCCGGGTCCCGCGTGTGTCGGTGTCGCGATCACCAGGACCGTCGCGGCGACGCCCCCGGCCATGACGATCCCCAGCAGCCTTCCACGCTTCATGCGGTGCGTAACCTTCCTCGGTGCCGACCCTCGGTGCCGACCGTCCCAGGGTAGATCACCACGAGATCACCCGGTCTCGGTGCCGAGGCCCTCCGGCCGGGGCCGTCGCACCGGCGTCAGCGTCGCTCCCACGGCGATCACCACGCACACGAGCCCCGCGACCAGGCACGCCGCCGCCACGCCGTGCTGAGCGGCCGCCCAGGTGAGGACGGCGGCGCCGAGCGGCCCGAGGGCCGAGTGGACGGTCCAGAAGGCCGATGTCACCCGGCCGAGCAGCGCGTCGGGGGTGACCTCCTGTCGCAGCGACATGGAGGAGATCCCCGCCGCGGCGGTGCAGAAGAGGAAGACGGTCGCCAGCACCGCCACCACCGGGACGCTCGCCGCGAAGCCGATCCCGGCGACGGCGACGCCGCAGAGCGCGTAGCAGCCGATCCACAGCGGGCCGAACCCGATGGTCCTGCGCAGGGCGGGCGCCAGGAGGGCGGCCGCCAGTGTCCCGGCGGTCGCCGCCGCCAGCACGTACCCGGCCGCGGAGTCGGGCTGCTCCAGGTCGTGCTTGAGGTGGTAGATCAGCACGTCGGACATGCCGTACGTGACGAAGGTCAGGACCGAGAGCAGCACCGTCAGCGCCCGCAGGACCGGGTGCCGCCACAGGAACCGCGCGCCCGCGAGGAAGTCGCGCAGGGCTCCCCCGCGCTCGGCGGCGGGCGCCTCGGCCGGTGCGGCCCGCACACGCGGGCGCACGAGGCAGAGGCCGATGGCGGAGACGGCGAAGCTCGCCGCGTCGATCCCGATCGCGGCGGCGGGGCCGAGCAGCGCGGAGACCGTGCCGCCGAGCGCGGGGCCGACGACGCTCGCCGCGGCGTACGTGCCGTAGAGATGGCTGTTGGCCTTCATGACCTGGCCCTCGGCGACCAGCGCGGGCACCACGGCGACGTACGTCACGTCGAAGACCATGCCGATGGCCGCCCCGAGCGGCACGACGAGGAAGACCAGCCATATGCGCGGCGACACCAGCCAGGCGATGGGGATGACCGCGTAGAGGACGGCCCGGACGGCGTCGCAGGCGATCAGCAGGCGGCGGCGGTCCACCCGGTCGGCCAGCATCCCGGCGAACAGGCCCGCGAGGATGGCCGCCGCTCCCGCCAGGGCCGTCACGAGCCCCATCTGGGTGACCGACCCCGTCGCGTGGAAGACGAGCAGGGGCAGCGCGACCGCGGAGAAGGAGTCGCCGGCGACCGACAGGGTCTGCACCCCGAGGAAGATCAGGAAACCGCGGTTGGCCCGCAGCGGCGCCGGGACCTCTGCCCCCTCGTCCCCCGCCAACCCGGCTTCCCCTCCGCAGGATCTTGTTCCGGCGGCGTCCACGGTAGGCGGGGCGGCCCTGAATCGCAACGGTCGCGTCGCGGAGCCCGGACGCGGGCCGGGCTCCGGAACGGGGTCAGGAGGCGACGACCAGGGCCTGCGGGGCGGCGTGCCGCATCCGGGTGCGCAACCACAACAACTGCACGGCGAGTTCGCCTCCGCAGCGGCGGACCACGTCGAGCAACTCGTCGTCACGGGCTCCCTGCGCGCCCTGCGCGATCATCGCGCAGGCGATGTCGCACTCGGTGGCCAGGAGGTAGAGGTCGTGCAGGTCGCGCAGCAGCCCGAGCCCCCCGGGCCGGGTCCCCGCGAACAGCGGCTGGTGCAGCCGTTCCGGCTCCGGGGACGGCGACGTCCACGGTTCGTAGCGCCGGACGAAGGGTTCCAGCCATCTGGCCTGGTCACGGCACTGTACGGCCAGGCGCTCGCAGACGCCGTACATGTCGGGTTCGTGGGGGTGGCCGCGCCTGATCTCGCGGAACGCCTCCGCCAGCGCGGTCTGGGACCGGTGGAGCAGTCGCAGGTAGTGGGCGAGGTGCATCGCTCATACCTCCTCTAGCCGTTGGGAGACCTCAACAGGCACGACGCCGTCCGCCTCAGCACCTCCTCCCGCTCCGCCGACCTCGATCGTCTCGGTGTCCGGGACGGCGTCGAGCGTCACCGGCACCGTCGCCACGCTGTATGCCGCCACGATGTATATCGGCTGTTTGGAGACCGGGTCCCAGTACAGCGGGCGCCCGTCTCCGATCGCCTCGGACGAGGGCTCGTAGTGCGCGGCGTGGAGGAAGGCGCGCCCGTGGGGCTCCTTCGCGCAGTAGCACTCCGCGCCCCATTCGGCGCCTGTCGCGAGGTCGTGCCCGAAGCTCTGGCAGACGCCGGGGTCGGTGGCGAACCGCCCGCCCGCGTACAGGCGCTCGGCGCCGTGTCCCGTCGAGGGGGTGCACGGCCACTGGACGCCGCTGCCCCCGCGCAGCCGGTCGTAGGTGATGCCGGTGCAGTCGCAGGGGCGCCCCTTCGAGCAGGCCTTCCACGCCTCGAACGCCGACTCCGCGTCGTGCCAGCCGATGAGGGGCGCGCCGTCCCTGTCGCGGAACTCCATCCGGCGGGCGTAGTCGAGGAAGATGTCCAGGTCCGCCCGGGCCTCCCCGGGCGGTTCCACGGCCTGCTCGCAGAGGTGGACCGTCCGGTCGGCGCCGGTGACGGTGCCCGGCTTCTCGCCCCAGCCCGCGGCGGGCAGGACCACGTCGGCCAGCCGGGCGGTCTCGGTCAGGTAGAGGTCCTGGACGACGAGGAACAACTCCTCGCTCCCGAGGACCTTGCGGACCCGGTCGGCGTGAGGCAGCGAGACCACCGGGTCGGCGGCGGAGATCCACAGCAGGCGGATCGAGCCCTGCTCGGCGTAACGGAAGATCTGCATGGCGTGCGTCGGCGGCCCCCAGTGCGGGATGGCCGCGAGATCGACGTTCCACAGTTCGGCGAGTTCCCGCACGTGGTCCGGGTTCTCCCAGTTGCGCATCCCCGGGAGTTCGCCGCTCGCGCCCGTCTCCCGTGCGTGCTGGCCGGCCGGCCGGCCCGTCATCTGGAACAGGCCCGCGCCCGGGCGTCCGAGCATCCCGCGCAGCAGGTGGAGGTTGTTGACCTGGCAGGCCGCCGCCGTCGCCTGGTTGGACCGGTAGAAGCCCGGCAGGACGGTCGACACCAGCCGCTCGCACGAGCCGAGGATCTCGGCGGCCTGCTCGATCAGGGCCGCGGGGACGGCGCAGATCTCGGCCGCCCGCTTGGGCGGGTACGCCTCGACGACCCGGCAGAGTTCGGCGAAGCCGAGCGTGTGCCTGGCCACGTACGCGGCGTCGTAGCGGTTGCCGGCGATCAGCTCGTGGAGCAGCGCGTTCATCAGCGCCACGTTGGTGCCGGAGCGGACGGGCAGGTGGACGTCGGCCTCCTTGGCCACCTGGGTCTCCCGCGGATCCACCGCGATCATGGCGGGCGGGCGCGGGCCGAGGCGGCGGTCGAGCATCCGCTCCCACACCACCCGGGACTCGGCCATGTCCTGCCCCCACAACGCGATCGCGTCGCAGTGGTCCACGTCGGTGTAGGAGCCGGGCTGGCCGTCCGCGCCGAAGCTGGCCGTGAGGGCGGCGGCCGCCGTGGCGTCGCCTACACGCGTGCTGCCGTCGGCGTGCGGTGTGGCGATCCCGGCCTTGGCGATCACCGCGAGCGTGTAGTGCTCTTCGAGGAGCAGCCGGCCGCCGGTGTAGAAGCCGAGGCGGCCCCAGCCTCCGGGGGCGTCGAGCAGTTCCTTCGACCGGCCGGCGATCCTGCCCATGGCCGTGTCCCAGTCGCACTCGACCAGCCGGCCGCCCTCCCTGATCATCGGGCGGGTCAGCCGGGTGCCGCCGTCCGCCGTGGACGGGCCGTGCCGGTCCCGCGGATCGATCCGGCCGTGGTTGACGCGGTCCGTCCCGCGGCCGCGCACGCCCACGATCCTGCCGTCCCGGACCGCGATGTCGAGCGCGTCGCCACTGGATTGGACGGCGGAGACGTTCTGGACCCAGACGTCGACGTCGGCCTCGGTGACGCCCTCGTCCAGGTAGGTGTCCACCCGCACCGGCCAGGGGCTGCCGACGCCGATCTCAGCGGGAAGCGCGTCGCGCAGTCGTCCCGGCAGTGCCGCGGCGAGCCGTTCCACCCCACCCGGAGGTCCGTACGGCGTGCGCCTTCCCCCGTGATCGGTGATCGGCTCCGGCACCTGGCACCTCCGCGGTCACGCGACAGCTCCGACATGGCTCCAGCACGGGTCCAACACGGCTCCGACTACCTGCGCGAACGAGGCTGCTCGTACCCCGCAGTGCAACGCTGACCCCGGAAACGGAGGAACTGACCGGTTTCTTTTCGAATAATTTCCATAGGGGGTTAATGACGTTGTGTGTCCGGTGTGGGGGGAGCATGATCTGTAAGGTGCGTTTACTGAGGAATGTCGGCGCGAGCGAGCGGGACCTCGGGCGTCTCCGCATCGCTGTGGGGTGGGAATGGACGGTCGTACGACCACGCCGGCCGTGACCGGCTCTCCCACGCCTGCGCCAGGCAGTCCGGCAGGGCCTCTGGTCGGACGGCAGGACGCGCTGGACATGTTGCGCGGCGCGCTGAGCATCGGCGACGGCTTCCGGTTCCTGACGCTGGTGGGCGACCCGGGAGCGGGCAAGACGCGGCTGCTCTCCGAACTGATGACCATGGCCGCCGAGCAGGGGTTCACCACGCTGTGGGGAAGGGCCGCCGAGTACGAGCAGGTCATGCCGTACAGCGCACTGGTGGACGCGCTCGACGACCACATCGACGCCCGGCGATCCGACGTGATCGAGACCGTGGGAGCCGCGCAGGCCGCCATGCTGGCCGGGGTGTTCCCGGCGCTGGCCGCGCAGGACACCGGGGAGACGATCGGCGACGACCGAAGCGGGCTGGCCCGCTACCGGCTCTACCGCGCCCTGCGCCAGATGATCGACGCGCTGGCCGGGTCCAAGGGGCTCGTCCTCATCCTCGACGACGTCCACTGGGCCGACGAGAGCTCCATGGAGTTCCTCGACCACGTCGTCCGGCACCCGCCGAACGGGCCCGTCCTGGTGGCGGCGGCCTACCGCCCGGCGCAGGCCCCGCCGCGGCTGGCCACCCTCGTCGCGGCGGCGGGACCGCGCGGCCACGAGGTCACGGTCGGCCCGCTCAGCCAGGCGGAGGTCGAGCAGTTCCTCGGCCCCGAGGTCGCCCGCAGCCGGGGCAGAGCCCTGTACGACGCCAGCGGGGGCAACCCGTTCTACCTCGAGGCGCTGGCGCGGATGGACCAGACGGAGATCGGGGAGCTGCCGCCCACCGTTCTGGCCATGCTCCAGGTCGAGCTCGGCGTCCTGTCCCCCGACGCGCTGCGGGTCGCGCAGGCGGCCGCGGTGGCGGCGGACGAGTTCGAGCCGGCGATCGCCGCCGTGGCGGCCGAGGTGGTCCAGGCCACGGCGCTGGCCGCCATCGACGAACTCGTGGAGCGGGACATCGTCAGGACCCGCGACGGGCGTTTCCGGTTCAGGCATCCCCTCGTCCGCTGGGCCGCCTACGAGTCGGCCGCGGCCGGCTGGCGCGTGGGTGCGCACGCGAGGATCGCCGCCCACCTGGCGGAGCTGGGCGCTCCGTCCACCGTCCAGGCCCACCACGTCCAGCATTCGGGTTCCTTCGGCGACCAGAAGGCCGTCGGCGTCCTGCTCGCGGCCGCCCGCGCCGTGATCGCGCAGGCGCCCGCCACGTCGGCCCACTGGCTGCAGGCCGCGCTGCGGCTCATGCCGGACGACCACACGACGCGCGAGGACCGCCTGGCCCTGCTGATGGAGCTGAGCTGGGCGCAGGGCGTCAGCGGACGGCTCGCCGAGGGCCGTGACACCGCGCGCGAGCTGCTGCGGCTCCTCCCCGGCGACGACTACTCCCGCCGGGGCCGGGCCGCGCGGGTGTGCGCGCTCATGGAACGCCAGCTCGACCGCCCGCAGGAGGCCCGCGCCCTGCTCCTCGACGAGCTGAGCCGCATGCCCAACCCGCGGTCGGCGGCCGCGGTGCCGCTGCGCATGCGGCTGGTCGCCGAGAGCCTCATGCGCGTCGACTTCCGCGCCGCCCAGGCCGTGCTCGACCTGATGCCGGACGCGGCCGAGGACTGGGAGCCCGGCCTCGCCGTGGCGGTGGCGGCGCTTCGGCCGATGCCGGCCTACGCGGCGGGCCGCGCCGCCGACGCGGTCGCATACGCCCAGGCGGCCGACCGCCTCCTCGGGTCCGTCCCCGACGACCATCTCGCGGAGTGGCTCGACGCCATCGCCTGGCTGTGCTGGGCCGAGATCAACCTCGGCCGGTACGGCGACGCGCTGCGCCACTTCGACCGGGCGGCGGAGGTGGCCCGCGCGACCGGCCAGAGCTACATCCTCACCAACCTGCTCGCCGGACGGGCCAAGACACTCGTGATGATGGGGCGGCTGGCCGATGCCATGGCCACCGCCGAGGAGTCCGTGGAGGGCGCCCGGCTGCTCGACTCGGGGCAGCAGCTGGTCTTCGCGCTCACCCAGGTCTGCCTGGCCGCCTCGTGGGCGGGTGACGACGACGCCGCCCTGCTCGCCGGGAACGAGGCCGTCCAGCGCGGTGTCGGAGGCGGCGAGGTGTGGGGAGCCCAGGCCCGCTACGCCCGAGGGCAGGCGCTGATCAACGCCGGCCGCCTGGAGGAGGGCGTCGAGGCCGTCCTCGACGCGTGCGACCGGTTCGAGTCCCCGCGGCTCGACCGGGTGACGCTGACGTCGTCGTGCGAGGTGCTGGCGCGGGTCGCGGCCTCTCGCGGCGACGAGGCCGAGTCGATGGCGTGGGCGGCGCGCGCGGCACAGCTCGAGGATCGGGGGCTGGCCGTGACGTCCGGGATCGTCCCCCTGGCCCGGGCCCACGCGTTGCGGGACAAGGATCCGGCGGCCGCGGCGTCCGCCGCGCAGGAGGCGGCCCGCCTCCTGTCGGAGGGACAGCGCGACCTCGACGCCGGCCGGGCCCTGCTGACGGCCGGGCTCGCTCACATTGAGGCCGGCGACAAGAGCTCGGCGCGCGACAACCTCAGGTCGGCCGCATCCGCGTTCGACGCGTGCGGGGCGCGGGGCCTCAAGGCGCAGACCGACCGTGAGCTGCGCCGCCTCGGCGTCCGCGTGAGCGGCGCGGCGAGCGCGTCCGGCGCCGGCCGGGACGCCGGGGATCTCGGGCTGTCGCCGAGGGAGTTCGAGGTCGCGCGCCTGGTCGCGGACGGGCTCACGAACCAGCAGATCGCTCAGCGGCTGTTCCTCAGCGTGCGGACGATCGAGACCCATCTGTCCCGCATCTTCACCAAGCTCGACGTGTCGTCCCGGGTGGGCGTGGCCACGGCACTGAACCGGCGTCACTGACGTTTCACCACGAGTACGGGTTTTCCACGATGCCGCCGGACATGGCCGGATTGGGATCGTTGCCGTGGGCCAAGGAGGACGATCAGATGGAACACCGAATTCCCCGGTTCACGCTTGACGGCGTGCGGGAAGCCGAGGTCTCGGTCCATCCGTTCGCCACCGAGGATGAGTTGGGGCTGACGCTGACCCGGTTCCGCCGGGGCGGAGGTCCGGCGCCGGAGGGGACGCCGGACGACGTGGTCCTGCTCATCCATGGCCTGACCTCGTCGAGTGACATGTTCATCATGCCGGAGCACACCAATCTGGTCGGGTTCCTGCATGAGAACGGTTTCGGCGACGTATGGGCACTGGACTTCCGGATGAGCAACCGGTTCCCGTACAACGTCGAGACTCGAAGGCACACGCTGGACGACATCGCCCATTTCGATTACCCGGCAGCACTACGTGAACTCCGCCGCCACGTGGGGGCGCGGCGGATACACGTGGTCGCACACTGCCTCGGGTCGGTGTCGTTCAGCATGAGCCTGTTCGCCGGCGCGGTCGACGGGATCGCGAGCCTGGTCGCCAACAGCGTGGCGCTGACACCACGCGTGCACCGGTGGTCCAGGGTGAAGCTGTCCTTCGGGCCCGTGCTGATGGAGTACGGCACGGGCCTGTCCTACCTCGATCCGCGGTTCAAGGACGCGCCGCCGCTCACCCGCAGGTGGCTGCTGGCCCGGGCGGTCTCGCTCCTCCACCCCGAGTGCCGTGAGCCGGCCTGCCACATGCAGAGCTTCATGTGGGGCAGCGGCAAACCCGCGATGTACCGCCACGGCAACCTGCGGCCGGAGACCCACCTGCACGAGCGCCTCGCCGACCTCAACGGCGCGTGCGACCTCCACTATTACCGGCACGTTCACAAGATGGTGGCCGCCGGGCAGGCGGTCAGGTTCGACCCCGGGGATCACCGGCACGACGACCTGCCGGAGGACTACCTGGCGGCGGCGGCCGACGTGACGACGCCGATCCTGTTCATGACCGGCGACCACAACGACGTCTTCACCGACTCCAACATCGTGTGCCACGAGAGGTTGTCCGAAGCCGCGCCCGGACGGCACGAACTGCGGGTCGTGCCCGGTTACGGGCACATCGACACGCTGATCGGCAAGGACGCGCACCTGGACGTGTTCCCGCACATCCTCGACTTCATCAAGCGGCACTAGACCGGCACGGGCCACACGGCCACACGGCCACACGGCCACACGGCCACACGGTCACACGGTCACACAGACTCACGGGGCGAGACGGAAAGCGAAGAGATGGAACACGTCGACGCGGTTGTGGTCGGCTCGGGGTTCGGCGGCGCGGTGGCGGCCTACCGGCTCGCCGAGGCGGGGCTGTCCGTTGTGGTGCTCGAGCGCGGCAGGCCGTACCCGCCGGGCTCGTTCCCGCGCAGCCCCTCGGAGCTGGGGCAGGCCTTCTGGGACCCGCGCGAGGGCCTGCACGGCCTGTTCGACGTGTGGAGTTTCCGCGACTGCGACTCGGTGGTGTCCAGCGGGCTCGGCGGCGGCTCGCTCATCTACGCGAACGTGCTGCTGCGCAAGGAGGAGAGCTGGTTCGTCCGGGACGAGCCCCTCCCCGGCGGCGGCCACGAGTCCTGGCCGGTGACCCGGGCCGACCTCGACCCCCACTACGACGTGGTCGAGCGCATGATCGGCGCGACGCCGTACCCGCTGGGGCATCCGGGTTACGACGACACGCTGAAGACGCTGGCGATGCGGGACGCCGCCGCGGAACTGGGGCTCGACTGGCGGCTGCCGCCCCTCGCGGTCAGCTTCGCCCCCTCGCCGGGTGCGGAGCCCGGGCTCGGGCTGCCGATCGTCGACCCCGTGTACGGCAACGCGCACGGGGTGCCGCGCCGTACGTGCCGGTTGTGCGGGGAGTGCGACATCGGGTGCAACGACGGGGCGAAGAACAGCCTCGACCACACCTACCTGGCCGCCGCCCGCCGCAACGGCGCGGACCTGCGCACCCTCCACGAGGTGCGGGCCATCAGGCCCAGCGTCGGCGGCGGCTACGACGTCGACTACGTCGAGCACATGCCGCGCCCGGAGAACGAGGACGGACCGCGCCGGGAACGGTGGACCGGCCCGCACACGATCAGCTGCGACCGTCTCGTCCTGGCCGCCGGCACGTACGGGACGACCTCGCTGCTGCTGAAGAACCGGGCGAGGTTCCCTCACTTGAGCGAGGCGCTGGGCACCCGGTACTCCGGCAACGGTGACATGTTGTCCTTCCTTCTTCGCGCCAAGGACCGGACCAGGACCAGGCCGATCAACGCGAGCCGCGGCCCGGTCATCACGAGCGCCATCCGGCTGGCCGACGGCGACGAGGGCCGGGGGGCCTACATCGAGGACGGCGGCTACCCGTCGTTCGTCGACTTCCTGGTCGAGGGCGCCAGCGTGGGAAGCGAGCTCAGCAGGGCCGCCCGCTTCCTGCTGGAGCGGCTGCGCGGGATCGTGACCCACGACACCAACCTGTCCGCGGAGATCGCCGGGCTCATCGGCCCCGGCGAGCTGTCCGGGAGCTCGCTGCCGCTTCTCGGGATGGGCCGGGACGTGCCCGACGGGGAGCTCCGGCTGCGCGACGGCCGTCTCGACGTGGTCTGGACGGCCGAGACGAGCGAGGAGTACTTCGACCGGGTGCGGTCGACGATGCGGCGGATCAGCGACGTGCTGGGCGCCGAATACGCCGACAGCCCGTCGTGGCGGCGCAAGCGCGTCATGACCGTCCACCCGCTCGGCGGCGCCCCCATGGGGCGCCATCCCGGTGAGGGCGTCTGCGACGCCTACGGTGAGGTCTTCGGCCACCCCGGGCTCTACATCGCGGACGGCGCGGCCATGCCGGGCCCGGTCGGCGCCAACCCGGCGCTCACGATCGCCGCCCTGTCCGACCGCATGTCGACGCGGATCCTCGAGAACCGGCGGACCGCCGCCCTGGAGGTACCGCGGGCGAAGGCGGCCGTGCCCGCATGGGACGCGGGCTCCCCCGGCGACCCGACGTCGCTCTGGTTCGTCGAGGAGATGCGCGGGTCCCTCGCCGTGGGCAGATCCGATCCGCACTCGCGGATGGGCACGTCCGAGGCGGGCCAGTTCATGTTCCGCCTCACCATCACGGCCGACGACGTGCAGCGCTTCCTCACCGAGCCGGAGCACCAGGCCAGAGCCGAAGGATGGGTCGAGGCCGAGATGTGCGGAGGGCGCCGTCCCGTCACCCGCGGCTGGTTCAACCTGTTCGTGCCCGGGGACTCGCCCGACCGCAGGGAGATGCGCTACCGGCTGCATTTCTGGGACGCGGAGAACCGGCCGCGCACTCTCGCGGGGTGGAAGGACGTCCACCACGGCCCGCCCACCCGGTTGTGGCTGGACACCTCCACGCTGTACGCCCGGCTGCTGGAGGGCCACGTCGAGGAGGGCGCGGACGACGACGCCAAGGCCATCGCCGCGGGCACGCTGCACATCCTGCCCACCGACCTGGTCAAGATGCTGACGACGTTCCGTACGGCGGGCCCCGACGGGCCCTCCTCGCTCGCCCGCTTCTGCGGGTTCTTCCTCGGCGAACTGTGGGAGATCTACCGGCCGCGCCACGGGTCGTAGTCGACTTCGAGGGGTTCCTGGCCGGGCCGCTCGTCCTCGGGGACGTGCTGGAGGTTCACCCGGATCCGCGTCCAGTTGGTGCTGCTCCCGCGCATCGAGTCGACCAGGACGTCGGCGGGTTCGAGCCGTTCCGCGACCTCGGGATGCCGGGCCTTCCAGCGTTCGAAGCCGGCCATCGCCTCGTCCCTGGTCTCCGCCCGGGCGATCTCGATCAGCGGCATCACGGGCGTGCGGCGTCCCGTGCCCTTGGGCGCCGTCGGCCGCGGCCCTTGGGCGTCGGCGAGCTCCAGGAGCTGTTCGAGCGAGCCGGCGGCCTGCTCCATGCCCGCCCACGGATCTCCGGCCTCGCCGTACCTGTCGGGCACCGTCGCCATCGTGAACTCCTCCGGGCGGCACCCCTCGACCTCGTCCCACCCGAGCGGTGTGGAGACCAGGCCCGTGGGGCGGACGGAGTAGGCCGAGGCCACCGTCCTGTCCCGCGCGTTCTGGTTGAAGTCGACGAAGACGCCCTGGCGCTCCTCCTTCCACCACCGGCTCGTGGCGATGCCGGGCGCCCGGCGCTCCACCTCGCGGGCGACGGCCTCGGCGGCCCGCCGTACGTCCCGGAAGTCCCAGCGGGGCTCGATGGCGGCGTAGACGTGGAAACCGCGGGAGCCGGACGTCTTGGGCCAGGCGGTCAGGCCGTGCTCCTCCAGCACGTCCCTGGCGACGAGGGCGATCCTGAGGATCTGCTCCCATTCGATCCCCGGCACCGGGTCGAGGTCGATCCTGAGCTCGTCGGGATGGTCGAGGTCCCCGGCGCGGACCGGGTGCGGGTTGAGGTCGACGCATCCGAGGTTGACCGTCCACAGGAGGTGGGCGAGGTCGCGCATGACCACCTCGTCGGCCGTGCGGCCCGAGGGGTAGCTCAGCTCGACGACCTCGATCCAGGCCGGCCGTTTGGACGGCGCCCGCTTCTGGAAGAAGGCCGCCTGGTCGGTGCCGTGGACGAACCGTTTGAGGATCACCGGCCGGCCGGCGACGCCGCGCAGCGCGCCCTCGGCGACGACCTGGTAGTAGGCGATGAGGTCCCGCTTCGTGTGCCCGGTCTGCGGGAAGACCACCCGGTCAGGATTGGTGATCTTCACTTCCCTGCCGTCGACCTCCAGCGTCATGCCGCCACGATACGTCGCACCGCCTCATGATCACGGGGTTGCGAGATGCCTCTCGGCGAGTTCGCAGGTGCCGCGGGTGTATCCCGCGCCGAGCTCGCGCGCGATGTCGGCGGCGGAGTGCGAGCCGATCCAGCCGACCAGCAGCAGGCGGCGGAACATGACGAACGTCCAGATCTCGTCCTCGTCCACGCGGGGAAGATCGGCCACGGACCGGTAGCCGCGGACCCAGGAGGCGATCATCTCGGGCATCCGCGGGTCGTGCTCGATGAAGCTGACGGCCGCGCCGAAGTCGTAGAGGTACCACCCCATGCCGCAGTCGTCGAAGTCGATGACGCTGGTCCCCGCCTCGCCGTCCACGAGCAGGTTGGCCAGGCGCAGGTCGGCGTGGATCAGGCCGTAGCGCTCCGGTCCCGTGCCGAACCGCCCCAGCCGGTCGCGCAGCCTCGCCTCCAGCCGGGCGAGGACGGCACGGGCCTCGGCGTCCATGCCGGGGCCGTCCCGCCAGCTCCCCCAGCGCGGGGAGGCGCCGAACGCCGCGTCGAGGTCCCAGTGGAAGCGGGTGAAGGCCGGCGGCCTGGCCCACCCGCGGGCGTGGAGGTGCATCCGCGCCGTGATCGCGCCGAGCGGCTCGAAGTCCTCGACCAGCCGGTCGTGCGGCGGCTCGCCGCCGGGGAGGAACTCGAACATCACGCACTGGCGGGTGTCGGCCCCCGGCGTCTCCACGGTGACGATCCTGGACCCGTCGCGTGCGGGGATCACCCGTGGCGTGCGCACGCCCGCCTCGGCCCGCAGCGCCCCCGCCCAGTCCAGCTCGGACGCGATCGCCTCGGGAGAGTGGTAGCCGAGGCGGTGGACGCGCAGGATGGTGCGGACACCGCCGCCGTCGACCGTGAAGGTGGCGTTCTCCGACACGTTGATGAGCCTGACGGCGGCGTCGGGCGCCACGTCGTAGCGGCGCAGGGCACGGCGGGCGACCGTCTCCACGTGGGCGAGGACGTCGTCTCCCCCGGACAGGTCGTGGACCCGCATGCGTTCCCCCCGTCGGCCGGCGACCTGAACGTCAAAGGTTCTCAAAATCCCGTCGAAGCAACAAACCGCTCAGCCCGCCATGGCGGCGTCGATCTCGGCCCGGACGGGCATGGACGTGCTCGCCCCTTCGCGCTGCACGGACAGGGCCGCCGCGGTCGCGGCGAAGCGCAGGGCCTCCACCTGGGGCCGGCCCTCGGCGCGGGCCACGCAGAGCGCGCCCACGAAGGTGTCGCCCGCGGCCGTCGTGTCCACGGCCCGCACCGGTACGGCGGGCACGCGCAGGCGCTCTCCGTCGCGTGAGCCGTACAGGGCGCCCTCGGACCCCAGGGTGACGACCACCTCCGGCACTCGCTCCAGCAGCGCGGCGAGCGCCGCCTCCGGATCGGACAGACCGGTGATCGCCCGTGCCTCGTGCTCGTTCGGGACGATCAGGGTGACGGCGTCCAGCAGGTCGCGCGGCAGTTCCTGGACCGGCGAGGGAGTGAGGACGACAGGCGCCCGCGAGGCACGGGCGGTCGCCACCACGGCCGCCATGGGGAGTTCCAGCTGGAGCAGGAGCGCGTCGGACCCGCCGATCACCTCGAGATCCTCCGCCGAGGCGCCGGAGACGGCGCCGTTCGCCCCCGGGATGACGATGATCGAGTTCGCTCCGTCGTCGTCCACGACGATCTGGGCGATGCCGGAGGAACCCGGGACCGTCCTGAGGCCGCTCACGTCCACCCCCGCCGACTCCAGCCCCCGCCGCATCACGGGCCCGAACGCGTCGTCCCCCACGGCCCCGAAGAAGGCGACGTCCGCACCGGCCCTGGCCGCGGCCGTCGCCTGGTTGGCGCCCTTGCCGCCGGGGATCGTCGCGAAGGTCCTGCCCGTCACCGTCTCACCGCGCCGGGGAGCCCTCGCGGTGTAGGCGACCAGATCCATGTTGGCGCTGCCGAAAACCGAGATCATCAATCCGTCCTCTCACGTGCCCGCCCAGGCTCTCACGCCCCGGTGGGCACCTGCGCGGGGCTGAGAGCCGCCCATGACGGCCGCGCCGGGTCATCCCGGACGGGAACCCTCCTGTCCGGGATGCGGCCTTTTCCGCGCCTCACGGAGGTGCCCCGTCCGGGGCCGCCGGACGCGAAAGGATCACCCGTCGGCAACAAGCCGCGCGTTGGTTCTGCTATTGGCGCTGATTCGCCCTAGAATCCGCCGATGTGAACGAAGGTCACGAAGAGCCGTCAAAGCTCCCTATCCGGGAGCGATCCTCCCGAATGGGTACCGGCCGTCACCGACGGCCGTTGCCGGCGAACCTGCCGCCCGACGCCCCCGCGCTGGTGCTGGCGGTTCCAGGCAAGGCCGGTGACGTGGCGACCGAGGTGGCCGCCGTCATCATGCTCGACAACCCCGAGATCGACCTTCGTATCGTCTCGCTCGGCGACGGCGGCGCCGACCTCATCACGGAGTTCTCCTCCATCTCCGGCGAACGCTCCGGCGGGGGTCCCTCCGCCGTGGTCGTCCCCCTCGTCACCGGGCCCCATCCGCGTGTCCTGCGCGCCGTACGGGACGCCGTGACGCAGAGCGAGGCGGCAGTCAAGATCACCGAACCCCTGGGCCCGCACCCGCTGCTCGCCGAGGCGCTGCACATCCGGCTGTCGGAGGCCGGCCTGGCCCGCGCCGACCGCATGCGGCTGTTCAACGTCACCTCGCCCGTCGACGGGATCATCGTCGCGACGGCGGGCGGCGACGAGGCGGCGCGCGGCGCCGACGCCACCGCCGTCCTGCTGGCCGCACGGCTCACCCTGCCGGTGGTGCCCGCCGCTCTCGACGGCGTGCCGACGGTCAGGGACGCGGCGGAGCGGCTGCGGAAGATCGGCGCCAACCGGCTGGCCGTGGCCCCCTATGTCATCGGCCCCGAGGCGGACGGCGACCGCATCGCGGCCGCCGCCGAGTCGATCGAGGCGGGCTGTTCCGCGCCGCTGGGCGCTCACGAGGCCGTGGCCAGGATGGTGTGCGTACGCTACGGGGCCACGCTCGGCGGGCTCCCGGACTTCGACGACCTGGCGGAGTAGCCTCCGGCCGGATCAGGCATGCGACTGCGCGTGGTCGTCCAGGAGGGGTCTCCGGCCGGAGAAGCCCAGCTCGCTGCGGTGATACCAGGCCAGCTCCTCCTCCCCCTCCATCCAGCACAGCCGGACGGAGACGCCGTCCTCGAGCACGGCGGGGAAGTCGATGAGCACGGGGGCGATCCCCTTGATCTCCATGCCCTCGGCGGCGAACCAGCTGAGGATCTCGTCCATCCTGGCCTCGAACGCCTTGGACTCGGGGATCCCGCCGATGGCGGACAGCCCGGACTGCTTCAGGTCGTAGGAGAGCTCCGCGAGGTCGGCACGTAACGTGACGAGCTCTCGGACATGTTCGAGCACCTTCGGCAGCAGCGACTTGGCCTCTTCTACGGTGAAGATCCTGTCCACCTCATTCGGCGACGTTCGGCAGGGCTCGGCAACGCTTCGACGGGCGGAAAGCGCCATACCGCGGAGAAAGCGGTTACATGCGACGCGCTGGGTGGTTTGTACTCCCGACAGAGATCATGTGTCAAGGAATTGCCGGGCCACGCAACAAACGCCCGCCCCGCCCCGCCGACCCCCCGTTTCACTTGACCGCGCCCGCTACCTGCAATAGACACCTGGAGCCGATACCTGTAATCGACCGCGATCCGGGCGCAATATGTCACACCTCCCTCCACCGTGACAGCCGTTTCCGGCGAATCGTCCCGCCTGTCTGCTCAGGAGACGCCGACCACCTTCCGCCATACGTCGATGGCGAGCACGGGGCGCATGCCGGCGGACAGATAGAGGCCGAGCGCGGGGGTGGTGTTGTTGGAGTCCACGTGCAGGATCGTCCCCACCCGCCCCCGCCGCTCGTCCGCCGCGAAGGCGTGCCCGAGCAGCAGTTTGCCGAGACCGCGCCCCCGGAAACGCGGAAGCACGGCGAGCGACCGGACGTAGCCGCAGTCGTCGTCCTCCACGAAGTGATTCGTGCCGAGCAGCATGGCCGCCGGCTCACCGCCGGCCCTGGCGACGAGGAGCTGGTTCCAGTCGCCGGCGCTGGATCTCTCCATCGCCTCGGCCCACTCCTCGAACGTCCGGGGGACGAACCCGAAATGCTGAGCGAACCCCTCCTGCTGGATCCCGTGGGCCGTGCGCTTGAGCTCCTCGTCATGGGGGGATCCGGTCTCCACGGTCGTCCCGGGCACGGACACCGGTGCGGGCGCGGGGAAGTCGATCCGCATGCGGTGGAAGCTCGTGGCCGGGGCGAAACCGCGCTCGCTCGCGGCCGCCCGCATCGCGGCGTCCCGCTCGTGGACGGCGATGTCCATCCGGACCTGCGCGTGACCCGCCTCGGACGCGAGCCGCCGCGCCCGCTCCGTCACCGCGTCCCACAACAGGGCCCCGGCCTGGGGAGTCCTCGCCCGCACGTCGAGCTCGACGTTGTCGCTGTCCACCTGTCGCTGGGCATAGCCCCAGCCGAGGACCCGCTCGCCCTCGTGGATCAGTCAGCTGTCGTTCTCGAGATCGAGCTCCTCCAGCACGTCGGCGACGTCGGTCAGGGTCATGTCCGGCCTGCCGATGACCGAGGTGTCATGCTCGGCGACCAGGTCGTGGATCGCCGCGGCGTCGGTGCCGCGCGGCCGCCTGATGTCGAATGTGCCCATCCGCCAGTTCTACGCCGTACGGCAGGGTTCGCGCCCTCGAATATTCCCTCGGGCGCCGGCCGGCGGGGCCGTCGCGACAGCGCCCGGCTCGCCACCTCGACGAGCCGGTCCTCGGTCTGGAACAGTTCGCCCGGCTCCTTCGCGATCGTGGTGAGATATCCGGAGGAGGTGTGGATATTGGACTACGTACGGCTCGGCTCCACCGGAATGAAGGTCTCCCGGATCTGCCTGGGAATGATGAGTTACGGCGACCCGGACACATGGGGCGGCTGGGTGCTCGACGAGGAGCACGCGGAACCGATCGTCCGCAAGGCGGCGGACGGAGGCGTCACGTTCTTCGACACCGCGGACGTGTACTCGGGGGGCGTCAGCGAGCAGATCACCGGCAACCTGCTCCGCAAGATCTTCCAGCGCCGCGACGACTATGTGCTCGCCACCAAGGTCTATTTCCCGATGGGCGGCGGCAGGAACGACTACGGCCTGTCCCGCAAGCACATCCTCTCGGCGATCGACGCCTCCCTCACCCGGCTCGGCACCGATCACGTCGATCTCTACCAGATCCACCGGTTCGACCCCGAGACGCCCATCGAGGAGACGATGGAGGCGCTCCACGACGTCGTCCGGTCGGGCAAGGCCAGGTACATCGGGGCGTCCAGCATGTGGGCCTGGCAGTTCGCCAAGGCGCAGCACGTCGCGGAGCGCAACGGCTGGACCAGGTTCGTGAGCATGCAGGACCACTACAACCTCCTGCACCGGGAGGAGGAGCGGGAGATGATCCCGCTCTGCGTCGACCAGGGCGTCGGGCTCATCCCGTGGAGCCCCCTCGCCCGCGGCCTGCTCGCGCGCGCCGGCTCCCCCGCCGACACCTCGCGCCAGGTCGGTGACGGGGCGCGCCAGGAGCAGCTCTACGGCGGGTACGGCGACGCCGAGATCCTGGAACGGGTCGCGCAGACCGCGGCGGAACGCGGGACCTCCCCCGCGACGGTCGCGCTGGCCTGGCTGCTGAGCCGTCCCGGCGTCGTCGCGCCGATCGTCGGGGCGACGAAGGAACGTCACGTGGACGACGCGGTCGCGGCCGCGGGTCTCACGCTGTCCGAAAAGGAGATCGGCTTCCTCGACGAGCCCTACCAGACCCGTCCCCAGCAGTTCTGACCCGTCCCCCGCCACCCGGGCGGCCGCCCGGCTCGGGGATCCCCCCGGGCCGGCGGGGCGCAGGCCGTACGCTGATCTCCATGGGACGGTCGAATGACGAGGCCGCGGCGGCGCTCGAGGAGTACGCGGACCTGTTCGCGCTCACGGGCGGCGACGCCTTCCGCGTGCGGAGCTACCAGAAGGCGGCGAAGTCGATCGCGGGCTTCCCCGAGGACCTCAGGCGGACCGACGTCCGCAAGGTCCCCGGCGTGGGCGAGGCGATCGCCAAGAAGGTCGAGGAGTTCCTCGCCAGAGGGAGCTTCCGCCAGCTCGACGACCTGCGCGGCCGGGTGCCCGACGGCGTCCGCAGGCTCACCCGCATCCCGTCGCTCGGGCCCAAGAAGGCGCTGTTCCTGTTCCAGGAGCTCGGCATCGACTCCCCCGAGGCGCTCGCGCAGGCGATCAGGGACGGCCGGCTGGCCGGCCTCAAGGGCTTCGGCGCCAAGACCGAGGAGAACCTGCTCAAGGGCATCGAGCAGATGGAGCAGTCGGGAGGGCGGGTCCACCTCGGCGTGGCCACCGACCTCGCCGAGCGTGTGATGGCCTCGCTCCCCGCCGAGCGGATCGCCTTCGCCGGGTCCCTGCGCAGGATGCGGGAGACCATCGGCGACATCGACATCCTCGCCGTCGGCCCGGCCGACCTGATGGAGCTCTTCGTGAGCCGGCCGTACGTCACGGAGGTCATCGCGCACGGCGAGCGCAAGACGTCGGTGCGGACCGACCGCGGCATCCAGGTCGACCTGCGGGTCGTGCCCGCCGAGTCGTGGGGCGCCGCCCTCGTGTACTTCACGGGGAGCAAGCAGCACAACATCCGCATCAGGGAGATGGCCGTCAAGAAGGGCTGGAAGCTGTCCGAGTACGGCCTGTTCGACGCCGACGACCAGGTCATCGCGTCCGAGACCGAGGAGGACATCTACCGGGCCCTGGGCATGCGATGGGTGCCGCCGACGCTCCGCGAGGACGGCGGCGAGGTCCAGGCGGCGCTGCGCGGCGAGCTGCCGGACCTGGTGACGCTCGGCGACATCAAGGGTGACCTGCACACGCACACCGACCTCACGGACGGGATCGCCTCGCTGGAGGACATGGTGGCGGCGGGCGCGGCGCGCGGATACGCGTACTACGCGGTCACCGACCACGCGCCGGATCTGGCCATGCAGCGGATGACCCTGGACAAGGCCCTCGAACAGCGCGGCCAGCTCGCCGACCTTCAACGCAAATATCCGGATATGCGGCTGCTGCACGGCACCGAACTCAACATCGGCCCCGACGGTTCGGTCGACTGGCCCGGCGACGTCCTGGCGGGCTTCGACGTCTGCGTCGCGTCCGTCCACTCGCACTTCACCCAGCCGCGCGACGAGATGACCCGCCGCTTCATCGCGGCCTGCGAGAACCCGGACGTCCACATCATCGGCCACCCGACCACCGGGAAGATCGGCAAGCGCCCGCCGGTCGACGCCGACTGGGACGCGGTCTTCCGCGCCGCCGCGCGCACCGGCACGATCATGGAGATCGACTCCTACCCCGACCGGGCCGACCTCCCCTCCGACCTCGTACGGCTCGCGCGCCACCACGGCGTGAAGTTCTCCATCGACAGCGACTCCCACGCCATCCCCCACCTCGCCCACCAGAGGTTCGGGATCGGCATCGCACAACGCGCCTGGCTGACGACCGAAGCCGTGGTCAACACCTGGCCGCTGGAGCGCCTGCTGGCCTACCTCGGCCGGTCGTGATCGCGGGCCTTTGCGCATGTCATACGTACGCCATACGACACCAATACGACACCACGGGTCATTCCATCGACTGGAACGGGGAATGTCATCGGCAGTCAGCTAGGCGGACGGTTCGCGGACGACGCGAGATCGAGCGCGTCGTGCTGAAGGAATCTCCCGGAGATGCCTGAGTAATGTCCCGGTAACTCTCTGCCGCCATTATGGTCACACTCCGGAAGCGAGCAGGGGGTATGACCATGCGCCAGCTGACGGCACTCGACGCGCAGTTCCTGAGCGTCGAGTCCAGCACGACGGCCGCCCACGTGGCCGGCATGGCGATTTTGGACCCGTCGTCGGCACCGTCGGGCACCGTGACCAGGCAGTGCCTTATCGGCCTGCTGCGTGAGCGGATCCATCTGGCGCCTCCGCTGCGGATGCGGCTCGCCGGTCTGCCGTTCGGGCTCGACCGGCCCTACTGGATCGACGACCCCGACTTCGACCTCGACGACCACGTCCACGAGTCGGCCCTCCCCGCGCCGGGCGACGACCGGCAACTCGCGGCGCACGTGGCGGAGATCCACGCCCGGCGGCTCGACCGCGGGCGCCCGCTGTGGGAGCTGCACCTGATCCACGGCCTGTCCGGCGGCCGGGTGGCCGTCTACACCAAGGTCCACCACTGCGCCATCGACGGCGTCTCCGGCTCGGAGATCCTCGTCTCGCTGCTCGACCCCTCTCCCGAGCCGCGCCTCGTCGAGGCCCCGCCCGAGGTGACGCCGGTCGCGGAGCCCGGGCTCCTGCCGATGCTCGCGGGCGCGTTCGCCCGGTCGATCACCCAGCCCGTCGAGACGCTGCGCTCCATCGTGCGCGCCGCCGCCGACCTCGACACCATCCCCGTCGTGGCCGCCCTGCCGGGCGCGCGGCTCATGGCGGAGCTGACCCGGCGGATCGCGGGCGACGACCGGCCGCTGCCCGAACTGCCGCCCCCCGCCGCCCCGCGCACGCCGTTCAACGGCCCGATCTCCGCCGAGCGCTCCTTCTCCTACGGCTCGATCCCCATGAGCGAGGTCAAGACCGTGGCCCGCTCGTTCGGGATGAGCGCCAACGACGTCGTGATGACCCTGTGCTCGTCGGCGCTGCGGCGCTGGCTGTCCGCCCACGACGCGCTGCCCGACCGGCCGCTGATCGCGGCCGTGCCCGTCGCGGTCCGCACGGCTCGCGGCGGCGAGGCCATCGGCAACCAGATCTCCGCGATGATCGCACCGCTGGCCACTCACGTGGCGTGCCCGAAGGAGCGGCTGGCCACCGTCCGCTCGACCATGGCGACGGCCAAGCGGCGCTTCGCGATGTCACGCAGGACCTGGCTGACCGACGTGTGCGCGATGTTCCCCGCGGCGTTCTCCGCTCTGGCGACGCCGGCGCTGTTCCGGCTCGCGGGCATGACCGGCACGGGCGTCAACCTCATCGTCTCGAACGTCCCCGGCCCTCGGGCCCCGCTGTACATGTGCGGCGCCCGGATGCTCTCCTATCACCCGATGTCCGTGGTCACCGACGTGACCGGCGGGATCAGCGTCACCTGCATGTCCTACGACGGGCGCCTCGACTTCGGCGTCGTCGCGTGCCCGGCCCTGGTCCCGGACGTCTGGAGCATCATGGGCCATCTCCGCGAGGCGATGGACGAACTGCTCGCGCTGGCCGGGGAGCAGGAAGAGCCCAGGACAGCCGAAACGGCGGAGACGCCCGAGATGCCCGAGATGCCTGGAACACCCAAGACGGCCAAGCCGGCGGAGACGAGCCCGGAGGCCGCCGTCCCCGGCCAGGCCCCTCCGGTCAGGGAGAAGATCCCGGCCTAGC
>NZ_BOOQ01000054.1 GCF_016863315.1 Planotetraspora silvatica
ACCCAGACCCCTGACGCGTGCGAGACACGCATGCGCCCGCCCGGTGCCTCACGAGCGGACGAGGAGGCCTGGTGGGGGACTCGTGCGGTGGTGCTCATCACCCCGAGCAGCGCCTCCACCCCGACGCCGGGGTGGCCGACGTCGGAACACTCGACGTGGACCCGGCCGTGTGCTTCGCCTTCGACGTAGGCGCGCAGCTCGGCCAGCTGCGCGCGCACCTCGCACGATGGGGCCGGTGATGCGGGGCCAGGCACTGACGTGCAGGGCGTAGCGGGAGTAGTCGTCCAGCCAGGTGAGGATTTCGGTGTCGGTGTCGGTGCCGTCGGCGAGCCGGTAGTGGGTGAAGTCGACTTTCCTGTGCCGCTCGAAATTAGGGTCGGGTCCTTGACCTGGGAGTTTGCCGGTTGACCTATGCGGCCTCGTACTCGTTGATGAGGCCGCCGAGTACAGGTCTTCGTTTGATCCGCCGGTCGGTCAGGTCGACGATGGGCGTGGGCTTCGTCGGGTCTGAGTCTGGATGCCGCTGGTTCAGGGCCTGGTGGGGGCGATGTGCGTTGTAATGGACGGCGTACTCGGCGAGAACTCGTCGGAGATGGCCTGTTCCCAGTATCAAGATTCGATCCAGGAGCTCGCGCCGTAGCGTTCCCACCAAGCGTTCGCAGATCGCGTTCGCCCTGGGCGCTCGCGGCGGGGCGAGGATGACCCGCACGTCCTCGGCGTGGAAGACGGCATCGAACGCCTGCGTGTACTTGGCATCCCTGTCACGGATCACGAACCGCAACGTGTCCATCCTGGCGCCCAGGTCAATGGCCAGGTTGCGTGCCTGCTGAGCCACCCACGGACCTGTCGGAGTCGCCGTTACTCCGGCGACGTGCAGCCTCCTGGTTCGGTGCTCCATGAAGACCAGGACATACAGGCGTTGCAGCAGCACCGTATCGACGTGCAGGAAATCGCAGGAGATGATCCGGTGGGCCTGGGCGGACAGAAACTCACCCCAGGTCGGGCCGTGCCGCCGGGGCGCGGAATCGATGCCGGCCTTCTTCAAGATCTCCCACACGGTCGAATGGGCGATCTTGTGGCCCAGCCGAGCGAGTTCGCCCTGGATCCGCCGGTGTCCCCACCCAGGATTCTCCTGGCCATCGCCACCACCAACCTCGTGATCGATGCCCTGGTCTGCGGCCGTCCCGCACGCGCACGGGACGGATAGGTCCACCTACGGGCGGCCAATCGGCGGTGCCATCGCAACAGGGTGTCCGGGGTGACACCGAACACCTGAGCCCAACGGCGCCTGGGGATCATCCGGGCCAGCGCGGCCAGCCACATCCGGTCAGCAGGTTCGTACCGCGCGCGTTTGATCTGGCGGCGCAGCACCGCGTTCTCATGGCGAAGAACAAGCAAATCGACGTCCTTGGACACATCACCGCGAACCACAACCACCACCGCAGCGAGCATGAACCTGACGATCATGTAAGCCACGTGAGAGGCATCCCGGGAGGATCCCAGCCACAGCAGCCGCCCGCAAGCGAACCTCCAGGTCAAAACCCTGGCCGAGTTTTCGAGCGTCACAGGGTGCCAAATACTGTGTCACCTCATGCGACCTGGGTGTATTCGTGGAGGAGTCCGCCGAGCCGGTCTAGTCGGATGACCTTGATCTCGGCATCAGCGGGATCGGGTAGCGCTCGGAGCGGGCTGGCCTGATTCAGGGCCCGGTGGGGACGATGCTCGTTGAAATAGGTCTCGTACTCGGCGAGGACGGTCCGCATATGGCGTTCGTTCATGATGAGAATCCGGTCGAGAAGTTCGCGGTGTACGCTGCCCACCCATCGTTCCATGATCGCGTTCATCCGTGGAGCCTGCGGTGCAGTGAGCACCACGCGGATGCCCTCGGCTGTGAACACCTCGTCGAACAGTGCAGTGAACTTGCTGTCTCGGTCTCTGATCAAGAATCGGAAGTCGCCGGTCCGATCGCCTAGGTCGAGCATGAGGTTGCGGGCTTGCTGGGTCACCCAGGCGGCGGTCGGGTTTGCCGTGACACCCAGCACATGGACCCGCCGGGCGGCATGCTCGACCACGGCGAAGCAGTACAGTCGCGCGAGCGTGATCGTCTCGACATGAAAGAAGTCGCAGGCCAAGAACCCGGATGCCTGGGCCTTGAGGAACTGGGCCCAGGTCGGGCCGCTGCGCCGGGGTGCTGGATCGAAGCCGGCCTTCTTCACGATCGTCCACACGGTGGCCGGGGAGACCTTCCGGCCCAGGCTGGCGATCTGTCCGGCGATGCGCTGGTATCCCCAGGTCGGGTTCTCGGCGGCCAACCGAAGCACCAAGGCCCGGATCGTGGGCCGCGTCGGTGGTCGTCCCGGCCCGCGCTTGGGGAATGTCCAGCGTCGCTTCACCAGCTCTGCGTGCCAGCGCAGGAGTGTCCGTGGTGTGACGAACAGGTGCCGGCGGCGGCTTTGGGGGAGTAGTCGCGTCAGCGCGGAAAGGATCGCCCGGTCCGCCCACGATGACCGAGGAGTGGCGACCTGGCGGCGGAGCACAGCGAGTTGATGCCGCAATGCCAGGATCTCCGCGTCTTTCGATGTCTGCGATCGGGCGAGCAGCGCGATCCAGCCGAACACCCGCAAGGCGATCAAGTACAGCAGCCGCAGAGCCATCCCGCGATCCTGCCGGAGCCGAGCTGCTGAGCACAGCAAAGCCCCAGATCAAACCCTGTGACACGATATTCGGCACCCACAGGCATTACGCCGTGCTCGCGACGTTGGAGGAGTCCGGCTCGGCAAGCCAGGCGGAGCTGAGCCGCCGTACCGGCATCTACCGCAGCGACGTGGTCGCCGTCATCAACGAGCTAGCCGATCGCGGCCTAGTGGAACACGCGCACGACCCCGCCGCCCGCCGCCGCAACGTCATCACGATGACCCAGCAGGGCCGCAGCCAACTGCAGAGGCTCGACAAGCTGCTCGCAGCCATCGAGGACGAGGTGCTCGCGCCTCTCGCCCGGCGGGAACACGACCAGTTCACCGAGCTGCTCACCCGCCTCGTGGACCATCACGCGAGGTCCCACAGCCGCGGCTCCTGAGCGGTCTTGTCCCGCCACACCACGGGGACGCAATCGATCGCATTCCGGCAAGATGCAGGCTGATGGCTGCTGAAGTGGGCACTCGATCTGGCGGATAGTCCCCAAGATCATCCCGTACATATTCCGTGAACGGTGATTCAGGGCTGCTCTCGGTGACCTGCGGCTGCGCGCGGGCGCAAGCCGCTCCGGGACCGGGGTGTCATGTCAACGTCTCGAAGGGACACCCGCTCATCGCAACGAGGCCGCGGCGGTCGCGTGGTGGTCGGCATCTGGTCGCGGAGTCTTCGCATCCGTTGATCGTTTGCGGTCGCCCTGATGCGATGTCGCTTGCTGAACGCAGGTTAACCCCGGAGGCAAGGATGCGCGTACCGCGCCTGCTTCGACGAATGTCGATCATATTTCTGTCCCTCAGCCTCGTCCTCGTCACCGGGGACCCGGCGTCCGCGCGAACGGGCCCGGGGCCACTACCCTCGCGGCCTTCCGCGTCCAACGGGGGCGCGGCGGCGCCGGGTGCGGATGCGGCCGAACCCCGGGACGAGCCGTCCGCCCTCGCCCGCGCCCGCGCCACGCATCGGCGCGTCGAGGTGGCTGGGGCCCGCTCGGCCACCGGTTCGGTGTACGCGAACCCGGATGGAACGCTGACCGCCGAGGAGTTCGGCCACCCGATCCGGGTGCGCCGGAGCGGTGGCTGGGTGCCCGTCGACCCGACGCTGCGGCGCGCCGCGGACGGCTCGGTGACGACCGTCGCCACTACATCCCAGGTGGCATTCTCCTCAGGCGGGTCGCAGCCGCTGGCCACGATGGGCGGCGACGGGTGGAAGCTCACCCTGACCTGGCCGGGGCCGTTGCCCGCGCCGATGCTCAACGGCGCCGTCGCGACCTACCGGCAGGTGCTGCCCGGCGTGGATCTGGTGATGGCGGCCGACGACACCGGGTTCGCCGAGCGGCTGGTCGTCCGCTCGCGCGCGGCGGCGGCCAACCCGGCGTTTCGCGAGATCCGGTTCGGGTTCCGGCTGACCGGCGCCTCCATGTCGGTGCAGCCAGACGGCGGCCTGGTCGCACGCGACGCCCGTGGCCGGACGGTGTTCGGCTCCCCGCCGGCACGCATGTGGGACGCGGGCACCGGTGCGGGCTCGTCGCCGGCGCAGGCCCCGGTCGGGGTCACCCTGCGGGACGGGGTGATGCTGCTGCGCCCCGACCAGGCCATGCTGGCGGATCCCGGCACGCGGTTCCCCGTCACGATCGATCCGTCCTACAACGCCGGCAGGCTCGCCTGGACCAGCACCTTGGAACAGAGCCCGTCCACCTCGTTCTGGAACGGCGCGAACCTCGCCGACGACCCCAACGGCAAGGTGATGGTCGGGCTGGACCCGTGGTACAAGACGAGGGCGCGGTCGTTCTTCCGCATGAACACCTCGGCGGTCAACGGCAAGCATATCTTGAAGGCGACGTTCCGGATCACCGAGAAATGGACGTACTCGTGCAGTGCGAGTGTCGTGCAGTTGTGGTGGGCGGGCGCCATCGGTTCGGGGACGACCTGGTACAACGAGCCGAGCTGGAACCGGAAGGTGGCCGAGGCGAACGTCGCCAAGGGCAACGAGGCCTACGGTTGCGGTGACGGCTCGGTGGAGTTCGACCTGACCGGCCTCGTGCACGACGCCGCGGCCGCCAAGTGGGCGGACATGACGCTGGGCCTGCGGGCGGCCGACGAGACCAACTACTCCGGGTGGAAGCGGTTCGACACCGACGCCTCGATCGCCATCGACTACAACTCGGTTCCCGCGGTGCCGAGCGGGCTGACCATCGATGGTAAGAGTTGCGGCACCGGCACCTGGGTCGGGTCGCTGACCCCGACCATGAGTGCCGCCGTGTCCGACCCCGACGCCGGCCAGATGCTCAGCGTCAGCATGTACTGGGCGGCGAGCGGCGCCGCCGTCTCCGAGACCAGCAAGGTCGTGCAGTCCAACGTCGCCTCGGGCAGCCGCGCCATCGCTCCGGTGCCGGCCGGGAAGCTCGCCAACGGCGGCTCCTACTACTGGCAAGCGAAGGCCGGTGACGGCACCGACACCTCGGGCCTGTCCGGCCAGTGTGCCTTCAACGTCGACACCGTCCCACCGTCCGCGCAGCCGACGGTCACCTCCACGGACTACCCGGACGACGGCAACTTCCACGGCGGCCAGGGGACGCCCGGAACGTTCAGTCTGGACGCGAGCGGCATCTCCGACGTGGTCGCCTACCGATACGGCTGGGCCGATCCGCCGACCACGGAAGTCGCCGCCTCCGCCATGGGCGGCGGCGCCACAATCACCGCCACGCCCGCCGCGAGGGGCATCAACTCGCTCTACGTACGGTCGGTGGACCGGGCCGGCAACCTGTCGCCGATGCACGTGTACGTCTTCTACGCCGCCGGCGGTAGTGCCCCCGAAGGGGTGTGGAAGACGAACGAGGGCAGCGGCTCGACTCTCGGCGACGCTTCCGGCCATGGCCACGCGGCGACCGTGACGGGTGGCGTTTCCTGGACCTCCGACAGGACGATGGCGCCGGGCTCGGCGATCTCCCTGAACGGGTCCACCGGGTACGCGGCGACCGGCGGGCCCGTGGTGGCCGACACCAGCGCCAGCTTCGCGGTCTCCGCGTGGGTGCGTCTCACCTCCACCGCGGGGTGGGCGACGGTGGTGTCCCAGGAGGGCACCACGGCGAGCGGGATGATTCTGCAGTTCGACCGGGGTTCGGGGCACTGGGCGATCGGCACGCAGAACAGCGACACCACCAACCCTCCGGCCACCCGTGCCACGGCGGCGGACGCGCCGCGCGTCGGGACCTGGACCCACCTCGCCGGCACCTACGACTCCGGCACCGGCACACTCACCCTCTACGTGAACGGCCAGAAGGCCGGCACCGCGAGCACCCACATCTCGTGGAACGCCGGCGGGCGTCTGCTCATCGGCGCCGAGAAGTTCGACGGGAACGTGATCAGCTACTTCCCCGGAGATATCGCCGACGTCCGGGTGTGGGACCGGCTGGTCTACCCCGACGAGATCCAGGCCATCGCCGGCACGCCGATGCTCGCGGCCGCCTGGGACCTGTCCGCCGACGGCAGTGACTCCTCCGGGCGGAACCACCCCGTCACGGCGAGCGGCGGCGTCACGTTCGACCCCGCCGGAGGCCACAACAGCACAGGTTCCGCGCACCTGGACGGCACCGGCGTCCTGACCGCCTCCGGGCCGGTGGTCCTCACCGACCAGAGCTTCACGGTGTCGGCCTGGGTGCGCCTGTCCGACACCAACGCCTACCACACCGCCGTCTGCCAGCAGGGCACCCGCACCTGCGCGTTCTTCCTGCAGTACGACAACACGGACAAGCGGTGGTCGTTCACGCTGCACGCCCAGGACATCGACGGCCCCACCATCACCTATGTCACCTCGTCGTCGCCACCCACCCTGAACACCTGGACCCACCTGGTCGGCGTGTACGACGCCGGCAAGAGTGAGGGGCGGCTGTACGTCAACGGCCAGCTCGTCGGCACCAAGACCGGGGTGGCCCCCTTCAACGCCACCGGCCCGGTGACCATCGGCCGCGCCCGCTACAACGGCGGCACCGTCGACCCCTGGACCGGGGACATCGACCACGTGCGCGTCTACCTCGGCGCGCTCCAGGACGGCCAGATCGTCGACCTCTTCAACCAGTAACCGGCTCCCCGCCGACGATATCCGTGCAGCCCTCCCGGGAGGTCCGTCCATGTACCTGCGGCGCGCGCCGATACGCCGGCGCCCGGCCCTGACCCGCCTGATGACCTTCGCCGGCGTGGCCGGCGTGCTGCTGGCCATGCTGGGGGAGCCCCCGGCGCTGGCCGAGCAGACCGATCCCTTCCACCGGTTGACCGTGCAGGACGAGCGCGTCGTCACCGGCGCCGCGGGCACGGTGCGGGCGTACGGGGCCGACCAGGCCGCCGCGAAGGCGCTGCGAGGGACGCCCGCCACGCCCACCTGGCCCGCGGCGGACATCGCCGTGGCCGACCTCGGACCGGCGAGCGGCGGCGTGTCCGCGTCCGGCGCGGCACAACCGCGCGTGGCCGCCCCGGACCGGGTCCGCGCGGGCACGCTGCCGGTGGTGGTGAGCCCGGCCACCACCGCCGTCCCAAATGTGATCACCACGGGCTCCGGCGCCACCCGCATCGGCCCGGCGGGCCCTCCGGCCGCGGCTTCCGCGCCGGGCAGCGCGCCGGGGAAGGTGTCGGTGCGGGTGCTCGACCACCGTCAGACCTCGGTCGCCCGTCCCGACGCCCTGCTGCTGCGGGTGGCCAGGGCCGACGGCGTGGCGGCACCCGGCCAGGTGTACGTCGAGGTCGACTACAGCGGGTTCCGCACCGCTTTCGGCGCCGACTGGGGGCAACGGTTGCACATCGAGACCCTCCCGGAGTGCGCGCTGACCGATCCGGCCGGTCACGGCTGCCAGGGCAGCCCGCTGGCGTCACGCAACAACGCGAGCACGGTCGGGGCGGTCGTGCCCGCGGCGGCCGGGGCGGGCACGTTGCTCGCGGTCACCGCCGGCGCCTCCGGCAGCACCGGTAGCTTCGCGGCCACCTCGCTGTCGCCGTCGGGCTCCTGGGAGGCGGGCGGCTCGTCCGGCGACTTCTCCTGGTCCTACCCGCTGCACGTGCCGCCGTCGCTCGGCGGCCCCTCGCCGAAGCTCGCGCTGACCTATTCGTCCCAGAGCGTGGATGGCCGGCACGCCGCCTCCAACAACCAGCCCTCGTGGATCGGCGAGGGATTCGAGATGGGGTCGGGGTACGTCGAGCGGCGCTACAAGAGCTGCGCCGACGACATGGACAGCGGCGCGAACAACACCACCAAGACCGGCGACCAGTGCTGGGGGACCGACAACGCCACGATGTCGCTGGGCGGCAAGACCACCGAACTGATCAAGGACGACGCGACCGGGGCATGGCATCCGAAGAACGATGACGGCTCGAAGGTCGAGCACCTGACCGGCGGCTCGAACGGCGACAACGACGGCGAGTACTGGAAGGTCACCACCGCCGACGGCACGCAGTACTTCTTCGGCCGCAACCGGCTGCCCGGCTGGTCCACCGGCAAGCCGGAGACCAACTCGACCTGGACGGTGCCCATCTTCGGCAACCACGCCGGCGAGCAGTGCCACCAGACGACCTTCGACGCCTCGTGGTGCACCCAGGCGTGGCGCTGGAACCTCGACCACGTCGTCGATCTCCACGGCAACTCGCTGTCCTACTGGTACTCCACGGAGACCAACAAGTACGCCCGCGACCTCGACTCCACCAAGGTGTCCGGCTACACCCGCGGCGGCTACCTCACCGAGATCGACTACGGCACGCGCGCCTCTGCGGAGTTCGGCACGGCGCCGGCGCGGGTGCTGTTCACCGTCGCCGATCGCTGCCTGCCGGGCACCACCTGCGATTCGGCGCACCCGGCGAGCTGGCCCGACGTGCCGTGGGACCAGAACTGCACGGGGACGACCTGCACCCAGTACGGGCCGACGTTCTGGACGACCAAGCGGCTGTCGTCGGTCAAGACGCAGGTGTGGGGCGGTACGGCGTACCGCGACGTGGAGTCGTGGACGCTGAAGCACAGCTTCCCCGATCCCGGTGACAGCACCCGGGCCGGGCTGTGGCTGACCGGGATCGGGCACTCCGGACTCGTCGGCGGCACCGCCTCGGTCCCCGACATCACCTTCACCGGCGTGCAGATGCCCAACCGGGTCGACACCATCGACCACTCCCCTGCGATGAACTGGTGGCGGATCGCGTCCATCCGCACCGAGACCGGCGGCGAGATCTCCGTCGGGTACTCCGGGCAGGACTGCGTGGCGGGCAGCAGGATGCCGTCGGCGCCGGAGTCCAACACCCTGCGGTGCTACCCGGTGGTCTGGACGCCG
Organism: Planotetraspora silvatica; assembly: GCF_016863315.1. Classification (GTDB taxonomy): domain Bacteria; phylum Actinomycetota; class Actinomycetes; order Streptosporangiales; family Streptosporangiaceae; genus Planotetraspora; species Planotetraspora silvatica. The sequence goes on from NZ_BOOQ01000054.1 coordinate 8,990, forward strand.
CAGGGGTACACCAGCCCGGTCACCGACTATTTCCACAAGTACGTCGTCACCGTCGTCAGCGAAACCGACCACACCGGCGGAGCACCCCGGGTGAGCACCACCTACGCCTACAAGGGCAGCCCCGCCTGGCACTACACCGACGACGACGGTCTCATCCCGGCCTCGCAGAAGACCTGGTCACAGTGGCGGGGGTACGAGACCGTCGCCGTCACCAAGGGCGACCCAGGCGAGCAGTCCTACGGCGAGACCCACTACTTCCGCGGCATGGACGGCGACCACCTGCCCAGCGGCACCCGGAAGGCGACCGTCACGGACTCCCGCGGCGGCACGGCCACCGACTCGGCGGCATTCTCCGGCCGGCCGCGCGAGCGGATCACCTTCAACGGGCCGGGCGGCGCGGAGGTCAGTTCGGTCCTCACCGACATGTGGCAGTCCGCGCCCACCGCCACCCACACCGCGAACGGCGTCACGACCACCGCCCGGTACGTCAACACCGCCGTCAGCTCGCAGCGGGTCGCTCTCGACGGCGGGCGCGGGTTCCGCGAGACCAGGACCGCCACGACGTACGACTCCTACGGACTGGCCACCCAGGTCGACGACCAGGGGGACGTGGCCGACCCCGGCGACGACCAGTGCACGACGACCACCTACGTGCGCAACACGGCCGCGTGGCTGATGACCGCGATCTCGCGGAAGCAGGTGTACGCCCTCGGCTGCGGCAAGACACCCACCTCCGCGGCCCAGGTCGTCGCCGACACCAGGATGTCCTTCGACGGGCAGGCGTTCGGCGCCGCCCCCACGAAGGGTGACGTGACCCTCAGCGAGGAGCTGAAGGACTGGTCGAACGGCACCACGGCGTACGTGACGACCCAGCGGTCGCAGTACGACGCGAACGGGCGGGTGACCGACGTGTGGGACACCGACGGTAACCACACCGCGACCGCGTACACCCCGGCGACGGGCGGGCCGGTCACCAGGCAGACGGTCACCAACCCGCTCGGCTTCGTGACCACGACCGATCTGGAACCGGCGTGGGGGGCCACCACAGGCGTCACCGATCCCAACGGCAGGCGTACCGACGTCGGCTACGATCCGCTCGGACGAACCACCAGCGTGTGGAAGCCCGGACGCGCCAAGGGCGTGCAGTCCGCCAACACCACCTTCGGCTACCTCGTGCGCACCGACGGCCCGGCCGCCGTCACCACCAACACGCTCGGCCCGAACGGGGCGTACATCACCACCTACACCCTCTACGACGGGCTGCTGCGGGCCCGCCAGACGCAGTCCGCCGCGGTGGGGCCGGCGGGCGGCAGCGTCATCACCGACACCTTTTACGACACCGCGGGGCGCACGGCCAAGACGAACGCCACGTACGTGACCGACACCGCGCCCGGCACCACCCTGTTCGTGGCGGCGGGGGACAACCAGATCGCCGCGCAGACCGTGACGCTGTTCGACGGCGCCGACCGGCCGACCGCGTCGGTGCTGCGCTCGTTCGGCGCCGAGAAGTGGCGCACCAGCACCTACTACGGCGGTGACCACACCGACATCACCCCACCGGCGGGTGGAGTGGCGACCGCCACCTACACCGACGGGCGTGGCCGTACCGTCGAGCAGCGCCGCTACCACGGCTCCGTCCCGGCCGGTGGCCACGACTCCATCGTCAGCACCTACACCCCGAAGAACGCGCCGGCGAGCGTCACCGACCAGGCAGGCAACGCCTGGACGTACGGCTACGACGTGCGCGGCCGGCAGACCAGGATGACCGACCCGGACCGGGGCACCCAGACGTCCGCCTACGACGACGCGGGACACCTGCTGAGCACGACCGACGGGCGCGGCCGCACCCTCGCGTACACCTACGACGCGCTGGGCCGCAAGACCGCCGAGTACGACGGCTCGACCAGCGGTACGAAGCTGGCCGAGTGGACCTACGACACCCTCGCCAAGGGGCAGGCCACCTCGTCGACCCGCTACGACGGCGGCAACGCCTACGTCTCCGCGGTCACCGGCTACGACGCCGGGTACCGGCCGACCGGCACGAAGATCACGATCCCGGGGAGCGAAGGGGCCCTGGCGGGCATCTACCAGTTCGCCACCACCTACAAGCCGGACGGCAGCGTCTCCACCACCACCCTGCCGGCGGCCGGTGGGCTGGCCCAGGAGGTCCTCGGCTACACCTACACCTACCAGGGGAAGCCCGCCACGCTCGGCGGCCTCGACACCTACGTGACCGCCGCCGAGTACACCCGGCTCGGCGAGACATCCGTGCTCACCATGTCCACCGGCGGCCCGATCGCCCAAAGCGGCCTGTACTACGACGAGGCGACCCGCAGGCTCACGCGCATCCTCGACGTGCGCGAGACGGCGCCGTCGACGATCGCCGACCTCCACCTGGCCTGGAACCCGGCCGGCGACGTCACCGCCATCGCCGACACGCCGACCGGCGGCACCGCGGACACCCAGTGCTTCGGCTACGAAGGGCTGCGCCGGCTGGCCGAGGCGTGGACGCCGGGAGACGGAAACTGCTCGGTCCCGCCGTCGACGGCCGGGCTGGGCGGCCCGGCGCCCTACTGGCAGTCCTACACCTACGACGCGGCCGGCAACCGCGGCAGCAGGGTCGAGCACACCGCCGCCGGGGACACGACCACCACCTACACCTACCCGGCGGCCGGGGCGGCCCGGCCGCACGCCGTGACCTCCTCCACCACGGCCGGCCAGGCCGGCAGCCGTACCTCGGCGTACACCTACGACACGGCCGGGAACACGCTGACGCGCCCCGGTGGGACCGCCGGCCAGACGCTGACCTGGGACGCCGAGAACCGTCTCGCCTCGGTGGCCGATGGCGGTGACAAGTCCGGCTACGTCTACGACACCACCGGCGCACGGCTCATCCGCCGCGACGCCACCGGATCCACCCTGTACCTGCCCGGCACGGAGGTACGGGCCACCAGCGCCGGGCAGACCTCGGCCACCCGCTACTACACCTTCGGCTCGGCCACCGTCGCCCAGCGCACCTCCGGCGGAGTGAGCTGGCTGATGTCCGACCACCAGGGCACCCCGCAGATCTCGGTGGCGGCCACCGCCACTCAGCCGGTCACCCGGCGCCGGCAGAAGCCGTTCGGCGAGAGCAGGGGCACGCCGGTGACCTGGCCGGGCGAGCGCGGCTTCGTCGGCGGTGTCAACGACCCGACGGGCCTGGTGCACCTCGGCGCGCGGGAGTACGACGCCGGCAGCGGACGGTTCATCTCGCCCGACCCGGTCTTCGACGGCACCGACCCCGGCCAGATGATCGGCTACGGCTACGCGGCCAACAGCCCGGTCACCGCCAGCGATCCGTCCGGCCTGCGCTACGTCATGGAGGACGGCGGCGGCGGCGGAGACTCCGGTACGAGCAGTCCCCCTCCCAGCTCGACGCCCGCACCCACGCAATCACAAACCCCGCCGCCGCCGTGCGACTGGCTGTGCTCGGGCTGGCAGTGGATCAGCAGTACGCCCGCGTCGCCGGGCCACAACCCCAAGCAGTGGTCTGAGCTCTTCGGTCAACTCCTGTTCGTCCCGCACGACACCGTTGATCACTTCACCGATGGCGACCCTTTCGCCGAGAGCCTGAAGAACAGCCCGAGAATGAAAGAAATCATCCAGAAGAAGATCAAGGACTGCGCCGCTTCCAGTGGAGCGAATTTCCAGAGTTGCGGCGGATCCGACAGCTTCGGGCTCGGCGGGAAGGAGGGTACGGGGATATACGTGAAGGACATCATCAATATGGGGATGGAGCTTATGCACCTGCTCGATCCCGTTGTTCTGGGGGCGGATCTCAACCCGACCTTCCTCGGCTCGTTCGACTACGAATATACGATCACCAGAAGTTCGCAGGACAACTTGACGGTGAGCATGCACGTCACGAACACCACGAGCTGGGAGTCGTTCCTACGGCCACCGGTTTGGGGTTATAAAACGGAGCCGACGAAGATCGACCTGCCGTTCATCGGGCCCGTCGTCATTCCCCCTTGGCATGAGTTGGCAAAATCCCTTCCGCAACAGCAGCAGCAACAGGACATCACTTTCACGACGACAAACTGAGATGCCAGGAGTGGATGGGCCGCCGAAGGGCGTTCACGCCCCGAGAAGGTCCCGGACCTGGGCGGCCTGGCGGTCGTCTCCGATCTCTTCGAACAGCGCCAGCGCGAGGCGGCGGCACTCGTCCGCCGCCTCGTGGCCGGCGATGTCCTCGTGGACGTCGCCGAGGCGGGTCAGCAGCACCGCCTCCTCGTAGCGGTCGCCGAGGGAACGGAACAGCGCCAGCGCCTCGCTTCCGTACCGCAGGGCGTCGTCGGACTCTCCGAGCCGGGACAGCGCGGCGCACAGGTTGCTCACCGCCCGGCCCTCCCCGTGCGGGTCGGGGATGGCGCGGGAGATGGCCAGCGCCTCACGGTGCTGCTCGGCGGCCTCGGCGAACCGCTGCTGCCGGAAGTGCATCTCGCCCATGTTCGTCACGGTCAGGGCCTCGCCGTACCGGTCACCGATGTCCCGGAAGATGGCGAGGGACAGCCGGTGGGCGTCGGCGGCCTCGTCCCAGCGGCCGAGCGGGTCGTACGTGCTGCCGAGGTTGCCCAGCACCTTCGCCTCCCCCTGCCGGTACCCGACCTCCCGGAAGATGGCGAGCGACTTGTGGTAGGCCGAGAGCGCGTCGTCGAGGCGGTGCATCGGCAGGTAGGCGTTGCCGATGTTGCACAGGATGCGGCCCTCGGCCTCCCGGTCGCCGACGTGGCGGGCGCAGCGCAGCGCCGTCTCGTGGGTGCCTACCCACTCGGCGTAGTACTTGCGCAGGTCGAAGAAGCCGTACAGGGCGGTCGGCAGCTGCCACGCGACGCGGTACAGGCCGGCCGACTCGGCCGCCGCGGTGGCCGCGACGAGGTTGGGCAGCTCGGCCTCGAACCAGGCGAGCGCCTCGGCGTGGCCGGCGAACGACATCGGGGTGACCGCGAGCTCGACCGGCTCCGGGCGCATGGGAGGCAGGCCAGGGCTCAGGGCGACGCGGGCGGCGCAGGCGCTGTGCAGGTACCAGCCGCTTAGCCGGCGCGTCGCGGCGCGGCGCAGGTCCTCGGTGTCCTCGGCGAGCGCCCGCTCGCGGGCGTAGAGGCGCAGCAGGTCGTGCGGCCGGTAGCGACGAGGAGCGCTTTCCTGGAGGAGGTGCGCCCCGGTGAGCAGGGCGAGGAGCTGCTCGGCGCGCCGGCCCGAGGTGCCGGCCAGCGCTGCCGCGGCTGGGCCGCTGATGTCCGGACCGTCGTGCAGGCCGATCCGCCGGAACAGCTCCCGCGCCGCGTCCGGCAGCGCGTCGTAGGACCAGCTGAAGACCGCGCGCACCGCGGAGGTCTCGTCTCCGTCGGGGATCAGGACGTCGAGCCGCCCCCGCCGGTCCTCCAGCTCGGACACCGTGTCGGCGAGGGGCCGGCCGTGGGCGCCCACCCGCTCGGCCGCGACCCGCAGGGCGAGCGGGTGGTAGGCGCAGCGCTGGGCGAGGGCGGCGGCGGCCCGGGGCTCGGCCTCGACGCGGGCCCTGCCGATGCTCCGGCCGAGCAGCTCCGCCGACTCCTCGGCGGTGAGCAGGTCGAGCACGATACGGTGCGCCCCCTCCCGCGCCGCCAGGCCGGCCAGCCGGCTGCGGCTGGTGACGAGCACGACGCAGCCGCCGGAGCCGGGCAGCAGCGGGCGCACCTGCTCGACGGTGCGGGCATTGTCGAGCAGCACCAGCATGGACCGGTCGGCCAGCAGGGTCCGGTAGAGGGCGGCCTGCTCCTCCATCGTCGCGGGCATCCGGTCGCGGGCCACGCCGAGCGCGCCGAGGAACATGCCGAGCACGTCGTCGGGGGCGAGCGGGCTGCCGGTCGGGTGGTAGCCGCGCAGGTCGGCGTACAGGTCGCCGTCGGGGAACCGGTCGCGGACGCGGTGCGCCCAGTGAACGGCGAGGCTGGTCTTGCCGATGCCGGCCATGCCGCCGATGGCGGAGATCACTGCGGCGGCGGGCGCCGAGGTCTCCTCCAGCATCGCGTCCAGCCGCGCGAGATCCCGGACACGGCCCGTGAACAGGGTCGTCCCGATCGGGAGCTGCCGGGGGACGGCGCCGCGCCGCGCGCCCCCGGGTGGGCGCGTCGCCTCGGAGGACCGGGGGACGGCCTCCGGCTCGGCACGGCCCCCGGCCCGAGCGGGCCGCCCCTCCGCGTCGGCGTCCGCCAGCGCGGCGCGGGCCTCGGCGTCCGCGCGCTCCGTCACCGCCCGCTCGCGCAGGCGCAGCAGTTCGCCCGGCTGCAGGGAGAAGTAGCGCTCGTAGGCGGTGACGATGTCCGCCGGCGGCATCCGCCGGCCCGACTCGTAGTCGGCGATCGCGCTGTGCGAGGCCAGGTGCAGCGGCCTGACCAGCTCACGTTGCGAGAGCCCGCGCTGGCGGCGCAGCCGGCGCAGAGCGACGCGCAACGCCAGATGGGCGGCCGTGCCACCGGTACCACCGCCGGCTTCCGCAGGTGGCATGGTCTCTCCCGAGAGGGTCGTTCACCTGAGCGACGCCGTCGATCTTCACCTACGCGGCGTGCGCGGTCAACACTGGGAGGGCCTGCCGGGCGGCAGAGCTCGATTCGGCAGCTCACTCGGGGCAGGCGGTCGTCCGGCCCTTAAACGAGGCTCGCGTAGGCGACAAGGCGACCGGCGCCGCCGGTGCGACCAGGTTGAAAACCCGCGTCGCGGCCTCGTACGCGGGCTCGCCGGGGAGGGCGATGCCCGTACAAGACATGGCTTGAGCCGCGGGATCCGGAGCTCCAGCGTTCAGAGCCGTCACGGCCCGGTGACTATCAAACGCTGGCTGAGGCGAGATTGCCCTCGCTGATGACCGACGCGGCATAGGCGAAGCGTTGGTGTCCCAAGGGCTCATCGCGGGCTGATGGCGTCGTGGCACGTCCCTGCAGCACCAGGTGGAACGCGGCATAAGAATCAGCGGAGTCGCGGATGAATCGTCCGACGCAGTACGTGCGATCGCCGCGTGACATCGAATGGAATGGGCGCACTCTGGCTCTCAATCGTTGGTCGGCCCTGCCCTTGCGGCTTACCGCCGAGAGCGTGATCGGGTTCGGGCCAGGGCGTCGAGGGCGGTGTCGTCGGCGTCGGGGAGGGTGTGGAGGTATTTCTCGGTGGTGGAGATGCTGCCGTGGCCGAGTCGTTCCTTGACGACCTGGAGATCTGCGCCGCCAGCGAGGAGCCAGGAGGCGTGGGCGTGGCGGAGGTCGTGCATCTTGACCTTGAACTCCAGGCCTGACGCGGCGAGGGCTGGCCGCCAAACCTGGTCGCGAAACCAACGGCGGGGGATGTGGCCGTCGGTGTCCCAGCGACGGGGCGGGCGAGGGTTGTCCTTGCCAGAGCTTCGGCGCTCGGCGCGGTAGGTGGCGTAGGCGTTTTTGCAGTGCTGGCAGCGGCACTTGCCCGCGGTGTAGGCGCTGAGCGTGCCGTGCCTGTAGCGGCGCCCGGCAGCGTTCGGTTCGGTCACGCCCAGGTGCTCGGTCGGCTGCGCTCGTCGTTGTGCTGCGGGCTCCTCGCGCCGGTAGACGAAGAGCAGGTCATCACGCTCGAGCTTGGTTTCCTCGATGTATGCCTTGAGCTTCGCGACGATCTGCGGACTCAGTCTGAACCGGCGGTACTCCTTGTCCTTCGGGTACTCCTTGATCAGGAACCGCTTGCCCTCTGGGTGGTGCGTGGTGTTGATCTCAACGACCGTCCGACTCACCGTGACAATCCGGCTGAGCAACTCGAGATCCTTGACACGGAGTTCGATGAGCTCGCCCCAGCGCATGCCGCTCTCGATGGCGGTTTCGGCCAGGAGTCGCGTCTGCTCAGTCGGCAGCGCGACGTAGAGCCGGTCGAATTCCTCCGGGGACACAATCCGCAGAGGTTTCTTGGGCATCGTAGGAGTCTTTACGCCCTTACACGGATGAAGCGCGGTGACCTGGTCGTTCAGGGCGGTCGTGAAGATTCCACTGAGAATTGCCTTGTTGAGCTTGATGGTGGCGGGGGAGAGTCTTCGATTCTGCTGCTCCTTCACCCAGGCGCGTACGTCGCTGGGCAGGATCTCCGCCATGCGCATCGGTCCGAACCGGTCCATGATGTGCGCGTAGATCGAGTAGGTATAGCCCTCGCGCGTCGTGGCCTCCATCACGTGATGCGGTAGCCACTCCTCCTCGACGTAGCGGCGGAAGGTCTGCTTGCCTCGAGCGGGATTTGCGGCCCGACCCTCGTCGAGCTTGGCCTCGGCCTTCTGCCAGGCCTTGTCCGCCTCACGCTTGCTTCCATAGGTGCCGGCTGAGCGCTGCTCACCGCGAAGATCGCGATAGAGGGCGATGTACCGCACCTTGCCCTTGCTGTCGGTCCTCTTGCGCGAGAAGCCCATCCCCGACCTCCTGGTCCCGTGTCATCCATGTGTCACCGGACCCGACGTCAGTAGGTGTCATCTTCTGGTACGGCGCGACACAGTGATCATGCCTCTGAGCTGCAGTCTAATGGACGGTGACGGTTCCTGCCTGAGTTGATTTGAACGGGAAAACGCGACTGGGGGTCAAGGGGTCGCAGGTTCAAATCCTGTCGTCCCGACCAGGTTTTGGCTGGTCGGATAGGGTGTCACGTGATCACGTGGCACCTTTTTCATGTGCTGAGTGTCTATCTGAGTGACAACGGATCCGATCTCGGTGTGGCTTCCGGAAGGACTCATGGGATGACCGCGACGCGAGCGGCCTCCATCGGGAGGTCCATTGGTGCGGCGGCGCTCTACGCGGTGGCTGCTTTCTGGGTGCTCTGCAGTTTTGTTGCGACGGTGGAGGCGGATAATCCGGAGGCCTTTCCCGGCATCCTGGACAAGGACGAGGCCTTCGGCGCGTTTTTCAGCGTGAGTCTGGCGGTGCTCTTCGCGGCGGCGGCCGTGGCCCTGTGCAGGCGGCCCCTTGTCTCCAAGGCTGCCTGTACCTTGATCGTCTTGGTGTGCGTCTATCGGGCGATCAGCGTCTACGGGCAGTTCTACGGGACCTGATTACGCGAAGATCTGGTCCATGGATTCGGTCCCGCCGAGCAGCACCTGGCGGATCTGTTTGCGGTAGACGGCTTCGGTGACGGCGGTGCCGCTGTGGCCGACGAGGCGGGCGATGTCTTCGAGGGGGACGCCGGAGTCGGAGAGCAGTAAAACGAAGCTATGCCGCATCTCTCGTGGCGTGCGCTCGTCAGCCGGTAGCGCAGAATCTCCTTCGCATTGCGCTGTACGGTCGGCGCATGCACATGACCGAGCAGCCCGATCTCGACGAGATCGAGGAGCGCTTCGTCGCGATTCTTGAGGGACGGCTGAGCCGTGACGAAGCGGACCGGTGGGCCATGCGCTGGGTTGCCGATGGTGATCTCGCCTGGGAAGCCCTGGAATGGTGGGCGCTGAACCTCTTGGCCGGCATCGATCTCCCGGCAGGGCCAGCCGGAGACTACCTGCACGATGACGAGCAGGTGCGCGCATGGCTTCAAGAGCTTCAGCAACGGAGGCCAGGGTGACGTTCACGGGGATCAAACTCGTGCCCCCCGACGTGCCAGTCAGTACGGAGTTCAGGGGAAGACACGGGGACTCAGGGGACAGGCACATGCCCCCTGTGGCTGACAGTCGCGGCAACACGGAGGTGCACCTTGATGCGGTATCGAGCCGAGGCGTATTACCGGAAGGAGCATGCCGAGAAGCGGCCGGTCCTCTCTACTCCTGAGGAAGTTGACACGCTGATCGACTCTCTCCTCGCGGGTCCGGCGTTTCACAACATGGCTGAACTGCATTCCTTGGACCGAGCGCTGTTGCCTTCCGGATTTCCTGACCACGAGCTCCTGGTGGGGGTCGACCGAAAGCTCCAGGTCGGCGTCCTAGAGTTCATGGACGATGGCAATGTGGTGACGCTCGGCTCTTCGGAAGGCCGGGGCGAGGTTTCCTATTTCATCGTTGGGAACCCGACCGAGTTTCCGGATCGCTCCGAAATTCCCATCGACCTTGTGCGTCGGGCCGTCAAAGAATTTCTGGTATCTGGAGGACAGCGTCCGACGTGTGTCCAATGGCAGGTGCCGGAGTTCTGGTGATTTCGTCCAGCGGCTCGACCGTTCATGATCGTAGGCTTCGGCCGCGGATGACTGGTTCGATTGCCGATGAGAGCTGGTCGCCTCGGGCTAGTCAGGGAGTGTGGCGACGTGTACGAGCGTGAGGTCGTTCTGAACGAGTTGGCGCAGGGCTTGCGGCCCATGTCATGGGGCGTCGAATGGTTCGAGGGACTGACCGCTGAGGAGCAATCCGTCGCTCTGTGGGATCTATCCGGGTACTGCATGCAGGCTGGCGCGACCGTTGAGGACGGGCCGGCGAGCGTGCGTCTGGCGGGCTTACGGCCCACCCATACACCTGCGGTGTTGATCACACGTGGCCGGCTGATGATGGAGCAGCTGGTGAAGATCATCAATTTGCCGCAGGACGAGCGGGTCAAGGCGTTTCGGCTGCTGGTCGCTCTACTGGCTATCGCGGACCAGCGCCGACGTGAGCGCCATTGCGCCGACGGTTGCAGTCACGCGTGGCATCAGCTGGGGACAGCGAAGTGACCGAACCTATGAATCTTGATGCAAGGGCGCTCTTGCTGCGGGAAGCCGGGCTGATCGTCATAGACGCGGCCTGGTCAGGACGGGCGCCGGCACCCATGGAGGCGTGGCGTTTGATCATCGGTGGGGAAGTGACTCCTACGGCGATGGTTCCGACCCTTGACGGTATTGATCAATGGGACGAGGTGGAGGCCGTGTGGGACTCGGTCGCCAGGGATTCGGGGATTTTCGGTGGCCGAAACGAGTTCCTCATCAGTGTGGCGGGACCCGGTGCTGCTGACGCCCCCTGGGCTCATGTCCGACGCGACTCGCGTCCGAAGTTGGCTCACCACTCCTTCTCACCAGTCGGAGAGCCAGAATTCGTGACCACGTCGCTCGACGGCCGTTGCGTGTGTGGGGTGACCACGGAGGAGTACGCCGTTTGGGTTGTGGCTCGATCCTTCGAATGATCGCTCCGTAGCTCCGGGCAGTTTCTAACGGACTGATCACGTGAAGATCCGGTCCATGGCTTCGGCTCCGCCGAGTAGGACCGGGCGGATCTGTTTGCGGTGGACGGCTTCGGTGACGGCGGTGCCGCTGGACCGTGGCTCACGTGCGGAGATTACCGCCCGTGGGTTGCTTCTAAGCAAACATAACGAGCGGCCACGACAATTCCGCGGGCGGTCAATCACATAAACGAGAGCTTCTGCGTCCGTCGCAGGCTCGTCGGCTTGAGGCCTGGTGGTCGGAACCGGGGGTCAGAACCCGGAGCAGGATATTCGTAATGTCCCATTACCTCTGAATCCGGCGGGATCCAGAGGGGGACATAGTTGATCAGAACCACCCACTTCCGCAGATAGCGCGGGGGTGGGTTCTGATCAACAAGGACCGGGCGCGGTCATCGGGGGAGCGGTCGAGGCATGTCCGATCAGGGAGTGGAAGCAGGGTCCAGGCAGGTACGGCAGCGGCGGCGGGAGCGGCAGGCCGTACCGAGGCCGTACGTGGTGAAGTTCGTGCTGACCGAGCAGGAGTACGCGGACTTCCGAGCGGCGGCGGAGCGGCTTGGGTTGGCGCAGGGAGCGTATGCGGCTGTGGCGTCTTTGGCGGCGGCGCGGATGGCGAACCCGCCTATGCCGGACCCGTTGCGGAAAGCGCTGATCGAGTTGATGCAGGCGTCGGGGCAGGTGCGTCGCATCGGGGTGAATCTGAATCAGGCGGTCGCTGCGCTGAACGCCACGGGGGCTGATCCTGGGAATCTTCTTCCGTACGCGTTTGCCGGCGCGGCCTCGCGCTCCCGCGCCGCCGCGCCCTACGCCCCTCGCCGTCCGGTCGGAGAAGCGGCCAAGTCTGGATCGCGCGACTCGCCATCCGCCGACATGATCGACTCGGTGGCGTCCTCAGGGGATACTGACATGCGGCTTGACCTGGACGGACGATTAATCGGCACTTGCGTCGCGAAGTCATGCGGTAGCCGCTGTCCACATGTCAATAACATATTGGACCGCCATGATCCCGACTTCCGTCAAGCCGTTGACCTCCCAGCCGTCCGTAACGCGATCACAGATCAGCGCGGCGTTGGCCAGGAGACTATCTCGCGCGCATAGAACGGGACCCGTCATCGTCGTCAGGACGTCCCAATGCTTACGCGTTGGATGAGAAACACCCAGGGAAAAGGACGTGAGCGTGGCTGGCGGCACGTCGCCCGGCACTTCGCGCTCGGGGCGCCATCGTGGCCGGATCGGCCATCCCGCTGGCCAAGCAAGAGGTCCGCGACTTCGCCTACGTGACCAACTTTGGCGGGACCGTGGTGTCGGTCGTCGACACACTCCAACAACCCGCATCTACCGCCGGAGCAGGAGCGAACACCGTCGACGTGGCCCCTGCCCTTGTCTACGGATTAAAAGCAATTCTGTCCGCCATTGTCCTCGCCAAACTGCCGGATGGTGACGCTGCGTGGCGTGCCGTACCGCATACACCCGAGCAATCGTGCGCCCTTTGTCGCCGAGCGCCATTCCCCCACAACCCCCGGCGGGCTGAATCCAAGATCACCTGGCTCCTCGGCGGCGGTCCGGTGCTGCGGCTTGGCGCAGTGGAAGGTAAGACAGCGAGGACACCAACAGTGCATGACCATATTTGCGACCGGCGTCAGCCGCGGTATCGGCCAGGCAGCGGCGCTCGAGCTTGCTCACGCGGGCGTGAGTGTCGGCCTCGTCGCCCGCTTTCACGATGTGTCGTGCAGTTCGGAAGGTGTCAGGCGTCCCGGGCCGTGCTGTAGTCCACGTATTCGCTGGTCAGGCCACCGACGAAGGATATCTGCAGTATCTGCGTGAACCACCGTCCGCGCAGGTCGGCCGAACTGAGCAGGTCCTCGAAAGCGGCGGCAAGCGCTCACACCGGCAGCGTCGCTACCTTGAGGATATCGATCACGAAGGAGATGATCTCTTCATGGATTACGTCGCCGCCCTGTTCGAGCAGAATGAATTGTTTGGTGAGCTCATCCGCAAGGCTGGTCCGTCGACGCCGGTTCCGACCTGTCCGGGATGGACGATCCAGCAACTGTTCCGGCACGTCGGCCGGGGTCACCGCTGGGCAGCCCAGATTGTGCGCGACCGGGTAACGGATTACCTCGATCCACGCGTGGTGCGCGACGGTAAGCCACCGAGCGATCTCGACGGAGCCATCGAGTGGCTGCACGGTGGCGCTCGCGCTCTCGTGGAGGCGATTGCGGATGTCGGCGAAGACACTCCGGTGTGGACGTTCCTCGGCCCGCGACCGGCGGCCTGGTGGGTGCGGCGAAGGTTGCATGAGGCGACGGTCCACCGGGCAGACGCCGCACTGGCTCTGGGAGTGCCGTACGACTTGGCCGCCCCGCTGGCGGCGGACGGCATCACCGAATGGCTCGACCGGCTCGCCGCAGCCCAGAGGAACGGGGATCCGGCCCCGCTCGACACCGATGCCGTCTTGCACCTGCACGCCACCGACGGCCTCGGCCCGGCCGGTGAATGGATGATTCGAGCTGACAAAGACGGCATGTCGTGGGAACACGAGCACGGAGAGGGCACGACCGCGGTCCGTGGCCGCGCAGCGGATCTGCTCTTGGCGCTGCTTCGCCGGCGCTCGGCCGCCGATGTCAGCGTGCAGATTCTCGGCGCTCAGGAGGTCTGGACAAACTGGCTGAACCGCACTCCGCTCTGAACGCCGCGCCCAAACCCGGCAAGCCCACCCCGAACGCCCACCAGGATCCAAGAGTTACAGACTGGCGCACATCACGACGCCGGGAAGACCGTCAAACGGACCTCGCCATGACTACGCGACGGCAAATCACAGGTTAAAAATCGAGCTAAGAGTTCCGTCGACCGAGGCGTGCAGTCGTGTAATGACGACGCCATAGGCTCAGACGTCGGATATGCACGCCGCGCCGGCGCCACTCACTGCGAACCGATGCATGATCTGTGTAGGCGCAAAGTGCCGCTTCTCGCGCACGGCCACGTACCTGACGGTGGCCGTGGCGGTCGCTTTCCCATCGCCTTGCCGATGAGGGTCCTAGCAGGTCATCGCCGACCTTGCTGAGGTGCGGTAAGCCGGCTTTCCTTTTGTCTGTCAACCTTTTGCCGCACCATGGGGAAATTGCCTTTCTGATGCCTTGAAGCGTGCCTGGCCGGCGATAGCCAAAGGCATCCGTCATGGGTTCGTAAGGGTTCGCGAAGTCCGGTCGCCGTACAGTTGCATCATGGCCATCGGTCGGCGCCTCGGACAATCCATCCGAATTTCTTCGTGACCATTACGTCATCGAATGAATATTGTTCGGCCCGGGGAATCGCACTGTTTCGCGAGGGCCAGAGATCGACACCACTCTCATGAGGGCTCCTGAGGGGGGAAGCGTGAGCAAGGAAAGCTTGGCCCCGCACGCAGGTGTCTTCGACGCCGTGCTCCGTATGCGGCCTGACGCGATGCCGGGCGACGGCCTCGGCACCGACCCGAACGTCGTGCCGCAACGCCTTCAGGGATTGCCTATACGGAGCGGCGCGATAGTCGCCGGACTGTCCATCCCCAGGTCGGGGAGCAAGGCGGGGGACTTACGTGTGCCTCTGGCCGAGCGGGCGGAAGACCGGTCGGTGCCGGCAATCGTCTCCGTCGATGGCAACGGCCTATTGGCCTGGGGCTACGGATCGCTCCCCTTCGGGCATCAGTTGGAGGCTGGGCGATGGTTCTCGAATCCGCGGTGACCGATGCCCAAGTGAGAGGGGCGCCTGGTGGGGCGGTCATCACGCTCGTGCAGGGTGTCTCCGGGCGCTTCACGAGCCGGCTGCACTCCGAGCGCGTCGCCGTTCAGCTCGGCGTCTGGCTCGGTGTCAGCTTCACCGTCGCGTTCGTGACGGGTCTGATCAGTCACTTCATGCAGCATCCGCCGGCTTGGATGTTGTGGCCCTCGCGACCGGTCAACCTGTATCGCGTCACGCAGGGAGTGCACGTCATCGGCGGGCCGGCCACGATCCCGCTGCTGTTCGGCAAGCTGTGGACCGTCTATCCCAAGCTGTGGCAATGGCCGCCGTTCCGCTGGACGTCGTACGTGCTCTACGGCGCCCTGGTCATCCACGTCACCAACGAGTGGGCCAAGGTCCGCAGGAACCTGTGGACCGCGGAGTGTGTCGAGACGCAGGAGGAGCCCCGATCTCGTCGGCGATTCCTCGGCACGGTCGCCGCCGCCTCCGGGCTGACGGTCCTGGTCACGGTGGGAGAGACGTTCGCGCCGCTGTCGAAGCTGGCGGTCTTGGCGCCGCGGGCTCCCGGCGTGGGGCCGCAAGGCGTCCCGGTGAACAGGACCGCGGTCGCGGCGGGCGTGAGCCAGATGATCCGCCGTCCGGACTTCCGGCTCGTCGTGACCGGTGCGGTGCGCTCGGAGTTGTCCTTGACGCTTACCGAGCTGTCGGGGATGCCGCAGCACACGGTCCGGCTGCCGATCTCGTGTGTGGAGGGGTGGAGCGCCGAGGCCGGGTGGACGGGGGTGCGGCTGCGCGACCTTGCCGAGCGTGCGGGCGTCGTCCCGGACGCCGTAATGGTGGTCGAGTCGCTGGAAAGGTCCAGCATCTACAGATCGAGCGAGGTGCGGGCTCCGCACTGGAACGACCCTCTCACCTTCCTGGCCCTCCGGATCAACGGGAGCGTGCTGGATCCCGACCATGGTTACCCCGTGCGGTTGATCGCTCCCGACCGCCCGGGAGTTCTGCAGACGAAGTGGGTCACCCGGGTGATGGTGTCATGAGTGCGAAGATCCGCCGCTGGGCCGGGTATGGTGCGGGCGGTGCGCTGATCATCACAGGGCTCGCGGGCTTGCTGGTGGATGCGGCTCGCACTCACCCATTTGGCTGGGCCCTGTGGTTCGGCGGTCTGATCGTGGCGCATGACGCGCTGGTCGTACCGGTCGTTCTGGCGGTCGGTGCGGCGTTCGCCGTGCTGCGCGAGCCCTTCCGGTCTCCCGCACGTGCGGGGCTGGTCGTCGCGGCCGTGGTGTGTCTCGTGGCCCTTCCCATGGTTCTCGGGATCGGCAGGAGGGCCGACAACCCCTCGCTGCTGCCCCTGGACTACGGCCGCAACCTGATCGCGGTCCTGACCGTGATCGCGCTCGCAGCCGCTTCAGCGATGGCCGTGTCTCACCTGCGGACCCGGCCGGAGGCCAGGACGCGGGTGCTGCTCGGCGCAGCCGCGGGGCTGACCGGCGGTCTGCTCGTCAGCTCCCTGATGGCCGTGCAGGGCATGCTGGACGCGACCGGCTGGGCGTTGTCTCTAGTGAACGCGGTGATTATGGGTGCCGTGCTGGGAGCGGTCGCCGGGCGGCGAGCACGCGATCTCGCCACCGCGTTCTCCTGCGGCGTGCTCGTCGGCCTACTCGACTGGGCCTCATGGCAGCTGACGCTGCGTCCTCTCCTCGACGGTGCGGTTCCCACCTGGTCGATCGGCTTCGCCGGCCGGTACTTCCGCGACCTGGTGGGGGACGTTCTCCTCGGCGGTATCGCCGGCGTGCTCCTGTACGCGGGATTGACCGCGCGCCAGGCCGCCGCGGCGCGATCCGCACCCGCCGTGTCCGCCGCGCCGGCCGCTCCGCCCCGGATCGTCATCATCGGCGGCGGCTTCGGTGGTGTGAGCACTGCCCGGCGGTTGGACCGCCACGCCGCCCGTGGCCTACGCGCCGAGGTCACCCTGATCAGCGACACCAACGCTCTGCTGTTCACCCCGATGCTCGCCGGTGTGGCTTCCAGCTCGCTGGAGCCGCGGCACGTGAGCGCGCCGGTGCGCGCCGCCCTGTCGCATACGGCGTTCCTGCACGGGCATGTGGACGCGATCGACACGGCACGCCGGGTGGTGCACGTGGCGACGGGGGAGCAGGGCATGGCTGCCGTGCCGTACGACCTTCTCGTCCTGGCCGTCGGCTCGGTTCCGCACTATTTCGACCTGCCCGGCCTGGCCGAGCACGCTTTCGCCTTGAAGACGATCGGAGACGCGACCCGTCTGCGCAACCACGTGCTGGGCATGCTGGAACGCGCCGACCTCGAGACCGGCAGCATCCGCGCGGAATTGCTGACTTTCGTCGTCGCCGGGGGAGGCTTCGCCGGGACGGAGTTGATCGCCGAGCTGTTCGACCTGGTGCACGGAGTGCTGCACCAGTACCCGAACGTGCGCGACGTCGAGCCCAGGTTCGTGCTCGTGCACGCCGGTGAGCGTATCTTGCCGGAGCTGTCCGCCGAGCTCGGCGAATACGCGCTGGAGCGGCTGCGCCGCCGGGGCATCGAGTTCCGTTTGAAGACCGTGGTCGCCGAGTCGCGCCCCGGCGCCGTACGGCTGGGCGACGGGGAGACGATCCCCACTCGCACGCTCGCGTGGACGGCGGGCAACCATCCGCACCCGCTCGCCGCGGCGCTGCCCGCTGAACACGGCCGGGGCGGATCCGTCGTCGTGGATTCGTTCCTGCGGGTCGCGGGAGTCGAGGGCGTCTGGGCGGTCGGCGACTGCGCGTTGATCCCCGGCGCTGATGGGCGGCCCTACCCTCCCACGGCGCAGCACGCGCTGCGCGAAGGACGGACGGTCGCCGACAACATCGCCGCCCTGCTCACGGGCCGTTCGCTCACCGAATTCCGCTTCCGGGGCATCGGCGTCCTGGTGGCGCTGGGCCACCGCACCGCCGTGGCCGAGATTCGCGGTCACCGGCTGTCCGGGCTGTTCGCCTGGCTGCTGTGGCGGGCGGTCTACCTGGCAAAGCTTCCTGGAGGGGAGAGGAAGGCGCGTGTCCTGGCTGATTGGTTGATCGAGTTGGCCTTCCCCCGGGACATCGCCCTCACGCCCTCCCCGTCACGACCGGCTCCAGAACCGAGGCCGTCCACCCCCGGCGCACCCATGAGCAACGGAACGACCGCCTCCTCCGCCCGTGGAGCGCGACATGAGTGAGCCGACGCGCGTCAGCAGAGGAGTCTTGGCCGGGGCCGTGTCCGGATTGGCCGGCGGGCTGGTGTTCGGCGTCATCATGGCGTTGATCGGCTTCCTCCCCACGGTCGCCGCCATCGTCAGGACCGACTCGATCCCGCTGGCCTTCGCCGTGCACATGCTGTTTGCGGCCATCATCGGAGCCGGCTTCGGGGTGCTCGTCGTCCGGCAGCGGGCACAGGCCAGGGAGTTGTTGTTCTGGGGACTCGTCTACGGCGCTCTGTGGTGGTTCCTCGGTCCGCTCACCCTGCTGCCGATCCTGCTCGGCAGGCCGGTCACCTGGGACGTCGCCAGTGGCCAGGCGCTGCTTCCGAGCCTCATCGGCCACCTTGTCTACGGCGCCGTCACCGCCGCCGCGTTCGCCTTCCTGAGACGCTCTCGAACGCCCGGGACGAGGCGGCTCCGGGTCGTGAGCGTGATGCGGGGCATGACCGCGGGGGTCCTCGCCGCGGTGGTGCTGGTCGCCGCACTGCGGGTCATGGCCGAGCAGGTGCCGTATGGCCTGCTCGTCACGGGCCTTCTCGCCGGCGCGGGATACGCGCTGCTTTTCGGCGACAGGCCGGAAGGGACCGGTCCCGCGCTGATCCGCGGCATGGCCTACGGCTTCGCGTGGTGGATCCTCGTGGCACTGACCGTTCCCTCCCTGGTCTCGGAAGGGACGCTGCGGTGGTCGGTCGCCGACGTGCGGGCCGCGGTGCCCCAGTTGCCCGCCCACCTGCTCCTGGGTTCGGGGATCGCCGCCACCTTCACCTGGCTCGGCGGCCTCGGACGTGCCCTGTTCGAAGACGACGTCCGGCGACTGCACCCCGGTGAGTCAGGGCCCGGCAGAGCGCGCGCCGCGGGATACGGCGCCGTGGCCGGCCTGGCCGGCGGCCTGGTGTTCGCCCTGGTGCTGTACCCGAGCGGCCTGCTGCCCACCGTGGCACGCCTGGCGCGCGCCACCACCGTCGGCCCCGGCCTGCTGGTCCATCTGGTGATCGCGCTGACCGTCGGCATCTCTTACGCGATCTTCTTCCGTGGTAGGAGCTTCGACCTGACGTCCGGGCTCGGCTGGGGTGTTTCCTACGGCTTCCTGTGGTGGATCCTCGGTGCCCTCACGCTGGCACCTGTCCTGCTCGGCGGGACTCCGAGATGGACCGCGGCCGACCTGGCGGCGGCCTTCCCCGCCCTGATCGGCCACCTGGCCTACGGCGCCACCCTCGGTGCGGTCTACCAGCGGCTCGAACAGCGGGCCAGTCCCTGGTGGCTCACCCGCGGTCAAGCCGAGGCCGAACGCAGAACCTCCATGCGCGAGCAGACACTCGGCTCAGCCCCCGCACTCTGGACCCTGGTCCTGCTCATGGCACTGACCATCCCCATCCTGATCACGAACTGACCGGCTCGAAGGACCACACGATTGCCGTACTCATTTCAGGACGCCACACCTCTACCGCCGGGAGCCGCACGGAGCGCCGCCCGTAAAAGACCCATTCAGCAGCTACTTGTAAGGTCGAGAGTGGTGAGCCGGGAAGTCTGGTCGGCAAATAGTCCGGCTGGACGATGACTGGAGCACCATGACCAAAGTGTCACGCGGGTGTGCCGTGCCAGAACTCGTGCGGGGTGGTTGACCTGGACGTCTACCCTCGGCGGTCGTGTCCTCCTGACTCCTGTATTTGATCTTCCTTCGTCTGATCGGCTGGTTCGTGTTGCTCGCTCGGAGCGAGGCGTCCAAGGATCTGGAAATCTTGGTGCTGCGTCATGAGGTCTCCCTGCTGCGGCGTCAGATCTGTCGGCCGCGACCGGACTGGGCTGACCGGGCGATCTTGTCCGCGCTCACGCGCGTCCTGCCGCCCCGGCTGCGGAGCCATCGGATCGTGACGCCGGGCACGTTGCTGGCCTGGCACCGCCGGCTGATCAAACGGCACTGGACCTACCCGACCACGAGCGGGCGCCCTCCGATCAGCGAGGAGATCCGCGATCTGGTCCTACGGCTGGCGCGGGAAAGCCTCGCTGGGGTCACCGGCGAATCCAAGGCGAACTCGCCGGACTCGGGCACCAGGTCGGTGAAGGCACCATCCGCCGGATCCTGGCTGCGGCCGGGTTGGGTCCTGCGCCCCGCCGGGCCTCGCCAACCTGGCGGCAGTTCCTGACCTCCCAGGCCACCGGGTTGCTGGCGTGCGATTTTCTGCACGTTGACACCGTGTTCCTCACGCGCCTGTACGTGTTCTTCGTCATGGAGATCGAGACACGGCGCATCCACGTCCTCGGCGTTACTGCCAACCCGACCGGGGCCTGGACCGCTCAGCAGGCGAGGAATCTTCTCCTGGACCTGGGTGAACGTGTCGATCAGTTCAGATTCCTCATCAAAGACCGTGACGGCAAGTTCTCAAAAGTGTTCGACGAGATGTTCACCAGCAGCGGCGTACGGATCATCAAGACCCCGCCGCGATCGCCCCGCGCGAACTGCTACGCCGAGAGATTCGTCGGCACATTGCGGCGCGAGTGCCTCGACCACCTGCTGATCTACGGGCGGCGGCACCTGCGGCGGGTGCTGGCCGAGTATGAACAGCACTACAACACCCATCGGGCTCACCAGTCCCGCGACCAAAGACCACCGCTGCACGATCCCGACCAGCCGATCGACCTCACGGCCGTGATCAAGCGCCGCACTACCGTCGCGGGCCTGATCCACGAGTATCGAAGAGCTGCCTAACGATCACGCGTAAGCCCAGGTGAGAGGGCGACGATGAGTTCTGGCACGGCACAGGCCTACGAGACTGCGAAGGGTCCCGGATGGCTTCCGGGACCCTGTAGATGTCGCTCTTGTCCAGGGCGTCATCAATCCTCCGGCTGGCGACCTCCTTGTTGACCGACCTTCCAGGCAACGCCCAGCGTCCAGCAAGTGCGGCGGTCAGGAGGCGGGGACGGAGAGGCCCGCGGCCAGGTGGTCGAACGCTTGGTCGATGAGCGCTTGCAGGCCCTTGATCCCCGTTTCCGGGGCCCAGGTGGTGAAGGCCGCGCGGAAAACCGAGATCGTGGTTCCTGCGAGCAGCCGCGGATAAAGGCTGCCCGCCGGGCACCCGATGCGATCGGTGAGGGTGTCGACGAGCCTGGTCTCGACGCGAAAGACTGCGTGCAAGATCTTCGTCCTCAGTTCGGGACATGCGCTGAATAGCTTCTTGCGTTCATCCCAGCCGGTCTGTGCGGCGAAGCTGGGCAGGGTGTCGTCCATCGCTCGGCGCAGGGCTATGAGCGGTGGTTCGCGCGACGGCCGCGCGGCGAGTTTGGACACGAGTTCGTCGGTGAGGCGCTGGTCCCAGGCAAAGAGTGCTGTCTCCTTGCTCTCGAAGTAGTTGAAGAAGGTCCGGCGGGAGACTCCGGCGGCTTCGCAGATGTCGTCCACGGTGACCGTCGAGGCGCCATGCTCAAGGAAGAGCTGGATCGCCGCAGCGCGCAGAGCCTCGCGAGTCTCGACCTTCTTGCGTTCACGCAGCCCTGGAACCGCACCCTGCATGTTGATCAAGTCCTCTCGCCACAGGAAAGGCCAGCGTACTCAGGTAGATGTGTGCACCCGTGCAGTATTGCACGCGTGCAAGTTCGCTATGCTGCGCCACATGGCATCTGCGCACGCAAAGACGACACGTCCTGGCGAGATCATGCGGACACTCGTGATGGGGCTCTGGCTCCCCGCGCTCTTCCTGGCCGGATTGCTCTACTCCTTCCTGCCGGCCTTCCATCATCCGACGCCGCGCGACATCGAGGTCGCAGTCGCCGCTCCGCCTGCCAAGACAGCGCAGCTGCAACAGCAACTCGACACCGCCTTCCCGGGCGGCTTCTCCCTGCAGCCGGTCGGCTCCGCAGCCGAGGCACGCTCTGCCGTCCTGGACAACGACGCAGTGGCGGCATTCGCGCCGGCTCCGCACCATCCGCAGCTCTACGGCGCCCAGGCGAACGGCGCTGCCATGGAGTCGATCATTCGCCAGGTCTTCACCAGTGCGGGCCAGAACGCCGGCACTACCCTCGACTTCCACGAACTGGTCCCGACCTGGCCCGGAGACACCCTGGGCACCAGCCCGTTCTACCTGCTGATGGCCTGTACTCTTCCCGCCTACTTCCTGGTGGTCGCCATGCAGCGCGCGGTCGGTTTCAGCCGTCGAGCACATGTGGCCACGATCGTCGGAGGCGGCGCCGTCACCGCCCTCGCCTCTTACCTCACAGCCGCCTACCTGATGGATGCGATCCCGCAGCATCCACTTGTCCTGCTGTACCTGTTCCTGCTGACGCAGTCCGTGTCACTGACCTCTTACGGACTTGTGTCCTTTCTCGGCCCGCTCTTCCCCGGGGCCGCCGTCACGCTGTTCATCATGCTCAGCGTGCCCTCCAGCGGCGTCACCGTTCCCATCGACCTGATCCCGACATTTTTCCGCTACCTCCACCCCGTCCTGCCGATGGGCAATGCCGCTGACGCCCTGCGCAACGTCGACTACTTCAACGCCCAGCAACTGGGGCGACCCACCGCGGTGCTCTGCGCCTGGGTCGCGCTCGGCGCCGCTCTCATCGTGCTCGGGTACCTCAAGCACCTACGACAACTCGTACGCGAGGGACTGGCTGGCATAACCGGATATGTCCCCGCGCCCCCCGCGGAAGATCCCACCGCAGAGCTCCCCGAGCCGGTCGCCCTCCACCCGCATCGGCACCATTTCGGCGAACAGCCGCCGATGCTGACCGGGAGAGTCAGCGGCCCTGCCGGACAACCACTGCCTGGCGTCACGATCACAGTCACGGACCCGCACGGCCGCCAACTTCTCCATACGCGCACAGACCACTACGGCGAGTACGCAGCCACGGGGTTCCATGAAGGTCTCGGCATCGTTGTCGCCAGTGCCCCCGGCCAGCAGCCGGTCGCCACACGCTTACCACTCAGCACGGCCACACCTCTGAACCAGGATTTCATCCTCGTGCCTCGCTAACAGGCCGTTCCAGCACATACGAGAGGCCACCGAGCTACCACGATCGCCCATGATCACGCAGCCGCTGATCCACACCGTGACTTCCCTGACCGATGGCACGGACGTGCCGCCAAACGAGGTCGGCCGCTCTCCTGCAGCGTCGACGCATACGAGGTCTTTTTGCCAGCCTGAAGCGATTCTCCGCGTCCCGATAACCTGGTCTATTGGTGGCCCCAGACCGCGAGGAAGGGGACTCGCACATGTCGAACATGACCAACGTGATGGACGACCTGGTCAATGGGCTGAACGCGCATGACCTGGAGGCCGCTCTGCTGTGTACACCGACGGAGCCGTCCACGTGTCGCCGGCCGGCGTGGGCGAGGGTCGCGGCGAGATCGCCTCGTTCCTGGGCGCGTTCCTCACGGGCTTCCCCGACATTCACTGGACGCCTTGGAGCAGGGCCGTCGTCTGCGGCAACCTCGTGGTCACGCAGTGGGCCGTCACCTGTACTCACGGCGGCCCGTTCCTGATGCCGAACGGCGAGATCATCGAGGCCACCGGCCGGTGCGTCAACGTACGCGGGTGCTCGTTGCGCACCATGGACGGCGATCGCATCGCCGCCCACTGCGTCTTCTACGACCAGCTCGAGCTGTACGCCCAGCTCGGCGCCGAACTCGTTGTCCAACGCCCCTGATCACCGCGCGTGCCGGGCCTTGCCTCGGGCCGAGGGTACATTCAGGGCCCTGACTCTGTGATCAGCCGCGAAATGCCGAGAACCATCGAGACGGCCCTTGCAGGTCATCCCGGTGGTTCAGGGTTTTGTCGCCCTGCGCTGCCTTGGCCGACCCCTGAGGCGACGGATCATCTGTCGCAGCGGTCGCGCCGCGGTGGGCACGGATGAGTGCGATCACAGTGTCGGCGGTGCGGTCGAGGTAGCTGCGGCCATCGGGCAGCTGCGCCTCCGGGCTGATGTAGCTGCGCCGCCCCATGTGGGTGGCCGGGTCAAGCCGGTGCACGGTGATCTTTCCCAGGCGGGCGGCCCGATTCCATCCACTACGGCGGAACAGCCGCCAACGCTGAGGGAACATCCAGGTGCCGACCCGCTCAATCCAGTCGCTAGCACTGGTGAGTCGATGCAGATGATGGGCGTGGGTGAGATCGTTGGCGCCGTTGTGGAACCCACCGAGAGTGATCAGCAGAAGCGGGGTGCGCAGTTGGGCGCGCAGTTCTTCAACCGCGCCGGTGGCGACCTGGGCGCCACCGCTGTAGCTGAGCAGCACCACGGGTATGCCACTGTCGGGCTGGTAACCGGCGAGCCGCAGGTGGTTGGCGACCTGAGTGCCTACGGCGCGGTTGTACAGGGGACGGTACCGGTGGTCGGCGGCGACAAAGATCTGCATGACGTTGTGCAGGAACAGCAAGAGCCCGATGTGGTGCCGGAGCCACTCCCACGCAGGCCGATTGACGAGCGGGTCGGCCAGCGGGGAGTAGGGCTGCACCTGACCCAGCACCCGTAGCTCAGGCGCTCCGGCGATCAGGGCCTTGACCAGCTGCCCCCCGTCTCGGGTGTCGCGGAAGCGGCGTTTCCCGATGCCGTCCAGATAGACCAGGTAGGCGTCCGGAGGCCGATCGGGGTCCGCACCCCGGGCGTAGGGCATGCCCTCTGGGAGCTCGGTGGTAGGAGTCCGCCAGCCGACGGTGTAGGTCATCACCTCGTGGCGGGCGAGCAGAGCTTCTGCGAGCAGGATCGGACCAAGCACCAGGACAAGGAGTGGGAAATCGATTATGTGATCAGCTCCTGTGCACCGGTGACGCCAACCTTCGCGACCAGGCGCCGAACAGCATCGATGGCGGCGGCCAGCCCGACTCCGGCGATGGCCACGCAGCCTGCGGCAGCCCACCAGCCCAGCCCCGTCGTCGCGGCGAGCGGGGCGACGAGACCGACCCCGACCCCTCCGAGGAGCAGCAGGTGCAGTAGGGGCCCGAGCAGCGGGAACGCGAGAACGGCGGCGAGAAGCAGCGGGGCAACCAGGCCGGGTGTCCAGGTTAACGCGACGCCTGAGGGTGGAGCGGACAGCATCAGCTGGGCAACGGTCCATGCGGTCAGTGGCCACAGCGCGAACACAGCGCCTTCGACCACGGCGCCGATCAGCAGGAATTCGGCGGCAACGGGCCGCGACACGCTGGGCCGGCGAGCCACCAGAGGCAGGAGCCGCCCGAGGGCCTCGGACAGTCCGGCGAACAGCAGCACGACGACGACCATGGGTGACATCGCTCAGCGCTCCCGCGGCGAATCCGCCGGGGCCGGCCGGCTGAACCGGCCAGCCCGGTGCAGGTAGCGCTCGAGTTCGTCGGCGGCCCGCAGATATCCGCCGGCCTCGCGCTGGGCGACCCGCAAGCCTTCCGCCGCGGCCCGGAAGCCTGGCTCGTCGAGCAGGCGCCGGGCGAGCGCGTTCACGCGTCCCGCGTCGGCGTCCTGGGTGCGGATCGACAGGCCGGCGCCGAGCTCGACGACTCGCCGGGCCACCAGCGGCTGATCCGCGCCCTGTGGCACAACCAGCATCGGAACCCCCGCGTGCAGGGCTTCGTTGGCGCTGTTCATCCCACCGTGAGTGACGAACAGCGCAGCACGGGCCAGCACCTCTGGTTGCGGCACGAACCGGCGGGCGAGCACGTTGACCGGCAGCGGGTCCAGCGCGGCCGGATCGGTGTGTCCGGTGGCGACGATCACGGTGCCGCCCAGTGGCGCGAGCGCGGTGGCGAAGGCGCACAGCAGTCGCGGGCCGGCGTCGAACACCGTGCCCAGCGAGGCGTACAGCACCGGGGCCTGCAGGCGGTCGGCCGGGAACGACGGGACGGGTGGACGGGCACCGATGCTGGGGCCGACGAACTGGTACGACTGGTCGAAGTCGTCGGCGCCGGGCTGGAACGCGCGTGAGGTGAAGACCAGGTTGAGCGGCTGACGCACGTTCAACAAGTCGAGCAGGGGCAACCCATGGGTGTCGTAGTGCCGGTACAACCCCCACCGAGAACGCAGGTAACCCTGAACATCGCGGGGCCGGGTCGCCGCCGCTGCCAGCAGTTCCCATGTGGCGCGGGTGGGGCTGGGCACATGCCGGTTGAACGCGAACATGGTGAATAACGACGCCGCTGGCACGTCGAGTTCGCGGGGGGCGACCGCGCCCCAGGGGCAGGCGGAGCCGTGGACGATCAGGTCAGGCCGGACCTCACGCAGATCAGAGAGCACAGCAGGCAGCAGACCGACGGCGGCCCGCGCGAGCCCTTCCAGCAACGTGACCGGCATCGGCGGATCGGGGAGCGGTGGGTCACCCCCCGGGTAGAGGTACACGGTCGCACCGGTGGCCTCGATCTCCTTCGAGAACGCGGGCGAGGTGTGGTAAGTGACGGTGTGGCCACGACGAACAAGCTCGGCTACGACCGGCAGCGTCGGATTGATGTGCCCGTGCATGGTGATGTTGAGGAACGCGATAGTGCTCACCGGCCGACCCCCGATACGGAGGCAGCCCGTGCCTTGCCCAGGTCGGCCGATGTCGCAGGAGGACCGTCGACCCGATACAGGCCGGGCCCACTGATGCGCAGCTCGTCGAGAAAGCGCCCCGCCGCGAGGGAGGCAGTATTGATCAGCCGCTGGGAGTGGCCGAAGTCCCACGGGGCGGGCCAGGTCTCGATGCCGGTCGGCAGCACGACGGTCGGAATCTGTTTGGATACCTCGTGCAGGTCGCGCTCGATCTGATGGTGCCACAGCAGCAGCCGTGCCCTGGCGGCGACCGCGCCGGCCCGCCGGGGCGGGATGGTCGGGCGAAGCGGCCAGCTCTCCGGCCCGGTCATCAGCACCACCACGCTGGCCGCCCCTGCCTGCTGGGCCGCCAGTACCGGGACATAGGCGATCACCCCGCCGTCTACGAGCGTCCGGCCTTCCCGATCCACCGGGGGTAGGACCCCCGGAATGGCGGCGCTGGCCAGCAGCGCGGACTCGAGATCTCCGTGGTCGAGCAGCACCTGAGCGCCGGTGGCCAGATCCATGGCGACCGCCGTGAAGGGGACCTCCAGCTGTTCGATCCGCGACGGCAGCACGGCCCGAGTGATCAGCATGCGCAGGCCGCGATCGGTGCAGATGCTGGCCCGCGAGGGCAGGTAGCCGAGTGGAAACACCTCACGGCGACGCAGGTGGGTCCACACGCGATCCAGCCATGGTGCGGCCTCACCGGGGTGGGCGGCCGCGACTGCTCCGTTGAGGGCGCCCACCGAGGTTCCGATGATCAGGTCCGGGACGAATTCTCGCTGTTCCAACGCGTGCCCGATTCCGACATGCGCAGCCCCGAGCACTCCTCCGCCCCCTACCACCACCGCCACGGGACGGGGAAGGGCACGCAGGCCCGCCGAATTCGAGCCGTTGTCCGCCCGGCTCGGTAACGAGGAACGCGTCCCCTCGTCGCCCCTCATTGGTTGACGCTTCTCATAGCCGTGACCACCCGGCCGGTCGCCCTCGCGCCACTGAGAGCCGAGGAGGCCGATCTCCAGCGATATGTAACCCTCATGATCCGCCCTCTCTCACCACGGCGGATGCTCGCGGCGGCTGCGGCAGGTTGGCGAGGTCCTCCTCGGTGAGGGTGATCGACCGGGCGGTCAGGTTCTCCTCCAGGTGGGCCACGGAACCAGTACCAGGGATGGCCAGGGCGACCGGGGACAGGGCCAGCAGCCAGGCCAGGGCGACCTGATGAACGGTGGCGCCGTGCCGTTCGGCGACCTTGGCCAGGCGGGGATCGTTGATATCGGCTCTGCCGCCGCCGAGGGGGAAGAAGGGGACGAAGGCGATGCCGGCTTGCGTGCAGGCGTCCAGGACGGCCATCTCGTCACGATCGGCGATGTGGAAGTTGTTCTGGACGGCCGCGACAGGAGCGATCGTGCGGGCCTCCGCGAGATGGCCGGCATCGACGTTGCTGATGCCCAGATGGCGGATCAGGCCCTCCTCGCGCAGTGCGGCGAGCACCTCGAAGCGTTCGGCGAGCGACTCTCCGTGCGGGGGTTCGGCCATGCCGATGCGCAGATAGACCAGGTCAAGGCGATCCATGCCCAGGCTTTCGAGGTTGGCTTCGACTTGTGGCCGAAGATCGGCGGCGGTGCCCTGGCCGGGACCATCGGGCCCGAAGACCGGGCCGACCTTGGTGGCGATGACCAGGGCGTCCTGGTACGGGGACAGGGCTTCGCGGATCAGAGCGTTGGCACGTACCGAGCCATCCTCGCTGCGATAGAAGTGGGCGGTGTCGATGTGGTTGACACCGAGCTCAACGGCGCGGCGCAGGACGGCGCGGGCGGACTCGGGGTCGCGGGCGGGTTTGCCCGGGGCGCCCTGGAGCAGGCGCATGGCGCCGAAGCCGAGCCGGTCGACCGTAAGGTCGCCGCCGAGGCGGAACTGATCGGTCATGTCTCTCCTTTTGATGTGTTGCTTGCGAGAAGACGGGTTCGGGAGGCGCCGAAGCAGGACTCTTCTGAACCAGAAATTCCACTTCTTCAGGCACTGGAGGAAGTCGACGTGCCGAGCGTCGTCATTCGGTGATCACGGCAGCACTGCGTTGGACGACTCGCGGCCGTGTGCCGCCTGGACATGAAGGCGGCGACGTCCGCTCGGCTGATCGTCGGGTTGCCTTTCATCGGCGGCCGCTCACCCGTGCTGTGTGTGCCCTTCGCGGGGCCATGGGTCAGCTTGGTCGGGTAAGACCACTGTCCAGTCCAGCCCGCTGGAGCGATGCGCTCCTGCGCGATCTCCTTGTCGCCTTGATCGACCGCAGCGGCGTGCGGTGGATCAGCTTCTGCGTGATGCTCGTCCAGTCGTAGGTGTGGCTGACATCGAAACGACGACAGCCACACCAGGCGGGAGACGGCCTCGTCACGCCGCGTGTGATCGCAGTGCTGCACCCTCGACGAACGTGACCGTCTCCTCGAGCGGGGCCCGGCCCGTACGGGCGTAACCCACCGTGACGTCCTCGAACCCGATCGACATGCCGCAGAAGAGGATCAGCCCGTCCGGGGGCGACAGGACCTCCGCTACGGTTCTGCGATACACCGACCACGCCATCTGCGGGCAACTGTGCAGCCCCTCGGCGCGGAGCAACAGCATGACGGTCTGCAGATACATGCCGACGTCGGCCCATTGGGGCCGGCCCAGGTCGCGGTCGATGTAGCAGAACAGGGCGGCGGGCGCGCCGAAACAGTCCCAGTTCGCGGCGGCGGCTCTCTGGCGCGCCGCCCAGTCCTCGCGCGAAATACCGAGTTCGCCGTAGCGTTCCTTGCCGAAGGCGAATCGGCGCTCGCGGTAGGGGGACTTCAGCGCGGGCGGGTACGTCTCGTACTCCCGCTCGTCCCCGGGGTCGCCTGCGGCCACGCGCTCGAGGGCGCGCTTCTTGAGCTCGGCCAGCGGCGCACCGGTCAGCACGTAGGCGTGCCACGGCTGGAGGTTCGATCCGGACGGCGACCAAGCTGCGGCGGACAGCACGCGCTCCAGCGCCTCCCGCGGGACATGCCGATCGGTGAATCCGCGCACCGCCCGTCGGCTTTTGACTGCCTCATAGACGTCCAAGATCACCTACCTCCTCATCCCCTCAACGTGTCCGACTCTGTTACGTTCGCGACGGTATCATCAATGATGGTATCATTCAATACCATTTGGTGGGTATATGAGCCTCGCAACATCGCGAGGAAGATGACTCGCACGGGAACCGACCGCGAACGTTGCCGTCGCCTACTACTCCGCTACAGGAACAATCTTCACGCTGGCCGACGAGGTACGCGCCGGAGCCGAGGCACGCCTCGGAACGTCCAGGAGATCGCGCCTGTACAAGCGGTCACCCGTGGCAACGCCTGGGC
The DNA here is from genome assembly GCF_016863315.1 of Planotetraspora silvatica. GTDB lineage: Bacteria > Actinomycetota > Actinomycetes > Streptosporangiales > Streptosporangiaceae > Planotetraspora > Planotetraspora silvatica. The sequence continues at coordinate 38,893 of NZ_BOOQ01000054.1, forward strand.
GGAGAAGTCTGACCGTGGCCTGAATCAGGGCGACGCGGCGACGCTGGTCGCAGCTCTCAAGGCCGGGTCCGTCGGGAAAGCCGCCTGAGACGGAGCGTGCCCAAGCGGCAGGCAACCGGGCTTACGCCTCATCGCCTGGGGGATAGGCGAACCGGGTCAACAGATCCCTCAGTTGCTCGGGCTCGCCGGGCCCCAGTTGGGCGACCAGACGCTCAGCCAGCGGCTCCGCCGCCACATGGGCTGCATCGAAAAGCTCGACGCCCTGAGGCGTGATCTCCACTGCCCGCACCCGCCGGTCCCCCGGAACGGTCTTGCGTACGGCCAGCCCCCTACGCTCCAGATCGTCTACAACCCGCATGATTCCCGCCTTGTCCGACCCCGTCGCCGCCGCCAGGTCCCGCTGCATCGTGGCTCCACGGTCGACTAGCACGATCAGCACGGCAAAATGCCGCAACTCGATGCCGAGCGGCCGAAGCGCCTCCGTCATCACCGCGGCCGCGCGCCAGTGCGCCTGGCGCAGCAGCAAGCCGAGAGCGAAAGGCGAGGCGTCCCCAGGGCGATCGGTCGCACGCAAAGGGGTGGTTCTGTGAGGAGTGTCACCGGTCATGAGGACATATTACCCGATACCCTTTCATTTGATATGGTATCATTTGATATTAAATGCCGTGCTGTTGATGACGGACGGGGAGAGCGTCCCGTCGATTCTCCCCGTGGAGCGCCGACGGACCGGGCCTCGGCGGGTTCGCTCGAGGTGGTGATCGGGGAAGTTCGCCGCCGACCTCGAGTGGCGGCAGAAGGTCGGTTCGAGCATCTCGTCGGCTCCGTCGCCGGCCCATGCGACCTGGGATCGGCGATGACGGCCTGAGGGGGCAGTGAAATGAATGTGTTCGCTGACACGGCAGACATAGGGCAGACGCTCGGGCCGATCCAGCTCCTGCGCGCGCAACTGGCCGCGATCAACGTCAGCGACCTGAGCACCCGCATCCCGCAACCGCCCGGCCGCGGCGAGATCGCCCAGCTGGTGCGCACCATCAACCACACGCTCGGACGTCTGGAGCAGGCCAAAGCCTCGACCGAACGAGCGCTGCAGCGGCAACGCCAGTTCGCCTCCGACGCCTCCCACGAGCTGCGCACCCCGCTGGCCGGCCTGCGCGTGCGACTGGAGGAGGCCCAGATGCATCCCTGCGTCACCGACCTGCCCGACCTGATCGGGCACGCGCTGGAGGACCTGGATCGGGTTCAGGACATCATGACCGACCTGCTCCTGCTCGCCCGGCTGGGCGCCACCGTCCCCCAGGCCACTCAGCACGTCGATCTGACCAACCTGATCCGCACCGAGATCAGCCGGCGTACCGATCTCCACCCGGCAGTCTTGAACCTGGCCGACAGGGTCGTCGTCGATGCCGTGCCGGGGCAGATCGCAAGGGTGCTGACCAACCTGCTGGACAACGCGCAGCGGCACGCCACCAGCCAGGTACGGGTACGGCTTCGCCACTCGGCAACGCACGCCGAGCTGGCGGTGAGCGACGACGGCGACGGCGTGCCCCCGGCCGACCGAGAACGGATCTTCCAGCGGTTCGTCCGCCTCGACGCCGCCCGCAGCCGTGACCGCGGAGGCACCGGCCTGGGCCTGGCCATCGCCCGGGACATCGCCACCGCCCACCACGGCACCCTGCACGTCCACCAAGCCGCGATCGGCGGGGCCAGCTTCATCCTGCGCCTGCCCCTGAGCGCCCCCGCCTAGTGATCCTCAACCCATGGTCCGGCCCGCTACAGGGAGCCGAGGAGTATCCGCGCGCTTCAAACGCTGACGCCCGGGCGTCAGCGTTGACGTGGTGGAGCGGGTGTAGCTCGGCCACCGGCCTCCTCGGCAGTACTGGCGTCGCAGCTGTCTCCACTTGACGCGGCGGTGTCTGCGCCGGATCCACCGCAGGGCCGTTGACGCTTGCCTCTTTCTCGATCTTCTGACGCTCCCGTGTGACAGGCGGAAGCCCGTCGTTGGCGCTGTGCCTCCTTCGGGTGTTTTAGAAGTCGGTGATCCAGGTCGCAAGGCCACCGACATTTTCTGGTGGCCCTGTCGGCCCACGCCCCGGGCAGCGGAATAGGACGCCTCCCCACGCCAGGGAAGCGGCACTGGGGACGCCGGTCAGGCGGCGCGCTGATACATGTTGATCTCGTCCACGGTGGTCAGCTTCTCGAAGGACTCGTCATCGGCCTTCTCGTTGCCGGCGCGTTGGTCCGGGGTGGCGGCCAGTTCGCTCAGCACGTCTGGCTTGTCGGTGATGATGCCGTCTACGCCGTAGGAGGTCATGCGGCTCATGTCGTCGGGATCGTTCACGGTCCAGGTGAAGATCTTCATGCCGTTGTCGTGTACGCACTTGACGTAGGAGGGGGTGACGTCGGCGTACGGCGGGTTGATCTCGTCGGCGAATTTGGCGAGGTCGTCGAGATCCGCGGTCCTCGGTGTCCCGAGCAGGCCGATGGGCACCTGGGGCAGCTCCTTGTTGAAGGTACGCAGGGAGTCCCTGTCGAACGACTGGATGACGAGCCGGTTCTCGCTGAGCCACGAGGAGTTGCGGCGCAGCGTGCCGGCGATGCGGCCCTCGATGCCCGGGTAGAGGTGCGGGGACTTGATCTCCAGCCGCAGGTCGAGCCCGCTTCCCCGCATCGCGCCCAGCGCCTCGCCGAGAGTGCCGGCTGATCGTGGCAGCCGTATGCGTGGCCATCGGATTGCCTCTCGGGCTGATCCTCGGATTCACGGCAATGGGCGGCTCGCCGGGCTGCGGCCGCGGCCGGCCGGAGGGCATCCCGCCTGACTACCTGCGCCTGTATCGGCAGGCAGCGGACGCATACGGCATCCCGTGGGCGGTACTGGCAGGGGTAGGGAAGGCCGAGAGCGACCACGGGCGTGGCGTCGCTACGGGAATCCGCGCGGGCGCCAACGCCGCTGGTGCGATGGGGCCGATGCAGTTCCTCGGCTCGACCTGGCAGGCCTACGGCGTGGACGGTAATGGCGACGGCCGAGCGAATGTCTACGACCCGGCTGACGCGATCCCCTCGGCGGCGCGATACCTGAAGGCGAGCGGCGCACCCGCCGACCTGTATCGCGCGATCTGGCGCTACAACCACGCGGACTGGTACGTGCGTCGTGTGCTTGAGTTCGCCCGCAAATACTCCTCCGAGCCTGTGGGGGAGGAGTTCTGCTCGTTGCCTGTCGCACCTAGTGCCGCCGCGGGGCGGGTCATCGCGTATGCGCGGATGCAGCTCGGCAAGCCGTACGCGTGGGGCGCTGAAGGGGCCAGGCTCATTCGATTGCTCGGGCCTGACGATGCGTGCCTATCAGTACGCCGGGATCGCGATTCCGCCCGTGGCCGCTGATCAGTGGCGGCGTGGTCCGGTGGTTGCTCGCGGCCAGGAGCAGGCAGGCGACCTTGTGTTCATGCATCCGCAGTCTGCTGGGCCGGGGCATGTCGGTGTGGTGGTCGGGCCAGGTCAGATGATTCACGCGCCGCGTACCGGCGATGTGGTGCGATACGCGTCCTATTCCGCTCGTTCTGACGTGGTCGGGTTCACCCGGCCGGCTAGCTACTTGGAGAAGAGATGAAGGTCCTAACGCTGGCGGAGCTGCAGCACCTACCGGCCACCATCGACCTGCTTACGGCCGCGCGGGCCCTTGGCATTGGCAGGACCAAGGCGTACGAGCTGGCCAAGAAGGGCGAATTCCCGTGCCGAATCATCCGCGTAGGCGTGGCCTACCTGGTCCCAACGGCAGAGTTGCTGAAGCTACTCGGGATTGACCTGCCGATGTCGACCTCGTTGTAGCGACCGGTCCGCCGCGCTCGGCCCTGGCCCGGGCGATGGCCACGACACACGGCCGCGTCCCGTCCCGGCCGCGACAGCGGGCGTCGTTCGCGCAGGATGGGGCGGCTCCAACCGCACCAGCTCCGCCGCCGGGCGGCTCGGTGACTCGGCTGGACAGGTCGTCGACGTCGATGGCGGCCAGTTCGGTGCGGATGGCCGCGATCCCCTTCGCCGCGGGATGTTCTGCCCAGAGGTTGCGTACGCGGCTGACGGATGGCCGACCGACGCCCGGCGCCATCCGCCGCCTCATCCGTCCGGCTGTGCGTTCTCAAGACACGGGTAAGAAGGAGAGCCCTTCCCGGTACCAACGTTTAGTTGAACGCGCAAGCGGGCTCTGACTGCACCAACTCGACGCCTGGCTACGGCCCGTCGCCTCCGCCGGTGGTCTCGACTTGGAGAGGCCATCGAGGGGTGCGGGGTGGGTGCTTCCTGGGGCTCGCTCGGCCAGTCACGAGGGCGAATGTGGCCAGCCAAAGGATCGATGAGGGGAAACGGAATGAAGGCAGTGGTTGGGGAGACCGTCGTGGCCGAGGCTGCGAACGAGGCGGTAGTCAGGATGGAGGGGAATGCCTACTTCCCGCCGGACTCAGTTGTGGCCGGCGTGCTCCTCGACAGCCCAACGCCCTACACCTGTCCCTGGAAGGGGAGGGCGCAGTATCACGACGTCCTGGTCGGCGAGACGGTGCTCAGGGACGGGGCTTGGTCCTATCCGGACATCAAGGAGTCGGCGGCGGTCCGTGTTGGCCGCGACTTCAGTGGCTATGTCGCTTTCGATGTGCGCCAGGTTCGGATCGAGAGCTGACCAATCAAGCCGATCATCCAACAACAGATGCGACGGACGAACCTCCAAGATCTCGCCCAGGAGATCCTCGCGCCGCCTGCGAAGGCCGCGATCTTCTTGACCGTGGTGGTCAGCCGTGGGCGCGAACCTGGTCCGCCGGCTCATGCGGGACGGCCATCGGTGTGTCGGGTACGCTCGCACTGAGAGCACCGTGCAGCAGCTTGCCGGTGAGGGTATGGTCGGCGCGGCCTCGCTGGCGGATCTGGTGGCGAAACTTGACAGGCCGCGCGTGGTCTGGTTGATGGTGCCAGCCGCGGCCGTGCAGCCCACGCTTGACCAGCTCGTTGGGCTGCTCGACCCGGACGATGTGGTGATCGACGGCGGAAACTCCTACTACCGGGACGACATCGCCCGCGCCGAGCAACTCGCCACGCACCAGATCCACAAGGTGAGCATGGTCGGGCGCACCGAGTCCCGGGCCCGCGCCGACGGTGTTACCGTCCGTATCGTGGAGTACGACATCGGCAAGGCCATGGTCCGCCGCGTCGGCTACACCGGCCGGGCGAACCTTGTCGTCGACGCCGGCCGCCGGGCACTCCTCGGGGCCACCTGCGTCGACTCAGACGTGGCTGACCTGCAGCACTCGGCCACCATCGCGGTGAACGCCGAGGTCCCCCTCGACCGGCTGTGGCACGCCGTTCCGCCGTTCCCGACCGTCAGTGAATTCTGGCTACGCCTGCTGGAGCAGTACGGCCTGTGAGGCTCGCGCGCCACCCACCGCAGCGCGTTGGCCGACCAGCCCGCCACCCGTCCCGATCCTCGTCCACGGTGGCTGGGGCGATCGGGTGAGGCGCTGGGTGGTCAGCCGGCCACCGTGCGGCGTTTGTCGTGCGCTCGGATGGGGAGGTGCGGACCGTGTCGATGGTGTTCGGATCCCTGCACGACCTGTGGTGGGTCGTGGCCAAGAGCCTGCTGCTATACGCCACTGCCGTGGTCTGCTTCCGCATCGGTGAACGTCGGACGCTGGCCGAGATGTCGGCGTTCGACTTCGTCGCGGCCGTTGCCGCCGGAGCTATCGTCGGTCGGGTGCCTAATGCGCATGATGCCGGTTACCTGGCCGGCGCGGCGACCCTGGTAACGATCCTCCTCGCCCACCGGCTCACCGCCCGGCTGCGCTTCCGGCCGTTGTTCGCCAAGCTGATCGACCACCCGCCGCGACTGCTGGTCGCCGACGGCAAGGTGCTGGACGCCGAGCTTCGCCGCAGCGGCCTGACCCGCCATGACCTGTACGGCCTGTTGCGCCAGCACGGCGTTGACGAGCTCGCCTCCGTGCGGTTCGTGGTATTCGAACAACGGGGCCAGGTGTCGGTCGTGCGGCGCGGCGCTGCCCCCACCGACACAGAACTCCTGCGCGACCTGTCATGAGTCGGCCAGGAACACCAGCTCCATGCGCTGCCACACACCCGGGCCAGCCCTGCCGGTCATAGTGATGGGCAACGCCAGCATGGAGGTACGGCGCGTCGCGCACCGGATCACCACCAGCAACGACGACGAGGGCTTCGCCAACGCGGTCCAGCGGTACGTGCTGCCCCGTGGTTGAGCTGGAAGACCGGCGGAGCACGCCCGGGCCGACGGCCCGGCTGGACAACCGGGCGCCGCACCGTCGAACGTGCGGGCCTCCTCGCTGCGGTAGAACGCGGCCCGTAAGCGCGGTGAGCGCTTCAACCCTCCGCGTCCGGGCTTGCGGATGGGCCCGCCCGGTGTGTCCGGGCCGCCTGAGCCACCACTGTGGCCCCGCTGGTCAGGGCGCGCCGCCATGGCGGTACCCCGTCGATCTCGATCTGGAGGGAGAAGCTGAGGAACGTCCTGATCAAGACGATCAACCCGAGGACCGTCACGCTCTGGAGCGTCGGCGAGATCGTCACGGTACGGATCAGGTCGGCCGCAACCAGGATTTCCACGCCCAGCAACAGCACGCCACCGAACGTCTCACGCAATGCCTGGTATCCACGGCGGCCGCCCGCGGCGCGCCAGATCCGTGCCGCAACGATGACCGACCACACCAGGCCCAGGATCAGGACACCGACGCCGAACGCCTCGAAGCTCTGCGCCACGTGTTTCATCACGTCCGTGAAAGCCATTGCTGAAGCCCCCGTGGTGCTTTCCTCAACCGTGTCGTTCCACGCGATCAGCGCGTACTCGGAACTCGGTCCGCCCGTCCCCGCTGGCGGGGCCGTCGGGCCGCCACGACGAGGACCTGACCGGCCGTCGCCATTGGCTGGCGTTGCAGTGCACCCAGACTAATACGTGAATGGACCCCAGCCCAGGTAGGCGGCAGCGGACCCAGGCCGTTGATCGTGGGCGAGGGTCACGTCAGGCGTGCAGGTCAGGCGGCCAGTTCCAGGTGACCGTATGGCCCAGGGCTTCGAGCTTGGCGCTCTCACCTGGCCGGATGACATTCTCGGCAAGCGCACGGCTCGCGCTACCGCCTGAACTGGATCACTTCGGAACGTGTGCGTGTCGATCTGAGCGCGCAGACTCTTCAGCCATTCCAGGTCGCGTATGAACGCCTCCGTATCCGGTCCGAGTGCCCGCCGTTCCCACCGGTCACAGCCGCTCTCCCAGCACTGACAGGAAGCGGCGGGACAGCGACCGGGAGTCCGCCTGGTCCAGCTTCGGCCGCGCTGTCAACTCGGTTCCGAAGGCGTAGTTCTCCAACATGCACGAGAAAGGAACGACGTCGACCCGCAACTTCCGCTTGCCGACCTGGCTGGTGAGCGCCTCGAGCACGTTGGCGAACTGGTCCGACAACTCGGCGACCTCCGGGTCGGGGCGTCTCGTCGCTTCCGTACCCCTGTACGCGACCTTCCCGGCATGGCAAGGCCGCAGCTGAGCCAGCGACTGATATACACGTGCCCGCGTACGGGAGGATGATGCGCCCGTTATGTGCTGCTTGAGGAACGTGTGATCTTCGCGCCGGGCGGGCGGAGCGCTCCATTTTCATGCCTTTGCCGTGATTTTCCCGGCTCGTGCGTAACATCGTCGCCTTCCCCGGGTATCGACAGCGCGGGAACACTGATGAGCACTACGCCCATCGCCGACCTAGCGTTGGTGTCCGATCGCCATTCCGCCGGCCTGATCGGCCGGGACGGATCGGCCGAGTGGTTGTGCTTTCCCCGGTTCGACGGGCCGTCCGTCTTCGCCCGCCTGCTGGACGACGAGGCCGGGCACTGGGCGATCCGCCCGGCCGTCCCGTACGAGACGACGCGCCGCTACCTACCGCAGACGATGGTGCTGGAGACAACCTTCCGCACCGGGAGCGGCACGGTCGTTCTCACCGACGCCCTGCTCACCGGCCCGGACGACGGCGGACACCGGCTCGGCGTCGGTGTGCCGCACCTGCTCGCCCGACGGGTGTCCGGCGTCGGCGGCGAGGTGCCGATGGAAATCGAGTACCGGCCCCGGCCTGAGTACGGCCTGATCTACCCGATCCTGTCCGTCGTCGACGGCGGCGTGACCGCCCGCGGCGGCGCCGAGTGGCTTGTGCTGACCACGCCGGTCGCCCTCGGCATCGGTGACTGCACCGGATACGGCGTGTTCACGGCGCGCGCGGGCGAGACATGGCTGTTCGGGATGCATCGCTCGACGTTGGAGGAGACTCCCGCGCGGGTGTGGGACCAGGAGGAACTGGCGGCCCGGCTGGATGGCACGATCGTCGCCTGGCAGTCGTGGTCCAACCTCCACCAGGCCTACGACGGCCCGTGGCGCGACCTGGTGCACCACAGCGGGCGGGTGCTGCAGGCGCTGTCCTTCCAGCCCAGCGGCGCGATCGTCGCGGCCGCCACGACATCGCTGCCCGAATGGACCGGCGGCGAGCGCAACTGGGACTACCGGTACACGTGGGTACGGGACGCGTCACTGACGATCGGCGCCCTGTGGGTCGCAGCCTGCCCCGACGAGGCGAGCGACTTCTTCGCCTTCCTCACCACCGCCGCCCCGTCGCTGGGCAAGGACCGCGCGCTGCAGATCATGTTCAGCGTCCGCGGCGAGCACGACCTTAGCGAGCGCACCCTGCCGCACCTGCGCGGCTGGCGCGCCAGCCGACCGGTACGCATCGGAAACGGCGCGTGGAACCAGCGGCAGATCGACGTGTACGGCGAGCTGCTCGATGCGGCCGTGCGCCTCGAACGGCAGATCGGCGACATCGACGACGACGTCCGGCGCTTCCTCGTCACCTGTGCCGACACCGCGGCCGAGCGCTGGATGGAAAAGGACCAGGGCATCTGGGAGATACGCGGGGAGCCGCAGCACTTCGTGTACTCCAAGCTCATGTGCTGGGTGGCGCTGGACCGCGGCATCGCCCTCGCCGGCCTCCTACGGGCGCAGAACCGTGTCGAGTCCTGGCGACGGACCCGTGCCGAGATCCGCGAAACCCTGCTGCGCGAGGGCTGGAACAACCGCGTTGGGGCGTTCACGCAGGCCTTCGGCTCCGACGAGCTGGACGCCAGCGCCCTCATGGTGCCGATCGTCGGCTTCCTACCCGCCAGCGACCCGCGGGTACTGTCCACAATCGACGCCGTCGCGGACCGGCTCACCAACGACCAGGGCCTGGTCTACCGCTACCGCACCGCGGACGGCATCGACGGCCTCGCCGGCGAGGAGGGCACCTTCCTGCTGTGCTCGTTCTGGCTGGCGCAGGCGCTCGCCATGTCCGGGCAGGCCAGCCGGGCCAGGCAGGCATTCGAGCGAGCCGCCGCGTACACCAACGACGTGGGCCTGCTGTCGGAGGAGATCGACCCGGACAACGGTGAGCTGCTCGGCAACTTCCCACAGGCGTTCAGCCACATCGGACTCATCAACGCCGCCTGGGCCATCGACGAAGCCGAACGAACCGCACGGGGCGGCGGGGCGGCCGGCGCGGGCCGCGGGAACGGCGAGGGCCGGATGGCGTGAGATCACCGCCGAGCTCGCCGGCAAGGCGCTCCTGCTGCTGATCGCCATCAGCGCGATCGTCGTGGACTTCGCGGCCGGCTCGCCGATCGTCCGGGCTCTGTCGAACGTGGACCTGCAGCGGCTTATGACGGGTGCACTGATCGCGACCGCGGCGGCGGGGATCGTCTACTCACCGCTGGGCCGCATCAGCGGCGGCCACCCGAACCCCGCGGTCCGATACCCGGCGCGCTCGCCGCCGCGCTGCTGCACCGACACCGCCGGGGAACCGTGGCCTGCGGGAAGCTCCTCCACGACGACGCCTACCGCTGGCGGTTTCTCAGCCGGCCACGACCAGTCGGCCGTCAAACCGCTCACGGAGGGAGCACCGAAAATGAAAGCAATCCCCGTATATCCGGGAAAGGTGGACAGCGCCCGCATCACGGACGTACCCAGGCCGACCGTCACCGACGTCCCGGACGGCCGCGGCGTCCTCGGCCGGGTTCTGCGCGTCGGCCTGGACGGCACCGACAAGGAAATCAACGCCCCACCGGACGGCTCGGCATGCTGCTGTCCAACAGAGCACGCCGCGAAGCTGTCCGGCCCCAGCGGCATCCACCGGGACGCGCTCGCGGGCCTGGACTGGGTCGGCTTCCCACGCTAGTCCAGCCCCGCCTGGTACGACGAACTCACCACCATCCTGCGCAGCCACGGCCTGGACCTCGGCCCCGCCGCGCCTGAAGGACAGGAACTGATCGCCGAGGTCAAACTCGCCGCCGTCGGCGCCGGCCACGCATTCGCCCTGGCCCCACCCCACTGGTCCCGCCGATGCCCGAGTCCATCACCTGGCGGCGACGCCGATGAGTCCTCGCCCTCTTCGCCGACGCCGGCGTCGATGTCGCCGCCCGGCGAACAAGCTGCAACGCGACGGCGCGAAGGCGTTCGTGACGTCCTGGAACGATCTCATGACCTGTGTTTCCGCCCAGAGCGCCTCGCTCGTCTGATCGACCGGGAGGAGACCGCGCCGATGCCCACCATCCCACTGCGTGACCGCCCGGCCTGGCAGGCACTCCGGCGGCATCACGGCCAGATCGAGGGGCGCCACTTGCGTGAGCTGTTCGCGGACGACCCCGGACGCGGCGAGCGCATGTGCGCGCAGGCCGCCGGCCTCTATCTGGACTATTCCAAGAACCGGATCACCGACGAGACGTTGCAGTACCCATCGGTGACATGGATACTGCTCGCCTCTACGCGGTCCTCCTGCCGCTGAAGGTCTGAGCGCAGAGGTGGCCGATCCTGGCGGGTGTTAGATAGTTCTGATGATGCGCCGGGAAGTCTGGTCGGCACTGGTTTCACGTCGGTCATCTGGAGGAGTACATGCCATCACCACGTCACGGTCCGTGCCCGCTGTGAGCGTCGACCAGTGGTCATTGGCCTCCTTCCGCTGGCTTCGAGTCGCGTTGTGCGGGAGCGTGATCGCCGCCTGGGCGGTGGGACAGGTGATCCACACGGCGGCTTCGGATCAGGCCGCGCTGGAGAAGGCGGGCAGAGCGGTCGTCCACGCCGAGTTGCTCGAACCGATTGCCGCCACGTCAACCAGTGGAGGGCCGTCCTTCTCTTCTTCCGCGCCCTTCCACGCGCGATGGATCACACCCGGCGGGATGGCGCGCACGGGCCGGGTCGACGCTCCTGTCGACGCCGAGGCCGGCACCACCGTCCGGATCTGGGTGGATCGGCGCAGCGGCGAGATCACCATGTCGCCTCTGTCGCGCGAGGAGGTGCTCACCCGGACAAGCCTCGTCGTCCTGCTGACCATACTCGGCTGTGCGTCGATCATCGCTGGGGTGAGATTTGTGACGTTGCGCCGGACCAGTCGCAGGCAGGCGCGCACACTCGAGGGAGAGTGGCGCCGCATCGCTGCCGAGTGGCGGCGCCGCCACCTGTGAGGACGATCTGACCTGGTCTGAGCGGGCAGCGGCCGGTGGTCTAGGGTCTTGGCACGTGTGTCGGATCCATGGGCGTCCTGAGTTGTCGCCGACGCCCGCGGAGGGCTGAGCGTGACCGCGATCGTGGCCGTAGTGATCTTCGTCGTCTCCTACGTCCTCATCGCCACCGAGAAGATCCACCGCACGGCCGCCGCCCTGGGCGGCGCAGGGCTGATCTTGATGATCCACGCCACCGACGGCAAGGCGGCCTTCTTCTCGGAGTCGACCGGCGTCGACTGGAACGTCATCTTCCTGTTGCTCGGCATGATGGTGATCGTCGGCGTGCTCAAGCAGACCGGGGTCTTCGAATACCTGGCGATCTGGGCGGCCAAACGAGCACGCGGCAAGCCGTTTCGGCTGATGGTGCTGCTGGTCGTCATCACTGCGGTCGCCTCGGCACTGCTGGACAATGTCACCACCGTGCTGCTCATCGCGCCGGTGACGTTCCTGGTATGCGAACGCCTGATGCTGCCCGTGGCGCCGTTCCTGATCGCTGAGGCGATGGCGTCGAACATCGCTGGCACCTCAACCCTCGTCGGCGACCCACCCAACATCATCATCGCCAGCCGCGGCGGGCTGAGCTTCAACGACTTCCTCATCCATCTGGCACCGCTGATCGCGATCTTGGTGGTTGTCTTCCTGGGGCTGTGCCGCTGGCTGTTCCGTGCTGCCTTCACCTACGATCCCGAACGCGCAGCTGACGTCATGGCGCTGGATGAGCGGGAGGCGATCTCCGACCGTCGGCTGCTGTGGCAGAGCCTGGCCGTCCTCGGGTTGGTGATAGCGGCCTTCATGCTGCATCCGGTGCTGCACTACGAGCCCTCGGTGGTGGCGCTGCTCGGCGCGGGTGTACTGGTGGCAACCACCCGGGTCACTACCGAGCAGGCGATCCGTGAGGTGGAGTGGCCGACCCTGGTGTTCTTCATGGGCCTGTTCGTCATGGTCGGTGCCTTGGTGGAGACCGGCGTCATCGGGAAGGTGTCCCACGCCGCGGCGTCGATGACCGAGGGCAGGCTCGGCCTGGCCACGATGGTGCTGCTGTGGGGGTCGGCCGCCTTGTCCGGGATCGTGGACAACATCCCCTATGTCGCCACCATGAGCCCGATCGTCGCCGATCTGGCCCACACCTTCGGCCCTGCAGGGAAGGTGTTGTGGTGGGCGCTCGCCCTCGGTGCTGACCTGGGCGGGAACGCCACGGCCGTGGGCGCCTCAGCCAACGTGGTCGTCCTTGGACTCGCGGCGCGCAATGGCACCCGCATCGGCTTCTGGCAGTTCACGAAGTACGGGCTGATCGTCACTTGCGTCATGGTGGCCGTGGCGACTCCTTACCTGTGGCTGCGCTACCTCATCTGAGCGCAGATCGGCGGAGTTAGAGTGAGCGTGACAGCCGGTGTCTGTTCGTCTCATCCTCCGGAGGCCGGCGTGCGCGCACGCGATCTGGTCAGCGATTTTCCTACCGTCACGCTGGATACCCCCGCGCTGGAGGCGGCCCGGTTGCTGGCCGACCGTGACCTGCCAGGGCTGATCGTTGTCGACGACCGTAACCGTCCCCTGACCATCCTGCCCGGCACCCAGGTGCTGCGGCTGGCGGTGCCCCGCTACTGCCAGGATGACCCCGCGTTGGCCCGCGTGGTCGACGAGGCGCATGCCGATGCGTTCATGCGCGCGTTGGGAAGCAAGACGGTTCGAGAGTGCATGCCAGAACAGCCCCGCGAGTTGGCCATCGCCGGCTCCCACGCGACCGTCCTGGAAATGGCGGCGCTGATGGCCCGGATCCACAGCCCCCTAGTGGCTGTGGTCGACAGCGGCAGGCTGGTCGGCGCCGTCACCTTACGTGCGTTGCTGGACCACGTGCTGGCGGCCTGAGCCGCCAGCACGTGGTCCCCGGCCACGTCGCGTATGCCTCGCACCTGCGCCGCATAGGCGCTCTCGGCAGCGGATCTGTCAAGGCGGATTGTGGCCGGTAACGGGCCTTGTCGGCTCGGGTATGACAGAAGGTACGACGGCGGTGACCGTCACGGCACCTGCGCCGGTCTGTTGCAGGCACTGGACTCCTCTTCCCGCCGGTTGAAGGCGCTCGTGGCCGACTTGCCAGAAGAGGAGATGTCACAGCGGTCATTGGCGAGCGGATGGACCGTGGCGCAGGTGCTGTCCCATCTCGGCAGCGCTGCGGAGATCTGCACGATGTTGGTGAAACGAGCCATCGCCGGGGATACCTCCGGCCCCGCCATGGAGGACATGCGTCCGGTGTGGCAGCGGTGGGACGCCCTGGCGGGTCCGGCACAGCGCGACGCCTGGCAGGCCGCGAATACCAAGCACTACGACTGCTTTCATCGCTCAGCTTTGCCGAGAGTTTGGCTCTAATGCCTCACTTCAGCGGATTGCTCGGCATCGCCGACTATGCCGGACACCGGTTGTCCGAGTAGTCCGTGCCCGGCGGGGACATCGCCGTCGCGCTCGACCCTGCCTCGCGGATCCCGGCCGCCGAGTCGGGCTTGCGGTGGGAATGGGAACGCGTCGACCTCGTGGTCAGCAGGTTTCATGACCAGGATCGGCCCTGGGCAGATCGCAGTGGAACTGAGCGATCTCGACCGCACCCTGCGTCTCAGCCTCAACATCGAACTCCACCTCTACTCCGAGCCCCATGCAACCGAGCGCGACGGTCTCCGGGCAGGCAGAGGCGGTGTTGCGCCTCGTGTACGCCCGCAACCGGCCAAGCGATGGTGTTGGGGTGGCTGGGCTGCGCATCCCTCGACGACCTTCGCACTCTGTTTCCCCGGTTACTGACGGCGGATTGCGGGATCTCGACCCAAACCGACCATCGGTGATGACCGTCTGACCGCGTGTATTTCGTCCATTAGGCGGTTCCCCTCATGGGCGACGCCAGCTGTTCCGAACGCTTGATCGTGGCATCCAGAAAGATCACTGATCGCGCCGCCGATCGTCGCTGGCATCTCACGCGAGATGGGCGGCGAGATTGCGTTCGACCATGCCAGGTGGGCAAGGATCTTGTCGCCCGTCTGCTGGATCATCTGCTGCTGGCGGTGAGCCTGCCCAGCCTGGCCAGAGCCTCCTCGGACGGGCTGCCGGGATCGGCCTGGAAGACGATGAGTTTCTGGCTGGAGGCGCTGTCGATAGTGAGCACTTCCAAGGAAACGAACACGTCACCTATTTCGCGGTGACGCATGCCTATCGACTCATGGGTTCTGGCTCGTACGTCATAGCGAGCCCATATCTGACGAAAGTCTTCGCTTCCACGCGACAACTCCTCAACCAGCTCAAGAAGAGCAGGGTCGTCGCAGTCCGTCCCCGCCATGGCACGCAGATGGGCCACCCTGGAGCAGGCCTCCTGCCGCCAGTCCAGGTAGAACTCGTGAGCCGCAGGATTGAGAAACGTCAGCCGCATCATGTTGTCGCTGTGTTCCAACCCCGCGTAGAGAGCGGCCGCCCTCGCGTTTCGGGCCAGCACGTCCAACCGGCGGTTGATCACATATGCCGGTGCGTGATCCCAGCTCTCCATGAGCCGCAACACAATCGGGTTGACGTGGTCAACTCGATCGACGGACCTGCGCCTGCCTGCCCGGAGGTGGGCGAGCTCGTGAAGGTGCTCGGTGGCCTCGGCGTCGAGTTGGAGGACTCGGGCCAGGGCTTCGAGCACCTGATCCGATGGGTTGCGTTCTCTTCCTTGCTCCAGCCTGCTGTAGTAGTCGCTGCTGACGCCGGCCAGCATGGCCAGCTCTTCACGGCGTAACCCAGGCGTCCGCCGGCGCTCGCCAATGTGCGGCAGCCCCACCTGATCGACGGCCGCGAGCCGGCGCCGAGCGCGGAGGAACTCACCAAAATGGCACCCCATAACGAGCAGAGTAGGAAATCTCAGGTCAAGGCCATGCAAATGAGGTTTGAGACCTGGCGACCTAGCGGACGTGGCGGACCATGCGCCCTCACGCCGCCTATGCCTTCGGGAGGTGTCGCGGAGGGGTGGGTGGTCGACCGGCGCCCGCCCGGACGCTGAGGGCGTAGGTCACAGCCGATCCGGCGAAAAGGACGGCGGTCACCAGCAGCCAGTGCCCGAGGTAGGGGGTGGTGTCCAGGCCCACGGCCTTGCGGTACTCGTGCTGGGATCCGTGCAGGATGAGCGGGAACCATACGAGCAGGAGCAGCGCGGACAGGCCGGCCGGTACGCGCAGGTAGTTGATCCATGGCGGCCACCGCCCTGCGACGGGTATCCGGCGGTGACGCGAGGATGACCGTATGGCGACGTCGGCGAGGGCGTAGAGCGGGAACAGCACGAAGTCATGGAAGATCGCCGCGCCGACGAACCAGATGAGGAACCCGATCCAGATGCCCGCGGCGAAGACCCGACCGGCGGCGTATCCGGCCAGCGCGAAGCACGCGATTAGCGCGAGCAGTTGCAGGGGGTTCGCGCCGTAACGGGCGGCGGCCCGTTCGCGCAGCTCGCGCAGCCGGGGCGGCAAGCCGCTCATGCTGATTCCCGTAGGAACTCGAGGCGGCGCACCCATTTGGTGCAGTGCACGCCGGGTGCGTTCGGAACGATGATCCGCGCGGGGTAGCCGTGGTCGAGGGACAGGTCCGCGCCGTTGACGCGCAGGGCGAGCATCGATCGTGGGTCGGCTACCTGTTGGGCGCTAAGTGACACCCGGCTGAAGACCCCGCCCTTCTGCAGCGACCGGACGACGACCTCGACGGCGCCGGCGGCCCCGGCGAGCCGGGCCAGGTCGGTCAGGCGTACGCCGGTCCATTCCTGCTGGGTCGACCATCCTTCGACGCATGCGATCGGCAGCGCGTAGGTATGCAGCGGCATCGCCAGTAGGCCGGCCCGCGACAGCCGTACCGGCCGGGGTCCCTGCACTTCCAGTCGCCAGCCGTCGCCGGTCTCGGCGGGGGCGATGCCCATGGCGGCCGCGGTCTTGTTCACCTGGAAGTCGTTCGGCCCCGGCCCGTAGATCCGGCCGTGCGGGGCGAGCAGCGCAGTACGGCGCAGTGGGCCGTCGATGCTCTGGCCGACCGACAGGCCGAACAGTGCCAGTGAGCCTCCGCCGACGAACGCGAGCAGGCCGCGGCGGGACATGGTGGGCGTCGCGGGATCGGGACTCACCAAGCCCGTGTCGTCGGGCGGTTCGGGGCGGGTCTCGGCCAGGCTGGCCCCCAGGTCGTGGCGCACGCCGCGTGCTCGCAGCGTGCCGACCACCCGAGGCAGCTTGATAGCCGCGTGGACGACGAAGGCCGCGATGAAGATCCAGGCGCCGTACAGGTGCGCCGAGTAGAACGAGAACGGGAACACGTAGAACAGTTGGATGTTCAGGATGCCGGTGACGAACTCGAAGATCGCGCCTCCGACCAGCAGCAGCAGGCTCGCCCGTTCAAGCGCGTGGGCCAGGGAACGCGCGGGCGGCCAGGTGAAGAGCTTCGGAATGACCGACCACAGCTTCGCCAGGAGCACCGGAAGCAGGGTCAGCCCGAGGATGACGTGCGTGCCCTGGGTGAGGCGGTACAACCAGGACGGGCTGGTGGGCCAGTCGAAAAGGTAGAACCCGAGAAGTCCCTTGCCGGGCGTCAGGTCGTTGAGCGGCAGCCAGGGGTTGTAGGCGGCATACGACAAGAGGCCGGTAATCGCGACGACGGTGATCCCGCCGAGCAGCACCAGACCGAGCACCGAGGTCAGCCACGGGCCGCGCAGCGGGCTGCGCCAGAACTCCGGCCGGAACGGCCCAGGCGGCGGATTGTCCGGAATCCGGATGGCGGGGACGCGTCGGCGTCGCGCCTTCGAAGGTTGACGGGGTTCGCCGTCATCATGTGTGCTCTCGCGTGATTCGGACATCGTTCACCCCCGCGCCGATGTCTTGGAAATACCACCCAAATGCCCGATAAAAGCATCTTGCATCTCATTTATCCTCTTTTGTGAAGTTTAGAGCGGCGCAAGCGCATCCGCGAGGCCGATGTGGACTACCTGCCCCGGACGGGCCGTTCGAAGGTGACCGGCACCGTCCGAGGAACCCTTCGGGCGGTAGGCGACATGCGCCGCGTGATGGGGGACCTGGCCGGAGCGGTCTCGGAGCGGTCGTGAGAGGGCCGCACCAGTGGCAGCGGCTCTCGAGGTCTTACGGCCTACGAACGGACGCGCGGAGGTGCCGTCGCGACAGCGCACGGGCGGCTTACGCTCTGCGAGTGAAGGTGCTGCTCACCGGCTCGGCCGGGTTCATCGGAAGTCACGTCGCCGAAGCGTTGAAGGAGGCCGGTCACGAGGTGGCCGGCCTCGACGTGCGCATGGACGGCGACGTACGCGACCCCGCCGCGGTCGACCGCCTCTTGCCCGGTTCGGACGCCGTGGTGCACCAGGCCGCCAAGGTCGGGCTGGGTGTGGACGTGGCCGACCTACCCGACTATGCCTCGATCAACGTGTACGGCATGGCCGTGGTGCTGGCCGCGATGGCCAGGCACGGTGTCGGCCGCCTGGTGCTGGCGTCCTCGATGGTGATCTACGGCGAGGGCGCCTATGAGTGCCCGGACCACGGCCAGGTCCGCCCGGGCCCCCGCGAGCCCGCCGACCTGACGCGAGGGATCTTCGAACCGCGCTGTCCCACCTGCCGGTCGGCACTCTCACCGGCCACGATCGGCGAGGACGCTCCCGCCGACCCACGCAACGCCTACGCCACCACCAAGCTCGCACAGGAGCACCTGGCGGCCAATTGGGCCAGGGAGGCCGGAGGGATCGCCGTCGCCCTGCGCTACCACAACGTCTACGGCCCCCGGATGCCCAAGGACACGCCCTACTCGGGCGTCGCGGCGATCTTCCGGTCCGCGCTGGAAGCCGGGCGGCCCCCGCGGGTCTTCGAGGACGGCGGCCAGCGGCGCGACTTCATCCACGTCCGCGACGTGGCACAGGCCAACGTGGCGGCCCTCGGCGGCGGACGGCCGGGAACGCTGGCCGCCTACAACATCGCCAGCGGCCGTCCCCACACGGTCGGCGAGATGGCCGCCGCCCTGGCTGCCGAGCGGGGCGGCCCCGAGCCCGTCGTCACCGGCGAATACCGCCTGGGCGACGTCCGGCACATCGTGGCCTCTCCCGGCAAAGCCGCGGCGGAGCTCGGTTTCCGCGCCAGGGTCGGCTTCATCGAGGGGATGAAGGAGTTCGCCACCGCGCCGCTCGGCTGAACCACGCGCAAACCGGCCGAGCTCCCACGCGCCGCAGAGACGCCGGGATCAGGTCACCAGGGTGAGGCGACCAGTCCCTGCAGGAGCAGGCCGGTGACCACTTGCGCCACCAGCCAGCGGCGGCCGCCCGCGAAGCCTCCGGCGACGGAGATCCACAGCGCGAAGGGCGCCCAGATCCGCTCCACCTCGCCCCTGGTCACGCCGCTCACATCCAGTGCCAGCACCGCGACCAGGGCCGCGGCGATGACGGTCCGTACCGTCGCGGGCATGCGCCCCGCCAGCCCCGCCGCGGTGGCGGGGCCCGTCACCAGGGCCAGCACGCCGAGGTTAGCGATCAGGAAGTAGAGGTACGGCCGTGCCGCGCCCGGATCGGCGGCCCACTGCGCGTGCGTGGCAAGCACGCCTGCGGGCCAGAGGAAGCCGGCGGCGGCGAACGCGCCGCTCACCGCGGCGGCCCCGGCCAGGACCGCCATGAGGACCACCCGTGGCGGCCGCACGATCACCGCGACGACGGCAGGGAGGAGCAGGTAGGGGACCAGCCCATAGCTGAGGTACGGCAGGGCGCCTAGCAGGACCCCGGACGCTGCTCCGCAGGCGGGCCGCCCCCAGCGCCCGCCGCCCAGCACGAGCAGGGCGACACCCCAGGCGCCGACGCCGGCGAAGAAGGCGTCCATGCTGGTGGCGATCCAGACCGAGGCGGGTGCCAGGGCCAGGTACGGCAGGGCCCGGCGGGCCATGTCCTCCCCGGCCAGCCGCCGGATGGTCACTGCTATGGCCACGGTCGCCGAGCAACCCACCAGCACCACCAGCACGGCGGCCCACAGCGCCCCGGGCAGCCCGACGGCCTTGAGCGCCCACAGCACGAGAACCGGCAGCGGAGGATGCCCGCGCACATGGGTCGGGTACTGCGGCAGATGCTCGGTGAAACCGGCCAGCCAGCCCAGCGGGTCGCTCCCGACGGCGGGCAGCACCGCCAGGTACTCCTCCTTGTGGGTGAACGGCGCGGCCAGCCCGTCGCCCGAGACGGCCAGCAGGACGGTCCAGACGAGCGCGCAGCCGTACCCGAGCGCTAGCGCGCGCCCGAAGCCGGACCGGGCGAGGAGCCCCGGCAGCAGCAGGACGGCGGCCGCTCCGAAGGCGGCGGCCGGCAGCAGAGTGACGGTCAGCACGCGGAAGTGCGCGTGAAGGGGGGGAAGGTGATCGATCCGGAGCACGCCGAGCCCGTGCAGGACCCCGCCGGTCGCGAACGACACGATGATGAGCAGTGCCCATCCGTATAGCACCTGCCGGCGTATGCGGAGGCGGCGGGCGGAGGCGTCGAGCGTCTCGCCCGCGGGTGGGTCCGAGCCGTCCCCGGTTGTCCGGTATCGGGTGATCACGCTTCCCACACTAGGCTTGAAGTGGGGCTTTGCTGGGTTCACATCAGCACTTCGTAAGGTTTTCCCTGCGGGCGCGCACCTAGTGTCGGAGCCATGAAGATCGTGACATCGAGCGCTCCCATGCCCGCCGGGCAGGCCGGAAAAGGCGGGGCCGGCATGATCGACGCGCAGATCGTGGTCATCGCGAAGGAGCCGGTGGCGGGCCGGGTCAAGACCCGGCTGACCCCGCCGTTCACCCCCGGTCAGGCCGCCCATCTGGCCGCCGCCGCTCTCGAGGACACCCTCCGCACCGTCGCCGCGGCCGGTACCCGCCACCGGCTGCTCGCCCTCGACGGGCTGCCCGGCTCCTGGCTCCCTGCGGGGTTCGTGGTCGTCCCTCAGCGCGGCGCGGGGCTGGACGAGCGGATCGCGTTCGCGATGACCGATGCGCATCGGTTGCACGCGATGCCTGTGGTGCTCATCGGCATGGACACCCCGCAGGTCACGCCTGAGCTGCTGCGATACGCCGTCGGTGCGCTGGCCGACCACGACGCGGTGTACGGCCCGGCTGCCGATGGCGGGTTCTGGCTGCTGGGCCTGCGCACACCGGAGGTGGCGCCGCTGCTCGGTCTGCCGATGTCCCGGCCGGACACCGGGGCGGTGCTGTTGCGGCGCCTGCGCGACGAGGGGCGGAGCGTCGTGCTCCTGCCGGAACTCGTCGACGTCGACACGGCCGCCGACGCCGCCCGAGTGGCGGCCGACGCGCCGGGCTCCGGGTTCGCCGCCTCTCTTGCGGCCATGGCCGGCATGGCGGAGACGAGCGCGGCGCGATGATGGGGGAGCTCTACGCCGAGTCGCTGACGGGAGCGGCCATCGAAATCGAGCATGTCGACGGGACTCGCATGCCGCTGGAGGCCGCCCGATGGCTCGAGCCGATCGACGGAGACACGGCACTGCTCGCCCGGTGCTCCGCGCCCACGCTGGACGTCGGATCAGGACCCGGCCGGCTCACGGCCGCGCTGACCCGCGGCGGAGTGCCCGCCCTGGGCATCGACATCACGCCCCACGCCGTTCATCTGACCCGCAGGGCGGGAGGCTTCGCGTTGGTCCGGGACGTCTTCGACGATGTGCCGGGGAACGGTCGATGGGCGACCGTGCTGTTGGCTGACGGCAACATCGGCATCGGCGGCCATCCGCTGGCACTTCTCGGCCGTGCCAGGGAGCTGTTACGGCCGGGTGGTGAGGTGCTGGCCGAGGTCGACCCGCCCGGCATGGCGAGCAGGGTCGAGCGGGTACGGCTCCGCCGCGGTGGTGAGGTGGGGGAGTGGTTCGGCTGGGCCACCGTGTCGGCCTCTGACATCACGCGCATCGGGCAGGCCGCCGGCTTCCCGAGGGCGGGATGCTGGACCGAGGCGGGGCGATGGTTCGCATTACTGCGGTGACCGATGTCTCTGAGAAGAGGACGGCTCGTGGGGCGGTCATCAGGCTTGCACAGGGCGTTTCCGGGCGCTTCACGAGCCGGCTGCACTCCGAGCGTGTGGCCGCCCATCTCGGCGTATGGCTCGGTGCCAGCTTACCGTCGCGTTCGTGACAGGTCTGATCAGCCACTTCATGCAACATCCGCCGACATGGGTGTTGTGGCCCTCACGGCCAATCAACTTGTATCGCGTCACGCAAGGAGTGCACGTCATCGGCGGGCTGGCCACGATCCCGTTGTTGTTCGCCAAACTGTGGACCGTTTATCCCAAGCTGTGGCAGTGGCCGCCCTTCCGCTCTGTCCCCCATGCCGTGGAGCGGGCGCTCGTGCTCCTGCTCGTCGGCGGTGCGCTGTTCCAGCTTGTCACCGGGCCGCTGAACGTCTCCTACGCCTACTTGTCGCCGATGACGATGAGCCGCTCGCACCGGGGACAGGTACCACATCGTGACGATGGAATTCACCGATGGCGCCGCAGCGAACTACTTTCGCCCGGGTGATCGTTTCGGCATATGGTTTGGGCACGGGATCGGGCGTGGCATCGTGTCTCGCCGGGTGGCGGCCCGACGCCGGCACTGAGTAGGCGAGCCGTTCATGTGGACGGAGAAAGTGATTCCCGGACGGCGGCCCTCCACGTGTGCCAGGGGTCCGTGAACGGTGCATTGTGTGAAGACTTCAACGCATTGATTCCTTAGGACGAGGAAGGCGCCTCGGGCCAGCCGAGAGGAAACGAGGTCTGTGCGGGTTGCTCGCCGCCAGCCTTGTTGAAGGCCTTCATCGCCCCGATAAGGGCCCGTCGTTGGGTCGGCGACATTCGCGCGAGGATCTCTGCGATCTCAGTTCGGCGGCGGGCGGTCACCTCATCGACTATTCGGCGCCCTTCGTCGGTGAGCCGTAGCACCGTCTCGCGACGGTTGTGCGGATTGACCTCCCGGCTGATCAGACCCGATGTGGATAGCCGGTCAACCATCCGCAGGGCCGTAGAAGGATTCACACTGAGTCGTTCTGCCAATGCGACCAGTTTGGTCGCGCCTTGTCCGACGACCAGCAACATGCGGAACTGAGGCAAGGTGACCTTGTCTTCGGCGGACGCAAGGGATCGCGCGGAGATGGCCACCAACAGACGTGAGGCCGTCAATACCGCGGAGGTGACCGCTTCAAGGTCGTCGCCGACGGACTCATGTTCCACGTGATCAGCCATAGGCACCGTTTCTACACGGTCCTCTCTAGGGGGCACAGTTAAGGCGGCACGCCGACCGCCTTCACCTGTTGGGAGGAGCGAGTGGATCAGGGGTCGATCAGGGCGGTGGACCGCCTTATCGCATGAGGGCGTCGATCGCTTCGTCGATTGAGGAGTAGACCTGGAACCTGTTCTCCAGTCCGGCAATCGCCAGGAGCCGGGCGAAGCGGCCTTTGACGCCGCTGAGCGCCAGAGATCCCCCGGCTGCCAGCGCCAGGTGCCGCGCTCGCAGAAGCACCGCCAGTCCTGTGGAGTCGCAAAAGGTCATGTCCGCAGCGTCGACGACAATGCGGGGCAGCGCTTTGATCGTCACCGCCTCCGCCAGGGATGAACGAAGTGACGGGGCAGAGAGCATGTCCAGCTCGCCCGCTATCCGGACGACGACCACGTCGCCATGCAGGCCCGTGTCGGCGGAGAAGGTGTTGATCTCGCTCCAGTCGGCTTCATCCACTCGCGCGTTACCCCCATTGAGTACTACGGCCAGACGCCTTCGCCAGCCTGACCGGATCACGTCGATCCTGCATCCGTAAGCTCCCGTAGCCAAAGAATTATTGCATTATGCAAGCGATTGGGTGGGTCGTGATCCACCGCTGGTGCTGTGGGTGGGGTGGTCAGGCCGCGGTTGAAGTGGTCGGCCTCCCAGGAAGTTAGCCAGGTACGCACGGTACTTGTCACCGGGTCTGTGGCGGACTCGACCAGGTGCTGGCGGCGTGAGCCGCCAGCACGTGGTCCCCGGCGATGTCGCGTATGCTCCGCACCTGCGCCGCTGGAGGTCAGGACCGCCAGGGCGCTGACGAGGTCGCACTCACCTATGCGGCACAAACCGCCTGAGCCCGGCCACCTCCAGTCGGCTTGGGCGCGACCTGATGACGCCATCGTCGTCTTGTCGGTGAAGCGGTACTCATGTCAGCGACTCCAGTACCTTTACCGCGGTGCTCACGCCGTCCTCGGCGCGGATTGTCTGCCCGAGTCGTTTGGCGCGCTCGGCCATGGCGTGGTCGGTGACGGCCTGACGGATGGCCTCGGCCAGGCTTTCGGGTGTCAGGCGGCGTTGCGGTTGCGGGGCTGGCGCCACGCCTTCGGCATGCATTCGGGCGGCCCAGAACGGCTGGTCGGCGACGAACGGGCAGAGGACCTGCGGGCGACCGGATGCGAGGGCCGCGGCCGTGGTGCCGCTGCCGCCGTGGTGGGTGACGGCGGCCATACGCGGGAAAAGCCAGTCGTGCGGGGCCTGGTCGATCAGGAGCACATTGTCGGGCAGGTCGGTGATCTGGAGGCCGCCCCAGCCCGCTGCCAGCACCGCGCGTACTTTGGCCAGCCGGATCGCCTCGGCGACGACGCGTCCGACGCGCCCGGGGTCGGTGCCGGCCATGCTGCCGAACCCCACATAGACCGGCGGCTCACCGGCGGACAGGAAGTCGGTGAGTTCGGTCGGCGCCGCCCAGTTGGAGGCGGCGGGCAGGAACCAGAAGCCGGTGGTGTGCACGTGGGCGGGGTAGTCGAGGCGGGGCGGCAGCACGTGGTGGCTGAAGGCCTGCAGCACGGTGGCCGGCCCACCGTCGGGGCGGCGCAAAACGTCGTGACGTCCGCCCCTGCGGCGCAGGTGCAGCCGGTCCTTGCGAAGGGTGTCGGTTATGCCGGAGAACGAGCGCAGCATCAGCTTGATCGGCAGGTAGGAAGCGCGGTTGAACGCGCGAGGCAGCGGGACAGGCAGCATCGGGTTGCGGAAAGTGGCGGTGGGCACCCAGACCGGTTGCAGTCCGACGGGTACGGCGGGCACGCCGAGGGCCTCGGCGATGTGCTGGCCGGGGATGCCGGCAGCGTGCACGACCATGTCGGCACCACCATCGGCGGCCGTGACCATGTCCGCAAGAACCTGCGACATGAGCGGCTTGCTGCGGCGCATCACCTCCAGGGCGATCTTCTTGCCGCGCAGGCCCCGGTAGTTGGTCTCGATCGCCGAGCGGATCTGCGGGTCGTCGATCAGCTTGTTCGGGCCGTCGTCGACCGGAACGAAGCGCAGGCCGTACGGCTCGGCCAGGGAGGCCGAGGCGGCCGGCGCGGCCAGCACCGCCTCGTGACCGGCCAGGTCGAGCGCCCTGGCCAGGGCGGCGTAGGGCTGGACGTCGCCGCGCGTGCCGTGGGTGAGGATCAGCACCCTCATCGCGAGCCTCTCTCTCTCTCTTGACCGCGTCCCAAGCGCCCAGTGCGCGCTCGTCGGCGAACACGCCGTGGGTGAACATCTCCAGCGCTGCCCGCGAGTAGCGCAGCGTCGCGTCCATCCCGTGCAGGTCGTCCACGCCCAGGACGCGCGACAGGTGCTCGTCGAAGGTCAGCGGTGCCAGCAGCCAGGTCACATACAGCGCCGCGCGCGCCCGCGGATCCTGCGACGGGCGGGCCCAGCCCTCGCGCCCTCCTTCGGCCAGCCAGCGCGCGGTGAGCTCCACGATCTCGTCGAACAGTGCGGCGGCCTGCGGCGAGCCGTCCAGGAAGGCCCGCGCCAAGTAGCGTCGCACCGGTGTGCCCGCCTCCAGCATCGTGGCCAGCCCTGCGGTGTCTTCCAGCAGATCATCGTCAGAGCTGCGCATCATCGACACCACGTAGGCATCGCACGCCTCGCGGAGGCCGTCCTTGGATCCGAAGTGGTGCAGGACCAGGGCGGGTGAGACGCCCGCGTCAGCGGCGATCGCCCGCACGCTGACCCGGTCGACCCCCTCGGCGCCGAAACGAGCCAGCGCGGCGTCCCGGATTCGGGCCTTCGCGGTGAGGTCACTGTTTGAACGCATACACAGGATACTAAACAAACGTTCAGCCACTGGGAATGGGCAAGGGCGTCGAACGCGTGAGAATCTCGGTGGATTCGGCCAGCCGCAGGACCTGGGCGCCGGGCAGGTGCGGGAAGTGATCCAGTCGGCCGGCGCCCGCCTCATCACTCGTCGTGCTCTCCCCGAACGCGGTCACGCAGGCGGCGGGCGACCCCGTGCCAGGCGGGGAGGTCTCGCTCGTCATCGAACCAGCGAGCCACGATGATGTCGGTGGAGGAGTGCAGCAGGATCGAGGCCACGATGGTGACCGCGACCAGTTGGAAGACCTCCTGGGAGGCGGCGATGCCGGAGGCGAGCACGATGAGCGCGTACACCACCGAGGCGAAACCCTTGGGGCCGAACCAGGCCACCGCCGCCTGCTCACGCACCGTCAGTCTGGAGCCCAGGAAGGAGATCCAGATGGCGAGCGGCCTGGCCAACATCAAGGCCAAGATCGCGAACAGCCATCCGGTCCAGCCGACCGAACCCAGCAACGGCAGAGTAATGAGCGCGCCGAAGACCAGCAGCGCGGCCAGCTTGAACAGCTCCGCGATCAGCTCGCCGAAGTGCTCGAACGATTCGCGTTGCTGATCGCCGAAGGTGGCCACTGTAATGCCCGCTGAGAAGGCGGCCAGGAACAGGTTGCCGTGCGTGGCCTTGCCCAGCGCGAGCACCAGCAGGCCGATGGCCAGGGCGTTGAGTGGCTCGTAGGCAGTGGAGGCCGAAAACCAGCGGGTGCGCTCGAGTTTGATCGCCAGCCACGGCACGGCGATGCCGATGAGCACGCCGACGCCGAGTTCCAGGCCGAGTTCGCCCAGGTGCAGGTTCTTTGATCCGGCGGCGATGGCCAGGAACAGCATCACGAACGGCAACGCCAGACCGTCGTTGACGCCGGATTCGACGTTGAGGAGTTGCCGCAGCCGGGGCGGCACCTTCTCGTTGCCGACCAGGGCGGCGGCGAACACCGGGTCGGTGGGAGCCAGGATCGCGCCGATCAGCAGTGACTCGATCCACCCCAGTCCGATCAGGTAGTGCGCGCCCAGCGCGGTGATCACCAAGGTGAGCGGCAGGCCCCAGCCGAGCGCCCTTCCGGGTAGTCGCCAGGCGGTGCGCAGGTCCTTCCAGCCGACTCGCATGCCGTCGGTGAACAGCACCGCGAACAGCGCGAGTTCGGCGAGCGTGCCGACGATCTCGTCGTCGGGGGCAAGGGAGACCACGCCCAGCGCCCCGTCGCCCAGCACGAACCCGGCGACCAGGAACAGCGCGGCCGTGGACAGGATCGTGCGATTGGCCAGGCTGGACAGGAGCACGGCCAGCAGCAGCACGCCCGCGAACGCCAGCAGCAGGGCGCCCGTCAAAGGGACCTCCTCAAGGAACGACCCGCCACCGACGCCTCCGCCTGAGTCAATGCGAATGGACACGGCCGACAAGACTTCCCGACGCTCCGCGCCTTGCCGTCCAGCAGAGGGCCAAGCCCGGGGACATATGAGTTCTTGATGGAGATCATGCGTACGTTGACGATTTCTTGACGTCAGAGGGCATAGCGAAGCCACAGGTAGGGCGTCACCAGCGCCACCGTGACGAAGGTGACGATGAGCCCGTATCTGGTGAACTCCCAGAAGCTGATCGGCGTGCGGTTCCGGGCCGCGATGCCGATGATGACGACGTTGGCAGCGGCACCAACGGCGGTGGCGTTGCCGCCGAGGTCGGCGCCGAAGGCGAGCGCCCACCACAGCACCCTCCCGGGCCCGTTCCCGCCGTTGGCCTGCACCAAATCGGCGACGATGGGGCTCATGGTGGCGACGTAGGGGATGTTGTCCACGATCGCCGACAGGGCGGCCGAGGCCCACAGCAGCACCATTGTGGTCAGCCCGAGCTGTCCCTGAGTCGCCTCCACCGCCAGCCGCGAGACCTGGCCGATGACTCCGGTCTCCACCAGGGCGCCGACCATGACGAACAGGCCCATGAAGAACACCAGCGTCGGCCATTCCACCTCGGCGATCGCCTGCTCGGTGGTGACCTTGGTGGCGGCCACCAGGATCCCGGCGCCAAGGATGGCCACGATCGACGGCTCGTAGTGCAGCACCGGGTGCAGCACGAAGGCGGCCATCACCAGGGCGAGCACGGCCAGACTTTGCCACAGCAGCCGCCGGTCGGCGATCGCCTCGCGTTCGTCGAGCCGCATGATCTCGGCAGCGCGTTCGGGATCGTAGACGAACGACCGGCGGAACATGATCCGGCACAGGCCGATGAACACCACGATCAAGATGACGATCATCGGTGCCATGTGGATGAGGAAGTCGTTGAAGCTGAGGCCGCCGCGACTGGCGATGATGATGTTGGGCGGGTCGCCGACCAGGGTTGCGGCGCCACCGATGTTGGAGGCCATCGCCTCAGCGATCAGGAACGGCACGACCGGCAGGGCCAGGCGTTCGCACACCAGGAACGTCACCGGCGCGATGAGCAGCACGGTGGTGACGTTGTCCAGCAAGGCCGAGGCGACCGCGGTGATGACGACCAGCAACACCATCAGCCGAAACGGCTTGCCGCGTGCCCGTTTGGCCGCCCAGATCGCCAGGTATTCGAAGACGCCGGTCTGCTTGAGCACGCCGACGATCACCATCATGCCGAGCAGCAGGAAGATGACGTTCCAGTCGACGCCTGTCTCCTTGGAGAAGAACGCCGCACCGGCGTCGCTGGCATGGATCAGCAACATGATCCCGGCCCCGCCCAGCGCGGCGGCGACCCGGTGGATCTTCTCAGTGGCGATCAGCGCGTACGCGCCGAGGAAGACCGCCACCGATAGCCATGCGAGCGTCGTCATGAGGTCAGCACCCGATCCATGAGCGCCTGCAAGGTGACCGCGCCCAGCAATCCCTCCTCGCTCACCACCGCCACCAGCGGGCTCCGGGTACGCGCCATCAAAGCGGCGATCTCCAGAACGGTGGCGTCGGGATCCGTGACCGGCAGCTCGCGCCGATCGGAGGGCAGGGCTTCGCCTACGGTCCGCCCGGCCAGCGAGGTGAGGAAGGCGTCGGCGTGTTTCTCATCCACCACACGTGCCAGCGCCGGATCGTCTTGGCAGTAGCCGGGTACGGCCAGCCGCAGCACCTGAGTGCCCGGCAGGATGCTGATGGGCAGCCCGTCATCGTCGACGACGATCAGCCCTGGCAGGTCATGGCCGGCGAGCAGCCGGGCGGCCTCGATCACCGGAGCGTCCACGGTGACCGAAGGGAAGGCGATGAGCAGGTCGCGCGCGCGCATGAGCGGCCTTTCAAGATCGACAAATCGATTGCCGACCAGACTTCCCGGCGCACCTGTGGCCAACCTATCAATGATCGCGGATCTGGGAGAAAGTGGACGAGTGCCCACGATCGACGCCACCGGCCTGACCAAGCGCTATGGCGACGTCCTCGCAGTCAACGACGTGTCATTCCAGGTCGAGCCGGGAGAGATCTACGCCCTGCTGGGTCTCAACGGCGCGGGTAAGACGACGCTCATCCGCATGCTGCTCGGCATGATCGCTCCCACCGGCGGTTCGGTTAGCGTCCTGGGCGCTGCGGTCTCCCTCGGCGAGCGCTCGGCCTGGGCCACGACCGGCTACCTGGTGGAGGCGCCTGCCGCCTATCCCGAACTGACCGTGCGGGAGAACCTGGAGGTGGTCAGGCGGCTGCGTCGTCTGCCTGGCTCCGCCGACGAGGTCATCGACCGCCTCGCTCTCACCCCGTACGCCGACCGCCGCGCCCGCGCCCTGTCGATGGGCAACCTGCAGCGCCTGGCCCTGGCCAAAGCCCTCATTCACCGGCCCGACCTGCTCGTCCTGGACGAGCCCGTCAACGGCCTGGACCCGGCAGGCGTCGTGGAGATCCGCACCCTGCTGGGCGGGCTGGCCAGCGAGCACGGAACCACGGTGTTCCTGTCCAGCCACCTGCTGGCCGAGGTCGCCCGTCTGGCCACTCGAGTCGGCATCATTCATCAGGGCCGCCTCATCCAGGAACTCGACGCCGGCGGGCTGGACGAGCGTGTGCGGCGCCGCCTGACCGTGGCCACCGGCGATGACGCCAAGGCCCGTGAGGTCCTCGAAGCCGGCGGATACAACCCCGGCCCGGGACTCATCCTCACCGAGGAGCGCGCCATCGCCCGGCCGGACGAGGTGGCCACCCTGCTCGTCCACGCAGACGTTCCGCCCATCAAGCTGATCGTCGAGGAAGAGGACCTGGAGAGCTATTTCCTGCGCATGGTCGGAGCCGGCAATGCGTGAGGCGCTGTGGGCCGAGTTGCTCAAGGTACGGCGCAGCCGACTGCCGTGGCTCACAGCCCTGGCCTTCACCATCGTCGCCGTGGTCTGCGGGCTGTTCATGTTCATCCTCCAAGACCCACCGCGCGCCAGGGCGCTCGGCCTGCTTGGCGGCAAGGCCCAGCTCAGCGGCGCCAGCGCGGACTGGCCCGGCTTCCTCGGCCTGCTCGCCCAGGCCGTCGGCGTGGGTGGCTTCCTCGTCTTCGGGATGACCGCCATCTGGCTGTTCGGCCGTGAGTTCAGCGACCACACCGCCAAGGACCTTCTTGCTCTGCCCACCTCCCGTACGGCGATCGTCGGAGCGAAGTTCATCATCGCGGCAGGTTGGGCGCTGGTGCTGGCCGTCCAGGTCGTCATGCTCGGATTGCTCGTCGGTGCGCTCCTCGGCCTGCCCGGCTGGTCGGCGCCTACCGCACTGAGCGGGATCGGCCGGATCCTGGTCACCGCAGCGCTGACCGCCCTACTCACCGCCCCGTTATCGCTGGCCGCCAGTGTCGGACGCGGCTACCTGGCCGCCGTGGGCGCGATGTTCGTCGTGGTGTTCTGCGCCCAGGTCATCGCCGCTCTCGGATTCGGCGCATACTTCCCCTGGTCAGTCCCCGGGTTGTACGCCGGAATCGCCGGACCGGACCAGGATCCGCCCGGCGCGCCCGGCTTCCTCCTCGTGCTGGCCACCAGCACGGCGGGCATACTCGCGACCGCAATCTGGTGGCGCAGAGCCGACCATAACCGCTGATCGGGCATGCCCCGGCATGCGTAGGCGGCTGCTCTGGAGGTCTCATTACCAGTCGATCCTGGGAGGCCAATCTTGTACGCAACAGGCTCGAGACGGTCGTCGACGGCTCTGTGCACGAGGAGGCGGTACGCCAAGCCCGCAACATCTCGCAGAGGATCAGGACGTGCGGACGGTCCGCTGTGGGGTCTGCTCGTGTCCCGGCACATAGACCGGGAGTGGCGGTCGGGACCGTCTGGGTATCAGGTGGTGTTCCGCGCGACGCCGAGCACGTGGCTTGCCCCGTGGGAAGAGAACCGGGACACGTGGTCGATCATGAAGCCGGCGGTTTCGATGGCGGCCACCGTGTCGCGGTCCGGGTGACAGCCGCCGTATATCTGTGACCAAAGGGGTGTTACGAGGCTTTCGGCCGCTGCGGTGAGAGGGTTGGTCGACCGCACGTGCTCGTAGAAGCGCAGCTCGCCGTCTGGCCTGAGCATCCGCTTGAGCTCCGCAAGGGATCGGCCGAGGTCAGGTGCGGTGCACAGGACCAGAGAACAGACGACAGCATCAAACGCGACCTCTGGCGCAGGGAGGTGAGTGAGGTCGCCGGCGAATGGATATACCGGGATCCGCCCACCCTGACAGGCCAACTGGACCGTCTTGAGGAGAAAGGGATCGGTTTCCGCAACGGCTATTTGGCGGACTGTGTCCGGATAGCACGTGAACTTGACCCCGTCGCCAGCGCCGACCTCCAGGACTGACCCGCTGAGGCGCTCCATCAGCCGCCGCCGCTCTGCTGTGGGCCGGACAGACGATCCGTGGCCGATGCAGGCGGAACGTGGATGATGAAACTGTTCCATTCCGCGACCGTGCCGTTGCCGGGCATTGTTGGCTCGCCACGAGGAAGTTACCGTCACGGTCCAAATATGCTTTGGTCGTTGGTAGAGCGCCGAGTCCTTGATTCGATCCTGACGGCTGCTCCCTAGATTGCTACGCGTTGTTGACGTCGTCCGGCTGGCTTTGGTGAACCGCGCCGTGTTTCGTGGAGACTCCAGCAATCCCGGCGCGGTTCACGGTCCCTATGTCTCGCCGTGGGCCGAAAACAAAGACAGGCGCGCTGGCCGACAGCGCCAGGGTGTCGCTCGGCGCAGGGCGATGAGCGGTGACTACGGATCAGAAGGTCAGGGGTTCGAGTCCTCTCGGCCGTGCGCAGCAGAAGCGCTCGCTACCAGGAGACCTGGAGCGGCCGCGCTCCGGGCGTACGCCCATGCAATGCGGCGGAGCCTCAGCGGCGGACCTGAGATGCAACGTTCAGTTACATTTCCCAATCCTCAATATCTGGACTATCCACTTGTTGGACCACCCAGACCTGCGATTACGCAGAGCTACTTGCCCCTCATGACGGTAACCCGAGCGCCGGGCCGAGTTCGGCGCGCGAGCTGACTTGCAGCTTCCGGTATGTCGCGTACAAGTGGGCGCCGACTGTGCGTGGCGAGAGGAAGAGCCGTTGGGCGATCTCGCGGTTGGTCAGGCCCTCGACCACGAGCGTCGCGATCCGTTCTTCCTGTGGTGTGAGGGTCGCCCCGGGGTCCGGCTTGCGGCGTGGGCTGCTTTCCCCGGTCGCGCTCAGTTCGGCGCGGGCGAGGTCGGCCCACGGCCGGGAGTGCATTCGGTCGAACTCGTCACGGGCCTGCCGGAGTTCGTGGCGGGCCTCCTTGATTCGCCGCTGCCGGCGCAGACGTTCGCCGTTCGCGAGCTGGGCGCGAGCGCGCCAGAACGGGAGGGGATTGTGAGTGGGCGCTGTCGCCGACGCGTACGCGTCGTCTGCATCGTCGCCATCGGCCAGCAAGGCTCGGGCGAGCACCAGGTACCCGCGGTGCAACGGCGTCGCGGTGAGGCCGGGAAGTGCCTCAAGCCGCTGCAGCGCCCCGAGCGCGTCGTCTCGGTGTCCGGATCGTACGGCCGCGTCGATGAACCAGGGGAAGGCTTCCTTGAGGCTCCATCCCCAGTGATAGATCGGGCTCGTCGGGTCCGTCGCGCGTTTCAGCTGCTCGAAGGCGGCCTGGTGACGGCCGTGGGAGGCATCGGCAATGCCTTGAGTCAGCGCTTCGATCACGAGGAACGGGTTGTGATCGAGCGCTATCGCGGCCGCTGGGAAGGCGTCGCGTATGGAACTGAGGTCGATGTCCTCGCCCAGGACGGCCTGGGCCGTGAGCATGCAGAAGTGGGCCGCCATGGCCACGAAGGGCTCGTTGGCCTCCTCGGCGAGGCGCTGCGACTCGTCGGAGAGGTCGAGCATCTGCCGGAATCGTCCGTGACGATAAAGATCGAACGCGGAACTCTGCATGGTGAGCGCCAGGATGGACAGTCGCCCGTCCCGGCGTAGGCCGTTCATGGCCGGCTGCAGGAACGACTCGACCCGTTCGAGCTCGCCCACATTGGTGAGAGCCAGACCGAGTAGCCGCAGGTGCTCACTATCGTCGATCAGTGACGGGTCGATCCCGTTCACAATCTTGCGGACGTGTTGCGAATTCTCCTCGGGCGTGCCGAATGCCTTTAGGCACAGCAGCCGGGGGTCGGCCGGGTCGGCCCCGTACGCCTCGGCTCGCTCGATCATGGTGGACCAGATCGGGCCTTCGGGCATGGACCCCCAAAGATGGAGGCTCATCGTGGTGAGAATGTTGATGGCCTGGTCTGAGTTCCCGGATGTGTGGAGTTCGTCGGCGATCGTGATGGCGGTGTGCAAATCGCCTCGCTGCATGGCTCCGCCCGGGAACAGCTCCAGCAGCCACGCGACACGGGCCAGGAGTGCCCGGTCGGTCGTTTGTCGGCTTACCTGGTCGGCGAGCTGCTTGCCCTCGGTGACTTGCCCAGCGGCCAGCGCGGCTTCGGCGCCGAGGTAGTTGCGGTAGGCCCGGTCCTCCAGTTCTGGGCTGAGCTCCGCCGCCCTGCGAAATGCCTCCATCGCGGTCGTCATGTCACCGGCGCTGTGCGCGCGGGTGGCGCTGTGTTCCAGCGCTTGGGCCAGCTCGTCATCGGGTCGTTCCGCGGCTACGGCGAGGTGCCAGAGCCTGCGGTCGGTGCCGGGCGGCAGCAGCTCGGCCACGGCGAGGTGGGCTCGGGTCCGCTCGTCGGGCGTCGCGGTCTGGATGACGGCTGACCGCACGAGCGGGTGCCGGAACCGGAATTCGCCGGCCGTCTGCTTCAACAGACCGGCCCGGACGAGCCCGTCGACCGCGGTGCTGCCGACCTCGTCGCCGTGCAGGCGTGATGCGGCGGCGACCAGATCCGGCTGCCGGCCGTTGGCGCCGACCGCCGCGGTCAGGATCACGGCACGTTCGGCGGCGGTCAGCGGCGTGAGCCGATGGGCGAACGCGTTCTCCAGCCGCTTGGTCAGCGGCAAGGGGCCCGGCAGAGGCCAGTCGCCGCGGCGCACCGCCACGCTCAGCTCGATCAGCGCCAGCGGATTGCCGAGTGCCTCGCGCAGCACCAGGTCGCGGGCGGCGGGTGACAGTGGCGGGTCCTGTCCGTCCAGTAACTGCCGTGACGCAGTGTCGGACAGGGGGTCGAGTGTCAGTCGGTGTTGCTCGAGGGTGGCGTCGAGCTGGTCGGCCGCTTCGTCCGACCGCGAGGTGATCAGCATCACGATCGGTTCGGAGCTGATTCGGCGGACAAGGAAGCCGATGGCCGCCCGGGTCGCGTGGTCCGCCCAGTGCAGATCCTCGATCACGACCAACAGTCCGGCGGCGGTGGCGCGCTCGGACAGCAGAGTCAGCGTGGCCAGGCCGGTCAGGAACAGGCTGGGCTGTGGACCTTCGCTCTCGCCGAACGCGACCTGTAGGGCGTTGCGCTGAGGCGCCGGAAGGTCGGCGACCCGGTCGCGAAGAGCATGGACCAGCTGGTGGAGGGTCGCCCAGGGGACGTCCTTTTCCGCTTCCACCCCGTAAGCCCGGAGTACGTCGATTCCTCGCCAGCGCGCGTAGTCCACCGCCGCGTCGGCCAGGGCTGTCTTCCCCACCCCGGCCTCACCGCAGACAACGATCGTGGCGCCGTGATCGGTGACGTCGGCGAGGAGCGCGCGGATGGACTCGATCTCGGGTGCGCGGCCGACAAGCCCGCCTTCAACCTCTCTCACTGGGCCATCCTGGCACCCCTGCTTATGGCCCTGTCCTGGTGCCCCTGCCGATAGCCACCCCATCCTGGCCTGCTGTGCGTAGATCCCCTGGTGCCTGGCTAGGTATGGCGCGGCGGCAAGCTAGGTCACTGTGACCGATGGCGGGCCGGCCCCGGATTCGTAGCGTTGAAGTCAGCGATCTCGCCTGAGAGGAATGGTCCGTCATGACTGAAACGCCGACTATCGTCCTGGTGCACGGTGCCTTCGCCGACGCCGCCAGTTGGGCACCCGTCACCCGTCTGCTGCTCGACCGGGGATACGCCGTGCTGGTCCCGCCGGTGTTCAACCGGAGCCTGTCCGGCGATGCCGCCTACCTCCGCTCGTTCGTCGAGCAGATCAGCGGCCCTGTCCTGCTGGCCGGCCACTCATACGGCGGCGCCGTGATCACCGTGGCCGGCATGGCCGACAACGTGGTGGGTCTGGTTTACGTCTCCGGGTACGCCCTCGAGGAGGGGGAAAGCCTCGGACAGCTGCAGGGCGGTTTCCCGGACTCCGACCTCGCCGCCAACCTCGTCTACACCCCCTACCCAACCGGCGGCTCCGAGCCCGGCACCGACGTGTCGGTGAAGATTGACGCATTCCCGGCAGTGTTCGCCGCCGGCGTCCCCCTGGAGACCGCGCAGGTCCTGGCCGTGTCCCAGCGGCCGCTGTCGGCCGTCGCGTTCGGCGAGCCGGCCTCGGCGGCGGCTTGGAAGACTAAGCCGGCCTGGGGGATCGTCTCGTCCGCCGACCGCACCATCAACCCGGACGTCGAGCGGTTCGGCTACCAGCGTGCCGGGCTGCGCCGGATCGTCGAGATCGACGCCCCGCACCTGGTCATGCAGACCCACCCGGCCGAAGTCGCGGCCGTCATCACCGATGCCAGCGTCGAACTTGCCTGACCGGAAGAAATGACCGGTCAACCCGCACGAGCTCTCTCGGGACGGCCGCGCAGTTGGTGGTCAACGCGGCGGCCGACACCGGTCTCAGTGATCCGATCACGTCCAGAGCCCGCTCATCGGGATCACCACCGCCATCGAGAAGCGGCAGTGGACGTTCGGCGCCCAAGCTCTGACCACACCCATCATCCGAACACCCTCGACGACCGGTTCGCCCGGCTCGCTCGGAAAAGCACCTGCTAGGAGAATCGCATGTCTGGCAACCCGAAGAACATCGCCCTGGAGCCGGCCGCCCAGGAGTTCGTCGACGCCACTTCCACCCCGCCCTTCCTCTACCAACTGGCTCCGGAGGATGGCCGCAAGGCGGTCGACGGCGTCCAGGACACCCCGATCTTCAAGCCCGAGATCGACGAAGAGTGGATCGACGTCCAGGGCGGACCGACCGGCACGGTCAAAATCCGGATCGTCAAGCCGAAGGGCGCTGCCGGCACTCTTCCGGTGATCCTTTACGTGCACGGCGCCGGCTGGGTGTTCGGCGACGCGCACACCCACGACCGCCTTGTGCGCGACCTCGTTGTCGGCACCGGTGCCGCCGTCGTCTTTCCCGAATACGATCACTCTCCCGAGGTCGGCTACCCCGTCGCGATCGAGCAGAGCTACACGGCCGCCCAGTGGATCATCACACGGGGAGAGGAGAAGAACCTCGACCCGACCCGTGTGGCGGTCTGCGGTGACTCCGTCGGCGGCAACATGGCGATCGCCCTCTCGCTACTCGCCAAGCAGCGCGGGGATGTCACGTTCGTCAAGCAGGTGCTCTTCTACCCCGTCACGAATGCCGGCTTCGACACCGACTCCTACCACGAGTTCGCGGAGGGCTACTTCCTCACTCGGGACGGCATGAAGTGGTTCTGGAACCAGTACACGACGGACGAGAGCGAGCGGGCGAGGATCACCGCCTCGCCGCTGCGCGCCAGCCTGGACGAGCTCTCCGGTCTGCCGGACACGCTGATCATCACGGCTGAGGCCGACGTGCTGCGTGATGAGGGCGAGGCCTTCGCCGCCAAACTGCGCCAGGCCGGCGTGAAGGCGACCAACGCGCGCTTCGGTGGCATCGTCCACGACTTCGTGATGGTGAACTCCCTCCACGACACCGAGGCGGCCAAGCACGCCGTGCTGCTCGCGGTGGGGTCGCTGAAAGCGGCGCTGGCCACCAATAGCTGACCCCGACACGCTCTCCCGCATTCCGTGGAACATCCACCGCGCGACACCCCTCCGACTTCTTCGAGCAGGGCGCGCGCGGTGCTATCCCCGACAACGAACAAGATGACACAGACGGCCAGTACAGGAGCAATTCCCGTGCTGTCGGCCGGCCCACGCCACCCGGTTGCGACCTGGTCCGTCACGGTGGCACTGACCAGGGACGTGC
Organism: Planotetraspora silvatica; assembly: GCF_016863315.1. Classification (GTDB taxonomy): domain Bacteria; phylum Actinomycetota; class Actinomycetes; order Streptosporangiales; family Streptosporangiaceae; genus Planotetraspora; species Planotetraspora silvatica. The sequence continues at coordinate 75,988 of NZ_BOOQ01000054.1, forward strand.
GCACCGCTTGACGTGGGAGATGACGGCTCGTCCAGGGGAGACGGTGACCGGCATCCTGCGCATTACCTGGTGGCCCACAGTTGAGCCCCCTACAGCGCAGCGTCTCCGTCGACGCCTTTAGCAACCGGCCCCGCCTGCGGTGGGGCCATGACGTGGAGGGCGCTGCCTCTCAGTGCCCTCCCGGGACAGGCCGTTCCCTTCTACCGGCCTGGCCGTACTCGATCCCATACCCGCGCCGAAGTCGCATCGGCGCTCGGTGACCTTACTCACATGGCCCATTACAGGGCCGCCGAAAGGACCTTCATCATGCGATTCCGAGGAACACGACTGCGTAAGTCTCGTGTGCTGGCCGCCGCATGCGCCCTGGCCTTCGCCGGGGTGGCGGTGTCGGCCACCCAGGTGGTCGCGCAGGCAACCACCGCGAAAGACCACGGTCCCAAGCCGACGATCGTGCTCGTACACGGCGCGTGGGCGGACGCGTCGAGCTGGAACCCGGTGATCAGCCGCCTCCAGCATGACGGCTACACCGTCGCCGCCCCGCCCAACCCGCTGCGCGGAGTCGACTACGACGCGCAGACCCTGAAGAACTATCTGGCCACCATTCAGGGCCCGGTCGTCCTGGTGGGTCACTCCTACGGCGGCATGGTCATCACCAACGCCGCCGCGGGCAATCCCAATGTCAAGGCCTTGGTCTACGACGACGCCTACATCCCCGCCAAGGGCGAGACCGTATTCCAGATCAACGCCGCCAAGCCCGGTTCATGCGTCACCGCCGACCCATCGACGTTCCTGAGCCTGGTGCAGTACCCCGGCTCTCCCCAGGGCGACTACGATGCCTACCTCAAGATCGCACCCAACGGCGCCTACCAGGGATTCGCGGACTGCTTCGCCAACGGTGTCCCCAGCGCCCAAGCCCGTCTCCTGGCGGCCGGCCAGCGCCCCTTCGCCGTCAGCGCCGGATCCGAACCTTCCGGTACACCCGCATGGCAGACCATCCCCTCCTGGGCCGTCGTCGGAACCGCCGACCACGTCATCCCCCCAGCCGAGCAGTCGGCCATGGCCACCCGTGCAGGTGCTCACATCACCAAGGTCAACGCCGGCCACCTATCCCTCATCACCCGGCCCGGCGTGGTGACCGACGTCATCCTCGACGCCGCCCGAGCGGCCGTCCGCTCCTGACACGGTCCCCTCTGACCTGCATGACGCAGCCGCCGGGGGCGCCTACACGCTGCTCCCACGTTTCGGGGCCGGGGCGCCCGGACCAGCCTCTGGCCCCGAATGGGTCTATCCGGTGAACGGCCCTGGCGTGAATTCGGTGGTTACGGTCGGTGATCTATAGCCGACGGACGGGCAGTCGAGCTCCGCACCGTCTGGATTGATCGGGGTACCTGGCCGGACCACGAGCACTTTTTGATCTCTCTTGACGGCAACGTCCTCACATGCTGATTTCAGCGGGCGAGCCGCAGCCAGACGGGGCGTCCTGTCAGGATCACGCGCCGTATGGTTTCGCTGAGCTTCTCGCCGAGGAGGTGGGTGGTCTCTGCCAGGTCGGTTGCACGTTGAGCTAGCTGATCGTCTTGAGGGGCCTTGGCCCACATGCTGTAGGCCTCTCCCCACGTCAGGTAAGCGTCGTAGTGCTCTGTAGCGGCCGTACGGACTTGACTAGAGTTGAACACCATTATCAGCCGTAGACGTCCGTCCGCCGCTCCCATATCCGATCTTGCAATGCTCGGTTTCGTTGATGGCGCAGCGTGGCGAGGGTGATGATCACATTCGAGACCAGCGCGATTAAAGCGGCCCGCCTACGGCGGGCCGCACGCGCGCCGGTCGGGCTGTGGCTCTTCGGCCGGTCCCGGCCGGCGCCGCGCACGCGCTCACGCCCTCCAGGGCGAGACTCACCAGTCGAGCGAAGATCGCGACGATCGGGACGTAGACGGCGACACGGTCTAACGCGTCGAAGTCCCGGAGGAGCAAGAACCCGCAAGGGGCTCCGCCCCCTGCACCCCCGGCCCTCCTCGGAGATGACCCACCATGCGTCGCGTTGACGGGATCTTGATCCCGCCCGAACGAGGTGCGAGAAGCAGAACATCGCGTCGCCGAAGTCGACGCCGCCGGAGAACGTCGCGCCGATGAAGTGGACCTGACCGGACCTCCTGTACGTGGGCCCGATCACCTCCTCCTGCCGGCGCTTTCGACGTTTGAGCTCGATCAGTCCTTGTTCAGACGCGGTTGCCGCGTAGGCCAGCGTCTGCGCAGGGCCATGGTCCACGGTCAAGGTCGCTGAGGCCGGTTCCGGAGAGCAGGAAACCATGACCTTTTACCTCACCACCACCAAGATCTACGGAACAGCTCCTAGTGGGCCACAGCGACGCTCTGGGGTCCGGCGTACTGCAGTGCGATCCGCTGGAAGACCTCGGCCTGTGTCGGGTAGCAGTGCACCGTGTTGGCCAGCGCCTCCAGCGGCACCTGGTTCGTGATCGCCAGCGTGAGCTCGCTGATCATCTCACCGGCGTGCGCCGCCACAAGCGTCGCTCCTGCGATCTCGCCGCTGCCGCTGCGCGTGTAGATCGCCCCGAACCCCTCCTCTTCGCCGTCGATGAACGCCCGCTCCACCTTCGCTAGCTCGAGCCGGTAAGCGTCGATCGCGACACCTTCGTCGCGGGCTCGGCGCGGAGTCAGGCCCACCTCGGCCACCTCGGGATCGGTGTAGGTGCAGTGAGGAATGACGAGCTCTCGTGCCGGGCGATGCGCTCCATCCAGCGCGTTCGCGATACAGAGCCGCGCTGTCGCCATGGCCGCGTGCGTGAACTTCTGTGGGAAGGTGGCATCGCCAACGGCATAGACGTCAGGGTTGCTGGTGCACAGGTATTCATCTACCTCCACGCCATCCCTGGCGACGTGCACCCCTGCCGCGCCCAGGTCCAGGTGCTCCACGTTCGCCTTGCGGCCCGTGGCGATCAGCAGCGCATCATAAGGCAGCTCGCGCGTCCCGTCGGGGCCCTGCACCAGCAAACGGCCGGCGCCCGCCCGTACTGCTGTGAACCCCAGATGGAGCCTTAGCCCCTCCTGCTCGAACCGGCGACCGATCAGCTCACCGACCTCCGGCTCATCATTGGGCAGCAGGGTCCTGGAGTGGCTGACCAGGTCCACCTCGCTGCCGAGACGGCGGAAGGCCTGGGCCAGCTCGCATCCCAGCGGACCGCTGCCGATGACGACCAGCCTGGCTGGCAGCTCTGTGAGTGAGAAGACGGTCTCGTTGGTCAGGTACTCGCCGGTCCGCAGTCCCTCGATGGGGGGCATCACGGGGTCCGATCCGGTGGCGATCACAGCCTTGCGAAATCGCAGCAGCCGGCCCTCGACCTCCACGGTATTCGGTGCGGTGAAGCGCGTGTGCCCGAGGTAGACCTCCGCCCCCGCTTGCTCGACCACCTCGACCGCATCGCCTGAGCTGCTCAGGGAACGCATCCTGCGGACCCGATCCATGACCGAGCCGAAATCAGTTTGTGGTGGGGCGTCGAGTCGAAAGCCGAACTCGACCCCGCGGCTCGCATCGTGCACCGCGCGTGCGCAGCGAATCAGAGCCTTGCTCGGCGTGCAGCCGAAGTTGACACAGGTGCCGCCGGTCAGTCGCTGCTCCGTCATAGCGACGCGGTGCCCGCCTGCGGCAGCAGTCATGGCGGCGACGAGGCCGCCCGGTCCGCCGCCGAGCACCACCAGGTCGTAGTCACCACCTTCGCGGTTGACCCAGTCAGATGGGTGGCCCTGGCGGATCGTCCGCTGGTTGTGAACGTCGTCGGGGTACAGCTCGATGGTCGTCATGGCGCATCCTCTGTAGGCCAGGTTGGTCTGCTTAAACAGCAGCGAGCCGACCGGCGGGAGTTGTGGTCGACTTCACGCGTCGAGCCTCTTGTGCGACATACGACAGTCAGTTCCCGGGTGCATGGTCCGAAAACCTAGGGCCTCACGTCCCCACGTCCAGGGCCGTCGGTCGTTGCGGTGGCGCGCCCACGCGTCGTACTCACACTGGATGGCCTTCGCACACCTCGCTGACGGTGTGGCCAAGATCCGTGCCTTTGGTACTCCAGCGACACATTGAGATCATGGTTGGGATCTGCGCTGATAGTGGCATCGCCGGCCGGTGGCCTGATGGCGGTGCGATCCGCCTCAGCAGGTCGTTGAGGGTGCCGATCCAGCGGTCAGGGTCTACCCTGTCGGCCACGGCCATCACGCGATCTTCAGATGCCTTCACAAACTCCGAATGATCACGTGGTGGCCGCTCCCATGCCACCTGAACGGCGAAGATCGCGAAGTTTCACTCGAGTGCTAGGCGGTGCGCCGACGATGGGAGTCGGCGGACCGCATAAGCCAGATGAGCTTGATTACCTCGTCGCGAATATGCGTGTAATGATCTTGACGTCGGAAGCCCCGCGGAAGGGCTGCGCCAGAGGTCAGGGGCAAGGAAGAACCAGGAAAGGTCACCCGCTGTAAAACCGCCGGCAGTTTCACCCGGTGTCATAGGCGTGCCAGTGCGGAAGGTGGCGAGCCACCCCTCCGCCGACTCAGGCGCCCCCGCGCAAGTGCGGAATCGTCCAGCTCCGACGTGCAGGTGGTCCCGGCCGAGGCTCCCCGCCGCCTTCGCCTGCGCTCGGGGATCGTGTCTCAGAAGAGCCATGTGGGTCAGCGGCTGGAGAGTGATCGCATGTGGGGAGGCGCAGGACGAAGCGTGCTCCTCCTTCGCTGTCCTGGATGGTCAAGGTGCCCTCGTGTGCTTCGGCGATCTCCCGTGCGATCGCCAGCCCCAACCCCGTCCCTCCCGCGTCCCGGTCGCGTGAGGCGTCCAGCCGGGTGAAGCGGTCGAAGATTATCTCCCGGTGTTCGGCGGCGATTCCGGCACCGTCGTCGAGGACCTCCAGGGTCGCCGTTTGTCCGTCGGCTCTCACGCTGACGGTGATCTCTGAGGTGGCGTGACGTTCGGCGTTGTCGAGCAGGTTGACCAGCACCCGGGTGATCCGCAGCCGGTCACAGTCGATGAAGACGTTCTGCCGTAGATCCTTGACGATCGCCGTCCGGTAGGTCCGGCGGTCGAGCTCATCGTCGACCAGCTGGCCCAGATCGGTCGGATGGCGGTTGAGGGGCGCGCGCGCGTCCAGTCGGGCGAGGGTCAGGAGGTCGGTCACGATCGCCTGGAGCCGGTCCACCCCGGCGAGCACCCCCGCGGTCATCTTCGGCCACCGGGTGTCCTGCGGGAACATGAGCGCCTCCTCGAGCTGAGCCCTGATGGCGGTGATCGGGCTGCGCAGGTCGTGGGAGGCGTCCGAGGTGAAGCGCCGTAGCTGCTGGTAGGCGCCCTCAAGGCGGTCCAGGGTGTCGTTCACCGTTTCAGCCAGTGACTTGAACTCTTTGTACTTCCTGGGTACGGGGACCCGACGATCGAGGCCGGTGGCGGTGATCTCCGCCAGTTCCGCCCGGATGGCGTTCACCGGAGCCATGACCTTAGTCAGATCACGGAATATCCAGGCGGTCATCATCGTGGTCACCAGCAGGGACACGCTGATGGCCAGGAACACCGCTGTGCTGTCCCCGTACCAGGGGACGACCGGGACCGCCGCATAGAGCAGCCAGACCCCGTCCGGCTGGTAGACCTTCCACGCGAAGACCCTCATGCAGCCCTTCAACCCGGCCGGAGGGCACAGCACCCGTGTGGTACGCACGATGCTGCTGGTCGACCGGAAGGTGGCCATCGGCGGCTTGCCCACGAGTTGTGGGGTCGCCGCCACCACCCGGCCTTGTGCGTTCAGGACCTGGATCGCTTCGACCCTGCCACTCCGCAATACAGGCGGGAGGGGGCCCTGCGTGATGAGGGGCACCATACGGTTCCAGGTCCCGATGCTCCGCTCCAGGGCGCTGTCGGCCGCCTTGGTGCCCGCGAACAGGAGGAAGAGCACGCTGACCCCGACACACACCAGTGCCGCGAGGGCGCCGGTCACCGCTGTCCTACGAACCCGTAGTGATAGTCGATACCAATTCAGCATCTGCTCCCCGAACGTAAGGCCCCCTTGCCGCGCATTTCAGCAGCTCCGAGTGCTTGACATCCAGACTTGACAAACTCGGACAACCGTAGCTTGAGTGGACGGTATCGTCCAATATGGCCACTTCGGCGACTGCTCGATCAGGCGGGAGGTCGGGAGGTCGGGGCCCTGCCGGGTGTGGCCGCCAACATGGTCGGGCTGGCCTACATCGCCGCCGCTCAGGACCGGCGGGCGGACGCGCTCGCGACACTCGACGAGGCGCACTCCATCGCACACTCGCACGGCGCCCATGCCATCGTGCGGCAGATCGAGCAGGCGAGAACGGAGATCTAAGCGCGCGCGATCACGCCAGGCGCCTCGATCACCAAGGCGAGCCGATCCTGGCCGTCGATGTAGGACGTATCCAAGTCGCTATATCGCTTAGCTGTCACCGGCCCAGTTCGAGAACCATGAGCATGCGCGATGCGACGTACTCCGTGGTTTCGCCCATGCCTCCGGTTGCGACTGCAGTGATCCGTTCGGCGTTTTCGGCCAGTCGGCCAGGGCGGAAGATCCGCCCGCGGTGGCCCACGTCAGGCTGGAACAGACCATGTCACGGCGTCCGACAGGGCCGGCGGGTCGGTCACCCAGACGATCGAGCGGGCCGTCCAGCCGTAGCGCGCGTGGTTCTGATGGCTCGAGGAGGAGTTCCCGACCCTGCCGTGGCGACCGTGCCCGCGCTGCAGCGAGCCGATCGTCGTCGAGGCCAAACTCGCCGAGCGGCCCGGGCAAGCTCGTGCCTTGCCCAGTCGACGACATCCTGCTGCTGCCCGCGATGTGGCCCGTACGGCTGTCAGCGACAGCTGGCGCTCTTTCCATCACGCCGACCACCGCCGAACGGCGGCGGCCACGTTCGCTCCACGTAACAAGACCATGCACCCTCGCATAGGCCATCGACGTTCATTCGCCCCAGAACACGTGGGTGATCAGCGGAGATCGCGATATGCCTCCGAACCTATTCACTCGGCAGCAGGTACCGCCACGACAGTACGAACACGCCCGACTGCGTCTTGAAGATCGGGAGCCCGCCGTCCGGGATCGGCGGCGCGGCCTTGACCAGCGCCGAGACCTCCGCGCCCGATAGGTCCTTCTGCCATACGGGGTCGACCTGCCCCGAGGGCTCCGGCACGCCCGCCGGCCAGGGCGTCGTCTTGCCCTCGGCGGTCGGCACCGACTCGACGGCCAGGCGGACTCGGTCTGCGGTGTACTTCTCGTTCTCCTTGGTCGCCTTGACCGCCAGATCGTCGAGCAGCTTCTTGGCGGCTACGAGTTCCTGGGGGTAGAAGTCGGCGACCTGTTCGAGTGCCTCGGCGCGGACCTCGATCATCTTGCCGTCGTCACCGGCCACGCTTAGCACGGTCGCCGGGATGTCGGTTACCATCGGCGCGCCCGGCTTCGGCGAAGCGGTGGGCGGCTGGCCGGTCAGAAACTTCTTCATCGCGTCGACGGTCTGCGTGACCTCGGTCTCGGTGATGGTCATCTGGTACGCCGCGTCGGCGATCACCAAGCCGTCGCTGTACACGACGACCCGCGGGGCGCGTAGCACGTTCATGCTGGCGGTGACGAACCCGCCTTCGGCCCGGAGGACCGCGACCGGCGTGGCCGCGGCGTTCTGCTCCGGTTCAGCCGTCGTCGCGGTCGCCTCGCCGCGGCCACAGGCCGTGGCCAGTGACAACAGGGCCACCAGCAGGGTGGTTCTCAGTCTCATGCCCCAGAGACGTAGGGCCGGTCGCGATGGTTCAGGAAGGGGCTGACGTCGCAGGATTCAGGTCTGATCACGGACACGGCCCGGGCGTGCCCGAGCCGATAAAGCGCAGGAATCCGCTGTGCCATGCGAGCAGGATAGGAATCCAAGACGCGATGGGGGCCTGCGGGAAGCCCGAAAGTCGCGGGAGCCGGCCTGATATCGCTCACGCAGTTTGCATTGCTTTGACGCCCTATTTCTTACCCTTCGGGGTATGGGCAGTCACTTAGGTGAGTTTCTTCGCGCTCGGCGCCAACTCACGACTCCTGACCAGGTGGGGTTGATGCAGGTCGACGACCGGCGCCGAACACCAGGGTTGCGCCGACATGAGGTTGCGATCATGGCGGCCGTGAGCGTCGACTACTACGTCAGGCTCGAACAGGGCCGGGAGCTTCGGCCGTCGAGTCAGGTGCTTGACGCGCTGGCCAAGGTCTTTCAATTGGATCCCGAGGCTACTGAGCATCTTCACCATCTCGCGCACATGGGAACAGGTGGGCGTGGATGTCCTGAGCCGACAGAGCGGGTTCATCCGAACGTGTTGCGGCTCCTGAACAGCTGGGGCGATAAGCCGGCGTTGGTGATGAATCACCTCATGGATGTTCTCGCTCAGAACTCGTTGTACGCCGCCCTCCACGAGGGTTTGGAGCACACCGACAACATCATGCGCCTTGCCTTCCTCGACCCTGCAGTGCGTGAGTTATGGGTCGACTGGGAAGCACAAGCCAGACTCAGGGTGGCCCATCTGCGCGCCGCGTCAGGAGTGAATTGCCCAGAATTGCTCGATCTGGTGGACGAACTATCGGGTGTAAGTGAGGACTTTCGACGAATGTGGGCCCATTGCGACGTCCATACGGATGGTGATGATTCCATACGTGTCCACCATCCCACGGTGGGAGACCTGACCCTGCGCTACCAGGGGTTAAGCCTCGAGTGCGCTCCCGGCCAGAGACTTGTCGTGTTCCAAGCCGATCCTGACAGCCCGTCGGAACGGGCGCTGGGCAGGCTGCGTTACGCGATGCCGGGTGACTGGTCCAGTGAGCGGATCGCCTGCGGTGCTCTTCGCGGCCCCCAGGGTTAGCTGGAAGTCGGCACCGGCCTGGACGAGGACGTAGATCACGATGATGACGACCGCGATCACGCCACCCTGGCGAACACGGCCATTAGGCCTGGGATTCGGGCAACTAACAAAGGAACCTCCAAGGTTCAACGCGAAATGGCCGCCGAACTTGCTGCAGGAGAGCGGTGAACAGGGCTCCGAGGTCGCCGCAGAGGGCCTCGCCCTCGAGGTGGTCGCAGCGCTGCAGGGCGGATATCTGCTCGCCGAGACCAGGCAGGACGAACAGCCCTTCGCGCTCGCCCTCGACATGGCGCTGGGCTGGGTCAAGGCTCACGCGAGGGCGGACCGCTAGAAACGATCAGCGACAGGTCGTCCGGGTCAAGGGAATCCCGATGTCTTCGCGGCGCGATGAGATCGACCCGCTCTTCTCGACGGCCGCGTTATGACGGCCCACGTCCAGCCTGTCGGACAGTCAGTCGACCAGCGGGTGATCCTCCACCTCATGCTCGCGGTGCTCTGGAGTCGGGTGCCCGAGGCGACCCTGTCTCACGAGACCGCAATGGACGCCTACGGCATCAGCGACGTCAACCCCAACCGCATCCAGGTCACCGTCGGCAGGCAGCGACGGTTCCGACGTACTGGCGGCGACGACTATGTCATCCACCACGAAGACCTCGAACCAGCCCAGATCGGATGGTGCAGGAGATCCCAACCGTCACCCCGGCCACGGCGATCACCCAGTGCCTCGCCTACGGCACCTCGACCTGCCTGCTGCGCCAGGCCATCGAGCGCGGTCACGCACAGGGCTAACTGAAGACCGCCGAGCACTCGGCGCTCCTCGACCGCACAGGTCTGAGACGGCCCCGTTGGACTCGCCGTCATGGGTCGCCCGTTACGCCAGGGCCGCTCGCACGCACTGACGTAGCTGGGGGAGGACCTCTGCCTCATACCAGGGGTTCTTCGCCAGCCATCGAAAGTTGAGCGGGGACGGATGCACCAACGGCAGGACTGCCGGGAGATAGTCCGGGAACCGTCGAACTGTCGCCGTGAGCGACTCGCGAGTGCCTAGGTAGTGCCGTTGCGCATAGCTGCCGATGAGCAATGTCAGCTGAATGTGGGGCATCGCCTGGAGGATCCGCGGATGCCATCGGGCTGCGAAGCCCCGGCGGGGAGGAAGGTCACCGTGTGACCCCTTGCCGGGGTAGTAGAAATCCATCGGCAGGAGAGCGAAGCGTGATGCGTCGCGGAACGTTGTCTCGTCGACTCCGAGCCAGTCGATGAGACGGGCTCCACTTGCGTCGTTCCACGGGATGCCCGACTCCTGTGCCTTGCGTCCAGGCGCCTGTCCCACAATCGCTATGCGTGCCGCGGCGTCGGCAACGTATATCGGCTGGTAGTTCGCCGCTGCAGCCCAGGCATTGTCGGGGTCCGCGGTGATCTCGGAGCGAATACGCTCAAGGTCGGATGCTGTTCCCGACATGTTCCTCCTCGGGTCGGATGGTGCTCTGCTCGCTCAGACGATCTGCATCTGGAGAGCAAGGCCCGGTGCGTGTGGCTGCGCTCTTGACGGGAGGGCGCCGCCCCCGGCGTCGCCGCCAGATGGGCTCTCTTGGCTCACCGGGGCGCACCCTGCGCCGTCGACTCGGCACCGTGCAGGTACTCGTCGAGACGGCCACGGACGTGGTTCCGGGCGCGTGCCAAGGCGGCTGTTGCCGAGAGCTCGTCGAGTCCGAGTGCCTGCGCTGCGCCGGCCAGAGCGTAGCCCTGTAGATCGACGAGCGCGAGAAGCTCTCCGAGTGGCTCGGGCAGTTCGCCGAGTGCCTTGTCGAGCAGGTCATATATCTCTCCGGTCTCGTCGACTTCCTCCGGGCCCAGGATCTGTGCGCCGCCGCGCCACTGGTTCGGGCTATCGACCCACCCGTCGATCCTGTCTTCGTCTGGGTAGAGATCTGGGTAGAAGAGTTCGGGCTCATCGGCATCGCTGTTGAGGTCTTGGAGCGAGTCCGCTCGGGCTCGGGCAGCCGCGGTGACGTCGACGGCGGGCGTTGTACGGCCGTCCAGCCGCATTTGGGCATCACTGAGTGTGTGCATGATTTTGGTCAGCTCGACGATCCCTCGTGGGCGGGAATCTCTGCGTTGCAGAGCAAGGCCCACTTCTAGCGATCGCTGGGTGAGGTCCTCGGCGTTTGCGGGGTCAAGCAGTTCGGCACGCGTGAGGAGAGCACTTCGCAAGGCCTCGGCGCCCGTCGCCGGGGACGCTCCTGCCACGGGCATCGCGTCGTTGGCCAGGTCGTTCTGGACGCCGCCGGGACCAGAGTGCCGTCCAAGGAGCTCGCGGGTCGTAGCGATCTGTGAGACATACGACACGCAGGCCGGGCAGTCAGCCAGATGGGCGGACAACGAATCCTGAAGGTGTTCAGGTGCCAGTCCGAGATCGCCGCCGAATCGCACCACGTCGGAACATCTGCCATCAGCCATGGAGGTCACCTTCTCGGTTCGCCTGGTCGCACCACGACAGGGCCGGCCAGGGCGTTGATCGACGGCCCGTTGCTCTCGGCCACCTCGTCGGAGTCTGGTCTATATAGTCCAATTTTCGCAATCCAACACGCTCGTAACGGCCCCTCTCATGGTTGATCGGGGCGAGAGACTGCGACTGCAGTCACACACCTGCGAACGCAGTGTCCTGGTGAGTAATAAGGTCGGCTGATCAACTACAAGGCCTACCGCGCCGCGCAGGATGATGTTCAGTAGCTCCCAGAGAGAGCGGTGTGCGCGACGGACTGCTGCGCGTTGACACCGGTAACGGCGGAACCCTACGTTGGACGAAATGGTCCACTGAAAGGTTGCTGCCGCCATCGACCCGACCGTGAGACGCGCACCACTAGAGACCGTTGGGTCTGGAAGAGAGCACAGGGTGACAATCTCGCGTGGCTTCTTCGGCCATCACGACCCGCGTGCCGTCGATCTGCCGCCCGGCCAGCATCTGACCCACGGATTCCCTGTGTTGACGGCTGGGCCAACGCAGCTGATCTCGACGGAGGAATGGAGCTTCACAATCACGCCTGAGAGCGGCAAGCCGAGGCGGTGGGGTTGGGGCGAGATGATGGCCTTGCCCTCCGAGGAGATCAACGTCGATATCCACTGCGTGACCCGGTGGACGAAACTCGGGACCCAGTGGCGGGGCGTCGCGCTCGACACCTTCTTCGAGGACATCGAGACCTACGACGAATACGCGATGGTGCATTCGTACGGGGGCTACACCACGAATCTCCCCTTGGAGGACCTGGTTGGGGGCAAGGCCTGGATCGTGTACGAGTACGAGGGAGAGCCGCTTCACGTCGAGCACGGTGGTCCGGCCAGGCTACTGGTGCCGCATCTCTACTTCTGGAAGTCCGCGAAGTGGGTGAACGGCATCACGATGCAGCGCTTCGACGAGCCGGGCTTCTGGGAAAGCTTCGGCTATCACAACTACGGGGACCCGTGGCGCGAGGAGCGGCACGCCGGTGACTGACACGAACACGACCGAGGGCCCGGCCGACGGCTCCGTAGAAGTCACTCCGTCAGTAGGGAATCACTGGCGCAAGGCAACGCTCATCGGTCTGCACTCGCAGTCCTGGCATTCCCGGACACTTGCTCTATGCGTTCCCGGCTGGACCGGACATCTGCCCGGTCAGCACGTAGACGTACGTCTCACAGCCGCGGACGGCTACTCGGCCCAACGGAGTTACTCGTTGGCTGAGCCTGCCACGCCCGACTGCGTCGCGGTCACCGTCGACCTCCTACCCCACGGCGAGGTCTCGCCGTACCTGGCGGAGATCATGGAGATCGGTGACGAGCTCGACCTGCGCGGGCCCATCGGTGGATGGTTCGTCTGGGAGCCGGGGGACCCATCCATCGGGGACGGCCCGGTACTCCTGATCGCCGGCGGATCAGGGGTGGTGCCGCTGGTCACCATGCTGCGAGCCCGGAAGCGAGCGGGGGACTCGACGCCGACGATGCTCGTGTATTCGCTTCGCGGCCCTCGCGACCTCATGTACGGGCCAGAACTGGAAGAGATGTCGGCCGATCTGTCCGCGCCAGGGTCCGCCGAAGTGCGCCTCATCTACACGCGCAAGGTCCCCGACGGGCACCCCCGTCCCGCCTCACACCTCGCGGTCGAGGACATCCAACCTCCGTCCGCGTGGCCGGAGCCTTTGGCGGCCAGGGTCTACGTGTGCGGCTCCTCTGGCTTCGTTGACCACGCCACAGGCCTGCTCCGCAAGGCGGGATACCCCGACGATCGCATACGCACGGAACGATTTGGACCAACAGGAGTTGATCGATGACCTCGGATCTCTCGACCCCGGCCGCGCCCGACGGCGGCACCGAGTCAGGCGCGGTCTTGGACGGCAACGCCGCTGCCGGCGAGTTTGCCGGGATCCTCGCAAACGACCCGACCACCGTCACTGTCCGCTGCGGTAGCTGCGGCGCCACACAAGCATTCGGACAGCTGCAGGCCTACCTGGGCGGACCGGGAACTGTGCTGCGCTGTCGCGAGTGTGAGGCGATGGTCGCCCGTGTGGCCCGGACACCACGGGGCACGTGGCTCGACATCTCGGGCTCCAGTTCGTGGTTGTTTCTGCCAACCCCAGGTCCCGCCTAACCGCGACCGTCGGATGGCCAACGCGAGGAGGTCACTCCTCATCCGTCCGGCTGCGCGTTCTCAAGACACGGGTAAGAAGGAGAGCCCTTCCCGATACCAACGTCTATCTGACTGCACCAACTCGATCGCCCGGCTACGGCCCGTCGCCTCCGCCGGTGGTCTCGACTTGGAGAGGCCATCGAGGGGCGTGGGGTGGGTGCTTCCTGGTGCCCACGCGGCCAGTCACGAGGGCGAATGTGGCCAGCCAAAGGATCGATCAGGGGAAACGGAATGAAGGCAGTGGTTGGGGAGACCGTCGTGGCCGAGACCGCGAACGAGGCGGTAGTCAGGATCGAGGGGAATGCCTACTTCCCGCCGGACTCAGTTGTGGCCGGCGTGCTCCTCGACAGCCCAACGCCCTACACCTGTCCCTGGAAGGGGAGGGCGCAATATCACGACGTCGTGGTCGGCGGAACCGTGCTCAGGGACGGGGCTTGGTCCTATCCGGACATCAAGGAGTCGGCGGCGGCCCGTGTCGGCCGCGACTTCAGCGGCTATGTCGCTTTCGATGGGCGCCAGGTTCGGATCGAGAGCTGACCAATCAAGCCGACCATCCAACAACAGATGCGACGGACGAACCTCCAAGATCACGCCCAGGAGATCCTCGCGCCGCCTGCGAAGGCCGCGTTCTTCTAGATCGTGACGGTCATCGGTGGCTGCGAAGGAAACCGCCGCAGGTCGAAAGACCGTCCAAGCCCGCAGTACCAACTAGGCGTGTGACGCGGATCCCGGCTCCACGCTCGAACGGCAGGTGTCGTCTCTGCGAGACCCGGCCGGGTAGAGGTTCTGCGCACCGCAGATTTCCAAGGCCAAAACGGAGGCGAGACCAAGATGGAAACTCAGGCGATCACGGTGACCGACGACTCATTCAAGACGTTGGTGCTGGCGGCAGATTCCCCTGTCGTCGTCGACTTCTGGGCTGTGTGGTGCGGTCCGTGCCGGATGGTCTCGCCGATTCTCGATGAGATCGCTGCGGAGCATGCGGACAAACTCACCGTCGCCAAGCTCAACGTCGACGAGAACCCCAAGACCGCGGAACGCTACAAGGTCATGGCCATCCCGACCATCGCCGTATTCCACAATGGCAGCCTCGCGAAGACAATCGTCGGCGCCCACCCAAAGGCCGAGCTCGAGCGGCAACTCGCCGACTACATCAGCGGCTCCTAGATGTACTTGGCCGGCGGGTTGATGACACGCCGCAGTTGATGGTTGGTCAATAAGAAGACCTTCGGATTTGGTGGAGATGCCGTCTTCACCGAACCGGAGGTCTTCATGGCCCACGCTAACGCTCGTCTGAGCATGCACGGGCGGATCCTGCTGGTGCGGCGCGTCCGCGTCGAGAGCCGGCCGGTCGCGCATGTCGCCAAGGAACCGGGCATCTCCCGCCAATGCGCGCACCGGTGGGTGCGCCGTTATGACGAGCAGGGCTGGCTGGGTCTGCGCGAGCGTTCCTCACGCCCGCATCGGGTGGCCAACCGCACTCCCGCCCCCGTCGAGGCCCGCGTGCCGGCCTCGACCTGCGTGGTAAGACGTCAAGATCTGGAGCCACCAACACCGGTGAACCGGAAATGTCATGCAGGCGAGGGGATACAGGTAGGTGCCGGATGAGGGCGATTGTGGTGACGGACCGGGCCGCGGGGACGGCGGGGATGAAGCTGGTGGAGCGGCCCGATCCGGATGCGCCGAGGCTCGCCAGCCTTGAGGGCGCGAACTACGGCGATGTCGTCGTGGAGGTTCATGCGTCGGGATTTACCGGGAACGAGCTGGAGTGGCCCTCGACCT
This sequence comes from Planotetraspora silvatica, assembly GCF_016863315.1. GTDB lineage: Bacteria > Actinomycetota > Actinomycetes > Streptosporangiales > Streptosporangiaceae > Planotetraspora > Planotetraspora silvatica. The sequence goes on from NZ_BOOQ01000054.1 coordinate 91,320, forward strand.
GGATCGATCGCCTTGGCCGTGACCGGACGCCTTCGATCCCCGGACACGAGCTGGCCGGGGTGGTCACCGCCCTCAGCTACGGAGCAACGGGGCTGTCTGTGGGACAGCGGGTGTTCGGCCTCACGGACTGGACTCGCGATGGCACGCTCGCGGAGTATGTCGTCGTCGAGGCACGCAACCTCGCGCCGCTGCCGGGCGACGTTGACTTCACAGTGGGCGCGGGTGTCGCGATGACAGGCCTGACCGCGTGGCAGGGCTTGTTCGAGCACGGCCGCCTCCGGGCCGGGCAGAGTGTCCTCGTGCACGGTGCGGCCGGCGCAGTCGGTTCGATGGCGACGCAGCTCGCACGTGAGGCCGGCGCCTACGTCATCGGTACCGGACGCGCCGCTCACCGTCAGACGGCGTTCGACTTCGGGACGCAGGAGTTCGTCGACCTCGAGAACGGCGCCCTGGAAGGCGTCGGCGGAGTCGATCTGGTTTTCGATGTCTTCGGCGGCGACATCGGAAGGCGGTCCGCGGGTCTTGTTCGAGCCGGAGGAACGCTGGTGACCGTCGCCGGCCCGCCCGAGGCGCGGCCGGCCGACGGCCTGGCGGTCGACTTCGTTGTCGTGTCCGATCGTGACCAATTGGGGGAGATCGCCAAGCGGGTGCGTGACGGACGGCTGCGGACGAACATCGGCCAAGTCGCGACCCTCGATGATGCCGTCGCCGCCTTCAACCCGACCGGGCGGATCCAGGGAAAGACGGTCATCCGCGTTCGTCCGTGAGGTCGCCGCGGTGACCTCCCAGGAAGCTGCGGAGGAACTCCAGTCGCGCGACCATGTCGTGAGGCCGCGATTGGGCTCTTCTGAGGGATCTCCTGATGGCTGCGTGGTCTCAGCTACGGGCCTTCGTGCGCCGACTCGGCGGACGCATGATCGGAGTAGCCGGGGTGTCGGGCTCGATCAGATCGGCGTAGGTGGTCGTTTGCGAGAGGTAGTCGACTACAAAGGGGCAGATTGCGGTGATCGTGCCCTCGCGGGCGCGGATCTCGTCGAGTACTCGCCGTCACAGCGAGCCAGTGACAGCAGACGAAAGAGATGTGGCCTCCCGGGCACTAATCGAAAGAGTGCCAGGGGCACACATGATCTGGGCCAGTCGACAGCAAGGCGCAGAGCGGTCGAGCACTACGTCGGAGGTGAGGGCGAGGCCGATGAGCGCGGTACCGCACACGTGGTGTCGAACGCCCCCGCAAGATCGGCCAGCTGAGGTCTCGCCGCCGACGCTGATCACCAATCGTCACCACCAGGGAGTTTCAGATGGACCCAGCCCGCGCACATGAGTTGATCGAGGGTGAACGTGAACGCATCAAGGAACTTCTCACGTACTCAGCCGCTGAGCGGGCGGCTGACCTGGAGGCGGCCGCTGATGCGAGGACCTCGGTCTCCGATTCAGCGAGCCCGCTCGCCCAAGAGCTTCTTGACGATGCTGTAGCCGAGCAACTCAGCGCACGGTTGGCTGCACTCGATCGGGCCGGCGAGCGCCTGCGGGCCGGTACCTACGGAGTTTCGTTGCACAGCGGTCGGCCGATCCCCGACGAGCGGCTTGAGGCTGACCCTGCGGCGGAGCTTCTCGTTGATGAGGTCGGGTAGCTCAGCATCGCTGAGAGGTGCCGGTCTTGACCTCGTGCAGTGCAATCCACCAACCGCCCCCACGCTGCTCAGCGTAGGGCTCGTGAAAGGAGCGCATCTATGCCTGAGACACTTCAAGAACTACGGGTCGGCAACGACGAGGTCGTTGACGCTGATCACACGTCCGCTGCACTGACTGCCGGGACGCTTGTGTTCGGCGACGGTGCAACCCAGGTCTTCACCTCGGACGGACACACTACCTACACGGATCGTGGCCGACCGAGTCAGGGCGATTCGTGGGTGCTTGGCGACGGGAAGTTCGTGTCTTTCTGGCCACCGGACTACCAGGCAACCTACGTGGTGCGCTGGGTTGTGACGGAGGGCGCGATCACAGGGCTGACCTTCACGGAGACAGAACGCGGTGCTCGCTTCGAGGGGCACTATCTGTGAGCCATTGTTGCTGTGCGTCGGAGGTAGTTCCTCGGTGATCGCCGTTGGGGGCGGACGCCGCCTGGCATTGGCGGCGGAACGGGGTGCGGGCGCGCTCATCGCTTCAGCGGTGAACGCGCCCTCGGTGTAGCGCGGTCAGCTAGAGGTCGCAGCGCGCCTGGGCAGCACCCAGTCTGGGCGCGGGAAGTGGCACGTGTAGCCGTTCGGGTACGTGATGAGGTAGTCCTGGTGCTCGGGCTCGGCCTCCCAGAACGGTCCGGCCGGCTCGATCGTCGTCACTGCCTTGCCCGGCCACAGCCCCGACGCATCGACGTCCGCGATCGTGTCCCGTGCGACTTGCTGCTGCTCGGGCGTCAAGGGGAAGATCGCCGAGCGGTAGCTCGTGCCGCGGTCGTTGCCCTGACGGTTCAACGTCGACGGGTCGTGGATCTGGAAGAAGAACGCCAGGATGTCACGGTAGGTCGTCTGCGTCGGGTCGAAGACGACCTCGACGGCCTCGGCGTGGCCGGGGTGGTTGCGGTACGTGGCGTGATCGTTCTCGCCACCGGTGTATCCGACCCGCGTGTCCAGCACGCCGGGCTGTCGGCGGATGAGGTCCTCCATGCCCCAGAAGCACCCGCCGGCCAGGACGGCAGTTTCGGTGCCGGGGGTGCGGGTGAGCTGTCCGGTGTCGTGGATCCCGCTGGTCATGATGTGTGCTCCTCTGTGCTGGTGGTGTCGGTCGTCTCGAACAGGGAGCGGTACGCGGCGTAACCCTGCGCCTCGAGCTCGGAGACCGGGATGAAGCGCAGCGCGGCCGAGTTCATGCAGTACCGCTGGCCGCCAGCATCGGCGGGGCCATCGCCGAACACGTGCCCGAGGTGACTGTCGGCCCCGGTGGACCGCACCTCCGTGCGGGTCATCCGGAGCTTCCGGTCGATCTCAGTGCGTACGGCGCCGGCCACAATCGGCCTGGTGAAGCTGGGCCATCCGGTGCCGCTGTCGTACTTGTCGGTCGACGAGAACAGGGGCTGGCCGGAGACCACGTCCACGTAGATGCCGGCATCGTGGTTGTTCCAGTACTCGTTGCGGAACGCCGGCTCCGTCCCGTCCTCCTGAGTGACGCGGAACTGGCTGTCGGTGAGGCGGCTCAGCGCCTGCGGGGTCTTGCTGTAGTCGTGCGACACGATTTCTCCTCCTTCGGCACCGCTGGCTGCGGCGCCACCGGAGACAACACCGCACAGAACCGATTTGGTCCCGGGGTTCATGACGGTGCGTTGTGGCGGCGATCTCAGGTGATGATCGTGGGGGATCAAAGCCACCGATCGGGGGCGTTGGCTGGCTTGGATGGGTCGGGCCAGAGCTCGTATGGGCCGCAAAACGAGAGCGGCTCGTTATCGGGCTCGTTCCTCGACGCCCGCGCGTGCAACGCGATCAGAGTGGTAGGACGCCGAAGTCTGGTGACACTAACGCGGAAGCGGA
>NZ_BOOQ01000055.1 GCF_016863315.1 Planotetraspora silvatica
ATCCCTCTACCCAGTCGACCATACGAGCCGGAAGACGCAGCAGCCCGGGGGTCGGCCGGAGAAAGGACTGTCCACCTACGCGAATTCTCATCGAGGCCGGCATGAGCGGTCACCGGTCGCCCGGGAAGGACGACACCCGGCCGGGCGCCCGGTTTCGACGCCCGGCCGGTGATGGGCGCTGCCTGGGTGATTACCTCTTAGGTCTGAAGTAGTGCCCGACCATGTATGCGGTGACCTGTGCGCCGATCTTCGCGCCCTGCACGTCGGCCGTGCGGGTGTGGATGCCTCCCCATATGCGGGCGTTGATCACCTCGGCGATCGCCTGCGAGAAGCCGCGGAAGTACCTGGTGGTACCCGAGTCCGCGCTGTACCCGCTGAAGGAGATGTCGTCCCGGCCGAAGAAGTACGCCAACGCCGACATGCTCGCCGCGGTGAAACAGGTATGTCCGGACGTGAAATCGGGGTGCGGCGGCGTGACGAGTAACGGCATCCAGGTGGGGTCGGCCTCCGTCTTCGGGTTGCCGTCGGTGTCGGCCAGCTGGATGGCGGTGACCGGACGCCAGAAGGTCCACGCCGCCTTCTCGTTGTAGCAGGCGGTCGTGGCGTCGGCTTCAGCCAGATCGACCATCGCGAACATCCGCGACGTCTGGAGCGTGTTCAGTCGCTGTGTCGTCGCGAGCTGCCGCTTGATCTCCCATTCGCCCAGATGCCGGTCATGCCACCAGATCGCGGCTTGCGTCTGGTCGGCCGTCCTGACCGTACTGGTCACCGAGCCGATCGTCTTGACCTCGTTGAAGTCCCGGGCGTACTGGCGACTGGTGAGCGCCGGCGGGCCGGACGTACGGAACATGGACGCACTGGGGATGAAGAACGGCTTGAGGTATCCGACCCACGCACCGTCGTTGGCGAGTGTGGGCGGCGTCGGCCGCCACTGACCAGGCTGGGTGCCGACGGGCCAGGTCTGGCTTCCGAACGCCCCGTCGTTCTGCCGCGCGGCGATCATCGCGGCGGCCGCCTGATCGCCCACGGTGATCCCGCGCTGCTTCGCGGCGCCGTAAGGAATCGCGGCCAGCGACTCGTCGTACTGCGTCTTCAACCTCTCCTGCTGAGCCGGGAACAGCGCGCTCAGCACGCGGAAGGCCGCGGTCGCGACGGCCGCGTCCGTCGACTCGTTTCCCTTTGCGGCCGGTGCGGTCAGGTACGGCTGGTACGGGGTGCCGGCGATCGCGTTCACCGCGTCGTAAACGGCTCCGTGGACCATCGCGAAACTGCGTGCCTGGACCTGCGGCTGCTGACGGGCGATGTCCCAGATCGCTGTCTGAGCGTTGCGGTCCCAGACAATGACGGCATTATCGGGCCTGTGCGAATCCGACGCGTACGCGAATGACGATCCGGCTCCCGCCGGCAACCCGGCGGCGACGACTCCGGCGACGGCCAACCAGACGACCTTGCGTTTTAGGACGGATGACCAGTGCATTTTACGTGATTTACGCATTTGGGCAAACTACTATACCGACCGCGGGCGCCACAGTGCCCGATCGGTCAAAAAGCCGATAATGACGTAACCGAAAACATGATCCCTCGCCGATAGGGGAACCGGTCGCATCTTCCTGCTTCGCGGACGGCATTCGACGGCTACCTGGAGGTCATCTCGAATTCGCCCGGGTGTACCGATACACGGAACCGCCGCGAACACGACCGGGAGTTTCCACCGGTCATCAGCCCGTAAATCATTCATCGCCGACGACCCGGGAACGATGTCCGTCAGTCTCGACCTTTCTGTTCGTAGATGCTTTCCGCGACCGCCGGAATCGGGGGCCGAATTTGAATGCGAACTCCTCATTTGAACGTCCTGCCCGGCCCCCGCAACAGCCCCATAGGGCTGCGGTACGAGAAGGCGCCGATGGTTCCCGTGTTCATGCGGAACATCACGCTGACCGGCGGCGTGGCGCCGTCACCCCCCGTGACCCGGTGGAGTTCGCGGCCTGGCAGCCGGATGTCGATCCGGGGCCGCGGCGGCGCGGGCAGTTAGTTACATCTGGTTGATTAAGCTATTGTAAGTATCCATGGAGCACACACCTCTGCCCTCCGACGGCCCACCCGTCGACGCCACCGAGGTCGCCGCCGCGCTGCGCCTGGCGGTCGGCCGGATCGCGCGCCGGGTGCGGCAGGCACATGCCATCGGCGACCTCACCAACGCCGAGATCTCCGTCCTGGCCCGGCTGGAACGGGACGGCTCGGCCTCTCCCGGTGCGCTGGCCGAGCTGGAGCGGGTGCGCCCGCAGGCCATGGCCACCACCTTGGCCGGGCTGGAGGAGGGCGGCCTGGTGACCCGGCGGCAGGACGCTTCCGACGGACGCCGGCTGCTCATCTCGCTGACCGACGCCGGGCTGCGCATCGTCACCGACCGCCGATCGGCGTCCCTCCAGCGCCTCGCCGCCGCCGTCAACGACGCCCTGAGCCCTGCCGAGCAGCAGCAACTGCTGGACGCTCTGCCGCTGATCGAGCGGTTGGCCGAGCACCTGTGACACCTGCACACCCTCAAGCCCCGCAGGAGGCGCGGCCCACCGCCTCCGATCGCTACAAGTGGATCGCCCTGTCCAACACCACCATGGGCGTGCTGATCGCCACCATCGACGGCTCCATCGTGATGATCTCGCTGCCGGCCATCTTCCGGGGCATCGGCCTGGACCCGCTGGCTCCCGGCAACATCGGCTACCTGCTGTGGATGATCCTCGGCTACACCCTGGTCTCCGCCGTGCTGATGGTCACGCTGGGACGGCTGGGCGACATGTTCGGCCGAGTCCGCATGTACAACCTGGGCTTCGTCATCTTCGCCTGCGCCTCGCTGGCGCTCTCGCTGGACCCGCTCGTGGGCGGAGGCGGGGCGCTGTGGCTGATCGGCTTCCGGGTGGTACAGGCCGTCGGCGGATCCATGCTGACCGCCAACTCGGCCGCCATCCTCACCGACGCCTTCCCAGCCCGGCAGCGTGGCATGGCGCTGGGCATCAACCAGATCACCGCTCTGGCCGGGATGTTCCTCGGCCTGCTGGCCGGCGGCGTGCTGGCGGCCGTCGACTGGCGCGCGGTGTTCTGGGTGAGCGTGCCGTTCGGCGTGATCGGCACCATCTGGTCGTACCGCTCCCTGCGGGAGGTCGGCACCCGCCGGTCAGGGCGGATCGACTGGATCGGCAACCTGACCTTCACCGCCGGGTCTGGCGTGTTGCTGGCCGCCATCACCTACGGCATCCAGCCCTACGGCGGCCACTCCACCGGCTGGACCAACCCGTGGGTGGTCAGCGGCCTGGTCGGCGGCGTGGCGCTGCTCGGCCTGTTCTGCTTCGCGGAGATCCGGATCGCCAAGCATCCGACGCTGCGGCCCATGTTCCAGCTCAGCCTGTTCCGCATCCGCGCCTTCGCCGCCGGGAACTTCGCCTCACTGCTGGTCTCCATCGCCCGAGGCGGCATGCAGTTCATGCTGATCATCTGGCTACAGGGGATCTGGCTGCCGCTGCACGGCTACGACTTCGAGCGCACCCCGCTGTGGGCCGGCATCTTCATGCTGCCGCTGACGGTGGGCTTCCTGTTCGGCGGACCGGCCTCCGGCTACTTCTCCGACCGCTTCGGCGCGCGACTGTTCTCCACCACCGGGCTGCTGCTGGTCGCCGCCTCCTTCATCGGCCTGGTGCTGATGCCGGTCGACTTCTCCTACCCGGTCTTCGCCGCGCTGCTGTTCGTCAGCGGGCTCGGGCAGGGAATGTTCTCCGCGCCCAACACCTCCGCCATCATGGGCAGCGTCCCGCCCGAGCAGCGCGGCGTCGCCTCCGGCATGCGGTCCACCTTCCAGAACTCCGGTAGCGCGCTGTCCATCGGCCTGTTCTTCTCACTGATGATCGTCGGCCTGTCAGGCTCGCTGCCGCAGGCGCTGAACAGCGGCCTGCAGGCCCAAGGCGTGCCGGCCGCCACGGCCGGGCAGGTGGCCGCGCTGCCGCCGGTCAGCACGCTGTTCGCCACCTTCCTCGGCAACAACCCGATCGGCCACCTGCTGGGCCCCAGCGGCGTGCTGAACACGCTGACGCCAGGCCAGGCGGCCACGCTCACCGGCAACCGGTTCTTCCCCGGGCTGGTCACCACGCCCTTTCACCACGGCCTGGTCACCGTGTTCGGCGCGGCCGCGGTGATGTCGCTGATCGCCGCGCTCGCCTCCGCCCTGCGCGGCAAGCACCAGCGCGCCGCGGCGGAACCCGCCGCACCGGCATCCACCCCTGCCCCCACCTCCGCGAACGGATGAGAACAGTGACACTCTCAGCAACCGCCCCGTCGGCCACCGCCCTCCTGGTCATGGACGTCCAGATCGGCATCGTCGCCCGCCTGCGGGACGAGGGCTACCTGCCCCGGCTGCGCACCGCGCTCGACGCGGCCCGCACCGCCGGCGTCCCGGTGTTCCATGTGGTCGTCGGCTTCCGCGAGGGCAGCCCGGAGGCGCACCCGCGCAACCGGTCCTTCGGCCACATCCCGGCCGGGTACTTCACCCCGGACGACCCGAACGCCGCCGTCCACCCGGACGTCTCGCCACTCCCGGGCGAGCTGCTGGTCACCAAGAAGCGGGTCAGCGCCTTCGCCGGGAGCGACCTGGAGCTGCTACTGCGCTCCGGGGACATCCAGAATCTGGTGCTGACCGGGATCGCCACCAGCGGCGTGGTGCTGTCCACCCTGCGTCAGGCCGCTGACCTGGACTACGGGCTGACGGTGTTGGCGGACGGCTGCGCCGACCCGGACCCGGAGGTACACCGGGTGCTGACCGAGAAGGTCTTCCCGCGCCAGGCCGAGGTGCTGACGATCGAGGCCTGGGCCGACTCGCTCAAGGCGGCCTTCGGGGATGCCGAGTACGGAAATCAGCGGTAGCGGTCGATCCTCGTCATGGCGCCTCTGCTCGGTCCGCGGGAGGCTGTGACACAGAATCCGCAGTACCTTTCGGCCCTGCCCACCGCACTGACGCCCGAGGATTCACGCCGCGGTACTTGCCGCTTCTCATGGGCCATCCCTCCCAGGCGCGGGCGGGCGAACGAGGCGTGCCGCCACCCCTCCGGGCACCGGTTCACACCTACCGCCAAGGCACGGAATCCCTGCCGGCCGCGCCGTAGAAGTCCACGCGCACGCTGACGTGTGAGTGGGATGGCGCGCCGTCAACGGGCGGGGGGAACGTGTCCCCTTGTCCGGCGCCCTGGCCACTCGCGATATTCACAACCGATGGGATATCAAATTCCAGGAGATGAACCAGACAAAGGCCAGTCCGAGAATTCCGGTGACCAACATGAGACCGCCCTCTGATTCGCTGCCCTGGCCATTGGTGATTTTCACAACCGTCGGGGCAACGGGGTCATAGAGAATCGGTACGCTGCTCCCCACGACGAACGGCTCCGTACTCTCGCCTGGGCCGCGCGCACGGACCACCTGCCCGTCCTCGGTCCTGAACTCGATCACCGGGCGATGTCTCACCCTGATCTCATCGTCCGACCTGCTCCCATACGATCTGCTGGACATGCTCGACGCGCCCGTGCCTCCACTCACCAAGGCTCGCCACCCAGTCCCGGATACGTTATCCACGACAATACCGGTGGCGGATCGACCGACCTGGTCGAGACGTTGGGATCGCCGCATGAGCCTGATCCCGCCGGCCACCAAAAACAGCGCTATTCCGTTACCACCGGTGAAGATGAACAGCGTTACCAACTCGAACCCCATATCGGCGAAGGTAGCGGGCAGCCGGTGCCATAAACAGCCATCCGTTCAGGGATTATTTTGTAGATCACACGGAACGGGTGCGCGTGGATTCGGGCGGCGGTTCACGGCGATCTTGGTGTGTCCCGCGGGCCCGCCGTCGCCGTCCAGGCCGAAGTAGCCGGCCATCCAGGTTTGGAACTCCTGCGAGATGGCGGCGCCGGGGCAACTATTCACTTGGGCGACACCGCAGCGAAAACGCCAGAGATCTACGCTGCCCGTGTCAAAGTCGACGACAGGGGGCGACATGGGGGCGAAATCAGGCCCTGCGGATACGCGGATCATGGGCATCGTGCACGGTGCGTTGCGCCGCGACCTCGACCGTACGCGGACGGCGCTGACGAGCGAGCCTCATCCGCTGGGACGCCAGCGTCGCGCGCTCGGCGAACACGTGGTCTGGATGATGGACTTCCTGCACCACCACCACTCCGGTGAGGACAAGGGACTCTGGCCGTTGGTGCGCGACCGCAACCCCGCCGCGGGCCCGCTCCTGGATTCGCTGGAAGCAGAACATCACAGGATCGTCCCGGCCATGGAGACGATGACGGCCACCGGGCGGCGCTACGCGGACACGACGACGGACGAGGCCCGCGTCGAACTCGTCGCGGCGCTGGACGAACTGAACGAAGTGCTCGTTCCCCATCTCGACCGTGAGGTCGAGGAGGGCATGCCGGTCGTGTCGAAGAGCATCACCCAAGCCGAGTGGCAGGCGTGGGACGAGGCCAACAACATCAAGCCGAAGTCGTTCGCCCAGCTGGGCCTGGAGGGACACTGGCTGATCGACGACATCGATCCCGAGGGCTACCAGATCGTTGTCAACCTCGTTCCCGCGGTCCCGCGGTTCATCCTCATTCGCGGTTTCGCCCGCGCGTACCGTCGCAGAGCCGCCGCTCGCTGGCAGCCCGACCTGTCGGCGCCGCGGGCCGACATGTGACGACGCAGTAGGCCGCATTTCATGATTGCCAAGGGCGGCTCGGCGTAAGGCCCCCGCGCATGGGACTCCATCGCGCGGGCAGGTCAGGTGGTGATGACAGCTCCCGGACCAGGCAGGATGTCGATGCCGGTGACGTCCATGGGACGGTCGCACACGGAGCAATGCAGCTCGACGTGGCCGATCTCTCCGCAGGCATGATGCCGGTACAGCACCGGCGGCCCGGCCCCGCCCGCCGTCCAGCGGTCACCCCACCGCACCATCACCATCAGCAGGTCGCACAACTCGGTCCCTTTGACGGTGAGCGCGTACTCGTACCGGGGCGGCCGCTCCGAATACTGCCGCCGTTCCAGCACGTCGTTGTCCACGAGCCATCTGAGCCGCTCAGTCAGCACCTTCCGGGAGATGCCGAGGCTCTGCTGGAGGTGGTCGAAGCGGCCGACGCCCACCATGACGTTGCGCAGGATCAGCGGCGACCACGGCTCGCCGATCACGTCCAGTGTGCGCGCAATCGAGCAGGCCATGTCACCAAACCGGGTTCGCTGCATGAGCTCGATGATAACCGAGAGGGTTCCCTGAGGAGACGGACCTCTGCTAGCGTTGGGGCACTGTAAGTTCCCTTAAGAGATGCACAAAGGAGCCCGCGTGAACCGTCCTCCCGTCGTGTCGGCACAGGAATGGCAGGCCGCGCGCGAGGCGCTACTGGTCAAGGAGAAGAAGCAGACCCGAGCATTGGACGCGCTGGCCGCGGAACGACGCAGGCTCCCGATGGTCCGCCTCGCCGACGGCTACCGCTTGACCGCGCCGGACCGATCGACGGTCGATCTGCCCGGCCTGTTCGAGGGCCACCGCCAGTTGGTGATCTATCACTTCATGCAGGCCCCGGGGCAGGACTGGCTGTGCACCGGCTGCGCCACCTTCACCGACAACATCGCCGACCAGTCTCACCTCAACGCCCGGCACACCCGGCTGATCCTGATGTCCCGCGCGCCACAGGACGAGATCGACGTCGTACGGCGGCGAATGGGCTGGACCGTGCCCTGGTACTCAGCCGGCGACGACTTCTACGACGACCTCGGGCTCGGCAACGGTTTCGGACTGAGCGTGCTGCTGCGCGACGGCGCGGAGGTCTTCCGCACCTACTACACCAGCGATCGCGGAGTCGATCGGCTCCGACTCGACTTCAACCTGCTCGACCTCACGCCTTATGGACGTCAGGAAGAGTGGGAGGACTCCCCCGAGGGCTGGCCGCAGGACCCGACGATGAGCCGGCTCCGGCCGCGTGACGAATACCCCGCACCGCCGCGGCCCTGACCCCCCTCCCGCCCTCGACCGGCGATCCCTGACCGCTTGCCCAGGAGGCAGCCATGGCACGCACCCTCACCGCCCCGGAGCGCGAGCACTTCCTCGCCCTGCCACACGTCGGCGTCCTCAGCGTCGCCGCGGACGACGGTCGTCCCCCGCTCACCGTGCCCGTCTGGTACGCCTACACGCCCGGCGGAAACCTGACCTTCTTCACCGGCACTCAAGGCCGGGTTGCACGCAAGACCCGGCTGCTCCAGCGGTCGGGAACCCTGAGCTTCTGCGTGCAACAGGCCGAGTTCCCCTATAAATACGTCACGGTCGAGTGCACGGTGGTGGAGGAGGACTGGACACCCTCGGTCGAGGAAGTGACAGCCATCACCTCCCGCTACCTACCGCCGGATCTCGCCCGCGCCTTCGCCGAGGCCGAGACCTCCCACTCGGCCGACACCTTCGTGCTGTTCACCGCGCGTCCCGACCGGTGGCTGAGCTTCGACTTCGCGGACGACGCGCCCACCTCAGCCGGAGACTGAGGCGCAGGTGGCGAGCACGAGGTCCTTCTGAATCCGCGCACGTTCTCCCTGGTGTGCTGCGGGATTCGCCTGACCCGCAAGCGACCTGCGAAAACGCTTCCGTCCGTGGCCATCGCTTGCCGGCACTTTCCGGTGCCATGCGCGGCCGGCAGACACGGATGTCAGAGACTGTCGAAGCTGACTTCTTGCATCGTCCCGTCCGGTCCCATCTGGAACATCCGCGGCGGCTCCATGGTCCGCAGCGCCTCGGCGTACATGGCTTCCCGTTCGGCCTGTTCCCTGCCCGACGGGTCGGTCACCTGGAACCCGTACAAGTGAACGGCTTCCGTGTCGATGTCGTCGGGTGCGGAAACCCCCTCCAGTACGAAGCCGAACAGCGCACGCAAGGCGTCCTCGCCCAACTCGAGAGGATGGAACGGCAACGGGTAGGGGCCCTCGTCCGGCCAGCCAGGCACGGGCTCGACAGGTCGCTCGCCTGCCCAGTACGGCAACTCGAAGTCATACGGCTCGCCGATGTTCTCCTCGATTCCGCCATCAGGCGACAGGCTCAGCGACCGGACCAGCACGCCGTCCTCCCACACCGCGAAAGCGAGCCAGTCCACCACCGAATGCATCCCATGCATGATGATCCGCCTGCCCGCACCGGCCTTCAGCAGGTGCTCAGGCAACTCAGACGGGAGGTCGAACACGAGCCTGCGATCACAGAAGAGTTCGGCCCCGGCCAACACGGTGGCGTACGTGACATCGTCCGGCGGGTAGACGCTGTCCCACAACGTGCCGTCCTCGGCGGGCGCGACCGCGTAACCGGGGTGAACCTGGCGAACCAGCGCCTCTGTCTCGGCCCGCTCCGAGCGCGTCGCGCCCAGCAACGCGGGTCGGATGTCGCCATCAGTGAACGCCAGCAATGCGGTCTTCGCGCCCATGCGGTCCTCCCGAATCTCAGCAAGAGCCCGCATATTACTTGCCGAGAACGACACAAGTCGATCTTGCGGTCAGCTCTGTACGTGGCCGACGGCGTCGAGGATGGAGGCGGCCACCGCGTCGGGCTGAGACGCCCCGACGGCGTGGGAGGCACCCGCGAGCTCACGGGTTCCGCGCGAGCCGGCGCGTTCGGCCATGAACCTCAGCGCCGCGGCCGGGATGTTGAGGTCGCGATCACCATGGACGAACCACGACGGCTTGGCACGCCAGCCCGGCTCGCTCACCGTCAGCCCGTCGGTCAGCGCCCGCTCGGTCACCGGCCGCTGCGTCGCCGCCATCAGGGCGGCCTCACCGGCCTCGAGATCGGCGCAGAACTGGTGATGGAACTTGTCCTCGGCGATCCGGAACTCGTTGCCGCCCGAGGCGACCGGATATGCGGCCAGCGCGCCACCCAGGCTGCTGCCCTCGAACTTGCCGGACAGCACCAGCGCGCTCTCCCCAGGCTCGGGCGCGAAAGCGGCGACGTAGACGAGGGCCCGCACGGCGTCGTTGGCGGCCGCCGCCTGACTGATCACCATGCCCCCATAGGAATGGCCGACCAGGACGACCGGCCGTCCGATGCCGGCGATCACGTCACGCACGTAGGCGGCATCGCCCTCCACACTGCGCAACGGGTTCGCCACCGCGACGGCGGACAGCCCGCGGCCGTGCAGACGCTGGATGACACGATTCCAGCTCGCCGACTCGGCGAACGCACCGTGGACGAGGACGACGACGGGTTGTTCGGTAGTGGTCATGAATTCGCCTTTCCGGAGGTCAGAGCTGCCTCGAGTACCTCGATGGCCTGGGTCACAACGTGCCGATCAGGCCGCCGTCGATGACGAAGTCCGCGCCGGTGACGTTGCCGGCGCGCTCGCTGGCGAGCAGGACGACGAGGTCGGCGACCTCGTCCGGGTGGGTGAACCGGCCGGTGACCGAGTCGGCGGCGGCCTGCTCCGCCACCGCGTGCGACTCGCCGCCGTTGTGGTGGGCGAGCGTGGCGGCGACGCCGTCCTCGCCGAGCCACAGGTCGGTGGCGACCGGCCCGGGGCTGACGGTGTTGACCCGGATCCCGTGCGGGCCCAGCTCCTTCGACAGGGACTTGCTGAAACTGGCCAGGGCCGCCTTCGCGGCGCTGTAGTCGATCACCAGCGGGTCCGGCAGCGACGCGTTGACCGAGCTGACGGACACGATCGTGCCGGCGCCGCGGCCGAGCATGAGCGGCAGCGCCTCGCGGGTGGCGCGCACCGCGGACAGGAAGTTGACGGTCAGGGTGGCGAGCCAGTCCACGTCGGTGACGGACGCGAAGCCGCCGGTGCGCGGGCGTACCGCGCCGACGTTGTTGACCAGGATGTCCAGGCCGCCGAAGGCCGCGCCGGCGGCCTCGACCAGTTCGGCCGGGCCGTCCAGGGTGGCGAGGTCCACCGCGACCGGGCGGACGCGGCCCCCCGCCGCCAGCTCGGACAGCTCGGCGCTGATGTGCCGCGCTCCGGCGGTCACACTGACGCCCTCTGCGGCGAGCGCCCGGGTGATCGCCAGCCCGATGCCCTTGCTCGCGCCGGTGACCACGGCGGTCTTGCCTGACAGGTGCAGCTCCACGACGGGCCTTTCTGCGGGACGCGGCCCCGCCCAGGAGCGGGGCCGCGTGCGGGTTCAGCGGGCGGACTTGGCGGCGGCGACGATGACGTCCACCACGGCCTGCGGCCGGGAAAGCATCGACAGGTGCGACGCGGCGACCTCGGTGACATGGCTGTGCGCCCGGTTCGCCATGGTGACCTGCAGCGACGGCGGGAGGATACCGTCCTTCGTGCCTACCAGGTACCAGCTCGGCAGCTTCTTCCAGGCGGGCGGCCCGGACGGCTCCTGCAGCGCGCTCAGTGCGATCGGGCGCTGCTCGGCGGCCAGCCGGGCGGCCGTGGCGGCCGGCAGATCACCGGCGAACGCCTGCGGGAACACCGCCGGCTTGATGTAGAGGTCGACGTCTCCGGCCGGCGCTCCGGGGTAGGCCACGACGTCGAACAGCGCGCTCGGGTCGCCGCCGCCCTGCAGCCCGAGGACCGTCTCGCCCTCGTCGGGCACGAACGCGTTGACGTAGACGAGCGCCTTCACGTCGGGGTCGGTGCCGGCCGCGTTGGTCACGACCGCGCCGCCGTAGGAGTGGCCGACCAGGACGACCGGGCCGCTGGTCCGCTGGGCGAGGAACGCCGACAGGTACGCGGCGTCGCCGCGGAGCCCGCGCAGCGGGTTGGGCGCGGCGAGCACGGTGTACCCGAGCCGTTGCAGCCGGCCGGTCACGTCCGACCAGCTCGACGCGTCGGCCCAGGCGCCGTGCACGAGAACGATGGTCGGCTTCGGGCGATCGTGACGGCTGGCGGCCGATGCCGGGGCGCCGAGCGTGAACAGGGCGAGGGCGGCCAGCGCGATCATCGCGCCGCGCCGGCGGAGGGGGCGGTTCAACATGATGGATCCAGCTCTCAGTCGAGGAAGGCGAGCAGACGCCGGGTGAGGTCGGCGGGATGTTCTTCGTAGATCCAGTGACCGGAGTCCGCGATCACGAGTCCGGTCACGCGGGCGGCGTACGACCGCACCTGACTGGGGACGAGATCGCCAAGGCTGCCGCTCGCGCCGATGGCGAGGTTCAGAGCGACTGGCGGGCGAGCCAGGCCAGCGTGACGTCGGCGACCTCGCGCCAACCGCCGTCGATGGTGAGCGAGTGCGCCCGGTCAGGGAATTCGTGGAAGTCGGTGACCGCGGCGGAGTGCCGGTACTGCTTCAGGGTGGCCAGGGTGACGGCCTCGGGCACGGTGTGGTCCCGGCCGCCGGTGATCAGCAGCAGCGGGCCGCGGGCCTCGTTCCCGGTCGCCACCTTGGCGGGCGAATGCGGGTCGAAGTTGGCCGCCGCGGCCTCGAACAGCGGCTTCCCGGGCGCCGGGATGCTCCAGCGCCGGTACAGCTCGCCGGACTCCTCCTCGGAGACGGCGTTGCCGAAGGCGTACCGGAACTGCTCCTCGGTGAGCGACACGGCCCGGTTGCGGTTGGCGGGGTTGCGGAACACCGGCAGTGCCGAGCGCAGCGCGGTCAGCGGCACCGGCAGCACGCCCTTGATCTGCGCGGCGTCGATCGCGACGGCGGCGGCCGCGAGGTCCAGCCCGAGCAGCTTCTGGGCGATCATGCCGCCGAACGAGTGACCGATCAGGATCGGCCGTTCCGGCAGGCCACTGATGATCTTCGCGTAGTGCTCGACGACGTCGTCGATGCCGTGACCGGCGATGGCCTCAGGGTTCGCCCGGGACTCCTCGACGGTCGCGCCGTCGCCGGGCCAGCCGGGCGCGCTCGGTGCGTAGCCGGCCTCCTGGAACAGGTCGGTCCAGGGAGTCCAGGAGGTGGCGTGCAGCCACAGTCCGTGGATGAAGATGACGGGGGTGCTCATGGTGACCTCTCAGCAGGTGATCAAGCCGACGGCGGGGACCCGCGACACTGCGGACGGGCACGGGTGATTCGCGGTTCCGCGGCCGGAACGGGCGTACGCCCGGAGGATCAGGACGCCGTGCCGAGCGCGGATGCACCCATCACGCTAGGGATCCGGCCCGCGAGCCACCCCACGTGAACACGTAGTCCTCGACCATCCGGGACCCGCACGTCGTGAACCCGCGATGTTCGGGCTCAGCCGGCCTGGATCGCCATCAGCCGGGCCAACTCCACCCGGGACCGCACCTGGAACTTCCGGAAGACCTGCCGCAGGTGGTAGTCGACCGTGTGCGGCGAGATGAACAGCAGGGCGGCCGTCTCCCGGTTGGTGAGCCCCCGGGCGACGTGTTCGGCGACGGTCCGTTCCGAATCGGTGAGCCGGGACCAGGCCGGTCCGGTATCGGCCGGCCGGCCGGCCAGCCAGATCACCGCGCCGGCCAGGACATGGCTGTCGTAGACGCCCTCACATCGCCCGGTCAGCGTCCCCGACGGCAGGGTCAGCCGCCCGGGGTGCCGCCCCGACGCGGTGCTCAGCCGCCGCCCGGCCCACTCCCACAGCAGCGTGCGGTCCGCGGACGACAGCAGGCCCGCGGCGGCGCTGTTCACGAACATGGTGTGGGCGTCGACGACGGCGACGGGCCCCTTCGCCTTCCGGCGCACCTCAAGGAAATGCGCGTGCAAAGCCCGATGCGGGCCGGGCCCGGCAGTGTGCGAATCGTGAGCGAGCACCGTTTCCTCCCCCTGTGTCACCTTGACCGGTCGTCCTCATGGAACCGCGCCGGGGCGGGCCGCCGAATCAGGGAAACACCCCAGTGTGTCCAAAGGCAGGGGTCAGTCGGCGGGGCCGTCCTTGAACAGCTCGCGCAGCTGCCGCCGGGAGGTGAGCCGCAGCTTCCGGAAGACCTTGGTGAGGTGGTACTCGACGGTCGAGGTGCTGACGTACAGCCGCCGGGCGATCTCCGCGTTCGTCGCGCCCTCGGCGGCAAGGGTGGCGATCTTGGTTTCCTGCGGGGTGAGCACGGAGCCGACCGGCGCGGCCGGGGGCGCCACCCGCTCGCCGGTCGCGGCGAGCTCCACCCGGACGCGCTCGGTGAAGATCCCGGCGCCCATCGCGGCGAACATCTCGTGCGCGATACGCAGCTGCGCCCCGGCCTCGCCGCGGCGCCGGTGCCGCCTGAGCCATTCTCCGTACAGCAGGTGGGTGCGGGCCAGGTCGGTGCGCATCCGGGTACGCCCGAGCAGTTCCAGCGCCTGCCGGTAGAGCGGCTCCGCGGCGCCGCCGGTCTGCTCGCCGAGCAGCGCACGGCTGCGCGCGAGCAGGCCGAGTCCCCAGGGCATGCCGCTGATCGGCGCCCGCTCCTCCAGCCGTGCCAGCGCCTGCCGTGCCGTGTCGGGGTCGCCTGCCCGTACCGCCGCCTCGACCAGGTCGGGCAGCACCCGGTTGCCGTTGCCCGGCGGGTCGCGGTCGAACAGCGGGCGGGCCCGGTCGAGCGCCTCACGGTAGTTGCCGAGGCTCACCTCCAGCACCGTCATGGCCAGGGCCGCCTGGTTGACCAGGGCTGTGACGTTCTGGATCGCGATGACGGCGATCTGGTCGGCGGCGGCGCGGGCCTCCTGCTCCCGGCCCTGCCAGACCAGCTGCTCGATCTGCCATTGCGGGCCGCCCCGCGGCATCACCCCGCTCATCGCGTACAGGTCGAAGTTCTCGGCGTAGTGCCCGTCGGCGACGGCGATCCGGCCCGCGCGCAGCTCGCTGCCGGCGAGCATGGTGAGCGTCACCCGGAGCGCGTGCAGCGCCCCGCTTTCGCGGCCGGACGCCGCCAGCCGGCGCAGCAACGCGGACCGGCCCTGCTCATCCCAGAGCTCGTCGGCGGCGAGCCCGCCGAGCAGCGCGAGCGGCATGCCCTCCTCGCTGAGCCGCTCCGCCGTGCACAGCTCGGCGACCGCGGCCCGCATCAGCGGCACCGCGGCCCGGTACCCGTCCGTGACCCGGGTGGCGAACGCCCGGGCCAGCAGGTCGGCCGCCGTCTCGGCCGGATCGGCCGGTACGGCGAGCACGGCACGAGCCACCTCGAGCGGCGTGGTGCCCACCGTGTGATCCAGCGCGACCATGGCGGTCTCCATCGCCTCCCGGAGCATCACCCTGGTCAGCCGCTCGTCCCGGCCGCCGAGCGCGGCGGCGGCGTCCATCAGGATCGCGGGCGCGTGCGCCACCCGGTCGTCGAAGTTGGCGACGGCGGCGCGCAACCGCTCCCCCATCGCCCGGGCGACCGGGGTGTGCAGCATCGGCCGCGCCTGGTCGAGCAGCCGGCGGACCGCGGCGATGTCCCCGGCGACCAGGAACGCCCCGGCCGCGGCGAGCAGCCGGCCGCCGCGCGCCGGTGCGTCCGGGCTGAGCTCGGCGGCGCGGGCCAGGAAGGCGGCCTGGGCGGTGTGGCCGCCGCGCAGTCCGGCCCGCTCGGCGGAGGATTCCAGGTCCCGGGCGACGTCCTCGTCAGTGCCCGCGGTGGCGGCGGCGAGGTGCCAGGCCCGGGTGTCGGGGTCGAGCACGGGGTCGCTGGAGTCCGCCAGCGCGCGGTGCGCGCGGCGGCGGTCGGCCGGCGTGGACGCGTTGTAGACCGCGGCCCGGATGAGTGGGTGCCGGAAGGTGACGCTGCCGCCGGCCAGGTCGCCGAGCAGCAGGATGCCCTCGGCGAGCGCCGGGTCGGCGTCCACCGGGGACATGCCCAGCAGCTCGCCGGCCCGCCAGAGCAGCGCCTGGTCGTGCGCGGGCGCGATCGAGGCGACGAGCAGCAGCTCCCTGGTGGCCGGGGGCAGCGCCCGGACCTGGCCCAGGAAGTAGGTCTCCAGGTGCACGCCCAGCGGGAGCCGTACCGGCAGCTCGGTGTGGCCCGCGAGCTGCTCCGGCGAGAGGGCGGTGGCGAGGGTGATGAGCGCGAGCGGGTTGCCGTCGGTCTGCTCCACCACCCGCTCGGCCACCGCGTCGTCGAGCGGCCCGGCGACGCACTCTGCGAGGAGCCGGCGGGCGGCCGCGTCACGCAGCCCGCGGACGGGGCGCACCGGCAGGCCCTCGAAGAGCGCGGCCCCGGATTCGCGTAGCGCGACGAGCACCCCGACCCCCTCCGCGTGCAGCCGCCGGCCGACGAACGCGAGCGCCTGGGCGGAGTCGCGGTCCAGCCAGTGCGCGTCGTCGACGAGGCAGAGCAGTGGCCGGTCGGACGCGATCTCGGCGAGCAGGCTGAGGGTCGCGAGACCGATCAGGAACTGGTCCGGCGGGGGGCCGTGCATCAGCCCGAACGCCCGCCGCAGGGCGTCGCCCTGGGGGCCGGGGATCCGTTCGAGCCGATCGAGGAACGGCGCGAGAAGGTGGTGCAGCGCGGCGAAGCCGAGCGGAAGCTCGGACTCGACGCCGGAGATGGTGAGCACCCGCAGCCCCGCGGCCGAGGCCGCCGCGGCCGCCGCCTGCAGCAGCCGGGTCTTGCCCACGCCCGGATCGCCGGCGAGGACGAGCGTGTCGCTGAGCCGCGCGCCGAGCCGCCGGATCACCTCGTCGATCGCGTCTCGTTCCGCGTCCCGGCCGTGCAGCGACGCGGGCGCCGGCCGGGGTCCCCGAGCGGTGACGTCGTCGGACACGATTCCCCCTCTCCCCCTCGACGATGCGTGCGCATGTGCCGGGGCCGGATTCGGTTCGACCAGGAGGCGGCACCAGGAGACTATGTCACCATGTCCAGCGAATCCGCTAAAACGGCACTTTTCGGGCGCGATCCGGAGATCGCCCGGCTCTCCGGCCTCCTCCGCGGACTTCGCGACGGAGGCGGTTCACTGGTCGTCCGCGGCGAGCCCGGCATCGGCAAGTCCGCACTGCTCACCGCGGCTGCGGACGCCGGCCGGGACGCCGGGCTGCGGGTGCTGTCCACGGCCGGAACGCAGGCCGAGTTCCATCTCCCGTACGCGGGGCTGCACCGCCTGCTGCATCCCGCCCGGCTGGACGACGGGGCGCTGCCCGATCCGCAGCGGCGCGCGCTGGCGGCCGCGCTGGGGCTCATCGACGCTCCCGTCCCCGATCTGTACCTGGTCGCGCTCGCCACGCTCAACCTGCTGATGGAGGCGGCGAGCCGGACTCCGCTGCTGGTGCTCGCCGACGACGGCCAGTGGCTCGACCCGCCCACCGCAGGGGTGCTGTCCTTCGTCGCCCGGCGACTGGAGGCCGAGCCGGTGGCGCTGCTCGCCACGCTGCGCGACGGCGTGCCCTGCGCGCTGGCCGAGGCCGGGCTGCCCGAACTCGTGCTGGGGCCGCTGCCGGACGCGGCCGCGGCGCGCCTGCTCGACGCGCGCGCCCCCGGCATGGATCCGCGGACCCGGCGGCGACTGCTCGACGAGGGCGCCGGCAACCCGCTCGCGCTGGTGGAACTGACCGGCGAATGGCGCGACCAGGGGGCCGGCCTGCTCTCCTCGCCGTGGCTGCCGCTGAGCGAGCGGCTGGAGCGCGCCTTCGGCGCCCGGCTGGGTGACCTGCCCGCCGCCACGCGAGCTCTGCTGCTCGTCGCGGCCCTCGACGACGGCACCGCACTGGAGGAGGCGATCGCGGCCGCCGCCGTCGTCACCGCCGGGCCTGTCGCGCACCACGACCTGGCGCCGGGGATTCGCGCCGGACTGATCGAGCCGGACGCCGCCCAGATCCGGTTCCGGCACCCGCTCATGCGCTCAGCGATCTACCAGGCCGCGACGCTGCCGCAGCGCCGCGCGGGCCATGCCGCACTCGCCGAGGCGCTCGCCCAGCAGAGTGGCGAACACGCCGCCGACCGCCGGATCTGGCACCGCGCGTCCGCCGCAGCCCGGCCCGACGACGAGATCGCGGCCGAGCTGGACACCATGGCCGCCCGCGTCGCGCAGCGTGGCGCCCCGACCGAGGCGGTGACCGCGCTGGAGCAGGCGGCCAAGCTCACCGAGGACGCGCGCCGGCGGGCCGACCGGCTGCTCCGGGCGGCGGACCAGGCCGTCGAGCTGGGTGGCCGCGACGTCGTCGTACGACTGCTGCGCCAGACCGAACTGCTGCCGCTCACCTCCCGGCAGCAGGCCCAGCTGCGGTGGATCCGGGGCACCCTCAACGACGGTTCGGACGGCCGGGCGACCGGCCCGCAGGAGCTCGCCGCCCTCGCCGAGTCGGTCGCCGCCGACGGCCGGCCCGAGGAGGCGCTGCGCATCCTGTGGAGCGCCGCGCTGCAGTGCTTCTGGATCGAGCCGGGCGCCGAGGCGCGCCGCCGGATCGTCGCGGCCGCCGAAAGCCTGCCGGTGCCGGCCGCGAACCCGCTGCTGCTGGCGATCCTCGCGTACGCCGCGCCGCTCGACCGCGGCGCCGTGGTCATCGACGGGCTGCGGGAGCTGTCCACGCAGCCCGTCATCGACCCGCAGGCGGCCCGGCTGCTGGGCTCCGCGGCGGTACTCGTCGGGGCGTTCGAGCAGGTGGAGAGCTTCTCCGCGGCGGCGCTGCCCGGGCTGCGCGCCCAGGGACGGCTCTACCTGCTCACCCGCTCCCTCGCCCAGCAGGCGTGGAGCGCGGTGCACCGGACCAACCTGAACGTGGCGATCCCGGCCGCCGAAGAGGCGGCCCGGCTCGCCCTCGAGACGGACCAGCCGCAGATGTACGGCACCGCCGTGTCCACCCAGGCGATGCTCGCGGCGCTGCGCGGCGAACCGGACCGCGCTCGGGAGCTCGCGGCGCGGGCCGAGGCGATGAGCGTCGCCGCCGGGGTGCGGCCGGTGCTCGCCACCGTGCAGATGGCCCGCGGCCTGGCAGCGCTGGGCGAAGGCCGGCACGCGGAGGCGTACGAGCACCTGCGCCGTCTGCACGACCCCGCCGATCCGTCGTACCAGCTCGCGCTGCGCTGCTATGTGGCGGCCGCGTTCGCCGACGCCGCCGCCGGGAGTGGTAACGCCGGCGCGGCGCGGACGGTGCTGCGCGAGCTGGAGGAGGTGGCGCGGACGACGCCCGCGCCTGCACTGCACGTGGGCCTGCCGCTCGCCCGGGCGCTGCTCGCCGACCCCGCGGACGCACGGGCCCGGTTCGCCGACGCGCTCGCCGCCGACCATGCCCGCTGGCCGTTCGCCCGGGCGTACGTGCAGGTGGCCTACGGCGAGTGGCTGCTCGACCAGGGCGATCCCGGCTCGGCCAGGCCGCTGCTGCGCACCGCCCGCGACACGTTCGACGCGCTTGGCGTCGTGCCGTGGAGCGACCGCGCCCGGCGCGGACTCCGCGCCTGCGGGGAGGCCAGTGCCGACCGCGTCCTGGCGGCCCGCGACAAGCTCACCCCGGTGGAGCTGCACATCGCCCGGCTCGCCGCCGAGGGTCTGTCCGACGAGGAGATCGGCGAGCAGGTCTACCTGTCCCGCCGGACGGTCGGCGCACACCTGGCGCAGCTGCTGCCCAAGCTCGGCATCGGCTCCCGGGCGGACCTGCCCGCCCTCCGCCGGGAACGGGCGGACTGACCCGCGCCGGCGGCAAAGGGCGGTGTTCAAGGTGCAAGTTCACCCTTGAGCAGCGCCGCCAACTCTGACGGCATCGACAGGAACGGGCTGTGGGAGGAATCCAGGCGATGCACCCGCTCCGCCCGCTGAGCCATCGCCTCCTGAGCGAACGGGGGGATGGCGTTGTCCGCCGTGCAGATGATGTAAGTGCCGGCAATGGTGGGCCAGGCTGCCCTGGAGACCGGTCCGGTCTGCGAGGAGTACGTCAAGCCGCCAAGTGCTACGACGCACGATCCGGTTCGAATGTTCCTCAGACCCTGGGATGTCACCGGACTACGGCGGGAATGGGCTGCGTCCTGGCGGCGCTTCCCAGCGGACCGCTGACCAAAGGGCGTGTCTCGGCAGATGCGCTCGCGGGTCTGCGCGGTCAGCGCCCCAGCGGCGGACTCGCGTCGCGCGATCTAGGATCGGGTCATGCCCTTGACCGCGAACGACGTCGACCGGTTCGAGGCCTCCAGACCGCGACTGGAGGCCATCGCCTACCGCCTCCTCGGCTCCGCCGGGGAGGCCGAGGACGCCGTGCAGGAGACGTTCCTGCGCTGGCAGGCCGCCGACATCGACCGCATCGAGGTCCCCGAGGCCTGGCTGACGAAGGTCCTCACCAACCTGTGCCTCAACCAGCTCACCTCCGCGCGGGCGCGCCGCGAGACCTATGTGGGCCAATGGCTTCCCGAGCCGCTGCTCGCCGGGGACCCGATGCTCGGTCCGGCCGACACCGCCGAGCAGCGCGAATCGGTCTCGTACGCGGTCCTCACCCTCATGGCGCGCCTCTCCCCCAACGAGCGGGCGGTGTACGTGCTGCGGGAGGCCTTCGACTACCCGCACCGGGAGATCGCCGAGATCCTCGACATCACCGAGGCCGCCAGCCAGCAGATCTTCCACCGCGCCAAGAAGCACGTCGCGGCCGGCAAGGCCCGCACCGAGGTCGACGAGGCAGCCGCCCGGCGGATCGTCGAGGAATTCCTGGCGGCCGCCACCAGCGGCCAGATCGAGCCGCTCGTGCGCCTGCTCACCGAGGACGCCATCTCGATCGGTGACGGCGGCGGGAAGATCCCGGCCGTCGCCAAGGCGATCGAGGGCGCCGTCGCGGTCGCGAGGTTCCTGAGGGGCCTGTTCAAACCCGGCGAGGCCAAGCGCGCCCTGGCCGGCGGCGCGCCCGAGGTCTATGTCTGGACCGCCAACGGCGACCCCGCCGTCGTGGCCGTCGTGGACGGCCGGGTCGTCGGCGTCATGTGCCTGGAGGTCACCGCCGGGGGCATCTCCGCGGTCCACAACCAGGTCAACCCCGACAAGCTCGAACGCGCGACCGCGCATTGGGCGGCCGCCGACCACGGGAAGCCCTTGTTCAACGCCTTCTAGCCACTGTGTGAGGTGCTTCACATCGCGTTCCTGTCAGGAAACGGCGGGCCGCCCGGTTCAAGGGGCAAACCCGCGCAAGACAGGAGCAAGGGAATGCAGCACCGCATCGTCGTCCTCGGGGCCGGATACGCCGGAGCCATCGCCGCCGGCCGCCTCGCCAAGCGGCTCCGCCGCGAGGACGTCGCCATCACCCTCGTCAACGCCGAGCCCGACTTCGTCGAACGCGTCCGCATGCATCAGCTGGCGACCGGCCAGGACCTCACGCCCCGGCCATTCAGCGAGATGTTCGCGGGCACCGGCGTCGAACTGAGGCTCGCGAAGGTCACCGGCGTCGACGTCGACCACAAGACCGTCGCCGTCAACGACGCGAACGGCGCCGAAGAACTCGCCTACGACACGCTCGTCTACGCCCTCGGCAGCGGCTGGAACGCCCAAGGCGTCCCCGGGACCGCCGAGCACGCCTATGAGATCGCCGGCCGCCCCGGAGCACTCCGGCTGCGCGAGCGCCTGGCCCGCCTCGACGGCGGGCAGACCGTGGTCGTCGTCGGCGGCGGCCTCACCGGCCTGGAGGCCGCGACCGAGATCGCCGAGGCCCGCCCGGACCTCAGCGTCGCCCTCGCCGCCCGCGGCGGCCTCGGCGACTGGCTCTCGCCCAAGGGCCGCGAGCACCTGCGGAAGGTCTTCGGCAAGCTCGGGATCACCGCGCACGAGCACGCCGCCGTCACCGCCGTCGAAGCCGACCGCGTCGCCACCGCCGACGGCACGGCCATCCCGGCCGCGGTCGCCGTGTGGACCACCGGCTTCGCGGTCCATCCGATCGCGAAGGCGACCGCCCTGGAGGTCACCGACACCGGCCAGATCGTGGTCGACGGGACCATGCGCTCGGTCTCGCACCCGGACGTGTACGCCGTCGGCGACGCGGCCATGGTGATGGGCCCCGGGGACAAACCGCTGCGGATGTCGTGCGCCTCAGGAACTCCGACCGCGTGGCAGGCCGCCGACGCGATTGCCGCGCGCCTGACCGGCGGGAAGCTCCCGAACGTATCGATCCGCTACTTCAACCAGTGCATCTCGCTGGGCCGCAAGGAGGGCTTGATCCAGTACGTCACCGCCGACGACCGCGCCCTGCGGGCGGTCCTGACCGGACGGCTCGCCGCCCTCTACAAGGAGCTGATCTGCAAGGGCGCCGCCTGGAGCGTCGCCAACCCGAGGCTCGGGCTGCCGACCCGGCGCCACCGCGTCACGCGGGAGCAGGCCGCGGGGGGCTCGGCCGTCCAGGCGACGGCGTAGAGCACGAAGCGAAGCGAGCGCCCTCGAGGCTGCCGCGTCCCAGGCCGGCCCTAATCGTGAACACCCCCTGAAGATCCGAACTCCGTACAGGCCCCAGTCAGCGGGCGACGCCGGCCGATCTGATCGAGGTGGTCGAGCTGCAGAGCGGCCGCCCGTCTGCCTGACTCACGCGGCCAACCTGGCGAGCACGGCCAGTCTGGCCAGAGCATCCGCGGACGGGCTGCCCGGCTGGGCCCGGCCGACGATGAGCTGCTGATCACGGGCGCTGTTGATCGTGAAAGACTCCGACCACAGGGTCATATCGCCCACTTCACGATGGTGCAGATGTTTCGACTCATGCGCCTTGACCCGCACGTCATGGCGGGCCCACAGGCGGCAGAAGTCGTCGCTTCCACGGCGGAGCTCCTCGATCAGCTCAAGCATGGAAGGGTCGTCACAAGCCGGTCCAGCGGCGGCACGCAGATTGGCGACCTTGGAACGGGCCTCGTTCTCCCAGTCTCGATAGAACTCGCGCCCGTCAGGGCTGAGGAAAGTCAGCCGCATGAGGTTGTCGCTGTCTCGCAACCCTCTGAACTGGGCGACTGCCAGCGGGTTCTTCGCCAGGACGTCGAATCGGCGGTTCACAATGAACCCGACGACGTGGTCCAGCTCCTCCAGGAACTGTGACACCTCGGCGCTGACGTAGTCGCTCCGATGGACGGGCATGTTCCGTCGGATTCGCGGGTCGGCGAGAGAGTGAAGATGATCGGCGGCTGCGGGCTCGAGCTGGAAGACACGTGCCAGAGCGGCGAGTACTTGATCAGACGGGTTACGCTCCCGGCCCTGCTCAAGGCGCATGTAGTAGTCGGTGCTGATGCTGGCCAGCGCTGCCACTTCTTCGCGGCGCAACCCCGAGGTCTTGCGGCGCGCAACGGTGCCGGCCAGCCCTGCCTGATCAGGCGTGATGAGCTGCCGTCGAGCGCGAAGGAACTCGCCCAGGTCGTTTCTGCTCATTCTCGTGACGGTAGGCATCGTCCACCCGCGGGGCCACCCAGCTAGCTGGTATATCTCAGCCTGCCTGTTGCGAGCCGACCGGGTGGTGAGGGCGCGATCCCCGATGTTCCGTCAGCTACTGGTCGATCACGACCTATGCCGACGGGCGAAGAGGAGAGCCGCGGCGCCGCCCGTGAGCAACGCCCCGGCGATCACGCGGGTCAGCCGTCCATACCCGCCAGAACCAGGGCCAGGCGGGTTTCCCCGTCACCGCTCAGGCGGACGGGGACACCCCAGTCCTGCTGGTGGACGTGGCAGGCGGGATACTCGATGTCCGGGTCGTCGTCGCATGAGGCGGCCATCACCGACACATGGAGCACCCCTTCGGCGACCTCGCCGTTGAGGACGAGATCCCGAAAGAGATCCGTGCCCTTGCCCTCGCCCTGGAGGAGCAACTCGGGCGGGGTGGAACCGACCAGCAGCCGGGTGGACGGCCCATAGCGCTCGTCCAGCTTCTGGCCGGCGGGGGCGGTGAAGACCACGTCCAGTCGCACGGCCCCCGGCGCCACAGCGGTGGCGGGCCGCTGGGTGCGGTGAGCCGCGCCCTCGACTCGTACGGACTCCTCCGGCAGCCGAAGCCTGGTCAGCCGGTGCCGGGCGGACTCCACGACGACGATGTCCGCGCCGTCCAGCACCGCGCCGGAGGGCTCGCGCAGATCGGTGGCGAGCGTGGTGACCTCGCCGGCCACCGGGTCGAAACGGCGCAGCGCGTGGTTGTAGGTGTCGCTCACGGCGACCGAGCCGTCAGGCAGTGCGGTCACACCCAGCGGGTGCTGCAGCAGCGCCTGTCCGGCCGCGCCGTCCCGGTGCCCGAAGTCGAACAGGCCGCGGCCGACGGCCGTACGGACCGTGTAACCGTCACCGTCCCGCTCCACCCAGCGCAGCGCGCTGGTCTCGGAGTCCGCGACCCACAGCCGGTCGCCGGCGGCCGCGAGACCGGACGGCTGGGCGAACCACGCGTCGGCCGCCGGGCCGTCGGCCAGTCCCTCATTGCTCGTCCCGGCCGCGAGTCCCACCGTCCCGGCCTGCGGGTCGTACGTCCACAACTGGTGGACGCCCGCCATCGCGATCCACACCTTGCCGTCCCACCAGGCGACGTCCCACGGCGAGGACAGGTCCACTTCCAGGGCCGGCCCCGCCGTCGGCGAACCCTGCCACCACTGCCGCCCGGTGCCGGCGACGGTCTCGATCGCGCCGTCCGCCGGGTCGTACGTCCGCAGCCGGTGGTTGACCGTGTCAGCGACGATCACCTTTCCGTCCGGAAGCAGCGCCAGCCCCTGCGGCTCGTTGAAGTCACCCGGCTCGCCGATCCGCCGCACGACGGTCTCGGCGTCCGCCTCCAGCTCCACGAGCTGATGCCGGGTCGAGTCCGACACGAGCAGGTTGCCGGACGGCAGCCGCAGCGCCTTCCCCGGGAACCGCAGATCCGTCGCCACCGGTTCCGGCGGCACATACGGGCCGTCTCCGCGCCGCAGAGTCCCCTTGGCGCCGTGCTCGGCCTCCAGTTGCGCGACGAGCACCTCCAGCGCGTGCGCGTGGCCCTCCCCGGAATGCTGGGCGACGATGTACCCCTCGGGGTCGATCACGGTCAGCGTGGGCCAGGCGCGCACCGCGTACTGCTTCCAGGTGACCAGGTCGGGATCGTCCA
The DNA here is from genome assembly GCF_016863315.1 of Planotetraspora silvatica. GTDB lineage: Bacteria > Actinomycetota > Actinomycetes > Streptosporangiales > Streptosporangiaceae > Planotetraspora > Planotetraspora silvatica. Next base: position 24,830 of record NZ_BOOQ01000055.1, read on the forward strand.
GCACGGGGTGGCGCACCCCGTAGCGCTCCACCGCGTCGACCACCGACTGGTGCTCCGCCTCGTGCACGAACTTCGGCGAGTGCACGCCGACGATCACGACGGTGTCGCGGTGCTTCTCCTCCAGCTCGCGCAGTTCGTCCAGGACGTGCAGGCAGTTGATGCAGCAGAAGGTCCAGAAATCAACGATGACGATGGATCCCCGCAGGTCGGAGAGAGTCAGCTCTTTGCCGCCGGTGTTCAGCCAGCCGCCCTTGCCTATCAGCTCGGGAGCCCGGAGCCGGGCACGGCGGGGAGCGGGTGCCGCGTCGTTCATGACGCAAGGATGCCATTCGCACACGACCGTTCGACCACGCCGGGGGTCGGCTTGCTCGTGACCATGCCGTTCGAGTGACCGGTGCGGACGGCGGACACCGTCCCTGTCGTCATTCGGTTGAGGGGTGTCCGGCCGGGGGTTGGTGTTCGGAAGCCCATCGAGCCCAGTCGGCGAGGGCCTGCGAGAGGCGGACGGCGGCTTCGATGGTCACCCGCATCGACTGCACCGGAGGGGCGGTGCCGAATTCGCCGCGGTCCTTGCGCTCGGCGTAGGCACTGTATTGCTCGGCCATACCCGAGTAGAACTCGACCTCCCGGCGCAGATGCCTGTCCAGGTCGTCGGGTTCCATCAGCCAGAAGAACAGGGACCGCAGAAGGGGCTGGAGACGCATGGTGTGGTCGACGTCGCCTTCGGCCAGCCATCGCCGGATCTCGGCCACCCCGGATTCGGTGATCCGATAGGCCGTACGGCGTCGCGGGCCCTCGCTGTCGACCTCGATCAACCCGTCGTCGGCAAGTCGCCGCAGCTCGGCGTAGATCTTGGGGTGCTGGGCGGGCCAGATCCGCCCGAGCACCTCCTGGAAGCGGCGGGCGAGGTCGTAACCGCTGGCCGGCCCCTCGGCCAGGAGGCCGAGCAATCCGTAGCGCAGCGACATCGCCGCCTCCTTGTCCGTGCCGACCGCCCTGGCCGGCCCCAGGACACATCTTGACATGTCCGATGGTCCATGTGATTACATGTCCCTAGGTACATGTCCTTTGGATACTGTGAGGTTCTCATGCGAAGCGATAGGTCCGTGCTCGTGACCGGGGCCGCCGGCGGGATCGGCACCGCCACCACACTGCGGCTCGCCGAACTCGGATTCACCGTCTACGCCGGCGTACGGTCGGAGGCCCCCCATTTGGCGAAGCAGCCGAGGGTACGGGTGGTGCAGATGGACGTCACCGATCCCGTTGCCGTCGAGGCGGCCGCCGCAGTGATCACCAACGAGACGGGCGGCCTGCACGCGGTGATCAACAACGCGGGGATAATCATCCAGGGTCCGCTCGAACTGGTTCCGCCCGGCGAGCTGCGCCGCCAGTTCGAGGTGAACGTGTACGGCCCCGCCCAGGTCACTCAGGCGTTCCTGCCTCTGCTGCGGGCCGGCCACGGACGGTTGATCAATGTCAGCGCCGCCACGGCCCGCGTCGCGTTCCCGTTCATGGGTCCCATCTCCGCCAGTAAGGCAGCGCTCGACTCCCTGTCGCACGCGCTCCGCGTGGAGCTGGCGAGCTGGGGGATCCCCGTGGTGATCGTCGACCCGGGATCGGCGGACACCCCCATCTTCGCCAAGGCGGAGAAGGCCGCCGCCGCGGCCCTGGCGCAGACCCCCGCCGACCGGGCCGACCTCTACGGCCCCGCGCTGGAGGCCATGGGCCGGGCGATGGCCAGGCAGAAGCCGGGACCCGTCGATCCGGCGGTGAAACTCATCGTCGAGGCTGTGCGGGCGGAGCATCCCAAGCCCCGGTACGTCGCGAGCAGCGCCCGCGTGATGACCGTTCTGTCGCGCCTGCCCCTGCGAACCAGAGACCGGCTACTGGCCCGTTCGCTCGGTCTCAAGGCCACGCGATGACGCCTCGCACGATCGTGGTGGTCCGCGCGGTCTGAGGCGGTGCGGGGCCTGCTCCCCCGCACCGTCCGCTATCGCCAGTCGGTGCCCGCATCGGTGTCCGCAGCCGGCGTTGGGCCGAGGGCCGTCCGTATCACGGTGACCGTGTACGCGCAGAGTACGGCGAGACCGGCCCACGCGGGGAGCGGGAAGTACCCCGCCGACGGCGCGTAGTGTTCCGTCACCTGCGGATACTCCACCAGCGTCTGCTTGACCGCGAAGCCGGCGGCCGGCGTGAGCCGCAGCAGCCAGTCGGAGACCGCGTCGGGGAGCAGCGGGAACGCCGTGACAGCGTAGGGCAGAGCGATCAGCGACACCCCGATGAGGATCGCTGACCAGCCGCGGCGCATCCGCACGCCGAGCCCGTATGCGACGACGGCGCAGAGCGCGAGCACTGCCGCGAGGCCGACGATCACCCGAGCGTCGGTCGGCACCGGCAGCGACGGCACCACGATGCCGTTGCCTTTCAGGCTCGCCATGCCCGCCGGGAGGACGATGCCGACCGCGACCAGACCGGTGACGAAGTTGGCCCCGGCGACGACAAGTGCCCGGGCGACGATCACTCGCCGGGATGCCGCCTCTCCGGCCGTGCGGGCGCCGTAGCGAGCCGCGACGATGACCACGATGATCAGCGCGACCGGCAGGCCGAGCAATGTGTTCTCGACGATACGCGTACCCTCCTCACCGAGCGGCCCGATGTCGCCGGTGCCGCTGATCGTGATGACGCCGTCCTTCTCCACGGCTCCCGATGCGTTGTGGTATTTCTCCCAGTCGGTGTGGTTCATCTCGCCGACCGAGTCGCTGTCCCACTTGCCGGTGGCGCCGCCCTCGACGGTGACGTCGTCGAAGACGCCGACGGCCTGGGTGAACCGGACCTCCTCGATCGCGCCGCCGAGGCCGACCTTGCGGAGCGTGAGGTCGCCGGGGGAGGTGGCGAAGAGGCCGACCTGCACGGTGTCCGGCAACCCGTCGAGCGTCGCGGTTGCGACGGTGTGCCACTGGCTGCCGTCGGCGGACTCGGAGCCGGTGATCATGTTGCCTGAGCGGGTCAGCCGCAGCCAGCGGGGGGACTGCGCCGAGACTCCTCCAGCACTGCCGGCGACGTCGTTCCGGTAGTCGTGCTGGAAGCGAACGCCGTGGCTGCCGGTCATCATGAGTGCCGCGTACTGCGAGCCCTCCCGCATGCCGTCCTTGACGATGATCCCGGCCTTCGCCCACGGCACCAGCCCGGACACGATCTGATCGTGGTTCGGCGGTGGATAGGTGATCGTCCCGGTCATCGAGGTCATCCGGACGGTGATGCTGCCCTCGCGGCTCAGGTCACGATGCAGGAACCAGAACTTGTCACTGACGATGGAACCGTCATCCGCGACAGGCACGGCCGGGCAAGGACCCGGGCAGGACGAGTGGATGTTGAACGTGAACAGCAGACCCAGTGCGATGACGGTGAGGGCCGCGGCGGTCAGGGCGATCAGACGCCCCGGGCGGCGGAACGCGGTCCATTCCCGGCGGAGGAGTTCGGTGGTCGACATGCCGTCGGTTCTACGGATCGGTGCGTAACACGACCCGAACCGGCGCCGTCATGCTGTTGTTAGGTTTCCCAGGGCATGCTGGCAACATGATCGGGCTGCGCAGTGGGACCGTGGGAGCACGGTTCACGATGTTGTACGCCGTCGTGTTCCTCTTGTCGGGCGTCGGGCTGCTGGGCTTGGCCTTCCTGCTCTCCGGCGGCAGCCTGAGCGACGTCTCGCCTGCTGGAAATCTCCCCGGCCAGGGCGGCGTCATTGCGGCGCAACAGCGCGTCCGGGAGTTGGAGGACCAACTGGCCGCGGTGCACGAGCACCAGTCTCGCCAACTGCTGGTCGGCTCGCTGCTGGCGCTGATCGTGATGGCAGTCGTCTCGGTGTTGCTCGGTCGGGTGCTGGCCAAGCGTGTCCTGCGGCCGCTGCGGCTCATCGCGGCCGTCACCCGCCGCATCTCCGCCGACAGCCTGGATCAGCGGCTGGCCGTCACCGGTCCGGCGGACGAGGTCAAGGACCTCGCCGACACCATCGATGAGCTGCTCGGACGGCTTGAGGCGTCGTTCACCGCGCAGCGGCGCTTCGTCGCCAACGCCTCCCATGAGCTCCGTACGCCGCTGTCGACGATGCGGGCATCGCTGGACGTCGCGGTCGCCAAGCCCGACCCGGCCGCCTCGACGGTGGCGCTCGCGGCCCGCCTGCGTCGGCAACTTGACCGGCTCGATCACCTGCTCGAAGGGTTCCTCGTGCTGGCCCGGGCGCAGCACGGCGCGCTGGCCGACGCCGCTCCGGTCGACCTCGGCGACCTGATCGACGCCGCACTGCGGGAAAGGTCCGCAGACGTGCGGCGGAAGGGGCTGAGTGTGACGGTCGACGTGCCGCCGGCAACGGCGACCGTGGGCAGCCCGGCGCTGCTGGCGCGACTGGTGGGCAACGTCGTCGACAACGCCGTGACCCACAACGAGAACGGCGGATGGATCGAGATCACCGGGTCCGCGAACGCGCAGGAGACGGCGCTGATCGTCGAGACCGGCGGGCCCGTCCTCGACCAGGGGAAGGTCGGCCGGCTGGCACAGCCCTTCGAGCGGCTCGGCGGCGAACGTACCGGCTCCTCGGGTCTGGGCCTGTCGATTGTGGCGGCCGTGGCCGCCGCACATGGCGGCCGGCTCGCCCTGCTCGCCCGGCCGGAGGGCGGCCTACGCGTGTCGATCACCCTTCCGGCCGCGAAGGTGCCGGTGGTGGCGTGAGGATCCTGGTGGTCGAAGACGACGACGCCCTCGCCGAGGTCGTCGCCGAAGGGCTACGCGACCAGGGGATGGCCGTCGACCTGGCGTACGACGGGCTTGCCGCCGCCGCCAAGCTGGACCTCACCGCGTATGACGTGGTGGTCCTGGACCGGGACCTGCCCAGCCTGCACGGCGACACCCTGTGCCAGATGATCACCGAGCGGGCGCACCGGCCGATGGTGCTGATGCTGACCGCGGCCAGTGCGCCCGGCGACCGGGTCAGCGGGTTGACCCTGGGCGCGGACGACTATCTCGCCAAGCCTTTCCACTTCCCGGAGCTGATCCTGCGCATCCAGGCGCTGGCCCGCCGCAAACCGGACGCGCGGCCCCGCATGCTGCACGTGGCCGGGATCGCGCTGGACCCGCTACGCCGCACCGCCGTTCGCGACGGACTGCGACTTGACCTCTCAGTGAAGGAGTTCGCCGTGCTCGAGGCACTGCTGCGGGCAAGCCCGGGCTTCCTGAGCACCGAAACCCTGCTCGAGCAGGTATGGGACGAGAACGCCGACAGTTTCACCAACACCGTCACGGTCACGGTGGGCCGGCTGCGGCGCAAGCTCGGCGACCCACCGGTCATCGCGACGGCGCGGGGAGTCGGCTACCGGATCGCCTCATCCACCGGCCTGCAGAGGCACGCAGGCGAGTGATGGCCGGGCAGGCGGCCGGGCAGGCGGCCGGGCAGGACACCCCGTAACCGCGGAGCCGGGGCTTACGCCTGTCCGCACGACGGCGCACGGGGCCGGCCCGGTCGGAGTCCGGGCCGGCCCCGTGTGGTGGGGTGGGTGTGCGTTACGGCGCGGGGACGCCGTCGAGGATGCCCACCGCGTCGGTGCCCGGGGTGACGACGAGCTTGCGGGTGAGGGTGTAGGAGCCACCCGCCGGCACGTCGACGTTGAACCGGCTCATCACCCAGTTGCCCGCGGCGTAGACGTCGAAGGCGCCGGCCGGCGTGCCGTAGACGAGACCGAAGACCTGCGGGTCGGTCCCGGTCATACCGATGTACGGCTTGGCCGGGGCGTAGGCCGCCGTCGCACCCGGCGTCACGATGCCGGTGCCCGGGATGACACTGGCCTGGCCGGCCGCGTCGTGGTCCATCGCGTCACCGGTCCACACGCTGAGTGGAGCCGAGCCGGAGTTGCTCAGCTCCGTCGAGACCGTGGCGAAGTCGTCGCCCGGCTTCAGCGTGTACGTCGTCGTCGCCGTCAGGCCCGTGATGTCCTTGACCGGACCCGACACCCGGACGACGGCCTTGTCGCCGGTCGCCTGGACGATCTGGACGTCGGTCGCCGCCACCGACCGGATGTCCCACGCGCTGCCGCCGGTCGGCTGGGTCGCCGAGACGTAGGGCAGGTTGATCCAGTCGAACTGGTCGGCCATCCCGCGGACGGCGATGTCGACCGGCTTGCCGCGGGTGCCACCGGAGAGCTGCGAGTCGTTGTAGGCGTCGGCGATCGCCATCGAGAGCTTGTCGTTCTCGAGCATGACGTCGCCGTAGCCCGCCTCGACCAGACCCGAGCCGATCTGCTTGCCGTAGCTCGCCTCGACCGTGACCGGGCGCAGCGCGACGTCGGCGACGCCGCTGCCCGCCGCCGGCACGGTGACCGCGCCGGTGGCCGTCTGGTAGCCCAGCTTGGACACCCGGACGTCGTACCGACCGGCCGGGGCCTTGACGAGGTACTTGCCCTGGGCGTCGGTGCTCGTGGTCGCGACCGCCGTACCGGCCTGCTCGAGGGCGACCCGGGCACCGGAGACGGCGGCGCCGCCCGCGGTGATCGTGCCGGCCGCGCGAGCGGCGTCCGGGACGGCCGCGTCGTGCAGGTCGATCTCGTCGGCCCACTTCGCGATGTTGCCGGTGGGGTCGCCGCCGGCGGTCGCGTAGTCGGTCAGGTGGTAGAAGCTGAACTGCTTGGTGGCACCGGGCGCCATCGTGGCGTCGTAGTACAGACCCTCGATGTAGCCGTACGCACCGACCGCGGCCGGCGTGTCCAGTGCCCACGCGAGACCGTGGGCGGCCTGGCCGTTCGTGGTGGCCGCGTCGGCACCGACGTATACGTACTTCCCGGTCCAGCCCGAGGTCTTCAGACCCGGGTTGACGCCGCTGAACCCGGGGATCCGCCCGTTGTCGGCCGAGCTGTCGGGGTCGATCATGTAGTTGAAGTAGCCCTGGTAGCCCGTCGTGCCGGTGTTGGTCAGCTTGACCGTCATCTTCACGATCGGAGAATCGGGCAGGGTTTCGTAGCGGACCTGCGCCTTGATGGCCGGGTCCGCCCGGTACTGCCCGTTGCCGACCACCGCGGCACCGTCGACCGCGAGGTCGGGCAGGTCGAGCTGGTCGTTCGGCCGGTCCCACGAGTCGGGCGGCGTGAGACTCGGACGCAGCAGCATTTCGCCCCAGTCGAGGGTCTCGGCGCCGTTGACGTCGTTGAGCATGAGGTCCGTCAGCGCGCCCTGGCCCAGACCACCGGCGAGGTTGTTGCCGCCGACGCCGTTGTTGCCGGCGGCGTACGGCGTCACGGACGCCCGGATCTTGTCGTTGGCCAGGTAGTAGTACTCCTTGCCGGTGACGACGTCCGTGCGCGTGCTGCCGCTGCCGTAGTCCGGCGCGTACGTCGACTTGCCGGCGACCGGGTGGACCACCTTGATCAGCTTCAGGTCGGCCGTCGTGTTGCCGGTGGTGCGGACCGTGACGCCGGCGGTTGAGCGGCCATCGGCGATCAGGCCGCGCTTGGCCGCCGTGACGGTCCAGGTCGACGCCGGCAGACCGATCCGGTAGTGGCCCCGGTCGTCGGTGGCGGTCACCGCGGTGTCCTGACCGTCGGCGATGGCGGTGACCTTCGCGCCGGCGATCGGAGCGCCCGTCTCCGGGTCGCTGACCGTGCCGGTCACGGTCGCCCAGCGCTGCGCGGACTCGCCGCCGGGCACGTAGGCGTAGAGGTTGCCGTCCCAGGCGCCCGCCACGACGGTGTTGCCGCTGACGGCCGGGCCGGCGCCCACCCAGGTGCCGATCTCGTGGCTCCACAGGATCTGGCCGGTGTCGGAGGCCAGCGCGTAGAACCTGCCGTTGTTGGCGCCGACGAAGAGCGTGTCGCCGGCCACGACCGGGCTGGACATGACGCCACCGTGGTAGATGTCGCCGGGCAGCGCCCGCTCCCAGATGACATTGCCGGTCTGGGCGTCGAGCGCGACGACGGCACCGCTCGGGAAGCCCATGTAGACGACGCCCTGCTTGACGGCCGCGGCGCTCGGGGTCGAGCCGCTCGAGACGAGCGAGGAGCGCGAACTGTTGTACGTCCACAGCGTCGCGCCGGTCGTGGCGTCACGCGCGACGATGCCGTTGTTGGCGCCGATGAAGACCTTTCCCTCGGCCGCGGTCGGCACGCCGTCCTGCCAACTGCCGAGCGACTCGGTTCCGGTCCACTTGCGGGCGCCGGTGGCCAGGTCGTAGGCGAGCACGCGGTCCGCGGTCTCGTTGCCGACGTACACGGTGCCGTCCATGACGGCGGGCGTGCCGTCGCTCATGGTCGCGCCGGACATCGGGGAGGCCCAGATCTGCCGCCCGGTGCGGGTGTCGAGCGCCTTGAGGACGCCCTGGCTGCCGATGCCGAAGCGGGTCTGGTACGGCCAGAGCACCGTGTGGCCGGAGACGGCCGGCGAGTAGTAGCCGTACGTGCGCTGGTTGTTCGGGGCCGGCGCCTGCTCGGGCACGGCCTTCCAGCGCAGCTTGCCGCTCTTCGCGTCGACGGCGTAGAGCTCCGAACCGAGGGTCGGCGCGAAGATCAGGCCGTCACCGTACGCGAGGCTGCCGTGGATCGACTGCGGCACCTTGACGTTCCACAGCTCCTTGCCGTCCTTCAGCCGGACGGCGTAGATCCGGCTGTTGCCGTCGCCGTTCTCGTCGCGGGTGCCCGCGTAGACGACGCCGTCGTGGATGACCGGCGACCCGGTGAGGAAGGTGCCCTCGGTGCGGAAGCTCCAGGCCAGGCGGCGGCCGGCCTCCTGCGCCGGCGCGACACCGGAGTGGGCCACGTCGCCGTGGTGCTGGTCCCAGTCACCCCCGGCGACCGGCTTGAGCGCCGGCCCGTGAGTGAGGGTGAAGTCCGCCGACTTGGTCCAGGTCTTGCCCGCCGCGTCGACCACCTGCACGTCGACGCTGTGCTCACCGGCCTTCTGCCGGTTGTGGGGCAGGTCGCCCTGCCAGGTGAACTCGCCGCTGTGGTGCAGCGGCATCCAGTTCTTGTCGCCGTCGATCCGGTAGCGCGCCGAGACGACCTCGTCGCCGGTGTCGTACGCGTTGATCTGGATGCCCGGGAACTTCGCGGCCGGCACCTTGGAGCCGGGCGCGGGGCTGACGATGGTGAGGTGCTCGTTCTCGCCGTACATCCGGAACGGGTTGTCGAAGCCCCGGCCCGCCATGTGGATGTAGCGGAAGCCGCGGGGCGCGTTGTCGATCGTGTACGAGCTCGACACGGTCTGGATGTGCTTGGCGGTCGAGGCGAACGCCGAGTTGTTCTCGACGTGGTTGGAGTGCTCGTGGCCGACCAGGATCAGCTGCGCCTTGTATTTCTCGAGCACGTCACCGAAGGCGTCGTACTCCGATGGCGAACCGAACGGGACGTTCATCGGCTGGTGGGTGAGGACGACGAGCTCGATGTCGTTTCTCGGGTTCTTGTCGAGCGGAACGCTCGCGGCGAGGTCGTCCTTGAGCCAGTCGAGCTCCTCGTCGAACGGCGCCGAGCCGTTGTTCTCGAGCACCACGAAGTGCCGGTTGCCGTAGTTGAACGAGTACCACTCCGGACCGACGTTCTTGCGATAGTTGTCGATCTTGTCTGCGTACGCCGACCCGCTCGCGTACTCGTGGTTGCCGACGGCCGGCCACACGCCGACGGCCGACTGCTGGGTGCCGCGACGATACGTGTCGAACTGCCCCTGGCTGGCGTCGTTGGTGAGGTCGCCGCTGACCGCGATGAAGCGCAGGTCGGTGCCCGTGGAGTTGATCTCACGGATCTGGTCGGGCAGCTGTGCGTTGACGTGCGGGTCGGCGACGTTGGCCCAGGAGAAGGTGTCGCCGTCGGAGAGGCCGTCACGGACGAGCGCGAAGTCCGCGGTCGGCGTGGCGTCGTCGGCGAGCTGGCCGAGGCCGGCCCAGAACTTCGGCTCCTTGTACTCGTCCAGGCCGAACCGGTAGCCCCTCGGCTGGGCGGCCCACACGATGTCCGTCTTGCGACGGTCGGTGGAGATCGTCAGCGAGTAGGAGCCGTCGGCGGCGGTCGTGGTGGCGACCTTGCCGTCGGAGACGCGCACGCCGGCGAGGCCCACCTCGTCGGGGCTGCGCCGGCCGTCGTCGTTGGCGTCGACGTACACGACGCCGCTGACGGTGGCCTCCGGCGGGTCGATGGCGGCCGCCGCGTACGACGCGAGCGGGCCCGCCACGACGCTGGCGGCGAGCCCCAGCATGGTGACGTACAGGACGACGCGCAGGCGCGCGCGTGTCCAGGTGAACGCGGACATCGGGATCCTTCGGGATGGGGAGAGGGCTGTCAGGTCAGGAGCGGCGAGCGTTCGACGAACCAGACCAGACCGGCACCGGCGACGGCGACGGTCGCCGCGACGGTGCCGAGCGTGAGAGCGCGGGCGGCGACCGGCGTGGTCGCGGCCTTGCGCAGGAACAGCAACGCCGGGAAGGCGAGCGCGATGATCGTCAACTGGACGAGTTCGATGCCGACGTTGAAGGAGACCAGGTCGGCCAGCGTCGAGAGCGACAGTGGCCCGTCGACGCTGAGCGCGCCCGCGAAGCCGAGCCCGTGCAGCAGCCCGAAGCCGAAGACCACGGGCAGCCGGTGGCTCGTCCTCGGCGAGAGCAGGTTGTCGACCGCGACGAACGCGATCGACAGCGCGATGAGCGGCTCGACGATCCACCCCGGCACGCTGATCCAGCCGATCGCGGCCAGCACCAGGGTCACCGAGTGGGCGACCGTGAAGGCCGTGGCGACCTCGACGACGTCACGCAACCGCTTCGCGCCCAGCAGCAGCGCCAGCAGGAACAGCATGTGGTCGAGCCCGGAGAGCAGGTGTTCCGCCCCGAGCCGGACGAACTGCGGGATCTCGCTGAGCAGGTCGGTGCGCCCCACCGTGACGCTGGTGCGGGCGGTGTCGAGCAACGTCGAACCGCGGCGGCCATCGATGTCGTAGGCCACCAACGTCTTGGTCTCGTCGACGACGCCGTCGGAGGCGCGGAAGATGTCGCTGCGGACGGTGAGCGCGCCGGACGCCGGGCAGCCGTAGGCGAGCGCGACCTGCACCGCGCCCGAGTCGGCGAGTTCGACGCGGGCGCCCTCCTCAGCGGTGCACCCGATCGAGCCTCGACTCAGCCGCAGCCGTTCGCCGACGTACGCCGCCACGTCGCTCGCGTGCGCGTCCAGTGAACTGCGCCGCACCTCGGTCGGCACCTCGGGGGCCGCGCCGTCGACGCCGACCGCGTCCGGGCTCAGGACACCGTCGAGACTCAGCAGCCGGGCGAGGGCGTCGTATTCCACGTCGACGACGGCGGCGACGTCGTCGCCCTGGCTGCGCAGGTCGACCGCGACCGAGGTCGCGCGGACGTGCGCCTGCGCCGGAGTGGCGATGAGGAGCACGGCGGCAAGGGCGGCGAGAAAGGCCAGCAGACGCACAGGCGAGCACTTCCGTCGTAGGGGGAACGGCGGTCGTTCCCCAACCCTGCAGTGCTCGCTCCACGCCCGGCAACTCGAGACGGCCCAATTCACCGACCCTTCCGCCGCCGGTCACCAGCCGGCCGAAAGCCGGGTTTCTGGGCGCCGAAGCCGGGTTTCGAGGCCCGGCCACGAGGCTCGCGTACGAATCCGGGTGAGCCGGCGCGTTCCAGTCAGCGCCACGGCTCTTCGGGGGTGTCGATTCGCCGGTTGTGGTGGTCCAACAGCCTGGACAGCAGATCGGTCAACCGCAGTCGCTCCTCGGGTGACAGCGGAGCCAGGAGTTCGTCCTGGCGTTCGGCCAGCCGCTCCTCCAGTCGCCGCAGCTGCCGCGTGCCCGCGGCGGTCAGCGAGATGATGTTGCGCCGCCGATCGGAGGGGTCCGGGGCGCGCTCGACCAGTTTGCGATCGGCGAGCTCGTTGACCGTTGCGACCATATCGCTGAGGTGGATGCCGCTACGGCGGCCCAGCGCGGCCTGACTGGCCGGGCCGAGCTCCTCCAGCGTCGCCAGCAGGCGGTAGTGGTAACCGCGGGCGTGGACGGACGAGAACCCGTCGGCCACCAGGCGATGCGCGTGGTTGGCGGTCTGGGTGAGCAGCCAGCTGGGCAGGCTCTCCCACCTGGCGGGCGTCTCCTCGGATGGGTTCTCCATGTGGCAAGTCTAACGAATCGTTGGGGGCACTAATGATTGTGATATCGTTCGGGCATCAAACGTTGGCCGACCAAACATTTGAGTGCCGAATGAATCCCCTGGAGTCAAGAAAATGATCAAGCCGTTCCGTATCGACATCCCCCAGGCCGACCTCGACGACCTGACCGACCGTCTCTCCCGCACCCGTTGGCCCAACGAGGTCGCCGACGCCGGGTGGGACTACGGCTTCCCGCTGGCGCGGCTCAAGGAACTGGCCGAATACTGGCGCACCGGCTACAACTGGCGCGAGCACGAGGCCAAGCTCAACGAGCTTCCGCACTTCACCACCGAGATCGACGGCCAGAACATCCACTTCGTCCACGTCCGGTCTTCGAAACCGGACGCGCTCGCGCTGATCCTCACCCACGGCTGGCCCGGCTCGTTCCTGGAGTTCCTCGACGTGATCGAGCCGCTGTCGCGCGACTTTCATCTGGTGATTCCGTCCATCCCGGGTTTCGGCTTCTCCGGGCCGACCCACGAGCGCGGCTGGGATATCGTCCGGGTCGCGCGGGCCTGGGCTGAGCTGATGCGCCGTCTCGGGTACGAGCGCTATGGCGCGCAGGGTGGCGACTTCGGCTCGGGCATCTCGACGGCGCTCGGCGCGGTGGCCCCGGAGCAGGTCGTCGGGGTGCACATCAACTACCTGCCGACCCGGCCGGTCCCGGACGCCGACATCGAACTGTCCGAATCGGATGAAGCCCGGCTGGACAAGATCAGGCAGCTGATGGCGAATCGTCCGCCGTACCAGGCTCTGCAGGCCACCACCCCGCAGACCATCGGCTACGCGCTGACCGACTCGCCGGTCGGCCAGCTGGCCTGGATCGCCGAGCGCTTCGCACAGTGGACGGACCCACGCTCGCAGATCAGTGACGAGCGGATGCTCACCGACATCTCGCTGTACTGGCTGACCGCCACCGCGGCTTCCTCGGCGCGGCTGTCCCGCGAGACTCCGCGGCGGATCGAGCCGTGTCCGGTACCGGTCGGCGTGGCGGTGTTCGCGCACGACATCACGCAGTCGGTGCGACCGCTGGCCGAGCGGCTGTACGACATCAGGCACTGGTCGGAGTTCGAGCGCGGCGGCCACTTCGCCGCGATGGAGGTGCCGGAGTTGCTCGCCGCGGACGTCCGGGACTTCTTCCTCACCCACATCAAGTAGGACTACCGGGTCGCCACCGGCCAGGAGACACCGACGTCGAGCTCGGCGAGCAGGCATCCCAACTCGTAGCGGGAAAGCGCATCAACACCGCCACCTCATGTCTGGATATAGGTGATTCCTGGCCGGACGAAAGCAGCGCCGTACGCCGATCGATGGGGAGCATGGAAGTAGGACAGACGGTCCACAGCCCGACATGATCCCCGGAAGGTCAGAGGTCAATGCCAGAGGTCATCGCGGGGTTGGAGATTCCTGAGACAGCGGCAGTCGCCGAAGCGACCAGGCTCATCCAGGAGACGACCAGCCCCCTCATCTACCACCACTCCCGGCGGGTCTTCTTCTTCAGCCAGATCCACGCCCACAAGCTCGGCGTGAAACCGGACCCGGAGCTGCTCTACCTGGCGACCATGTTCCACGACACCGGCCTCCTGACCCCCTTTTCCGACGTCGAGCAGCGCTTCGAAGTCGACGGCGCGGACCACGCGCGCAAATTCCTCCTGGACCGGGGCTTCTCGGCGGCCGCCGCCCAGACCGTCTGGACGGCGATCGCGCTGCACACCACGCCGGGCATCCCCAGCCGGATGGCCCCGGAAATCGCGACCACGCACCTCGGCGTCCTGACCGACGTTCTCGGCTTCGGCCTGGACGGACTGGAACACGATCAGCTGGGCGAAATCCTCGCCGTCCACCCACGAGGGGACTTCAAGAACGAGTTCCTGCGAGCCTACGTCGACGGGCTCAAGAACCGCCCCGAAACCACGATCGGCACCGTGAACTCCGACGTGCTCGAGCACTTCGTCCCCGGCTTCCGGCGCACCACGACGGTCGAGCACATCATCGGCTCGCCCTGGCCGAGCTGACCGGCCATCACCCGGGGCCACGCGATGAACGGTGGGGCACTTCGACAACGGACGTGGTGCTTCATTCGTCCTGCCCGTCCGCGCCATCGTGCGGTTCCCGAGCATGCCGCGCTGAATCCGAAAGGATTATCACATGAGCAAGCCCGCCAGCAGCCCCCTGTCCGCCGAGACGGGTGAAGTTCGACATCGTCATGGCACCCGCCTAGGAAACCTCGGCCGCCGGCTGAAGTCGCGCGGAGTCGTCGAGCAGGAGGAAACGGGCGGGCCGCCATCCGGTTACCGTTGCTCCGCATGACTCACACCGAGACAGAGATCAACGCGGAGTTGGTTCGGGATCTGCTGCGCGATCAGCACCCCGACCTGGCCGATCGCCCGTTGCGGCTCGGCGCGCGTGGCTGGGACAACCAGCTCTGGCGGCTCGGCGACGACCTCGCCGTCCGGTTGCCCTGGGCGACGCAGTCCGCGGACGCGCTGCTGCGTAAAGAGCACACCTGGCTGCCCGTCCTCGCCCCGCGCCTTCCTCTGCCGGTTCCCGTTCCGCAGCGTCTCGGCGAGCCCTCCGCTCTGTTTCCGCGACCCTGGATCGTCACCACCTGGGTGCCGGGCGCACCTGCCGACCGCGCCCCCGTCACGCGCGCTGCGGAGGCGGCCGACGTCCTGGCCGCCTTCCTGACGGCTTTGCACCAACCCGCCCCCGATCAGGCGCCCGCCGGCCGGGACCGCGGAGGGCCGCTGGCCGACTACTCCGAGGGGTTCGTCAAGGGGCTCGCCTCGGCCACCGAGATGGGGTTGATCCCCGACCCGGACGCCGTCCGCGCGGTCTGGGACGACGCCGTCGCCGCGCCCGGCTGGGCCGGCCCGGCGCTATGGCTCCACGGCGACCTGCATCCGGCCAACGTCCTCACCGCGGACGGCACCATCTGCGGCGTGATCGACTTCGGCGACCTCTTCGCGGGGGATCCGGCCGGCGACCTCGCCGCCGCCTGGAGCCTGCTGCCGGACGGCGCCGCCGACCGCTTTCATGACGCCTACCAGCCGGCCCCGGACGCCGCGACCCTGCGCCGCGCCCGCGGATGGGCGGTACGCCGCGCCCTCGGCGGCATCCATATCGGAGAAGCCGGCGTCCGCGGCCGCCCAGGCGGCAAGGCCACGTGGGGCCCACCCGCCCACGCCGCACTGCGACGCCTCATCGCAACGGCCCATCGCTGATCGATCGCCTCTCCACACGCTCGAATACCTTCGCGCCGTGAGCGGCAGTACGGCGACATCATCTGTCGCGATCAGGTGACTACGGGGTCAGGACGATCCTCCCGAAAACCTCGCCGGCGTCCATCTTCTGGTGCGCCAGCACGGCCTGCTCCAGGGGCAGCACCTCGTGCACCACCGTCTGGAGCTCGCCACGACCCGCGGCGGCGAACTGCTCCATCCTCACCGCACGTCGAGCTGGCTCCGCTACCGTCGCGGCGCTGAAGGCGGCAAAGGACATCGACTTCTGGAATGCGGACATCAACCTCGTGCCGAAGTCTGCCCGCGGCTGGCCCCCGACTGCGCCGACAACCACGAGTCGGCCGTTGGGGTTGAGCCTGTCGAAGAACGAAGGCATGTCTTCACCTGCTACGACGTCGATGATGACGTCGTAGCCCGGGGGATCGTCCGGCCCTCCTGCTCCTGAGCGGTCCAGCACGTGGGTCGCACCGAGGTCGCGCAGTCGACGGCCACGCTCAGGGGAAGACGTGGTGACCGCCACGGCGCCGGCACCACCGCGAGCCGCGAGCTGGACCGTCATGATCCCGATGCTGCCGGCCGCGCCGCGCACCAGCACGGCCTCGCCCGAAGAGAAGTGAGCATGGGCGAGACCGAAGTGGGCCACGACCCCGGAGCTTCCGAGCGTCACGGCGTCGACAGCGGAAAGGCTCGCCGGGAGGGGCAAGACCTCTCCGATCGGCGCAATCGCCTGCTCGACGTATCCGCCGCCCGTACCGGTGAACGCCCACACGCGCTGCCCGACCCATGCGGGATCGACGCCATCGCCCACCGCGGTCACCGTCCCCGCCACCTCGCCTCCTGGGACATGACCTTCCCGGAAGCCGTAGGCGGCGAGAGCACCGCTTCGGATCATGACGTCGACGCCTCCGACGCCGATCGCCTCACTGGCGATCAACACCTGTCCCCGAGCGGGAACCGGTCCGGGGATGTCGATGACTGCCAGACCCTCGGGACCCCCGAACTCCTCGATCGCAACTGCCTTCACTGTCGTCACTCTTCGTGAGCTCAATCAAAGCCGCAGCTAGGCGACCTCTGGTTGCTTGGGACGCTAACGGACGCCGGCGTCCGTTTAGCTAAAGTGAGAGAGTGGTCGACGATTTGCCTCAGAGGCTGCGTTCGGACGCGCTGGACAACCGCGAGCGCATCCTCGACGCGGCTCGGGCACTGTTCGCAGCCGAAGGCATGGACGTGCCGATGCGCGAGATAGCCCGGCGCGCCGGGGTCGGCCCTGCCACCCTGTACCGCCGCTTCCCCACCAAGCAGGCGCTGGCCACCGAGGCCTTCACGGAGCAGATGCATGCGTGCCAGGTCATTGTCGAGGAGGGGCTCGCCGACCCGGATCCGTGGCACGGCCTGTGCCTCGTGATCGAGAAGCTCTGTGAGCTGCACGCACGAAACCGCGGCTTCACCACGGCGTTCACCTCGGCCTTCCCCCACGCCATCGATCTCGCCGCGGGACGCGAACACGCGCTCACCTCACTCGCCGAGCTCGCGCGCCGTGCAAAGGACACCGGCCACCTGCGGTCCGACTTCGTCCTGGACGACCTCATCCTCATGCTGATGGCCAACGGCGGCCTGCACGCCACATCGCCAAACGCCCGGGTTGCCGCCTCCCGCCGCTTCGCCGCGCTCGCGATCCGGGCGTTTCGAGCTTGATCGGCACTCACCGCGATGCCCCGTGCCGCCTCGTGATCATGTAAAGCATCAGACGGGGCCCGAATTGTCAGGCATCAACCGAGGTCCGACAGGGCTGTAGCGACCATGGACGCCGGTGACAGTGGAGTGGGATCAGCGACACGCTGTTGATGGTCTTGAAATGAGTGCGGGCCTTCTGGCGTGGTGTGAGTCGACCAAGAAGCACGGCAGCAGCCGCCCGCCAGCACCGTCGCCTGCAAAAAGGACACAGTGATGCCTCTTTGGCACGTCTACCATCCCGTTGACACCTACACCGCGCAGCAGAAGGAGGAATTCGCTGCGGACGTCACACAGCACTACGTAGGTGCCGGTCTGCCGAGGTTCTACGTCGTCACCCTCTTCCACGAGGTGCCCGAATCCTCGTTCCTGATCGGCGGCGAACCGTCGAACACCGCCGTACGAGTGGTGATCGAGCACCTCGCTCGCCAACCGCTGGATCCCGCCACGCGAAAGCGAATCGCCGAGGAGTTGAACCGCCTGCTGGCCCCCCACACCCGGGACCGGGGCCTGTACTGCGAGTTCCACATCGACGAGACCCCCCGGGATCTGTGGATGATCGACGGGCTACGACCCCCTCCCGAGGGCAGCGAAGCCGAACAGCTTTGGGCACGCGAGAATCGGCCGGTTCCCTACTACTGACCGGCAAGTGATTCGAGGGATCCGCTAAATGACACGCTCGCTATCGCCGACGGCTTCTTAGTGCGCAAACGAATAAACCCTCTCTTCGCACCTGGGGCTACGGCCCAGCACATGACTCTTTTTCTGCTCACTTTTCATGGTGTGTACGATCTTGTCAAGGTTTCTTTGGAGTGTTACCAATATCAAGTTGGACGCTGCCAATGGCCCGTCACGTCCCATTCTGGAGGCATGTGTGTCGTCGTCTCATCGATTACGCATCGTCATCGCCGCATTAGCCGCAACCTCACTCGCCCTGCCCCTCGCCGGAACCGCCCAAGGCGAATCGAAGCAGGAGCAGCGGAAACTCCCGGCCGTCCACGGAGATGGGCACGGCAAGCCGGATAAGGACAACAGGAGGGGCCGAGTGGCGCCCCCGCCCTCGCCGAAGAAGCCCTCCAATGCGACCGTGCGATGGAACAACCTCGGCACACCCGCTCTCGTCACCTCGGAAGCGCCCCTCGCCGAGGGGCTCCCCGCCGACCCCGCACAGGCCGCACGCGACTACCTGAAGGCCAACACCAGCCTCTTCGGCCTGCAGGCCGACGCCGTCGACGCCCTGGAGACGGTCGCGGTCAACCCGATCGGCGAGGGACATGTCGTGCTCCTGCGGCAGAGATTCGGCGATCTGCCCGCCGGCTATGACGGCCTGGCGTCCGTCGGCGTAAGCGGAGGCAAGGTCGTGTACGCCTCCTCGACACTGTCGAGAGCCACGCAGACGCCTCCCGCCGCGGCCATCACCGAGCAGCAGGCACTTGAGGCCGCGGCCGCGGACGGCGAGATCGACCTGAGCGCCGCCTCGACCAAGCAGGTCGAGGAGGTGGCCGTCCCCGCCGCCGACGGCGTACACCGCGCCTACCAGGTCACACTGATCGACGAGGGGCACGACGCCGAAGACGAGCCCACCGCGTACACCACCTACGTCGACGCCGCCACCGGCGAGATCCTGGTCAGGGAGAACCTGGTCGATCACTTCGATCCCGACGGTCCGTCATGGTCGGTGTTCCCGGCCAACCCGCCGGCGGACTACTCCTCCAAGGACACGCGCCAGACCTGGTGCGCCACCCCCGGCCGAGGGTGCGACTACGTCGTCGGCGGGGACCCCGCCACCGGCAAGGCATGGGACGTCGACCCCAGCACGGGCACGCCGACGAACACCAGCCTCGGCAACGCGGCACGCACCTTCGAGAACCGCGCCAACGGCTCCTCCTCGTCCGTCGGCACCCGCACCAACATCCTCACCCCGAGCCGGAACTACAACTTCCCCTGGCAGAACCAGTGGTTCAAGGCGAAGTGCGACCCGGCCGCGTTCGACCAGCCCGGCGAGGCGGATCTCGAGGCCGCGATCGGCAACCTCAACGCGATGCACAACCGCATGCACGACTGGTCGTACCGCCTGGGCTTCACCGAGACCGCCTGGAACATGCAGACGAGCAATGGTGAACGCGGCGGTCTCGGCGGCGACCCCGAGCGCGGGAACGCCCAGGCGGGCGCCAGGGTCCTGTCGGTCAGGAACAACGCCAACCAGATCACCCCGGTGGACGGCGTCGCTCCGATCACCAACATGTACCTGTGGCAGCCGCAGGCCGGTGCGTTCTACGCGCCGTGCGTCGACGGCGACTACGACATGTCCGTCATCGGGCACGAGTTCACCCACGCCATCTCCAACCGCATGGTGGCCGGGCCGAACGCGGGACTCAGCGGAGCCCAGGCCGGAGCGATGGGCGAAAGCATCTCCGACCTGTTCGCCATGGAGTACCTCTTCGAGAACAGCTTCCGGCCGCGCGGCGACACGCCGTACGTGACGGGCGGCTACGTCACCGGGGACCCGGAGCGGGGCATCCGCAACTACGACATGTCGAAGTCGCCGCTGAACTACAGCGACATCGCCTACGACCTGGTCGGCCAGCAGGTGCACGCGGACGGTGAGATCTGGTCGGCCACTCAGTTCGACGTGCGCGACGCGTTCATCGACAGGTACGGCAAGGGCTCGTCCAAGGACCAGCAGGCCTGCGCCGAGGGCAAGAAGTCACTCGAGAAGTGCCCGGGCAACCGGCGATGGGTGCAACTGCACTTCGACGCGTTCCTTCTCACGGCTGCCGGCAACCTCAGCATGGTGGACATGCGGGACGCGATGCTGGCCGCGGACAGGATCCGCTTCGGCGGCGCCGACCAGGACATCATGTGGAAGGCGTTCGCCGAGCACGGCCTCGGCGATGGCGCGGCCAGCAACGGGACGGCCGACCCCGATCCCACGCCCAGCTTCGCCTCTCCGGACGGCGGCAACGCGACGCTGACCCTGGACCCGGCGGGTGAAGCCGCCGAAGCGCCCGTCCGGCTGTACGTGGGCGACTATGAGGGCCGCGCGGTCCCGATCGCGGACACCGATCCGGCGACCGCCCTCGGCGCGACCTTCCAGATCGTGCCCGGCTCCTACTCCTTCGTCGCGGCGGGTCCCGGCTTCGGCCACAAGCGGTTCACGTCCACGGTGAAGAAGAACCAGGTCAGGGACTTGCACGTGGAGATGTCCCGCAACTACGCCTCAGCCGCGGCAGGAGCTGCGGCGACCGGCGACGGAGTCAACCAGGGCAAGCTGATCGACGAGACCGAGGCGACGAACTGGGCCTCGCTCACCGCCCCGGTGGCCGGCCGGTCCGTCGTCGTCGACCTGGTGGGCACTCAGGCCGTCCAGATCCGCAGGGTCGCGGTTAGCGCCATGCTCCGTCCGGACATCGGCGACCTCTCCGACCCCGGCGGCCAGAACCGGTTCAGCGCACTGCGGGCCTTCGAGGTTCTGGCATGTGACTCGACTCACGGGACCGACTGCGCCGACCCGGCGAACTACACCAAGATCTACACCAGTCCCAAGGGAGCCTTCGACACCAGCGTCCCGCGCCCCCGCGGCGGCGACCTGATCATCAAGTCGTTCGACGTCCGCAAGACCAATGCGACCCACCTGATGTTGCGCACGGTGTCCAGCCAGTGCACCGGCAACCCGCTGTACGCGGGCGAGCAGGACAAGGACCCCAACTCCACCACCGACTGCGCCACCGCCAGCGCGTTCGCCGGTCAGATCCGGGCCGCCGAGTTCCAGGCGTTCTCCCACTGACCCGTCGACCCCATCACGTCAGCAGCACCGGTGCCCGCCACCCCGTGGCGGGCATCTTGCGTACCGAAGCGTGAACCGTCGAACGGGCTCGATCCGATGATGGGGTGTGAGCGCCGTATCTGAGCAGAGCGACGCGGAGTTGCTGGCCGCGATCGCGGCCGGCGACCGCGCCGCGTTCGAGGCGCTGTACCGGCGTTACGGCCCGTGGTTGGCGACCCGGCTGCGGTACCGGTGCGCGGACTCGGCGCTGGTGGACGACGCGGTGCAGGAGACGTTCCTGGCGGTATGGCGCGGTTCGGCCCGGTACCGGGAGCGCGGTGACGTCGCCGGCTGGCTGTGGCAGATCGGGTTCCGGCGGCTGGTCGACGCGATCCGCGGACAGCACGCCCGGGATCGGCTGCTGCGGCTGCTGTCCGGTCACCGCTGGCGTGCCGCGCCCTCGGCGGAGGAGGAGCTGCTGCTGGGCGTGGAGCATGGCGACCTGGCTGGGGCGCTGGCCCGCCTGTCCCCGGAGCTGCGCGCGGTGATGCAGGCCACGGTGCTGGACGGGCTGAGCACGCACGAGGCGGCGGCCCTGCTGGGCATCCCGGTGGGCACGGTCAAGACCCGGGCGATGCGGGCGCGGCGGCAACTGCGTGGGGACCTGACATGACGACCCCGGGAGGTGGGCGATGAGCGCCCGTGACTGGCACGTCGCGGACGACGACTTGCGGGCATACGCCGTCGGCGCGGCGCAGCCGCCGTGGCTGTGGTCGACCGAGGCACACCTCGCGGCCTGCCCGCGCTGCCGGCAACGACTGGCGGAGCACGTCGATCCTGCCGCGGTCCGGGCCGGCTGGGCACGGCTGGACGCCGAGCTGGACGCCCCCCGGCCCGGGCCGGTCGAGGCGCTGCTGGTGCGGCTGGGCCTGCCGGCGCACACCGCGCGCCTGCTGGCCTGCACACCGGCGCTGCGCAGATCGTGGCTCACCGCGGTGGGCTTCGCCCTCGCGATCACCACGGCCGCCGCGCACCTGGCGCGGTCGAATACGGTACCGATCCCGCTGCTCGCGATCGCCCCGCTGCTCCCGCTGATCGGCGTGGCGATCTCGTTCGGTCCGCGCGTCGACCCCAGTTACGAACTGGCCGTCGTCGCGCCGCTGCACACCTTCCGCCTGCTGTTGCTGCGCTGCACGGCGGTGCTGTCCACGACCACGGCGCTGACCGGCGTGGCCAGCCTCGCCATGCCGGAATACGGCCCGGTGGTGCTCGGCTGGCTTGCACCGTCGCTGGCGTTGACCCTGTTGAGTCTGGCGCTGACGCCCCGGTTCGGCCCGGTCACGGCGGCCCTCGCCGCGGGGTTCGGTTGGCTGGCGCTACTGGGGGCCACCGTGCACGTCACCACCGGCGAGTCGGTCCTGTTCACCGCGCCCGGCCAGGCCGGGCTCGCGGCCGGCGCCGCCGCGTCCGCGATGGCCCTGTGGAAGGTCCGCGCCGCCTTCGATACCAACCGCCACCTGGGTCGCGCCGCCGACCCGACCACGAGGAGGACGATGTGACGACAGTGCAGGCCGAGGGACTGTCGCTGCGGTTCGGGCGCACGACGGCCCTGGAAGGCGTGTCGTTCGCGCTGGACGACGGGGTCACCGGGCTGCTCGGGCCGAACGGCGCGGGCAAGACCACGCTACTGCGCATCCTGGCCACCGCGATCCCGGCGGACGCCGGGCAGTTGCGCATCCTCGGCGCGGACCCGCGTGGCGCCGCCGGGCGGCTGGCGGTCCGGCGCCGCCTCGGGTACCTGCCGCAGAACCCCGGGTTCCACCAGCACTTCACCGCGTTCGAGTTCGTCGACTACATCGCGATCCTCAAGGAGATCGTGGATGGCCGGCACGACGAGGTACGCCGGGTGCTGCACGCGGTCGGCCTGGACGACCATCGCGGCAAGAAGATCAAAGCCTTGTCCGGCGGTATGCGCCAGCGCGTCGGATTGGCCGCGACACTGCTCGACGACCCGGCACTGGTGATCCTCGACGAGCCAACCGTCGGCCTGGATCCCGAGCAGCGGCTACGGTTCCGGGAGCTCATCGCGCATATCGGCGAGGGCCGTACCGTGCTGCTGTCCACCCACCAGACAGAGGACGTGTCCACCGTCTGCCAGCGCGTCATCGTCATGAACCAGGGCCGGATCCGGTTCGAGGGCGAGCCGTCCGCCCTCGCCGCGGTGGCCATGGGCCGGGTGTGGACGAGCCGGGCCCGGGCGGATGGCGCGCTCGCCGCATGGCGCACCGGCAACGGTGACTACCACAACATCGGCGACCCGCCGCCCGACGCGCGACTGGTCGATCCGAGCATCGAGGACGGGTACCTCATGCTGATCGACGCCGCGAGCCTGGCGGGTGCGGCATGACCGCGGTGCTGGCTGAAGCGCCCGGCACCCCGGCGGTCGACGCCGCCGCGCGGCACCGGGCCGTCCTGGCCCTGGCCCGGGTGGAGACGGTACGGATGCTCCGGCACCCGGTGACCGTCGCCGCGACGCTTCTCCTGGCCGGCTTCTGGGTGTCCTCGTGGTTCGCGATCGGGACCAGCCGCTACCCCGTGCTGCAGGACCTCGACCGCGACAGCGCGATCGGCATGATGATTCTGCTCGGCGGCGCCGCGCTGATCGTCGGCAACCTCGCCGTGCTGCGGGCGCACCGCGACGGCACCACGGGCCTGAGCCAGGTGCTCATCCTCCCGGACCGTGCGCGTACCGTCGCTCACCTGTTCGCACCGCTCCCACTGGCCGTGCTCGGCGCCGTCCTGATCGTCGCCCGCATGGCGATCCTCGCGATCTGCACTCCGGCCGCGGGCCACCCGAACCCGTACGAGCTCGCGACCGGCCCGGCCACCGTCCTGCTGCTCGGCGCACTCGGCGTCCTGCTGGGCCGGCTCACCCGGTCGGCGGTCGTCGCACCCCTGGCGCTGCTCGTCGTGCTCGCCGGCCTTGCCGTACTCGAACCGCTCGCCAACGGCGGAAAGGCCCTGTGGCTGGCACCGCAGGGCGGGTCGGTACTCCCGATGCCCGTCCCGGTATCCCTGATGGGCCGCCCGGCCGCGGCCCACTTCGCGTACCTCCTCGGCCTGGCCGGGCTGCTGTCCGCCGCCGCCGTGCTGCGCGCCGGCGCCCGTGGCGTCCGGGTGGCCGTGGCCGGGGTGGTGGCGCTGGCCTGCGCGGTGGCGGGCGGCACGGCACAGCTGTCCGCGCCGGGTCACGCCGTCGTCGCGGCCCGGACCGCGGCCATGAACCACCCGTCCCAGTACGAGACCTGTCGGGAGCTCGGGCACGTCGCCTACTGCGCCTTCGCGGGATTCAGCCGCTGGATCCCCGCGTGGAACACGGTCGTGCAGGCCGTCGTGGCACAGGTACCCGCCACGGCCCGGTCCGCGCGGCTGACCATCCGGCAACGCATCGTGTTCGTGAGCTTAGGCGGCGGAAAAGGGCCGGAGCAGCTGCTCGCCGCGTGGCGGTCGGACAACGCGGCCGCCGGTACCCCCGGGGCGATCGGCATCGACACCCAGTGGGGTGACAGCCGCTCCGCCGCCGACCTTGCCGCGCAGGTCGCGTACCGGCTGGTCACCGGCCGGGCCGGCGAGGCACACGTCGAGCAAGGCGCCGAACTCGCCGGCGCCACCGCCTGCGGCGGCGCCGGCGTGCTCGTCGTCTGGCTCGCCGGGCAGGCCGGCACGCAGGCCCGCACCGGGCTGCGCCGGCTCACCGAGGACGGGCGAGATCCACGGGGCGGTGTCTCGTTCGACCAGAACCAGCTGATCCCCAGCGTCTACGTACCGGCGCCCGAACTCACTGTGGCGACACAGGCGCTGGCCCGCCCGCGCGCCGACATCGCCGCCCGGGTCCAGCGGTCCTGGGCCACGCTGACCGCGCCCGGCACCACCGCGGCGCAGGCAGCGCAGATCCTCGGCGTACCTGCCCCAGCCGCGGGCACGGCCTGCTGATGAACGCCAGGACCCTGTACCTGCTGCTGCGGCCCACCGCGCACGCCGTCAAGTGGCGGCCGATGGTGGCCGGCGCGACCCTGGGGCTGGCCATCCTGCTGGTACCCGAGGCGCTGACCTCGCGGCTGACCGATGCCCATCTGACCACGCTGGCCCGCATCGCGGCGATCTGCGTCGCGCTCGGCGCGGCGTTCCTCCTCGACGACCCGGCCACCCGCAGCACCCTCACGGTGCCGACGCCGCGGCTGGCCCGCAACCTGGTTCGGGTCGCCCTGGCCGGGCCGGCCGTCGCTCTGTGGTGGGCGCTCACGCTCGGCCTGGCGAAGACGACCGGCCACCACGCGGCCGCCGCGCACTTGCCCGTCGCCGCGTTGACGCTGGAGGCGGCGACCCTGCTGGCCACCGCCCTCGCCCTGTCCGCCATCGCGCAGCGCCGCACCGTCGATGGGAACACGAGCGTCGTCGCGGCGCCGGCCGTACTGCTACTCGTCGCTGTCGCCTGGTTCCTGCCGCACCCGGTGGAGCTGGTCCTCAGGCCCACCGACCCGCACTGGACGGCGTCGCACTACAACTGGGCGGCTGCCCTCGCGACCGCGCTCGTCGCATTCCTGTGGGCCAGCCACGAGCGCGCGTAACTCGTAGGCCATGGTTCGGCGGCATCGGCGTGACGCTGGTGCCGGCCGTCCTCGTGTCGTTCTCTTCATACGATCTGCTCGCCGACCCATGCGGCACGCATGATGCCTTCCAGGTCGGACACGGTCACTGGTCGGGGGTTGGACGGCGGGACCGCGGGCAGGGCCAGTTCCGCTGCCCGGCGGATATCGGACTCCTTCAGCCCGATGGCGGCGAGTGAAGCCGGTGCGCCGAGCTCAGCACGCAGCGCGTCGAGCCCGGCCGCGGCGTTCGGCACGCCGAGCAACTCTTGGATGCGCTCGGCGGCATCCGGCGCGAAGGGGGCGTTGAACGCGGTGACGTACGGCAGCACGATCGCGTGCGTCTCGGCGTGCGGCAGGTTGTACGCCCCGCCGAGGGTGTGGCAGATCTTGTGGTGCAGCCCGGAGCCGGCCGAGGCGAATGCGACCGCGGCGAGGTAGGCGCCGTACAGGGTCTGCTCGCGCGCGTCGAGGTCACCGGGGTCGGCGATCAGGCCGCGCAGTCCGGGGAAGAGCGCCCGCAGCCCCTCGGTGCCCAGCGCGCGGTTGATCGGGTCGGCGCGCGGCGCCCAGAACCCGTCGACGGCGTGCGCCACCGCATTGAGGCCGGACGCCACCGCCAGGGTCGTCGGCAGGCCGGCGCTCAGCGCGGCGTCGTAGACGACGACCTTCGGCAGCACCCTGGGATCCACTCCCGTCGTCTTGCGCTGTCCCTTGGTCATCCCCCACACGTCGGTGGCCTCGGACCCGGCGAACGTCGTCGGTATCGCCACGATCGGGGCGCCGGTCCTCAGCGCCACCGCCTTCGCCAGACCGGTCACCGAGCCCCCGCCGATGGCGACGATCGCGTCGACGTCGGCGGCGGCCGCAACCGCCGTCGCCCTCTCGGCGTTCTCGACCGGGACGTGCTGCACGATCTCATCGATGCGCCGCACCACCGGGGCTCGCTCGGCGATGGCGTCGGCGAGCGCGACGGCGAAGGCATCGTGGACGAGCAGGATCCGCCGCGCCCCGAGTTCCTCCACCGCCGCGACCGCGTTGTCGGCGGCTGCGCCCGTGCCGAACAGGACGCGCTGCCCCAAAGTCACATGGTCGAACGTGAATGACACGATCTACACCATACTGAGCATCGAGCAGCGGGCACCGCCCGCCGAGCCGCTTCCCGGTGACCGCGGGAGCAACGTCCGTCCCTTTGTTACGACTTGGCGCGCTCTGCTTCTGCGATCGCCGCGTACTGGCGCTCGAGCGCCTTCGCCGCGCCGCTGCGCCAGCTCTCGGCCATGGACGCCGCCATGGGATCGGGGAAGATGTCCTCCTCCTCTTTCTCCACTCCGTCGAAGATGCCTTGCGCGACGGACTCCGGAGAGGCCTTCGGCATGTCGACGTCTCGGCTCATATCGGTGTCTACGATGCCGGTCAGGACGGCATGAACGCTCACGCTCCGTCCGGCCAGAAGGGCGCGCAGCGACTGCGTCATGTTGAACGCGGCTGCCTTTGAGATCGAGTAGGCCGGGATGAGCGGCAAGGGGGCGAAGGCGTTCACCGACAGATTGTTGACGACCGCTCCCCCGGAACGCATCAGCAACGGCAGGAACGCCTGGGTCACGTCGTAGGTGCCGAAGAGGTTGACGGCCAACTGCCGCTCGAGCACGAAACGATCGCTCAAGTCATCGTAAAGCGCCACGCCGGCATTGTTGACGAGCACATCGAGAGATTCGACCGCTTCGACAGCCATCTGAATCTGCCCTCTGTCGGTCACGTCCAGGGTCAGAGGCGTGACGCGCCCATCCGAATGGTCCATGGACGCGCGCGTACCGACATACACCCGGTTCGCGCCTCTCCTCAATGCCTCCTCGACCAGCGCCCGCCCGATACCGCGATTGCCGCCGGTAACCAGAACCGCCCTGTCTGCGATTGTCGCCATGATGACGATCTCTCTTTCTTCCCATGTGGTCGTATAGGCCGGACACGCCGGGATGACACGCCTCGGCCAGGTATTCCAACCCAAGGCCGCTGCCCGGTTCAGGTCGCGAGCGCGGGCGTGAGACCGAACGTCGGTACCAGGCTCGGGTCCATGAATGCTGTGATGCGGCTGATACGGGCCCCGATCAGGGTCAGGACCTGGACGCCGTACGCCTCATACCGGCCGTCGTCCGCGCGCTGGTAGATGACGTACGCGGGCTGGTCGTTGGCGCGGGTGGGCACCATCCGCCACAGGTCGCGGCGGAGTACCCCATCAGCCAGGAACTCGACGACGGCACGCCGGCCGGTGAACCAGGTCGGGATCGGTGGCATCTCCAGTTCGACGTCGGCGCGCAGCAGGTTCACCAGCGCGTCGGGGTCGGCCCGGGTGAAGGCGTCGACGTAGTTGTCGAGAAGGGTTCGCCGGGTTTCCTCTTCCGGCTCGGCCAGGTCGTCCTGGACCGGTCCGGCCTCGGCCAGGTGGGCTCGGGCGCGCCGGAGCGCGCTGTCGACGGCCGCGGTCGTCGTGTCGAGCATGTCGGCGACCTCGGCTGTCCGGAACGCCAGGACGTCACGCAAGGTCAGCACGGCCCGCTGCCGGGCGGGCAGGAACTGCAGTGCGGCGATGAAGGCGAGCCGCACTCCCGTCCTCCTGGCCACGATGGTCGCCGGGTCGTCGGCGGCGAACAGCGCGTCGGGCGCCGGCTGGAGCCACGGCATCGACGGCTCGTCGGCAGCCACGGCCACCCGGTGATCGTCCGAAGGAGCGCCCAATCCCGACGGTAGCGGCCGCCGTGAGCGTGTTTCCAACGCCGTCAGGCAGGCCATGGTGGCGATCTTGTACAGCCATCGCCGCACCGAGGAGCGGCCCTCGAACCGTTCGAACGCGCGCCACGCTCGCAGGTAGGTCTCCTGCACCAGGTCCTCGGCGTCATGGATGGAGCCGAGGATCCGGTAGCAGTGCGCGAGCAGTTCCGGCCGGAACGGCTCGGCCAGGGCGGCGAACTCGGCGTCCGAGGGCATCGCGGCTTCTCCCGGGGGTGCTGTGAGGGTCACTGTAGGCCGCGGCTCAGCTGACCGGGCGCAGTCCGGCGCCGCTGACCAGGTACTCCGGAGCGCTGCCGGGGTCCCCGGCGTATCCGCCGCTGAGCGCGGATCCGGCCAGGGCGGCTCCGCTGGACATCGCCACGACCACGCTGCCCGGCGCCAGCGGCTCCCGCAGCGCCGCCCGGGTCCAGGTGAAGACGTGCCGGGTGTCGGTGTGCCAATTGCGGCTGAAGGTTTCCCAGGTCTGCTCGTGTACGGGCGCCATGTGCGGCGTGGCTCCGGCGTTGAGGACCAGCAGGCTGGGACGGTATTCGCGGATCACGTCCTGCGCGAGCGCTTCGTCGGTGGCATCGGCGGCGACGGGTGTGAAGCCCTCACCGTGTTCGTTGCGTACGGCGCGTAGCTCCTGCTCGTCGCGGGCGACGCCGACGACGCTGGTGCCCATGGCGACGAGCGCACTGGCGATCGCGCGCCCAAAGCCCCGGCTGGCACCAGTGACCACGGCAGTTTGCAAGAAATCGGACATCAGGCACTCCGAAGAGGTGATCGGGTTCAGTCCTCATCTAGACCAGCCGCCGGAGGAGAATCCGTCGCCGCAGCCGGAATCGGGGGAAGTGATGTAGGTCACAGTCGCCCGGCCAGTTCATGGGCCCAGCGGGGTCGTAGCCCAGGTCCAGGGCTGCCACTGAGACGGTCAGCAGCCAGGTGGCAAGGCCGCGGTCTTGTCAGGGTGTCGAGGAAGCCAGCCAGAGGGCTGCTCGGCTGCGGCCCGGCTGGGGCTGCTCCCGAGATCGCCTGCGCTGCGTATCAGCGGGTCATGCCAGGCATAGATGGGCACCCGGCAGCCACTGACGTCAACCCAGTCGGCGACTCACCGACTGCCGATGAGCTGGACGCCCGGGGGGAGTTGAGCCTGTTCCTGGGCATCCAGGAAGGCCTTGACGACGGCGGCATCCGAGCGGCGCCTGGTCCAGAAGAGGGCGACTTCTCGATGGGCGGTCGGGGAGTCGATGGTGCGGGTCGCGAGGCCTTCGGTGCTGGTGGTTTCCAGGGCGAGGCGGTTGATGATCCCGATGCCGAAGGCCGAGCGGACGAGCGCGACCAGGGTGGCCGGCTGGTCGGTGAGGTAAGCGATGTCGGCTCGTGCCGCCTCCTCGCCGAGCGTGTTGCGGAGGTCGAATCCGCCGCCTTCCTCCTCACTTCCGGCCGGGTTTCCGATCAGCGGGCGCTCCAGGATGTCGGCGACGCTGAGCGAGTCCTTGTGGGTGAGGGGATCCTGCTCGCGCATGACGGCGACGATGTCCTCCCGCCAGATCGTCCGGTGGCAGAGCGTCGTCTCGTGCATCTTGGGGAGGAGGGGCCGGAACGCCAGGTCGACGGCGCCGCTGACGACCATTTCCTCCAGCGTCGAGGCGTTTCCCTCGTGGAGCTCGATGGTGATGCCCGGATACTTCGCCGTCAGGGCCCGAAGGACCGCGGGCAGGTAGGTGGAGCTGACGCTCGGATAGCTGCCGATCTTTACGTGGGCGACGAAGTTGTCGAGCGTGCTGCGGGCCATCTCGACACCGCGCTGGAGCTCCAGCAGGGCGTTCAAGGCATGGCTGCGGAACAGTTCACCCGCCTCGGTCGTGCAGATGGGGCGTGCCTTGCGATCGAAGAGGGTTACGCCGAGGGCGTGTTCCAGCGCGGCGATGTGCGCGCTGACTCGCGACTGCGACAGATGCAGCACGATGGTGGCCGCGCCGAACCCGCCCTTGTCGGCCACGGCGAGAAAGCTGCGCAGCCACGCGGTCTGGAGCGACATGGCGTCCCGGGGATCGCGCGGGGCGAGATCCACGATCTCCTCTGCGGGTTCCCCGACCGGTGGGCCGCTCATCGTGGTCCCCGCTGGGCCATCTCGACGAGTTCGGCCAGATGGAGTACCCGCGTGCGGAGCCGAGCCCGGCGCACCTCGGTGATCAGCTGACGCTGGCAGCCAGGGTTTACCACAACCAGGAAATCTAGTTTAAGGCTGGACAATTCCGCCATCTTTGGGGCCAGAACTCGTCGGCTGTCGCGGCGTCTGAGCAGGGAGTAGGTGCCTGCCGCGCCGCAGCAGTCGGCCGCGCCGGGCACCTCGATGTAGTCTCCGAGCGCGCTGATCACGCGGCGGGGCGCCTCGCTGATGCCCAGCCCGTTACGCAGGTGGCAGGAGTCCTGGAGGCCGATACGGGCCCTACGGCCGTCGACGAGGATCGGGCCAGGCAGCGGGCCGTCCTCGAGCAGTGCTTCGGAGTAGTCGACCACCCGGTCCCGGCCCACGACGGCGGCGAGGTGGGCGCTGCAGCCCCCGGCGGTGGAGATGATCCGGCCGGGTCGGTCGGCGAGCCGGCGGGCCATCTGTTCGCCGAGGGCTCGCTCGCCGTTGTGGGCGTGGAGCGCTCCGCAGCACCCCTGGTCCAGTGGGATCGCGACGCCCGGCAAGGTGGTCGCGGCGGCGCGGCTGACCCCGGGCAACAGAACGCGCTCGAAGCAGCCGAGCATCAGGGTCGTATCCGTCTCGGGGGTGGTGAACCGGGCATGCCGCCGGAACCTGCCCACCAGCCGGATGAGCCGCTCGCGCGCTGCGAAGGCCAGCAGCGGGCGGATGCGCATCGGGCGCCTCCGACCCTTCCACTGGGCGTCGCGTAGGTCTTCCAAGAGCCTCCCGTAGGGGACGCCCGCGGGACACACCGGTTCGCAGGCGCGACAGCCGAGGCAGAACGAGCCCTGTTCGAGCGCCGCTGGATCGAACAGGTCGATTTCCCCGCCCTCGACGGCGCGCATGAGGGCGATGCGTCCGCGCGGCGAGGACGACTCGTCGCCCGTCAGCTTGTAGGTCGGGCAGGAGGGCAGGCAGAAGCCGCACGAGATGCAGGTGCCGAGGTCGTCGGCGTCGAAGACATCGGTCATCGCGTGACCTTCCCGGGGTTGAGGATGCCCGCTGGGTCGAAGGTCTTCTTGATCCGGGCCTGCAGGGCGGTCTGGGCGGCCCCGAGCTGTGCTGAGAGGTAGGGCAGTTTCGCGGCGCCGACTCCGTGCTCCCCGGTGATGGTGCCGCCGAGGTCGATCGCGGCCTGGAACACCTCGGCGAACGCTGCGTCCACTCGCTCGCGCCCGGCGAGGTCGGCTGGGTCGAAGCAGCCGGTCGGGTGGGTGTTCCCGTCGCCGGCATGGCCGAAGGTCGCGATGGTGACCTCGTGGGCCTCAGCGATGGTGTTGATGCGGTGGACCAGGTCGGGCAGGCGGGAACGCGGCACTCCGACGTCTTCCAGGATGGTCGCGCCGCCCGACCGAGCCAGTGCCGGTAGCGCGCAACGCCGCGCAGCCAGCAGTGCCTCGGACTCGGCGGCCGCGGTGGCGACCTGTACCGAGGTGGCTCCGTGGTCGGGCATGAGCCCGGCCATCGTCCGCAGCGTGCGGGCCACCTCGTCCGGGCTGCCGTCGTCGCCGAACAGCAGCAGAGCGCCCGCCGCGGTGTCCAGGCCGAGCCGGGCGTGGGCCTCGACGGCGCGGATGCACCGCGCGTCGAGGAACTCCAGGGTCGCGGGGAGGATTCCGGCGGCGATCACGCCGCCTACCGCCTTGCTCGCCGATTCCAGGTCGGGGAAGTAGGCCAGCCCGGTGCCACTGGCCGCGGGCGCCGGCCGCAGGGCGAGCGTCAGTTCCGTCAGCACCGCAAGGGTGCCCTCCGACCCGGTGAGCAGATGGACGAGGTCGTATCCGGCGACGTCTTTCAGTAGCCGCCCGCCTGCCCGAATGATCTGCCCGTCTGCGAGGACGGCCTGCAGGCCCAGGACGTAGCCGCCGGTGTTGCCGTACTTGAGGCCGTGCAGCCCTCCGGCGTTGGTGGCCACGTTCCCGCCGAGGGTGGACACCCGCTTGCTGCCAGGATCGGGCGGGTAGTGCAGCCCGTGTTCGCGCACCGCCGCCGCCAGGGCCTGCGTGGTGACGCCAGGCTCCACGACGGCGATCAGGTCGACCGGGTCGATCGACAGGATGCGGTTCATGCGCGTCAGCGCGAGCACGATCCCGCCCTGGACCGGAACGGCCCCGGCGGCGAGGCTGCTGCCGGCGCCGCGCGGGACGACAGGGATCGAGCGTTGGTTCGCCCAGGCCAGGATCCGTGACACCTCCTGTGCGGAGCCCGGCCTGACGACCGCGGTCGGCAGGCCGGCGAAGCCGAACGTGGCGTCCGTCCGGTAGGGCACCAGGGCCGCCGGGCGGACTTCCACGTTGACCGACCCCACGATCTTGCTCAGGTCGGCGGAGATCGCCTTGGTGCCGGAGAGGGTCCTCATGCCGCCGTCATCCCGCCGTCGAGGACGAGGGCGGCCCCGTTGACGAACCTGCCCTCGGGTCCGGCGAGGAAGGCGACCATGGCCGCGACCTCCTCGGGCGATCCCATGCGGCCGTCCAGTTGCCGTGCGGCCATCGCCGCGCGGGCCGCCGCCGGGTCGGGGGCGTTGGAGAGGATCTTGCCGATCCATTCGGTTTCCACGGTCCCGGGGCAGACCGCCACACAGCGGATCCCCTCGCGGGCGTGGTCGACGGCGACCGCGCGCGTGAGGCCGACCAGCCCGGCCTTGGACGCGCAGTACGCGGCCCGGCTGGCGAGCCCCACCTGGCCGCCCACAGAGGCGATGTTGACGATGACGCCGCTGCCGCGGTCGAGCATCAGCGGAAGGATCGCCCGGATGGTGAGGAACGGCCCGGTCAGATTGACCGCCATGACGCGGTTCCAGTCCGCGTCGCTTGTCTCCAGGACGGTCGCGGCCAGCCCGATCCCGGCGACGTTCACCAGTACTTCCGGGGCGCCGACGGTGACCGCGATCTCCCGGGTGACCGACCCGACGGCCAGCGGGTCGCATAGGTCGACGGTGAAGGAGCGAGCCAGGCCGCCGGCTTCCCGGATCAGGCCGGCGGTCTCGGCGAGGCCGGCCCCGTCGAGGTCCATCATCGCGATCTCGTGGCCCTCACGGGCCAGGCGCAGGGCCGTGGCGCGTCCGATGCCGGAGGCGGCGCCGGTCACTACGGCGACGGCGCTCATGAGTACGTCGTCCCGGGCAGCGAGCCGTCCATGGCGTATCCACCGTCGACGTCCAGGCAGGCGCCGGTGGTGTAGCACGCCTCCTCGGAAGCGAGGTAGGCGATGGCGGACGCCACCCATTCGGGGGGCGCGATCTTTCCTAGGGGGATCTTCACCTTCAGGCGGCTGACGATCTCTGGGGTGTAGATCGGCTCGCTCATCGCCGTACGAGTGGCGCCCGGCCGCACACAGTTGACGGTGATGCCGTGGGGCGCCAGTTCCGAGGCCATCGTGCGGGTCATGGCCTCCAGGCCGCCCTTGGTCGCGGTGTAGGGCGCGGCGTTCGGCTCGGAGACCACCGCGTGGACGGAGGACACGCTGACGATGCGACCTGGCGTGGCGTGGTCGACCATGATGCGGGCGACGGCCTGGCTGAGGAAGAACACTCCGGTCAGGTTCACCGCGAGGACGCGGTCCCAGTCGGCCCGGGTGACCTGGAGGAAGGGGGCGATGTGCAGGATCCCGGCGACGTTGGCCAGCACGTCGACCCGTTCGAACTCCCCGCGCAGGTATTCCTCCAGCCGCTCGGCGGCGTCCGGTTCGGCGACGTCCAGGGCGAGCTGGTGGAGCCGCTTGTCCCCCGGCTCCGCCCAGGGCCGGGAGTGATTGATGTCGACCGCCACGACGGTGGCGCCCTCGCTCAGCAGCCGGACCGCTGTCGCGCGGCCGATGCCGGAGTCTGCGCCGGTGACGACGGCGACCTTGTCGCTGAATCTCATGCGGTGACCTCTCGGGTGAGGCGGAAGGGGGTGGCGGGCCGTCCGGGCGTCTGGGCGTCGCGCCGCAGCACCGCGCCCGACAGCGGCCACTCCACCAGCTGGGAGGGTGTGAGACCGAGGGAGGCCGAGGTGATGTACATCGTCTGGAGCCCGGGCCCGCCGAAGGCGACACTCGTCGGACGCAGGACCGGGACCGGCACTCGCTCGGCCGCGGCGCCATCGGGTGTGAAGCGGGTCACGTGCGCTCCGTCCCAGAAGGCGCACCAGACGTCGCCCTGGGAATCCACACGCAGGCCGTCGGGAACGCCGGGCAGTGAGGAGGTGTCGGCGAAGATTCGGCGGACGGTGGCCTCCCCGGTCTCCGCGTCGAAGGCGTACCGGTGGATGAGGTCGGCGCGGGAGTCCACGAAGTACATCCACCGGCCGTCCGGCGACCAGTCGATGCCGTTTGAGCAGTAGAAGCCCTCATCGACCGTCGCGTAGGTGCCGTCGCCGTCCAACCGGTAGAGCCGGCCCTCCGGCCGCGTCTCGCCGTCCTCCAGCGACCCGGTCCAGAACCGCCCGGCGGGGTCCACCGATCCATCGTTGAAACGGCAGGCTGGACGGTCCGCCTCGGGATCGCTGAGGAAGGTGCGGCCGCCCGTCCGCAGATCCAGGAGATGCCACCCGGTCCGCATGCCGGCGATGAGCACCTGCGGATCGTCGGTGAGGCCGAGACAGCCGACCTGGGCCTGGACATCGATCCGGGCCGGCTGCGCGGCATCGACGGCCTGGGCGAAGACTGTTCCCTCCATGATGTCCACCCAGTAGAGGGTGCCGGTCCGCGCGTCCCACAGCGGCCCCTCGCCCAGCGTGGCACGGCCGTCCCAGAACACTGACGTCATACAACGGCCCCCATCCGCCACGGCACGATCTCCTCGGTTCCGAACCCGAGTGCCTCCGACTTGCTCGGGGTGCCCGACGCCATGTCCACCAATGCCTCGAACAGCAGGATTCCATGGCGGATCTGATCGTCCCGGGACATCGCCGGACCGGCGTCGAAGTCCATGTCGGCGCGCATGTGCTCGAACAGCCGAGTGGTGGTGCTGATCTTGAGGCTGGGGGTGGGGCGCGCTCCGAAGACCGATCCCCGCCCCGTGGTGAACGCCAGCAGGTTGGCGCCGCCGGCGACCATGCCTGTCGCCGAGACCGGGTCGTATCCCGGGGTGTCCATGAACGTCAGTCCCTTGGCGGTGACCTGGTCGGCGTAGGCGACGACGTCGTTGAGCGGGCTCGTGCCGCCCTTCAGCACGGCGCCCAGCGACTTCTCCCAAATGGTGGTGATGCCGCCGTCGCGGTTGCCCTTGGACGGGTTGTTGTCCAGTTCCGCGTCATTGTTCGCCGTGTAGGCCTGCCACCAGGCGATCAGGTCGTCGATCCGCCGGCCGACCGCTGGTGTGGCGGCCCGCGCGCGCAGAATGTGCTCGGCGCCGTAGATCTCGGGCGTCTCACCGAGGATGACCTTGCCGCCCGCGGCCACCAGCAGGTCGGCCGCGACACCCAGGGTCGGGTTGGCGGTCAGGCCGGAGTAGGCGTCGCTACCGCCGCACTGCAGTCCCAGGGTCAGTTCGGAGACCGGGATGGGTTCGCGCCGCATGCCGGCCAGGCGTGACGCCATCGCCCGGAGGGTGTCCAGCGCGGCGTTGACAGTGGCGGCCGTCCCGCCGAGGTCCTGGATGGAGAGGGTCTCGACGGCCGGGCCGTCTCCCAGGACGTGCTCCGGCTGGTTGATCTCGCAGCCCAGACTGACCACCACCGCGCCGGCGAGGTTCGCGTGCCCGGCGTAGCCGCGCAGGGTGCGGCGCAGGATGTCGTCTCCCGCGGTGCCTTCGGCCATACCGCAGCCCAGGTCGTGGGTGAGGGCGATGACGCCGTCCAGACCCTCCGCCTTGATCTGGGCGTTGGCGGCCTGCGCGATCATCCGTGCGACCGTCGAGGAGCAGTTCACCGTTGGAAGAACCGCGAAGTAGTTGCGGGTCGCCGCCCGGCCGTCGGGCCTGCGGTAGCCGAGGAAGTGGTCGCGGGTCGGTGTGGCCGGAGGAGTCCAGACGGACGGACCGGCAGGTGCCGTCGCCGGTCCGAGGTTCTGCGACCCGACCCCGAGGTTGTGCAGGTGCACGTGGGCGCCTGGAACGATGTCGCGTAGCGCGATGCCGATGACTTCGCCGTACTTGCGCACGCGCGCGCCCTCGGCGATGGCGCGCACCGCGACCTTGTGGCCCGCCGGGACGTCGTCGACCGCGGCGACGACGCCACCGACGACCCGGACGGGCGTCCCGGCGCTGACGTGGTTGCGGACGAGCCCTACGTCATCCACGCCCTCCAGCGGAACCAAGGGGACGGCGATTTCGGGGGGCGGTTGTACGGTCATCCACGCTCCAGCGCGCGGAGCAAGTCAACCTTAAATACGCTCGATAGGGATGCAGATGTGGTCACGCACGTCACCTTAGGTCCGGCAGTAGTTCCGGACGAAGCGCGAGTAACGAAACGATGCCATCCGTCCTGCAAATAGTCGCAGGCCTGAGGCGGAACCTGAATGGCGCCCGCCGAATAGAAGTCGCCGGGGAACGAATTTCTGCGGCTAGTGTGGGAAACCGTCCCGGTCCGAGGAAGGCAAGAGCATGAAATTCGCACGGCACGGCAGTCGCGGCGCGGAAAAACCGATCGTGTGCGACGCCGACGGACGCTGGCGGGATCTCACTCCGGTCGCCGGGGACGTGACGCCGGATGTGCTGACGCGGCCGGAGTCCGAGTTCGGCCTGGAGTCGCTGCCGGTCGTCACCCGCCTGGAGCGATTCGGGCCACCGCTGGCGGGCGTGGGAAAGATCGTCTGCATCGGACTGAACTACCGGGACCATGCCGAGGAGACCGGGGCCGTACCGCCTGCCGAGCCGATCGTCTTCCTCAAGGCGCCCGATACCATCGTCGGCCCGGACGACGACGTGCTGATCCCGCGCGGCTCGCGTAAGACCGACTGGGAGGTGGAGCTCGCCCTCGTCATCGGGGCGAAGGCCCGCTACCTGGACGGCCCCGAGTCGGCCCTGGCGTGCGTCGCCGGTTACACGATCAGCAACGACGTCAGCGAGCGCGAGTTTCAGCTGGAGCGGGGCGGCCAGTGGGACAAGGGCAAGAATTGTGAGACCTTCAACCCGCTCGGCCCGTGGATCCTCACCGCCGACGAGGTCCCCGATCCGCAGAAGCTGGACCTGCGACTGTGGGTCAACGGACAGGTGCGCCAGGATGGGACCACCGCCGACATGATCTTCAATGTGGCATACCTGGTCTGGCATCTCAGCCAGTTCATGGTCCTCAACCCCGGCGACGTCATCAACACCGGCACCCCCGCGGGCGTTGCGCTCGGCAGCCCTGGCCTGCCCTATCTGCGCGCCGGCGACGTCGTGGAGCTGGAAATCGACGGCCTGGGACGCCAGCGCCAGAACTTCAAAGCCGCGCACTGAGCGCGGAGGGCCGGTCGCGGAGTCCGCGACCGGCACGGGCGTCACTCCTCGTCAGAGGACCTGCTGCCACTTCTGGTTGGTGCCATTCCCGCACGACCACAGCTGAACGTTCGTCGTGCTGTACAGATCGGCGTCCAAGCAGAGCTTGGAGTCGACACCGCGGATCGTCCCGTCGGAGAAGAACAGCCACTTCTGGTTGGCGTTGCCCAGGCAGTCATGGACGACCACCCGGGTGCCGTTGGTCTTGCCGAAGCCGTAGGCGTCCAGGCATTTCGTTCCGTCGTAGACCGTGAGCGCGTTGCCGGCAGACCTGGTCCACCGCTGGTTGTCGCCGTTCCAGCAGTCCCACACCTGAAGCTGGACGTCATTGTTGTGTGAGATGCCCGGTATGTCGAGGCACTTGTTGTACCAGGGGGTGCGTAGCTGGCTCGTGCTGGAGCCGGATCCGCCCCAGGCGTACTTCAGCCGGTCGACGGCCGTGGGGTTCGGTATCCACAGTGGCAGGTTCTGGGTGCCGCCGGCGAACGCGCTGTAGAGCCGCAGGATGTTCAGCGAGTCGTGGTCGGGGCTGGTGGTCCGACCGCCGATGCCGTGACACCAGATCGCGCCCAGGTGGTAGTCGTGAACGACGTCGGTGATGGCGCGCAAGTAGGCGACCTCCTTGGGGGTCGCCGCGCCGGGGGTGGCGGAGTAGTCGATGCCGTTGTCGGCGTCGGCGCCGAACTCCTCGATGACGGTGCGGGACGAGCAGTTGCCCATGTAGGTCTTGATGTCGTTGACCCACTCGGTGTAGGTCCGCGCCGGGTAGGGGAAGGCGTAGCGGTGCATCGCGAGGTAGACGCCGTCGAAGCGGGAATCGTTGCACAGCGGGCGCAGGTCGGTTCCCCAGCCGCCGCCGTCCGCCTGGGCGCCCTCGATGAACATCCGCTCCCTGGGGAAGCCGTTCGCGGTCTGGCGGGCGATCCAGTCAGCCGCGAAGTTCAGCCACTGGGGGGTGGTGAAGCCGATGGGCTCGTTGATCGGGTCGAAGTAGATCAGAGGATTGCCCCGGTACCTGACGGTGAGGGTGTCCCACATCTGGTTCCAGGTATTCAGGTAGCTGTCGACGACCTTGTTGCTGCCGTCCTCCACCCAGTAGCAGAGGATGACCTTGAAGCCCCGGGCGGTCGCGGCGTCGATGACGCCGTTGTAGGTGTTCCAGGCAGTGGTGGCGGGGTTGATCGGCAGCCGGACGGTGTCGGCGCCCAGGGAACTCTGGAACGCGGCGAACATGGCGTCGGCCTTGCTCCGGGCGGCGTTGTAGTCGTCGCCGGCCGACAGGCCTTGCAGGACGAGTCGGTCGAAGGTGAAGTTGTCACCCAGGCGGGACCAGTGCACGCCCTTGAACTGGCTGGGGTCCAGGACGGCGGCGGCGGCCGGCGACGCGCCGGCCATTGCCATGATGGGCGCCAGCAGCAGGGAGATCAGTGCGGCCGACAGCCAGGCCAGCGTGCGGCGGAAGAGGTCGGGTGGGGCGGCTTGGGGGCGCGGCATGGATTTCCTTTCCGCTCTGGCGCGCAAATTGCGAATGCTGTTTTTCATTCGCCCGTAGCGCGCCCTTAATAGCTTGGAAATGAACGTATCGGCGCTTCCCAGACGCGTCGATCGCGACTTCCGGGACTCGCCGATCCGTTGAACGAATTGCCGCTGGAGTTTCAGGACCTACGTCTCGACCACCGGCCGATTCCGTCGACGGACGCTGCGATGAATATGACGGCTCCGGTGATGATCTGCTGGTCGAAAGAGGCCAGTCCGAGCAGGCTCATTCCATTGGAGACAAATCCGAGGAAGAGCACTCCGACAGCTGTGCGCAGCAGGCTGCCGCGTCCGCCGAACAGGCTTGTGCCACCAAGGACGACGGCGCCCACGATGTTCAGCAGCAGCGGGCCGCCCATGCTGGCGCTCGCCCCCGCCAGCCCGGACGTCAGGACGATTCCGGCGATCGCCGAGAACAGCCCCGCCACTGCGTAGACGCTCGCCTTGGTCCTGGCGACATGAACGCCGCTGATTCGCGCGACTTCGACGTTGGCGCCGACGTGCAGGACGCGCCGTCCCCAGGCGGTGCGTGTCAGGACGGTCTGGGCGACGGCGTACAGCACGACGGCCAGCCACACCGAGTACGGGACACCTCCAGGGCCGTCGATGCTGAACTCGATGAATCCGGCGGGGACCGGAGCGATCGTCTTGCCGTGGCTGAGGAGCGTGGTGGCTCCGCTCACGACGTAGAGCGCGGCGAGAGTCACGGCGAACGGGACGACAGGCAACTTTGCCGCGACGGTCCCGACCACCAGGCCGATCGCGGTGCCTGCGAGTATGCCCGCCGCGGCACCCGCCAGGACGCTGCCGGTGCTCGTGATCACCCAAGCCGCAGTGACCCCGCCGGCGCCGATCACGCTGCCAGTGGACAGGTCGATGCCGCCCGTCAGGATGACGAACGTCGCGCCGATCGCCGCGATCGCGACGACCGCGGACTGGCTGCACACGTTGATGATGTTGGAGGGGGTCAGCACTCCCTCGGTGAGGACGCTCAGGACGGCGATGAGGACGACCAGTGCGGGCAGCATCGACAGGTCGCCGAGCCAACCGGGACGGCGGGCCGTATCGCGCAGCCACGACGCGGGCTTGATGGACCGGGTGGGAGGCGCGGCGGAGGGCGCCTTGACGGCGCCCTCCCCGCGGACGGATTCAGGCACCGTCGCAGCCCCACACCTGCGAGCTGGTCGTGGCGAAGTTGGCCTGGTCGAGACTGAGGCCCTTCGTCTGGACCGAGTTGGGGCTGACGCTCTTGCCTCCCAGCGCGGTAGTGATCCCCGATATGGCCTGCTTGCCGAAGTCGTCGACCGGGGTGGCGATGTCGGCGTCGAGGGTCTTGTCCCGCATGGCCTTGCAGCCGTTCTGGTCGCCGTCGATGGTCACCAGGAACACGTGCCCAGGATCCCCGACCGGGGCCAGGCGCCCGGCCGCCTTCAGCGCGGACTGCACGGAGGGCAGCAGGAAGTCCGACGGAACGAAGATCGCGTTGATGTCGGGGTTCTTCTGGAGCGCGTTCGAGGTGCCGTCGAGGGCCTGAGCCGGATCCCAATTGGTGGGGACCTGGCTGACGACGGTGACGTTGGGGTCGCCCTTCAATGCCTCGTTGAACCCGTCCCTACGGCCGATCGCGTTCTGATCGGTGAGCGCGCCCACCAACTCCAGCACCTTCAGCGGTTTGGTCTTGCCCGCGTCGACGAACTCGGCGGCGGACAGCTTGCCGTCGGCGACCGGGTCGC
Organism: Planotetraspora silvatica; assembly: GCF_016863315.1. GTDB lineage: Bacteria > Actinomycetota > Actinomycetes > Streptosporangiales > Streptosporangiaceae > Planotetraspora > Planotetraspora silvatica. The sequence continues at coordinate 66,016 of NZ_BOOQ01000055.1, forward strand.
CGGTGATCTGGAACGTGATGTTCTGCTGGTCGGCAACAGCCCGGTCGATCGCGATGAACGGGACATTGCGGGCCTTGGCCAGGCTGACGGAGGAGGCGATCTGCTGGCCGTCCTGGGCGATGACGATCAGCGCGTCAACCTTGCGCGTCTGGATCAGGTCCTGAATCTGGGAGGACTGCTTCTGTGGGTCCTTGTCGGCGACAGTGAAGACGACCTCGTACCCGGCCTCAGTGGTCGCCTTCTCGATCGCCGACTTCTCGGCCTGGCGGATGGCGTTGAGCAGATCGAAGCTCACGCCGATCGTGATCTTCTTGGCGGAGCCGTCCGAGCCGGACGCCTTCTGAGACGAACCGCAACCGGTGAGCACCAGAGCCGACGCCGCAAGGGCGGCCGTCCATCGGATGAAGGTGGGGGCGTGCATTGGGGGATGTCCTTTCCTTATGACACAGCGGCCGGACGCAAGGCTTGAGCCAGAGTCCGCCACCGGGTTCCGGCGGCGATGACCGCGACGAGCAAGATGCCGCCGCGGACGATGTCGAAGACGTAGGGCGAGGCTCCGGAGAACACCAGCCCGGTCTGAGCGGTAGTGAGGACGAGGGCGCCCAAGACGGTGCCGGTGATGCTGCCCCGCCCGCCGAACAGACTGGTTCCGCCGAGCACCACCGCTGTGATCACCGTGAGCTCGTAGCCGTCACCGATGGACGGCTGGACGGCTCCCAGCCGGGCGGTCTGGGTGAGCGAGGCGAGCGCCGCCAGCACGCCCGCGAGCGCGTATGCGCCGATCGTCACCGCCCGCACGGGCAGCCCGGCGTTGAGGGCCGCGGCCCGGTTGGAGCCGACAGCCTGGAGGTACCGGCCGAAAACGGTCCGGCCGAACACCAGCACTCCGCCCAGCGCGGTCGCGGCGGCGAGCAGGACCGGAGCGGGTACGCCGAGGAGGCTGCTGGTGCCGATCCCCCGCAGGTGCGCGGGAAGATCGATGTTCTGCTGGCCGGTGATGTGGCCGCCGGCGCCCCGGAAGACCTGCATCGAGGCGAGGGTGACGATGAGGGCGGGAACCCTGGTCAGCGCGACCGCCACCCCGTTGACCAGGCCCATCAGCAGCCCGGTCGCGGCGATGGCGGCGAACACCACGCCGGCGGGGGCCGAGGCGAGCGCCCAGCTGGACTCGATCGCAGCCGCCAGAAACAGCATCGACCCGACGGACAGGTCGATCCCTGCGGTCATGATCACAAAGGTGGCCCCGACGGCCGCGATGATCAACGGGCTCGCCTGGATGGCGATGTTGCGGAAGTTCGCCACGGTGCCGAACTCGCCATAGAGGCCAGACAGGGCGAGCACCAGGACCAGCCACACGGGCAGAAGCGGCTGCCGACGCAGGGCACGTGCACACCATTGGGAGGCGGATCTCATCGGATGCCTCCCGTCGCCAGGCGGATGACGGCCTCCTGGGTCGCACGTCGTCGGTCGAGGATCCCGGCCAGCCGACCGTCGTGCATGACGCCGACGCGATGAGCCAGCCCGAGCACTTCCTCCATTTCGGAACTGATCAGCAGCACAGCCGTTCCGGCGCGCGCGAGATCGGCCAGGAGCCGGTAAATCTCGGCCTTGGCACCGACGTCGATGCCACGAGTGGGCTCGTCCAAGATGATCAGCCGCGGTTGTCCGCTGAGCCATTTGGCCAGCACGACCTTCTGCTGGTTGCCGCCGCTCAGTGATCCGCCGTCCACCTCCTGCCCACTGCGGGCCGTCAGGGCCACTGCAGTCGCAAGGTCCTTGGTGAGACGGCTTTCGGCCGCATGGTCGAGCCACCCGAGCGGCCGGCAGACCGAGCCGAGGCCGACGATCGAGAGGCTCTCGCGGATCGGCCGTTCCAGGAACAAGCCCTCGTTCCGCCGGTCCTCGGTGACGAAGGCGATTCCCGCGGCGATTGAAGCGCGGACGTCGCCGCGCCGCAGCGGCTGTCCGGCCACCTCGATCCGCCCGATCTTGCCCGCGAGCCCGAAGATCGCCCGGGCCACCTCGGTACGGCCCGATCCCATCAGCCCGGCCAGACCGAAGATCTCGCCCTCGGCGACGTCGAACGAGACTCCCTCGACCCGCGCACCGTCGCCCAGATCACGAACCGACAGCGCGATCTCCTGCCGCGGCTTCGTGGTCTCGGGGTATCCCTGGGCGAGCTCGCGCCCCACCATGAGCGCCTCGAGCGTGGAGCGGTCGAGCTCGCCGGCCGGCCGGTCGGCAACCAGCCGCCCGTCCCGCATGACTACGATCCGCCGGCTGAGCCTGAAGATCTCTTCGAGATAGTGGGTGATGTAGAGGACCGCCACCCCGTCGTCACGCAACTGCTCGACAATCCGCATGATCATCTCGCGTTCGTCGAGATTGAGCGAGGCGGTCGGTTCGTCGAAAACGATGGCCCGGGGCTCGGTGGCCAGCGCCTTGGCAATCTCTACCAGCTGACGCCGTCCAGCGGAGAGTTCGCGCACGACGGCATCAGGCCCGAATCCGGCGCCGACCCGCCGTAGCAGGACAGAAGCGGTGCGCCGCAAGGCCGCGGGCCGAACCGTGCCCACACGGGACGACCTGAGATGGCCGATGAGAATGTTCTCGGCGACCGTCAAGTCCGGAAAAAGGCTGGTCTCCTGATGCACCGTGGCCACGTTTCCCGCGTCACCGAAATCGACGTGACCGGAGTCAGGCCGCAGAATTCCGCCGATGATGTTCTTGATCGTGGACTTTCCAGCCCCGTTCTCCCCGGCCAGAGCAACGACCTCGCCGCCCCGGACCGTGAACGAGACGCCATCCACCGCTACGACACCACCGAACGATTTCGACAGCCCGGTCACCGTGATCGCGGTCACTCGACATGCCACCTTCGGCACACGGCGATAGGCATGGGGCCTCCTCAAATTTCTTCGACGCCGCTCATACGGCAGTGATGCGCAATTCCCGAACGATCTGTCTGGCTGCGGGAATGTTGCGAACCTATGGCCCGAGGTGCACAGTGTGAAGCGCATGTTCCGGCAGGCACCGATCCGTTAATCGAATCAGCGTGTTGCGGGCAGACCTAGTCGACCTTGGCGACGGGCCCCTCGCCGCTTCTGCGCCCCCGGTGCGAAACCGCCCACGCCCGCGACCAAAAGAACGGCCGCCGCCTGCGCAAAGCCGCCGACCGGCAGCCCGTCGCCCCGCAACGCCCCGGGAGACGGTCAGACCTCGGCGCCGGAGGATCGTGACGCGGGCTCAAGCTGGAGGACGATTCCAGAGGACCGCCCGGTCCGCCCCTTGCCGGTTGAACTCCAACCTGTCCTGGATCAGGGGATGAGTCGGCCGCGCCACGAGGTTGGCCGGGCCTACCGGACCATGCGGTCGATCACTTCCTTGGTCGACGGGACCCAATGGGCGAGGAACCGATAATTGATGATCGCCGCCTGGTAGCCGTCACCCCAGTCTGGGTGCCGGGGGCCGGCGGTGGCGTCCTTGACGACCGCGACCTGGAAGCCCTGTTCGAGGAATTCGCGCAGGTGGGATTCGACGCACAGGTTCGCGAGCATGCCGCCGAGGATGACCTTGCCGATCCCGCGTTTGCGCATCTGCAGGACCAGATCGTTGGTCTGCGGCCCGAACACCTTGTGCGGCGCGGCGACGATCGTCACGCCGTCGTCGATGTACGGCTTGAACCGATCCAGCCAGTCGGCGCCGGAGTCCGCGAAACCGGTCAGATCCAGCGGTCCGCTCCGGGCGAACGTGCGGGTCCGGAGTTCCTCCGCCTCCAGAGGACCGTTGAACAGCCAGCCGTTGTCGGTGGGATAGAAGTAGTGAGGGGATATGAACACCTCATAGCCCTCTTGCTTCGCAGCCCGGAAGATCCGCTCCATGTTCTCGACCGTGCCGTTCTCAGTGACGCTTGCGCCGACCGCCGCCCAGCTCGTCCCGGTCTCGCTCAGCACGTCGTTCTGCGGGTCGATGAACACGACTCCGGTGTCGCTTCGCTGGATTTCCATTGCATCGTCGCCCCCTTTGCCGTTCGCGGAGGCAGCGGGCTCGGCTTCGCGGGCCCGACCCCTATACGCACGGCTATAGCCGTCACGTACCCGCTTACGGCCGGTTGGCAACAGCCACTGCCGCCAAAGCGAGGCCGGGTGCCCCCAGCAGGTGACGCCTCGATCGGCGGATGTCGGGGTGGCCCGGCGGACAACACCGGATGTTAACGGTCACCCGACGGCCGGATGATGCGTGCGTCAAGTGCCTGCTCCTTTCGACCCCACCCAGAGGAGACCTGTCCATGCGACCTCCGCGCCGGTTATCACGCTGGCGGCTGGTGCTGATCGGGCTCGCGACCGTGCTCACCGCGACCACGTTGGTCAGCGTCCCGGCGAGCGCCGACGGCCCGATCATCCGTCCGACCACCCCGCCCGTTCGGCCGACCCTGTTACCGCCCCCGCCGACTTTCTTTCCGACTCCTCCGCCGACTTTCCCGCCGATCCCTCCGTCCGACCCCACACCCAATCCGCAGCCGACGTGTCCGCCCGACTGTGCGCCGCCGCGCACGCTCAAGATCGCAGGGGCGGGCGACAGTTACACCAGTGGTGAAGGCGCGACCCATGACCACAAGTACCTGACATTCCCGGACGGCTCCGAGGACTTCCGGCATCAGAGCGGCTACGCCCCGCTCCCCCTGGCGTGGGACTACCTGCAGTCGGGCCGCTATCCAACCGGCCAGTACACGGTCCAGCCCGATGAGATCAGCACCACCTGGGGCACCGGCAACAGCGACCGCTTCATCTTCAACGCGTCCTCGGGCGCCAAGGTGAGCCACCTGACGGACGTGCAGTTCGAAGACGAGGACCACACCGACATCCATGAGGTGCGGAACGTGCGTCAACTCGCGGGCGTACCCAGGGACCTCGACATCTTCTACTTCGGGCTCGGCGGCAACGACGCCGACTTCGGGCCGCTGATGAAGATGGTGCTGATAGGCCACTACTCCACCGTGGGCACCGACACCTACATAAGCAGACGCAAATCTCAGGCGCGCCTCGTCCACTACAAGGTGCAGCAGCTGATCGGGAACATGCCGCAGGTCTCGGCCAACGTCGAGCAGGGCCTGGTGAACGTGAAGGACGCCACAGACAACGCGGAGATCGTCGTGGCGCTTTACCCGCTGCCCGTCAAGCCGTCAGGCAACACCGATCACAAGCAGATCGGCGGCCTGGCCATGGACGAGATCTATCCGTTCGCCGTCGCGTTGAACCAGGCGATCAAGGACGCGGTCGACCGGTTCCGTACGAGATTCCCGCAGAGAAAGGTGCACGTGTTCGACCCGAACACCGCGGGGCCGAACGGCACCAGCGTGGTGGCCGGCCACGAGCTCGGCCAACCGGATTCGTACTTCAACGGAGTGATTTCCCGGACCGAGCTCTTGGCGCGAGGCAAGATCTTCAACGCGCTTCAGGAGAGCTTCCACCCCAACGAGCTCGGCTCCGTGGCGATCGGGCGGGCGCTGGCGACCTGGATGGCCGGCGAGTTCCCGGCCTTCTTCCCGAACGGACCCGACTTCAACAGGGTCATCACCAACCCGCAGGCCGCCGCCGACGACCCGGAGGCCGACCAGGAGCTTGAGGAATGGGTACGCGCCAACCCCGGCAAGCTCTGCGACGGAGACTCCATCGACAGCATCTGCCACTTCATAGGCCCGGACGGTGACGTGACGATCCCGCTTGAGGTGTTGCTGAACCCGATCCGGCTGAAGCCGATTCCGGGAGCTCCGACGGTCGGCGGCTCCGGGGGTGGCGGGTCGAGCGGCGGGCCGGCACCGTCGTCCTGGATTCCGGCCACCTACAGCAGCGCGCCGTCCGGCGTCCCGGCTGGCGGCATCAGCAACACCCCCACGGGGGATCCCTGCGATCTCCTCGTGAAAGCGGAGCCCGGCCTGCAGGTGGCGGTCTCCTCGTCCACGCTGAGCGGCGGTGGCCTGCAAGCACCCATGGATCTCACCTGGGTCCACTTCCTGACAACCGATCGGGCCGACCCGTGTCAGAAGGGCGAGAAGATCGACCCGGAGAAGCTCCGGGAGCAAGCAGAGGCGTGGTTGAACGGCGGTCCGCTGCCGGAATGACCGGCACCGGACGCCGCCGTTGATCGCAACCGCCGGGCGGGCGCGCACCGCCCGGCGGCCCTGGATCACCGGCAGCACCGACGGGGCTCACTCGGCGGGCGGGAGACCGTCCGGGCTGGTCAGCCGCCGGGTGAGCGCCACCCGGGAGCGCACGTCGTATTTGTTGAAGATGCGGGCGACGTGGGTCTCCACCGTCTTCTGGCTGACCTGGAGGCGCTCGGCCACCTCCCGGTTGGTCAGCCCTTGGCTGACCAGTTCGGCCACCTGGCGTTCCCGCGCCGTCAGCACCGGCGGCCCGGCGGTGCTCCGTGCCGCGTGCCGGGGACCCTGCGCGGCCAGCCGGCGCTCCACCCTGGCCAGTTGGCCGGCGAGCCAGTCCGCGCCCGACTCCCTGTAGGCGGCCTTGGCCCGGGCGATCTCGGCGCGGCACTGCGCCACGTCCCCCATGCGGCCGTGGATGTCGGCGAGCAACTGGTGCACCAAGCCGCGTTCGGCGGTGGCGCCGCTCTCGGCGAACCGCTCGGTGGCGATCCAGGCCGCCCCCACGGCGCCGCCCAGGTCGCCGCGGTGGTACAACGCGCGGGCGCGGGCGTCGTAGGCGGTGCCAAGGCGATAGGCCGGGCCGCCGGCGGCCGCTGCGACCGCCGCGGCCGATCGGGTGAGCGCGGTACCGACGTCGCCGTCGGCACCGGCGTGGATCGACTGCACCGCCAGCCGTTCCACCTCGGTGTCGCGGGACAGGGCCGGGGGCAGCGGCGGCGCGTGACCCGCCCCGGCACGGCCGGCGGCGAGCCGGACCCGCACCACGGACACATGCGCCATCGCCAGCCACCAGGGCGAACCCGGAGCGGCGTCGGCGAGCCGGTCGGCGAGCGCCATGGCGGGGCGCACGCCGTGCCGCCACAGCACCGGCAACAGCATGACGCACCGGGCCATCGCCAGGGTCTCGCTGCTCTGGATGTACTCGGAGGCCGCGGCGGCGTGCTCCGCGACGTCGATGGCCTCCGCCAGCCGGCCCGTCCGGGCCTTGTGGTGGGCCTGGGCGATCAGCAGGTACGGCATGTCGTTGCTGCGGCCGTACATCGTCGCCAGGTCGATGCCCCGGGCCAGGTGGCGCTCCGCGTCGTCGAGCCGCTGGAGACAGGTCTCGCCCCAGGAGAGCGGCGCGACGAGTTCCACGTGCGTCGCGAGGGCGGTGTCCGGCGCGCTGTCCATCAGCCACCCGGCTCGCCTGCTGTGCGAACGCGCCGCCGCGACGTCGCCGTCCTGCAGGCAGGCCAGGGCCAGCAGGGCGTACGCGGCGGCGCTGAGCGTCGGGTCGGCCGTCTTCGACAGGATCTCGATGGCTTCGAGCGCATGCCGGCGCGCGCCGCCGGGGTCCGCCCGCAACACGGCCACGGCGGCCAGTTCCAGCAGGAGCGGGGCCCGCGCCCGCAGGTCCTGCCCGGCCCGGCGGGCCTGCGCACTCAACAGGGCCCGTGCCTCGTCGAGCCTGCCGAGCAGCCGCGAGATCACGGAGGAGAAGGCCACCGCCTCGGTGGCCACGTCGTACGGCAGGTGGATGACGTCGTGCAGGATGCGCCGGCCCTCGGTCAGCGAACTCACCGCGGTGCCCCGCGCCAGCCAGGTGAGCAGGTGGCCGCGATACGGCACGAGGTCCTCGCGTTCCGGCAGCACCCGCAGGGCGTCATGCAGCAACCGCACCGCGGTCGCCGGGGCCGAGCCCACGTACGCGATGCCCGCGTCGCCCAGCGTCCTGGCGGCCTCCTCGTCACCGTGCTCGGCGCACCGCTCGGTGTGGTGGGCCAGCAACGCCAGCGACCCGTCGTTGCGGCGCAGGTAGCCGGCGACCCGGGCATGGGCGGAGATGCGCCAGCCAGGCCCGCACGTGTCGTACGCGGCGGCGCGTACCAGTGGGTGGCGGAACACGAACCGGGCGCCCGTCAGCGCGCCGAGCCCCTGCCGGCAGAGCTCGTCCACGGCGGCGGCGGCGGCCGTCGCGCCGTCGAGTTCCGCGACGTGGGAGATGACGACGAGTGAGGCCAGCTCGCCGGCGACCGCCGCCGCGTGGGCCGCACGCCGGCCGGTCGGGGTGAGCCGGTCCAGCTCCCGGCGCAGCACCGCCAGCAACGTCTGCTCGAGGGCGAGCGCCGCCCCGGGCCGGCCGTCGGCCAGTTCCGTCAGTGTGTGGTCGTCGGCGTCCAGCAGCGACCGCAGGAACAGCGGGTTGCCGCCGCTGACCCGGTACATCAACCGTCGCCGGTGCGGGTCCACCCCGGGCGGGAGCAGCGCGGCCACCGCGTTCTCGTCGAGCGGGTGCAGGCTCAGCCGGGTGACGCGCGGATCCTGCCGGGCGAGGGCGTCGCCCACCACGGCCGGGATCATGGCCGACCGGCAGGCGATGGCCAGCACGAACCCGGCGGCCGGCGGCCGGTGGAGCAGGAACTCGGTCAGTTCGAGCGACGACGCGTCCGCCCAGTGCAGGTCGTCGAGCGCCAGCACGGCGCCGCGGTCGGCGGCCAGATGGGAGAGGAGCGCTCGGACGCCTCGATAGGTGTGGTACCGATCCAACCGGCCTCGAGTTGTGTCGCTCGTCTCGCCCGTCGTCAACAAGGTGCGCAGCGCCGCCTCGGCGAAATCACCGGGCCGGGTGCCGGTCGGCGCCGCACCCGGGGTGCCGTACTCGTCGGACAGGCGGGTGAAGGCGTCCACGTACATGCCGAACGGGACGAGGCTCTCGAACTCGGTGGCGCTGCCGGCGAGTACGGTACGCCTGGCGGCGTGCGCCCGTTCGGCCAGGTATTCCAGCAGCCGCGTCTTGCCCATGCCCGGCTCGCCGTCGATGAGGACCAGGCGGTGTTCGCCGGCCGCCGCGTCGGCGAGCGCCGCGTCGATGCGGGCGAGCTCGTCGCCCCGCCCGACCGGCTCGGGCCGGGACAGCCGGACAGATCCCGATCCCGCAGGCCCACCATCGGACATGGAGCCCCCCGGTTCGTCCGGCGGTCACACCGGCTGCCGGAGCGCAAGTCGGCGAGCACGCCAGGACCCAGTCGCACGGTCACGTCGCGATGATCATACAGATCGGGATCGGGGTTCATGGCGGCCGGGTCGCCCGCGGGAGCCGTCGTGCCCTCTATCCCGTCGGCGCGGGTTTGATGGCCAGGTTCGCGACGGTGGCGTGGTCTGCCTCGAGGCTGAAGACATGGGTGAAACTGAAGCTCGCCCGTTTCGTGTCCGAAGGCAGGTGCCCGGGGAACACGACCACCCCGTCGACCCGGACGCCGGGCGGGACGGCCGTGGGCCACCGGCTGCGGAACGGGTCACCGCTCAGTGTGGTGCCGTCCGCCGCACTGAGCTGGCTGTATCCGTAAACGGGAAGTGACAGCGACTCGGAACCCCTGTTGCGTGCGGACAGTTCGACCCGGGTGAAATGTGAGGTGACCAGGATCCGGCGAACGGTGAGAGTGAGGGATCCGGACGTGGTGGTCTTCTGTGCTCTGAGGACGTTGGTCCCCGTCTCGTCGCCGGTGACGTAGCCGCCGACATAACGCACGCCCAGGGCGACGGCGGCCGCGCCGCCTCCGCACAGCGCGATCACCAGCAGCACGGCGGCGAAGGCCGGCATTCCGCGCGACCGCTTCTGCGGGGAAGCAGGAGGCCAACGGATCTGATCGCTCGGCGCACTCGGCGGCGATCCGCCGTCCCCCTGCACGACCGTGATGACACCGGTGATCGCGACAAGCCCGACGACCAACCCGAGCCCGACGGGGTTCGTCCAGTCCTTACCGGCGAAGCTGATGGCCGCGTCGAGGGCGATGCCGACGACAGTGGCGATGATCGAGAAGAGGATCGCGCGGGCGAACCGCCCACCGCCTATCCGCCGCATGAGCACCACCATCTCGTGGTACGCCTGACTGCCAGGATGTCCAGGAAGGGCGTCCGCTCCGCTGCCGTAAGGCTTTCTTTCACGTCTCGGGCCCGAGTTCATGATCTCCGAGGCGGCCTCCTCACACAATGGGTCAATTCGCCAGAACGATCACCGTGATGGCTGAGGGCGCTATCGGGGCCGGGGCGATACCGGCCCAGAGGATCGCCGAACACGGGCCGGCCCCGCACAGGCCAATCTGCGTACGTCAGTCTCCGGCGAGCGCGGCGTGGACGGACGAGACCGCGCTCGCGCCGTCGCCGACAGCCGTGGCCACGCGTTTCGTCGAACCCGAGCGCAGGTCGCCGACCGCGAAGACCCGGGGTGCGCTCGTCTGGTACGGCAAGGCCGATCCGGCGGGCAGCCCGACGTCAGTGAGCACGAACCCGTCCTCGGCCTTGGCCACGCCGGTCAGCCAGCCCGACACCGGGTCGGCGCCGACGAAGCAGAACAGCGCACGGCTGGCCAGCCGTTCCGGCCGCTCGCCGGGCCGTTCGACGACGACCGACGTGAGGGTGCCGTCGCCGGCCAGTTCGCTGACCGTGCTGCCGGTGTGGACACGGATCCGGGAATGGGCCCGGATCCGGTCGGTCAGGTAGGACGACATGCGGGCCGCGAGGTCGTGGCCGCGGACGACCAGATCGACCGTCGCGCCGCGGGCGACGAGGGACAGGGCCGCCTGCCCGGCCGAGTTGGCGCCCCCGACGACGGTCACCGGCCGGCCCTCGTAGCCCCGGACGTCCGGCTCGGTCGCGGCGTACCGGATGCAGCCGGACCGCTCGAACACCGCCCATCCGGGGATGTCCAGACGCCGGTATCGGGCGCCGGTGGCAGCGATCACCGCGCGACACTCGACGCGGACCCCCTCTTCCAGGACGACGACCGGCCGCCGCTCGTCGGAGAGGTCGAGGCCCCTCACGACGCAGGGCGAGTGGATGCGTACACCGAACTTGAGAGCCTGGACCATGGCCAGGCGGGTCAGGTTCACGCCGCTGACCCCGTCCGGGAAGCCCAGGTAGTTCTCGATGCGGGCGCTCTTGGCGGCCTGGCCGCCGAGCCCGCTCCGGTCCAGCAGCACGGTGACCAGGCCCTCGGACGCCCCGTACACCGCGGCGGCCAGGCCAGCGGGACCGGCGCCGACGACGACGAGGTCGACCGGACCTCCGCCGTCCCGGTACGTGAGGCCGAGCGTCTGCGCGACCGTTCTCGGCGTCGCGCGCCGCACCACCGAACCGTTGGCGATGGCCGCCGGGAGGTCGGCCTCCGTCAGCCCGGCCGAGGTCATCAGGGAGCGCCCGGGGGGTGAGGTGGCGCTGCGCCAGGTGTGGGACAGCAGCATCTGCGTCACGTAGCGGCGTAGTTCCAGCGTCTCCGCGGAGTCCGGCCGGCCGACGATCTCCAGGGCGCCGCCCGCCGCCGCGCGGAAGACCTCGCGCCGCTCCTGGAACGCCGCGAGCAGCAGTCCGGCGATGTCGTCCTGCTCGGCGAGGGCCCGGCGCAGCCGCGTCGCCCCGATGCGGACGACCGTCCCAGCGGACGTCACCCGGGCGGTCAGGTAGACCTGCTGTCCGGTCAGAAGGTTGAGCTCGCCGAGGAAGTCTCCGGGGCCGCCCCGGTAGATCAGGCGTTCCGGCTCGATCGCCGTCGCGTCCCGGACGATGTCCACCGTCGCCGTCCGGAGCAGGAAGAAGTCATAGGAGTCGTCGCCGGAGGTGTACAGGTTCCGGCCGGCCCCGACGTGCTCCTCCTCGCCGTATCCGGCAAGGCGGCGGAACTGCTCGTCGTCGAGGACCGGTCCCCGCCGGGCCGGACGGTGGCGCTTCGGCCAGGCGACGGTCACGACGTACAGGAGCAAACCCGCCGACGTGAAGACGAAACCGGCCCAGACAGTGGACAAGGTGCCCCAGCCGGCCTCCAGGGTGACCGCGCCGCCGATCGCGCCGAGGGAGTTGGCCAGGTTGAGGGCGGCCAGGTTGAGCGCGCCCATCAGGGTCGGGGCGTCCGGCGCGAAGCCGGTCAGCCTGACCTGGATGGTGGGGATCGCGAACATCATGGTCGCGCCGACGCCGAACAGGCACGGCAGCAGGACCAGCAGATCGCCGCCCGCCACGCCGATCAGCACCAGCAGCGCCAGGACACCGCCGTACCCCCAGATCAGGCCCCGGTGCTTGTACCGGTCCGCGACGCGCCCGCCGAGGTGGTTGCCGACCGCCATGCCGAGGCCGAAGACGGCCAGGGCGACGGGGATGAGCGCGGCGTCCCGCCGCGCCGCGTCGGTGACGAAGGGGCCGATGAACGTGTAGACGGCGAAGATGCTGGAGATGCCGAGCGAGGCGACGGCGACCATCAGCCAGACGTTGATCCGGCGCAGGCCGTTCAGCTCGCTCCTGACGGGGCTGCCGTGCAGGTCGTCGGTACGGGGTAACCAGGCGACCAGTGCGACGCCGGCCAGCAGGCCGACGGCGACCACGGTCCAGTACATGACACGCCACCCGGCGTGCTGGCCGATGAAGGTGCCGACCGGCGACCCGGCGATGGTGGCGACGGTGAGTCCCCCCATCACGGTGGCGAACGCCTTGCCGCCCTTGCCCGGCCCGTAGACGTACGCGGCGACGACGGCACCGGCGCCGAAGAACGCCCCCTGGACGCTGCCTGCGACGAAGCGGAAGACGACAAGCAGTACGACGTTCGGCGCCAGCGCGGACAGCCCGTTGCCCACCAGGAAGAGCACGACCAGGCCGAGCAGCAGCGTGCGCCGGTTGACCCGGGCGGCGAGCAGAGTGATCAGCGGAGAACCGATCACCACCCCGAAGGCGTAGGTGGTGATCGCGTACGTGGCGACCGGGATCGACACGTCCAGGTCGGCGGCGAAGAGCTGGATGATGCCGTTGCTGCCGAACTCGCCGGTTCCGATCGCGAAGGTGCCCAGTGCCAGCGCGAACAGAGCGAGCCTGGGGTTGACGGCGGGCTTCTCGGCGGAGGTGTGCCGTTTCTCCTCGGCGGCGCACTGGCCTTCGTACGCGCGGACGAACATGGTCAGCGGGCCGCGCGCTTGATGAGGTCGGCGGTCACGGCGGGTTGGGAGATCATCGCGACGTGCGAGGAACCGACCTCGCGTATCTCCGACCCGGCCCGCCGCGCCATGAACCGCTGCGCCTCGGCGGGCAGCACCTGGTCGTTCCTGGCGACGAGGTAGTAGGAGGGAATGGTCTTCCACGCCGGGGTTCCGGAGGGCTCCCCGAGGGTGCGGGCGTCGGCGGGCCGCTGGCCGGCGTGCATCAGATCGGTGGTCGATTTCGGTACGTCACCGGCGAAGACGTCGCGGAAGAACTCCTTCTTGATGTAGCCGTCGACGAGTCCCTCACCGTAGGGACGGAAGTCCAGCGCCGCCTCGCTGAGCTTGCTGCCCGGGAACCTCGTCTGCAGTGCCAGCAGCGAATCGCCCTCGTCGGGGGCGAACGCGGCCACGTAGACCAGTGCTTTCACGTTCGGGTTGCCGGCCGCGGCGTTCGTGGCGACGATCCCGCCGTAGGAGTGCGCGGCCACGACGATCGGGCCGCTGAGGGTGGCGAGAACACTGGCCAGGTAGGCCGAGTCGGTGGCCACGCTGCGCAGCGGGTTCGCGGGCGCGATGACCTGATGGCCGTCGCGGATGAGCTTGGCGGCGACGTCGTTCCAACCGGAGGCGTCGGCGAACGCGCCGTGCACGAGGACCACCGTGGGTTTGGGCTTGGCTTCCGTCCGGGGATGCGCCTGCGCCTCGGACGTTCCCAGCAGCGCCCCGGTCGCGACCGCGGCGGATCCGGCCAACACGGCTCGGCGAGTCGTCGTCATGATGTTGCACCTTTCACCTCGAATTGCAGTCAATGTAGATTCCGGGCACTTGACGATCACTGAACGAGCGATTCAATCGTCGTCCAGTACGCCGATTTAGCCTGCGGCCATGAAATCGGCGAAAAGTGAAAGCTCCCGGATCTGGGGCCTGCGGTTCCACCTGCTTTTCTACGTCCTGGGCAATCTGGCTCAGGTCATCGTGTGGTGGGTCTACGACCCCGACCACTTTTTCTGGCCCCTGTGGTCGATCGTCTTCTGGGGCATCGGGCTGGCCTTCCATTTCTGGGGTGTCTACTCGCCGCCCAAATCCAGAACCGAGTACTGAGCCGTGTCGTTCTTCGCCGAGTTCGTGCGCGCCCCCATGACGGTCGGTGCGGTCGCGCCGAGCGGTCCGGCGCTGGCCATGGCGGCGACGGCGGTGGTGCCCCGGACCGGTTCCCCGGTCGTGGTGGAACTCGGTCCGGGCACCGGCGCCTTCACCGGCGCCATCCAGCGACGCCTCGCGGGTCGCGGCCGGCACATCGCCGTCGAGATCAACCCACGGTTCGCATGGCGGTTGGCCGAGCTCCATCCGGCGGTCGACGTCGTGACCGCGGACGCGGCCGGCCTTGTCACGGTGCTGACGCAGCGCGGGCTCAACGAGGCCGATGTCGTGGTCAGCGGCCTTCCGTGGGCGGCGTTCACCGAGAACAGGCAGCGTGACGTGCTGGCCTCGGTGTCCGCCGCGCTGCCGCCGCACGGCGTGTTCACCACCTTCGCGTACGTGCACGCCCGATGGGCACCACCCGCGCGGGCGCTGCTGCGGTCGCTGCGCTCACGCTTCGACGAGGTCGTCGTCAGCCGGACGGTGTGGGCCAACCTTCCGCCCGCGCTGGTTTACTACTGCCGTCGCCCCAACACCCGCTGAGCGGTCAGGTCGGGGAGCAGTCGCTCGGCGCGATGCGCGAAGAGGTGCGCCTCCCGCAACGACAGGCTGCTCGGCACAGACTGCCAGAACTCGTCAGGATGCCCCAGAATGTCCGCCATGGATTCCCCCTTGGTTCTGGCCAGTCTGCCTTTCGCCCTCGGCATCGTCATGCTCGGACTTGGTCTCGGCCTGACCCTGGACGACTTCCGGCGGGTGGGCCAGTATCCGAAGGCGGCCGTGGTTGCGCTGCTGTGCCAGGTCGTGCTGCTGCCGGCGATCTGCTTCGGCCTGGTGGTGGCGTTCCGGCTCCCGCCGGAACTGGCGGTCGGGATGATGGTGGTCGCGGCGTCGCCCGGTGGCCCCACGGCCAACCTGTTCAGCCACCTGTTCGGCGGGAACGTCGCGCTGAACATCACGCTCACCGCGGTCAACTCGGTGCTGGTCGTGGTCACCCTGCCGATCGTGGTGAACCTCTCGGCCGGGTACTTCCTCCCCGGCGGGGCCACCCTCGGGCTGCAGTTCGACAAGTTGCAGCAGGTCTTCGTGATGGTGCTCGGGCCGGTCGTGATCGGGATGCTCGTGCGCGCGCTGGCACCGCGGGTGGCGCAGCGGCTCAACCTCCCCGTCCGGGTGCTGTCAGTCGTGGTCCTGGTCACGGTCATCTCCGCCGTGCTGTACGGGGAGCGGGAGAACCTCGTCGACTATTTCGTCTCGGTCGGGCTGGCCGTGCTGGCCTTCAACATCGTGAGCCTGCTGATCGGCTACGGCGTGCCGCGCCTGGCCGGGGTCGATCACGGCGCGGCCACCGCGGCCGGGTTCGAGATCGGCATCCACAACACCGCGCTCGCCATCACGATCGCGCTGAGCCCGGCGCTGCTGAACAGTGCCGAGATCGCCATCCCGGGCGCGGTGTACGGCATTGTCATGTTCTTCTCGGCGCCCGGGTTCGGCTGGTTGATCAGCCGTCGAACTCGAATGAGCTCCGCCCTGTGACCCTTCTCGGCCCGGGTGGCCTGATGTCACGATCTGACGCCGAAGGCGGCTCCCCGAGACGGTGTCGCTCGTGCTGGGCAGTGCGATCAAAGCTCGGCGAGGAACCTCTCCGCGCGGCGGGCGAAGAGGTGGGACTCGCGTTCATTGGACTGGTCGCGGGCTTTTTCGGCAGCGGCTCGTACGACTTCGGCGGGTTCGCCGCGGGCGTGGAGCAGGCGCGCCCGCAGCAGCAGGACAAGTCCTTCGGCGTAGCGTTGGCCGTAGGCCTCCAGTGCCTGGTCCGCTCGGTCGAGGGCGATGGCCGCCTTGTCCGGCCTACCGGCGGCCAACCACATCTCGGCGAGCAGTCCGTGGTGGTACGCGACGCCCCACCGCGGCGGGTCGACCAGCGTCCCGGCCACGAGCTGTTCGGCCTCCGCCGCGATACCGGCCGGGTCGTCGCCTACGAGGGCACGGGCCCAGTACCAGTTCAGCCGGATGTAGTGCTCCTGCTGGATGGCGGCGCGGCCGGTGCCCACGGCCGTCCACCGGTTGATCGTGCGCATCACCCAGTCCGCGTCCCCGGCCATCGAGGCGATGATGGTGATGTAATAGGCCCAGGTCGCGACCGCATACGAGTCGTCGGGGCCGTTCCACTTGTTGATCATGACCCCCGCCGTCTCGGCGTCCCCGTGTAGTGCCGTGACGACGGCCTGCCAACCGGGCCACTCCCCCGAGACGTCACGCCGGATCGGGCTCTCGCTGTGCGAGGAGACGACCCCGTCGAGAAGGGCGGGGTTGTTCTCGCTGAAGCACCGGTATGCCTCGCCGATGTTGCCGATGTCCCACTGGTGCAGGCCCCAGGCTTGCCGGCCGTACACTCGGACGACCGGATCGGAGGACGCCTCCCCTTGGTCGTACAGCCGGCGGACCAGGCGAACCCGGTCCCACTCCAGGAAGGTGTAGGCCCCGAACAGGCGGGCGAACAGGAGGCCCGCGGCCTCCACCTCCCGGCCGAGTTGACGGGCCAGAAGTTCCGCTCGCTCCAGCAGATCGAAAGTCGTGCCGCCGAACCCGGCTTGCCGACGCGGGGCGATGGCGAGGAGCGAGAGGGCGGAGAGCTCGAGTTCCGGGAGCCCGGCGGTCCGCGCGATCTGGGCGGCTGACTCCAGGTGCCGATCTGCGGCGGCGAACGCGAGCTTGGCCGCCGCGCGACGACCTGCGCGCTTCAGCGCCTCTACGGCGCGAACCGGGTCGGCGAGGGGCCTGGCGGCCCACAAGTGGAAGGCGAGGCGTTCGGTGATGGACTCGTCGTCCGCATGGCCTTCTTCGAGCGCGTCCGCGACCCGCAGGTGCAGCCGGATGGCCCGCCCGTGCTCCGTGGTCTCCGTGACCGATTCGCGAACCAGGTCGTGCGCGAAGCGCCACGCGAACGGGTCCTCCGGCTCCGATTCGAGCAGGCCGAGCGCGCGCAGCGGTTCGAGGCGTTCGAGACAGTCCGCGACGTCGGCACCGGCGGCGCGGGCGAGCAAGCCGAGGTCGACGTCGCGGCCGATCAGCGCCGCGACCTGCAAAAGGTCGCGAGCGTTGTCGTCGAGTCCGGCCATTCGATCGCGGACGACGTCTCGCACGGTGGACGGCACCCCACCCCGGGCCGATGCGTCACCGTCGCCGAGCGCGCCACGGTCGCTGAGAAGCCGCGCCAGTTCGCGGACGAAGAAGGGATTGCCGGCGGTCCGAACGTGGATGTTGCGGGCGATGTCCGTGCTGGGTTCGTGGCCGGTCTCGCGGCGGATGAGTTCGGCCACGGCGGTCAGACCGAGCGGGCCGAGCCGGATCCTGCGGTGGCTGGGCAGCCGGCTGGCCGCGGCCAGTGCCCGCGAAAGGTCGGAGCCGGGTGTCGGTGCGCGGTCGCGAAGGGCACCGATGATCGCGGTCCGGGCGGGTAGCCGGCCCACCACGTGGCCGAACAGCTGGAGCGAGGCGGCATCGATCCATTGAAGATCGTCCATGACCAGCAGAATCGGCTGTTCGGCCGAAGCCTGGCCGATAACAGTGACGACCTGCTCGAACAGGCGGAACTGGGCACGGCTGCCGGTAACCGGCGGCGCGGCGTCATCGTCTCCGGATTCGAGGAGACGACCGAGTTCGCCGGCCCGCCACTTCTCACGCGCCGGCGCGGGCAGGCTGTCGACGACGACGGTGAGTGCCTGCTCCCATGGCCACATCGAGGGTGTTCCGTCGCCTTCCAAACAGGAAGCCCAGACGACGAGCGCGCCACGCCGGTCCGCGACGGCGGCGGCCTCTTCCAGCAGGCGCGTCTTCCCCGCGCCCGGTTCGCCTTCCACGATGCCGAGCCCGGTGCGGCCGGTGAGCGCCGCCTCGATGGCCTGCCGCAGTACGCCGAGTTCCTCACCCCGGCCGACCAGTCCGGCTGCCTGCCTCGCCGGTGCCCGGTCACCGTCATTCTCCGTGCTCGTCGCCACCGGCGGCCTTGAGGTCTGCGTAAGCACGCGCAGGTGCGCGGCCTGCAGCGCCGGGCCGGGGTCGATGCCGAGTTCCTCGGCGAGGCGGTCACGGACCGCGTGGAACGCTGACAGCGCCTCCGCCTGCCGTCCAGCGGCGCCGAGGGTGGTGATGAGGCCGGCATGTACGGGTTCGTGGAACAGCGCCATCGACGCGGCCAACTGCAACGGCGGGATCACTCGCTCCGGTCGATGTAACGCCACGGCCAGTTCGGCCGCTGTCGCGCATGCGACGTGGAACTCGTCGTCGAGGGCGGCCAAGACCGGCATCGCGATCGATCCATGGGAGAGTCCGTCCCCCGCGGGTCCCTGCCAGAGGCCGAGCGCTGTGACGTAGTGGTCGAGCGCCACTTCGCGAGCCTGCTCGGCGAGGGCGGCCTGGGCGGCTTCGAGGAGTTCCCGGAACGTGACGAGGTCGAGCGTGCCGGGCCCGGCGCTGAACACGTACGCGTCGCCGCGGCGGTGCAGGTACGCACCGGCTGCCCGGGCGGGGACCGCGGGTTCGAGCACCCGCCGCAATGCCCCGACGTACTTCTGGATGATGTTGAGCGCGCTGGCGGGGGGGTCCTCGGCCCAGATCAGGTCGATCAATTCTCTCGTGCTGACTGGACGGCCCACGCGCGCCAGGAGCAGGGCCAACAGCTGCGCCTGCTGGCGGGGACCGGCGTCCAGTTCGACGCCGTCGCGCCACAACCGCAACGGACCGAGGATCTGCAGGCGCAGCGAACCGGCGCCGACCAACAGACCTTCGCCGTCGGGCCTAACGGAACGGGCTGGCCCAGTCACGTCTGTCGACTCCCGGATGGGCATTACAGATTTGTCCGCCTGCGACCCGTTTCGGACCGCAGGGTGCACCGAGTCTACTGGTCCAGGATTGGTCGTAGAAAGGTCGGCGGACACGCCACCTCGAGCCGGGTTGAATGAACGAGCGGAAGTCGCCGTTCACTGCTTTCGATATTCGTTCAGTAGTAGTCAAGTTCGCTTTCGTATGTTGAGGCCGGGCGCCGATGAGGTGCTTCTACGCCCGCCGTGACCTCCTTGAAAGCGACGACCCGTCCGCGCAGGCAGATGACCTGCCTCCCACACCAGCCCATGCGTAACCCGAGCCATAAGGAGCGTTGGATGCCGACGCGCGTGAACCGGCAGACCGTCGATCTATCCGCCTATCCCGACCTCATGGTCCTGTACCTCGGCATGCGGGTGAATCGTCTGTACGGGATCCGGACCTTCTTCAGCTTCGGCCGGAAGATCAGTGAGTCGGTCGCGGGCAAGCCGGACGGGCTGTTGCTGCACGAGCCCGTGTACTACTCGTTCTTCCCGATGAACATGGGGATGCGCCAGTACTGGCGGGACCTGCCGTCGCTGCTCGCCTTTGCCCGGTCCGAGCCACATCGGGAGTGGTGGCTGGACTTCCTGCGGGACTCGGGCGGAACCGGTTTCTGGCACGAGACGTACTCGATCAGGGGCGGCATGGAGGCCGTCTACGACGACGTGCCCAAGCCGCTCGGGTTCGGACGGTTCGCCGGGATCGGGCGCGCTCGTGGACCCATGTTCGGTTCCGCGGCTCGCCTGGGACGCACCGAGCACGGCAGCCCGGTCCTGAGTGAGACGGACCTCTACGAGTCCTAGGTGTACTGACCACGGAGTGTCCGCCCTGTGACACCGACCGTCGGCGGAATTCACGGGTAGCGGCACATGTTCGCCGGGCCCGCGAATGCGGCGATCGTGGCGGCGGACATACCCTCCCGGGCACCGTCACCTCGCTCGTGCCGACGGTCATGGCTGCCCAGAGCTCATGAGTGGTGTCACCCTCCTAGAAGCGAAGGCGCGAGTTGGGGCTGACGGGAACGTTCTGGGAACTCCCATGAGTCATGCCGAGTTGTCGAGCAAGCTTCCTCACGCTGACCAGCGTGCACGCATCGGCGCCCACTGCCGCCGCGCGGTCGAGGCGTACCTTCGGGTGGTCGTCAAGCTGCCGTGCAGAGGCAACAAGCGTCGGAGACGGCCTCGCGCGAGCCGACCACCGAAGCAGACCGGTGAGATCCCACATCGCGGGACCCGCTGAACAGTGCCGCCCCAAAAGCGAGTATCGCCCCGTGCTGTTTCATCCGTTCGAACCGGCTACCAGGGCGTCGCACGCGGTTGAGCGGCGCGGTGCACGGAATGATGGTCGGCGAGTTCGCCTGAGAGTTGACGGGAGCCATGAATGCGGATCGGTGTCGTCTTTCCCCAGACCGAGATCGGCCCGGACGTAGGCGCGGTGCGCGCCTACGGCCAAGGGGTCGAGGAGCTCGGTTTCCGGCACGTGATGGCCTATGACCACGTCGTCGGAGCCGACCCGGCGGTCCACCAGGGCTGGCAAGGTGTCTACGACGTGCGGACCACGTTCCACGAACCGATGGTCCTGTTCGGCTACCTCGCCGCACTGACCTCACTGGAACTCGTCACCGCCATCATCATCCTGCCCCAGCGGCAGACGGCCCTGGTGGCCAAGCAGGCGGCGGAGGTCGACCTGCTCAGCGCCGGCCGGTTGCGGCTGGGCGTGGGCCTGGGGTGGAACCAGGTCGAGTACGAAGCCCTCGGCCAGGAATTCACCACCCGGGGCAAGCGCGTCGAGGAGCAGGTCGAGTTGCTTCGCCGGTTGTGGACCGAACAATCGGTCACCTTCGACGGCACCTATGACCGGGTGACCGGAGCGGGGCTGGCGCCCCTGCCGGTGCAGCGGCCGATCCCCATCTGGTTCGGCGCACAGTCGCCCGCGGCGTACCGCCGCGCTGGACGACTCGCCGACGGCTGGTTCCCGCAGATGGCCCCAGGCCCGAAGCTGGATGAGGCCAAGGCGATGGTGGACGAGGCCGCCGCGCAGGCGGGACGCGACCCCTCCACGCTCGGCATGGAAGGACGGGTCAACTGGACAGGCGACGCGGAGGAGCTGAACGATCTGGCCCGCCGGTGGCGGCAGTCCGGCGCCACTCACATCGCCATCAACACCATGAAAGCGGGCCTGCGCTCGGTCGACGAGCACCTGTCCGCGCTGGAGACCGCCGCCGAGACGCTCGAACCGCGGAAAGGCTAGGCCGGTCGGGAAACAGGCTCGGAGATCAGGCGTAATTCGGGTTGGGTGAACCGCCTCCCGAAACACGGGACGGCGGTGCGGCCCCGCGCGGGGCCGCACCGCCATCTCATCCGGGTGAGAACGTTATGCGATCGCCGGTTCGCCCGAGGAGCGCGGCGCACTCACCGGCGCCTCGTCGAGCGGCTGCGGAGGAGCGTTGAGCACCGCCTCGTCGATACGGCCCTCGCTACGGGCGACGAGGACCGGCACCACGATCTGCCCGGCGACGTTGGTCGCGGTGCGGATCATGTCGAGGATCGGGTCGATGGCCAGCAGCAGGCCGACCCCCTCGAGCGGCAGTCCCAGCGTGCTCAGTGTCAGCGTGAGCATGACGATCGCGCCGGTCAGACCGGCCGTCGCGGCCGACCCGACCACGGACACGAACGCGATGAGCAGGTACTCGCCGATCCCCAGATGAACGTTGAACACCTGCGCCACGAAGATCGCCGCCAGCGCCGGGTAGATCGAGGCGCAGCCGTCCATCTTGGTGGTCGCGCCGAAGGGCACGGCGAAGGAGGCGTAGTCACGGTCGACGCCCAGACGCTCGATCGTGACCTTCTGCGTCAGTGGCAGCGTGCCGACCGAGGAACGGGAGACGAAGGCCAACTCGATCGCCGGCCACGCGTTGCGGTAGAACGTGATCGGGTTCACCTTGCCGACCAGCGCGAGCAGCGTCGGGTAGACGGCCAGCAGGATGATGAAGCAACCGATGTAGACGCCGAGGCTGAGCTTGGCCAGCGGCGCGAGCAGGTCCCATCCGTACGTGGCGACAGACTTGCCGATCAGGCCGGCGGTCCCGATGGGGGCCAGGCGGATGACCCACCACAGCGCTTTCTGGACCAGTTCGAGAATCGAGCGGCTGAAGTCGAGGAACGGCTCGGCCTTCTCGCCGATCGCGATGGCCGCCGCGCCGAGGACGATCCCCAGGAAGACGATCTGGAGGACGTTGAGCTCGGTGAACGCCGTGACGATGTTCGTCGGGATGATGCCCGTGAGGAAGTCGACCCAGGTGCCGACATTCTCGGGCGCCTTCGCGCCCGCCGTGCTCAGGGTGACGCCCTGGCCCGGGTTGATGATCAGTCCAAGGCCGATGCCGACGATGACGGCGATCAGCGCGGTGGCCAGGAACCAGAACAGCGTCTTGCCCGCCAGCCTGGCCGCGCCGTTGACGTTGCGGAGGTTGGCGACGCTGACCACCACGGCGGTGAACACCAGCGGCGGCACTGCCAGCTTGAGCAGCTGGACGAAGATTTTTCCGACTTCGGTGAGGGTGGTGGCAAGCCAGGCGACGTCCCAGATGCGGGCGGCGAAACCGAGGGCCACGCCCACGACCAGGCCCAGCAGCAACTGCAGGGAGAAAGAGAATCTCTTCACGATGAGGAAGGCTCCGAAAGACGGCATGCCTGAGAGGGCATGCGAAAGGGGGGTGGGTGAGGGGTCGGGGGATCGAGCGTTCGTCGAAACGCGATCAGCGACAGAGGGAGCCGGTCAGACGACAGAGATCGATGTGCAGCCGCTCAACAAGCCACACAGACAGGACGGAAAACCTCACGCGATCAGCAAACCGCAGTCAATAGGACAGTATTCCGATCGCAAAAGTGATCTAGCTCATAATCCGGACTTTCCTAGCCGGAAGCGCCGGGAGATCAAGGGAGATCGCCGCAGCCCACATCGCCGGCGCGCTGTCCCTCGCCGATGCCGCCGCGGTCGTCGCACTCCGCAGCCAGGCGATCGCGACCATCGGAGCGACGGGCCGGATGGCCTCTGTGCCCCTTCCCGCCGACGAGGTGCGCAGACGACTGGCCGACTGGGGCGACCGGCTCAGCGTCGGAGCCGTCAACGGGCCCGCGGTCACCGTGGTGTCCGGTGAAGCCACAACACTGACCGAGTTCGTCACCGTCTGCCGCGCGGACGACCTCGACGTGCGGGAGGTGCGGGTCGACTACGCCTCCCATTCGCCCCTGGTCGAAGCGGTGAAACCTCGTCTCATCGAGGTCCTGTCGGATATCCGTCCTCGCACGTCGGACATCGCTTTCTCGCGGTGAAGCTGGCCACCGACCGCTCACGCGCCGTCGTCGTCACGCCGTGACGGCCTTGCCGCGTCCGTACATACACGGGCTCGACTGCGGCAGGCTTCACACCTGCCACTGCTCATCACGGTCAACCTCATCGGAGGGCTGACCCGCATCGACCGGCCGGCCGCAATGATCGCAGCGTTCACGCTGCCCAACGGCCGGAGCCGTAGCTGATACGGAGAGCGGCCATCGACGCCCGCGTTCCGCCCACCGGCCCGGCGGCCGTAACGCGCCGGCGGAGGCACGTCCCCGAACCTCCGACTCTGCCTCCCGACAGCAGAGATCGCCGACGATGAAGCGCCCGTGCCGACGCCGGCCAGGTACTCCCCCACGGCGTGCCTTTGCTGAACATCCATCCCGCACCTGGCCACGCCGACGACCCTTGGCCGGCACCGCCTCCACAGACGAGTCCCGGCACCCAGACCCAGCCGTCGGCCCCACCTGCTCTGGGCGATCCGGGTCGTACGTAAGAAGGCGGCCATCGGCTCGCTGATCGGGCGGTGAACTTCATCACGTTGATCCGGAACTTAGCTATGCCTAACCTAAGTAAATCTGCATTTACTTGGCCTATCCCCCGAGGTGAACCGTGCCTTTCCCCACCATCGCGGCGGCTCCGCCGCCTTCAACGCCGCTGGGTCCCTTCTCTGACTCCGCGGTGGCATGGACGACATGGATCACACTCATGGGATTCGTCGGCCTGACCGCGCTGGCGCTTTTCGCTGTGGGGCCCGCAGTCCGGCGGATCGGCTCCGACGGGCTCGCCCCCGTCACCGCGCGACTGGCACGAGCCGCCCTCGTCCTCGGAGTGCTGGCGGTGCCCGCGGTGCTGACCGACCTCGCGCACGGGGCGTCGGAGTCCGGCGGATACGACTACGCCGCGGCCTGGAACTCGCTGTATGACGGCAGCAACGCCGGACGGTTGTCCGGACTGGAGGTCACCCTCGCATTGGTGGGCGCCGCGCTGGTCGCTCCGCTCGCGTACCGGACCGTGGCCGGCGGCCGTGCGAGATCGTGGCTGCTCGGCATCGGCCTGGCGGCGGGCGCAGTGGCGCTCGGCACGACCAAGTTTCCGACCAAAGCACCCGACGACTGGGGCCGGACCAGTTTCGAGACCGTGATCTGGATGGTGCACCTGCTCGGCGGCTCGGTCTGGATTGGCGGGCTGGCCGGGCTGCTGCTCCTCGCCCTGCCCGGCGCCGTCCCCGAGACAGCGCGGGCTGCGTTCTGGTCTGCGGCCATCCGCCGATTCTCCGTACTGGCGATGAGCTGCGTGGCGGCGATCACACTGTCCGGCCTGTTCCTGTACTGGGAGCATGTCGACGGCCCCGCACAGCTGTTCACCACCATGTACGGCCGGGTGCTCGGCGTGAAGATCCTCATCTTCGGCACCATGCTGTCGCTCGGCATCTTCAACCAGTTCTGGCTGCATCCCCGCATCGACGCTCTGCGTGCCGACGGTGACCAGCGGCGCCTGCGGACCATCCTCCTCCGGCAGTTCCCCGCCCTGCTCGCAGTCGAGTTGCTCCTCGGCATGACGGTGCTGTTCGTCGCGCCCTTCCTGCATGGCTCCGCCCGTAACCAGGCATTCCAGGCCGAGGCCGCCAAGCACGCCACCTCGCCGTCAGCGGAGCTACCGAAGATCCCCGCCAAGCAGGTCAGCGCATCCACCTGGGCCTGGGGCACCGCCGAGACTCTCGCCGTCATCGTCGTCATGGTCGCCGGCTACCGCGTGTCCGGGCGCATCGCCCGGAGCAGGACCGCAGCGGCCGCCGCCGTCACGATGAGCAGAGGTCCCGACGACCTCGTCGGCGCATAGCCGTTACATCTCTGCGTACAGCCGTCTCTGTACGCAGAGATGTAACACTCAGACGGATGATCTTGAAGTGACGGCTACGGCCGGGCCGACTCTCGATCCGGGTTCGCAGCCGGCAGGCGGAGCACGAACCGCGCTCCCCTCTGAGAATCCTCGATCGCGAGAGACCCTCCGTGAGCGTTCACCGTCTCGAGGGAAAGGGCCAGGCCGAGCCCACCACCCCCGGGATCCAGGCGCCGCCCCTCCGCCAAGCGGACAAAGGGTTCGAAGACCCGTTCGCGGTCCTCTGGTGCGATGCCCCGGCCGTCGTCCTGTACGGTCACGACGGCCTGCTCGCCGATGCACTCCGCTGTGACGTCGACGTGAGAACCGGCGTGCCGCTGCGCGTTCGTCAGAAGGTTGCGCAGGACGCCCGCGACTTGCACCCGGGTGCCGAGGACGGTGGGGTGGCACGTCGCATTCACCCGTATCGGCGTGCCGGAGGAGAGGGCGACCGTCTCCTCCTGAAGAAGGGCTGACAGGTCGAGCGGCTCGGTGGCGGATGCGCGGGTCTCCGTGACCCGGGTGTAGGCCAACAGGTCGTCGATGATCGCCTGGAAGCGTTCCGTGGTGCGCAGAGCCGTCCGCATGGTCTGGTGCGGATCCACCCTCCCGGGGGTAGGTCAGCGCCTCATCCAGTTGGGCATGCAGAGCGGCGACCGGAGACCTGAGCTCGTGCGAGGCCACGGAAGCGAAACGCCGCTGAGCGGTCACCGCCTCCTCCAGCCGTTCGAGGTACTCGTTCGAATTGTGCGCGAGTTGTGCGATCTCGTCATCGCCGGGCGGTGTCGGAACTCGTAGGGTCAGGTCGCCCGCCGTGGCCTCGCTCATCCTCTCGCTGATCGCCTTCACCGGGCGCAGGGTCCGGCCCATCACCACCCAGGTGACCCAGACCGCCGTCGCGGAGGCGAACAGGACGGCGGCCCCGATGCCGATCTCCAGGTAGTGATTCGCCAGGCCGGGGGGCTGCTCGACACCGACGTAGACGTAGTGGGACTGGCCGTTCCACACCAGGTAGGACGCCTGTGGACTGAGCCGCATGGCCGTGACCAGGATGGGCCTGTCGTCCCACGACGGGTACTCGGTGAGGTTGATGATCCGGTCGTCGGCGGGGGGACGGACCGAGCTCAGCGGGGGCTTTCCCGCCGCCGCCGTGTTGGCCGCCGCCACTCGCCCCCGATCATCGACGAGTTGGAGATAGGCGACGTGACCCACCGAACCCGGCGGTGGCACGTAGCCGGGCCGCATCGCGTCGGCCCACTCGAAGGCGGCCCGGCGTGTGTCGCGGAAGATCCAGCCGTCGACGAAGGCGCCCACCACCGTGAGAACGATCAGAAAGAACAACCCCACGATGAGGGCGTAACGAGCACGGAGTGCGGGAACGACCGACGCCGGCGCGTGACCGGCCCCCACCGTCGGCCAGTCATTGCCCCCCTTGGCGATGCATCTCCGCTGAGAGCCGCCATAGAGTTCTGACAAGAATCCTTTCACCCCACTTGACGCCATGTGTGGAGATTCATACGGGTGTGCGGCCGCCGGATCCTCATCCCTTACGTCCACCCGGTCGCGGGGTGGCCGGCCACCTCGACCTGGCCGACCTCGTCGAGGTCGTGGAGCTCCCACGGAACACCCTGTTTCCCCGACTTACTCGACTGCCGGTGGCGGAGACCTGCCAGCTTGGCCAGCGCCCGTTCCGACGGGCTGCCGGGATCGGTCTGGAAGACGATGAGCCTTTGGCCGGGAGCGCAGTCGACGCTGAACGCCTGGTAGCGCAGGGTCAGGTCTCCCGCGTCCGGGTGGTGGACGCACATGGAAGCGCCGGCATCCGTACAGACGTCATGGTGGGCCCACATTCGCCGGAAGTCCTCGCTCGCATCCGACAGCTCCTCGACCAGCTCGAGCAATGTCGGGCTGCAGTCCGCTCCCGCCGCGGCACGGAGATGGGCCACCCTGAGTCTGGCTTGCGCCTCCCAGTCCACCCACAACTCACGCACCGCTGGGTTCAGGAAGGCAAAGCGCATGATGTTGTCGGTGTGCTCCAAGCCCTCTTGTAGCGCGGCGAACAACGAATTCTGGGCGAGAACATCCAGAAGGTGATTCATCACGAACGCCGGCTTGTCGTCCCAGCTATCCAGAAGGCGCAACACGTCCGGATGAACCCGATCCGTCTGCTGCGGACGGCCGCGATCGCATATTCCAGAGTGTGCGAGGCGGTGAAGGTGCTCGGCGGCCTCGGGACCCAGTTGCAAGACCCGCGCCAGTGCGCCAAGCACCTGATCCGAAGGCCGGCACTCCCGGCCTTGTTCGAGCCTGATGTAGTAGTCGAGGCTTACGGCTGCCAGGCTCGCGACCTCCTGCCGACGCAATCCCGGCGTTCGGCGGCGGTCGTCGATCTGTATCAACCCCACCTGATCAGGGGTGGTGAGCCGGCGCCGAGCGCGAAGAAACTCACCCAGCTGTTTTCCGCTCATAGCTCGCCACGGTAAGCATCACCCACCCGATGGGGTACCCGGCCAGCTGGTAAATCTCAGCCCGGCCTGATGCGAGCCAACCCGCATCGCCGGTGCGATCCCCATATCCGACCAGCGATGAAGCGCCCCCATAGCGCCCCGGGGGCCGCGGAATCGAAGGCTGGGTGCCCGCCGCGGATAGTCGGCGGGT
>NZ_BOOQ01000056.1 GCF_016863315.1 Planotetraspora silvatica
ACTGAACGCGTCGGCCCTGGCGACTGTCCCTCGCCTATTTTGAACGGCCGAGCTCTTCGCGGAACAGCCGCGCCACGTTGGCCCCGAGCACCTTGGTCGCATCCGCCGCCGCCCAACCGCGGCGCATGAGCGCCTCCGTCACTGAGGGCAACCCCGAGGGGCCCTCCAATCCGGGAAGGTAGGTGATCGGGCCGTAGGCATCGAGCTCGCAGCAGGGTGGTGTCGTATCGGCGAACACCTCCTGGATGAAGTCAGGGCCGAGCCCGACGTGGTCAATGCCCGCGACCGAGGCCACGTGCTCGATGTGGTCGACGAGACGGTCAACGGTGTGGTCGGTCTCGTGCAGATAGGGCGCGAAGAAGTTGACGCAGACGACACCGCCGAGCTGTGCGATGCCGCTGATCTGGTCGTCGGTGAGATTCCGATGGTGGTCGCGTAGCGCGCGGGCGGAGGAGTGGGTGGCCAGCACCGGGCGAGTCGAGATCTCCAGGACGTGGTCGACGCCGGCGGCCCCGAGATGGCTGACGTCGAAGATCATGCCCATGCGCTCCATCTCCCCGACGGCCTCGACTCCTGCCAGGGTGAGCCGGCTGCCGGTGCCGTCTTCGCCGCTGCCGTCGGCCAGTGCCGTACGGCCGAAGTGCGCAAGGGAGGCGACCCGCACACCGAGCCGGTGCATCGTCTCCAGCAACTCGATGTCGTCACCGACTCCTGGAGCGCTTTCCAACGCCAGCACGAGCGCGATCCGGCCGGCGGCCAGGGCAGCGTCCATCTCGGCACCGTCGCGGCACATCATGACGGTGTCCTGGTTCTCCCCGGCCAGCCGATGGGCGGCCTCGATCATCCGCAGTGTCTGGCGGAGCGCGCCTTCGGGTCGGTAGGCGTCGCCGATGAACACCGGAAGCACCTGGACGTTCACGCCACCCGCACGAAGCTGGGGCAGCCAGCGCTCGCGGAAGAAGGACGCCCATCGCGGCACCGGACGCGCGACCACGGCCATGAGCAGATCGTTGTGCGTGTCGGCGACTACGGCGTCCCGGTGCAGTTCGCGCCAGTCATTGCCTGCGGTCACAGGGACTTCACTTCCTTCGGCGATGCTCACAGGACGGGGACGGCTTCCGCGAAATGGCACGCCACCGGATGGCCCTGCCCGCGTTCGGCGAGTTCTGGCGTCTCCTGCCGGCAGCGAGCTTGCTGAGCGTCGTCGAGCCGGTCGGCGAACATCGGGCAACGGGTCCGGAACCGGCACCCGGACGGCGGATCCGTCGGGCTCGGCATCTCCCCGCTGACGACGATCCGCCGGCGTTCTCTCTCCTTGCGGGGATCCGGGATCGGGATGGCCGAGATGAGCGCTTGTGTGTAGGGGTGCGCCGGATTGGCGAACAACTCTTCGCACTCGCCCGTCTCGACGATCCGGCCGAGGTACATGACCGCGACCCGGTCCGCGACGTGGCGCACCACGGACAGATCGTGCGCCACGAACAGGTAGGCGAGGCCGAGGCGGCGCTGCAGGTCGTCGAGCAGGTTGACCACGCCGGCCTGGATCGACACGTCCAGTGCGGACACCGGCTCGTCGAGGACGAGAAGCTTCGGTTCGAGTGCGAGAGCGCGAGCGATGCCGATGCGCTGCCGTTGTCCGCCGGAAAACTCGTGCGGGTACCGGTTGCCGTGCTCGGAGTTGAGCCCGACGGTCCGCATGAGCTCGGCAACGTACTGGTGCCGGTCCTCCTTGTGCACCCCGTGGATGCGCAGCGGCTCGGCGATGATCTCGTACACCGTGAGCCGGGGATCCAGCGACGCCATGGGGTCCTGGAACACGATCTGCATCTGCCGGCGCAGTCGCCGCATTCGGTCCGGGGGCAGGTTGGCGAGGTCCTGGTCCTCGAAGAGGACCTGACCGGAGGTCGCGCGACGCAGGCCGAGCACGGCGCGGCTTGTGGTCGACTTGCCACAGCCGGACTCTCCGACGAGGCCCAGCGTCTCACCCGGGTAGATCTCGAACGAGACGTCGCACACGGCGTGCACCGTGCCGGTCGTGCGTCCCAGCAGGCCGCGGCCGCGGACCGGGAAGTGCACCACCAGGTCCTGCACCGACAAGATGGGCCGGAGGGCATCGGGGCTCCCAGGCGTCGCGTCGTGATCGATCGAGGTCATGGGAGATCTCCTTCCCCGGTGGGCTCCCCGGCCGATGGCCGTCCAGGGTGGTCTTCGGTCCGCGCGTCCGCCGAGGTGGACGTGAACAGGTCGTGCGGCCGCACGCCGGCCAGGTCCTGGGAGAAGTGGCAGGCGGCACGGTGGGGATGCGAGGTCACGGTCACGAGCGGGGGCTCCTCCCGTTCGCACCTGTCCTGAGCGATCGGGCACCGGGGGGTGAAGGGGCATCCGGCGGGCAGGTTGACCAGCGACGGCGGCGACCCGAGGATCGGGAGCAGCCGCTGCGACCTGCTCGCGTCCAGGCGCGGCACGCTCCCCAGCAAGCCCAGCGTGTACGGCATCCGCGGCCGGTAGTAGATGTCCTCGACGTCGCCGATCTCGACCGGCTTGCCGGCGTACATCACGAGAACCCGATCGGCCTGTCCCGCGACCACACCGAGGTCGTGCGTGATGAGGACCATCGCCGCGCCGGTCTCCTGCTGCGCGGTCCGCAGCGCGTCGAGAACCTGTGCCTGGACCGTGACGTCGAGTGCGGTGGTGGGTTCGTCTGCGATGATCACGTCGGGCTTGTTGGCCATGGCGATGGCGATGACGACCCGCTGCCGCACCCCTCCGGACAGCTCATATGGGTAGCTGTCGACCCGCTGCCCGGCGTTGGGGACGCCGACGGTGTCGAGTAGCTCCACCGCCCGCCTGCGGGCCTGCGCCTTCGACACGTCGTTGTGGGCCAGGATGGCCTCGGCCACCTGGTAGCCGACCGTGTGGACCGGGTTCAGCGAGGTCATGGGATCCTGGAAGATCATGGCGATCTTGCTGCCGCGGAGCTTGTTGAGCCCGCTCTCCCGGAGGCCGACGAGCTCCTGCCCGCGGAAGCGGATCGAGCCGGTGATCCGCGCCGACCTGGGCAGCAGCCCCATGATGGCCATCGACGTCACCGACTTGCCCGACCCCGACTCCCCGACGATGCCGAGGATCTCGCGTTCGCGCAGGCGGTAGCTCACCCCGCGGACAGCCTGGACCAGCCCGTCGTCGGTGGGGAAGCTCACGGTCAGATCCTCGACGACCAGCACTTCCTCGCCCGTGGTTGCCGCAGTGCTCATGAGCGCACCCTTGTCTGGGTCGGGTCGAACGCGTCTCTCAGACCGTCACCGATGAAGTTGATGCTAAGAACGATGAGGATGATGAACGCTCCGGGGAAGTAGAACAGCCACGGCCGGGTGGACACGGCGGTCTGCGCCTGGCTCACCAACAGGCCGAGTGAGGTGTCCGGCGGCCGCACCCCGAATCCGATGAAGGACAGGCCGGTCTCGGACAGGATCGCCGCCGCGACGAGGATCGTGACGCTCACGATGACCGGGCCCATCACGTTGGGCACGAGGTGGCCGAAGATGATCCGCCGGTCCCGCGCGCCCAGCGCGCGAGCGGCCTCGATGAACTCCTTCTCGCGCAGGGACAGGACCGAGCCGCGCACGACCCGCGCGACGATCGGCCAGGTGAGCGCCGCCAGGATGATCCCGATGAAGAACCAACTGCCAGCGGACGTGCCGACCTGGGCGCCGAGGATGGCGGCGACCGCGATGGTCGGGAAGGTGAGTACCAGGTCGACGAAGCGCATCATGAGCGTGTCCGACACGCCCCGGTAGTAACCGGCGATCGCTCCGTATACCGTGCCGACGCAGGTCGCGGCGAGCGCGACGAACAGCGCGATCTCCAGCGACCGCTGGGTCCCCCGCATCACCATGGCCATCAGGTCGATGCCGGTGGAGTCGGTGCCGAAGGGGTGTCGCAGCGAAGGCGGCGCGGAGATGTCAGGGGTCAGCTGGTCGTAGGAGTAGTGCCAGAGCGTCGCACCGGCGAAGGCGAACAGCACCACCGCGACGAAGACCACCAGGCTGGCGACCGCGAGCTTGTGCCGCAGAAAACGGCGCAGGATCAGGCGGCCCTGTGAACGTGCCTCCACGGTGAACTCGCGGTCCTGGCCCGCGGGCCTCGCGGAGACGCCTCTCGTCGGCGTCACCCTCACCGCCCGTGGCCCATGATCCTCCTCCGGCTGGGTGCTAGGCATAGCGGATCCTCGGGTCGAGTACGGCATAGAGCAGGTCGGCTATCAAGTTCATCAAGATCACAGCGGTGCCCGCGATGAGCAGCCAGGCCAGCACCGGATAGACGTCACGAAGCCGGATGGAGGTGAGCAGGAGGTCGCCCATGCCGTGCCACTGGAACACCGTCTCGGTGACGATGGCACCGGAGAAGAAGGCGGCGAAGTCCAGCGACATCACGGTCACCATGGGCGCGAGCGCGGTGCGCAGCGCATGACGCACCAGCACGTGCCTGCGGGGCAGGCCCTTCGCCCTGGCCAGCCGGACGTAGTCACTGCCGAGCACCTCGAGCATGGACGCGCGGTTGAACCGGCTCCATGAGGCGAACGATGTGATCGCCAGCACAATGGTGGGCAGGATGAGATGCCCGACGATGTCACCGATCTGTGCTCCCAGCCCGCCGGTGGTCTCGATCGACCGGTCCCCGATCGTGTAGAAGATCACACGACCGGTCTGTAGGTTGAAGTTGACCGCGAGCTGCTTGAGCAGGATCGCGAACCAGAAAACCGGCATCGCGAGGAACAGGAAGCCGATTCCGGTGAGCGTGTAGTCGAGCGGCGAGTACTGCCTGGCCGCGCTCACGACACCGACGATGCCCGCGATGATGGCGGCGAGCAGGACCGCCAGCAGCACCAGCCGGATCGTCACCCCGAAGCGGGTCAGGATCTCGTGCCCGATGTTGATGTTCTGCACCGACGGGCCGAAGTCGCCGTGCGGGATCCCGCTGATCCAGTGCCAATAGCGCTCCAGCAGCGGCTGGTCAAGCCGCAGCTCGTGGGCCTGGGCGCGGAGCACGGACTCCGGCGGGGGAGGTTGTCGCGCGCGCAGCTCTGCGAGCGGGTCGCCGGACAGCGACACCATGAGGAACACCAGGAAGGTGGAGATCAGCAGGACCGGAATCGAGATGAGCAGGCGCCGAACGGCGTAGGCGAACATTGTGTGGTCTCCTTCCCACCGTCCGAGACGGGGGCGACTTCGGGGTCACCGTCACCGGGTCGCGGCCCGGCCGTACCCCGGGGCGGGGGCACGGCCTGGCCGCGAGGATTGCGACTCTTCGTGGGGGGCCTGACTGCACTTCGACAGTCAGGGCGCGTTGCGCGTGATGGCCCCGGAGCCGCCATCTGACCATGCGGGAGGCTAGCTGCCGGAGGCGAGCAGGCCCCACTCGGCCATGTTGTACGTCGGGCCGATGTAGTTGGCGTTGCTCCGGATGCCGCCGTACTTGCTGCTGTAGGCGAACAGGGCCGGCCGCTGGTAGAGCGGCAGCGAGACGGCGTCCTCGGAGATCTGCTTGTCCGCGTTGTTGAGGTCGGTCGTCACCGCCGCCGGGTCCAGGTTGGTGACCGAGTCCTTCAACCACTTGTCCACGTCGGCGTTGCCGTAGTTGGCGATGTTGTTGCCGCAGTACGTCACGCCCTTCGGGCACGACAGGTAGATCGGAGCGTTGATCGCCGCGGGGAACGACGAGCCGACCCAGGCGAACACGATGATGTCGTAGTCGTAGTGCGAGTCCTGGTGGACCTGGCTGGCGCCCAGGTTGTCCGTCGGCTCGACGTTGACCGTGATGCCGAGCGGCTTGGCGTACGAGGCGAACAGCGTGCCCTCGGTCTGACGCAGCTGGTTGCCCGCCGTGTAGACGAACCGCAGTGCGGGGACCGGCTTGCCGTCCGGCGCGACCAGCTTGGTGCCGACGCCGGTGTAACCCGCGCTCTGCAGGATCTGCTTGGCCTTGGCGACATCGGCCTTGCCGAAGCCGAGCGCGCCGACGTTGTCCTGGTAGCCCTGCTGCTGGGGCATGAAGAAGTGGCTGTTCAGCGGCTTGATGCTGGAGTCCATCTGACCGACAGTGCGGTCGATGATGCCCTGGGTGTCGACCGCGGTGAACAAGGCCTGCCGCAGCGCGTCACCGGCCGGGCTCTGCCCGAGGAACGGGTTGTTCAGGTTGAACTCGAAATGCTCCCAGAAGAAGCTCTGATCGAGCTGGTAGTTGACCCCCTGGAGCTGCTTCAGCTGGTTGAGCAGGTCGACCTGAGGCGCCGGGTTGATCGCCTGGACCTCGTTGTTCTGGAGGGCAGGGACCTCCTGGGTGGCATCGGTAATGATGCGGAAGATCACCTGGTCCAGGTTCGGGCCCTGGCCGTACCAGCTGGTGTTCTTCGCCTCGATGACGGCCTGGTTGGCCTGGAACTGCTTGACCGTGTACGGCCCGCCGGACCATGTCGGCGGCTTGTCGGCGAAGCCATGGTTGAAGCTCTGCGCGAGCCCCGCCGCCGTCTTGATGTCACCGTAGGTGGCGGCGATGTGCGCGGGCATCAGGAAGCTGAACAGCGTCTGCCACGCCGCGAACGGCTTGTCGAACACCACGGTCACGGTCTTGCCGCCGTCGGATCCGGTGACGGACTTGATCTGGTCGTAGCCGGCGTTGTACGCCACCTCGCACTTGGGGCAGTCCTTGGCGTTCTGGGTCTTCCACAGGTAGGAGAATTCATCGGCGCTGATCGGTGTGTTGTCCGACCAGACGGCCTTGGGGTTGATCTTGTAGACGATCGTCTGCGGGCTCGTCGACGTCTGGGTGGCGCTCACCATCAGGTCGGTGTTGAGCTTCATGGTCTGCATGTCGGGCTGCGGAACGAAGACGCTGGGCATGACGCCCGAGACAGCCTCCATGGACTGCACAGTGCTTCCGATGGGCGTCAGCGGGTTCCAGTTGTCGACGTTCGCCTCGAGGACGTACGTGAGGCTCCCGCCTGACTTGACCGGACCGTTGTTGACCGTGTTCGCGTCGCCCTGAATCTGCTTCGCGGCACCCGTGTCACCACCGCCCGCCGCTCCTGTACCGGTGGCGGCACCGGAGCATGCCGACATGGCGAGGCTGAGCGCGAGCGCGCCGACCACCATGCCGAGGCCCGTCACCGGACGACTCCGACCTTCTCTCATCGCGTGTCCTTCGTCGATCTTCCGGCCCCGGAGGGCCTACTGCGAACTGGGGGTTGGGGGTACGGAACATTCAGAACGGTCTCGGCAGAGCCGAACCATCGAGGATGAGGTCAGCCGGAATCGGAACCCGTGCCGTCGGCCAGTCCGGCCCACATCCCGCGGGCGTGCCTGATGTGCTGGGCCATCAGGCGCTCAGCCCTATCGGCGTCACCGGCTTCGACGGCGTCGAGCAGCAGTTCGTGCTCGCGCGCGGAGTCGATCAGATCGGGCGTGCCCATCATCTGCTGGAGGCCGTGTAGCCGGGTCTGGTTGCGCAGCCGCCCCACGATCTCCACGAGGTAGCGGTTGCCCGCCTTCGCGAGCAGGCCCAGGTGCAGGTCGTGGTCGTGGGCGATGAACGCGACCATGTCGCCGCCCGCCGCGCTCTGCTCCGTCTCCTTGGCCAAAGCCCGCAGTTCCGACAGGTCGTGGGTCGGCCGGGCGGCGGCGAGGTCCCGTACGGCCGGCACCTCGAGCATCGAGCGGATGCTGACCACCGCGTCCAGGTCCTCGTCGGTGAGGGTGCGGATCCGGAACCCGCGGTTGCGTACGACGTCGACGAGCTCTTCATTGGCCAGGTCGAGGATCGCCTCCCGCACCGGGGTCACGGAGACGCCCAGCTGAGCGGCGATGCTGCCGATCGAGTAGAGCTCACCGGCGACGAGTGTGCCGGTGATGATCCGCGCTCTGATCAGCCGGGCCGCCTCGTCCCGCAGGCTGGTCCGCGCCAGGACACCCAGCTCTCCCTGCCCGGGCTCGGCACCGTCGCCGAGCCCGCCACCGGCCGTCACGCCTGGCCACCGGGGCTGGTGTGGTCACACGATCCTGAGTGCAAGGTGTCATGCATGAGGTGTAAGGTACTACACCGTAAACAGACGGACAAGCAGGGGGAAAGCTGATCAAAAGCTGGCCTTCCGTCATTACTCCGGAACGGCCGCCGGCGTAACGCCCCGAACCTCGCTGACCGAACGCTGAAGGACAGGCAGCACATGACCTCGCCAGGCACTGAAGAAAACGTGCGACAGGAACTCAACATCCCGGTGGCAATGCGTGACGGCGTGGTGCTCGTCGCCGATGTATACCGGCCCGACACCGAAACACCCGTCCCGGTCATCGTCGCCCGCACGCCGTACGGGAAGAACACCGAGTTCGCCTACCGCAAGGCGATGTGGTGGGCCCGGCACGGTTACGCGTTCCTGTGGATGGACGTGCGGGGACGCGGTGACTCGGAGGGGAGCTTCCGGCCGCACCGCGACGAGCCGCTCGACGGCTACGACACCATCGAGTGGGCCGCCCAGCAGCCGTGGTGCGACGGACAGGTCGTCACGTGGGGCCAGTCCTATCTTGGCTACGACCAGTGGCTCACCGCGGTCGAGCAGCCGCCGAGCCTGAAGGCGATGATCGTCTACGTGCCGCCGTCCGATCCCTTCGTGGAGTGGCCGACCGGCGTGCACCTGCCGATGGAGGTGTGCTGGTTCCGGCTGATCGACGGCCGTTCCTACCAGTACATCGAGGGCATCGACTGGGACGCGGTCTACGAGCACCTGCCGCTGCTCACCCTGGACGAGCGCGCGGGATTCAGCAGCAAGCACTGGCGGGACGACCTCTCCCACCTGCCGTCGGACACCGAGTACTGGGGTCCCAAGTACTACCAGCACCGGATCGGCAACGTCGACGTGCCGACCATGCACGTCACCGGCTGGTACGACGACGTGCAGCCGGCGACCTTCATCAACTTCACCCGGATGACCCGGCAGGCGCCGTCCGAGGAGACCCAGCGCGCCCAGCGGCTCGTCGTCGGCCCATGGGACCACGGCCTCACCCGGCGGCGCGAGCGGACCCTCGGCCCGATCGACTTCGGCCCCGGCGCCGACTTCGACCTCGACGGCCACGAGCTGCGCTGGCTCGACCACTTCATCAAGGGCCGGGACAACGGCGCCGACGCCGACCCGCGTGCGCAGCTGTTCATCATGGGCGAGAACCAGTGGCGCAGCGAAGACGAGTGGCCCATCGCGCGCACCAACTACACCTCGCTGTACTTGTCCAGCGGCGGCAACGCCAACACCCGGTTCGGTGACGGCTCGCTGACCTGGGAGGTGCCGGGCGCCGACGAGCCCGCCGACACCTACCGCTACGACCCCGCCGATCCGGTGCCGTACATCACCTCGTCGACCTCACACCAGATCGGCGGACCGGACGACTACCGCGAGATCGAAGAGCGCGCCGACGTCCTCGTCTACTCCACCTCCGTGCTGGAGACCGACCTGGAGGTGACCGGCCCGGTACGGCTGAAGCTGTTCGCCTCCAGCGACGCGATCGACACCGACTTCACCGCCAAGCTCCTCGACGTGCACCCGGACGGCTTCTGCCAGCGCCTGCAGGACGGCATCGTCCGCGGCCGCTACCGCGAGGGGCTGGACGAGGAGCGGTTCCTCACGCCCGGCGAGGTGCACGAGTTCGAGATCCACCTGTGGAACACCTCGCAGGTCTTCCGCGCCGGCCACCAGATCCGGCTGGAGATCTCGTCGAGCACCTTCCCGAAGTACGACAGGAACCTGAACACCGGCGGGCCGCTGGCGACCGGAGTGGAGAGCAAGGTCGCCGAGAACAGCGTCTGGCACAACCAGGCCTACCCCTCACAGCTGATCCTCCCCGTGATCCCCGCGGCCGGCGCGACCAGCTGAGCCTGTGATCAGCGTGCCCCTAACTCCCGAATCCCCACCCCGACCTCCCCACCACGAGGAGAGAACTGTGCTCGAGATCAGCACCGTCGACTACCACACCGCAGGAGAGCCGTTCAGGATCGTCACCGGCGGCGCGCCCGACCTGCACGGTTCCACCGTGCTGGACCGCCGGGGGAACGCCGCGGCCGTCGAGCCCGACCGGGTGCGGCGACTGCTGGTCCATGAGCCCCGGGGCCACGCTGACATGTACGGCTGTTTCGTCACCCCGCCGGACGACGACGGTGCGTCGTTCGGCGCGGTGTTCTTCCACAAGGACGGCTATTCCACCGCGTGCGGGCACGGCACCATCGCACTCGGCGTCTGGGCGGTCGAGACCGGCCGGGTCGACGCGCCGCCGGACGGCGAGGTGACGATCTGGATCGATGTGCCGTCCGGCCGGGTTGCCGCCGTGGTCCAGGTGTCCGGCGGGAAGCCGCGGTCGGTGCGGTTCCGCAACATCCCGGCATTCGTCCACGCGCGTGACGTGACCGTGGACACCGAGGCCGGCGCCGTGCCGGTCGACATCGCCTACGGCGGCGCGTTCTACGCCTCGGTCCCGGCGGATCGGTTCGGTGCGACCGTCACCCCGGGCGACCTCCCCCGGCTGATCGCACTGAGCCGCCAGATCAGGTCCGCGCTCGACGCCCGCCAGGCCGCCGAGCACCCCGCGGATCCCCGCCTGTCCGGCATATACGGCGTGACGTTCTATGAGGACCTGCCCCGTCCCGCGGAAGGCGGCGCACATCAGCGCAGTTGCACCGTCTTCGCCGACGGCGAGGTGGACAGGTCGCCATGCGGCAGCGGGACCTCCGCCAGGCTGGCGCTTCTCGCCGACGAGGGCCGCCTGAGCGACGGGCCACTGGTCCACGACAGCGTTGTGGGGACGAGATTCCTCGGACGCGTTCTCGGCACCGAGACCACGCTGGGACGGGCCGGCTACCGCACCGAGGTCGAGGGCATGGCCTTCCGCACCGGTGAGCACCTTTTTGTACTTGACAGCGACGACCCGCTCGGCGAAGGCTTCACTCTGCGATGACCCACCCGCCCTACGTCGACCTACCGGCCATCACCGCCGCCGTGTCTCTCCCCGCCGCGATGGACGCTCTGGAGGAGGCGCTGCGCGCGGGATGGCCGGGGCAGGACCCGCTGCGCACGTCGGTTCCGACGCGGTCGGGCGAGTTCCTGCTCATGCCGAGCGAGGGACCACGCTACGTGGGGATCAAAGTCATCACCGTCGCGCCGGACAACCCCACCCGGCGACTCCCCCGCATCCAAGGCGTCTACGTCCTGCATGACGCCGACTCGATGACCCCGCTGGCGCTGTTCGACGCCGCCGCACTCACCATGCTCCGGACGCCCGCGGTGTCGGCCGTCGCCACGAGACATCTGGCCCGGCCGGACGCCACCGAACTGGTCGTGGCCGGCACCGGACCTCAAGCGCTCGGCCACGTCCACGCCATGCGGGCGGTGCGTCCCATCGAGCGGGTCGGCGTCGTCGGGCGCACGCCCGAGTCGACCGCCGCCTTCGCCCAGAAGTTGGGCGACCTGGAGATACCGGCCTACGCGGCCGGCGCCGAGGACGTGCGGAAGGCTCATGTCCTGTGCCTGTGCACGACGGCCCGCAGCCCGGTCGTGCCGGACACGTGGATCGGCGATCAGGCGCATCTCAACGTCGTCGGCTCGCACGAGCCCACGGCACGCGAGGTGGAGACCGCGACCGTGGCGCGGAGCCACGTCGTCGTCGAGTCACGTGAGGCCGCGCTCGCCGAAGCGGGAGATCTGGTGATGGCACTGGCGGACGGCGTTCCGCCGTCGGTCATCATCGCCGATCTGGCCGAACTCGTCCGCGGCGCGACCGTGGACACCGCTGGGATCACCCTCTTCAAGTCCGTGGGAACCGGCTGGGAGGATCTCGTGGTGGCCGCGCTCGCCTACGAGCGACTCTCGTAACGCGGCACGTATCCGGATCGGTCCCCGTCA
The DNA here is from genome assembly GCF_016863315.1 of Planotetraspora silvatica. Lineage (GTDB taxonomy): Bacteria > Actinomycetota > Actinomycetes > Streptosporangiales > Streptosporangiaceae > Planotetraspora > Planotetraspora silvatica. Next base: position 11,933 of record NZ_BOOQ01000056.1, read on the forward strand.
CGAACGCCATGGCCGTCAATCCTTCCTCCGCGGCGCCGTACGCGGAGGAAGGATTATGGGACTGCGAGAGTATGACGCGCCGATTGGCTGCCACACTGACGCCGCTCCACGATGTAACCCTGGAGAGGCTCGCTCTGCTTCGCGACGATCCGGCGGAGTATCTCGACGTTCAGGACGCCGCGGCGGAGCGACTCAACCAGGCGATCAGGTAGCAACGGCGAGGCCTCGGCCGTCCAACAGGGAACGAAGCACCATTACAGCTGTACCTCGGCTGAGGTCTTCGTGGTAGCGCTGGTTGCGGAAGCTCCTCAGGCACCCATAGCAGGATGTCTCCTCCCCGCATTCGCAGTTGGCCACCCGGGAAAGTGCGGACTCAGCAACCTGCTCGAGCGAGCGTGCGATACGAAGGACGCTGCCCGCCCCTCCGGGCACGGCGTCGAACATGACGATCCCGAGCCGACCTCCCGGCCGGGCGAACAGAGCACCGTCGATGTCGTCGCGGCTCAACTCCAAGCGCTCTGCCGCACCTTCGAGCAGCGCGTACAGGGCTGAACGCCAGTGCACAGGGCCGGCGGACGGCGGCATCGCGAGATGGTCGAAGCTCAGGTCCAGAATGTCGGTCTCGTAGGGATGTGCGAGCGATCGCAGCTGAAGCGGGCCGGTGCAGTCCGTGCCGCGCAGCAGGTGGGTGTGCGTCTTGCCAGTCTTCGCTCCCAGGGGAACTCCGGCGCCGCACCAGTCGCAGATCAGGTAGCCGACCCCCGTGGTGCCCTCCGAGACGGCGATCAGCCGGCCACGTGATCCGGCACTCCCGCGCACGGTCCCGCCGTTCGCAGTCTTCCAGGTGAACTCTTCGACCTCCTCCGCCGCCAGGGACAGGACATGCGTGGCCCCGTTCCAGCTGCGCCTGGGCGGCGTGGTCGTGGTCTTGGACGCCTTGGCCTCGGCGACGAACCCGAACTCGGGCACGTAGTACTGCCGGGGCGCGCTTCTCGCGACGTTCGAACACAGAGGACAAATGGGGTCGAGCTCGTCGTCGCTTTCCCGGTAGTGCTGGCAGTGCTCGCAGATCGCGTAGAACTTGCCGACAAGCTCCCGGTCCGGCAGTCGGTACACCCCTCCAGACCGCCACAGCAGACCGCCCGCCACGACCTCGGCGCCGGGTGCGTACTCGTAGATCGCAGCCGACAGGTCCCGGGTGAGTTCCAGCTTGGCCCCGACCGCCTCGCCGGAGTAGCTGGTGCGCAGCTCGACGGTGTCGACCGGGAATCCGTACTTGGGCAGCACGTTCCGATTCGCGAGATAGCCGAGCAGATCTCGCTGGGTGAGCGTGTTGATCGTCTTCGCGTATCGGGCCACAAGATGGTCCTTGCGCTCCTCGTACGCCTTGCGGCGACGCTCTTCGAAGATCTCCACATCGAGGGTGAGCTGCCGCCCGACCTCGTCCAGCAGGCGGGCCAGTTCGTCCACCCATTCGCCGGTGTTGACGCCGATTTCGCGCTGGACCCCGGGTGGGAGCACCCGCATCAGAGATTGGAGGACTTCCCGCGGAACTGGTGTAAGGAACGATCGAACACGCGACGCAGGTGCGCCCTTACCGCCGGGAAGGAAGAAGTCCCCCGCAGTGCTCCACGTCTCCCCCGTCGTCTGCCTGGCGTCACGGAAGAACGCAGAGAGCGCAATCGAGTGAGCATGTCGCCGATCGATGCGCTCATTTCCGAGCGGCACGTACGGCGCCCGCACCTTGCCCGCGATCATCGACACGGGGTCCTGGAACCGGGACAGGTCATGGGAGCGTCGCTGCGCGTAAGTGACCACAAGAGCCGCCGAGTCGGTACGCCGTCCTGCCCGCCCCGCCCGCTGCACGTAGTTGGCCGTTGTCGGTGGCATGTTGCGCAGTACCACCGACTGCAGCTCGCCCACGTCGACGCCGAGTTCGAACGTGGTCGAGCAGGACAGCATGTTGACCTCGCCCCGCAGGAACTTCTGCTGGATGTCCGCCGCTTCGAGGCTGGTCCACTGGGCCGTGTGCTCGCGGGCGACCAGAGGCACCGGCGTCACCGACCGGTAAACGGATCGGTAGTGATTGTCGTCCTCACCGGCGACCGGAACGGGGAAGGACTCGAGCGTGCCCCCGCATCTCATCGTCGGGCATACTCCGCGGACGGATACGGCCGAGACACGCCGGCACACTCCGCACCGATACACAGGACTGTCGACGGGTGAAAGCCGCAGCCACGTGTGATCCACCTGCCGGACCGTCCCCAGCCCCCGGACAGTCTCGGAGGCGAGCCACCCGTAGCGTTGCGCGGTGATCACCTTCCAACAGCCACGGAGCACATCCTTCGGGTCGGCGTCGGACCCAAGCGCTGTGAGCACCCGCTGGACATAGTCCAGGCGCCGGTTGACACCGCGTGTGGGCAACCAGCTGAGCACCTTCCGGGTCGGCTCGGATCCGTCCTCGCGAACGAAGAGCGGCCCAAGCCGCGGGGCGAATGCCTCATCTCGCGGATCGACCTCGTCGGGCATGTGGAGCACTCCGGACTGGCGTAGCGTACGCAACAGTTCCGACAGCAGTCCCCAACATTCGTCGTCGGACAGCCCGAGGGCTTTCAACCCGGCTGGGGTCGGCCACCGGGACTCGCGGTCGAGGTCGACACGGATCAAGCCGAGCCCTTCCAGGGACTGCCGATCGTCCATCGCGACGAGTTCCTGCATGATCCACAGCGCGACCTCGCGTTCGCGCTGCTGCCTCGTCATACGCCGCTCGAACACGTGGGCGCGGTCAGCCGCCTTGGCGACGTAGAACGTCAGGTCCGCCACGCTGACCGCCTCGCCGTCGCGGGTGGCCGCCTGCAATCCTTCCAGGAGGAGCCGCCGATGCTGGATGCTCGCGTAGCTCGACTCGAAGTACGGGGCGAAGAACGCGGCGGCCTGCCTGCTGTCGCTGAAGGACAGCAGCTTGCGGCCCTCTCCCGGTTGATCGGCGATCTCGTCCTTGCTGGCTGGTGGCAGCGCTTGATAGAGGGCGGTTGCCAGAACGGCTACCGCCGCGTCGTTGCCGCTCTCGAAGAGCCGGACCGAGCCTGGGCCTCGTGCGCCGCAGACGCCGCAGCCCTGTGGCGAGTCGTGGAGGGTCCTGATTCTGTGGACCGGCCAGAGCGAGGTCTCAGAACACTCATTCCGCAAGCAGCCCAGAGGACGATGAGACCCAGCGTGCAGTGCGCCGCAGGTTGGGCACAGATAGGCCATGTCGGCCTTGATTTCCGGCGTGCCCTCGATGTCCTCGTCGTCCTCGTCGGCGACCACCGGGGCGTCACCCAGAAGCAGCCACACTCGCTGCTCGTCCTGCCTGATCCTCGGAGCGAAGACATAACCACCATCGCCGTGCCGTACCGCCCCGACCAGGTGGACGGCGCCGCAGCGTTTGCAGGCGCCGAACTCGAACATGGCGCCCTGGCATGTGCCGCAGATCTCGTGGCGACCTAGCGACACGTGCGGCCCGCTGCCGGTAAGGCAGGTGAAGGCGCCCTCGGTTGCTCTCGCGAACAGGTGGTACCGGGCCGAAAGCACGGGCGAGGCCGACAGGTCACGTACCCTGCTGCCAACGGCGACCACAGCTGCCAGCGACTCCGCCGGCCGGTCCGCGGGGTCGAACAGCAGCGGCGCCAGCTCTCCGAACATCTGAGGGCCTGCGGCGAGACGCTCACGTAGGTCGGCCATGCCCTGTTCGTGCGCCAAGACGAACCCGGGGTCGTCACCGACGAAGCCGCGTTCCTTGGCCAGCACCAAGATCTCCGAGCCGGGGTCCTCCGCCTGCGCGAGCTGCCGGTAAAGCTCGGCCGGCAGCGGCCCCCAAAACGGCGCCACCGGGAGCTGCACCCGGCTGGCACGCACGAGGTCCCGCCGAGAGACGTCCTCGGGGACCCACTCGAATGACGCGTCGAACAGCTTGGTGGCAAAGTCGGTGACGGCCGTGGGATTGTCGCCCACGGTCGCACTCGTGGCGATGCACTGCAGTGGCTGGTCCGGCGCGACACGATCGTGCAGGCGGCGCAGCAGCATGGCAAGCTCAGCGGCCTTGGCGCCGTCGTAGACATGGGCCTCGTCCAGCGCGATGAATCGCCAGCTCCGCCCCTCGAACAGATCCAGGTCGGCCGGGCGGAGCAACAGGTACTCGAGCATCGCGTAGTTGGTCAGCAGGATGTGGGGTGGGGCTGCCCGCATCTCGTCACGACTGAGCAACTCGTTCGGCAACCGCTGCGCACCCGGATTGAGCGCCTCAAAGGTCTCCGCGGCTACGCGGGCGCTTGCTGGCGTGTCGCCGGTGTAGCGGCCGAAGGTGATCTGCGGGACCTGCGCGAGAAGCTGCCGGAGGCGCTTGAGCTGGTCGTTGGCCAGCGCGTTCATCGGGTAGAGCAGCAGAGCCCGCACACCGGGGCCGAGCTCACCGCGCGAATGCTCGGCGATGAGGGAGTTCAGGATCGGCAGCAAGAAGCTCTCGGTCTTGCCGGACCCGGTACCCGTGGCGACCACGATGTTCCGCCCGCGCGCCGCCTTCCGCAGAGCCTGCTCCTGGTGCTTGTACAGGGGCCGATCCAGCGGCAGCTCCGGACCGCCCAGCGCTGTGAAAGCCGGGTCGAGCACACCCTCCCTGATGAGCTGACGTGGGGTCGCCCCCGTCGCGTACGGCGGGGTGGCCTCCAGCAGTGGCCCCTTGGTCAGCATGGGGCTGCGGGTGATCTCGGCTGCCAGCGCCTCGGCGATGCGGGGCTCACGGACCGGTAACAGGGAGCGCAGGTAACGGCGGTAGCTCTCGACGATCAGCCCGCTGGTGGACAACGCGTCCAGAGTATTGGTCACTGCATCTCCGTATTCGCCCGGCTGACCAACAGCTCGGCCAGCACGAGATCAATGGTCACGAGATCGGGAGCGATGGCCGCCAGCCGGGTCCAGTCGGCGCGAAAAGTCTGCTCCGCCGTACGGCACTGCGCGTCGCCCCGGGCGGCAAGCCGCGCGACCATCGCGAAGGCGATCGACGCAGCCGGGAGGCTACGCCATCCTCCTAGCCCCTCCGGATTCCTGCGCTGGTCAAGCTGCGGAAGGAGGTCTAACCGCTCGGCCCGGCGCAGCACAGCATCGGCGGTCTTGACGGCGTACAACGCCATGCTGCCGACCTCTCGGGCGCCCGCCTCGCCGCGCGCGTCGAACAGCCGCCGTGCCGCCGACGCACGGGTATCGGCGTCGAGGAGGGCCCGGGGGACGACGTTCGCTGCGCGCCAAATGCCTTCAATCTGCTGAGGGGTCATGTGGACCAGCCGGTCGGCGTCCGCCCCGAAGCGGCCCACGCCGACGAACGGGTCGGCTCCATCGGCCACGATCTCCCTGAGTACCTCGCCACACTGCCGCTCGGCTGCGGCGAAACAATCCTCGTCCTGCAAGCCGCCCGCGAGCGCGGCGACCGCCGGCACGACCGGCCACATCCTTCTTGCGGCGTCCGCGTTCACCGTGGCCGGTACGGCTGTCGCGGCCAAGCCTGAGGAGATCAGACAGGCCAGAGTGCGCGCGGGCTTCAGGCCAAGGCCGACCAGTGCGCTCTGAGCGTCGAAAGGACGCCGCTGAATCGGCTGCGAACAGGTCATGAGGAACCGCTGCAGATCGGAGGCAGGCCGCAGCCGCTCCGCCAGGTCGATCATCATCCAGACACGCCACAGACCGTCGACTTCATCGGGGAAGTCGCCTTCTCCCGAGATGAAACGCGCCAGCGCCGTCTCCTCCGGGTCATCGGAGATGACGTGTCCGTCTCCGCCCACCATGAGGTACTGCTTGGGCCAGCGTGGCCACTCCACGGGCACCCACGGGTCGTCCACCTGCAACAGCACCAGCAGCGGCCCGGCATCGCGCAACTCGAGAGGTAACGGGACCGACCCGTCAGCATCTACCGGCTCGACTATTGGCTCGCGCCAGGGCGCGGTGGACGCGTAGATGCCCGCCGTGAGCCCGTCCACCGGCACGTGGTCGACGAGCCGGAGGTGATCTCCCTCGCGTTCAGCCGCGTGTGCGAGCTGGCGCGGCCGTACGCTCCCGACCCGGATGACGTCGCTGCCGACCTCAAGGAGAAGGTCGGCCAGCTTGTGCTCGGCAATGGTGTCGGCGATCTTCACGAGGTCGAACCGGGCCGTCCCCTCCTGCGGCCGCCCGCTCGCCGGCAGGTCCTGTACAACATTGCCCCCGACGACGACGTGCAACGAGGGCAGCGCGAAACGTGTCTCGGGCACGCGGACGAGCAGGGCTCCAGGTGCATCGGCGAACGAGTCGGCGGGAATGCGCAGCGGTCCAGCCCGCCAGATGGGCGACTCGGCCTCTCGCTCGTGCATGACCTCGACGCGAGGCGGCGTGACGACCAGCGGCTCCGTCTGCTCACCAGTCCGATACTCCGCGATCGCCGCCAAATCTGCCGAGCCGTATGAGATGGCCCGCGGCGCTGCCTGCGCCCCCACTGCCGCGGTGAGCTCCGCCTTCCCCTGGGCGAGCCCGGCCGCGCCGAAGAGGCGCACCCGCGGAGTGAAGCGGGCGCCAAGTCCTTCCGCGACGAAGACCGTCCGCTTTGCCCCGCGGCCCAGCGGTCCACGGACCACGATGTCGAAGGCTCCCAAGACCGGGCGGCTGGGGAACGCGTCTTCGATCTCGGTGATCGACAAGGGGCCGCTGATCGTGTGGCTGCTGGACATGACCGCCTCGTCGCTCCCGACCCGGCGGACGTCGACCTGCCAGGTCGTCTCGGCTCCCTCCTGGCCTGGAAGCCAGACCTCTGGCATCTTCGCGTAGACGGGACTCCCATACGGCGTGGTGACACCGGCGACGGGATCGCCGGTCACGATCCGCGGACGGGTATAGCCGCGGACGGGCCTGCGGCTGCCGGGAAGCCCGGCCAGCCCCAGCGACCGGACGCCTTCCAGGGAGACTTGCCGCAGCCGCCACCCCGTCCAGCCCAGCGGCAACTGCCCCTCGATGGTCACGGCCAGCGGGCCGTCCGTTGTGAGCTCGTGCTCGCCGGGATAGGCGACCCAGACCACGTCCGGTGGCAGTGGCATCGTCGCGGGAAGCCGTCTGCCATCCTCAGCGAACACCAGCATCGGCGCAGCCGGGTCGATCACCTGCAGCTCGGTTTGGTGCTGCCAGCCCGCCAGCGCGACGACGGCGGTCCGCACCGGCTTGAGCAGGCTGAAGTTCGTGGCGGGCGCGGCCTCGGCCACCCCCACCCACTGAGCGCGGCTGCGCACCGTGCTGATGACCCCGTCGGCTGTCACGGTCCACGTCGCCAGACCGTCAGGCGTGTCGCCGACCGCAGGCAGGACAACCTCGACGCCACGACCGAACGGATCGAGGGCGATCCGGGGCCGTTCCGCCCTGGTGCGGCTCTCCCCCGATGAGCTCGGAACACTGAGGTCGAGCTGTCGCTCGGCCGCCAGTTCCTGGGCGCGGGCCAGCACCCGGGGTGGAAGCGCAACGCCATCGAGGTCCGGAGCCGGATCCCTGAGCCGGTCGAGCAGGTCGAAGGTGCGCTCCACGAAGTCCAACGCGAACTCCGTGCCGTGCTGCAGGAACCTGCGGGCCGGCACATCGAGGTTGTCGAGCCGGTGTTCAGTCCCGGGCGACGTCGCCCAGGCAAGGAACGCCTCGGCGTCGAGCCCCCGGTCGCTCACTCTGCGATGGGCGATGAGGCGGAAATAGTCCTCCAGGCAGTACGTGGGAATGCCGGTGTGCATGAGGATCGGGCCGACGTACGGCATCGGCATGCCCTGGAACGTCGGCATGCCAAGGGCGTCAACCGCGTTGGCGAAGCCCTTACCCCAGGTGGCCTGCTCCTCAGGCAGTCCCCGGTATCCGACGGCAGTCCAGAGATCTCGCCAGAACTCCCCGCGCCGGTAATGGCGGGCGGCGACGGCCGTCATGGCCACGGCCACGCAGGCAGGCCATCGCGTGAAGAAGGTGTGTGGCTTGCGCCCGCTGGCGAGCCACTTCGAGTAAACCCTGCCGAGGACGGCTGCGACCTGCTCGCTGTGCCCGTCCTTGATGTCGACCTCGGCGACTAGGGAGGAGCCACGCAGCCGTTTCGACCATGCCCCCTCCCGGAGGTTCAGCAGCTCGGTAGCGCCGACCTTCCTGGCAGGACTTCCGTCTTCAGCCTCCGCCATTTCAGGCCTCGACGCGATTAGTCATGACAAGTACCACTATTCCTAGATACGGATCATTCGATGTTGGTGACGGGGAAGGGGATCGGCTCGCCCTCCCACGGGCGAGGCTCGATGCTGAGGCACTGGGACAGCGGCTGGGCGTCGCCCTTCTCACGGTCCAGCGTCTTGCGCCAGGCCTCGATGGTCCCCGACACGACGAACGGCCCAATCGGAATCGTGAGGGTGTCGCTCTCGACGCGGACTGGGACGATCTCCTTCGATATTTCGATGTCGCTGTCCAATCCGCCGTCGGCGGCCTCGATGGCGGCTTCGAGTTCGGCAAGGCCGAGCGAGCCGGTCCATTCGAAGTCCTCTCCGGTGGCCCTGGCCACGATCTGACCGGAGTCCCACGAGCTCTGGAAGAGCTGGAACTCCAGAGCGCAACCCGCGAGGGGATCCGCCTCAGTCACATCCTCGTCCAGCCACTTCGGCCGGTAGCGGTCTATCAGCGCGGTCATCGCGTCGGCCAGCAGCGCACGGCGGGCGTTCAGGAAGTCCCGGTAGGCATCGGCGTGCCGCAGATTCTCGTCGTACGGCACGAAGTGCGCGGCCAACTCCGCCTTGGTCAGCGGCTGCTTCTGGTCGGTGAAGTAGTCGCTCGGAGACCGGTCACTGATCTTTCGATTCGCCTTTCCGGAGATGAATGCCAGGTTGGCCAGGTCATTGATCTCGGTCTTGCTGTAGCTGCCGGGGTGGTTCTTCAGGGTGGCCTGCGGATGGATGTGGTGGTATTCGAGCTTCTGGCCGGCTTCAGCCGTGGCGGAGATCTCGGTGCCGTACCACCAGTCGTGTGCGCCGGCGTGCTTGGCAACGAGGTAGCTGAGGAAGAAATACGGGCTGCCGACTGTGCGCCCGACCAGATCCTGAGGAGTCACCTCGATGCGCGCGCCTCGGATGCCGAGGTTGCCCAGCAGCTGCTTAACCGGCTCACTCTCGCGCGCGGCGGGAATGTCCTGACCCAGTCGGGTGTCAGCCGAACTGCTGTAGCGGTTGCGGATGTTGGCGAGCAGGAACCAGTAGATGATGCCGTTGGTCGTGTCCTCGTCCATTGGCTCGTCCGGGCGCTCGCCGAGCAGCACGATGAGCGGAAGCAGCGCGACGTGCGAGGGGATCAGGTTGCTGTTGCCGACCTTCAGATTTTCGCGGAGCAGTGGGATGAGGTGACGCAGGCCTCGCTGGACGGTGGCCCAGCCGGTCTCGAGCTCTTCATCGCTGGCCGCGATCAGCCGTCCATGTGACCACGTGGACAGGCCTCGGCCGAGCACCGTGCCCGTCAGTGCACGAGTGAGGAACGTGACGTCGAGATCCTGGTAGTGCTTCTTGGCCCAGTGCTCAGCCTCCTCTTCCAGCTTCTCCAGCGTCCCGGGCCAACGAGCGGAGAGCGTCGCGAGCGCGAGGTCGCTGGTCTTGAGCGGGCGTCCGCTGTTCACCCGGACGAAGATCTGTGCGATCTCGTCGTACGGAAACTCGGTGAGGATCTCCATGTGGAACGCCCTGGAGCGGATCGCGGCCAGCCTGCCCACGCGCTCCCCAATGAGGTCCGGATCAAGCGCGGGGACGGCGTTGTGGAGGCTCGTGACGAGGGGGAACTGCTTGACACCGGGCCGGACGATCTCGTAGACCTTGATCCACCTGGGATCTTTGGCCGTCGCCGCACTCTGGTTCTGGAACGACTCGGTCTCGACGTTGAAGACGATCTGGGCGTCCTTGTGATCATTGAGCACCCGGTGCAGCGAAGTCAGGCGCTGCTGCCCGTCGAGAAGGTAGAGCGGCTGTACGGCGGGCTGGCCCTGGGTTTTACCGATCGCGAGCCAGCGCGTGGCCGGCGCCTCCGTCGTTCTCCAGAACAGCAGCGACCCGGTCGGATAGCCGCGGTAGAGCGACTCGACCAGCTTTGCGACCTGGGTCGGCTTCCAGACGTAGCCCCGCTGGATCTCCGGCAGCAGGATCTCCTTGCTGGAGATCTGCCCCACCAGGGTCTGGACGTCTTTTTCTGCCTTCTCGACCGGCATGCGAGCTCCGTGTCATCAGTTGGGGGCCTGACCGCGCCTGGCATGATCAATTGTTGATGCGAGTTTCCCGTACAAGTGCATCGAGCTGAGCGGACCGTTGATTACAGAAAGTCGTGATCACGGCTTCCCGTCGGCTCCGTTCTCAGAGTCCGGGGTACACGCCTGCCCGTGCGGAGCGGACAGGCATACAACCCGGCTCACCGATCCTCGTCGTAGTCACTCTGATAGTGGTCGGTGCGCCACAGGCCGTCGCGGACGGCGATGCCAGTGATGGCGACGGTGACACGTCCACCTCACACGCCCAGGACGACCCGCGTAGCCGCCGCGACCAAGCCTGCTCACCTAGGTCGAGCAGCTCGGTAGCGCCGACCTTCTTCACCGGCTGGGCGCTCATGACGCTGTCCCTGCAGGTTCAGCGCCATCGGACATCTGGGAGACCTCGGCAAGCCACTGCGCGCTCCGTTCGAGCTGCTGACGCTCGTTGGAGTTCGCGCCACCTCCCTCCTCTTTCATGAGAAGGTGCGTGCCCTCGCTGAGCAGTGTCCGTGCCACTGCGATGTTCCCGGCCAGTTCGGCTTGCTGCAACTGATCGACGATCTCCTGCAGCCTCACACTGGACTGCCGAGGAGATGTCCGATCAGGTTTTGGCGCGGCGCCCCTAGCCGAGCTCACCTCAACTGCACGTTTTTGCCTGGCGTTCAACCACTTCTCGTGTTCCGCGAGCAGCCGAAGCTCATAGCGAAGGTCGAGATCCTGGTTGGCAGGCGAAGTCAGCAGACGACGGAGTTCGTCTGTCGCGTTCTGCACCTCTCGCGCGTTCGACGATGATTTAGCTCGATTTATCACCTTGTTAAGAGATGCGCACTTGTCCACGAGTGCCCAGTCGGGCTTTCTCGAGGAGTCAGCTCGCACGAGCGCGGGCTGGCGGAACGCCTCGATCTTGGCAAAGTGTTTCCGGAGCTTTGGATGCGATGCAGCCTCGGCGAGGATGGCGGCATTGGATTCGAGCAGCTTAACGATGCCGCAGTGGTCACCTTTTCCGCTCGCCAGCCTCAGATCGGCGATGAGCTTCAGCATGCTGCGACGGAGCCGCTCCTCTGGCCCCGGTCCAGAGCTCTCCAGCTCATTGTTCTTCGAAACCTGGTGCGCCTTGACAGGCCTGGCCGCCACTACCGGCGTCTCCTGGGGGGCGAGACGGGCCGTTCGCGCACGGGCCTCCCTCAACCACATCTCGCTCGCTCGGAGAAACTGGACCTGATGTTCGAAGCTCGAATTATGCACGGACACCCGCGCCAAGGTCTTCCTGTAACTGTCGATCGCTCGCTGCACTTCCGGCAGGTTCATGGCCCCCATGGCCGTCTGGATACGCTTCGCGAGCAGAAGGCAATTGTCTCGGACATCCTGCTCGATGCTCTTGTTCGCATCCGCCTTCGCGACCGGAGCCGACGGAAGGGAGCCCGGTGCCGTCACCTGCGTTGGAACGGGCGTCGACACCTCGGTTGACTGATGCTGGACCAGCCCGGCGCTGAAGATGGTCCAGACTGGCGAGAGCTGTCCCTGCCAGATCCCAGCGTCGACCGACGCGGGCTCGACCAGGGAGTACGGCTGACCAACTGCGAGATCCAGGCGGCCGGGAACCATGATGCGGGCGTTGATCGGCTCACCATCGCCGATGATGACGTCAACCGTGGCGACGTGGGAGTTGGGCGGGATTCGTGGCCCCGAAATTGGCCTGGTGAGCGGTTCTTGTGGGCGGACGATGATGTCCTTGACCGCCAACGGGAATCCCGGGAGAGCTGCCGTCGTCGTTCCGGCGGGAGGTCGCCGGCTGGCCCGAACCTTGCGCAGAAGTGGTGTCACGACTCCCTTCGCGGTGATCTCGCAGTCGTCGAGGCTGCTCCACTGAAGGTCGCCGTCGCTGGTCTCCGTGCCGACCTTGACGACGCGTGCGGCCCCCTTCCCCTCCTCGCATCGGACCCGCAGCGCATAGCCGTCACGCTCAAGCAGATACTTGCTGGTCCTGGTCGCGGTGGGCCCAAGCATCCAGTCGACGTGCTCGAACTGGGCGCGCAGCACGTCGTCCTGTTGCTCCCATTCATCGGGAGAAAGGTTGACGAACTGGACCTTGATGGCGGACTTGGTCTGACGACGACGGACGAGCAGATCCATGCACCGTCCAGCCTCGAGCCGTCCCTCGAATCGGGGTCGCTCGGTCAGGCCCGAGCTCAGACCTCGATGGATGAAGAGGTGGTCGGCACTGTCGGCGCCGAGGTAACGGCGCTCGCATTCGGGGGCCGTCCCCTTGGTGTCGGGGAAATGCGCGAAGTGACAGACCCGGTCACCGTAGAGCTTGTCCATCAGCCGCCAACCGCAGCCGCCGATCAGTACACCGCAGTAGAACTTTCGCCCTCGGTACCTGGACAGGTACGCTTCCGCTTCCTTGCGCTCGGTCGGCAGCGACAGGGGGCGATCGGAGTCGGGGCTGCCGAGCACTGCGGTTTGCACCCGGCGAGTGTCTTGCACCATTCATCCTCACGAAGGTCGGGTCTCAACGTGCCGGTTGCGGCGCTAGACGGGTATAGGCGATCGGACACGGGCCGGTCGACGCCGGCCCGTGCCAGTTCACCGATCCTCGAAGCCGAACTGGTCGAACTTCAGGACCTTGGCGTTCTCGGAAACGATGCGGACCTTGTCCTCGGGGAAGCCGTCGGCCCGCTTTGCCCTGATCTCGATTGCCAGCTCCAGCTCAACACCGTCGACCGCGCTCAGGTGCTGGACGAGCTCGGTGTAGATCTTGGTGAAGCTTTTCTGCGGCAGCTCGGGGTTGAGCTTGACCGCGCCGAAGAAACGGACGTTCTTCGGACCAGGCGGCGTGACGTCTCCGCCACCCGGCTGGCCGCCGCCCGTCTGGCCGGCGGACCCGCCGGTCTGCCCCTCACTACCGCCGCTGCCTGAGCCGTCCCCGCCGCCCGCATTACCGCCACCGGCCCCTCCGGCACCTCCGCCGGCCGGCACTTGCTCTGCCTCCCGCTGGGCGATCGCCAAGTCAGGCCTGACAAGCATCGTGCCGTCCGTGATCTGCCCGAACCGGCCTGTCGGCGGCACGGCCAAGCCCTCGAATCGCGTGCCGTCGTGGCCTGTGGCGAGGGCGAAGCCGGTGGCCTCCCAGTCGAACTCGTCCAGCCCGGCGAGAATGCCGCTGTCGAGCACGACCCGGTCGCGCAGCCGTGGCAGATACGGGTACCGGCAGTAGTAGCTCCACAGCTCCTCGACGGAGATGTGGCCCCTTTCCCAGACGCTGGCAAGCGGCCCGTCCAGGTTTCCCCTGATGACGGAGGCAGCCTGGACGGTCCGGAGCGCGTCGCGCTGTCGAAGCTTGGCGCTCACCCGCTCGGCCAGTCGATCCTTGCTGCCGTCGGCCTTCTCCGTCTGCCAGGTGATGTGGGCACCCGGCTGCTGGTCGGGCAGGAACGCCCAGAAGTAGGTCTCCCTGATCCGCAGGTCCACGGCCTGGTCGGCGTTGGAACGCCGGGTCTCGACCTGCTTGATCTGCTGAGCCCCCAGGTCCAGCTCCTCGGTACGACCGGAGATGTTGTCCCAGGCGAGGTAATCCCGTACGGCTTGGCCGAGCTCCTCCATCCGCTTGGCGTCGCCGGCCAGGAAGACGAGCATGTTCCGGTTGATCCGCTGCGAGGATCCCCGCGTGTCCAGCACGTTCTGTGCGAAGACACGGGCCGAGGACTTGTCGTCTCCCTTGGCGTGCACGAACTTCGGATGCAAAATCACCAGCCGAGCGTCGCCTGTGTCGGGCACATCCTGGCTGTCATCCGTGACGTGCACGGCCGCGAAATCGCTGCGGACCTTGGGCTCCTTGGTGCGCAGCCGCGTGACGATCTCGAGCCACACGTCCTCCTGGTACAGCCTCTCGCCGTAGTCCTTGGCTGTGCGGGTGACCGAGGCCTGTGTGTCGAACCAGTAGCGCGCGCCGTCCACGTAGACGAAGGTCGCTCGGTCGGTGAGGACGTGCAGCGCGGAGCCGAAGTTGCCGACGACGTCGCCGGGGATGGCCACGCCGAGCCAGAGGTTCTGCTGTTCGACGCCCTTGTGCTGTTTGGTCAGCGTCGGTGCGGCCCCGAGGAACAGCGTCCTGGCGAGGCGCCGCGTCAGGGCGCGCTTGCCGAAGACGGTGCGCTCCTTGTCGATCTGCACGGGGGTCGCCGTCTCGCTGTCGACGTCGGTCTCGAGCACGGTCTTCCAGTTGTCCTGGAGGTACTGCGTGAGCTCGCTCGCCACCGCCGGGTCGTTCAGCGGGACCGACCCCGGCATGATCAGCGGCCCGGCGTCCTGCGCCACCCAGAGCTTGTGGATCACTGTGCTCATCAGCCGCAGCACGCCACGGGTCCGCTGGAACCGGTCCAGGGTCGACCAGTCCTCATACAGGCGGTCGAACAGCTCAGGGTGGATGGGGTAGGCATTGGCGATTCGCTGCTCGTACGACGTCTCCGAGCACTCCCGGGGGAACTCGCCCTTGTGGTCGTTGTAGAACTTCCAGAACTGCTTGGCGATCGCCCCGATCTCGGCCTTGGCCCTGGCATCGGGCTCCTCGAACAGCCGCCGCCGTACGATCTCAAACGACTCATGCGCCCGGGCCGGCTGCCACTGCTGCGCAACGCGTCGGATCACGTTCTGCAAGCGGTCCAGCGCTGCCTGGCCGTTGACGCCACCAACCTCGAGTGCGCTACCCATGATCGCGTCCTCCGTCTCACCGTGGCTCGAGGCGGGGATGGAGACGACGAGCAGCGCGCCCGGAACGGCCTTGACCTGCTCGGAGATGGTCTGCGCGAACGTGAACTGGGTGTCGAAGGTCCCGGCGGGGAGGTCATCGCGCCCGTAGAGCTGCCGGGCGTAGGCGACCCACTCATCGATGAGGATCAGACACGGTGAATAGCGCGCGATGACCTCGCGTAGCGCGTCCCCCGGGTTGGTGTGCGCCTCGTCGGCGACTCTGACCATCTCGTACGCCTCACGGCCACCGAGTTGCCAGGCCAGCTCTCCCCAGAGGGTGTGGGCATGTGTGCCGTCGTTCTTGACCTTGCCCGCCGCCGGGTCGATGTGGTTGCCGACGAGCGCGGCCCGGTTGACTTTCCCACCGACCGCGCTGGTGTCGATGTCCCCCAGCAGGTCGACGACCTCCTGCGGGAACTCGTGCATCGGCGTGCCGGAGAACATGTGCCACAACGCCAGCATCGAGTGGGTCTTGCCGCCGCCGAAGTTGGTCTGCAGGTTCCAGACCGGGGTGGCGTTCATGTCGCCGCCGACCCGGGCGACTGCCTTTCGAAGGAGATCCTGCAGACCCTCGGTGAGGTACGTACGGCGGAAGAACTGGACCGGGTCGGTGTACTCCTCGCTGCTGCTCTCCCCGATCGACACCATGTGCAGGTCGGCGGCGAACTCGGCGGCGTCCAGCTTGCCCGCGGCCACATCCGGGTGCGGGTTGATGATCTCCCGCCACGGCTTCAACCCGTTGGCTTCGATCGTGGGCATGGATGTGACGGCACTGGAGGCCTTACGGGTCTCGCTGTCGTAAAGGCTGCGCTGGTGGTCCAGCCGCAGCTTGCGCACCTCCTCCGCCCGATCCATCGCACCGACGGCGGTCAGCAGCCGCTCCATCGTGTCGAGGCCCCGGTAGGTGTCGTCAGCGGAGAACGGCTTGGTGTGCGCCCACTTGTTGCCGACCTCTTTCAGCTCGCCGGCGAAATTCTGCTCCACCCGCGAAAGCCGGTCCTTGAAGACTCGCCACTCCTCGACGATGACCCGCAGCAGGAACCGCACGTCGGTCTTCTCGTAGACCTTGTTCGTCCCGTGCTTCGCCGCGTCCCGCGCCTGAAGGACCTCCACCCAGTCCTTACTGCCGGGCATGGCCATGTCCATCATCATGTCGACGAAGGGCTCCAGCCCCGCCCCGAGGACTTCCAGCCCGCGGCCGATCCTGTCCCTGTTGCTGAGTGCCATCGTGGTCAGTCCTCTTCGGGGGTAAGGTCGAGGGTCTGCTGCGTGTTCATGATTGGTACGGCGGTGCGGGACGCCTTCTCGATCTCCGACCAAGCCGAGCCGAGCCCGTTGAAGAGCAGAGCGGTTTGGGCCCAGTTGCGCCGCTCGCAGATCGAGAAGAGCAGATAGGCAAGCTCCTTGGCTGTGTCGAGGTCGACCCGGCTCTTGGCGGCGGCCATCAGCTGCCCGGCAGCCTCGATGCCCTGCTCGTCGAGTCGCTTAGCTAGGTGCATGGCCACTTCCCAGACCGAGATCCGATCATCGGCCAACGGGTCGTAGGTTTCGGGCAATTCGCCGGGACTCAAGAGCTGCACGATCCCAGCTCGTGCCTTGAGCACGCCAGAGCGGTCAAGCCCCGCCACGGAAGTGTCCAAGGCCTTGGACAGCGTCTCAGCCTGTCCGTACTTGCCCTCGTCGAAGCCGTGGGTCTCAAACCACTTGATGCAGAATCGGGTGTCCGAATCGAAGTCGCCCTCCTGCTCAGAAAGCACCTCAGCCAGGATCTGGTTGATCAGGATTAGCGCCGCCCGCACGCTCATCGGAGAGCCATCCGATTCGGTCACCCGGGCATAGCGAGAAAATACCGCCATCCCGGGTCCAATCGCCGCCTGCGCTAAGTCCACCGGAGCGATCCCACCCTGCTGCACTTCCTTTAACGCACCGGGGAGCTCCGCTTTAAGCGTGTTGATCAACGCTCGTCGGTCGATTACGCCCGCATCTTCCGGGCGAGGCCGACACGCAAGAACAACCGATGAAGCGAGCGCGTTGCTGACCATGCCACGCATACGTGTTGCCATCTCGGTCCGCATAGGCCACGTGGCCGTAATCGCCCAGCCAGAACGAATCATTCCCTCCAGCAGGGTCTCCCAGCCAGTTGACGCCTCGCCAACGTCATCACTCTCTGCCTGTTTGAATGCATAAAAGACTGTCGTTGGGTAGAGAACAATGGCCTCTCGCCGAATGCTGCTAAAGACCTGCCGGAATCCTTCCTCGAAGAATTGAGTAGCCTGTTCTTTACCGCCTCGCCGATACTGATCCGCAACGAGCTCTCCTGATTTTGGTGTCAGGAGTGTTCCGAGCAGGTCAGAGAAGACGTCCCCAAGCGAGCGACGCAACCAGACGTAGAAGAAGTCAGAGAGATCCGCATACGCAACATTGTCATAGTATGGCGGATCAGTCGATATAATGACATTTGAGTAGTCTCTTTTGGTGGCATCCCACTGAGAAGCGACGGCCAGACCGAGTCCAGGTACGCCCCCGAGAACCTTGCAAACCCCATCGATGATGCCCGACCAATCCCCGCCTGCTCCGGCATATGGAGAGACTTCCGCGAAGTCCCAAACCATTGGGATTGCCTGTCGGCCAAACGCCTGGGCGCTCTTGTCAGCATCAGGCCGCCAACGAGCCTGTGTGCAATGAAATACAGCAGCTTTACTTGCAGCTAATGCCAGATATAGAGCAGCGGAGTCAGCATAAGCTACCGCACCGGTTCCTCCATGAACGAGGGAATCGCCATGGGGAATCTCCGCAGCAAGGGCATCAGCAAGAATATTTTGCCGAGCCTCACCAACGAGGCTATTGAGAGTAGTAAGCATGACGAGTTGACGGTTGGTGAACAGGTCTGCCCACTCGGTCATCCCGTAGCCCTGCACACGAAAACCGAGAGCTTGATCCGGAAGCTCTCCATCGGGCACATCGTTTGGCCGTTCGACCTTAGCGACCTGCTCATGCTCGTCAGTTGGGGCCAGGTAGTAGCGCATCCGAGGGCCTTCAGCGGCAATGGCCATAAGCTGAGCGTCCATCCGCCCTGCTTTGCCCTCAGCGCGGATATAGGTTAGCGGAACCGGGGTGTTGCAAATCATGCACACGCCACCGTTACGGCCAACAACTCCTTCCCGAGGCTGTCCCTTAGGGCCGCGGATTTCGAAACGTACACGCTTGCCTTCCACGACCGGTTCAACGTAGCGCTCCTTGCCCTTCTTCTTTCCAAGCCAGAAGGAGTGGACCAGCGGCATGGTGCCACCACAAGCTGGGTTAGGGCATGTGACCGTACGTGCCCAGATCCAGGCGATGACGTTAGCTTCGGTGCCATCCTCCAGCTTCGCCTTCGGGTAAAGGTGACCGATGCGCTTCTCCGTCTCGTCACGCATCCACTGACCGTAGCGACGAACGTCCTCGGCAAGGCCCGTCGCTCCAGGCCAGTCACCCATCCGCGATTCGGCAGCCCCGGGGAACACCGGCGGCTGCCCCGCCCACTTCGGGGGGATCTCGATGAGGGCCTTGTTGATAAGGACCGGGACCGGGTTCAAGTCGGAGGCATGAGCCTCCAGGCCGAGCCGCTGGGCTTCCAGCGGGATCGAGCCGCCACCCGCGAACGGGTCGAGGATGGGCGGCGGGTTTCCCTCGCAGGACTTCATGATTTCGGCGTGGGCCTCTTCGTACAACGCCTTGTCATTGACGTTGTCCCAGTCGACCAGTCGCTCGATGATGTTGAAGAGCCTCTTGCGCTCTAGGAGCACGTCTTCATCAGAAGGGAACTCGTCCGGACGCGAGGACGGGTCGTCCACGAGTTGTGCGAAGAGCACAGCCCTGCAGGCAGCCAGCGGGCGGCGAGCCCACCACAGGTGGAGCGTGGACGGGTGGCCATGCCTGATCGACTTCTCACGAGCCGACTGCTTGTTGATCTCCTCCAGCGGCAGCGCGACCTCGATCAGCTTCTTGCGGGGGGTGCCGTTCGATCCGGTCCCACTGCTCATACCGGTGCTCCTCCTCGTGCCCATTCCTTGTTCCAGTCGCCAACCAGGTCGGTTGCGGAGAAATCGCCGAAATCAACATCCCTGAAGGGATCGGCGACGTACCGCACCTCGTCACGCTTCGCTCCGTCCGGATGCACACTTACGAGCGCAAGCCGGAAGTTGGAGCCCGAGTTCTTACCTGTCAGGACTTCCGTGCGTGTGACGTGGAAGTCCGGCGCGCCGTTTACACGGCCTTTAATTTCGATGAAGATCCAGTGGTCGTCGACGGTCCGAGACCGGACGTCGAAGCCGGGGTTGCTGTGCGGCATCTCCTCCGGAAGCCGGCCGAGCTTGCGCTCCTCGGCCAGCACGCGCTCGACCGCACGGCGCTCCACGGCAGCCGTCTCACGCGCGTACGCCTCCACCGGGCCGGTACGCAGGCCCATCAGCCGGTCCAGCAGACCCTGCGGCACGACCAGCGCGGCCCCGGCCACCGTCGGTGCTTTGACCTGCAGAAGCTGGGCCTGGTCGAGGTCGGCCATCCGGCGCTCCAGCCGGGCCTCCAGCGCCCGTGCGCGTTTCTCGGCGGTCTCCGGCCGGATCTTCAGCACCTTGCCTGCCAGCTCGGCGTCGAGCAGGTCGGCATGCCGGGTGTCCCAGTAGTTGATCTCCTGGAGGAGGCGCTGCCGTACCAGAGAGCGAGTGCGCGCGGTCTGGGCGGCGAGGCGCTCGCGAAGCTCGCCGATGAACGTGGCGAGTCCGTGCTCGACGGCCCAAGCGACCGCGACGTCCTCCACCCCGCCGGCCAGCCAGTCCTCCCCCAGCACCGCACCGACAGCGGCACGTTCCTGCTCGGTCGCGGGCGCGTAGTCCAGGTACGGCGCGGCCCCGGCCGTACGTGCCGAAGCTGGGCCGATCTCCACGAAGTCGAAGCGCTTGGCGATGACGCGTGCGTCGCCGTCAGCGACCTCCTGGGAGACCGCGACCAGCAGGTGCGGCTCTTCCCCCACGTCGCGCCTGTCGACCAGCACCGCGCCCTGTTTGAGCTGCGTGCCGTACCGCTCGATGACCAGCGAGACCACCGCGTCGAGCAGCGGGTGGCCGGGGGCGAGCAGGTCGGCGCGGGGCCGGCCGGCGGGCCGCACCAGGTCTCGGTCGAACGTGACGCGCTCGTAGCGCCGCAGGACCGGGACGCCCACCCTGATCTGGCGGTCGTGCTCGACCAGGTCGCCCGGCACATGCGTGATCTCGTAGCGGCCCGACTCCCGCTCGGAGATGCGCCCGCCGAGCAGCTTGAACGCCGCGAGGAAGAACGCCTTGACGTAGTGCGGCTGCAGGCGGCGGGCGCGGGCCTCCTCCATGCGCAGCCGCCACGCGGCCACGTCGCTCTCGTCGAGCTTGTGATGCGCCAGCGACCGCTCGGCCATCAGCTTGTCCAGGCCCTCGC
Organism: Planotetraspora silvatica; assembly: GCF_016863315.1. GTDB lineage: Bacteria > Actinomycetota > Actinomycetes > Streptosporangiales > Streptosporangiaceae > Planotetraspora > Planotetraspora silvatica. The sequence goes on from NZ_BOOQ01000056.1 coordinate 32,415, forward strand.
CGACGGAGGAGTCGATGACCTGGTTGAGCCGGTCGCGGACTTCCGGCCGGTCGCCGTACTGGATGGCCTCCATGAGGAGCTTGCGCAGCGGCTCGCCCTGGAACGCCTCGCCGAGGACGTCGAAGACCTTCCCCTTGTACGCGCGGCGCTGCTCGTCGATTTTGTCGAGGATGCGTACGAATACGGCGCCTTCGCGGGTGTCGGCGGCGACGAGGTTCCACAGGTGGCAAACCTCGGTCTGCCCGATGCGGTGGATGCGGCCGAAGCGCTGCTCGATCCGGTTCGGGTTCCACGGCAGGTCGTAGTTCACCATGAGATGGGCGCGCTGAAGGTTCAGTCCCTCCCCCGCCGCGTCCGTGGCGACCAGGACCTGACAGGCCTTGTCCTGGGTGAACAGCTCCTTGATGCGGCGTCGCTGGTCGCGGGAGACGCCGCCGTGGATCGCGACCACGGCTTCATCGCGGCCGATGAGACCGCGGATGCGGTCAACGAGGTATTCGAGCGTGTCCTTGTGCTCGGTGAAGACGATCAGCTTGCGTGGGCCGCCGTCGGTGTCGCGGATCAGGGCGTGGCTCTGCAGCAACTCCGACAGCTCGGTCCATTTGCGGTCGGTGCCGAGGTTTCGCACCCGGCGTGCAACCTCGACGAGGTCGGTGAGGATGCCGATCTCCTTGTCGAGCTCGGCGATGGTCTGCGCCGTCGTCGCGGCGTCGACCACGTCGTCTTCGAGCTCCTCGACGTCGGTGCTGGGCATGTCGTCGAGCTCGGTGTCCAGCTCGGTGACGTCCTTGCCGAGCAGGACGGCGAGGCGCAGCTTCAGGCGGCCATCCGGCTCGTGTCTGCCGGTGGCCAGCTCGTGGCGGAGCTGCTGGAGGCGCTTGTGGCGGCGTTCGAGCGACTTGAGAATCGCCTCGGGGCTGGAGGCGAGGCGGCGCTGGAGGACCGTGAGCGCGAAGCCGACCGTGTTGCCGCGGCGCCCCTCGCCTTGCGCGGCGAGCTGCTGGGCCTTGCCCATCTGCTCGCGGACATATTCGGTGACGACCTCGTAGAGCTCACGCTCGGCGTCGGACAGCTCGTAGGGGACGGTGTAGGCGCGGCGCTCGGGGAACAGCGGCTTGCCTTCGAAGGTGAGCAGGTCTTCCTTCACCATGCGCCGCATGAGGCCGTCGGTGTCGGCCGAGCTGATGCCCTCACGGTATTTGCCCTCGAACCGGTCGGAGTCGAGCAGGCCCATGAAGAGCTGGAAGTCGGCCTCGCTGCCGGCGTGCGGGGTCGCGGTCATCAGCAGCAGGTGGCGGGCGTGGCGGCCGAGGAGCTCCCCGAGCTGGTAGCGCTTGGTCTTCTTCAGCTCCTCGCCGAAGTAGCGAGCGGACATGCGGTGCGCCTCGTCGACCACGACCAGGTCCCAGTCGCTCTGGCTGAGCTGCTCCTGCAACTCCTCGCTGCGGGAGAGCTGATCCATCCGGGCGATCAGCAGAGGATGGCGCTCGAATGCGCTCTGGTCGAGCTGCTCCTCGACGAGCTGGCGGGTGAGCAGCGTGAAGCGCAGGCCGAACTTCTCGAGCAGCTCCTCCTGCCACTGCTCGACCAGGCCGCCGGGTGCGACGATCATGCAACGTTCCAGGTCGCCCCGGAGCATCAGCTCCTTGATGTAGAGCCCGGCCATGATGGTCTTTCCGGCGCCCGGGTCGTCGGCCAGAACGAAGCGCAGCGGGGACCGGTCCAGCAACTCGCCGTAGACCGCCTGGATCTGGTGCGGCAGCGGTTCGAGATCGCTCGTGGTGACGGCGAGCATGGGGTCGAAGCGCGCGGCCATACGGATGCGCAGTGCCTCGGCGGCCAGCTTGAAGAGCGCGCCGTCGCCGTCGAAGGCATAGGCGGCCGATTTCTCGCGCAGGACAAGCTGGGGCTCGTGGTCGCGGTAGAGAAGCTGGTCGGCCACGCCGCTGTCGGTGCGGTAGGTGAGGTTGACCGCGTTCGAGCCATACCACTTGACCGCGACAACGGACACGTCACCGGTCGGCGTCACTCCGCCCACGACGGCGCCCGGCGTCAGGTCTTCCAGCCTGACGCTGGTCATCGGGGACTACCCAGAAGCGAGTAATGCCGATGCCTCACGATTTGGGGTGGTCCTTCCTGATCAATCAGAAGGTAGCGGACAGCTTTTGATTCAGCCTGAAAGAACTCATGAGATACGGAAATTCACATAAGTCCGTAACTGTACGACGTGTAATCAAAAAACACCGTTTAGTAACCGACGTCAATGGCCGCGCAACACAGGACGGCCATGGAGGGGGTCGAAAACGGAGAGCATGGACTTAAGACGCAAATAGCCTCAAGTCGCGATCACTTTACTCTGGCTTTGCCATGGGCACAAGTCTTCTGGATGTGTACTTAGTTCACCCAGTCGGCAGTCCGGCTAGCCCATGGACAGTCGGGAGAGGCTGGCGCGGACTCGGCTCGCCTCGTGATGCTCGGAGCCATACACCCGAGTGAGGTCTTCCAGCAGGCCGGAAAGGGTTTCGCGGGCACGGCTGGCGTCACCCATGCCTAGCTCCAGCAGGCCGATCTGCCGCCGAAGCTCCATCGGACGAGGGTCCAGACTGCCGTAGAAATTTTCCTCGTCTTCCAGCAGCCGGCGCAGCCCGGCCAGTGCCTGTCCGGTCTCGCCCAGCAGCGCCTGACAGGTGGCCTCCTGCCGGCGGCAGTGCAGGACGCGCTCGTCACGGGGGCCGTGCCTCATGGCCAGATCCCGATAGAGCTCGCCGAAGGCGACGGCCGCCTGGCGGTAATCGTTGCCCTCGAACAGCACTTCGGCCAGGTGCAGCCGGAGAGCGATCACGTCGTCGTCGACCCGGCCCAGCAGACGGCTCGCGGGCGCGACGACCGCGTCGAGCACCTCGACCGCCTGGCCGTACCGGGACTGCCGGGCCAAGGCGTCGGCCTCCTCACGCGCCCGGGCGATGTCGCCGCGGCTGAACTCCGCGTCATCGGGCTCGGCCGGGTCAGGAACCGAGACGAGCGTGACAGCCACCGGCGCCTCATCAGTGATTCGGCCGATCACCCCCGCGTACATGCGCAGCGAACTTGGTGGCGGATCCACGTATCCGAGCATCGGAACCAGCCGGGGTGCGAACGGCACCAGCGCCGAATAGATCTCCTCGGCGTGCGCGGGCCGGTCCTCCGCACGCTTGGCCAGCAGCCGCAGGACCAGCCGGTCGAGCTCCGCCGGCACCTCCGGACGCGACTCCCGGATCGGGCGAGGAGCCTCGTTCACCTGCCGTTCAAAGATGGCGAACTCGGTGGGACCGTCGAACAGCCGGTGTCCCGTGAGGATCTCGTGCAGGACCAGGCCGAGGGCATAGAAGTCGCTCTGCGGCCCCACCGTGGCTGCCCGGATCTGCTCGGGAGACATGTAGGCGGGCGTCCCGAGCACGGTCCCGGTCCGGGTGAGTTTGGTCAGCTCTGGGTCATGGAACATGGCCAGGCCGAAGTCGAGCACCTTGACGCCCCCGTCGGAGCCGAGCATCAGGTTGGACGGCTTGAGGTCGCGGTGAAATACGCCCCTACCGTGCGCGGCCTGGAGGACTGCGGCGACCTGGGCGGCAATGGCGGCGGCCCACGGCACAGGGAGCGGACCCTGCTCGGCCAGGACGTCCTCCACGGTGGCGCCCTCGACGTACTGCATGACGATGAACGGTCGCAGTCCGCCATTGGCATCCTCGTATACATCGGCGTCGTAGATGGCCGGGGTTCCGGGGTGCTCCAGCTTGGCCATGATCCGCGCCTCATGGCGGAAACGCTGCTCCAAGGCCTCGTCGTGCCTACCGAAGGGAAAGCGGATCAGCTTGACGGCGACCCTGCGGTCGAGCTTCTGGTCGTAACCCACGTAGACAGCGCCCATGCCGCCCTGACCGAGCGGGAGGGCGCCCAGTTCGTAACGGCCGCAGATGATCGTCCGCCCCGCAGACACGCGCCCCTCCCAAGAGCCGGTTTATGGGGCAAAGGTACACCTGATGCGCAGACAGGATGATCGTGTCCGTCCAATGCAGAGCTGACCTGGCAGGCCCGGGAGTGCGAGCACCCGCGGTCTTGTCTCTCCGCGCGGATCAGGTCGAGGGTTGCAGGGATCCGTCGGCTATGCCGTCGAAGCCGAGCCGTACGAGGCTCTCCCCCAGGTTTTGCACCTCTCGAAGCGCGTCCTCCAGTACGCCCAGCCTTCGGAACGCCTCGCCGTACCGTCGCTGATCCTCGAGCGGGACGCGCGGGATCGGGGCGCGGCGCGGATCGATCCGGGTCGAGGCCGAGGACGCACGAGCCGTGCCTGCGCTTCCCGCAGTGCGAATGAATCCGGCCAGGAAGTGGGGATCGACCCGAGTTCGGTCGACCCGGAACAGGTAGAGCTGTGGACCGAGCAGCGCGCCTCCTTCATGGAGCACCCGGGCGACAGTCTCACTCACCAGAGCGGGGACCACCACGTCGCCCGGCTCGGTGATGATCGCTCCCGGCTCTCCCTTCCCCTTACCCGTGGGCGGCCGGCCGACCCGGACATCCTTGACGGTCAGCGCGGGAAGATCGCCGCTGCTCGTGTCGGTCTTCAGCGGAGCTTGGTGCAGCGTGGCCGCTCCCATCCTGACCAGGTCACCGACCGTCGCCATCGGGACATCTCGGTGCCCTACAGTCGGGGCTAAATCGGGCACCATCTCCGCGATGCTGTCCAACACGGCCACCGCGCGTTCCTTCATCGACGTGAACGTGCCCCCATGGTCGGCCGGTGGACTGATGTAGCGGGAGGGGCTGACGTCAACGTCATCGTCGAGTAGGTCGAGAAGTGGTACGGCACGGCAGCGGTTCGGGAGGTCAGGCGTTCTGTCGGGATCCTGAGCGAATGCGGCCCAGGCAGGAGCGGCTATCGACAATTCGGCCGACGCGTCCACCATGAGCACGTGAAACAGCGGGCGTTCACCCGCTACGGGCCGTCTGAGCACCCATAAATCCGGCGCCTGGCTGGAAGCAGCAGCTCCAGCCGTCACAGTAATCACTGCCCTGAGCGCTCCAGCCCGCAGAAGGTTGGCCCGTATCCGCCGGCCCGCTCGGCGGCTTGCGGCGAGAGCCGGCATCATGATCACGACGCTTCGGCCTGGATTGACGTGAGCCAGACAGTGTTGCACCCACGCGAGTTCGGACTCACTACGCGGCGGCAGGCCGTACTCCCAGCGCGGATCGCTGGCCAACTCCTCGTACCCCCAGGCGCGTTCGTTGAAGGGCGGATTGCACACGACCGCGTCCACCAGCCGTCCCCGAAAGGCGTCGGCGCGGAGCGAGTCGGTTGCGGCGATCTCCACGACACGACCGCGTAGCAGCAGACGGGCCGCCGCGATTGATGCCGGGGCCTGACCGATCTCCTCGCCAAGCAGCGATTCGGCATCGCCGGCAGTGGCGAGCAACGTGCCCAGACCACACGCCGGGTCGAGCACGCTTCCTCCCGTTACGCCGGCCAGCTCGATCATGAGGTCGGCGACATCCTCGGGTGTGATCAGCAGACGTCGGGAGTGCGCCTCGACGTAGCGGTCGCAGAGGAAGTCGAATGCCGCAGAGTGCCCCTGTTCCGCGCCGAACTCGGCAACTTGCCGGATCACCGTGGGGTCCAAGTCAGCGGGGAGTGCACCAGGTAGCTCCGGAACTGTGGCAACGATCGCAGCGTGGACCTTCTTCGTGAGGTCCTTGTCACTTTCGCGTGCCAACGAGCGCCAGCCAGACGGGGCGCGCTGGAGGTAGAGCAGAAACGCTCCGATGAAGCCGACCGTATCCCCCAGCCGCAGGTCGTCCCCGATCGCGCGCAGACGTTGCCAGATGCGATCGCCGAGGGAAACTTCGAAGTCCTTGCCGTGGCGGGCCAGCCAAGTTTCGACGTCTGAGAGCAGAAAAAGAGGGCTGGTTGCGGTTCCGCCTGCGGGCTCAGGAAAGTCCTCGTAGCGGCGACGCCAGTTGCTCACCGCGGCCCGCCCGACATCGGCCAACCGCGCGATGTCGCTGGCGGCCACCATCGCGTCGTTCCGGGTCATTCATCATCCCCGGATAAGCGGACCGCAGGCTGGCAACTCGCGCACACCAGCATTCCAGCTCGCCGGGTATGGCTGACTTCGCCTCGCCCTGCCATGTGCGCTACCTCAAAACTCTTGGCTGCGTATGGCCGTCGACTTGGTCCTGTGCATTCGGCTCACTATATGACCATCGCGTCGTTGCGGGGTCATGAACGACGTGCGGTCTGGACTACACCGGGCTGTGGATGACGATGCGACCTGGAGCGCGAGCAACTGTCCGTCGTCAATGCGCTGCGAGCTCACCAGTCTCGGCCGAACCGATGCTCGAAGCCGTCCGCGACACGGCTTACCGTCGCGCCCGGCGGTGATGGTCGCGTTCGGCGGCCATCACCGCGTCATTGGACGAGGGAGACGTCGTTGAGTCCACCATTGTCGGCAAAGTAGCGGTCGAGCGTGTCGTCTCTGACAGCCGCGGAGAGTGCGGCGGATGCGTCCTGGTCCAGCCGGACGATGCTCGCCCCCTTGACCATTCCGGTGCCCGCTACGGGCATCGTGGTCGAGAGCAGGTCCCCGGCCCGAATGTCCCGCAGTTCAAGCGCCAGGTCTCTGAGCGTGCCGATGCTGACCTCCGAGTCCACCGTTATGGACTTGGTCGTCGCCTGCAGGAACGCGTCGAGCTTGAAGGGGTTCGTCAGCGTGCCCTTGCTGATGGCCTTCTTGGCCATGGCGCTGAGGAACGCCTGCTGGCGCTTGATCCGGTCGAAGTCTCCGCCGGGCAGGCCATAGCGCTGCCGTACGAATAGCATCGCCCGCTCGCCTTCGAGATGGACGTTCCCCTGCTTCCAGGTGATGTCGTTGGCGGAGTCGTGGACATCGCGTGCCACGTAGACATCGACGCCTCCCAACGCGTTACTCATCGTGATGAAGCCGTTGAAATCAAGCGCGGCGAAATGGTCGATCCGCACCTTGGTGAGCTTCTCCACTGTCTTGATGAGCAGTCGGGGCCCCCGTATGCGTAGGCGGCGTTGATCTTGTCCGTTCCGTGGCCGGGGATCGGGACATAGGAGTCGCGCGGGATCCCGATCAGGAAGATCCGCTTCCTGTCGGCTGGAATGTGGGCGATCATGATGCTGTCAGACCGCTGGAAGCCCGACTCCGCAGGGCGCCGGTCGGCACCGATGACCAGCCAGTTCTGTGCAGATCCGACCACCTTCGCGGGCCGGTCCCCCTCCGTGGGGAAGACCTGCGGTACCCGCTGGATGTTGGAGTCGTAGGTGTACTGGCGTTGCATGGCCACGGCGAATATCGCCGCAATCGGAAGGAAGACGAGCGCCGCGATGATCAGCACACGGCGCCGACGACTGGTGGGCCGCTTGGACTCAGCGTCAAGGAGGGGTTCCGTGATGGTCATCGGGGCCGCCTGGGGAGAGGAGCGGAAGGGTTTCGCGGACGCTAGCCCATAAGGGAATCTTCACAATTAACGGATGGCGGCCGCGCGGCCGCGTCGTAGCCAGGAGGTGGTGGAACTCTCGCTCAATCGCTTTTCTGTGATTCCACCAGCGGGTCAAGCGACCATGGACAGGGACGACTCGTCCACCGACGGGCCGCGCGTCACCCACCCCTTACGGGTAGCGGTGAACGCCGCGTGCCACATGGCCGGGCGGATCACTCCGTACTGCAGCAGGAGCAGGAACGGGGTGCCGATCAGCCAGGTCGCGATCCTGGCCCCCGGGCCGACGTTCGGCCGCCGGAAGGCGTACTTGGACCCGATGATGTAGGTCAGGCCGAGCCAGTACAGCGCACCCTCCCACGGGAACGGTTTGCCGAGGATCGGGGCGCCGATGCACATCCACAGCAGCGCTACCGGGTTGATCGCCGACATGGCCATGGCGTAGATCCGCCAGGCCGTCGGCAGCGGGCGCAGGTTCGAGACCTCCCACAGGGCGTAGATCCAGTAGGACCGATACCACCGGGTGCGCTGGCGGTAGGCCGTGCGGATCGTCTCCGGCATGTCGGTGAACACCCAGGCCTCGTCGACCGCGACCGTCTGGCCACGCTGTAGGGCGTAGTGGGTGAGCCGCCGGTCATCTCCGACGGTGCCGGAGTCGAGGTAGTCGTCCAGGTTATCCAGGACCAAGTCGGCCCGGTAGAGGGACAGGGCGCCCGAGCACGGGGCGACCACGCCCATCCGGGACCGGGCCGCGCGCTGGGTCAGGCAGGCCGAGACCATCTCCAGGTCGAGCATCCGGGTCAGGAGGTTCTTGGTGCGGTTCCTGAGCATCGGCAGGCCGGTGGCGGCCTGGACCTTCGGGTCCGACATCGCCCGCAGCAGGTGCCGGATGGCCCGGCGGTCGACCACACTGTCGCTGTCCACGGTCAGGATGAAGTCGGCCCGCCCCCGGCCGTGGTCCCGCGCCCAGCGCAACTCGCGTAGCACGAACGCCTGCGCTTCCCGCTTCCCGCCGTTCTCGCGCCGATGCATGAAGACGAACGGGTGGGCGAACGGTACGGCAGGGGTGCTGGACCCGTCGTCGACCACGTGGATCTCGTCCGGCGGCCGGGTCGAGTTGAGCAGTGCGGCGATGGTGGAGTGGAGGGCCTCGGTGTTCTCGTTGTAGGACGGGACAATGCAGACCACGCGTCCCTTGGCGGGCGGCAGGTGGGTGAACCGGCGCGGGTAGACCGTCGACCCCAGAATCGCGATCAGCACGCCAGTGGTGAGCAGGTAGATGCCTCCGGCCTCCCACCGGCCGGGGTCGCCGAGGAAGGTTCGGAAGCTGATGATCCAGGCAACGGCGGCGCCCAGGACGATCAGACCGGCAGCGATCCTGCGGGCCTTCTCGTTCTCCTTACGGCGCCTCACCGCGATCTCCGCTTCCGGGTGGCGAATCGGTAGACGAGCAGACCGACGACGACGATGACAGCGACGCCGGTCAGGATCCACGACAGGACGGTGGATGATCCCGGGGGGGCCATCGCGGCCAGATGCTCCATGGAACGTTCCCTTCAGTCCAACTGGCGCACTGTTGTGAACCAAGGCCACAGCCGCTGCGTAAGTTACCAAGGAATACAGAAGGGTGCTAACCTCACGTGTCATTACGAAACAGAAAATTCGACGCTTCACCCCTGGGGGCAAAGGTGGTCGTCTTCGATCTGACGGGGATCGGGTCGGGTTACGTGGGGATGCCGCTCGCCCAGGAGGCCACGGCCGCCGGCCTGCAGGTGGCAAGGCTTGGGTGTCGATCCAAGTCAGGTGAACGCGCTGAACGCCAGCCATCACCTATATCGACGACCTGACCGACGCCGGCCCCACGCTTCCAATGACGCAACGCCGCCGCTGGCACGTTCCACAGCATCGCGATCTAGGTGCCAACGCCGCCGAACCAAAACCACCACCGTGGCCTGCCCACCGTCGAAGACGCGACCAGGCAGGCCCGTGGGCCGGCGCCTGCAGTCGGGAAGGGCACCCGTGAGGCCGAGATGACCAAGCTGCTCGAGAACACCTGCTGGGCGCGCGGACGAAGGGGAGTCGCCCCTCCGGTTCAGGGCGGTCCGAGCGCTCCGGTGGCATACCCGATCGCGATCGAAGTCACCGTCATATGGCCGGTGGTTCGGACCTCCCGCAGCGCGTCGTCGAATTCGGCGATCCTCCGGAAGGCGTTGCCGTACCGGCGCTGCTCCTCCAAGGTCACGCGCGGCACTTGGCCTCGGCGCGGATCGAATCGACTCATGCCAGATTGCGTTCCGCCGCCTGACGTGGCGGACAAGGCTTGCAGGAATCCCGCGAGAAAGTACGCGTCGATTCGGTCTGGATCAGGCCGCAGCAAGGTGAGGCGTGGGCCGAGAAGCAGACCGCCTTCTTTGATAACCCTGGCGGCTAGCTCTCCTCCTCCTACGCCGATCACCACATCTCCGGGTTCGATGGCGATGCGATTCTCGGGGTGGGTCCGCGCCCGCACCGTGGCTCCGGCGAACAGGTCATGGTCGGTGAGAACGAGTTGACCCGAGCCGTCGATCTGGAAACGGCCGGCCTGCTGGACACCCAGCGCTCCGATCCGCTCGAGTTCGGAGATGTCGACCATCGGCATCGACTTGCCCGTGCCAGGGACGGCCTCCGGGATGAGCTCGGACAGCCGTTGGAGATTACGGACCAGGCTCTCCCGGATGGCGTGGAAGTCGCCCGCCGATACCTGATCCCCTGTGCCGACATACCTGGCCGGCGTCACATCGACGTCCTGGTCGAGCAGTTCGATGATCGGAACGGTACGGCTCTCACCCGGCCGGTCAACGTCTCGCTCGGGATCCGCCTGGAATTCCCGCCAACTATCGAGAGTCGCGTCGAAGGTTTCCGGTTCGGCCTCGGCCATCAACACCCGAGATGGCATACGGCCGTCGTCGGCCGGCTTCCGCAGGATCCAGACATGCACGGGAAGTCCCGTGCCGGAGGCGATCTTCGCAGGCAGGCCGATCACCGCTTGAAGAGTTCCCCCTCGGAGAAGGTTGCTACGGATACGCCGGCCCGACCGACGGCTTGCCGCAACTGCAGGCATCAGCAGGACCGCGATACCGCCCGGCTTCAGATGCGCGAGCGCATGTTGCACCCACGCGAGCTCGGACTCCGTCTTCGGCGGCAAGCCGTATTCCCAGCGCGGATCATGCACCAGGTCGTCGAAGCCCCAATTACGTTCATTGAAGGGCGGATGACATACGACGGCATCGACGCCGGCATCCGGCCACGCGTCATGTCGCAGGGAGTCCCCCGCTCGCACCTCGCCAGCGAGTCCAGACAGCGCCAGACGTGTCTGTGCCAGTCGCGCCAAGTACTCCTCGGATTCCTGCCCGTTCACACTTTCAGCCGCGTTCATTGCGGTCAGAAGGATCCCAAGGCCGCAGGCAGGATCAAGGACCGATCGGATGTCGGGACCGGCCAGCTTGGCCATGAAGTCCGCCACCTGATGTGGCGTCTCGGCCAGCCGACGAGAGTGGACATCGGCATAACGGTCCAAGAGAAATCTCGCGGCGTCAGCATTCCCCTGCTCGGCGGCGTATTGCATGGTGAGCCTCCACGCAGACTGCGGCACGATCCGGGGCTTGCCATGGCCGCTCAAGACTTCAGCAGCCTCAGCCACAACCTCTCCGAGTCGAAGGTCGTCGGCAGCGGAACGGATCTCCTGCCAGGCACGTTCCCTTAAGGGCAACTCCTCGACCTTGCCCTGCTCGAGCAGCCATGCCTCAACTGCCTTCAGCAAGAACGCCGGGCTGGTCGCAGTTCCACCGACCGGTTCGGGGAAGTCCTCGTAACGCCGGCGCCAGTTGCTCACAGCCGCACGGCCGACCCCGGCTATCCGCGCGATTTCGACCGCAGTGACAGTGGCTTCGTCGCCCGTCATCTCCGGCCTCCGTCCCCATCGCATCTGACGTGTCATTGCAAACGTACGTGACCTACATAATCGTGGATCCATACGGATGCATGTGCCAGATGCGCAACTGCGCCGCCCGTGACTCCTGAACCTCCCCTGCCCGGCTCAGATGCCCAGCCGCTCTTGGCGACAGCCCCCCACAAGGCGCGCATGCCACGAGCCAAGGCGGATTGGGGGCGCGGGCTTCTTCTCGATCACCAAGCTACAGGGACAAGACAAGGTGCTGCCCACCAGTGCGATCTGCCCGACCGATCCAATGACCGGTGGCCGGTGATCGCGCGCAGCTTGGCCGGAGTTGTGGTCGGCTGGGCGGCCTGGGTGAGGCTCACCGACGAAGGTGCTCAGACCGGGATGCCATCGAGCAACTCGCGTGCCGCAGGATCAAGGAACGTCAACCAGATCAGATTGTCTTGTGTACTCGAACACCCTGAAGGGATCGGCGGCCGCCACCCGGTTATCGGGCCAGAATGTCCAACCGGTGGTGCCACCACGGAAATGGACGCATCACCCCATTCTCGATGAACCGCAGCACATGCGGGCTGACCTGATCCGCACGGAAGGCCCGCTCCGCCGCCGCCGGCGGCCGCGCGCGGCGGCCTCGGCCTGACGTGTCGTACCGGAACGCCGCTAAGCTGCGTCCCCGTTTCCCAGGTCGCAGGCCAAGATCAGTAGCCGATTTCCCTGACAGCGCGGGTTCGATGCCCCTCATTCGCTCCATCAGCAAAGTCCCCGGTCAGGGACAGATCCCCCGACTCGGGCCTCGAGCTTTCCTGAGATCGATCACCCGTGCCGCCCTCGTGAAGAACGTCAGCAGATCGCTGATCATCAGGTTGGAAAATGGCACGCATTTGTCTCACTATTGCAGGAATGAGAGAAGTGCCAACCAGCCGTCCCGAGAGGTAGTCGCCAGAGGACGACTTCGGTGAGATCAACCGTCTTATAGACCCCCTCGGATTTCTTAGTTTAGGGAAGCGTTGGGGAACCCAGCACCTGGGTACCGAGGCCATGCCTGCTTTCCGCAGTGCGGGCAGTAGTACGGAGACACGCCCTCGAACATGAACATGTCCGGCAGGTAAGTGCCGAACCAGTTCCACAGTTGTCCGATGAGGTAGGACGCCAGGCGCAGCGTGTGCATGAACACCCCGTAGTCCTCGCGCGAAAGCGAGGCACTGAGGAGAACCTTGTGCATGCTCGGTGAGCCGACTAGTCGGACGAGATAGAGTGCCAGCTCCTGGAGGTCCTCACGGGCCTCTTCAGACACATGGTTAGGTCTCGGTTCGTCCATCATTGACCCCCTCCTGGCGTGACATTGGCGGGATGACCACGACTTCGCGGTGCTTGTATACGGTATACGTTGAAACTTGAACGACTCAAGTAAACCGGCTGCCAACCTGTCGGAGTTACTTACTTCTTTACGGTTGCATGAGGTGCTGTCAGCCCGCCCACGGCGGGCAAATTGCAAGGTCAATGTGGTTTCACGTACACTTAAGGTAGATCAACGGCAAAATTGGTAGCTGCGCGCTGCGAGAGATCTGACTTCCCGGCGGGTCCCATTAAAAACGGCCGACGAGGATGGCCGGTTCTGAACCGGTCGATCGCCCCGCGGTACTACCCGGTGCCCACCGACGGCCCCTCCGGAGAGATCTTCCGCGCCGCCGGCACCGTGCACGCCGGACAACACCGTGAGCCGCGGCCCGTCGTCGCGCCCCTGGATGTCGAAGTGCGGAATGTCGAGCTCGTCGAGTCCTGGGACGCTCAGAAGCCGGCGAGTGATCATCGCTTCACCTCGAGATCTGGCAAAGCCTCGGCGAGGAAGTCGCGCATCGTCTGCTGGAACAGCTCCGCCTCCTCGAACTGCGGCGAGCGCCGCACAAGCTTGGACTTCGGGATGAGTGAGGCGATTGTCTCCGACGACGACACCTGCGTCACCCAGTCGTGGCGGCCCACGGTGACGAGAGTGGGGCAGGTGACGGACGGAAGCTGCGGCTTGACGTCATATATCGGCGCGTTCTGCTGGAAGCACCAGTTGTGCGCCTCGTGACGGTAGATGCCGGCCTCGACTCGAGCCGACGCCTTCACCGGGTCGTACTCGAAGTTGTACAACGGGATCAGCTCGGCCCTGCGGGCCTTGAGATCCTCGTCGTCGTGGATCCGGCCGGTCCAGTACTGCTCGTAGTTCTCCCAATTGAGCTCCACCCGGGTCTGCTTGCGCGCGTTCTCGTGGGCGAGCTTCAAGTTGTTCCAGTCCGGCGAGGTATCGCGCACCCGGTCCGCCGGTCGACGAGGACGGGACCGAGTAGGCCCTTGTGCCGGCCGATGCCCGGCCCGTAGTTCACCCGGCCAAGATTCTCGACCAGGACCTCCAGGCGTACGACATCGCCAGTTCCGCGTACTGGGAGTTCCGGGTCACCGGAGTCGGCGACGCCGAGGACGGTGCCGTCGCTGAAGACCAGGGCTCGGTCGCGTACGTCGGTAAGGACGAGCCGGTGCTCGCCCGCCGGGATGCGCGGGCGCGCGGTGTGCAGGACCATACCCGCGTCTAGCCCGAGCTGCTCGAACGAGGCCGGGCGCGGGCCGGTCGAGGTGGGCGCCGGTCTCCGTGCGCCCTGTTGATGTCGCACATCTCGGTGTCCGCACGAGTCACATCGATTACGAGAACCGAGTTGTGGCCCGTGCGACCTTGACGGGCCATATCGACGGCGTCGCGGCTGTGGTGTTCAGACCCGATGGGACCGTCCTGGCCACTGTCTGCCGTGACAGGACCGCTCGTCTATGGGATGTCCGCAGCCCGTACACGCCTCGGCCGCTAGGCATCCTCGAAGGCCACACCGACTGGATTAGGGGCGTGGCATTCAGCCCTGATGGGATCGCCCTCGCCACTACCAGCGGCGACAAGGCGGTCCGGTTGTGGGACGTCCGCAGCCCCAACCGCCCCCAGCAACTCGCCGCGCTCAAGGGCCATAGCGCCTGGGTCTGGGGCGTGGCCTTCAGCCCTGACGGAACGACCCTCGCCACCGCCGGCGGCGATAACATCGTCCGGCTGTGGCGCGCCGCCGAAGGTGGATGACGGTGGTCGCGGATTGACGGTTCTGGTCATAGCGGCAATGCGGCTGAGTTGGGAGCTTGAGGTACATGAGTGACTGGTCATTGGCGATTGACTTCGGTACCTATTACACCTGCGCGACCATCATGGTGGATGACCGGGCCGAGGTTCTTGAGGTCGACGGCAGTCGATACCTGCCGTCCTTGGTGTACCGCGATGAGAACGGCGACCTGCTGACCGGGCGGCTTGCCACCAGCGCAGCAGCCGTCTCACCAGCGAACGTCGCCCGGACCCCCAAACGCGCCCTCGCCCAGGGTGCACCGCTGCTGCTCGGCGGTACGCCGGTGGAGGCCGAAGACTTGGTCGCCGCCGTCCTGTCCACGATGGCCGCCGAGGCATCCCGGAGGGCAGGTGACGCGCCGCCCGAACAGGTCGTACTCACCCACCCGGCCGCCTGGGACGACCAGCAAATCGCCACCCTCGGCGAAGCCGCCAAACGGGCGAAACTGGCTCCGGTGCGGTTCGTCCCCGAACCGGTCGCCGCCGCCGCCTTCTACACCCAGACTGAGGACATTCCAGCCGGGACCCACGTGGCCGTCTATGACCTCGGCGGCGGATCCTTCGACGTAGCCGTGCTCCGCCGTACGGCCACCGGCTTCGACGTCGTCGCCCAAGGCGGCGACGACCACATCGGCGGCGAGGACTTCGACGAGGCCCTCTACGAACTGATCGCCGACCACGCCATGACGCACGACCCCAGCACGTGGGAGGAGCTCGCCCTCGGCACCACCGAACGAGCCGCCCGCGACCGGGCGATCCTGCACCGGGACATCACCGAGGCCAAGGAACTGCTTTCCGAAACCACCACCCGCAAAGTCATCGCCGGAAACCTGCCGATCAGCGTCACACGCGCGGAGTTCGAAACCGCCATCAGCGACGACCTGCGCGCGACCATCACCACCTTCCAGGACGTGGTGACCAGTGCAGGCCTGGCCGTCGACGAACTCGCAGCGGTCTACCTCACCGGCGGCTCCAGCCGCATCCCCCTCGTCAGCGACCTGCTCAGCCAACTCCTCAACCGCACACCCGACCTGGCCGGCGATCCCAAAGCCGTCGTCGCCCGCGGCGCCCTTGCGCAACCGCGGATGGAATCCCTGGGAGGGCGTCTGGTCCAGGTTTTCACAAATCTGTTCGGGTAGACGGGAAAGATCTCTCGCCGAGGTCCCATGCACGGGTCGGCCTGGTAGGCATCGGCGGCATGCCCCCGTCGCCCGCTGGGCGCTGATCGAACCAATCATGACTGCCTAGCGGGCCGACCATGCCGACCTGGGCATCAGCAAGCCCGTCCATGGCCGGCAGCGCTTCGTCGTCATTGCCGACGGCCTTCGGGCGAGTGCGGCGGTGGCGGCGCTGGAGCGGATCGGCTGGGGCACCGTGTCGTCGGCTGAACGCACCGCCGTGGCGACGCTGCGGGATGGCCTGTTCGTCGGCTACTCCGACCGCGGCACCTGGGTGCGCCGCCCGGAGGTGATCGTGTACGTCATCGAGGACGAGGCGAAATGACCAACACGGGCGAAGTTCGCCGACTGCTGGGCGAGATGGCGAACGCCGCCGAGGAGTTCGGACGGGAAGAGGCCGCGCGGGCGGTGCGCGCGGAGCAGGCGCGGCTCGGCGCGGGCGCCGCGACAGTCGTCGTAGTGGGTGTGAAGCAGCGTGGCAAAAGCTCACTTATCAACGCGATCGTGGAGCGGCCCGGCCTGCTCCCGGTCGATGCGGACGTGGCGACCAACGTGCACCTGACGGTACGGCACGCCGACGAGCCGGTGGCCCACGTGTTCGAGGATGCCGACGAGGCGGGGCGCGTGATCCGGATCGACGAGATCGCCGAGTACGGCGCTCTCGATCCGGCAACCCAGGTCCCGCGTGACCCCGAAGTCAGGCATGTCGAGGTGGGCCTGCCGAGCCCGCTGCTGGCCGAGGCTGTGCCTGATCGACACGCCGGGCGTCGGCGGGCTCGTCGCGGGTCACACCGCCCTCACTTTGGCGGTCATCGAACGCGCGGACGCCCTACTGTTCGTCGTGAACGGATCGGGAGAGTTCACCGAGTCGGAGCTCCGGTTCCTCGCCCAGATCACAGACCGGACCTCGACGGTGGTCTTCGCACTGGCCCAGATCGACAAGTACGCCGAGTGGCAGAAGATCCTGGACCGAAACCGTGAGCTGCTTGCCCGGCATGCTCCGCGCTTCGCGAACGCCGCCTGGCATCCGGTCACCGCGCTGCGGTACGAGGAGTCCGTCGAAGCCGAAGCCGAAGCCGACGGGCGGCCGGACATCGCCGCTGACCGCAGGGCGAGCAGCGGCGGGTGGAGCCTCCTCGACGGGCTACGCGAACGGGTGATCGTCCGCGCGGAGGCCGTACGCAGCGGGAACGCGTCCAGGTGGCCACGACAACGGTCGAGGACATCCACGCGGCGCAGGTCGCACTGCTGGAATCGCTTCAGGGAGATCCCGAGCTGGCACGGGCGGTGGCGAAGCGGAGTGACCGGCTCAAGCGGGTGCAGAGCACCAACGCGTCGTGGCGGACGCGTCTGCAGACCGAAATGGGGGATCTGGAACGGGACCTCCTCCACCGCTTCGGGCAGCTGCGCAACGATCTGATCACGGAAGCTGGCAACAAAATCGCGGCCGGAACCCCGGAGGAGCTCCGCGGCTTCCCGCGGGAGCTCAATGCGTCGGTCGAGACCATGTGGCTGGACCTGGACGCCCGGCTTCGCAAGGGTGTGAGCGCCATCACCGTGTTCGTGCCGTACAGGAGGTCCTGTCCGAGTACGAGCGCATGGCCGCGGCCGCAGACGATGAGGTGGCGAAGAAGCGGGCGCTCATCAAGTGCGTGGACACGCTGGCCCGTCTGCGTGAACGGTGCGCCGCGCTGGCCGCCGGCCTGGCTTCGGTATGACCGAGTCCGACGACGACGGCTGGTGGCCGATGCCGCAGTTCCCGACACCGAACCCGATCAAGCGATCGGGCCGGACGACCTCGACGCCCTCCGGGCGGCGATCGGGTCCGCCCCGGTCGAGTCCATCCCCGAGGAGACCCGGCAAGGGATGATCCACGACAGCCGGCTCAGCGCCGGTGACCCCAACACACAGATGGGAGACAGCATGTCCGAGACCTGGGACGACGGCCACTACACGCCCGACGACGTGATCGAGGCGGCCGACCACACCGCATACCTGTCCATGGACGACTACATCCACGACAACAACGGCATGGAACCCGACGCCTGATCGCAGACACGACAACGGCCATCGGACCGGGACATGGGTTACGGACCGGCAATAGCCTTGTTGTCAGTTGTCACCAGGAGAAGTGGTCCCCCGCAACCACCCATGTAGTCGTCCGAGGCGGACCACACCTCCGCGAACTCTGACCAGGGGACGTGCTCGCCGGCGCCGTTCGGGCACCGGGATCGTTAAGGACCACCTCGGGGCCGTCCGGAGTCGAGTAGTCGATGCCGATCACCTCGACCGCATGGTCAGCGATGTTCTCCTGGCCCGCCGGGTCGTCTGTGTGCCAGATGTCGGACGAGTCGACCCCGGCGGTCATCGCATCGCCCCGGCACAGCGCGGCCTCCGGGTCTCCGAAGGTCGCCCCGTAAGTGCGGTCGACCGGCATGCCGTACGCCTGCAGAAGGTTGCCGACGTCGGTCATCGGCGTGCCGCCACCGGGCTGGTACCAGCCGTTCCGCATGGCGACCTCGGTCAGCTCCGCCTCGGTGTGGTCGACGCCGGTGAGCTCGTCCAGGACGAACTCCTGGGTGACGATCCCGCAGGTGTCGGGCCGCGCCTGCTGATGCCACCACCCCTCTGACCGCGCCGGGTCTCCCATGACCGCGCCGGCACGGCGACGGGTGGGTAACCGTACCCGGCATTCGGGCCGATCCCCGCCCCGCCGCTGTCGTAGTGATAGTCGTCCGACAAGGAGTCGACCGCGAGCCTCCTGACCGACGGCAGCCGATGAGTTCACATGTTGGACGGCCCCCGAGCCTGGAATGTTTCACCGTCCCCACCGACCGGGCCAACCAGTGAAGGAGGTGCCGAAGTCGATGGCGAGGGTCCAGGTGCTCATCGCGTCACACCCCGTCCGTGGTGAACCGGCGACGGAGGTCGCTGAGCTCGGCGCGACGACGGGCGAGGCGTTCCCGCTGTGCCGTGACCTCGGCACGCGGGGCCTCGCGTTCGATTTCAGCGATCTTGCGGTCGCGCTCGGATCTCGCCAGCGCTTCCTCCAGCTCGGCCTGCCGGACGGAGATCCGTTCCATGATGGCCGCCTCCACCTCCGCAACAACCTCTCGCAATGTCTCCTGGAGCGCGGGAGGCAGCGTCTCACGGACCTGGCGCAGCTTGTCGTCGGTCAGCCGGCGCAGTTCCTCCTTCGTCTTGGCGCCCCGGCCGAAGGCCCACGCCGCGGCCCCCGCGCCGACGGCGGCGACGACGACGACGCCCAGTCCGAGGCCGAGCTTGCCGTACTTGGACATCTTCAGAACCCCGTCGCCGGCGCGTTTGAGGAGGCCGCCGCCGACAGCACCGGCGGCGGAGCCGATTTTGATGAGCATCTCCTTGATCTGTTCCACCGACAGAGTCCCTCGGGCGGCTCCGTCGACCGGCCCGGGCCAGTCGACGGGCTCTCCGAGACCTGCCTCCTGGCGCACGGCCTTGTCCCACTGGTCAAGCAGGATCCCCACCCGCGGGACGTGGACACCGTGGACGCCAAAGCCGTCGCCGAGCTCTCCGACGAGCTTCTCGGTGCCCGAGTGGACGGTGTTCTGCAAGTCGAGGACGAGGCCGCGGATCCCGTCGGCCAGGCTGCGCGGCACCTCTTTGAGTGCTTCCCGGCCACCTGAGTCGATCGCCTGCCGGGCCTGGTCGCCGAGCCGCCGAAGCCCCTCGTCCAGTTCGCGCCGGAGCGTAGACTCCAGCCGGCGGAAACCCGCGCTCAGTTCTGTTCGCCACTTGGCGCCTTTGCCCCGCAGCTCGGCCAGCTCGGCCTGGCGTGCACGCACCGAGGCGGCCAGCCCGGGGTCGAGCTCCAGCGAGCGCAGGCGCAGCTCCAGTTGCTGGTCGAGCGTGGTGATGACGGTGTCGGCGGTGCCGAGCACCGCCTTCAGCCGATCCGACGTGATGCGGAGCACCACGTTGTCACGCAGCTCGGCCAGCAGCGGCGCGAACCCGCTGCGCTCCATCAGGTCTGCCGCGCGTGCCTCCCGGCCCTGCTCTGCGGCTCGGTCGGCTTCCTGCTTGTAGCGGCTGCTCACCGCGTACCACGGCGCCGTCGCGAACCGCGACCCGCGCACGCGCAGCAGGCGGTGGTTCTCCTCGAGCGCGGCTCGCCACCCGTCGTGAGCTTTGTCGATCCCGGTCAGAACGAACAGGACCGTCTGAATGCGCTCGGTCGCGCGGTCCAGGAACGCGAGTTCCGATGCGTGCAGCTCGCCGGCGCCGTTCACCACGAAGAGCAGCGCGTCGGCACGGTTGAGTGTGGCGAGCGTGATGTCGCTGTGCCCGGCGATGAGCCCGCCCACGCCGGGCGTGTCCATCAGCACCAGCCCTTCGGACAGCAGAGGCGACGCCACGCCCAGCTCGACCCGCTCCACGCCCGGATGCCGGTCCTCCCCCGTCTTCGGGTCGACCGCGGCGGTCTCGTCGACGTACTCCGGTAGCTCGGCCGGCTTGATCTCTTTCTTGCCGTCCTCAAAGGCGCTGCCGTACACGACGGCCTGGTCCTCGTCGGCGTAGGACACCGCGACGTGTACCCGGGTGGAGATGTCCGTATCGATGGGCAGGAGCTGTCGGCGCCCCACCAGGGCGTTGATCAGCGAACTCTTCCCTCGGTTCTTCTCGCCGACCACGACGACCGTTGAACCTGGCATCAGCGCCAGGGTGCATTCCTGAGCGAGAATCGTCGCGCTGTCGGTGTCTCCCACTTCCCGGGCCGTGTCGGCGACAGCCGCCACTGCCAAGATGACCTCGTCTGCGAGTGGATGCCGGGACATCTGAACCATTTCTCCTTCTGCCGATGATCACCCCTTAGACGACGCGCCGGGGAGGAACGTTCCTTACAAGAGGGAGAAGTAAAGCGCCTCGAACATCTCGCGTACCACCGTGGTGTGCAGCCTGGCCCTTCGCGGAAGCGAAGCCTCCAGCATCTTCCATTCGCCGACGAGTTCGCCGATCCGCCTCCGCAGTTCCTCCGGCGAAGCGTCCTCAGGCAGCCCGACGCGCTGGGCGTCCGTCACACCCGCCATCAGCATGTGCAGCTGACCGGAGTTCTGGTCGGGCACCGGCAACACTCCGTCCGCCTGCGCCTGGGCGGCCTCCGCCAGCTCCACCCAGCGCATGGCGGGGTGCCGCGCGAGCTCCCGCAACAGGCCGCGCAGGCGACCCGCGACCTCTTGCTCGGCCGGACCGGCGAGCTCAACCGCCCTCCAGAGCGGGGCCATGGCGGCGTCGACGCGCAGCGGGTCGGCGCGCGTGACGAGCCGTTGCTGAACACGCTCCAGCAGCCGGTTGATGCCCGATCTCTCACACAGCGCGTCGCGGAGCGCCGACAGGTCCCGGGCGCCGCAGTCGATCGCGTCGACCGCCTGCCGGATCCCATAGATGGCGAGCAGATCGAGCAGCTCCTGACGCATCCCGGTGTCGACCGGGACGGTGTCCGGGGCCACCGACAGGAAATCCTCGTGATCGAAGAGCATTTCCTCGAGCGTGTCGCGGTCCGCGGCAGCGAGGACGCCCAGCGCGTGCCGGTGCTGCTCGGTCAGCCGCTCGGAGCGGGAGGTCTCCGCCAGCTTCGTGGCAACCGGGATCACCTCGGCCACCAAACCGGTCATCCGGCCGGCGGAACGGCCCGCGACCTTGTCCGCCTCTCGCCGCACCTCCTCCAGGTCGGTGCCCTCGGAAATCTGGTCGATCCTGGTGAGCACGCCCAGCACGTTCGCCGCCGACAAGCGCGACCCGCGCATCGTCTCCTGGAACTCCCTGAGCGCAGCCGCATCGCCCTCGCCCGGCTGGGGCATGGCGAGGATGAGCGCGTCGGCCTTGCGGATCGATGCCATCGAGTAGTCGTCAAGAGCGCTCACGGCGTCCCTGCCCGGCGTATCCATCAGGGTGAAGGCTCGGTCGATCGATTTGTTGGCCGCCTCGACGACGAGGTGGCTGACCTCGGAGTGGTCGTACGGCAGCGACTGCGGAACGCCGCCACCCACGCGAGACGGGATCGATGCGGGAGGGCGGCCATCCTTGAAATGCACCCATACGCGGTTCATGTGGTAGCTCCTGAACCACGCGGAGACCAAGGTCGTCTCGGTTCCGCCGGTGGGCGCGAGGCGCTGACCGAGCAGGGCGTTGACCAGTGTCGACTTTCCGGCGTTCAGCCGTCCCCCGACGGCGACCACGAGGGTGTCGTCGGCGAGCCGTTCTGCCACAGAACCGACCGCGTCCGCGAAGGGGCCGGGCCGCAGTGCCGTCAACGCCTCCGCGCACATGCTGCGGACACGATGGCACAAGCCATATGTCGCTTCCTCCACACCAGCCTCCTCGCGGGCCGCTCGTCTCAGGGGGACGGCTCGCCCGGCACGGATTGTTCCTTCCATCGCCCAGGTCTTCAAGGTCGTCTCGAGGGTCGTCACGCACCGACCGCGGGGGAACATCCGCCCCGCGACGCTCGTCCAACGTGTAGGTCAACCACTGTCGCGGCCGATCAGACCATTTGCCGCCGTCACTGCCTTGGCAGCGGAGTACGAGCCGGTGCCCGGGCCGGCGAACCACGACAGCGCCGACAGGACATTCACGATTGCACCTCCGCCGTTGGCCCCGAGGACGGGGCTGAACTCGCGGATCACGTCGAGCGTGCCCCACCGCCGCCTGACTACTACGCCCGGCACGACCCTGCTGCACATCAACACATGAAGTTCGCTGCCGCGTGCCCGGCAAATGTCTGATTTTCGGATTAGCACCAGCGTTAGCAAGATCGGCGATCGGCCAGAGTCAGCCGATGGCAAGCCGACCCGGAGCGCAGGGCCGCCAGGCCCGAGCACAGGAAGCTGCTCAACCTGCGGTGGTCCGTGGTCGACCTCGACGCCCCGGAGATCCGGATCACGGGCACCACCGCGGTGATCGAGGGTCAGCGGATCGAGGGAACGACCAAAAGCGGCAAATCCCGTGTGGTCAGCCTCGACAAGGACACGGCCGACGCCCTCCGGGAGCACCGGAAACACCAGCAGGAACAGCGCCTC
The DNA here is from genome assembly GCF_016863315.1 of Planotetraspora silvatica. Taxonomy (GTDB): domain Bacteria; phylum Actinomycetota; class Actinomycetes; order Streptosporangiales; family Streptosporangiaceae; genus Planotetraspora; species Planotetraspora silvatica. Next base: position 55,215 of record NZ_BOOQ01000056.1, read on the forward strand.
TGCCTCGGCCCAACGTGGAAAGGGACCGATGACTACGTGTTCACCACCGGCTGGGGTGAGCCGATCTATCCCACAACGGTCACATCCCTGGTGCCCAACCTGATCGCGGCCCTCAACAATCCGAAGAACGGCCCCAAGCCAAAGAAGCCACTCCCCCACGCCCGACTACACGATCTGCGGCACCTACACGCGACCACGCTCCTCCTGGCCGGCGTTCCCGTCCACGTCGTCGCGGCCCGACTCGGTCACGCAGACCCAGCGATCACACTCCGCGTGTACGCCCATGTGATCAATGAGCAGATGGCCAGCGCCGCTGACATCTTCGCCAACGCCGTCAAGAATTCCGCCTGAGAGTCCTCCCCCTACCAGAGCGCTCTCCTGCATCGGAGCGCCCTCTGGCCTTCGGTGACCAGGGGGTGGAATGGGCCATACATAATCAGCCTAATGCACCATCATCGGTTTCCCCGGTTGTCGCGGCATCCACGAAGCCGAAAGGAGCAAAATCTTGCGCCTCGTTCAAAAATGGCGGGCGGGCCATAAGCGCATACACCACTCCTCCGCCGACCCCGACAAACTCCAACCGTCTTTGCCCATGCAAATTTGAAGAAGGTGGATCGAACCACAGGTGGACATAGCCAGTTGGCGCCTCGGCCAAATAAGCCAGATCGCTATCTGTGATGACGATAACTTCCGACTGACTGGATGCGAGATATGTATCTGTAGCTGAGTCGCCATTTCGACGAGGAGTGTCGATGTCGACGTCGGGCAGATTTGTGTCTAGATATTCTCGAACGTAATCGGCTGTAGCTGAATCCTGAGTCGAGATTACAATTCGACGTCCATCTCTTATTTCTCGCCCTACGAAGGTCAGCGTCACCGCGAGCTTATTGTCATCTTCGAGATCATCAAATCGATCCAGCAGCACATCAACTTGATCTTCTGGTGCAGGCGGAGAAATTCCCCATGCGGGGACCAGAGACTCCTCCTCCGCCCCCCTCTGCTCGAGAGCCTCAAATGCAACGCTACCTGCCGGCTCATCGATAGTCATAGGTCGCGGACGGTCGAGAATGCGGTGCGCTCCTGGCGCCACACGTCGATACTGTGAGGCCAATAGCGCAGCGCTGAAAGCGGCCCGACTAGACTCTGCTGCACGACGCACCGTAGGCATTGGTTCCCCGCGCAGCCTGCTGAAGTACTGGAAGCCTTCTGTAATAAGTTTCCGCTCCGGCTCTGAAATTTGATAAAGAAGGAGCGTGCGCTGGATAAGCGTGCCACCCTCTTCATCTGCCACACTGGGGATGTTCAACAAATGGCGCACATTGAAGTATTCGGGCAGCACTTTCGCGGGGTCGGACTGGTGTATCTGAGTTACTAGAACGAGACGCGGCGCTCTCGTTAGAAGAACAAACTCTCTCTTATCGCGATACGGCAAGAAACTGTCTATGATCGCGAGGTCGAACTCTCGTCCTTGAAGAGCCCCCAGGAGTGACGTCCGAAGTAGGTTATTGGCAATGATTAGGACGCCACCCTTATCGAAGGAGGAATGGTACATCCAGTTCCGCAACTCACGCCGATCTCGCAACATTGTTGCTGCGACCTTATATTCGCCGAGCAAGCGCGCCTGCTGAGTGACAAAGGGTGTGTCCGTTACGAACAGGATGGTGGCTCGGGGATTTTCCTCCAGAAAGGCAATGATTGAGCTAGCAAGTGTCCGACTCTTCCCGCTGCCGACTGGGGCATACAGGATCGCGCATTCCCCTAGGCCAAGGCCCGCGATGGCGTTAATGACTGGCCGATATAGCTTCGCGTGGGAGCTTTGGATATTGTCCAGGTCGTCGGAGCTCATCGCCGTTGACCCGCCTTTCTGCGAAGCTTACGTAGTACCCATGACCGGGCAGTTGCTAACTTGCGGAGATCTTCTTCGTCGAGCTCGCGCCTGAAGTGGAACGCATCATTCCTGAGGGATCCGACAGGTCTGATTTCGTAATTGAACATCTCGCGATTCGTGCCCATCAGCCCCGAGAACAGCGGCCAATTCTTGCTATTGGCCACGATCGTCACCTGCTCATCGAACGTCATCTGGTCCAGGCTAATCGGGAGGTGATCTTCGCGGCCCTTGTAGATGCCACCGAGACTGTTACGAGCGCACTCTGCAAGTTGCTCCGGAGTGACTGCTGCTCCAATCAGCGATCGAAGCCCAGTCTCTGTCTCCTTGAGCAGCATATATGGACTGGCTGCACGGTACAGGTAAGAGATAACGTCACTGCTCGTCACGATCCCTTGCAGGCGGTCAGGCTCGCCGACCAGGACGACGTCAGCGTCTTCCAGGGGTGCGAACAGCGTGTCGATAGGGTCCCCGGCTCTCACGAAGATCGCTGGCTCTATAAAATCATCGACCACCAGTGTTTCAGCGGTCCTCGTCTTCTCAAGCACCCAGCGGCTACCAAGGAGACGATCAGTGAAGGATCGGTACGAGAAGAGCCCTAGCACTTCGTTGCCCGCCACGACTGGCAACTGGTTGTAACCGCGCTCTCGCATGATCTTGAGCGCGTCAGGAATCGCGCATTCTGGCGGCACTATGACTGGTTGATCCTCGGAGAGGAGGGATGACACCCGATAGAACATATGTAGTTCGTCAATGGGTGCCTGGGCGGGAGGCGAGCCATCCTCGGTTTGGCTCACACGACCCTCCTGCGACTCGCGACTGTTGGAGGAAGTTTAGTGGAGATGTGGGGGTATTTGCCTGGGATCTGTAGCTCTCAACCACCGCCTGGATAAGCGGTCGTCTCCTGGCTCATCGCCGAATGCCTCCGCCTCGCGCTCGACAAGCTGGCCGATCTGCGGCTGACTCAGTGTGCGCACATGCTCGGATTCCGCGGCCACTTCTCCACGCGGAGCCGCCGCTACTCCACAACCCTCGGCGATATCCGGGCCGAACGCCAGGAACACGCTCGTCACGACAAAATCACCACTGGGCGCAGCTATCCGGCACTGGAGGTTCTCATGACCTCTGAGCTGCTCACCGTCCCTGAAGGTATGGCCGCGCTCAAGGTCAGCCGTTGGACCGTCTACTGCCTGATCCGCTCGGGCGAACTCCCCTCGGTAGTCGTGAACGTCCGCTGTCGACGCATCCCGGCCCTCGCCCTGGACGCCTACGTGACCCAGCTCTGTGAGGGGGCTGCCTAATGGGCAAGCGCGCCAACGGAGAGGGCTCTGTCTTCCCGTACAAGGACATGAAAGCGCGGGCGACTCCTGCCCAGCCCCACGGGCCTGCACAGAATCAAGAAGGAACCGACCGTCCGCTTTTCAGGCGGACCAATCACCCTGCTCAGATAGCGACAACCGTGGTCAGAGGAGTGTGGGCGATAGCCGTTCCCTCGCAAGGTCCTGGACCTGCTCAAGGGTGGCCTGACCGTTCAGCAGGTGGCCGCGGACCTGCAGATCAGCGACCAGACGATCTACAACTGGCACAAGCAGGACCGCATCGACGCAGGGCTCGAGCCCGGCATTACGTCTTCAGTTCAGGTCGAACTGGTCGCCGCCCGGCGACGGATTTCGGAGCTTGAAGCCGAACTGGCGGTGGCCCGGCGGGCCAGTGAGCTGTTGCGAGAGGTGGTATCCCCCAAAGGCGGTTCGAGGCCATCGCGGTGATGGCCGGCGAAGGGTTCCCGGTTCAGGTCTGCTGCCGGGTGATGGGGGTCTCGGAGTCGGGCTTCTACGCCTGGCGGACTCGTCCGCTCTCAGCCAGGGCGCTACGGCATGCCTGGCTCACCGACATGATCCGCGAGGTCCACACGGCCTCTCGATGCGTCTACGGCGCCGCCGGGTCCACGCCGAACTCACCCTCGGCCGCGGAATCGCGGTCGGATACGGCGCGGTCGCCATGCTGATGCATCGTGCCGGCATCAAGGGCCTGCCCGGCAACCACCGCCGGCGCCCGATTCCGCAGGTGCCGACCGCGACCGACATGGTCGATCGGCTGTTCGCCAGGGGTGGGCCGAACCAGTTGTGGGTCACCGATTTCTGGACGCATTGGCCGGTCAAGTCGACTCCGCGCGCTGCGTCGGGCACATCTCCCGCCTCGTGGACAGCCTCAAACCCTACGGCTCACCTGAGGTCCTGGGTGGGGCCGGCCTGGTCGACGAGGCCGGCCGGCGCGCCGGCGAACCGCTATGCGCCCGCACAGTCGATCACATAAGTCGGTTGGTTCCTAATGCCCTTACCCCTCACGCCATACCTGCGGTGTCCGGCATACCGTTATAGCCAGATCTCTCCGGACTTTCGGCCGCACCTAGGTCCGCCGAAGGACCGGAAGGGAGGTTAGGCATATGCACGGTAGGCGCCAAGTGGGCGACAAGCGGGCAGACGCCGACGAGCCGCTGTGGCTGCTCGTCGCAGCTCGGTTCGCGGCTGAGCTGGCGAGAGTGTTGCTGGAGTGGCTCACAAAAGGGTCATGACGGCCCTGGCGGGCTCACGATGAGGTGAGTCCCGCAGGACCGCCGACACAGGGTCCTCGTGTCTTGTGCCTGCCGGGCAGACACGGGGGCCCGCCTTTCTCACACAGCTAATGTACCTCTTCGCTGGCGTCACCTACGAGATCGACCTGTCTAGCGCGAACGGCCCGGATCCTCGCGAAAGGATCCGGGCCGGGATCCGCCGCTACCTGACGGCGGGGGCACAGCGCAGGGGCGGGGCCGGCGGCGTCGCAGACGAATGCCGCCGGCCGGTCAGCTCGCCGGCGGCGAGACGTACGCGTCGACAATGACGCATTTGATCTTGTTGCCGGGGAAATCCTTCGGGTCCTCGATCTGGCCCCAATCTTTCAGCTTGGCCGTCTGCCCGGGGGCGATGTGGTCGGCACTCGCGTCGCCGCCCATGATCGCGTCACCTGCGGTGTTCTGGTACTGCAGGGCGACGAACATCGACCCGTTGATCTGCGTCGCGTTCTTGACCCGCATCACGACGTCGAACTGCGTGTCGGGGTCGGCGATGTCGCCGTACGTCTCCCTGTACATGCGGCACGTGGTGATCTCCACCGACGCGGGGTCGATCTTGGCGAGCACGGCGCCGACGAGGTCGGTGTACGTCACGCCGTAGGGGGCCGAGGCCTGCGGCGTGGCCGTCTGCTCGGCCGGCGGTGTCGGTTCGGCCTGCGCTGCGAGTGCGTCCGGTGGCTGCACTGGCGGCGTGCCCTCGCCTGCGGCCGAACTGCAGGCGGTGAGGACGGATGCCGCCGCGGTGACGGCGAGCAGGGTGCGCTGCATAGGGGGTGCTCCTTTTGTTGTGGAACGTTACAGAGGGACAGTGCGTGAGGGTTCCCGCACCGTACGACGCCAGCGGCGGCTCAGGTGGCGATTCGGTGCACGCCGTGACTCGACCAGTCGGCGCGGCGTAGGCGGGCGCCGGCCCCGCGGGGGCGACCCTTGCCGCGCTCGAACACGGGCAGGCCTCCCCCGACGTTCAGGTCGACGACGTGGTCGGTCTTGCGGGTGACGACGCCGGGCCGCCTCCGGGGCGTGCCGGTGCCGCCGTACCCGTTGTCGGCGGTGAGGAACGTGAGGGTGTCGCCGACCTCGACCTGATCGAACGTCACGGCCTCGGCCGCGGCCTCGCCGGCGACCTGGTAGCCGCTCACGCGCCGACCTCGAGCTCGAGCAGGGCCGCGGCGCGGACGTAGGCGCCGAACGCCGACGGGGGCTCGGTCGCCATGGTGGCGAGCACGTGCGCGGTCGCCGCGGTGATGGCGCGGTCGCGGTCGGCGCCGGCGGCCTCGAGGGTCTCGGCGATCGCCGTGATCCGGCGTGTGATCGTCTCGACGGTGCGGCGGGCGAGGTCGAGGTAGGCCGCGGCCGGCCTGGTCGACGGGCCGGCGGTCGCGGTGGCGTTCATGGGGCGGGCCTTTCGGTGCCGGTCAGGAGGCGGCGCGGCCGGCGTAGGGCTCGACGAACAGGTCGGGGCGGTCGGGGAACACGTCGGCGAGGGTGGCGTCGGCCGGTGCGCTGTAGCGGGTACGCTCGCGCAGTTCGATGCCGTCGAACACGGCGACGTGGTACGTGATGCGGCCGGGCGTGTGGTTGGGCAGCGGGCGCAGGATTTCCCAGGCCTCTTGTGCGAGCTCGTCGCGCACGCCGTTGAGCACCAGGACGTCGCCGGCGACGAGGTCGCCCCACGTCCGCCCGCGCCCTGCTTGCTGCGATGTCGCCGGGCGCCGCCGCCAAGATGCAGCGCACGACGCTCACGGGAGAGAGGTCCCGATGGCTCCCCGCCGGGTAAGCCCGTCAGGCGCCCGTCTCCGTCAGACCGAAGGAAACCGGTGGTGACGGCGCCCTGAGCCGTGCACCCTGAATCCCATGCTGATCACTCTTGAACCAGGCGCGAACCGCAACAAGGTTGTCGAGACGCTGAACGAGGTAGCCGCGGAGGCCGGCGACCTCCTCAGCACGGACGGGGCAGGGCGGGAAATGCGCCTCGCCTACCTCAAATGGGTCAACAAGACCCGCGCCAAACTGCGCGGTCAGATCAGCAACGCCGACCTTGACCGACTGGTCACGACACCGCGGTACATAACCGTGCTGTCGATGCAGATCACCGAGGCACCGATCGCGGTGAGGAAGAACCCGAACCCGCGGACTGGCCCGGCCTGGCTGCCTGTGAGCGGCCCGGACACCCTTCCGATCCGCAACATGATCGAACTGGAGGTTGCCGAGCACATCCGCAGCCTGGAAGCGGCATCCGCAACGCTGAGGAAGTGGTCGGATCTGCTCGACTCGCTCGACCGGCCGGGCCATTTCGTCATCGCGGACTCCAGCGTCTACTGCCACCACCCGTCCCGCCTGAACGCGTGGGAGGTGAGCGCAGACATCAACGTCCTGCCGTCCCACGACGTCCACCTGATCCTCCCGCTCGCGGTGCTGGACGAACTGGACCGGCAGAAGGACCGCGGCCAGGGCGGTGCCAGCACCAACGCCCGCGAGACTATCAAGCAGTTGGACAGCCTTCTGCCCAACGGAGTCGTCCGCCGCCGCGGCACCGCCCCGGAAAACCCGGCCTTCCCGCGCGGCGCGATTACCATGGACCTGTGGCCCGACCCGGCCGGTCACATCCGGATGGTCCGCACCGACGACGAGATCATCGCGCGGGCGGTGGCGTTTCAGGCGCTCGCCGGACGCAGTGTGCACCTGCTGACCGGGGACATCGGCATGTGCACCCGGGCGCGGATGGCCGGCCTGGACTCAACGCGGCTGGACATGCCCAACGCGACCCACAAGCCTCCGAAGGCGCCGCGCGGCGACAAGCACCCGGCACTCACCGGCAGCAACTGACACCCAGGCCACCGGTCAACGTACCGTTGACCTCGCCAGCCCTACCGGATCCACCGGCGACAGATCGGCGCCCCACCGCTCGCCGTCTTGCCCGTCGGGTCGACTTGGTGGTCTTCCAGCGAAGTCCTCCAGCGGCCAGGTGCCCTTGCCGTACATGGCGATGGTGCGCCAGTAGCGCTGGAGCGTCTCGATACCCGGCGGTCGCAACAGGGCGAGCGTGCGCTTCGCCGTTCAGATGTCGGACACGCTGGAGGCTGCGACGGAGACGGATCCACTTTTTGGGGAGTCTGGAGCACCCGCCGATCCTGGTCTCCTATTGACCCCGTCGCCAGGAAAGTCCGCCCGAATCTCGGTGATCAGCTTCGTCGGCCTGTCCGGTGAGGGACCGGCCCGATTCGTCAGCCGGCTACAAGCCGCTCTCTTTCCTGGTTCAAGGCGCATCCCACCGGGGAGCGTCCCCTGGGCGGTCTGCTGATCATGGACGAGGCTCAGAACTTCGTGCCGTCCGGCGGGCCGAACCCGAGTACAGAGAGCACGGTCGAGCTCATCCGTCAGATACGCAAGTACGGACTCGGCATAGTCCTCGCCTCGCAGGCACCCAAGGGAATCAATCACCAAGCGGTGGGCAATACGGCGAACCAGTTCATCGGCAGGCTGACCGTAACCGTTCAGATCAACGCGGCTCAGACCATGGCACAGTCACGCAACGCATTCCTCGACAATCTCGGCGGTCTCCCGCTCGGCACCTTCTATGCCGCTGGCGAGGGAACCGCATTCAGCAAGATCCAGGTACCGATATGCCTCAGCCACCACGCCGGGCCTCTGCAGGAGGACGAGGTCGTCGCACGCGCCCGCCGCGGTGCCTGACCCGGCCACGTTCCACCATGGAGCCTCGGCGCGCGTCGTCGGCCCTCGCCCGGATACAAACCGGCGCACGGTCGCGGCAGCGGGCGCTTACCGCGCTACAACGAGGTCGACATCGGCAGGTCAATCCCGAGTAGCTTCAGCAACTCGGCCGTTGGGACCAAGTAGGCCACGCCCACACGGATGATGCGGCACGGGAAGTCGCCCTTCTTGGCCAGCTCATAAGCCTTCGTCCTGCCGATGCCAAGAGCTCGAGCGGCCGTAAGCAGGTCGATGGTGGCCGGTAGGTGCTGCAACTCCGCCAGCGTTAGGACCTTCATCTCTTCTCCAGGTAGCTAGCCGGCCGAGTGAACCCGACCACGTCAGAACGAGCGGAATAGGACGCATAACGGACCACGTCGCCGGTACGCGGCGCGTGAATCATCTGGCCGGGCTCGACCACCAGCCCGACGTGACCGGGCCCGCTGGAGTGGGGATGCATGAAGACCAGGTCGCCCGGCTGCTCCTGCCCGCGAGCGACCGCAGGTCCCTGACGCCACTGATCGGCGGCAACACGGGGAATCGCGATCCCCGCGGACTGAAACGCGCGCATCGTCAGACCTGAACAGTCGAAGGAGCCCGGTCCCTCAGCACCCCACTCGTACGGTTTCCCGAGCTGCATCCGCGCATACGCGATGACCCGTTCGCCAACAGCGCCGGATGCGACGGGCAACGAGCAGAACTCCTCCCCCAAGGGCTCGGAGGAGTATTCGCGGGCGAACCCGAGCACGCGGCGCACGTACCAGTCCGCATGGTTGTACCGCCAGATCGCGCGATACAGATCGGCTGGCGCACCGCTCGCCTTCAGGTATCGCGCCGCCGACGGGATCGCGTCAGCCGGGTCATAGACATCCACTCGATCGTCGCCATTGCCATCGACGCCATAGGACCGCCAGGTCGAGCCGAGGAACTGCATCGGCCCCATCGCACCTGCGGCGTTGGCACCGGCGCGGATTCCCGCTGCGACGCCGCGCCCGTGGTCGCTCTCGGCCTTTCCGACCCCTGCCAGCACCGCCCATGGGATGCCGTACGCATCCCCGGCCTGCCGATAGAGACGCAGGTAGTCAGGCGGGATGCCCTCCGGTCGGCCATGGCCGCAGCCCGACGAACCGCCCATTGCCGTGAACCCGAGGATCAGCCCGAGTGGCAATCCGATCGCCACGCAAACGGCTGCCACGATCAGCCGCGTGGTCACCGGGAACGGCCAGGCTCAGAGCTCCTGCGCCCGCTCCCGGGCGTGCTGGGTCGCAAGCCGTCCGGCACCCGGATTGGTCTGTTCATGTTCCGTGCCCCCCGCGATCGGATGGGGCTGTCGCAGCACGTCGAGCACCGCACTCCAGGAGTACCGGTAGTCCTTGCCGGTCCGCAGCGCCGGAATCTGACCGGCGTTCGCCATCCGCCGGACAGTCTGAGCAGACAGTCCTAGCTTGGAAGCGAGCTCCTTGGTGGTCAGCACGTCCGGGTCACGGCCGAGTGGCTCGGTCATCGGTCACTCCTTGTAGTCAGCGGTCCCCTGGATAAGTCTCCCCCACGCGACTGCGATAGCGCGCCTTGTGAATGCTTGAAGTTGGATGCAGCCGTTTGAGACTGCTTGCGCTCTGGAACGTACCCACGTAGCGTGACGATCACGCTACGTAATGCAATTGTCCGAGACGGGACGACAGCGGGGAGCGCACCTAATGCTGATCAGCGCAGTTCTCGACATGGCCCAAGCGGTTCCGGTCCCGAATCCCCGACCGCTCGCACCGCCAGGGCTCGACAAGCCGATCAATACGATCCTCGCCTGGGCCAAGTGGGGAGTGATCGTCGCCGGTGTCGCCGGCCTGTTCATCTGCGGCGCACAGATGGCCATCGGCCGGAAGAACCGCTCCTCATTCGCGGCCGATGGAGCGTCCGGCATCCCGTGGGTGCTCGGCGGGCTCAGCCTGGCCGCGACAGCGTCCGGCATCGTCGGAATGTTCCTGCGATGAGGGCCGCCCTTCTCGCGCTCGCCCTGGTAGCCGGATGCGCAACCCAGACATCACCACCAGCACCGCAGCCGCGGCTGACGTGGCAGGACTTCCACGGCATACGGCTACCGCTGTCGAACACCGATGGCCCGCGGACACTCGACAACGACCGAGCCGAAGGCTTCGCCCGCACACAACAGGGTGCTCTCCTCGCCGCGCTGCACATCGCCGTTCGGGCAAGCTCACACTGGGGCCCAGCGGTGTTCGAGCCGACCATCACCGAGCAGGTGACCGGCCCCGACGCCGACCAGCTTCTCGAAAAATCGCGCACCCAATACGAAGAGAGCAGGCAGGAGGCCGGACTTCCTCCAGGCAGCCCGCTCGGCAAAGCTTTCGTGGACGAGGAGGCCTACCGCTGGCAGACCTACACCCCTGATGCGGCCACCGTGGACATCGTCAGCGCCGGGCCCGACCCGCGAGGAACCACTGTCCGTGCCACGACTCGAGTGCAAGTCGTCTGGCAGAACGGCGACTGGCGCGTGGTGGCGCCGCTCGGTGGTGACTGGGGCAACGCGGCCACCGAGCTCAAGTCTCTCGACGGCTACACCCGCTTCGAAGGGTGATCCCCATGTCATGCGACAGCCTGATCTCTCCCACCTGCTCAGTCAGCGGATATGTCGTGGGCAAGATGATCGAGGGCGCCGCCAGCGGCGTGCTCGGTGAGATCGCCAAGGCCATCCAGGACGGCGTGGCCTGGGTGGTCGGTAACACCGTCTCCTGGTGGGTGAAGGTGCCCTCCCCCGACATCGCAGGTGAGTCCGCCGTCGATCGCCTTCACCAATGGACGTTGCCGATCGCAGCAGCGGTAGCCGTACTCGGCCTGATCAGCGCGGGCGGCAAGATGGCGCTGACCCGCAAGGCGAGCCCGCTCGTCGATGTCGGCTCTGGCCTGGTCATCATGGCGGTGACCTCGACAATCGGGGTGCTCACCGCCTCGATGCTCGTCAAAGCGGGCGATGCGTGGTCCAGTTGGGTGCTCGACATGTCGGCACAGGGCGGCTTCGGTAAGCGCCTGACCGAGATTCTCAGCCTGAGCGCCGCCGCCCCTGGCGTCGTGATCGTGCTCGGCATCATCGCGATCCTGGTCGGCGCCATCCAGGCCGTGCTCATGCTCTTCCGCGAGGCGGCGCTCGTCGTCCTCGCCGGGCTGCTCCCCCTCGCCGCTGCCGGCACGATGACCGCGCTCACCAAGCCTTGGTTCCGCAAGCTGACCGGCTGGATGCTCGCTCTCATCTTCTACAAACCGGCCGCGGCCGCCGTGTACGCGACCACGTTCACGATGATCGGCGAGGGCAAGGATCCACGGACGACGCTCATGGGTTTCGCGATGATGCTCCTTTCTCTGATCGCACTGCCGGTTCTGATGAAGTTCTTCACCTGGACGACGGGCTCGCTTGCGGCGGCTGGCAGCGGCGGCGGCATCCTCGGTGCGAGCGTCACAGGCGCGATGGCGGTCGGCGCTTTCCGTACCTCTGGATCGGGGTCCGCCGGCGCGAGCAGCCATGCCAGCTTCCTGTCCGGACAACTGGGTGGTGGAGGGAAAGTAGCCAGTGCTTCTTCGCCAGTTCCTCCGGGTGCCTCCTCCCCTGCAGCTCCGACCACAACGAACGCATCAGGCTCAGCCATGGCCGGCGCAGGAAAGGCTGGATCAGCCGCAGGGCCGGCGGGAGCCGCGGCAGCGGCCGTGGTCAGCGGCCTGGCCAGCGGAGCGAACACCGCAGCGGGCTCCATGCGAGAGGACCGCCAGCGATGACGGAGATACGCACCTACGGCGGTTGGCGCCGGCGACGTGGTCTCGGTTTGATCGGCCTGGGAACGACAGGGACCTTCGTCGCGCTGGGCTCGATCACCGCTCTGGTCCTGGCGGTCTCAATCGACCCGCGAGCGGCGATCTACACCGGGCCGCCTGCCGCCCTGGCCGGAGCGCTGGTCCTCATACGTGTAAGTGGCGTGCCGATCGCGCACATCATGGTCCGGCGAATCCGCTGGTCGTACGGCAAAGCGCACGGTCACACGAACTACCGAGCAGGGGTGATCGTGGCTCACCCGCGAGCGTTCCAGCTTCCGGGCGTGCTGGCCACCACCCGGCTGTTGTCAGCCGAGGATGGCTTCGGTCGGCAGTACGGCATCGTCTGGGACCGTCGGGCCGGACTGTTCACTGCGACGCTCACCGTGTCACCGGCCTCGACCTGGCTCGCCGAACGAAGCGACGCCGACGCCTGGGTCGCCAACTGGGGTGGCTGGCTGGCCTCGCTCGGGCACATGCCGACGATCCGCTGGGTCACCGTCACCATCGACACCGCCCCCGAGTCCGGCTCCGCGCTGTCCGACACCATCGGCCAGGCACTCTCTCCAGCGGCACCCGAGGCGGCAGTGCAGCTCATCAACCAGCTCGTGAGCACGGCGCCGAGGACCGCCGCCCAGGTCAACACCCACGTCAGCGTCACCTTCGACCCATCCCGCTCCCCCGGCGGACTGGACGACATGCCGACCGCGATCGCCGAACTCGGCCGGGCCCTCGACGGCCTGGCTTCCTCGCTGAGCGCCTGCGGCGTAACAGTCACCGGCCGGGCAACCGCCACGGAGCTGGCCAGAGTCGTTCGCGGCGCGTTCGACCCCGCGGCACGAGGCGACGCCACCAGATCCGACGACCTCAACTGGGCAGACGCAGGCCCGGTCGGCGCGCAGGAGCACGCCGACCACTACGAACATGACAGCGGCACCAGCGTCAGCTGGGCCTGGCATGAAGCGCCACGCCAGAACGTCCCCGCTGATGTGCTCAGCCGCCTGGTCGCACCGGGCCCCTTCCCCAAACGGGTGAGCGTGCAATACCGGCCGCTCCCGGCGACCGAAGCGAACCGCGTGCTCGAGGAAGAAGTGAACGCCGCCGCGTTCCGCGAGCACTACCGCCGCCGCACCGGCCGGGACGAAACCGCCCGCGACGCCTACGACCAGGCGCGCGCCCGTCAGGCCGCAGCCGAGGAGGCAACCGGCGCCGGGGTGACGCTGGTGACGATGTACGTCACCACCACGGTGACCGACTCGAGCGACTTGCCTCGCGCCGTCGCGGCCACAGAAGCCGCGGCCGAGGCGTCGCGTATCCGCCTGCGCCGCCTGTGGGGCAGCCAGTCCGCCGGGTTTGCCACCACGCTGCCGTGTGGCGTATGCCCGGCCGAGCTGACGAGGAGGTCCTAATGACCTCATCCATCGCGCCAACTCGGGGTTGGCGGGAGCCGTACGGCGGACGTGCCGTCCATGTCGAGGCAGGAACCGAGTTCCAGGCGACCACCACGCAGGCATGCGGGCTGTTCCCGTTCGTCGCTGGCTCGGGCTCCCCCGCCATCGGCACACCAATCGGCCGCCACCAACTCTTCGGCGAGGTCGTCTGCCTCGACCCGCTGGCCTGGCTCCGGGCCGGTCTCGTCACCAATCCCGGGGTGTTCGTCCTCGGCCAGCCCGGCACCGGCAAATCCACCCTGGTCAAGCGGCTCATCATCGGGGCGATCGCGACTGGCTCGACCGCGATCATCCTCGGCGACACCAAGCCCGACTACACCATGCTCGTCGAGCACGTCGGGGGGCAAGTGATCCGCGTCGGCAGAGGCCTCGACCGAATCAACCCCCTGGACTCCGGCCCGCTCGGCGGCGCCGCACGAAACCTCCACGGGGCCGAGGCGGAACGGATGCGCTGGGAGCTGCGTGGCCGACGGCTCTCCCTGCTGATGGCGCTCTGCACGCTGGTCCGCGAGGCGCCGATCTCCAACGCCGAAGAGGTGATCCTCGGCCGGGCCATCGATCTACTCGACGAGCGCCTGGCGACGCCCACTGTCCCCGACGTGCTCGCCGTACTGGAAGAAGGACCGGAAGCCCTGCGGTCGGCCGCCCGCACGGACCGGCCCGAGCGATATCGCGAGCGCGTCAGCGACCTGGTCTTCACGCTCGAACTGCTGTGCACGGGCTCGCTCGCGGGCGTCTTCGACGGGCCGACCACCCGGCCCATCGACCTGACCGCGCCAGCAGTGTCGGTCGACATCTCCAGCGTCGGCGCGGGCAGCGACAAACTCCTCACCGCAGCGATGCTCTGCACCTGGGCGTACGGCTTCGCGATGGTCGACAGCACCGCGGGTGAGCGACGCTCCTACCTGGGCGTGATGGACGAGCTGTGGCGAGCACTACGCGGAGCGCCCGGCCTGGTCGAGTACGCCGACAGCCTCACCCGGCTCAACCGGGCCAAGGGCATGGCCTCCATCATGATCACCCACTCACTGGCCGACCTCGAGGCGCTCCCGACAGAGGAGGACCGGGCCAAAGCGCGTGGCTTCATCGATCGCAGCGCCATCACTGTGCTCGCCGGGCTGCCTCCGCGCGAGCTGGCCCGCGTCAGCGAGATCACCCGCCTCACCAAACCCGAGCAGGAGCTGGTGGCCTCCTGGTCGGCGCCCGATTCCTGGCTACCAGGTGCGCGGCACCCAGGTAGAGGCAAGTACCTCATCAAGACCGGAGACCGGCTCGGCATCCCGGTCGAGCTCTCCCTCGTCGGCATCGAGCACGAGCTCTACGACACCGACCAGGCGATCCGATGACCCGGGCCGTGGGACCACGCGCGGGCTTCACGCCTCATGGCTCGATCGGTGGATGGGTGCTGCTGCTGGTCGGATGGGGTGCGGTCGCCGTCTTCGCCCTCATCTGGGCAGGCGCGTGGTTGGCAAGTCGCATGTTCGGCGGCCGGGTGAGCGACTTCGGCACTGACTTCGTTGTCGACGTCGCCGAAGGCCGTACGGCTACGGCCTGGCCGGGAACGCCCACGCCTGCGGTCGTTGTGACGGCGGTACTGCTCCTCAGCGTGATGCTGGCCGTGGTCGTGGCCGTGTGGTGGTTGATCGCACGGCGGGTTCTCGACCCTCTGGATCCTGTTGCGGCTCTCGCCGACAATCCCGGGCTCGCGTCTTTGATGCCGAAGGTCGCTGCTCAGAAGGCGCGCGGGTTGCGACCCGCCTTGGGCGAATCAGTGGCTCCCTGCGACATCGGGCTCCCGCTGGGAATCCTCATGCACGACGGGCCCACCTTGTACGCGTCGTGGGAGGACACGATCTTCGCCTTCATGGCGCCGCGCTCGGGGAAGACCACCTGTCTGAGCATTCCCTACGTGCTGACGGCACCCGGGCCAGTCATCGCGACGTCGAACAAGGCCGACCTGTGGGCGGCGACCGCGTCATTGCGCGCCGCGGACGGTGCCGTGTGGCTGTTCGATCCGCAGTGCGTCACCTACCAGCAGCAGGCCTGGTGGTGGGATCCGCTGCGAGACCTGACCACAGTGGAAGACGCCCACCGATTGGCGGGCCATTTCGTGCTCACCGTCGACGACGGCCAGAAGCGGGACCTATGGGGGCCGGCCGCTCAGGACCTACTCTGTGCGCTGTTCCTCGCGGCAGCTTCCTCGGGTCGCACGTTGCGTGACGTCGCCAAGTGGCTGGACACGCCGTCTGTCCCTACTCCAGTCGAGTTGCTGGAAGCGGCAGGCTTCTCATTGATCGCATCGTCACTTCGCGGCGCGCAGAACGGGGCGGTCGAGACCCGCGACGGCATCTACCAAACGGCCCGAACCGCGACCAAGGCACTACGTGATGAGGCGATCATCGCGTGGGTTACGCCTTCGTCGCTGCCGGTCTTCGACCCGTACGGCTTCGCCTGCGGAACCGACACCCTGTACCTGTTGTCCAAGTCACGCTCCGCGGCCTCCCCGCTGATCGCCGCGCTCACCGACTGCACCATGCGGGCGGCGGAGCGGCGAGCCGAACGGATGGGCGGACGGCTCGATCCCCCGATGGTCGTTTGCCTGGACGAGGCGGCCAATATCTGCCGAATCGCGGACCTGCCCGAGCTATACAGCCACCTCGGCTCGCGCGGGATCGTGCCGGTGACCATCCTGCAGTCCTACGAACAGGGCGTGACGGTCTGGGGCGAGGCCGGAATGGCCGCCATGTGGGGCGCCGCGACCCGCAAGGTGATCGGCGCCGGCGTCGACTCCCCTCGCCTCGCACGCGACCTCGCCACGCTCGTCGGCCAGCATGACGTCCCTGTGCGTTCCGTCTCGTACGCCGACGGACGCGCCTCCGAGCAGATCTCGCTCCGCCGGCAGGACATCCTCGAACCGGCGGCGATCCGCGCCCTATCACCAGGGAGCGCGCTACTTCTGGCCACGGGCGGTCGGCCTGCGCTGATCTCACTGCTCCCCTGGTACGGCAGCCGGGACGCCGACCGGATCCAAGCATGCCGCGAAAGGCTCGAACGCCTGATCACCGAAGGAGCAGCAGGATGACCGAACCGGTGTACTCATGCGTCGAAGACTGGGTGACCGAGCGTTTCATCCTCATCTACCGACGCCCACTCGGCGGCGAGTTCCGCTGGTGCGCCCAATGGTGGAAGCACGCCGAAGCCATCTCCCGCCTGACCGCTCTCTGGCACTCATGGGAAGCACTGCGGCTGGAAGCCGGCACCGGGATGGGCGTCTGGTACCGCGACCACCTCGATCACCAGCTACCCGTCCTCCTTGGAGCACGCGGCCCCTTCTACCAATGCACCGAGGAAGAACACATCGAATCTCGGGAGGTGGAGGTTGAACCCGCCCCTCTGGAGTGGTGGATGACACCAGCAGACCTGCATTCCGCGGACACGCACGACGACACGCTTGTGCGAGCCCTTCCTGAGGAGGACCAGCAATGATCACCGACGCCTACGAAACCCTCAAACAGCACCAAAGCACTGCGGTTGGTGTCATCGAGGCTGCGAAAGACGCGTTCACCGTCATCGCCGCATCGATGGAGTTGGCGGAGGAAACGAGACCTCCCGAGTTGCATGCCTCGTACGCGCTCCTTCATCAGGAAGCCGTCGACGGCTTGGCCGCGCTCAGCCCTCGTGCGAACGCGGTGATTCCTACGGCCGACCGAGCCGTCGACGTACCGGAGCTCGAGAAGATCAGCAGTCTCGGCGGGCTGCTCTGTGAAGTGCTCCTAACCGCCGCCGAGCATCACACCGATGTGAACCAGCGCCTTGCCCTGCTCAACGCCGCGGCGCACGCCGCCCAGATCAGGGACCTGCTCGCACCATGATCGCCACCTTCGGCGACTTCATCGACGGCGCCCGAAAGCATCTGGACATCGCAACCCGGCATGCGCATGCCGACCTCGGCCACGCCGTCTCGGCGGAGACCTTCCAGGCTGGCCGACGGTTGACCCGGGCCCTGGCCCGCTGCGCCCAGGACTTCGCCAATGCGAACGAAATCGCTGCTCAGCTCCGCCACGCTTCCGACCTGCTAGGCCGCTGGCAACCGTCTCCGGCCGCAGGTCGTCACCCAGTTCCGCTGCACCTATCGGCGGCCGCGACTGCCTGGGGTGCCGCCGGAGATCTCCTGGCCACCCATCTACCACTACTCGACAGCGGCCCTCGTTCTGACTGGGTGGCCGTCCTAGCCGACCGCCAGGCCCACGACCAACTCCTCACCGCGATAATCGATCACGCGCAGACGGTCTCAGCGATCCTGAAACGCACTGCCCTCGCCCACGCGGTCGACATCCAAGCAGCCTGCCATCTGCTGGACTCGCTTCAACGACCTGATAGTCCCGTACGGAACAGCCCGACGACGATACGAGGCGTCCCGCTGAACCACACGGTCGCGCCACCACCACAGATCTGGCAGGTACCGAGACCTCCAACTGAGCTACGTGCGGGGATCACGACCAGCGCTGAGGCCCTCCGAGCCCTATGCCACCGAGAGAGTGAGTCCGGTCCATGGGAGTGGCAACGCACGGCTCTCGCCTGCTCGATCATCACGCACATCTCCGCCAGGATCCTCACCCACCTCACTCACCGAGCTAGCGATCTGGCTGACCTCAAATCGGACGTGAGCAAGGCTCTGCGGCGTTCGACCGACGGCATGGAGCAGGCACACGCCGGGTGGAAAGCGGTACGCCGAGCCTGGCAGGGATACCTCGCGCCAAGACCCGCCAACCTCTCACTTCGTCAGCAACACCTCACGCAAATGACCGTAGGCCTGGGCCGACTCCTGTACGCCAACCCACTCTGGACTCCGGCTTCTCAGGACGCCGCACCGTTCAAGACACTCGACGCGATCGCCCCGACCCTGGCCGACATGGTGCCACTCGTCCAGGCGACGCTCCACGCCTTCGAAGCACTGACGGTCGTTGCCAGACGAGACCGACGAGACGTCACCCAAGCCATTAAACGAAGTCGGCTGCTGACGACGGAAGCGGCTGGCGTGCTGACGGACTACAAGGAATTGAACCGGCCAACGGTCCGTACCTCATGGGCTCTGAGCGAGGCGGCACTACTCGCCGCGGACGGCGCCGAGAGGCCAGCCCTCTGGCAGGACATCAATCTGCTGGAGCTCCGGCGGCACCCGACAACATTCACACGGCGCGCTGCGCTACAACGCGTCAGCACCCGCGAACACATGGAATGGCTCGCAACCCGTACCGCGGTATCCGAGACCTGGCCTGCTATACCAACCCGTTCAACTCACTCTGGATCTACGTCAGCCTCCCCTTCTCCGCGAGGAACACAACTCCGGCACGGTGAAAGCAATACCGCACGATGAGGAAACAACGCCTGCGCATCCAAGGCGCTGGAGTCGCGTCTCACGGGCATTCCGACACCAAAAATTTTCTCATGTAGCACTTTCGGAACGCACCTGTCGAGAAGCGCATCGATATTGGGAGCGTCCAATACGTCAGACTGCCACTTAATGTGCGGGTAGGACTTCGCCAGACTTAAGTCCCACGAAGCCCTATATCCCGAATTCCTCATAGCCAAAAAAACAGACAGCGCCTATTTTTTGAAATGAGTCGCATTCAATCTCCATAGATTGCGATAACTAACGGTTCCGAGTCCTGTGACAGATAATCATGTCCCGGAAAGTATTCGATATGAAGATGGTCCGAATGATCGGCTTCCGATGCGAACCCTTCGATGTTTTCAGCAAGGAGGTCGAGCGCCATTCTTCCTCCGTGAATCTTCAGGGACGGACCATCTGCCGCAATACAGACCACATCCTCTGACGTCTCCCGGAATTCTAGCCCGGACAGCGATCGACTATATGGGAAGGGTGCACGATTCTCAAAAAAACCGCACCCTCCTTGCTCATTTCGCAACGAGCGGCTAAGAGCCCGCAGTTCCGAGCGAGTTCCGGATAGTTCCATCTCCGTAGTCGAGTCTCCACGCAAAACTTGTAGCATCGCGATTCCAGTTATTCCTATGGCCAGTAATCGCCGGGTCGAACCGTTGACAGCTCGATAGGAGTATGCGGATCATTGAGCGATCCACTGGTCACCGTCCTACCGTTAATCTGTGTCTCCAAATTTAGATGGGGCCAAAGAAGACCACTGACCGCGATCATCATAAGGATCCGATAAGCCGTGTGAGTATGATTTCCACAAAGCCCTAATCCTCCAGTCCGTCCTCCGAGAGCTTGCCGCATTCCCGCGACCTCGTCCGCGTGACGGGAGCCCGCTGGGCAATCGAGGAAAGCTTCCAGACCGCCAAGAACGAGACCGGCCTGGACCACTACCAGGTCCGCCGGTTCGACGCCTGGCATCGCCACATCACCCTCGCGATGCTCGCCCACGCCTACCTCGCCGTCACCGCCGCACATGCCCCAAAAGCCCAAGCGGCCTGGTCCGCCTCACACCAGCAGAAGTCCGCCGTCTCCTGGCACACGTGATCGCCCCCGCCGCACGCGCTCTCGAGTTCGCGCTGGCCTGGTCAACCCACCGACGCGACCATCAACCCCGCGCCCCCAACAGCCACTACTGGCGACGCTGGCTAAAACATCACGAAATAAGGCTGAATACTAGAATGGCGGTGAGGCGCGCACGGGTTTCTTTGGCTTCAGGAGCACCGAGCTCAGCGGCTCCGCGCCACCGACGACAAGGTCGGCACGACGCGGATTGCCTCGACAGTGTCCCTGCCTATCTACACGACCTGGCGACGAGGAGGAAGCGTGCCGGCGGGGGAATCGCATGGATCGCGGAAGCTGGTCTCTTCGATGACTACAAACGTCGGGACATCCTCGGTCTTCACCATGGATCGCAACAGATTCCGGATTCCCGACCTCGATCTGCCTCGCAAACCACGCATCAGGGTCCACACTGTCGTTCACAGCCATCGCTTTCTTCTCCTTCGATCTTGACTCGCAATCACGAAGGATTACGCGATAGCCGTACTCATTTTACGACGCCGCGCCTCTGCCAGCACACCCCGCGCGAGCGGGCGAATGCGCAACTGAAGAGCCGGCAGATCCTGCGCAAGCCTCGCTGCTGCCTCAAACGAGCAGATCATATCGTTAAAGCCATTCACGTCCTTCACACCCGCGAAGGAGGACGAAAAGGGCTCACTGCCCTCTGAGGTCGGCCTCAATACAGGTTGAGTAGACAATCTCAGCGCAGGACATTGCCTCCATGGCCGTTGCAGCAAGAGCGCCGTCGCCCCGATCATTAAGCAGGCGAACGTCCCGCCACCACGCATGGTCCTCCAGTTTGGCGAGCCTACTTCCCACTTGTTGGCCATACTGATCATCAAACAGGAAGAAAGTCTCGAATACTCGCTCCGTACAAGCTGCAACGGAATTAACGTCTAGCCTACTCAATGAATCTTCAAGCAGGGTGCCGACCTCAAGAAGCAAGCCTGCCAAATCGGCCCTTTTAGGCATAGACGGTATGCCGCCAGCCGAGGGCGTGCCAGCAACGTATTCGATACCAGAAATAGCGTCCGCAACAGCCAGCAGAACGTCACGCTCGCCCCCTGCCCGCGAAAACATTTCCGCCAGACTTCGAAAGCCACTCGTTCGCCCCGCCAACGTGGCCATCAACGGCTCAAGACGCACCAGGGACAAGGCCAGCCAATGCAGCTGAAGGTTTGCTGGGAGGGGGTGGAGAAGGTCGCGCCTTTGACGCATGAACTCCGGATAGCGGACTCTGGGAACCGAGCCGATCAACCAGAGCCTGGCGATCCGTTCGTCGATGGAACGCCAGGTAACAGAGGCAGCGCCGATGCGCATCGGCTCCGGAAGCGCACTGTCGTACTCGCAGATCATCGTCAAACTCGCGGGCCTGGAAGCCTTGAATCGGACCTGCATAACGGCTTCCGAAGTCTGCACAGATAGGAGATCTACACCTCTCATCAATTCTTGGGTGGAAACTTCATCGAGGGTCCTAAGTTCCCATGCCGCTCGTTCACGACCCGCTCCGATATGGTCGGAATGCGGCCAGGACACAACGTTCATTCTTATGGACGCTGCCTTCGCCCAGTCGAAGCTCATTATTATCTCCTATCCGCCTTCCGAATGAACTTCCTAGAGGGGGAAGTGGGTAAGCACCTCGAGGTGGGACAGAGCCCCTGGCCCGAAGATAGTCTCTTCAGGCATACCCTCGCCTGTCACCCGGGTAGTGATGTGCCCTTCTTGGACAAGTCGATCGTAGGTGCACTTACACATGCGAGTGATGACAACCGACGCACCGTCCCTGGCCCCGCCGTTCCTTGTGACTCCCCATTGAGCGGCCGTGCTCAGGTTGGGGTCGCCGCCTCCCGAGACCCGGTAAGTGAAGAACCTCCCAGGCTGGGCGACTTTACCGCCATTCGAAGCGGCCTTCGCTGCAGCGGAGTTCAAACCGTTTGCCGCGATGTTCTCCGCATGTGCCGTCGTCGTCCCATGCGCGAAGTCTATGAACTCGTCGCAGTTGTGGACGAGGACCGGTGTGGCGTCTGCGAGCACATAGTACGTGTGGAGCTCGGCGACTGTCAGGTTGTACATGTCACGGTCGCCGGGGTGGACCTTGACCCTTGCTACAACGACGTGCTGGTCAGCGGCCGTGTTGAGGGAATCTCCCGGGGTGAGCTGGCCTGCGGGAATCCAGGCGTGCTGAGTGTCGTCCCAGAAGGGATGCTTCGATGTTGTGTGAACGGTGGTTACACGGCCATCGGCTTGGCGGACGTCAAGATCGATCAGGTCGTAGTCGTGGTTGACGATGGTGGCGGTGACGGTATGGGGGCCTTGGTGGTGTCCGGTGTCGGGGTCGGCAGCTTCGACATGATCGCCCACGTTAATGTCTGCGATCGGCTTTGTTTTCCCATCTGCCATGAGAACTAGCGTGCTGGGTGTAAAACTGCAAGGTATTCCATGGCCGCCGCCGCCGGCAGCCATATCCTCAACAGCTCGTCCGGTTGCGGACGATCCTCTGACGATCGCTGACTCGCCACCGGTGGGAACAGCCGTGGCGGCGATGAAAGTGCCGCTGCCTACGCCGGACCAGAAATTATCTCTACGTTCGCCGTACTGCCATTTGCCCCAGTCTTCCCACGTGGTGGAGTCCAGGTCCCATTCGGCGAGCGCGACAACGGGCTTGCCGATGATTCCGAGAGTGTCCCAAAAACCCCAGTCGAATCCATTCAGGGCGTCACTGGCACCGCCACCGACCTTGCATCCGGCGCCACAGGTCGAACTGCCACCGTGGCTTGACCCTGAAGAGCTCGAACCGCCACCTGATCCGGAATTGGAAGCGGTGTTATTTCCACCGTTGTTGCTTCCGGTGCCCTCGTGGTAACCGCCGCGGTCGTCGACCCAGTCCTCACCGGGAGCACAGCTGTCTTGGCAAAGTCGGAGGCCCGACGGGTCGCTGTTCGTGATGGGGCTGTTGTTGGCGTAGGCGTACCCGTTCCACGATTGGGGATCAGAAGTATCGAAGAGTGGATCGACACTGATGAAGCGACCAAGGCTGGGATCGTATTCGCGAGCACCAAGGTTGGTCAGCCCAGTGATGGTGTCCTTGGTTCCTCCGACAAACCCGAGCCCGCCAGTCCATGTCGGCGCAGTTCCTCTGAGTTCTCCAAACGGAGAGTAATTGCGGCGAGTGGTGGTGGCGAGGGTGCTGGTCACTTCCGTGGTGGCAGTGCCCTGCACGTTGTTGGCTTGATAGCTGAGGGCACTACTCGCGCTAGAGGTTGCTTTTCGAACAACGGTTGGAGCGCCAGGGAAGGTGTAGTAGCGGACGGCTTGGCTGGCTGTCCCACCACTAATAGTGAGTTGATCTCCACCGAGGAAGAGTGTGGTGGTCGCGTCATCGGTCCGTGCAAGCAGGTTGCCGTCCGGGTCATAGATATAGCCGGCGGTGTGAGTAGGCGCAGCCGAAGGTCCGGTCTTTAACGTGTCGATCTTTCCGGTCTTACCCCAGGTGATCTGCCGATCTTTGCTGCTGTCATCGTTCGTGACGCCAACCAGGTTGCCAGCAGGGTCGTAGCTGTAGGAGGCCTCAGGCCCCGTCCCGACGGTGACTCCTCTTACCGCGTGAGGGGACTTATCGGGGTCGCCGGGAAGGTCGTACTCCTCTGCAGTGACAACATCCTGGGCCGAGTTGCCGGTGATGCTGTGGTCGGTACGGCTGGTGCGGTTACCGATCAGGTCGTAGGCGTAGGACTGCCAGTAGGGTGCAGGTCCTCCAAGGTTGGCCGCTGCCGGCGTGGTGTGGGTGCAGCCTCCGATGCCGGGAATCGTCGGTGACGGGCTGGTGATGACGCCGCCGGTGTCGGTCCACGCGTCGGTGAGTCGGCCCAGGTAGTCGTACCGGTAGCACTGTCGGTCTGTAGTGGTGCTGCTGCTTCCACCTTGGATGTCAGCGATCGACGTGATCTGGCCGGCGGCGTTGCGGGTGTAGGAGACGTTGTCTACCGAACTCGTCCCGTTCTGCCGGTCGAAGTTATAGCCAGCCACCCGGTTGAAGGCATCGTAGGTGTACGTCTGCGCGACTTGGCTCGGCACCACTCCCATGGTGGCGCGCATCGGCTGGCCCAGATGTGTGTAGTCCATCCAGGCGACGTAGGTGTTCGTTCCGCCTGAGGCGACCGGGAGCCCTGTGAGGTTGTAGGCGTATCCGACGGTCTCTGTCGGCAACAGACTGCCGGCACCTGTCTCTTCAATTTTGCTGGTGTACAGCAATTGGGAGTTGGTGGTGTAGGTGTTCGTGGTCTTGTAGGTGATGGCGGCAGTGTTTTTAGCCGCACTCGCGGGGATGGTGATCGTTGTGTCTTTGGGTTTGCCGAGGTTGGTGTAGCCGGCAATGGAAGACGTGTAACGGGTCGCACCACTGCTGTTAAAGGCAATCGAGGAGGACGGGAGTCCCTTGCCGAGGGTGGCGGCGTCATAGGTCCAGGCGGCGAGCTTCGGCCCGGTGGTAGGACCGTCATGCTGCTCGGTCTTCCGGCCAAGGTTGTCGTACACGTATGAGAGCGTTTGCCCGCGATTGTCGGTGGTGGTTAGCAGTTCCCCGATGTCGTCGTAGGACGAGGATGTGCCCCCTGTATCAGGGTCTGTGCTCGATACCGCGTTGCCGAGTTGGTCGTAGCTGGTGGCCCAGACGTTGTTCTTGGCATCTGTCACACCCACCGACCGTCCAAGCGCGTCGTAGTGGTAGGTCGTAACGTCCGTGTCCCCGACGGGGGTCCCCCCGTGGTACTGCCACAGCTCGGTCCGCTTTCCGCGGCCATCGGTGATTGTCGTGGTGGCTGTGCCGCCGCTGGGCGGAGTGACATCTGCGCGTTCCATGCCGGGATAGCTGATCGTGGTGGCCCATTGCAGGTTCGCGTTGCTGTAGGTGGCCTGCGAGACCGCTCGACCCATTCCGTCGTAGATGGTCCGTGATTGCTGGGGCACGGTTGAGTCGACTGCGGTGAAGAACGCCCCGGTCGGAGCAGAAGCGCTGTTGTGGTAACCGGCAGAGGTCAGGATTGTCCGGCCGGCGCTGTCATAGCGTGTGTCGCTGATCACGCGTGCGCTTCCGCCGTCGGGCGGAGTCGACTGTTCTTGTCGCACGCGGAGAAGGGAGTCGTAAATCTTGTAGTCGACTGTGTAGATGTCGCCATCGTGAAGTGTTTCCGTCTTCACGGTCGATGGCGCCGACGCTGAAACGCTGTACGTGAATCGCATGCTGGCGCTCTGGGTGGCGGGCCGGTTGGGCAGCCACACGTTGGTCAATCGGCCCAAACCGTCGTAGGTGAGCGTGACGATCAGACCATTCACGTCAGTGGTCTTGATGGGCAGCGAACGAGCGACATCGAGGACGTTAGTGGCAGTCCAGGTTTTGGGGTTGGTCGTCACCGTTGAGGTGGGCAGGTACTTGCTGCCGACGGGGTTATACGCCGTTCCCGTCGTACGGCCCATCGCATCCGTGTTGGAAGTAACTCGGCCGTAGGTGTCATAGACGGTCTTGGTGGCAGTGGTCCATCGCGCCGTCGGTCCGGAATAGTCGTGAACCGCCTGGGTGGCGGTCACGTCTCCGGCATTCGTCGCAGCGATCTGGCCCAGCGTGGTAGTGCCGTAGAAGGTGCGCGACTGGGCAAGCGTGTGGGTGGCGTCGGCCGGGGTCGAGCAGTCGCCAGCAACTGTGGTCGTCTCCGCGGGGAACCCCACCATGTTCCGGTCCGTGTCCGACGCGTAGCTGGTCAGGGTGCATGACCGTGGGGTGGTCGAACCGCCGACGGGGTCGCCAGAGTCGTCTACCTCGCCCTTGTCGTCGACGCTGGTCACCAGCCCCGTTGCCTCGTCGAACGTCGAATGTGTCTGAACGGTTCGCCATTTGCCTGACGACAGCAAGTCACGGCTGCGTGTGGTGGAGGTGCCAGTGAAGCGCGCGATCTGGTCGGGCAGGCCAAATGCCCGGTTGTGCGCAGCGGTGGCCGGGGACTTCCACGGCGTTTGGAAGGTTTGCGTGCGGGCGCTGCCACCGCTCCCGGAGTCAGTGACGGTCTGGTAGACGAACCCAGCGAACGCATCATCGTCGGGAACCGTCTCGCCCATTGTGTTCGTCACCGGGTCGGACTTGGTTGACCCATCGGCTTTCAGGTCGCCGGCCATACCTCGCAGATAGAAAGTGTGGGATTGCGTAACCGGGTCCGGCGCACGCCCACTTCGGGTGATCACCTCACCGAAACCGCGGAATTCCCCCCACGTTCGGTTCTTTGAAACGGTGAGTTCGTTGTCGTCGCGGTGCCAAGCTGACTTGCCGACGTATTGGTAAGTGGTGATCAACGGGGTCGATGCGGTGTTCACCTGGTCGGACTGGTCCACCTCAGCAACAGTGTACTTGTAGAACCAGTCCAGGATGGGGTCCGTGAAATTGGGCGGCGTCCAACGCACGGGGTAGCAGAGGCCCGTGACGAGCGCGCCGTTGTCGTCTTCAGAGGGCGGGTTCGACCGAGAACACGACGGCGTGTTGTAGGTGACGGTGATTTGCGATCCGGTTTCGGTGGTCAACGCCTGCAAACGCAGCCGGTTGATCGGAGGCAACGCCGGAACCAGTCCTTCGACCCGGTTAGGCAGCTGCGCGGTCCCGGTGAACTTGATTTGCGGCACGCTCGCTGCCGAGCCGCCTCCTCCGGTGTCGTTACCGGTGTGCGTGATTCCCTGGAGCCACATCGCGGGCTTCGAGCCGTCGCCCGGGTCGGGAAAGCTTTGGTTGGCAAGGGCATAGGTGTCGACCGTCCGATAGGCGGCCGTGGTCAGAGACGTGTCCCACACACTTGTAGCGATAGTGGTCAGCCGCTTCGTCGACCAGAAACTGGGCGCGTACGTAGTGCATGTCCCGGTAGAGGCGCAGTTCAAGTCATAAGGGACGTCCGGCCAGTGTGACGCGGTGGATGAACTCAATGCTGTCGAGCAGTCAAAGCTGCTCTTCCCGTCGCACCGCTCTGCGACCGTGAACGTCACCTTGGCCGGAGAGTTGGTCACGGTCTTGGCGACGTAGTCTGCAACCTGCCATCCGTAAGCGATCTTCGTTGGATAGCCGCCACGGACATACGCGGTCAGCGTGTGGTCCGAACCAGCGGCGTAGTAGTTCCGTTCCTTGCTGTAGGTGTAGACGGTCAGGTTCTTGTGCGGATCCACGACGAAGTCGAGGTTCCACCGCCATCCCTGCGCACAGGTCGATGCGGCCAGCGTCGCCTCGTGGCAGGGCTCGCCAGCGTCGTTGCCGTACACCGGCATATCCCATGCCGAGTACGTCGAGGCATCAGTACCGTCGCCTCCCGCTGAGTCCGGCAGATGGTAGGCGCCGAAGAAGTACTGGGTCCCGTCTCTGGTGGTAACTCGCCAGTACGTGCCGCTGTCGACACCGTTTGCGGCACCCGTCAGCTCGTCGATACGCGAGCCGTTGTCCTCGGCCAGCCGCCAGGACGAATAGACCCCATCCGTGTGTGTACCAATGGGTACGAGCTCGCTGTTCGAGCCATTGAGGGACAGCGAGGCATTGTCGCCTGCCCAGCACATGTCCCCGTTGGCCTGCTCCTCCCCGTCATTGGCACAGGCTCTGTAGGAGCGTTCGATGAAACCGGGGGTGTACTCCCACCCGTCACCCACCCAGGAGGCCTGGTTATTCGTGGCCGACGTACGCCCATCGACATTGGCTGAGTTGTACGCCAACTTCACTGCAGGGGCGCCTCCACCCACAGACGGCGGAACCGCCACAGGATAGGAGTACGTGAACGACCCAGTGTTACCGCCTGCACCCCATTTGCCGGCTGGATTCAGCGACGTCGCCGCATACGTACCAGCGCCACCCGAGTCTCCCGCAGCGGCCGCCAGCACCAGCACACCGGCGGTACCTTGGGCCTCCTGGCTCTGAGCCGCCTGAACTTCCGCTGAAGGAGTCGCCTTGGGCAGCGTCACATCTGCAACCAATGCATCCTCGCCAACCAGGTTCGCAGAGGCGGTGACCGGCGTCTGTGCTCGGCATGCGTCCACCTCCGGAGTGGTCAGCACGCATGCAGGCAAGGACACCAGATGCAGCCGTGAAGCGTAATCGCCGCCGAACGCATCACGGATGGCCGAATAGTCGAGACGGACGGATACCCGTGCCGCAGCCATGCCATCCGTGCGCTGCAAGGAAACGAGCAGCCCGTCCACGCCAGCCTTATGGGCGACAGTCCGGCTTGTCACTGCCATTCGCACGCGGGACGGCGTCGGAGCAGCTGCGACAGCGTTTACATCCTGCCGCGTCGCACGCGATGCCTTCACGGCGCTGTTCGCGACCCCAGCCGTCAAAATGCCTGCCGACGCCACCCACAGTGGGACGCCTGCTTCATGCGCGCCACTCATCCCGGCTCCGGCCTGCGCAATCAAGGGCGTGGGCTGCGGAGCAATCAACGGAGAGAGCAAAGCCGGTGTGGCGAGTTCGACCTCGCCAGACGCAGCTGCCGGCCAGGCCGGGACAGCAGGAGCGAACTCGTTCGGCCGCTTGCGCTCCACCATTCGTCGCGCCGGAGCGTCACGGCCTTTGGTCGAAGGCTGCGGCGGCAAGGAGCCCGGAGACCACAGTTTCGGCTGATGAGGCACCGATGCCTGCGCCACCCCGCCCACCTGAAACACGAGCGTGAGCACAACCCAGATGGCGACTAGCGCGGCCCATCCTGACGTCCACAGCACCCGGCCACGCAGAGCCATACATACCGCCCTCTAAGCAGACAAAACACCGTGATCACGGCATCTCGCGTGGACCGTACCTGGAGCTCCCATTAGCCGTCAATGTCCCGTTAACAACACGACCTTACTGTCATTGACTCGTCACGCCCTGCTGATCAACATCCTTGCGATGGCCCCGACCGGGCAGTTCACGGCGAAACCCGTAGTGCGGCACTAGCGGTCAGCTGCCGCAACCCGCTACGTTGCCTGCCGCATATGTGCGTCTTATGCCTATATGGCAAAAAGGGTCGGGTGTGAGGTATTCGTGAAAGAACGCAACGTGCTGCAGCGGCTAGCGTTGCCAGCGGTCAGCACAGTCCTAGTCAGCCTGTTCGGCCTGCCAGTCTTGGCACCCCCCGCTCACGCCGAGGACACCACTGGCACGCCAACCGAGCAGGCGATCGCTTCCGCTGTCGCCCAAGCCACTCAAACCGGCCAATCGGTAACGGTCGACGCAGTCACCGACAGCCACAGCCTGCTCACGGCACTTCCCGATGGAACGCTACAGGGAACCATCAGCGTGGCGCCGGAACGAACCCGGCAAGGCAACACATGGGTCCCTCTCAACGCCACGTTGCATCGCAACAGTGATGGCAGCTACTCCACTACGGCGACCCCCAGCACGGTCACCTTCTCCGGAGGCGGTGCCGGCACACCGCTTGCCTCGGTGGACAACGATGGCCAACAACTCGCCGTCTCGTGGCCAACAGCTCTGCCAACGCCGAACGTCACTGGCGATCACGCTCTCTACCCCGAGGTACTGCCTGGCGTGGACCTGAAGGTCACCGCGAGCAAATACGGCGGATTCTCCAACGTCCTCATCGTCAAGACTGCTCAAGCGGCGCAAAATCCCGCTCTGACCGCACTGACTCTCGGCACCAGCCTCAGCCCCGGGCTCACGCTCAACGCCGACGCTGCCGGGAACATGTCAGTGACAGACTCGAGCGGACAGGTCGATTTCCACGCCGCAGCCCCACTCATGTGGGACTCATCGGCAGCAAGCGCCTCGAGTTCGGGATTCTCCAGCTCACAGACTGCGACGGCTAAGGCAGCCCCACAGGCGCGAGCCGACGCATCTACCGAGGGCGATCAAAACCAGGACACATCAGGCCGCGACCCCGGGGATCAAGTTGCCACGATCGATGTGACCGTCGATTCCTCAGGACAGGTACGGCTAGAACCCGACCGTACGTTGCTCACCGGCGAGGACACTAACTTCCCCGTCTACATCGACCCCACATGGGTCTCCAGCACGAAGACTGCCAATCACTGGGCCTATGTCCAACAAGGTCTACCAAGCGTCATCAATTACGATGACCCGGGCGACGACCTAGGCGTCGGCTACCAAGGATTCAGTTCCCCAACCGGTGTCGAACGCGCATATTACCAGTTCAGCATCCCCACAGCATGGGGATCTACTGCCACCATCAACTCGGGCATCCTCCAAACGACCAGCGATTACGCGGCTGACTTTAGCTGCTCCAACGCCTATACCGTTACCGAGCTCAGCGTTCAGCACATCACCAGCACCATCAGCTGGAATAACCAACCAGCTGTCGGGACGGCCACGGACACAGCTTCCGTGGCCGGTGCCAACCATTCGGCTGGCTGCCCTGATCGGACCGCTAATTTCGACGTAACCGGCTCAATCGGTGCCGACGGGGACGGTATCGTTACCTTTCGCCTGACGGGAAGCGAAAGTAACCAGAACGCCTTCAAGCGTTTCAGCCACGTCGCCAAGCTCACCGTCCAGTACAACACCCCGCCAGACGCCCCCACCGCATTGGCGGTTTCCCCAACTCCTCGCAACCCTGACGGGCAGTCTTGCGACAACCTCGACACCGTGGGCTGGATCGGTAAGACAACCACCGGAATCAAGTTCTCTGGTCATGCGGCAGACGATGACGGCGCTAATCAGAATGTCCGGGCCGAAGTTCATATCTGGAACAAAGGCCTAACTGGCGAAGACACCACCCCGGACATTATCGGCTGGGGGGTCGCAGCCTCGTACGGCAATTACGTGACCGGAACGGGGGGGACCTCTACTACTGGCGCAATTGCCGACTCTGCCTTCCAAGACGGGCACATGTACGGATGGGACATGCGCGGGTGGGACGGCATCAATACATCAGGGCCGTCGGTGCACTGCTACTTCAAACGTGACCTGACCTCCCCCGCCCTTCCCACCATGAGTTACAGCGCCTCAACCGGGAAGATCACCATGTCGGCCACGGATCCGGTCCCAAGTGGCGGCACCGCCAGCAACAGCAGCGGGATCGCCAAGTTTTACTACTCAGACGACCCGACCGATCTGACCACAGGCAGCGCGACCGCCACCACCGCTAATGGAACGGCATCAGCCAGCTTCGCCTACCAGTGGCCCACGTGGGGCACCAACTACCTGTACGGCACAAGCGTTGATAAGGCAAATAACCAGGCCCCCGGTTATTTTCCTCTTCCAGTCTATGTCCCGCAGAATCCCGCCACTCAGGTTCACCCCGGCGATGTCGACGGCGATACTCATCCCGACCTGCTGTACACCACTAGCGCCGGCCTTACTTTGGCGCGGGTGACGGGCGACGTATCCAATAAAGTCACAGCTGCGCTCCCTTCCGAGGGCCCTGGTGGAGTCTCCTGGAATAGCACAGGAATGCTACTGGCCCACCGCTCCAGCCTCACCCGGAGCGCCACCGCAGACTTCAAGGATGATCTCTGGGTCCATGCCGGAGCGGGAGCCGGCTTGTTCCTGTACCGCAACGGCGGGAAATCTCCCTATTTCAATAAGGGCACGGCTGTGGCCATCCAGCATCCTGATTGCCCTACTGAAGTCTGCGGCGCCAACTACAACAGAGACTGGAGCAACGTCACGCAGCTCATCGCCACTGGCGACATCACCGGTGACGACATCGGCGACATCATTACCGTGGAAACCTCCCCAGTCCCCAGCGGCGGGTCCTTCCTATGGCTCTACCCCGGTTCCACCATCTCAGGAATGATGGCACCCGCGATTCAGCTCGGCACACGCGGTGATTGGAATACGCGCACGATCATGGCGCCTTCCGAGGCACCCACGGGTACTACTCAAGCCATGTGGGCTCGCAACAGCACAGGCGTTCTCTACACCTACCCGATCACCGAAAACGGAGACGGAACCGTCACCTTCCCCGATACCCCCACCCAGATCGGAAGCTTCTCCCCCAGCACGTACCCGAAGATCACGAGCCTCGGGGACACCAATGGCGACGGCTACTCCGACATCTATGTCACCACCAGCGCAGGGGAACTAAAGGCTTACCAAGGCACCGCCAGCACAAGCACAAATCGCTTCGACGCCGGCCATGTCATCCAAACCACCGGTTGGGGAACAGGAATCGCTGCCATCGGTTAAGCCCAACAGATGAGGCGTGAGGCCAGCAGCAAACGCCTCAGTCGCCGGTGAAGGCCCCTGCCCCAAACAGCCAGGCGGATTCCAGGGGTCGTTGCAACACGGCTCATCTAGCTGGCTTCGGCCAGGAGCTTAGCCAGACGCTCGGCTGGGGTATCCCAGCCGAGCGTTTTGCGTGGGCGGCCGTAGCATTCGCACTCAACACCAGACCCCGAAAGACCCTCGGGTGGACGACGCCGGCAGAGGCCTTCAGCGATCATCGAAAGTTGCTGCTGACCAGCAGTGTTGCGACAACCCCTTGAACCCAAGCAATATATGTCGCTGTCATTCAGCCAGCGGTGCAGGTCAGCAGGCATCCGCACATCCACCGGGACGGTCGCGGACTGCTTTGACAACGCGGTCACCGAAAGCTTCTTCGCGACCGTGGAGACCGAGTTACTCGACCGGCATCACTTCGCCACTCGCGCGCAGGCCAAGGCCGCCTGCTTCGACTTCATCGAAGGCGTGATAGTCAGCTCTCCCATTGGGCGTCCCACATCGAGGTGCCGTACAGCAGCCGATAGCGGTCTGCCGGGGTGACGATGTCAGCGGTCTCCACGGGCTGAACATCGGCGTAGTACGTGCGTGAGCGCACGAGCACGATGTCGCCCTTCGCCGCGGCCAGCGCCCGCGCTTCCTCCGCGGTGATCAGCCTGGCGGAAACGTAGTCCGCCGAGTGCGTCACCTCGATGCCGATCTGACGCATCCGCTCCACGACGCCGAGTCCGGCGTGCGGGCCTTCCTCGGGCAGAACGATCGGCGTGCCACGCGTGAGCCGAAGCGGCTCCCAACTTGTGGCCAACTGCGCGGGAGCGCCGTCGCGTCGATAGAGATAGTCGGTCTGCATCACGTCGGGCGCGTCGCCCTCAGGCTCCTCGAGGGCCAATCGCTCACGGACCGCAGACGAGGCCGTGGCGGTACGGCTGTCGAAGTCCCAGGTGCCGCTACTCCCCCGGCCTTCCATATCAGCCTTGAAGGGACTGCCGCCGTGGGCATTGCGATGCCAACTGCAGACGAGGTAGTCCAGCTGCGGCCGGCTCCGGACATAGGTGCCAGACCCAGTCCTGGCGATCGCCAGGCCTTCCTGAATCAGAGTGTTCAGCACCTTGCGTGCAACGCCATTGCTCACGCTGTACTCGCGCTCGATCTCTGGCGTGCTGGGGAGCCGATCACCCTCGGCAAGCTCTCCGGAGACGATCTTTCGCCGCAGCGCGTCAGCGATCGGCAAATACCTGGTGCCCTCATCCACGCGAACAGCTTGACGGGTTGGATATCACGGTCGCAAGCTAGGGGGGCAAGATGCCAGGTGTGATATCCAGCACTGTGAGGCGCTCAAATGCGGCAGCACCCCCCGTCTGTACGTGATCAGTGTGCGCAGTCTGCTCCCTACGTGCGGACCATCATCGGTGGCGCACTCGACGCCATCGATGGCGCAGCCGCCTGGGTCGGTGCGATCACCAGCACCATGGCGCCTGCCGTCACCGAGCTGGCCACGGCAAACGCACGCAGGCTCATCGAGCTCGCCGTACGCGCAACGCCGGAACTCGAGCGTGTCCACATCCGTGTGATCCCGGAGTCCACCGGGATCAGGGTCGAGGTCTCCCACCCGGGAGGACCTTTGGAACCGACCCGCGGAAGCTCGTCCTCCATCTGGGCCACGCTGTCATCGCAGATACAGGACTTCGGCTCACGGCATTCCCCGCAAAGCGGTCACGTGATGTGGTTCCTCATTCCGCCGCGCGAGGTCGGCGATCGAATGAACGCCTCGGTCGCTCAGTACCCGTACGTCATCGCGTGGACAGGCGAGGCGGTCCAGCAGTCACTGACGTTCCGTCATCACCCGGAGGTCGGCGGCCTCCGCCTCACTTACCGCGACCCGCATCCCGAGGACTGGGTGTACGGCGTGCTCCGCGCTCGCCACGCCATCGCGCGAGGCCACGGCCGGCCGCAGTTCCACCGAGTACACACACTGCGGCAGTGGCGATGCATGGAATACCGGCTGTGCCAGGTCTGCGGCCGGTCTGCCGTAGACCCGGATACCGGGCGCACCTGGTGGCTCCTGGCCGCTGACGCCTCGTCGCCGGGGCAGGGATACACCAACGCACCCCCGACCTGCCGTGACTGCATCCCCCGTGCGAGCACCCAGTGCCCCCAGCTACACGACACGGCTGCCGTCTATTCGGCAGCCGCCTGCGAGCCGTACGCCGTCCTCGGCACGCGTTTCATCGCTGGAGTCGGCGGACCCGTACCGCTCGAGGAGCACACAGCCCAGGTGCCACTGGACGCATTCCGCGCGCTCGCCACTGTCCTCGCTGAGCAACTAGTGGTTCGCCTGGCCGGCCTGCGTCGTGAAGATCTCAACATGAGCCAAGCTTCGCGCTGACTGGTATTGCATCACTCCACATGAGCTGCCCGCGCGCCGCGTTCCCCCCGTAATGCGGCGCACGGGCGCCCTGCCGACCGCGCCTCGGGATTTGGCCATCATCGCGGCCGCGGCTGGCAGGGCATCCAGACGGTGGTCCCCCACCCCTTCCGCGGCCGGTGGACCTGGGACCGCCAGCCGAGAGCCCAACGGCGAGAAGCCTTTCGCAGGGCTCGGGGGCCCGCCCCCGTCCGGGATGGGGCGGGCCGCCACGGCGATCCCAGGCCTTCCAGCAGGCCGCCGACCCTCCCGATCGGGAGCCCCGCCGCGAACATCTAG
>NZ_BOOQ01000057.1 GCF_016863315.1 Planotetraspora silvatica
CTATCAATCCTGTCTCGTCACGCCTCCCGCCCCGGCAGGGTCACGAACCGCCACACCCCCCGTTTCCCCATCCGTGGCCCTGCCGGTCCCCTTTCCCGTTCTGTGCCTGACCTGGGCGCTTGGGCGGAGGGCGTGACAGAACAGTTGAGCCGGGCTAGGCTCGCACTTGGTAAAACAACCTGTCGGCTGCTGGACGGTCGTGATGTCGCTAGAATCCGTGCCTCCGAAGTATGCGCAGCTTGTGCAGACACTTCAGCGGCGTATTGAAGGGGGAGAGTACCCTCCGGGGTCCCTTCTCCCCAGTGAGAACCAGCTCATCCAAGAGTTCCGCGTCTCCCGTCCGACTGTCGTGGCAGCGCTGCGAGTACTGCGGGAACAGGGCTGGATCGACTCTCAGCAGGGCAAGGGCCGTTTCGTACGGGGCCGTCCTGCGCTCGACTTGGCCGAGCAGTCTCACCCTGGCCAGGCGTACCTGACCAACCCTGAGACCAAATCCTCCGGTGAGCTCCTGGAAGCGGGCGCGGCAGCTCTCCCGAATCGGATCGCTGCTCTGCTCGACCTGCCACCTAAGAGCCGGGCATTCCTCCGCCGGCGGCTCGTGACATCGGATGGCGAACCGTCAGAGATCGTGTCTCTCTGGCTCGCCCTCGACCTGTCCGAAGGTACGGACCTGACGAGCGCTGAGCCTCTGCCGCAAGGAATCCGCGATCACATCCAGTCCCGCAAGGGTGTCCGCTTTGATCACGTGATCGAGCAGATCACCGCGAGGATGCCGTCCACCAGTGAGGTCAAGCAGCTCGGCATGCCCAAGAACACTCCTGTTCTGGACGTGTACGCGGCCGTGCGTGATCCGGGCGGTCACCCACTCGCCGTGCTGGCCGTAGTGCTGCCCGCCGACCGTCACGAGCTGGAAGACGCATACCCGATCGGGTGAGTGCGTCCGGTGGCGTTGCACGGCGCGTACGTGTTCAGCCTCCGGGACAATCGTTGCCTCCGCCGCTGTGCTCAACGCAATAGCCGGGAGGCAGTGGCTCCCGAGTGGGGGTGGAGTCGGCCTCACGTTGCCCGATGCCGTTGATCGCGGTGACGAGGAGGAGGCAGAGGGCCGTCGAGACTCCGAAGACCCATGTAGCACTCTTCCTCCGAGTCATCCCGGCGACGATGGCCGCGAGCGCGGGCGCAGCAACCCCGACAACCGCTGAGGCGATTAGGAATCGCGTGGCACGGTCGCCATCGGAAGGACCTCCGAGCGAGCCGCGCAACCCTTCTCCGAACGCCACCATAAACAGGTACGGGGTTCCTATCAGCCAGATCAGGGTCAAGACGACGAGGGCAAGACCGCTCCATGTCCCCGGCTCGGTGGTTTCTGAGTCCATGATCCGAATTATCCGCAACCATGACCGGTTGCAAATCTGGTCGAAATACTCAATTCAGTCTGAGTAGCAAACCCTCAGCATGCGGTTCGCTACGGAAATCCACCTAGGCACTTGACCTATCAAGCCTGCCTGACTTACTCTCGGATCAGTTGATAGGTTAAGTGCCTGTCAGTCAAGAGAGGAGGATGCGTTATGGCGCTCCAAGGTCCCATCCCCGTCACCTTCGACATGGTGTTCCCGCACGGCTGCTACGTCGTGGGTGAGGTCGAGCAGGTCAAGGACTTCGACGCCTCGACCAACGGGCGGTTCGTCCAGGCACGCGACAAGCAGACGAGAGAACTCG
The DNA here is from genome assembly GCF_016863315.1 of Planotetraspora silvatica. GTDB lineage: Bacteria > Actinomycetota > Actinomycetes > Streptosporangiales > Streptosporangiaceae > Planotetraspora > Planotetraspora silvatica. The sequence continues at coordinate 1,720 of NZ_BOOQ01000057.1, forward strand.
TGTGGCAGGTCGCGGTGATGGACGCGGACCCGACGCTCAAGCCCGCTCAGAAGACGGTCGCGGTCAAGATCCTGGCTCCGGTCCAGCCGGTTCCCCCGGCCCCGATGGCGGGACTGCCGTTCACGCCGGTCGAGTTCGACGGCGTCTCCGTCACTCCGTACGTCAACGCCAACGGCCGGCTGGCCTACTCGATCCGGGTCCGCGAGATGCGCGCTCCCCGCTCGGGCGCGGTCAAGCACGCCGCTGCCAACGGCAAGGAGGGGGCGGCGGCGTGAGTGGCTACAGCTACACCACGATCAACATGGCTCCGGGTGAGCCCACACGCGTGGGGGTCTCGATCTACCCGGACGAGCAGACACGGGTCAGGTACTACCCGGCCAAGAACGACGCTCACGCGTTCATCTCGGTCGACTACGGCACCGCGCACGTGCACATCGGCACCACGAGCCAGACCCCGGTGACCGACGCGCACGTCACCTTCGCCCGTCAGCTCCTCGACGCGGCGGCGGCGTTCCTGGCCCATTGCGAGCAGCAGAGCACCCACCAGCCGGCCACGGACACGGCGGCCTGATCACAAAGCGGGGCCGCTGGAAGCGGCTACTTCCGGCGGCCCCTTGATCTCCCCTGACGCGAAATCACGAGAGGAGCCGAGTCTAATGTTCAAGAAACTGCCTGGTGACGAGACCCGAAACCTCGTCTCCACCACTCCCGATACGGCCGTGGTCTTCCGCCCGGCCGTCGTCAAGACACCAGCGATCATCACTCTGATCATCTGGCTATCCCGCCTCGTCGTGGGCCTCGTCCGGACCGTGTGGCGGCATCCGGTCGCGGTCGCTGTCCCCGTCGGCCTGGGACTGCTCTGGTGGCAGTACGGCTACGGCCTGGCCCTGCTCCTGGTCGGCCTCGTCCTGATGGCGGGCCTGTGCTGGTTCTCCCTGGACCGGGCTTCGCTCCGCCGAATGGTCGGCTGGCGTCTGCTCGCTTGGTGGCGGCTCGTCTGGGTGTACCGGCGTGACTGGCACGCTGTGATGACGGTGTCCGGGCTCGGCCGGTACCTGCGCGGCCGTGACTACCTGCCTCGGCTCGTCCGGGTGGAGTGCAACGAGTGGGCCGACCGGGTCACCGTCCGGATGCTGGGCGGTCAGGCGGTCAAGGACTGGGCGGACAGGACTGACAACCTCGCCCACGGGTTCGGCGCTCCGTCCTGTCGTGTGGCGGTCGAACGTGCCGGGCGGTTGGTGCTGACCTTCCCCCGGCGCGATCCACTCGCTGATCCGTTGCCGGCCGTCCCCGTCCCGGACCGTCCGTCCGTGGGACCGGTCGAGATCGGACAGCAGGAGGACGGCCGTCCGCTCCGGCTCAAAGTTCACGGCACTCACGTCCTGGTCGCGGGCGCGACCGGTGCGGGCAAGGGGTCGTTCTTGTGGGGCACCATCCGCGGTCTCCTCCCCGCGATGCGGGCGGGCCTGGTCCAGGTGTGGGCGCTCGACCCCAAACGCATGGAGCTGTCCTTCGGCCGTCCCCTGTTCGGGGACCGGTACGCGGCCGATCCCAAGCAGTGCGCCGATCTTCTCGACGAGGCGGTCTGCGTGATGCAGGAACGGGCCGACCGGTTCGCCGGCCTCCAGCGCAACCACACGCCGACCGTGCAGGACCCGTTCGTCCTGGTGATCGTCGATGAGGTCGCGTTCCTCACCGCGTACCAGTCCGACAAGCAGTTGAAGCAACGCATCTCGGCTGCACTGGCGACCCTGACCACGCAAGGGAGAGCGGTCGGGGTCGGCGTCCTGGCGGCGCTTCAGGACCCGCGCAAAGAGGTCATGAACATCCGGAACCTGTTCCCCGACAAGATCGCGCTACGGCTCGATGAGTCCGAACAGGTCGACATGGTCCTCGGCGACGGCGCACGTGACCGCGGCGCACTGGCCGATCACATCTCACCGGTTCCACAACTCGGCGCGGGCGTCGGCTACGTCCGGCTCGAAACCAGTCCTGACCCGGTTCGGGTGCGGGCGGCGTACGTCTCCGACGCTGACATCCGCGCCATGGTGGCGGACTTCGCACTCGTAGGGGAGGAGGCCCGATGAGTCTCGCTCACTTCCTCGATGACCTGCGCTGCTCCTGCTGCGGTGCGCTCAACGTGCTGTGGCTCGACCCGGTCCGGGGCTTCGTCGAGTGCCACGAATGCGGCCAGAAAGCCGCCGTCATGGTCGACCCGGCCGATTCCCTCGACTCCCGGTGGTCCTTTGGAGGTGACTGGTGACCAACCCCAACGATCGGTCCCTGCCTCGGGCAGAGCGGATGGCGATGCCGCTCGCCCGCAAGGTCGTCGAAGAACTCGCCAAGCAGTACGGGGTGTGCATCCGGCCGATCCCGTTCCGGCAGCTCGACACCCTCACGGGGGAATCCAAGCTGGTCGACGTCCCCTGCGGCGCGACCTTGGAGGCCAAGTGCCCGCCGTGCGCCAAACGCAATCAGCAGCTCCGTAAGGCGCAGTGCCGGGAGGGCTGGCACCTGCAAGCCGAACCGGTCAACACCCCGAACCCGGCAGACGAGCATCAGCGGTACCTCGTCGGGCTGCGGGCCGATGCTCAGGTCTGGCGGGAGCGCGCGGAGGCGGCCGGCGAACCGACCGATGACCTGGACGCGGCCATTGATGATCTCGATGAGGAGATCAACGGGGCGGGCATGAGGGGCAACGTCCTCGGCCGAACCACGAGCAAGCGGTCCCGGTCGACGAGGCGACGGCAGGACGCTCCGGACCTGCCCAAGCGGAAGATGGCCAAGACCACGCTCGGGCGGACCTTCACCGGCTCGAACGGCAAGACCTTCCGCCCGTCGATGTTCGTCACGCTCACGCTGCCGTCCTACGGGCGCGTCAACGCCGGTATCCCGGTCGACCCCTCGACATACGACTACGCGCGGGCGGCTCGCGATGCGCTGCACTTCTCCAAGCTGGTCGACCGGTTCGTGCAGAACCTTCGCCGCGTGGCCGGCTTCGACGTTCAGTACTTCGCGGCCGTCGAACCCCAAAGGCGCCTGGCACCGCATCTGCACATGGCGATCCGCGGGCACATGCCGCGCGCGGAGCTTCGGCAGATCATCGCCGCGACGTATCACCAGGTGTGGTGGCCGCCAACGCGTCTGGTCCGCTTCGGGGGCGCGCACCTGCCGGTCTGGTCGGAAGACGCCGGCTATCTCGACCCGGAAACGGGGGAGGTGCTGCCGACATGGGGTGAGGCGCTCGACCAGCTCGGCCAGGACGACGAGGCCGAACCCCTGCACGTGCTCCGCTTCGGTCAGCAGCTCGACATTCAAGGCGTGCTCGCCGGGACCACGGATGCAGACACCTGCATCCGCTACCTATCGAAGTACCTGACCAAGGCCATCGGCGACGACATCGACCCCGACGACCCGGCCCAGCGGGCGCACGTCGAACGCTTCACTGAGGCGCTGCGCTTCGAACCCTGCTCGCCGACATGCCCGAACTGGCTCCGCTACGGCTTGCAGCCCAAGGGCACCAAGCCAGGGATGGCTCCCGGCCGATGCAAGGGCAAGGCGCACAAGCCCGAACACCTCGGCTACGCGGGCCGGCGCGTCCTGGTCTCCCGCAAGTGGTCGAACAAGACCCTGACCGAGCACAAGCAGGACCGGCGCACCTGGGTCCTGGAAGCCCTCGGGCTCCCCGACAAACCCGCCGACCCGCACCGCTACGTCTGGCGGCCTGTTCCCAGTGGAGATGCCAACGTGCCCCCGATCGCCGTACGCCTCCTGCGCTCGGTCCATGAACGCCAGCGATGGCGCAACCACATGAACCAGCTACAGGAACAAGCAGACGGACAAGATCTTTCGGCAGTTCAGCCCGCTGCATGAAAGGAGGAAGGCGTTGGAAGACCTGCTCACTGTCCCGCAAGCGGCGGCCCACCTGAACACCTCAGTTCGCTTCGTTCGTCGCTTGGTCGCCGAACGGCGCATCGAGTTCGTGAAGGTCGGTCGTCACGTCCGCATCTCTGAGTCGGCACTGAGGGCCTTCGTCCTAGCGGGGACCGTTGCGACCCTGACGGCCCATGACGTCACAGGGAGGGCGGCCTGATGGCCAAGGGCAACAGGGCGAACCATCGCCGTTTCGGCAATATCCGTCAGCTTCCGTCCGGGCGCTATCAGGTGAGCTACCTCGGACCGGACGGGCGGAGACGAACGGGTTCCGAGACGTACGAGCGCAAGGGCGATGCCGAAAGGGCGCTCACGCTGATCGAGGCCAAGATGATCTCGGGGGAGTGGACGGATCCGGATCGCGGGAAGATCAAACTGAAGGACTACGCGGAGACTTGGATCTCTCAGCGTGCCGGCCTTCGCCCGCGCACTGTCGATCTATATACGTGGCTGCTCAAGAAGCACATCACGCCGTACCTGGGCGGGGTCCAGCTCGGAAAGCTCTCTACCGCGATGATTCGGCAGTGGCGAGCCGACCTGCTCGGCAACGGCGTCTCGGTCTCAGTGGCGGCAAAGGCATACCGATTGCTCCGAGCCGTTCTCATGACGGCGGCCGAAGACGACAACATCATTCCGACCAACCCGTGCCGAATCCGCGGGGCCGGCGACGAGCACGCTCAAGAACGTCCGGTGCTCACCGTCGCCCAGGTCTTCGACCTCGCTGATCGTGTAGGCCGTCGCCCGGTCGGCAACGTCCGCAAGCTCAACAACGGCGCCTATCGGCTGCGGTTCCAGCGGCACGGCGAGATGCGCACTCACCCCGAGACGTTCGTCGCACGGAGCGAGGCAGAACGCGCGCTATGGAAGATGGGAACGGAAGGGCGGGCAGACTGCTCACATGATCGGCGCTTCCGCGCCCTGGTCCTGCTCGCCACCTTCGCGAGCCTGCGATGGGGTGAGGTCAGCGCGCTCCGGCGTAGTGATCTCGACCTTGTCGCGGGCACAGTCCGAATCCGGGCGGCCTTCGTCGAACGGTCAACGGGTGAGCTGGTCCTCGGCGCTCCCAAGTCCAAGGCGGGCCGGCGGATAGTCGGCATCCCGCAGGCCATTGCCCCCGCGCTGCGCGAGCATCTGGCCACCTATGTTCAGGATGAGCCGGGAGCGTTGCTTTTTCCCGGTGCCAAAGGCGGTGCCTTGCGGCGTAGCGGCTTCAACACCCGTACGCGCTGGGTCGATGTGGTCAAGGACATGGGCATGCCTGGCCTGCACTTTCATGATCTTCGGCACACGGGCAACATGCTCGCCGCTGAGTCCGGCGCGGGTCTCAAGGACCTGATGACCAGGATGGGGCACGACAACGTCCGGGCGGCGATGATCTATCAGCACGCGGTCCGGGGCGCGGACAAGGCGATCACGGATGCGATCGACAAGCACATCAGCGGGACCGATGACGACGAGGGCGGCTCAGCCGTGGTCCTGGTCCCCGTGAGCTAATTGCACGTTAATTGCACGGAAGATCGAAATGGCGCTTAAAAAGATCAAGGCCCGGGTCAGGAAACATCCTCTGACCTGGGCCTTTTCGTGTGGAGCGGGTGACGGGAATCGAACCCGCGCTGTCAGCTTGGGAAGCTGATGTTCTGCCATTGAACTACACCCGCGTGGGTCGACCGTGTACGCCGACCGCGTCCCTACTGTAGCGGAAACTCGGCCCACTCCTGCAGTCCCCGGGCTCCCGATCTTCGCTCCGGGCCCGTGGCACGGCCGGCTTGATGAAGACGCAAGGGGAGGCGTGGCCGCCGTGTCAGCGACCATTAGCCTTGCACCGTGCTGCTTTCCGATCGTGACATCCGTTCAGAGATCGAGTCGGGACGGGTCAAGCTGGACCCCTACGACCCCGAGATGATCCAGCCGTCCAGCGTCGATGTGCGCCTGGACCGGTATTTCCGGGTCTTCGAGAACCACCGCTACCCGCACATCGATCCGGCCACGGAGCAGCCTGACCTCACCCGGGAGGTCGAGCCGCAGGGCGAGGAGCCGTTCATCCTCCACCCCGGCGAGTTCGTGCTGGCCAGCACGTACGAGGTGATCAGCCTGCCCGACGACATCGCGTCGCGGCTCGAGGGCAAGTCGAGCCTCGGCCGGCTGGGCCTGCTCACCCATTCCACGGCCGGCTTCATCGATCCCGGGTTCCAGGGGCACGTCACCCTCGAGCTTTCCAACGTCGCCACCCTCCCGATCAAACTGTGGCCCGGCATGAAGATCGGTCAGCTCTGCATGTTCCGGCTCAGCTCGCCGGCCGAGTTCCCCTACGGTTCCGACCGGTACGGCTCCCGCTACCAGGGGCAGCGTGGTCCCACGCCGAGCAGGTCGTACCTCAACTTCCACCGCACGTCGATCTGAGCGCTCAGGGGATCGGCAGCGTGTCAACAGTGGACGGGAGGGCAACCACAAGGAGAAGAGCAGGTTACAAGTGGGTGTGCGATGCCTTAAGTTCGCATTTCTACAGGTAGGCCGTACTCTTCTCTGCGGACCATTCCCGCACATCTGGAGAAACGACGTGCGACTGCGTCTCACACCCCGTGAGGACAGCTACTACGAGTTGTTCGCAGACTCCGCGAACAACCTCGTCACCGCGTCCCGCCTGCTGGTTGAGATCATCGGCGACGACTCGGACAGGGAAGCCCTGGCCGAGAAGATGCGAGCCTGCGAACACGCGGGCGACGAGCGTACTCACGCGATCATGAATCGTCTGAATGAGAGCTTTATCACGCCGTTTGATCGCGAGGACATTTATCGTCTCGCCTCGAACCTCGACGACGTGATGGATTTCATGGAAGCGGCCGCCGACCTGATCGTGCTCTACCAGATCGACCACCTGCCGAAGGAGGTCGTCCGCCAGGTCGAGGTCCTCGAGAGGGCCGCCGAGTTGACGGCGGACGCCATGCCGCGGCTGCGGTCGATGCAGCATCTCAACGAGTACTGGATCGAGATCAACCGACTGGAGAACCAGGCCGACCAGATCTACCGGCGGCTGCTCGCCAAGCTGTTCAGCGGGGAGTTCGACACGCTCACCGTCATGAAGATGCGTGAGGTCATCGAGCAGCTGGAGTTGGCCGCCGACGCCTTCGAGCACGTGGCGAACACGATCGAGTCGATCGCGGTCAAGGAAAGCTAAGTGGATCTCGCTATTGTCATCGGCGTCATCGTCATCGCCTTGGCGTTCGACTACACCAACGGCTTCCACGATGCCGCCAACGCGATCGCGACCTCGGTGTCGACGCGGGCGCTGACGCCCCGGATCGCGCTTCTCATGGCCGCGGTCATGAACTTCATCGGTGCGCATCTCGGCCTGTCGGTGGCCCAGACGGTCGGCAGCGGGATCATCGACGCCCCTCAGGGCAGGCATGGCCTGGTGGTCGTGGCCGGCGCGCTGGCCGGCGCCATCGTCTGGAACCTCATCACGTGGTACTTCGGGCTCCCGTCCTCCAGCAGTCACGCCCTGATCGGCGGCCTGGTGGGCTCCGCCCTGGCGGCGAGCGTGTCGGTGCACTGGAAGGGCGTGCTCGAGAAGGTCGTCATCCCGATGATCCTGTCGCCGGTGGTCGGCTTCCTGCTGGGCGGGATCATCATGATCGCCATTTTGTGGATCTTCCGCCGGTCGAACCCGCACAAGACCAGCCGCGGGTTCCGGTACGCCCAGACGGTCTCGGCGGCTGCGATGGCGCTCGGGCACGGTCTGCAGGACGCGCAGAAGACGATGGGCGTGATCTTCCTCGCCCTGGTCGTCGGGGGGCACATCTCGCCGACGGCCGACATCCCGGAGTGGGTCATCACCGCGTCGGCGGCGGCGATCTCGCTGGGCACCTACGCCGGCGGCTGGCGCATCATGCGAACTCTCGGCCGCCGCATCATCCACCTGGACCCGCCGCGGGGCTTCGCGGCCGAGTCCGCCGCGGCGACCGTCCTCTACACGGCGGCGATCGCGTACGGCGCGCCGATCTCGACGACGCACACGATCACTACCGCGATCATGGGAGTGGGGGCCACCCGGCGCCTGTCGGCGGTGCGGTGGGGCGTCGCCGGAAACATCGTCACCGCGTGGGTCCTCACGATTCCGGCGGCCGCCCTGGTCGCCGCTCTCGCCTACTTCCTTCTGAACCTGATCATCGGGTAGTCACCGGCGATACATGACGTCGGTCTTCCATCGGCTGAACCCCAGGGACTCATAGAGCCTGACCGCCGCGTGGTTCTCCTCGTCCACGTAGAGCATCACCTGCGGCAGGCCGAGCGAGCGCAGGTGCACGAGCCCGGTGAGTGTCAGGGCCCGGCCCAGCCCCGTCCCCTGCTCGGCGGGGTCGACCCCCACCACGTAGACCTCGCCGACGGGCTCGTGCGCGCCGTCCTCGCCGTCACGGTGGACCTTCGTCCAGTGGAACCCGGCCAGCGTGCCGTCCCGCCGTACGGCGAGGAAGAAGCCGGCCGGGTCGAACCAGGGCTCCCGCTCCCTCTGCTCGATGTCGTCGATCGTCCACGCACCCTGCTCGGGGTGCGCGGCGAAGGCGAGCGCGTTGAGCGCCACCCAGGCGTCCTCGTCCTTGCCGGTCTCGAACGTGCGCAGCCGTACGCCGCCGGGCATGACCGGATCGGGCGTCGGCGTCGCCAGCGAACGGCGCATCTGCCACAACGACCGGCCGCGGATCAGACCCGTCGACGCCGCCAGCCGGGACGCGGCGGGGTGGTCGCCGTGCGCCCACAGCCGGATCCGGCCGCCGCTCTCCTCGAGGACCGCCTCCAGGAGTCGCCGTCCCAGGCCACGGCCGCGGAACGCCGGGTGGACCACCAGTTCGCCGCTCGGCCCCTCACCCGGGCCGGCCGGGTCGGGCGGGTCCAGGTGCGCGAAACCGGCGAGGTCCGCGCCCTCGTGGACCAGTACGGCTCTCGCCCCCTGCGCGCCCCCGTGGCGCAGGCGCAACATCGCCTGCTCGTTGAGCGGGCGGACGCCGTCCGTCTCCGTCGCCGCCTCCACAAGGGACAGCACGGCCGCCACCCGATCTTCATCCAACCGTTCCACGACATCCACGCGCACGTTCATGCCATGAACGTTAAGTGACCGCCGAGATCTCAGCACGCTCGGGTTCTGGCAATGTTCGCCATCTCAGGGCCCCATGAATCGTTACGTTCCAGCCATTTGATGCTTAGATCACGCCTTTACTGTCGGGGCCATGACCCCTGCATCTCTCACGCGTCTGGCCCTCGTAGGAGTCGCCGCGGTGAGCCTCACGGCGCTCGCCATCGGTCCGGCCGGCGCGACCTCATCCCATCATCCGTCGAACCACCCGTCGCACCACCAGCCGTCGCACCATCACCCCGAGCCGAAGACGGTTCCCGTGCGCCTGCTGTCCATCAACGACTTCCACGGCAACCTGGAGCCTCCGACCGGATCGGGCGGCCGCATCACCGACGAGACCGGCACCCAGGTCGACGCGGGCGGCGCCGCCTACCTCGCCACGCATCTCAAGCAGATGCGTGACAAGAACACCGTGGTGGTCGCCGCCGGCGACCTCATCGGCGCCTCGCCGCTGATCTCCGCCGCCTACCACGACGAGCCGACGGTCGCCCTGCTGGACAAGCTCGGCCTCGCGACCTCCGCCGTGGGCAACCACGAGTTCGACGAGGGCATCGACGAGCTCAACCGCATCATGAAGGGCGGATGCCACCCGGTCGACGGCTGCTCACCCGCGGGCACGTGGAAGGGCTCCAGCTTCGACTACCTCGCGGCGAACGTCCTCAAGGAGAAGAACGGCGACTACGCGCTCCCGCCGTTCTACGTCAAGAAGATCAACGGCGTGAAGGTGGGCTTCATCGGGCTCGTCACCCAGACGACCCCGACCATCGTCACGGCCGCCGGCATCAAGGGCCTGAAGTTCACCGAAGAGGTGGCCGCGGCCAACAAGGTGTCCAAGCTCCTCGCCCGCCAGGGCGTGAAGGCCCAGGTCGTGCTCATGCACGAGGGTGACAACGTCGCCCCCAACCAGAGCCCGGACGCCTGCCCCAACACCCCCGGCGCCGGCTCCCGCATCGCCCAGGGTCTCGACGCGCAGGTCGACCTGGTCATCAGCGGCCACTCGCACCAGGCCTACATCTGCAAGACCAAGGACCCGGCCGGGCACGACCGTTACTTCACCCAGGGCTCGTCCTTCGGCCGCGTCATCACCCAGATCGACTTCCAGGTCGACAAGAAGACCGACGACATCGTTCGTTCGTCCGTCGTCCCGGACAACCACGTGGTGACCCGCACGGTCACCCCGGACCCCGAGATCACCGCCTTCGTGCAGACCTGGAAGGACCGGGTCTCGACCGTCGCCAACAGGCCGATCGGCTCCATCACCGCCAACCTCGGTCGTAACTCGACCAACGGCGGGGAGTCCGCGCTGGGCGACGTCATCGCCGACGCTCAGCTGGAGGGGACGAAGGTGGGCGGCAACGCCGAGATCGCGCTGATGAACCCCGGCGGCATCCGCGCCGATCTGACCTTCGCGCAGAGCGGCTCCGAGGGAGACGGCGTCGTGACGTACGGCGAGGCCTTCACGGTGCAGCCGTTCAACAACCTCATGCAGGCCGTCACGCTCACCGGCGCCCAGCTCGACGCGCTTCTCGAGCAGCAGTGGAGCGCCACGGCGACCCGGGTTCTTCAGCAGTCGGCCACGCTGACCTACACGGCCAACCTGACGCAGCCGTTCGGGTCCCGTGTCTCCAACATCAAGGTCAACGGTGTGGCCGTGACCGACACCCAGCAGATCCGGGTGGCGGCCAACAACTTCCTGGTCGGCGGAGGTGACGGCTTCACGGTCTTCACCCAGGGCACCGACCTGTGGAGCGGCCCGCTGGACATCGACGCGTTCGTCGCCTACATGGGCGCCCACTCGCCGATCGCTCCTCCGGTGACCGACCGCATCACCGTCATCCAGTAACGCCGGCGACGGTCTGAATCCCGAAATCGGGGTCAGCCCGTAGCCGATCCGCCATCACGAAACAGGCCCGCCCCGGAGTCCGGGGCGGGCCTTCTCGTCTCGTGGCCCGTGCCGTCACCCGTGCGGGGATCGGGCCGGTACGGCTATCGCCTGGCGGTCTCGACGGGCTCGGCCTGCTCGCCGCCGCGGTCGGGGACGAACCGGTAGCCGACGTTGCGGACGGTGCCGATGAGGGCCTCGTACTCCGCGCCGAGCTTCGCCCGCAGACGGCGGACGTGGACGTCGACGGTGCGGGTGCCCCCGAAGTAGTCGTAGCCCCAGACCTCCTGCAGCAGTTGGGCCCGGGTGAAGACCCGGCCGGGGTGCTGGGCGAGGTACTTGAGCAGCTCGAACTCCTTGAACGTCAGGTCGAGCGCGCGGCCGCGGAGTCGCGCCGTGTAGGTCGCCTCGTCGATCGACAGCTCGCCGCTGCGGATCTCGTCCGGCACCTCCTCGGCCGCCGCGAGCGACCGCTTGCCGACGGCCATGCGGAGCCGGGCCTCGACCTCGGCGGGGCCGGCCGTGTCGAGGATCACGTCGTCGAGACCCCATTCGGCCGTCATCGCGGCCAGGCCGCCCTCGGTGACGATCACCATGAGCGGGCAGTCGATCCCGGTGGTCCGCAGCAGCCGGCACAGGCTCTTGGCCTGGACGAGCTCACGACGGGCGTCGACCAGGATGGCGTCGGCGGGTGGAGTGTCGATCAACGCGGACGCCTCGGAGGGTGCCACCCGCACCGAGTGCAGGAGAAGTCCGAGCGCGGGAAGAACCTCCGCGGAGGGCTCCAAAGCATTGGTCAGCAGGAGCAGGTTGCTCACTTTCCGCCTCCTTGCCACCTTGTCGGCTTGTCCGCTGCTTCGGATGAAAACTGCGCCAGCCGTACAAACACGGAAGGACCCGGGGGCGACGCTGCCCAGGTCCATTAGTCCGTAGGGTAGCTCACAGCATGTTGGGGTCCAATGTGGGTCCATCGTGTGAACACCAGGTCACGTGGATTAACACCGTAACCTCTTGCTCACATTGAGTGGTCGCCCGTGTGGCGGAAGGGGGCTGGGAGACCGATGGCAACCGGGACGGTCCGCTACTGGGCCGCGGCCAAGGAGGCCGCCGGAGTCGCGGAAGAACCGTTCGACGCGGAAACCTTGAAAGACCTGCTCGCCACGATCGGACGGAATCCGGACCTGGAGCGCGTGCTGCGGCGCTCGTCCTTCTTGATCGACGGGCACCCGGCGGGTACGCGCGATCCGAGTGTCGTACTCCTCCCTGATGGCGCCGTTGTCGAAGTTTTACCGCCTTTTGCCGGGGGATGAGGCGCTAGTCTCAACGGCAGGCCAGCCCTGGAGGAACCCGGATGCGCAAGCTGATCGTCACTCTGATCGTGCTTGCCGTCCTGCTCGCCATCGTGGACAGGGTCGCGGTCACCGGTGTTCAACGTGAGATCGCCAAGCAGGTCGCGGCGAAGTACGACCTCACGACTCCTCCCACGGTGGAGATCAAGGGCATCCCCTTCCTCACCCAGGCGCTTCTCGGACGTTACGACGAGATCGCCGTCGGGATCGGGCCGGTCACCGTCGAGGACGTCGAGCTGTCGAAGATCGACGCCACGCTGACCGGCGTGACGGCCCCCCTCGGCGACCTGATCCAGGACCCCTCCAAGGCCGACATCCGGGCCGAACACGTGACCGGCACCGTGGTGATCCCCTGGGAGACCATCGCCGCCCGTGCCCCGCGTGGCATCGAGATCGACGGCGCGGGGGACAAGGTGCGGGTGTCCGGTTCCATCACCGCGCTGGGACGGTCCCTCCCGGTCACGGCCGACATGAAGATCAACGTCGTCTCCGGCGCCGTGAAGTTGACTCCGGTCGGCGTGAAGGTCGCGGGTGGTTTCTCCGTCCCGAACCCGGAGAGGTTCATCACCTTCACCGTGCCTGTCAAGGATCTGCCGCTCGGCCTTAAAATCACCAGCGTGAAGACGACCCCCCAGGGGCTCGCGGTCGAGGGCACCGCCAGTGATGTCCCCCTCCGGTGACCTGGGCCACACTCCTGAACCCGACGGCCCGGCCGTACGTGATGAGGGTGTGAGTCCAGCCGCAACCGCCGCCGACGAGCTCATGCGCGGGCTGGTGGAGGAGCACGGTGGGCCGCTGTACGGCTATGTGCTCCGGCTGACCGGAGATCCGGGCAGGGCGGAGGACGTCGTGCAGGAGACGCTGCTGCGAGCCTGGCGCCATCCGTCCGTTCTCGGGGCGCGGCCCGTGCGCGCGTGGTTGTTCACCGTCGCCCGGAACCTCGTCGTCGACCAGCACCGGGCCCGCCAGGCCCGGCCGCAGGAGACGGGTGACGAGGCACTGGCCGTGGTCCCCGCGGACGACGAGCTGGAAAAGGCCGTCGAGTCGTGGGCGGTGGCGGAGGCGCTGGCCTCGCTCAGGCCGGAGCATCGCGAGGTGCTCCTGGAGACGTACTACCGGGGGAGATCGGTGAAGGAGGCGTCAGAGGTCCTCGGCATACCGGCAGGCACGGTCAAGTCGCGGACCTACTATGCGCTTCGAGCGCTGAAGCTCGCCCTGGAGGAACGGGGGCTTGCGCCATGACCTGCGACGACGTGCGCATGTCGCTCGGGGTCTACATCCTCGGCGCGCTGGAGGACGACGAGGTCGCCGAGGTCGAGGCCCATCTGGACGAATGTCCCGAGTGCCGGGCCGAGCTGGCGGAGCTGTCCGGGCTGCCTCGCGCGCTCGCGCTGGTCTCCGAGGACGACATCCGGCACGCCGAGGGTCCGCCGAGGGCCGTGCTCGACCGGCTGGTGGCCACGTCCGTCCGGCGCAGCCGCTGGTCGCGGGCCTTCCTGGCACTGGCCGCGTCCGTGGTGGTCGCGGCGCTCGGCGGTACGGCATGGCTGACGGCCACGCGCGGCGCCGAGGACTCGATGTCGACGACGTCCCACAGTGAAATCGCCGCGGCGAAGCCGAGCACCCCGGCCGGCATGGCGGCGGCCGGCGGCGACGCCGTGGCCTCCACCTCCGCACCCAAGATCGTTTCCGACAGCCCGCAGGCGGCGCCCGACAGTGCGAGGCCGATGAGGCGGGAGGTCACGGACGGCGACGTGCGGCTCGGCGTCCGCCTCACGGCCGAGACGGGCGGTACGAAGGTCGTGTCCTGGGTTCGGGGTGTCCCCGCGGGCACGGTGTGCCGGCTGTGGGCCATCGGCAAGGACGGCACGAGGTCGCCGGCCGGAAGCTGGAAGGTGCCCAAGGGGGGCTACCGCCCCGGCCAGTGGTACGACGGCTCGACCGAGCTCCCGTTGGAGGAGATCACGCGCTTCGAACTGTCCACCTCCGACGGCGGGCTCGTGACGCTGCCCGTGTGACCGTCCGACCCGTCCCCGTGACGGAACCGCTGTGACGGGCGTGCTTTCTCGGGTAGGCATGACGGGAATGAATCCGCGCGGAAGGCGGGTTGCACAGCACGATGGTCGGAATCGTGGTTCTTGGTGTGACGCTCGTCGTGGGCGTGATCATCGGATTCGCCGTGAGGCGCCGCGACGGGAAGGTGCGTGCCGTGAAGCAGGTGGTCTCCGACGCCCGCGCGGTGGTGACGAGCGACGATCTCGGCGTGGAGTTGGGCGAGCGCGTGACCCTCGTGCAGTTCTCCACCGCCTTCTGCCAGCCCTGCCGGGCGACCAGGCGGATCCTCCACGACGTCGCGGAGATGGTGCCCGGCGTGCGGCATGTCGAGATCGACGCCGAGTCGCGGCTCGATCTCGTCAGGCGCTTCGATGTGATGCGGACGCCGACGGTCCTCGTTGTGGACGACGCCGGAAACGTCGTGAAGCGGGCATCCGGCCTGCCCAGGAAGGCCGACGTCATCGCGGCCGTCGGCGTGGCGGTCGACGGGCCGTCTCACGAATCGTCTCATCAATCGGACAGCGTGTGACAGATGGCGAGACGGCAGGTACTGTCGTGGTCATGACTCCCACGACAGAGCTGCTCACGAAGCGGCGCGCGGTGGACTTCTGCCGCGTGGCCACATCGCTCTGTCGCATGGCCTGAGGGTGATTCCCGCGGCTTTCGCCGCATTCCGTGAATCGTTCAGGAGCATCCCACGATGCAAATCGACCCTCGAGGCCCCCGGTTCGGTGCGGCCGTCACAACTCTGATTCTCGCGATCACCCTGGTGACGCGCAGCCCCTGGCTGCTCGCCCTGCAGGCGGTCGTGTTCGCGTTCGGCGCCTTCGACGCCTCTCCGTACGGCCTCCTGTTCCGGAGACTGGTACGGCCGAGGCTGGGACCGCCGAGTGAGTTGGAGGACGCGGCACCACCGCGCTTCGCGCAGGGCGTCGGGCTCGGGTTCGCGATCGTGGGGTTGATCGGGTTCGCGGCAGGGATCACTCCGCTGGCTCTGGGTGCGACAGCAGCGGCACTGCTGGCCGCCTTTCTCAACGCCGCCTTCGGCCTCTGCCTGGGCTGCGAGATGTACCTGATCATCCGCCGTCTACAACCTGGGAGAACACAATGAGCCGCTCCGCCGTCCTGGTGGATGCCGACTGGGTCGAGGCCAACCTCGACACGCCCGGTGTCGTGCTCGTCGAGGTCGACGAGGACACCAGCGCCTACGCCAAGGGCCACATCCGCGGTGCCGTGAAGATCGACTGGAGGCAGGACCTGCAGGACCCGGTCCGCCGTGACTTCGTCGACAAGGCGGGCTTCGAGGCCCTCCTGTCGGCCCGTGGCATCGCCAACGACGACACCGTCGTCCTCTACGGTGGCAACAACAACTGGTTCGCCGCCTACGCGTACTGGTACTTCAAGCTCTACGGCCACGAGAACGTCAAGCTGCTCGACGGTGGCCGCAAGAAGTGGGAGCTCGACTCCCGCGAGCTGGTCGAGGACGTGGCGGCCCGTTCCGCCACCACCTACTCCGCCTCGGAGCAGGACCTGTCGATCCGCGCCTTCCGTGACGACGTCGTCGCCGCGATCGGCAAGCAGAACCTGGTCGACGTCCGCTCGCCCGACGAGTTCACCGGCAAGCTGCTCGCCCCCGCCCACCTTCCGCAGGAGCAGGCGCAGCGCGCGGGCCACGTGCCCACGGCCCGCAACATCCCGTGGTCGAAGGCGGCCAACGACGACGGCACCTTCCGCTCCGACGACGAGCTGAAGGACCTCTACTCCGGTGAGGGCGTCGACTTCGGCAAGGACACCATCGCCTACTGCCGCATCGGGGAGCGCTCGGCGCACTCGTGGTTCGTGCTGCACGAGATTCTCGACCAGGCGAACGTCAAGAACTACGACGGCTCGTGGACCGAGTACGGCTCGCTCGTGGGCGTGCCGATCGAGTTGGGGGAGGCCCGCTGATGACCGTTCAAGCACAAGGTTGCGCAGCTCCGGAGCAGACCGTCGCGCTGCCGGCCGGCATCGACCTGTCGACGCAGGCCGTGATCCAGGGTGTCGTCTCCGGCGCCGGTACGGCCTACGCGCGCCTGCTCGACCACTCCGGCGAGTTCACCGGTGAGGTCGTCGTCTCCGACGAGGGCATCTTCCGCTTCTTCGCGGCCCCGGGCCAGTGGACCGTCCGCATCATCGCGGGTGGGGGCGTCACGAAGGACGTCTCGGTCGAGGCGAAGCTCGGCGAGGTCTCCCAGCTCGCCGTCGCCGTCTGACCTACACACGCATCAGCGAAAGGGCCGGCACTCTCAGCGAGTGCCGGCCCTTTCGCATTCTCACCGGTGCCACACCGTGACGATCTCGCCGCGACAGCGGGGTGATAGCGCCGATCGAACCCGATAGCATGCGGCAGATGTCCGGAACGTCCGCGCTCCCCGCCCCGATCCAGGCTGCCGCCGCCCCCAAGGCGACCTGGAGGCTGTCGCCGTACGCGCTGCCGCTGCACACCCTGCGCATCGCCGCGAGCTGCGCCCTGCCGCTGATCATCTGGTTCTCCGCCGGGCGGCTCGTGCGGTGGGCGCTCCTGCTGCTGGCCGCGACCCTCTCGCACGGTTCGTGGTACCAGGCGCGCCTGGTCGTGGTCGTGTTCCTGTTCACGCTCGTGGTGATGACGTCACTCGCCACGACGGTGGGCATGTTGTACGTGATCCGCGGCGCCCTCATGGAGACCAGCGCGCGCAGGAACGCGAGCGAGGCGAAGGAGGGCCTGTTCGGGGCGCTCAACCGGACGGCCCTCGTCTTCTCGGGCATCTACATGACCTGGAGCTTCATCAACCAGGACATCAGCGATTTCATGAACATCGACCTGTTCCGCCAGCCCGACAGGGTGCTGGTCGACGCCTTCGCCGGTCAGGACAGCGGGGTGATGGCCGGGCTGATCAATCTCGACTTCAAGGTCTCCCTCGCCACGGCTGCGGTGGCGTATCTGGTGAAGACCTTCTTCGGACGGCGGCACGAGGCGGGACAGGGTCGCTTCTCCGGGATCATGGCGACCTTCGGCGAACTCGCGTTCGTCTTCTACGGGCTGAACGCCATCTGGACGCTGGCGGGCGCCCGCTCCGCCTGGATCGGTGACCGTGCGGTCGTCGCGAGCGGGGAGAAGCTGGCGGCGGACGCCCAGGGGGCCATCCCCGGGTGGGAGTGGTTCTGGTCGGACGTCTGGCCCCACGCGCTCGACGGGCTCGCCGTGCCGCTGGCATGGCTGACCGTCGGCATCCTCGTCTACGGGGCGTACGCGGAGGACACGCAGACCACCATCAGGGGCACGCCTCTGGAGACGGCCGCCGCCCGGCTGCAGGACACCCACAGCCTGACCCGGAGAGCCCTCTCCAAGCTCACCTCAGGGTGGACCGAGCGCTGGATCCCCCTCCTCAACTCCCTCCGGCTGACGGTGAGAGGAGGGGCGCCGCTGTTCGGCCTATTCGCGCTCTGCTACGTCGGGCTGCACATCGGCGGCGACTACCTCGGCAGGGCGGGGCAGTACCTGCTGGCCAGTGACAAGCCGTACTTCTACTTCGTGACCGACGTTCCGGTGTTCTTCGTCGCCGAACTGCTCGTCACGACGCTGACCATGTGCCTCATCGCCGCGACGTTCGACCTCGCGGCCACCCGTGACCGGCTGCGGCGGCGGTCCGTCACCGGGTGAACCGGAGCACCTGGTCGCTCTTCTCCTCGGTGGTGACAGACTCCTTCATCATGTCGGTCACCGACTGACCGGGCACGTCGCGGGAGATGCTGGGCCGCAACAGGACCTCGACCTGGTCGGCGACCGACGGCGGCACCACACCCATCAGGTCGATCTGGTACGGCGTACCGATCTTGTTCTCCTGAGGCTCGTTCGGTGTCGTCTCGTTGACCATCTCAGCGAGCCACACGCGTCCGGACTTGTCCGTCAGCCGTACCTCGGGCGTGTAGTGCCGGATGGTCCCCTCCTCGTCCAGAGCCGTCCTCGTCACCACGACCTTCATCCACTGGCGCGAAGTGTCCGGCTTCGCACTCGGAACCGGATCGGGGATGGCCGCCAGACTGACCTTCCACGACACGTGTTGCCAGGTCGCGGCTTGCCCGGGCTTGACGATGTGGATGTGGTCGCTCGGCCGGCCGTACTGGTAGACCTCGTAGGCGAACCAGCCGGGAAGGGCGACGGCGGCCGCCACCGACAGGATCGCGCCGGCTCCCAGCAGCGCACGGCGTTTGCCGCGCGACATCTTCTTGCGCGGGGGAGGAGCGGGGACGGCCGCCTGAGTGGGCCGCCTGTAGTGGGCGGGCAGTTCGACGCGGGTGCCCGGGACGGCGGGGAAGGGCACCGTCATGGTGTGCTCCTCCTCCGACGGAGCCGGCCAGACCCGCAGGTCCCCGACCGGCCGCAGCGTTCCCGGAATGGGGATCGACGGAGGCTGGGGCGGCGGCCCCGTGTAGGTGATGTCCATGTCCGCGGGCTGGTCCAGCGGAGGGGCGAACCAGTCCCGGGAGTCCGGAGAGCCGGGGCCCGGCCGGTCTCCGCCCGTAGGCCTCTGGGTCACGTCAGAACCTCGCTCAGGGACGTCAGTCTGTCGGGTGCGTTCCGGCTTCCGTCCGCTCATGAGGTCTTGTTCACCAATGAGCGGTAGGCCGGTGCTTGTGAGATCAGCTTGTCCGCGGCACCGGGGGTGAGTCCCAGGTCGATCTCCGCTTCGGGAGTCGAGGTGTCCACGGGGATCGCTCCCGCGGACGGGGCGAAGATGAAACGGACTCCGGGCACCGCATCCTTCGGCAGTTCGTAGACGAGGAGTCCACTGGACCACAATCCCGGCTGGAATCGCTTGCTCAGGAGGGTGAGACTCTGGTCGACCCTGTCGGTGGTGTCGTAGCGCCGGCCGTCCACGGTGAGCAGAGCGGGCGGGCTCAGCGTGCTCAGATCCATGGGCTGGCGAACGGTGGTCGCGGAGACGTTCACGAGAAGGAACACGTGGCTTGTCCTGACCTTCAGCGCCTCGCCACTGAAGGTCTTGGTGTCGACCGCCCGGGCCGCCGTCACCGAGGTCACCTTCACGCTGTAACGATTCGTCTTCACCACCTGGCCGATCTTCCCCTTGGTGGTGAGGAAGGAGCCGCGCTCCTCGTACGGCATGGCGTTCGTCTGCGCCCAGACCGCGGCGGCCGCCAAGGCGAGCCCGGCCACGATCCCCACGATGCGCCCCACGATGCCCCTGCGGGCCTGCGGGGGTCGCTTGGCCTCCGGTCGTGCCGCCGCCATCACCCGCGCTCCCGCTTGACGGGGAGGGTGACCTGCGCGGCCACGGTGGGGACGAACGTGTCGCCGTCGTCGTCGCCGACGAGTTGCCAGTAATACCCCTGGTCGCGGATACCGAGTTGCTCGTAGACGAACCGGCCCAGGTCCAAGGTCACCGTCGAGGGCGCGGTGGCCGCGGGGTCGAGTTCGTACTTCAGCACCACGTTCTTCATCAGGTCGGGCATGAGCAGCTTGCTCTTGATGTCGTAACTGAAGACGGTGATGTCGGGGCCGTACTTGGTCTTGGGCTCGGGTCGCACGCGCAGAATGGAACCGGCGAAGCTGAAGGGCATCTGCGTGATCTTGTCCCCAGGCCTTCGCATGGTCCCGACGCTGACGGTGTCGTCGCCCAGGTTCGTGACCTGGAGATCGATCTCCAGATATCGCTTGTACGTTCCGTAGTCGTCCTTCTCGGTGGTGTCGACCGCTTTGATGAACTGCGTGCGGAACTGACCCTGGTCGATCACCTTGCCTGGACCGACCTTCGGGGGTGGCTCGTCGGACGCCTGAGCGAAACCGCCGGACAGGGCGGTGGCGCCGATGCCCGCCGCCAGCACCGCGGAGGCGACCGGAACCAGGACCGGACGTCGACGGCGGCTGCCACGGGGGGATGACATCATGGCACCGGATGGTAGTACGCCCACAGTCGAACCATTAGCCGCATTCGTCCCATCGCTGGCCGGAATTGCGGCCGAATGCCGAGAAGCCCGTCCTGATAGGGCTTATAGCTCCTACGCTGTGACCCAGGCGGACATGGAGGGCTTGTGGGCGACCCGCACCCGGAGCATGCTCAGCTTCAGGCGGACCGTATATACCTGGGCTGGCAGTACGCCCTGCTGCATCCAGATCCGGGGCCGCCGCCCAAACGTCCCGCCCGGGAGGACATCGAAGAGGCGGACGCGCACGCGCCCGTCGAGGCGGAATGGGCCCAGCGGGAGCGGCTCCAGGAGGACATGCTCAACCGCCCGGTCCGGATCTTCCGCCGGTTCATGGCCGTCGTCGCGGTCGGCATCTTCGCCCTCGGGGTGACCCAGATGCTCGCGTGGTCGTTCGTGCTGCTCGGACTGGTCGCGGCGGGCGGTGTCGCCGGGATCTGCACGTACGCGATCGTCCAGGGCAACCGCGCGGTCGGCGTACGGGTGAACGAGCGCCTCGCGCGGGAGCAGCGGACGCAGGAGCGGCGCGAGCGCGAGATCATGACGGCCCAGGAGGAGCACGCCGCCGAGTACCGCGCCTGGGCCGAGAAGAAGAGCACGTTCGACAAACAGCTGAACTGGTACGCGGTGGCCGTGCCCGACGAGATCGACCGCGTCGACGTGGCGGGCGGGACGCTCGCGGGCTGGTCGGCCCTGATCACCCTGATCGGTGCGACCCGGCTCTACAGCGGCGGCCACCTCACCGTGCTCGACCTGTCCGAGGGCGCCATCGCCAAGGACCTCATCGAGCTGGCCAAGAGGGGCGGCGACGACCCGCTGGTGTGGGTGCTTCCGGTGGACCTGCCGCGGCTCGACCTGGGCGCCACGCTCAAGCCGGAGGCCTTCGCCGACGTGCTCGCCCATGTCGTGAGCGTGAGCGAGGAGACCAGCAGGGACATCGGCTTCGACAACGCCATCCTGGAGCGGGTCCTCGAGGTCCTCGGGGAGAACGCCACGATCAGCCAGGTCACCGCGGCGCTCCGGGCACTCGCCCAGGTGGGCGACCCGCGCGACGACATGAAGTACGGCCTGCTGACCGCGACCCAGCTCGAACGCATCGGCACCCTGTTCGGCCGGGGCGTCGCCGACCGCGTCGTGATCGAACGGGCCTGGGCCCTGGAATCGCAATTACGCAAGCTGGAGACGCTCGGCTCCGAGGCCGTACGGCTGCCGCCGGCACGGTTGCGCGTGGTCAGCATGGACCGGCAGGCGGGCGTCTTCGGCAACCGGGTGCTCGGCACCTACGTGGCCACGGCGCTCACGCACATCCTGCGCCAGTCTCCGGCGAGCGAGCGGCCCTGGTATCACACGATCATCGTGGCCGGGGCGGACAAGCTGCGCGGCGACGTCCTCGACCGGCTCATGGACGCCTGTGAGACGTCCCGTACGGGGCTCGTGCTGACCTACCGCAGCCTCACCCCCACGGTCAGGGAACGGCTGGGCAGGGGCCACGCCGCCGTCGCGTTCATGCGCCTGGGCAACGCCGAGGACGCCAGGGTCGCGAGCGAGCACGTCGGCACCGAGCACCGTCTCGAGCTGGCCCAGCTCACCGAGACGTTCAGCTCGTCGGTCCACCCCCCGAGCGGGTTCTACACCTCCACCGTCGGCGAAGGCCGTACCGGCCCGGAGGAGAAGGGGGAGGGCGACCTCAAGGAGGACATCACCGAGTCGACCGAGTGGGGGCGCACCGCTCCCCAGGTCGCCGAGGGCGTGCTGCAGCGCTCGCGGGAGTTCCTCGTCGAGCCGCACCAACTGCAGCAACTCCCCACCACGTCGGTCATCGTCACCCATGCGACCGCCGAGGGGCGGCAGGTCAGGCTCGCGGACGCCAACCCCGCGATCCTCACCTTCCCCAAGACGACGCTGGGCGAGTTCCAGGAGCTGAGGCGGGTCGCGCTGCGCTCCGAGGAGCCCGAGCCGCTCGAGCTCGACGAGGACGCGCCGCCGCCGAATCTCGGTCCTCCGCCGCCCCGGCTCGACTGGCGCAAGCGGCCATGACACCGTCCGGATCCGGTAAGGGCATCGTCAACAGGGATGTGAGCACTTGATCGTTGAAGGAGTCTCTCCCCTGTTCGTCGTCAAGTGAGGGGTCTCATGCATCCGTTCCCCCTGAGCGGGCCGTGGTACCGGATCCAGGCGATCGCCGCCCCGTCGCGGAGTTCGTCTGCGGAATGGGACTTCGTCACCGTTCTCCCGGCCGTTCTGTCCGCCGCACAGCGCAACCGCCCGTTCGTCATCGGCTGGTTGTCGCGTGGTTCGGGGGCGCCGCTCGAGCTCATCACCAACGCGGGGCCGCTCACGCCGCCGCGGCCGCCCAAGCGCGCGGTCGCGAGCGACGAGGCGCCCGTCACGGGTCCTCAGCCGCTGCTCTTCCCCGGCGGTGCCCGCGGGATCGAGATCGGCGAGGAGTGGATCGCCGACCTGGCCGACCTGGTCTGGACGCCCTGCCCCGGCAGGCAGGCGCCTCCGCTGTACGGCAGGCGCGAGCCCGAGCCCGACGAGCACAAGCGGCCGACGCTGTTCGAGTCGACGCTGGTCACGCTGATGTCGCGGCCGTTCGGCTGGGTGGTGGTCGCCGAGCCGACCGACCTCCTCGACACCGAGGTGGCCCACCTGCGCACCCAGCTCAATGTCCTGCGCCAGTACGGCGACGCCTCGGAGAGGTCCCGATTCGACGCCGAGCGCGCCGAGCGCAGGATGCAGGAGCTCGACGCGTTCCGCGAGGCCGGTCTGTGGAACGTCCGCGTGCTCGCGGGCGCCGCGGGCCCCGACGAACTGCGGCAACTCGCCCCCGTGCTGGTCGGCTCGGTCGAGATGAGCCACCACCCGTACCGGCTCCGCAGCGCCATGTCCGTGCCGGCCCTGTCCGGGGCCGAGCGCGGCATCGCCGCCGGCGAGTCCGTATACGGCTTCGCCGAGGCGCTGGCCGTCAACCTGCAGGACTCCGCCGACGGGGCGGGCGCGCCGTTCGCCGCCACGGCGGGTGCGCTCGCCGCTCTCGCGGGACTGCCGCGCCGGGAGGTCCCGGGTGTGCGGGTGGTCGACGCGGGCTACTTCGACGTGACGAGCGAGGCCGAGATCGAGGGCTCCTCCGAGCTGATCGACCTCGGGGCCATCGTGGACGGCCAGGACCGGGCGGTGGGCGCGTTCCGGGTGCCGCTGGCCACGCTCAACCGCCACGCCTTCATCACCGGCGCCACCGGCTCGGGCAAGTCGCAGACGGTCAGGCACCTGCTGGAGGAGCTCACCAAGGCCGGGATCCCGTGGCTGGCCATCGAGCCGGCCAAGTCGGAGTACGCCGCGATGGCGGGCCGGGTCGAGAACCTCGCGCCGCTGACCGTCATCAACCCGTCCGCGCCGGACAACGTGCCGTTCAGCGTGAACCCGCTCGCTCCCGAGCCGGGCTATCCGGTGCAGGCGCACATCGACATGGTCCGCGCGCTCTTCATGGCGGCCTTCGACGCCGAGGAGCCGTTCCCGCAGATCATGTCGCTGGCCCTCCAGCGGGTCTACGAGGCCAACGGCTGGGACGTCGTCACCGGAGGCGGGATCCCCGGGGCGGCGGTGCAGCCGGCCGTACCGACCCTCGAGCAGTTGCAGCAGCACGCCCTGGAGGTCATCCAGGAGATCGGCTACGGCAACGAGGTGCAGGCCGACGTCGAGGGGTTCATCAGCCTCCGGCTGCGCAGCCTGCGGGTGGGCAGCGCCGGCAGGTTCTTCGAGGGTGGCCATCCGGCCGACATCGGCGGCCTGCTCCAGCGCAACGTGGTGCTCGCCATCGAGGACGTGGCCAACGACGAGGACAAGGCGTTCCTCATGGGCACGCTCATCATCCGCATCGTCGAGCACCTGCGGATGCGTGCGAGGCAGGACCCGCGGAACGAGGACGGCCCGGCCGGCCTCCGGCACGTCATCGTGATCGAGGAGGCCCACCGCCTGCTCAGGGACCGCGGCTCGCAGCGGGCCTCGACCCACGCGGTCGAACTGCTGGCCGGGATGCTCGCCGAGATCAGGGCCTACGGCGAGGGCATCATCGTGGCCGAGCAGATCCCCACCAAGCTGGTCTCCGACGTCGTGAAGAACACCGCCCTGAAGGTCGTCCACCGTCTGCCCGCCGAGGACGACCGGCGGCTCGTCGGCGCGGCGATGAACCTGAGCGAGGACCAGTCCCGCCAGGTCGTCTCGCTCCAGCCCGGCTACGCGGCGGTCTTCGCCGACGGGATGGACCGCCCGCTGCGCATCCAGGTGCCGCTGGGGGAGGACCGCGAGCGCGCCATGCTGAGCCCGGTCCCGCCCATCTGCGGCCGCCGCTCGGCCGCCTGCGGCCGCGAGTGTCGTACGGGCAAGGCCTGCACGCTGGTCGAGCTGCGCGAGGCCGACCTGCTGGCCGTGGCGCCGGAATGGGCGTGGCTGCGGATCTGGACCGACACGGTGATCCTTTCGTTCGTGACGAACCGCTCCCTGCCCGGTGTGCCGCGCGTCCTCGCCGACATCTGGGCCGAGCTGCCGGTCAAGCGCCGGGAATGCCTGCTCGCCACCCTCACCGAGCGCGGCGTCGCCCGCAGGTCGTGGTCGCTGCGGACCTGGTTCGACCCCACGCTGCTCACGGAGAAGGCGTCCGAGGTCGCCGCGGGACTGCTGGACCCGGAGGACCGGGAGCAGCCGATGCAGGCGGGGGAGCGCCCGGGGGCGGCCTGGGTCATCCCGCAGGTCCGCTGGCTGCACGAAGTGGATCGGTTGTTCCCGTTCGGGCATTCCGCACCGGATCTGCGCAGCGCCGCCCCGGCCATGGAGTACACCCTGTTCGGCACCGATCCGGTCGGCCGGCCGTACACGCACCAGGGGGTCAACGGCTCTGCGGCGGCCGGTGAGGGGGCCGTCGCGGTGGGGGTCAGGACCGAGCTGCTCGGCCACCGGGCCAAGGCCCTGCGGCACCACCCCCTGTCGATGGAGGTGGACCGCAACCGCGCTCTCGCGTGGCGGGTCATCCTCGGAGACGACGAGCACGAGGGCATCCAGCGGGACGTGGGAACCGTCGCGATCGGCGTGGAGCCGAAGGACCGGGTCAAGCATGTCGCCCAGACGATGGGTGCCGGCTGGCTGGAGACGGTCCTGTCCTGGCCCCGCCGGTTCGTCCTCCCCTTCGACGGAGACACCCCCCCAGAGTTGTCCTTCATCCCCCCCGCGTGATCATGCACAGGTTCGGCAACACCCCCACCGACCTGCCCAAACCTTGGGCGTGATCATGCACAGGTTCGGGGAAACCCACATTCACCTGCACCTTCACAACTCGTGATCATGCACAGGTTCGCAAAAGTCGCCTCCTGCCTGCGTCTTCACGGTTCGTGATCATGCAGGGCCGTACGGCCCCGAGCCGCGAGGCGGCCGGTGGTGGGGAGCGCGGATAGGATCTCGGGCATGAGTCAGCTTCCGTTGCGGGCGCAGCTCGCCAGTGCCTTGGGCCGCACGGCCGCGACGCTGTCCAGGGCCACCGGACGCGGCGACGGGTCGGTCATCGGCGGCAGGGTCGGGCTCATGCTGGAGCCTGATCTGCTCCGCAAGCTCGCCACAGATCGCAAACTCGCCCTGGTCAGCGCCACCAACGGCAAGACCACGACGACGCGTCTGATCGCCTCGGCGCTCATGGAACTGGGCGAGGTGGCCACCAACGCCTTCGGTGCGAACATGCCCGCAGGGCACGTGTCGGCGTTGTCGGGGGCGAAGCATGCGCCGTTCGCCGTGCTCGAGGTCGACGAGAAGTACCTCCCCGAGGTGCTCGACACGACCAACGCCGGGATCGTCTCCCTCATGAACCTCAGCCGCGACCAGATGGACCGCGCGGCCGAGATCTGGCTGCTCGCCCAGAAGTGGCGCCGTGCGCTGGCGGGCAAGCCGGCGCACGTGATCGCCAACTGTGACGACCCCCTGGTGACATGGGGCGCGTCCACGGCGGCCCGGGTGACCTGGGTGTCGGGCGGGCAGCGCTGGCGTGAGGACTCGTGGTGCTGCCCCGAGTGCGGCGGCCCCCTCGACCGCGGCGGTTCCAGGGAGATGGGGCAGCAGGGCTCGGTCCACTGGGCCTGCCGTGAGTGCACCTTCCACCGCCCCGAGCCCGACTGGGTCCTCGACGGTGAGGACGTGATCGACCCGCACGGCCGGCGCTGGCGGCTCGATCTGCAGCTTCCCGGCGAGGCCAACAGGTCCAACGCCGCGATCGCGCTGGCCACGGTGGACGCGTTCGGGCTCGACCCGGCCAGAGCACTGCCGAGGCTGCGGACGGTCACGTCGGTGGCGGGCCGCTACACGACGGTGGAGCGCGACGGACGTGCCCTGCGACTCCTGCTGGCCAAGAACCCGGCGGGCTGGCTGGAGGCCTTCGAGGTCTCCGACCCCAGGCTTCCGATCATCCTGTCGGTCAACGCCCAGGGGCCGGACGGCCGGGACACCTCGTGGCTCTGGGACGTCGACTACCGCATCCTCCGGGGGCGGCCCGTCTACGTGACCGGTGAGCGGCGTCTCGACCTGGCGTTGCGGCTCGACGTCGCCGGCATCCCGTTCCAGCTCTGCGACTCGTTCGACCAGGCGGTGGCCGCGCTGCCGCTGGGCAGGATCGACGTGATCGCCAACTACACCGCGTTCCAGCAGATCCGGACGGAGTTCGGTCGTGCAGTCTGAATTGTCAATCGTCTGGATCTATCCGGACCTACTCAGCACCTACGGCGACCAGGGCAACGCGCTGGTCCTGGAGCAGCGGGCCCGCGCCCGGGGCGTCCCGACCCGGATCCATCACGTCCGGTCGTCCGACCCGGTGCCGCAGCAGGGCGACATCTACCTCATCGGCGGCGGTGAGGACCGGCCGCAGATCCTCGGGGCCGAGCGGCTGCGCAAGGACGGCGGGCTGCAGTCGGCGATCGCCCGCGGCGCCGCCATGCTGGCGGTCTGCGCGGGTTACCAGATCATGGGTTCGGTGTTCGGCGGTGAGGAGGGGCAGCCCGTGCCCGGCCTCGAGTTGCTCGACATCAGTTCGAGCCGCGGCGAGCGGCGCGCGGTCGGAGAGTTGGCCGCGGAGGTCGATCCCGCGTTGCGCCTGCCGACTCTGACGGGCTTCGAGAACCACATGGGCGTCACCCGGCTGGGCCCGGGCGTGCGGCCGTTGTCGCGGACGATCGTCGGCACGGGCAACGGAGACGGCACCGAGGGCTGCGTCGCAGGAAAGATCATCGGTACCTACCTGCACGGCCCGGCGCTGGCGCGCAATCCCGCCCTGGCCGACCTGCTGCTCTCGTGGGCGATCGGGCCGCTGCCGCCGGTGAACGACGAGTGGTATCAGCGGCTGCGCGACGAGCGGCTCTCGGCCGTCCTGGGTGACCAGGCCTGATGGAGCGCGATACCGCCGGTACGGCTTCCGCCGGCTAGTAGACCAGGGCCTGGACGCCCTCGGCGAGCACCTCTTCGACGAACGTGGAGGCTCCCGCGATGCGGACACCGTCGATGATGTCGTCGACGGTGATCCCGCGCCGTGCGGCGCACTGGGTGCAGAGGGTCACACGTCCGGCCGCGAGGACGGCATCGAGTAGATCCGCGAGCGGTGCCGCCTCGGAGAGGACGAACTCCTTCGCACGACCGGGGAGCGCGAACCACGCGGATTCTCCGGTGAGCCAGACCGACACCGGGACGCCGCTGACCAGGGCCGCCGCCGCGACGGTGAACGCCTGGTTGCATCGCTCCGGCGCGTCCGCGCCGGCCGTCACCTTGATCACCAGTGATCGTGCCATGCTGGCAGCCTAGTCGGAGACCGATGGGACCGCGTCGCCGCATACCGGATAAGTCGCCACAAGTCCTGCGGCTGCCGGTTGGCCTGCTGTCCGGCCCGCCCGGGCATCTAAGCTCGTATCCCATGGACGCACATCCCGACCTCGAACCGATCGCCTTCCTCTTGGGCCGTTGGGAGGGGGCCGGCGTGATCGGCTACCCCACCATGGAGAGCGCCAACTTCGGCCAGGAGGTGGAGTTCGGGCACAACGGCAAGCCGTTCCTGACCTACCGGAGCCGCTCCTGGCTGCTCGACGCCGAGGGCGCCAAGGTCCGCCCGCTCGCCACGGAGACCGGTTTCTGGCGGATCCAGCCTGGACGCCAACTCGAGGTCTGCCTCGCCCACCCCACAGGCATCGTGGAGATCTACGTGGGGGAGGTCGTCTTCCACAAGATCGAGCTGCAGACCGACGTCGTCGCCCGTACGGCCAGTGCCAAGGAGTACACGGCGGGTCACCGTCTGTACGGCCTGGTGGGCGGCAGCCTGATGTACGCCTATGACATGGCGGCGATGGGTCAGCCCCTGCAGTCGCACGCCTCCGCGGAGCTCAAGAAGGTGGCGGACTTCCAGCCGGAGGACTGAGCGGCCGGAGGGCCAGGGGCCCAGGACTGAGGGCCGACCAGGCGACCGTTGAGCCGGATCACCCTGGGAGACGGTCGTTCCAGGAGAAGTCGCAGAAAAGAAAAAGAACCCCGGGCGGCCTCCGCCTCACGATGAGGCGGGCCGGCTGGACCATGGCCGAGGATGCTCCTCGACCGCCGGCAGCCCGGGGTTCCGGTGTCTGTTTGAGGATTTCGCCAGGACGTCAAAGACATCCAGACGGAAGGTCCGAATGGACGACGTCCTAGCGGACAGCCACCTCGCTAGTCCAATAATGATCAACCATTGTTCGGACCACCTCCCTTCTGCGTGCTTGTACGTTATGCGAGCTCCAGAGGCAGCGGCAAGCGATTAAGCGGAGAGGCCGAAATCACAGCGAGACCTACTTGCCTGTGGCGCCTCGTAGACTCTGTTCATGGCTGAGACCTGGCATGAGGAGCTGCGTTCGCGCGGCTACCGGATCACTCCTCAGCGCCAGCTGGTGCTGGAAGCGATCACCCAGCTCGGGCATGCCACGCCCGAGGACATCTGCTCGCGTGTCCAGGAGACCGCCCGCGGGGTGAACATCTCCACCGTCTATCGCACCGTGGAGTTGCTGGAGGAACTGGGCCTCGTCTCCCATACCCACCTCGGTCACGGCGCGCCCACCTATCACCTCGCCTCGGAGGCGGATCACGTCCATCTCGTCTGCCGTTCGTGCAGCAAGGTGACGGAGGTCGCCCCGGAGCTGGTCAACGGTCTGGTGGACGTGCTCGACGATCGGCTGGGTTTCGCGACCGACGTCCGCCACCTCACCGTGTTCGGCCGGTGCGGAGACTGCCGCTGATCCACGGGTCCGCGCCGTCACCGCGCGCGGACGGGGTCCGTACCGGCGCGCGCGGACGAGGCCGTACCCGCACACGCGGACGAGGCCGTACCCGCACACGCGGACGAGGCCGTACCCGCACACGCGGACGAGGTCCGTACCCGCACACGCGGACGAGGTCCGTACCCGCACACGCGGACGAGGTCCGTACCGGACCGAATAGCCTTGAGGCATGCGGAGCCCATTGCTTGACACCCCGGGAGCGGTCGCCGCTGTGGCGCCGGACGAGACGATCGCAGCCCACTACGGGGAGCCCTACGCCGAACAACGCGCGCTCGCGGCCGGCCGGGCACTGGTCGACCGGAGCAACCGGGAGATCATCCGGGTCTCCGGGGCCGATCGGCTGACCTGGCTGAACGACCTGAGCTCGCAGAAGCTCGACACCCTCGCACCGGGCGTTCCCACCCAGACGCTGCTGCTCGACGCCCAGGGCCGCGTCGAGCACCACCTCACGCTCGTGGACGACGGCGACGCGGTGTGGGCGCACGTGGAGCCGGGGACCGCGGCCCAGCTCGTCGCGTTCCTGGACAAGATGCGATTCATGTTGCGGGTCGAGGTGGCCGACGTCACCGCCGACTACGCCGTGGTCTCGGTCGCCGCCTCCGGGGCCGTCCCCGAGGTCGAACCCGCGGAGGGGACGATCGCCATCGGCGGCGACTTCCTGGTGCCGCGGGCCACACTGGCGGACGTCCCGGCCGAGCTGGGCCTGAGACTCGCCGGGATCTGGGCGTACGAGGCGCTCCGCATCGAGGCGCACGCGCCGCGGCTGGGCTTCGAGACCGACCACAAGACGATCCCGCACGAGGTCGGCTGGATCGGCCAGGCGCTCCACCTGAGCAAGGGCTGCTACCGCGGTCAGGAGACCGTCGCCCGGGTCCACAACCTGGGCCATCCGCCGAGGCGCCTGGTGTTCCTGCATCTCGACGGCAGTGTGGACACGTTGCCCCCGCACGGTGCTCCGGTGACGCTCGGCGCCATGCCGCCGGCCGAGGGGGACACGGAGGCGGCAGCCGAGCCCGGCCAGATCGGCTTCGTCGGCTCGTCCGCACGTCACCACGAACTCGGCCCGATCGCCCTCGCCGTCGTGAAGCGGACCGTGCC
This sequence comes from Planotetraspora silvatica, assembly GCF_016863315.1. Classification (GTDB taxonomy): domain Bacteria; phylum Actinomycetota; class Actinomycetes; order Streptosporangiales; family Streptosporangiaceae; genus Planotetraspora; species Planotetraspora silvatica. Next base: position 32,449 of record NZ_BOOQ01000057.1, read on the forward strand.
CGTCGACGCCGAGTTGCTCGCCGGAGGCGTCGCGGCGACGCAGGAGGTCATCGTGCCGCCGGACGCCGGTCGCAACGTGACGATCGACCCGGCCCTCAGGCGCCGTCTCCGCTAGACGCCGGGAACGTCCAGCACGAGCGTGATGGGGCCGTCGTTGGTCAGGGAGACCTGCATGTCGGCCCCGAACACGCCGGTCTCGACGTGTGCCCCCTGTGCTCTGAGCTCGGCGATGACGGCGTCCACCAGCGGCTCGGCGACAGGTCCTGGGGCCGCCGACTGCCAGGTGGGACGGCGGCCCTTGCGGGCGTCGCCGTACAGCGTGAACTGGCTGATCACGAGCAGGGGGGCGCCGACGTCCGAGCAGGACTTCTCGCCGTGGAGGATGCGCAGCCCCCACAGCTTGCCGGCCAGCCTGGCGGCCTCGGCGGGACCGTCGGAGTGGGTGACGCCCACCAGGACGAGGAGGCCGGGCTCGTCGATCGCCCCGACCACCTTGCCGTCAACCGATACCGACGCTGAGCTGACTCGCTGGACCACCGCACGCATGGCCCCGCATTCTGCCACGTCCGGCCGCTTCGTAGACTGCCCGCTATGTCCGAACTGATCGTCGAAGTGGTCCGCTCCGGTTTCGTCGAGTCCGTCCACCGGGTCCGGGTGTACGCAGTGGACGCGCACGGTTCGCCCGTCATGGTCCACGGTGACACGTCGAGCCTGGTATCCCCCCGTTCGTCGATGAAGCCGCTGCAGGCGCTCGCCATGGTCCGGGCCGGCCTGCCCGCGGAGAACGAACTGCTCGCGCTGGCCTGCGGCAGCCACGGCGGGGAACGGTTCCACGTCGACGGGGTACGGAAGATCCTCGCCGGGGCCGGGCTGGACGAGTCCGCTCTGCGCTGCCCCGAGGACCTGCCCCTGGACACCGAGGCGCTCCACCAGGTCTTCCGTGAGCACGGCGGCCCCAGCCGGATCCTGATGAACTGCTCGGGCAAACACGCGGCCATGCTCGCCACCTGTGTGGTGAACGCGTGGCCCGTCGACGGCTACCTGCACCCGGGGCATCCCCTGCAGCGGGCGATCAGGTCCACGGTCGAGGAGCTCACCGGGGAGCGGGTCGCGGCCACCGGGGTCGACGGGTGCGGCGCCCCGCTGTTCTTCGTCTCCATGGCCGGCGTCGTGCGGGCATTTCGCCGGTTCACCCTCGCGGACTCCGGCAGCCCGGAGCGCCGCATCGCCGACGCGATGCGCGCCCACCCCGAATGGACCAGCGGCACGGCGCGGCCCGAGGCCGTGCTGATGCGCGCAATCCCCGGTCTCATGGTCAAGGCGGGCGCCGAGGCGTTCGACGCCTTCGCCTACGCGGACGGAAGCGCCGGCGCCGTGAAGGTCGACGACGGCGGTTCGCGTGCCCGCGTCCCCGTCACCGTCGCCGCTCTCCGCGCCCTCGGCCTCGACGCCCCTGAGCTGGACCGGCTCGCCACCGCGCCGGTGACCGGCGGGGGAGAGCCGGTGGGTGAGATCCGGGTCCGGCCGGCCTCCGCATGACGTCGACCCGCGAACGCCCCATCTTGTACGGCCAGGCTCACTGACTAGGCTTGCTGGACATGGGACGCACGCGTCTGTATCGGAACGGGAAGCTCGAGGCTGAGGGCTTCCCCGTCGCCGATGTGTCGGAGCACGTGAAGGACCCGTCCGCGGTGGTGTGGTTCGACATGTGCGAGCCGACCGAGGAGGACCTGCGGGCGATCAGCGAAGAACTGGGGATCCACGAGCTCGCCGTCGAAGACGCCCTGCAGCACAAGCAGCGCCCGAAGCTGGACATCTACGACAGTCACAAGTTCCTCAACGTCTACGCCGTGACGTTCGACCCCGATTCGGGGCGCCTGGACGTCGCCGAGGCCGCGGCGTTCATCACGTCCAACGCCCTGGTGACCGTACGGAACTCCGAACGGTTCGACATCGGCGAGGTCGTCAGCCGGTGGGACGACTCGCCGGCCCTCACCGAGCACGGCATCGCCTTCCTGCTGCACGGCCTGCTCGACTACGTCGTGGACACCCACTTCGAAACCGTCGAGGCGATCGACGAGCAGATCGAGGTCCTGGAGGAGAGCGTCTTCGGGGAGCGGCCGATCACCCAGGGCGACCAGCGGCGGACGTTCGAGATCCGCAAGAGCCTGGTGACCCTGCGCCGCCTCGTCATGCCGATGCGCGAGGTCGTCAACACGCTCATCCGCAGGAACGGCGAGATCGGGGACGGGGCGATGGCCCCGTACTACCAGGACGTGTACGACCAGGTGTTGCGTGCCACGGAGTGGACCGAGTCCCTGCGGGACCTGCTGAGCAACATCCGTGAGGCGCACCTCACGATGCAGAGCAACAAGATGAACCTGATCATGAAGCGGGTGACGAGCTGGGCGGCCATCATCGCCGTCCCCACCCTGATCACCGGCTTCTACGGGCAGAACATCCCGTTCCCCGGGTTCGAACACTCCTGGGGGTTCTGGACGTCCAGCGTCGCCATCGTGCTCGTGTCGGCGGTGTTGTACCGGTCGTTCCGCAAGCGCGACTGGCTCTGATCGACGGGGGACCTCACTCCTCCACGGCGATCCTGAGCCGCCGGAAGCCCTTGCCCTTGTTCTCGATCTTGGCGACCCGGATCCTGCCGATCTGCCGGGTGGAGGCCACGTGGGTGCCGCCGTCGGCCTGGCAGTCGAGACCGACGATGTCCACGATCCTGACCTCCTGGACGGACTCGGGCACCAGGTTCGTCGCGGTGCGGATGATGTCCGGGATGGCGAAGGCCTGCTCGCGCGGCAACACCCGGACGTCGATACGCCGGTCGGCCGTCACCTCCGTGTTGCAGGCCGCCTCGACGGCCTCCTTGAAGCCGGGCGGCACCTCCGTCAGGTTGAAGTCCATCCGGGCGACCAGAGGCTCCATGTTGCCGCCGGTGACCAGGGCGCCGAAGTCCCGGAACACGACTCCGCAGAGCACGTGGAGCGCGGAATGCGTGCGCATCAGCGCCGAACGCCTCTCGTCGGCGACGGCGGCCGTGACCACGGTGCCGGGAACGGGAAGCGGCTCACCCTCGGCGGGGATCAGGTAGAGGTCGTCGCCCTTGCGCACACCCGCGATGCGGGTCTCCACCCCCTGCCAGAGGAGGGTGCCTTCGTCGGCGGGCTGGCCGCCGCCGCCCGGGTAGAACGCCGAGCGGTCGAGCACGATCCCGTCAGGCGAGGAGGCGAGAACGACCGCCTCCCAGTCACGCAGGCTCTGGTCGGCGAGTTCGAGGCGTTCGGTGCGCCCGAGGACATCGGTTCCCATGGTTGGCAGCCTAGGGCCACCTCCCGGTTATCGGGACCTACCAGGGACCGTAGGGACCCTGGTTGCCGCCGCCCTTGCGGTAGCCGTTCACCGCGGGCTTGACGTCGGCCAGGTAGATGCCCGCGGCGATGACCGCCGCGATCGTGAAGATGCTCAGCGGAGTCAGGTATCTCACCGCGGCGGCGAAGGTGAACAGTGTCGCGAATCCCAGGATGACGAGCCACAGCGGCTTGGTCTGCTTGCCCGCGGCGGGGAAGGCGCTCTTGGGGATGCGGATGGCGTGGATCAGCGCCCATGCGGAGAGGATCAAGGCCCCGACGCTGAGCAGCCAGAAGATCAGATCCAGCACGCCGTTCACAGGCCCGAACATGAACTCTCCCAGTCGGTCATTCGGTGGGTGTCGGCTCCACACTAATGGCCGGGGGCGATCCGTGTCGCGGGCGCGAGAGGCGTATCACCCGGAAACGGCGAACGGCCCGTCCCCCGGTCAGCGGGGACGGGCCGGGCGACGCGTCGCATCGCGGAGCCGTCGTCAGGAGTGCGAGCGCTTGGCGCCGGACTTCCTGGTGGTTCCGGTGGTGGCCCGCTTGGCGGAGCCGTTGGTCGCGCCATGGGTGGTGCCGTTGGTGGTGCCGGCGGACTCGGAGACCTCGGCGAGCTCGTGGGCGGCCTCGCCGCTCACCTTGCTCACGATCTTGCGGCCGCGGAGGGCGAACTCCTCGTAGAGCTCGGCGAACCTGGTGGCGGCGGTGTCGGCGTACGCCCGGGCCTTCTCGGGGAAGTCCTTGGCGACGGCCTCGGCCCTGCCCTGGACGGTGGTGGCGTACTCCCGCGCCTTGACGGGGAGGTCCTTGGCCGTCTCACGCAGGTCGTCCTGGCGGGACTGGATCTTCTGCAGCTGCTCGGGCAGCTCGCGGAGCTTCTCCACGGCGAAGTCCCCGGCGCCGGTCAGCGCGTAGAAGGGCTTGGACTCGGTGATCTTCTTGACCTCGGTCGCGAGGGTCATGGACTATCCTTCCTTCTCCGGCGTGATGCCGTTACGTGGGGGAACCGGGTCGTCCCCGAGATCATCGGCCGATTGCGGCGGCCGGTCGGAATCAGCGGCCCGGTTCTCCTTGTGGAACGATTCGTAGATATCGATGAGCACCTGGCGTTGCCGCCCGGTGAGTGTGACATCGGCACGGATCGCCGCGAGCACGTCACTGTGGGGCTCGCGGTCCTCGATGAGCCCGGCCTGCACGTACAGCGCCTGGGCCGAGATGTGCAGCCCCTTGGCGATCTGGTTCAGGATCTCCGCGCTCGGCTTGCGCAGGCCTCTTTCGACCTGGCTCAGGTAGGGATTCGACACCCCTGCCTGGGCGGCGAGCTGACGGAGAGAGATCTTCGCCTGCTGCCGCTGCTGGCGGATGTACTCACCGAGCGAGCCGACTTTGGGCAGTTCCATACCCCAAGTCTGCCGCATGGTGCTTGCAATTGCAAGCTAGGCGATAAACACCAGCTAGCACCCAACGCTCAACCAGGAATCAGCCAAAGCAGCGGGGCCGACGCGGTCAGCAGGACGGAGCCGAAAAGGATCAGGAACCGGGCGTGGGCCGGAAGCTCCACCGCCGGATGGACGAGGCGGTTGACGCGGGCCATCACGTTCGACACCGCGGAGGCGCCCAGGGCCCCCTGCGGCGTGGGAAGCGCGGCGGCGGAGCCGAAACGGAGCAGGGCCGTCGCCAGGGGCTTGGCGCAACAATGGCGCAGGGCGCGGTCGTCGGCCGCCATCTCGATCAGCAGGCTCACGGACGCGTGGGCGTCGCGGACCACCGCCGACCAGGGCAGCGCACGGCGAAGCGCGGTGAACGGCAGAAGCACCAGATCGTGCCGCTCCCGCACGTGCGCGGCCTCATGCGCGAGCACGGCGTCGAGTTCGTCGGCCGACAGCAGGCTCAGCGTCCCGTCGCTGATCACCACGTGTGACTTCTTCAGCCCCGGAAGGCAGTATGCGGCGGCGGCGGGGAAGTCCACGACACGGACTCCGGGGACGGCGGGCTCGTCCCTGGCGATCAGCGAGAGCAGCACGCGGTGCCGATGCCGGGCACGCAGCGTCTGGGCGCCGGCGGCGAGCAGCACCGCCACCAACCCGGCGAGCAGTGCCAGCCCCGCGATGAGGGAGCCCAGCCTGACCACGTCGTGCGGTTCGCGGGTGCCGTACTCCAGGGTGGTGAGCAGGGCGGCGAGACCGTGGACCACGCCCCGCCTGTACGGCTCGAGCGCGTATGCCAGCAGCGCCCCCGTGGAGGCGAGCCCCCAGGTCACCCCGAGTGACTGCCACAGGAGAATGGCCGTGCGCGGGGCACGCCACGTCCAGCGCGCCGACGTCAGCCGCCAGGCGGCCAGGGCGCAGATCGTGGCCAGGGCCGCTAAGACCGCCGCCGCGATCACTCCTCCTCCAGCTCCGTGAGGGCTTTTCGCAGGATTTCGGCCTCGGAGCCGGAGACGGCCTGGGCGAAGCGCGTCAGCGCCGCGTCGCGGTCACCGGTCATCTCCAGGGCTTCGAGCATGAGTTCGGCGACGTAGGCGTCGCGGCTCGCGGCGGGCTGGTAGCGCCAGGCACGCCCGTCCCTGGTGCGGGTGAGGAACCCCTTGCGGGAGAGCCGGTCGAGTACGGTCATCACCGTGGTCGGTGCGAGATCGCGGTCCTCGATCATGCGGCCCACCTCGCGGGCGGTCAGCGGAGCGTTCTCCGCCCAGAGGATGTCCATGATGCTGCGTTCAAGCTCGCCGAGACCCTTCACGTCGTTCAGCCTACCCGGGGTAGTACTACGTCCCGTAGAGAGGTGAGACAGATGAAGCTCGTTCTGGTCGAGGGAGACATCACCGAGCAGCGCGTGGACGCGATCGTCAACGCCGCCAACTCCTCGTTGATGGGCGGCGGCGGGGTCGACGGCGCGATCCACAGGCGCGGCGGTCCGGAGATCCTGGAGGAGTGCCGGGCGCTGCGTGCCTCGCGGTACGGACGTGGGCTTCCCGTGGGCGCGGCGGTGGCCACCACGGCCGGCCGTCTTCCGGCCCGGTGGGTGATCCACACCGTCGGGCCCGTGTACTCGCGGAGCGAGGACCGGTCCCATCTGCTGGCCTCCTGCTATCGGGAGTCGCTGCACGTGGCGGACTCGCTGGGCGCCTCGACGGTGGCGTTCCCCGCCGTCTCGACCGGCATCTACCGATGGCCGATGGCGGACGCCGCCCGCATCGCCCTGGCAGCGATACGGCACGCCGGGTCCAGTGTCACCGAGGTCCGTTTCGTGCTGTTCAGTCCCGCAGCTTATGCGGACTTTGAGCAGGCCTTGGGGGACATGGGGTAAGCGTTCGGCCAAGTCTCGTCGTTGGGTATCGAAACAGACCTAGAGCCACTTGATCAGGTAGATCTCATCGCGTTCTTCGCCGGGGGCGAGACGGATGGAGCGCGGGACCCGGCCGGTCTCGTGGTAGCCCACACTCCCGTAGAAGCCGTCCACGCCCGTTCCGCCTCGGCAGGTGAGCTGGAGCGCCTCAAGCCCGAGCCGATTCGCGGCGTCGTCCGCCGCCAGCATGAGAGCCCTGCCGTAGCCCTTGCCCTGGTGCTTGGGGTGGACCATGACCCGCACCACCCACCGCCAGTGCGCCCGCAGCCCCGACCCGTTGTCCGCGAGGATGAGCCAGCAGGCCACGCGGTCCTCTTCGTCGAAGCCGACCAGCAGGGCGTCGGAGGCCCGGCCGAAGGCCTTCTCGGCCGTCGGCCTGATGTCGTCCGGTGTCACGGGAGGGACGAATCCGACGGCGCCGCCCGCGTTTGTGACCTCGGTCCAGCAGTCGAGGAGCTCCTCGAACAGTTCGGTGGTCATCTCGGGGGCGAGGACGAAACGCATGACTCGGACGTTACCAATCGCCGGTGAACGGCGAACTACGGGCCGACGGCGGTCCAGGGCAGCGTGAGCTCGCCGAGCCGCCATCGCGCGGGACCTCCGGCCGGCGGCGCCGTGGCGATCGGCCAGTCACGGGCCAGCGCCTCGGCCGTCCTGATCCAGCGCTGGCGGGAGCCGTACGAACCGTAGGGGGCGCACGCCGCCCAGGCGCGGTCCCAGTCGGTCAGGAACGCGTGCACGCGCTCACCGGGCACGTTGCGGTGGATGAGCGTCTTCGGCAGCCGCTCCGCGAGGTCGGACGGCCGTTCGAAACCGGTGAAACGGGCGGCGAAGGTGAGCGTCCTCGGTCCCTCCGCCCCGAGAGCGGCCCACACAGCGCGGTGGCCCACTTCCGAGCAGGTCCCCTCGACGATCACTCCGTCGGGGGCGATCCGCGACCGCATCAGGTCCCAGTGCTCCCAGGCCTCGGCCTCCGCGTACTGCCGGAGCACGTTGAACGCCCGCACGACCAGCGGGGACCGCGCGACCGGCAGTTCGAAGCCCCCTCTCCTGAACGACAACCCCTCCCGCTCGTACGGCTTCGCCGCGGCGACCCGCTCGGGGTCGATCTCCACGCCGACGACCTCGACGGCCGGGTGCACCCGCCGCAGCCTGGTGAAGAGCTCATATGTCGTGATGTGCGAGGCGCCGTAGCCGAGGTCCACCACCAGCGGCCGCGCGTCCGCCGACGACCTGAGCAGCGGGCCGCAGACGGCGGAGATCCATCGGTCGGACCGCCGCAGTCTGTTGTGGCCCGTGGTCCCGCGGGTGATCGCCCCGATCGGCCGCCGGACCGGCCGCGCCGTCACGCGCCTTGCGGGACGCGGTACACCTTGTGCTGCGCCGCCTGCGCGCGTGGCCGGACGACCAGCCGGTCGATGTTCACGTGGGAGGGCCGCGTGACGGCGAAGGCGATCACATCGGCGATGTCGTCGGCGGTCAGCGGGTTCGGGACGCCCTCGTAGATCTTGGCGGCCTTCTCGGCGTCGCCGCGGAAGCGGGTCAGCGAGAACTCCTCGGTCTGCACCATCCCCGGCGCCACCTCGATGATCCGCACCGGTTCGCCGACGAGCTCCAGCCTGAGCGTCTCGGTCATCGACGTCTGGGCGTGCTTGGCCGCGCAGTAGCCACCGCCCCCTTCGTAGGAGACGAGCCCGGCCACCGAGGTGAGCATCAGCAGGACGCCGTCGCCCGATTCGATCAGCCTGGGCAGGAGCGCCTGCGTCATCCGCAGCGAGCCGAGCACGTTCACGTCGTACATGCGCTGCCAGTCGTCCACCCGCCCCTGCGCCACCGGCTCCAGGCCGAAGGCGCCGCCCGCGTTGTTGATCAGCACGTCGCAACGGTCCAGTGAGGAGGCGAACGCGGCCACGGACTCCTCAGAGGTCACGTCCAGCGTGGCGGAGCGGATCGACGGCACCTCGGCGGCCAGCTTGTCGAGCCGGTCACGCCGCCGCGCCGCCGCGACGACGTCGAACCCTTCAGCCGCCAGGCGGCGGGCCGTCGCCTCACCGATGCCGCTGCTCGCACCGGTCACCACTGCGGTCTTCGTCATGATCCCTCCGCGCCCCATGGAAAAACCCGTCAAGAGGCCGACATTCTCTCAGTAGCGCGTCCCGGAGACGGTCGTTGAGGGGCCAGGGAATCTCGCTGAGATCCTTTCGGTTATAACGATCTCGGAGGTGGTTGGGGTGACGCTCAGACGGCGTCGGATCAACCGGGTCGCGACGATCAGTGTCCACACATCCCCGCTCGACCAGCCGGGCACCGGCGACGCGGGCGGGATGAACGTCTACATTGTGGAAGTCGCGAAACGGCTGGCCGAGCTCGGCATCGAGGTGGAGGTGTTCACCCGCCAGACGGCCCGTGACCTGCCTCCCGTGGCGGAGCTCGCTCCCGGCGTCATGGTCCGTCATGTCACGGCCGGGCCGTACGAGGAACTGGACCGCGCCGACCTCCCCGGTCAGCTCTGCGGCTTCCTGTCCGGCGTGCTGCGCACCGAGGCGATGTACGACCCCGGACGCTACGACGTCATCCACTCCCACTACTGGCTCTCCGGCCAGGTCGGGTGGCTCGCCAAGGAGCGATGGGGCGTGCCGCTGGTGCACACCATGCACACCATGGCCAAGGTCAAGAACGCGCTGCTGGCGGCGGGAGACAAGCCGGAGCCGAAGCTCCGGGTCCTCGGCGAGGAGCAGGTCGTGGAGGTGGCCGACCGGCTCGTCGCCAACACCGCCGCCGAGGCCCAGGAGCTGATCGAGCTCTACGACGCGCCCGCGGACCGGGTGGCCGTGGTCAACCCCGGGGTGAACCTGAAGGTCTTCCAGCCCGCGTCCAAGGGGGCCGCCAGGCACCGGCTCGGGCTCCCGCAGGACGCCCGCGTGTTGCTGTTCGTCGGCCGCATCCAGCCGCTGAAGGCCCCCGACATCCTGCTCAAGGCCGCGGCCCGGATGGTCGAGCACGATCCGGCCCTGCGGTCGCGCCTGGTCGTGGCCTGCGTCGGCGGTCCCAGCGGCAACGGGCTCGCCCGTCCCGCACTGCTGAGCGACCTCGCCGCCGAGCTGGGCATCAGCGACATCGTCCGGCTCGCGCCCCCGGCTCCCCAGGACGAGCTGGCCGACTGGTACCGCGCGGCCGACATGACCGTGGTGCCCTCGTACAACGAGTCGTTCGGCCTGGTCGCGCTGGAGTCGCAGGCCTGCGGCACGCCCGTCGTCGCCGCGTCCGTCGGCGGTCTGCGCACGGCCGTGAAGGACGGCCTGTCCGGCCTCCTGGTCGACGGCCACGAGCCGGACGCCTGGGCACGGGCCCTGGGCCGGCTGGTCGACCGCCCGGGATGGCTGGACTTCCTGTCCGCCAACGCCGTACAGCACGCCGTCGGCTTCGGCTGGTCGGAGACGGCCGCCCGTCTGGCCGACGTGTACGCGGGCGCCATGGCCCAACGGCAATGGGCGCCCGTCGCGGTCAACTCGTAGGCTGGGACCATGAGACCCGATCTGGAAGGCGTGGTGGCGTCCGCGCTCGAGTCCGCGGAGCTCTCCTACGAACGACCCAAGCCGGGCTCGTTCCTCGTCAAGCTGCCGGGCCAGCACAAGCTCGCCACGCTCACCTGGCTCGTCATCGGCGACCAGGCGCTCAACGTCGAGGCGTTCTTCTGCCGTCAGCCCGACGAGAACCACGCCGAGTTCTACCGATGGCTGCTGCTCAAGAACGGCTCGATGTACGGCGTGCACTTCGCGATCGATCCCATCGGCGATGTCCACCTGGTCGGCCGCCTGCCCCTCGACGCCGTGACCGAGGAGGAGATCGACCGGGTGCTCGGCTGTGTGCTGACCTACTCCGACGAGTCGTTCGACCGGGCGCTTGAGCTGGGCTTCGCGTCCTCGATCCGCCGCGAGTGGGACTGGCGGGTCAAGCGGGGCGAGTCCCTCGCGAACCTGCGGCCCTTCGCCCGGGTGATCGAGACGTGACCGGCCGCTCTCTTACCAGCGTAAAGAGGGGCGAAAGCCATGCGCCGATAGGATTGCCGGCATGGCTACTTTGGTGCTGCTGAGGCATGGCGAGAGCGAATGGAACGTCAAGGGCCTGTTCACGGGCTGGGTGGACGTGACCCTTTCGCCGACTGGTGAGGACGAGGCACGGCGCGGCGGGCAACTGCTGCTCGACGCGGGCATCAGCCCCGAGGTGGTGCACACGTCGGTGCTCACCCGTGCGATCAAGACGGCCAACCTCGCGCTGGAGGCCGCCGGTCTGCTGTGGCTGCCGGTGCGCCGCTCGTGGCGGCTGAACGAGCGGCACTACGGCGCCCTCCAGGGCAAGGACAAGGCCCAGACCCGCGCGGAGTTCGGCGACGAGCAGTTCATGCTGTGGCGCCGCTCCTACGACGTGCCCCCGCCGCCGATCGCGGACGACGACGAGTACTCCCAGTACGGCGACGCCCGATACGCCGAGCTGCCCTCCGAGCTGAAGCCCAGGACGGAGTGCCTGAAGGACGTCGTCGACCGCATGCTGCCGTACTGGTACGACCAGATCGTGCCGGATCTCGCGGCCGGGAAGACCGTGCTCGTCGTGGCTCACGGGAACTCTCTGCGGGCGCTGGTCAAGCACCTGGAGGGGATCAGCGACGCCGACATCGCGGGGCTGAACATCCCGACCGGGATCCCGCTCCGCTACGAGCTGGACGGCGACTTCCGCCCGACGGGCCCGGGGGAGTACCTCGACCCCGAGGCGGCCGAGGCCGCGATCGAAGCCGTCGCCAACCAGGGCAAGAAGTAATCCATCCCCCCTCGCGGGACCCCAACCGGTCCCGCGAGGGCCGCGGCGGCGCCTCTAAGGCGCCCCGAGCCCGCGTGAGCGGAGCGAGCACGATAAACACGAAAGCCCCGGCCCCCCGAGGACCGGGGCTTTCGAGCCCGTGAGGATGGTCAGTCGGCGGCGACTTCGTCCGTACGCGATCCGGTCACCAGGTAGACCACGTCGCGGGCGACCCGGACGGCGTGGTCGGCGTAGCGCTCGTAGTAGCGGCCGGCCAGCGTCACGTCGATCGCGGCCTCGACGCCGTGCGACCACTCGTCGGAGAGCAGGACGCGGAACAGCCGCCGGTGCAGGCGGTCCATCGCGTCGTCATCCTCATCGAGCTCCTTCGCGAGCTCGATGTCGCGGGACGCGATGCAGCTGCCGGTCTTCGTGATCAGGTTCTCGGCGATCGCGCCCATCTCCACGATGGTGTCGCGAAGCTCGGCGGGGATGGCCGAGACGGGGTGGCGCATCCGAGCGATCTTGGCGATGTGCTCGGCGAGGTCACCCATGCGCTCCAGGTCGGATGCCATCCGCAAGGCCGTCACCACGGTGCGCAGGTCGACGGCGACAGGCTGCTGCAGCGCCATCAACTCGTAAATGGAAGACTCGAGCTCGTTGTAGATCCGGTCGACCTCGGCGTCCTGGGAGATCACACTCTCCGCGAGCTGCAGGTCGGCGTCAAGGAGTGCAGTAGTGCCCCGGGACATGGCCGACCTGACCAGCCGGGTCATCTCCACCAGCCGATCAGTCAGGGATTCCAGCTCATCATGATAGGAGTCGCGCATGCGGCCACGCTACGCGGGATTTCGTGAACGAATCCCTGCCGTAAAATGAACATTCCTGGAAACACCATGGTCATGGGCTATCCCACTGGTCAGATAACGGGAAAGGCCGCCTAGCATTCAAGCGTGAACGAGTTGCTGGCGAGCTTGGCTGCGATGGGCGGATTCGTCCTCGGCTCCTTCGTCATGCTGGCCATTCGTCGTCAGGCCGACAAGGACAAGGATCCCGAACCCGTCGACGACATGTTGTCGCCGGGCGTGGCGTCCGTCCTCGCCGTCCTTCCGTCCTCCGCCGTCGTCCTGGACCGGGACGACCGCGTCCTTCGAGCCAGCTCCGCCGCCCGGGCCTTCGGGCTGGTGCGCGGGGACTCCCTCATGGCCGCCGAGTTGCTCGCCCTCGCCAGGAAGGTCCGCCGGGACGGTGAGATCCGTGAGAGCGAGATCGAGACGGCCCGTCGCAAGTTCGGCCAGGAGTCGACCACCTTCGCCGTACGGGTCGCGCCGTTGGGCTCCACCGGGCAGGTGCTCGTGCTCGCCGAGGACCAGACCGAGCGCCGACGGGTCGAGGCGGTCCGCAGAGACTTCGTCGCCAACGTCAGTCACGAGCTCAAGACGCCGGTCGGCGCGTTGAGCCTGCTCGCCGAGACGATTCAGGACGCCGCCGACGATCACGAGGCGGTCACCCGTTTCGCTGGCCGCATGCAACACGAGGCGGCCCGGCTCACTTACCTGGTGCAGGACCTGATCACCCTGTCCCGGATCCAGGGTGGGGAAACCGTCCCCACTCCGGGTCCCGTGCCGATCGACGAGGCCGTTCACGAGGCCATCGACCGATGCAACACCAAGGCGTCCGCGAAGGACATCACGCTGGTGGCCGGCGGCGCCGAGGGCCTGAAGATCTGGGGTGACGATGAGCTCCTCGTCACCGCGCTGCGCAATCTCATCGACAACGCCGTGGCCTACAGCCCGGAGCACACCCGTGTCGTGGTGAGCGCCAGGCCCGCCGGGCGCTCCGTCGAGGTGAGCGTCAGCGACCAGGGCATCGGGATTCCCGAGAGCGCCCAGGAGCGCATCTTCGAACGATTCTTCCGGGTCGACGCGGCCCGGTCCCGAGCTACCGGTGGCACGGGGCTCGGGCTCGCCATCGTGAAGCACGTCGCCGTCGCCCATGGTGGCGAGGTGACCGTCTGGAGCAAGGAAGGCTCCGGGTCGACCTTCACACTCCGCCTCCCCGCATTCGGCGGGACGGCGGTCGCCGAACCACGCACTACCAGCCCCCTGGAGGCCACGAAGTGACTCGAGTACTCGTCGTGGAGGACGAGGAGTCGTTTTCCGACGCCTTGTCCTACATGCTGCGCAAGGAAGGGTTCGAGGTCGCGGTCGCGGCCACCGGTCCCGAGGCACTGGACACCTTTGATCGCAACGGTGCCGACCTCGTTTTGCTCGACCTGATGCTGCCGGGCCTGCCGGGGACGGAGGTGTGCCGCTCGCTCCGCCAGCGGTCCAAGGTCCCGGTGATCATGCTGACCGCGAAGGACAGTGAGATCGACAAGGTCGTGGGGCTCGAACTCGGCGCGGACGACTATGTGACCAAGCCCTTCTCGTCGCGTGAGCTGGTGGCCCGGATCAGGGCCGTCCTGCGCCGTCAGGGCGACGTCGAGGAGCTCGAGTCCGCGATCCTCGCCGCCGGGCCGGTGCGGATGGACGTCGACCGGCACATCGTGGCCGTTCGCGGTGAGCACGTGCAGCTCCCCCTCAAGGAGTTCGAGCTGCTCGAGGTGCTTCTGCGCAACGCCGGCAGGGTGCTGACCCGTGGCCAGCTGATCGACCGCGTCTGGGGTGCGGACTATGTCGGTGACACCAAGACGCTCGACGTCCATGTGAAGCGCTTGCGGGCCAAGGTCGAGGCCGACCCGTCGAACCCCCGCTGCATCCTCACCGTGCGGGGCCTCGGCTACAAGTTCGACCCCACTGAGGAATAGATCGCCTGAAACGTTCGAGGCCCTGTCCGGTACGGCATGCCGTACCGGACAGGGCCTCAGACGTTCGCGGACGTCAGGTCTGCGGGGTCTCCGTGGTGACCGTGGTGGGCGTCGCCGCGGGGCTGGCCGAGGTGGCGGGAGTCGGAATTGGCTGGGGGGCGGGCGGCAGCGTGGCGTACTCCCGGCTCCGAGCGATGACGGGCACCCACATGGTGACGTCGCCCGCGTTCGTGAACTGGAACGTCAGCCGCACGCTCTCACCGCCCAGCAGGGGGTTCTTGAGGCCGTCGACCGTGGCCTGGGGCGCCTTGGCGAGCTGGTCGGACGCCAGCGGGACCGGGGCCGGCAGTTTGACGGAGGTGACCTCCTGGCCGTCGGAGACGACGCCGGTGAGGGTGTCCGGGGTGCTCGCCCGGTTCACGATGCTGAGGTAAAGCGGTGCCGAGCCTCCAGCGGCGATCTGTCCACCCGAGTCGGGTCCGAGGATGAACGCCTGGCTGATCATGATGCCGTTCTCGCCGTAGCTCCTGGTCGAGCCGTCGTCCTGGATGAGGACGCCCGCCTCGGTCGGCGCGTAGGCCCTGTTGGTGTTGGCGTCGACCCCGGCGCCACACGCGGCCAGAGCAGGGATGGAGGCGAGGACCGCCGCAACGGCGATCGCCCTGCGGTGGCTGGTGCTGGTCACGGTTCGAGTTCTCCTTGGTGCGCACGTATATGGGCGGGAATCAGCCTATCTGCGCACTCCAACGGTCCTCACTCGGTACCCCGCTGCCGGACCGGCTGCGACGCAGGTCACCCGGTATGTCGGGAATGCCATTCACAGAGCCGACCGGTTGTCAAGTCCCAAAACGGGGCTTTGACCTGCAGTTATGTTCATTTCACTGTTCCGGGAGGCTGTAATCGCGTGGTACTCTTAAGTACAGCGGAAGGGGTACTCGTCACATGACTTTCCAGGTCGGCGACACTGTCGTCTACCCCCACCATGGGGCTGCTCGGATCGAAGCAATCACTACCCGGGCCATCAAGGGTGAGGAAAAGACCTACTTGGTGCTGAAGGTTGACAAGGGCGACCTCACCGTCCAAGTGCCAGCTGAAAATGCCGAACTCGTCGGTGTACGCGACGTCGTCGGTCAAGAAGGGCTCGAGCGAGTTTTCGACGTGCTGCGCATGCCGCACACGGAGGAGCCCACCAACTGGTCCCGCCGCTACAAGGCCAACCTCGAGAAGCTGGCGTCCGGCGACGTCAACAAGGTGGCCGAGGTCGTTCGCGACCTGTGGCGACGCGACAAGGAACGCGGCCTTTCCGCGGGTGAGAAGCGAATGCTCGCCAAGGCGCGGCAGATACTGGTCAGTGAGCTTGCGCTGGCGGAGAAGACCAACGAGGACAAGGCTGAGGCTTTGCTCGACGAGGTGCTGAACTCCTGAACACGACATCGCCAAGGGTGGGCGTCGGTATCGATGTCCACCCTTTTGCGTTTGGTAGGGAACTTCATCTGGCGGGGCTCCACTGGCCAGATGAAACCGGTCTCGCTGGACATTCGGATGGGGACGCCGCTGCGCACGCATGTTGTGACGCCCTCCTCTCGGCGGCAGGTCTGGGTGACATCGGCGGGCTCTTCGGCACGTCGGACCCCCGATGGGCCGGCGCCTCGGGTGTCACCCTCCTCGAGGAGACGGCACGTCAGGTCCGGGCCGCAGGCTTCGAGATCGGCAATGTGGCGGTTCAGATCATCGGAAACCGGCCCAAGCTGGCGCCCCGCCGTACGGAGGCCGAGAAGGTCCTTGAGGCCGCTGTAGGCGCTCCTGTGAGCGTGAGCGCGACCACCACGGACGGGCTCGGCCTCACCGGACGGGGAGAGGGCATCGCGGCGATCGCCAACGCGATCGTTTTCGTTGAACGGCTTGCCTAATCGGACATGTCAACCGGAATTGGGCTAGCGGCGTCTCATTAGCACGTGGGCGGCGACTCAAACCAGGCGCGGTACGAGTCGCCGTCCTCTTTTTCTCCTCCTGAGAGCGCATATTTCGCCGGGGCAGGGTAGCCCACCTTCTGAGAGTGAAGGGGGCAACCCCCCAACGGGAGGTCGATATGACAATCGAGTCCATCCTTGGCGCCATCGTCATCGGTGCGGTCATCGGGGCCCTGGGCCGTCTGTTCCTGCCGGGCAGGCAGCCGATCGGCTGGATCCTGACCATCGTCGTCGGCATCGTGGCGGCGCTGATCGGGACATTCATCGCCCAGCATCTGGGCGTGGCCACCACCAAGGGCATCGACTGGATCGAACTGATCATGCAGGTGGTGCTGGCGGTTGTCGGTGTCGGCCTCGTCGCCGGCATCCGTGGCAGGACACGCGTGTAGGACCGCCGCAGGCGGGGTTTCCCCCGTCGCTCGCGGCATGACAAACGTGAAAGGCCTCACGCGGAGTCCCGGGACTCCGAGTGAGGCCTTTCACGTGTCGTCTCTCAGTCCGTCTCCTCGTCGGGCGGAATCGGAGTGCTCCGCATCCGTCCGGAGGGAGGCGCGAGCGGGACGGTGCCCTCCCCGGTTCCGGTCTCCGTGCTGTACGGCTGCCGCCGCGTCGCGGAGTGTTCCTCCGGGTCGGCGAGCTCGGCCGTATGGGCGGGGTCGGGGTCGTCCTTGATGTGGTGCAACGGCTGCGTGTCCACATCGGCGGCTTCGACCTCCGCCGCGTCGGCTTCGGTGAGGTCGGCCGGGACGATGTCCTGTGTGATCTGATCTGCCGGCGTCGGCGCCGGTTCCGCCGGCCCGGTCACGGATGCGGTCTGCTCACTCGGGAGCGCCGCCGCCTCCCAGGTGACCGGGGAGGACGTTTCGCGAGCGCCCTCGGGGAACACCGGCGCCGCGTGCTTCGGCGAGGGTGCTTCCGCGGTCTGGACTCTCTCGGCAGGGGGCTCGTCGGCCGCCTGGGCGGAACCCGGCTGTGGAAGGCGGGGGTGGACGAGCACGTCGCCTGTGGAGGGACGGACGAAGTCGCCCCACTTGATGGGCCGGTTGGGCCGGTTGCGCCGGGGCGAGACGGGCTCCGGCGGAGCGGGAAGCTCGGTGACCTCCGGCGTGTGGGGCGCGGCCGTGGGCTGGACCACCGGCAGGGCCTCAGGCTCCTCCGTCGCGTCGGAGGCGGGGGACGTGCCTCCGATGGCGTCCGCATGCTCGGGAAGCGGAGACACCGGAAGCGGCGGAGCCTGCTCGGGCGATGTCGCGATCGCGGGGACGACGGCATAGGGCGCGGTCGGCATCTCGGCCTCTTCACGGCCGCGTGAACCGCGCTCCTCGGCGAAGGGCACGATGTCACTTTCTTCGACCAGGCCGTCCAGAGCGGTCCGGGACGCCCGCGCGTGCTTCAGAAGGAGGAGAAGCAACCAGAGCCCGATCGCGAGCAACGCCCAGGGCAGCAGCGCGACCACGATCGCGGCGCTCTCCGGGTCGAAGGTCATGTCGGTGGCCGTCGCCACGGTCGCCGACGCGGCCGCCGCGAACAGGACGAGCAGGACGACGGCGGCCTGCGCCCGGACCAGGAAGCGGCCGCCGCGCAGCAGCGGGACGCTGACCAGGGAGAGCACCAGGAGGGCGTCGAAAGCCGTCGGGTACAGGTAGGCGAGCCTGGGCTCCGCCCGACCGGTGACGGCGAGGGCTCGGAGATCGTCGAAGGAGAGCGCGCAGGCCGCGCCCGCGAGCACCGCCACGATGAGGCCGGCGAGGCCGATCACGAGACGGCGCAGCACCGGCGGGATTCCGGCGGATGTCGATGTGGACGGGCGGGAGGTGATGCCTGCCGCTCCGGGGGGGTTCGCGTCCATGGCGTTCTGAGCCTACAGAATCATGCCGACCGTTTGACCAGCTCTGTGAGGCTGATGTCTCCTGAAATGGTGGGTCATATCGGGTTGGTCGCCCTCGATCGGCGGTCCACTCGCCCGGGCGGGGAGGGTCCGTCCCCGGTGGGATTCCGGGCCGCCGGCGCCGCGAGAAGCCGCGACCGGACACCGGGTGTGTGATCGTTCGGGCGACTTTGGGAGAAGGTAAATCTGTTCTAACGGAGTTATCTCCGCTTATAGCGTGACTTATGAGTCTGAAGTGATGGCCGTACATGGTGGAAAGGCGACTCGTGGACCGCTCACGGGCACGCAAGTAGCTCTGTGCTGTGGCATTAGGCGTTAGCCTTGCCTTCGTGAGCCTGAACCTCTACGACACCAGCACGCGTACGGTCCGTGAATTCGTACCGGTCGAGCCCGGCCGGGTCTCGATGTACCTGTGTGGTGCGACCGTTCAGGCTCCGCCGCACATCGGGCACATCAGGTCCGGGGTCAATTTCGACGTCCTCCGCAGGTGGCTGACGCGGCAGGGGTACGACGTGACCTTCTGCCGCAACGTGACGGATCTCGACGACAAGATCATCCGGGTCGCGGCCGCAGAGGACGTGCCGTGGTTCGTCGTCTCCGAGCGCAACCAGCGGGCGTTCACCTGGGCCTACGACCAGCTCGGCTGCCTTCCGCCGACCGTCGAGCCGCGCGCGATGGGCCATGTCCCGGAGATGGTCGAGCTGATGCGGCGGCTGATCGACAAGGGCCACGCCTACGCCGCGGGCGGCGACGTCTACTTCGACGTCATGTCCTACGCCGACCGGTACGGCAAGCTCTCCAACCAGAAGCTGGAGAACATGCGGGCGGCCGGGGACACCGACACCGACTCGCTCAAGCACGACCCCCGCGACTTCGCCCTGTGGAAGGGCGCCAAGCCGGGCGAGCCGACCTGGCCAACTCCGTGGGGTCGCGGCCGGCCGGGCTGGCACCTGGAGTGCTCGGCGATGGCCACCAGATACCTCGGCGGGACCTTCGACATCCACGGCGGAGGCGTCGACCTGATCTTCCCGCACCACGAGAACGAGATCGCGCAGTCGCAGGCGGCGGGCGACGGGTTCGCCCGCTACTGGCTGCACAACGGCATGCTGATGCTCGGCGGCGAGAAGATGAGCAAGTCGCTCGGCAACTCGCTGCTGATCCCCGAGATGTTGCGCAAGGTCCGCCCGGTCGAGCTGCGCTACTACCTGGTCGCGGCGCACTACCGCTCGCCGATCGACTACTCGGAGGAGGCCCTCCAGGAGGCCGCGGCCGGCTACCGGCGTATCGAGGGGTTCGTGACGCGGGCGGCCGAGGTGATCCACGACGTGGACGCCGCGGCGCCACTGCCGCAGGCCTTCGTGGACGCCATGGACGAGGACCTCAACGTGTCCCAGGCGCTCGCCGTGATCCACGAGGTGGTGCGCGAGGGCAACGTCGCCCTGGCCCACGGCAACAAGGAGCAGGTCGCCCGGCTGCTGGCCGAGACGCAGAACATGCTCGACGTGTTGGGGCTCGACCCGAGGTCGGAGCAGTGGCGTACGACCGGAGACGACGGTCTCCGGGAGGTCGTCGACGCTCTGGTGGCCGTCGCGCTCGAGCAGCGTCAGGCCGCGCGGGCACGCAAGGACTACGCCGCCGCCGACGCGATCCGCGACCAACTCGCCGCCGCTGGGATCATCGTGGAGGACACCCCCCAGGGTCCGCGTTGGGAACTGGCACGCTGAGCGGGGCCGGTACCCTAGGGACCATGGCTGGTAAGGCTTCAGGGAAGTCCTCGAAGAGGCAGGGTCCCACCAGGGGCACGGGTGGCAAGGTCCGGGGCTCCCTGGAGGGCAAGGGGGCCACGCCTCCTGCGCACATGCGGCACTGGTACAAGGACAAGGCGCGGGCCGAGCGGATCGAGCGCGAGGCCGCCGGGCGTCCTGGCCGCCCCGCACGTGCCGCGACCAGGCCGCGCAGGGACGACGCGCCGGAGGTCATCGGCGGGCGCAACCCGGTGCTGGAGGCGCTGCGCGCCGGAGTGCCCGCGAACGCGCTCTACGTGGCGCAGCGGATCGAGAGCGACGACCGGGTACGTGAGTCGATCAGGATCGCGGCGGATCATGGAATCGCCCTGCTGGAGGTCTCTCGCGACAAGCTCGACCGCCTTACCGAGGGTGGGATCCACCAGGGTGTCGGGCTGCAGATCCCCGCGTACGACTACGCCCATCCGGAGGAGCTCGTCGAGAGGGCGCGCGAAGCCGCTGAGGTGCCGCTGATCGTCGCCCTGGACGGTGTGACGGATCCACGCAACCTGGGTGCGATCGCGCGGTCGGCGACGGCGTTCGGCGCTCACGGCCTCCTGATCCCAGCGCGCCGCTCGGCTGGAGTCACAGCCGGAGCGTGGAAGACCTCGGCGGGAACCCTCGCCCACCTGAGGGTCGCGCGGGCGGCGAACCTGACTCAGACCCTCCAGGCGTACCGGGAGGAAGGGCTGTTCGTCGTCGGACTGGACGGCACCGCCACGCTGGACATCGCGCAGGTCGAGTTGGTGACCGAGCCGCTCGTCGTGGTCGTCGGCTCGGAAGGCAAGGGTCTGTCGCGTCTGGTCCGCGAATCGTGTGATCAGGTGGCGCGGATTCCCATGTTCGCCGCGGCGGAGTCCCTCAACGCCGGAGTGGCCGCGGGGATCGCTCTGTACGAGGTCGCGCAGCACCGCCGGCGGTGATTCTGCGGTGACGGTACGGGCTGCTGGCCACTAGACTCGTGCCGATACGCCGCCTTAGCTCAATCGGCAGAGCATCTGTCTTGTAAACAGAAGGTCTGGGGTTCGATTCCCCAAGGCGGCTCCACATGAGAAGGCCCCTGACCAGGCATTTTGCCGTCAGGGGCCTTGTGTTTGTCCGGGTCGTGATCAGGCTGCTTCGTCCAGGTGAGGACGAAGGCTTCGCGGGGGGTTGTTCAGCCAAGTCGGCGACGTCAGCCATGTTGGGTGCGGTGCCGCAGGCGCGTTCTCGTGGGCAATTGACGATTTGTGCCGGGCCGTTGCTCAGCCGTGGGCGGGGCCGAGGTCGTGGATCGTCTGGGCGAGTGCTCGGATCAGGTCGGTTTCGGCCTCGGTCTGCCATATCAGGGCGTAGGTCAGGCGTGGCATGTCCGGCATGGGTAGCCACTGCAGGTGCGCCATCGCCCAATATCGGGTGACGTGGGCGGGGAAGTTGTGGACGATCTCGCCGGTGCTGACCAGGTGGATCAGCTCGTCGGGGTTGGTGATGGCTTCGATCCGTTCGATGGTCTGGCCACGCGGGGTGTGGAAGGGGAGGTAGCTGTTCTCCCAGTAGTCCGGCATGTGGGGGGCGGTGGCGTGTCGGAAGTCGCCGAGCGCTTCCAGGGGTACGGAGGACCGGCCGGCCAATTCGTGCTCGGCGGAGACGGCGAGGACTCGTGGGTCGGTGAACAGGATCGGGCCCACGGTGAGATCGGGTTCTTCCACGGGTAGCCAGGCGATCAGTACGTCCATGTCGCCGTTGCGGAGCCCGGCGAACGGGTCGATGAAGGGGGTGCGGCGCAACTGCAGTTCCCATTGCGGGTGCCGGTCGCGGAATGCCCGCCAGTAAGGATGCAGGTCGTGGACGTTGAAGGGCAGCATGCCCACCCGCAGCCGCGCGTTGATGCCGCGGGATGCCATCCGGGCGCGTTCGAGGCTTTCGTGTAGGCCCGCGTAAACCGGGAGCAGGTCGTCGCGCAACTGTCGGCCGACCGGGGTCAGGCGGACCTGGCGGCGGTTGGAGCGGTCGAACAACGGGGACCCGATGCGGCGTTCCTGCTGGCTGATCGCCTGGCTGACCCGCGCCTGGGACACGTGGAGCCGGGCGGCCGTTCGGCCGAAGTGCAGCTCCTCGGCCAGGGTCAGAAAGATCTCGATGTCCCTAAGTTCCATGTTGTTCCTAGTCGCGTTATAAGCGCCAAGTTATCGGATCGCACGGAATCCCACGTTGATGCTGGCACGCCGCCACTCCACAGTGGGAGACGTCCAAGACCGCAAGTGGTGGCCCCGTCGAAGGAGTTGGCCGTGAGCGACGCGCTCGACACGACGGCGATGTATGCGATGCATGACGCGCTGCGCCGGGAAGCCGAGCACCTGGCCAGAGTCACCACCCTGGTCGGCGCCGACCAGGGCGCCGTCCTGCGCACAGCCGCCGGCTGGGACCTGTTCAAGACCGCCCTGCACATCCACCACACCGCCGAGGACGACGTGCTGTGGCCCATGCTGCGCCAGATCCTGGCCGACCGGCCAGCCGACCTGACGCTGCTGGAGGCGATGGAGGCAGAACACGCCGCCATCGACCAGGTCATCGAGGCGATCGATGAGGTACTGGCCGCGTCCGAGGACGGGTTGGACCGGCTCGGAGATCTCACCGATTCCCTGGTCACCGGCCTCACCGGACACCTCAGGCACGAGGAGGACCAGGCGCTTCCGCTGATTCAGGCGGCCGTCACCCAGGAGCAGTGGAATCGCTTCGGGCGGATCCACGCCCAGCGGATCGGTCCCGCCGTACCCAGAATCCTGCCGTGGCTCCTGGACGGCGCGAGCGACCAGACCGTCGCCGCAATGCTGGCGCAACTCACCGAACCGGCGCGCCAGGTCTACCAGCACCAGTGGCGACCTGCCTATGCGGCCCTCGACCGCTGGCATCAGCGGAAGGAACGATCATCACCGGCGGCATCGGTCAGGTTTGAAGAAGCACCGGTCGGGCCGCCGCTTCTACCGTTGAGTGACACGCGCGCCGGGGTGGCGTCCGGGGCCTGCCTGGATGCCCGGCCGGGCACATGACCACCCATGCGCCGCATAACCATCTTTGTAAATTTGTAAAGGAGTAAGGCATGAAGGCACACGTCAGCTCGATCCTTCTTGGCGTCCGGGACATGGATCGGGCCAAGCAGTTCTACACCGAGGGGCTCGGCTGGAAGATCCAGAGCGACTTCGGGATCTCGGTGTTCTTCGAATCGGACGGCGCCTCGCGGGTCGGCTTCTACAGCCGTGAAGGCCTGGCCGCTCAGGTGGGTTCGGACCAGGAAGGCAGCGGCTTCAGCGGACTGGTCCTGACCTACGTCGTCCGCAGCGAGACGCGGGTCGACGAGGTCATGGCGGAGGCCGAGAAGGCCGGCGCCACGGTCCTCAAGCCCGCCGGCGCTCTGCCGTGGGGCGGGTACGGCGGCACCTTCGCCGACCCGGACGGCTACATCTGGAGCCTCGGTTACAGCCCCAAGGGCACCGACCAGCCCTACGCGGAGTAGCCGCGAACTTTGTCACACAGCCGTCCGGGATGGTGGGGCGCGCTGTCGCTGCCGTCCCGGACGGCTGTGACCCCGAGTTCCGGTGAACCGGCAGGACGAACAGGAGAAGGTCATGAAGTTTCGGGCCCACGTTGAGCCACCTGAGCCCATGCGGGGCCTAGAAGTTCCGTCCGAGGTGGTAGCAGCGCTCGGCGGGGGCCCGCGGCCGCCCGTGACGATCACAGTCAACGGGCACTCCTGGAAGAGCCGGGTCGCCCTCCTGCGCGGCCGCCACCTGCTCGGTCTCAGCAATGCCAACCGGCAGGCCGCAGGTGTTGCGATCGGCGACGAGGTCGAGGTCGAATTGGAGCTCGACACCGAGCCGCGCGTCGTCGTTGAGCCAGAGGACTTCGCACAGGCTCTGGACGCCGACCCCGTCGTCCGCGCCGCGTACGACGATCTCGCGTATAGCCACAAACGTGAGCATGTACGCGCCATCGAGAGCGCGAAGAAGCCCGAGACGCGCCGGCGGCGTATCGAGAAAGCCATCGCCACCCTGCGGGGCTGACCCCGAAAGTATGACTCCGGCGGCAATGCAATCACCGTGCGGAGGCATCACCCTGCCCGACTCTCCCCGAAACAGCAGATATGGCGAAACGCCTTCCGACCGGTCTGTACTTGTTTCTTGCCTTTGAGTTCGCGTCGGGCGCCGTGACCAAGTACTGGGCCGCGCCGGCCCACCTCGTCATCATGGGCATCCTCGCGCTGGCCAACTGGCCCGCCGACTGGCGCGACCTCCTGCGGGCTCCTGCCGGCGAGGAGTGGATCCCTGTGCTGGTCGAGCAGGCAGCGAACTGAGTTCCGTGGCCCGACGGTGTCACCGCGGGCCACGGCGTCCGACCTTCCTCACCCGTATCCGGAACAGGAGACCCGACGCATGAAGGCCCCGCCTCGATCGCTCGCGCAGCGCATACAGGACACCCGGCGCCGCCTCGACGAAGACGTCGACGCCTGGGTGGCCACCGCCGACCGAGCGGGCACGCCGTATCTGGTGCCGCTGTCGTTCCTCTGGGACGACGAGACGCTGTTGATCTCGACGGCGGCGGGCAATCCCACGGCCCGCAATCTCCGTGCCGGCAGCCGGGTCCGGCTCACGATCGGGCCGACCCGCGACGTGGTCCTGATCGAAGGATCCGCGGTCGTCGCCGACGGGATCACCGACGAGGTCGCCGACGCGTTCGCGGCCAAGACCGGGTTCGACCCCCGCGAGCAGCGCGACTACCCGTACTTCCACATCCTGCCGGAACTGATCCAGGCCTGGCGCGAGGTCAACGAGATCGCAGGACGGGATCTAATGGTCAACGGCAAGTGGCAGACGTAGCGTCGATGGCGGCTTCCATCTCGCGTTTCACCGTGCTGATCTGGTCGTCCACGTCGCGGATCTCTACGGGAAGCATGAACTCCCGGGTGAACAGCGGATCGGAGCCGTACTCGGCGCGCCAGTGCGCCCGGAAGAACGGGGAGCCGATCAGCCGTTCGCCTTGGGCTCTCTTCGATGACCAGGCGTTTCTGTCACTGGTAGACCGCTCTGGGCGCCTCCGATCTTGCTAACACGCTTGCGGGGTCGCCGAGCAGGTCAGGGATGGTTGTGCCCGGTTGTTACCCTGAGGGGCGTGGACCGGATGGAGACGCGCGAGGTGGAGTACTTCGTCGCGGTCGCGGAGGAACTGCACTTCGGGCGGGCGGCCGAGCGGCTCGGCATCGCGCAGCCGCCGCTGTCGCGGACCATCGGCCGGCTCGAACGCCGGCTCGGCGTCCGGCTGTTCGAGCGGACCAGCCGCCGCGTCGATCTGACCGACGCGGGCGGCGTGTTCCTGGCCGAGTGCCGCCGGGTGCTCGACGCGATGGACACGGCCGTACGGCAGACCCGGCGCGCCGCCCAGCAGCAGCGGCTGGTCGTCACCACCAGGCCTGGAACCGGTCCCGGACTGCTCGCCGAGGTGGTGCGGGCCTACGAGCGGCTGCCCGGCGCGGTGCCGGTCGAGGTGGTCTTCACCCACGACCAGCTCGGCGTGCTGCGCAGCGGCGCCGCGGACGTGGGGCTGATGTGCGGGCGCGATGACCTCGGGGGAATGACGAGCGTCGATGTGGCCGAGGAGTCCGCGGTGGTGCTGCTGCCGCCCGATCACCGCCTGGCCGGGCGGTCCGCGGTGGCGCTCGCCGAGCTGACCCGGGAGGACGCCTACCGTGATTCCGTCCCGCCGTACCCGCTCGACCAGATCGTCGACCTGGTCTCCTTCGGCCGGTTGATCGTGGTCGTCGGAGTGAGTGCCACCAACCGGATCGGCGACTGCGTCGTGGCGGTGCCGGTCCCCGACGTCCCGGCGACCCGGCTGGTGCTGGCGTGGCCGGACGGCGGCCAGAACCCGGCGCGGACGCTGTTCGTCCGGACCGCGAAGGCGGTCGCGGCGGGCCGCGCCACGCTGGGCCGCGCCTCCTAGACGAGTCCGAATCCGAGCTGGGTCGCGCCTCCGTCGGAGGCCAGTTCGACACCCGTGATGTAGCTGCTGGCCGGTGAGGCGAGGAAGAGCGCGGCCGCGGCCTGCTCCTCGGGCAGGGAAAAGCGGCGGAGCGGGATCGGCGCCACGTGATCCGCCCGCCACTGTTCCCGCGCCGCCGCGTCCAGACCGGACGCGGCGAGGGCGGCGTCCACCGCGGGCGTGTCCGTGGAGCCGGGGGCCAGCGCGTTGACCCGGATACCGCGATCGCTCAGCTCGTTGGCCCAGGAACGGGCGAAGGACCGGACCGCGGCCTTGGACGCGGAGTAGACACTCAGCCCCTTCTGACCGCTGGTGGAGGCCATCGACGTGACCAGCACGATGGACGCGCCGTCGTTGAGCAACGGGAGCGCCTTCTGCACCGTGTACACGGTGCCCTTCACGTTGATGCCGAAGATCTTGTCCATGTGCTCGTCGGTGACGTCCGCCAGGCCGACGAACTCGCCGAACCCGACGTTGGCCACCACGGCGTCGATCCGGTGGCCGTCCTCGGACACCCTGGCGTACAGCCGGTCCACGTCCCCGGGGTCGGTGACGTCGCCGCGCACCCCGACCGCGCCGTGGCCGATCTTCGCGACGGCGATGTCCAGTTCCCCCTGCCTGCGGCCGGTGATGTAGACGTGTGCGCCCTCCTCGGCGAACCGTTGCGCCGTGGCGAGCCCGATCCCCGTGCTGCCGCCGGTGACGACCGCGACCCTGTCGGCGAGCTGTCCCATGCTGAACTCCTGCTGTTTGACCCGTTGCGAACACTTCGAGTTCACCACCGGGATCATGGGAGACCAATGATGACCCGGGTATCAGGCGATGCGTCCCAGGTATCGATGACCTGCTGCTTCGTTCAGGAGTGAGGTTCGAAGACCGGGGTGAACGGGTGGGAGCGCGTCCCAGAAACGCAGCGCCCACCGGCGCCGATCGAACGGTGCAGCGCCCCGACGTCCAGGCGTTCGCCGGCGCACTCCAAGGTGCGCAGGCGTCACGAGGGATCTTCATCGCCACCACCCGTTTTTCCCGGGCGACGTGGACTTCGCCGAAAAGGTCCTTCACGAATCACCCTGATCGACGGTCGCCGTCTCGAAGAACTGATGGTCGCCTACGACTGAGGTGCACAAGAGGCCGAAACAGTGATCACCCGATCAGGGCGGCGAGACAACGATGGACGGGCGCTCCTGTGGCAGGAACTGCTGTCGGGCATGGCCTCTGAACTCCCCGGCCGGGCCGGAGCGCGGCGCCCGGCTGGGGGGGATGTGGTGAGCGGTCAGGACAGGTGCCCGAGCTGGCGTAGGGCGCCGAGGTCGTCTCGGCAGGCCCAGTGCTCGGCGATCCGGTCGCCGTCGAAGCGGACCATGTGGATCTGCTGCATGCTGAACCGCCTACCGGTGGGCGGATGCCCGAACAACGGACCGTGCTGGGTGGCGGTGAGGGTGGCCCGGTAGGCTGCCCGGTCTCCGGCCGACAACACTTCGTGGACCTCGTAGCGGATGTCGCCGAGGGCGGAGTGCAGGAACGCGACGGTGGCCTTGAGGTTGTCGGGGCCGGGCGGAGCGGGACTGGGCGGTGCGGCGTGGTCGACGAAGTCGGTGGTGACCAGTCGGTCGGCGAGGTCGGTGTCGCCGGTTTCGAAAAGGTCGCGATAGATGCCGCGGATGATCTCCTCGTGCCTGGTCATCGCGCCTCCCGGCGAGCTTGCAAGGTGTAGAGGGCGACGCATGCGGCGCCGGCCATCAGCGGGACGTGGAACAGGTACTCGATGCGGGCCAGGCCCGCGAAGTCGTGGTGGTCCAGGACGCGGTGCAGGTTGTCGTGCGGCCACCAGCTCAGCAGCATGAAGCAGACGCTCACATAGAGCGCCCAGGCCTGCCCGGCGGATTTGGCCGTGCGTCGCGCTGCGGGCAGACCGACGATGGCGTACGCGACGCCTGCGCCGAACAGCAGCGACTCGACCACGGACAGGATCAGGAAGTAGGGCAGGAGATCCGCCGACGGGGTCATCGCGCCGGGCGGGTCCGGCCATATCACGCGGCCGAGGGCGAAGGCCGCCAGGGCGGCGATACCGGCGGCGGACGCCGCAGTGATCCGAGTGGCGCGGGCGGGGGTCGGTAGGGTCGTCATTGGCTACTCACTCAGGTGACTAGAACGACATTACGGTGACTAGAATGAGATTAAGGTGAACGGCGTGGCGGCGCAAGACGGTTCCCGGCCCAATCGACGCCAGATCCAGGCGGCCCAGACCCGCCGGGACATCATCCTGGCCGCGTCGAAACTGTTCACCCAGCATGGATACGCGCACACCTCGGTCGCCGAGATTGCCCGGGAGGCCGGCGTGGCCGTACAAACGATCTACGCGAGTGTCGGCACCAAACCGCAATTGATCACCGCGATGCTCGACGAGGTGGACGCCATCGCCGAGATCCCGCAACTGGCCGCACAGATGCAGCGATCAGACGACGCCCACGAGGTCATCTCGCTGGTGGTGCGCCTGACCCGCCAACTCAACGAGCGCTGCCACGACATCATCGCCGGACTGCGTTCAGGTGCCCACGTCGACGCCGACCTCGCCGCCGCGTACGCCGCCGGAGCCGCCCGCCACCGCGACGGATCCACCGCCTGCGCCAAACGCCTCGCACGGCTCAACGCCCTACGCCCCGGATTGGACACCGCGACCGCCGCCACCACAATCGCGGTGCTGCTGTCCACCGACAGTTACGCGCAACTCCACACCGAACACGGCTGGCCGTACGACCGGTGCGAAAAGTGGCTGCGCGATACCCTCAACCAGCTACTCCTGCCGGCTACGACCTAAAACCGTCGAGTCTGAAGGCGGCGCCATGCGAGAAGGCCCCTGAACAGGCATTTGCCGTCAGGGGCCTGGTGATTTGCCGGGTCATGCGGTCTCTTCGGTGGCTTTGGGAGTCGCCGGCTCCCGTTCCCCAGGAGAGCGCCGGTCCCGCCATCGCTGAACAGGCCACAGGCCCAGACGTGTCCGGGGTTACTGGCACAACGATTGCGCGTACCGTCTCCACGCCCGGGGGTCGACCCGGGCGTCAGGCCGGGATGGCGCCGAGTTGCTGCATCATGGCGACGCCGTCGAACTGCGTCCAGATGTCGGTCACGCGACCGTTTTTGAGGCGGTAGAAGTTCATACCCTCGACCCTGATCGTCTGGCCGGAGGCGGGGATCCCCATGAACTCCTGCTGCTGAGAACCGGTCACGACCCACCGGGTGGCGACGGTGTCGCCACTGGCGATGATGTCCTGCAGGTCCTCCTTGAGGTCGGGGAAGATCGCCTTGAAGCCTGCGACCTTCTGCTTGAAGCCGGCCAGCGTCGGCTCGTGGTCGGGCGCCGGATTGTGGTCCCGCAGGCCCGGGTCGCAGAGTTCGTCGATCGTCGCTTGGTCAGCTGCGCGAAACGCGTGCTCGAAGCGCGTGATGATCTCGATGTTGCCGGACAAGGCCAGCCCCTCTCCTTCGGTTGATGTTGACGGCTCTGCGTCCCAGCGGCTGATCTCGCCGGCCGGGTAGGCGCCGAACGCGCCGGTCTCGACGCCGGTCTTGAGGCTGGTGAGGTAGGCGCCCCAGTTGGTGCTGCATCCGCTCATGAATTCGCCGGCCTGTTGCCAGCCGGAGTGGGCGAACAGAAGTGTGGTGCCGCCGTGACCGGTGGACCGGAGGGTGAAGGTGATCCGGGTGTCGATCCAGGTGTCGGGTCCGGCGGTGACCCGCCACACCACCTGGTCCGGGGTGTCGGCCAGGACCTGCATGACGGCGGCGGGTTGCTCGGTGTCGCCGAAGCGGATACTGAAGCTGGAGCCAACGGTGTGTTCGCCGGTGGGCGGCCGCCCGGTCCACCAGCGGGCGATGCCATCGGTGCCGGCGATGAGGTCGTGTACCCGCTGGGGCGGGGCGTCGATGCTGATGCGGTGCAGGATCTCAGGCATTGTGGGTCCCTTCGGTCAGGCGGCGATGAGGGCGTCGGCCGGATCGTGCTCACGGGGGGATCGGGTGTTCGTCGTGAGTTCTTCCGGTGCTCCTGCCGCCCCTCTCTGGCGGATCTGCAGCAATGACGAACGGCCGGCCGCCGGACGGACACCACCGCTGGGGAAAATCGGCCGGCGGTTGCTGTCCGTCCACGGCGACGCTGTTCGTCTGATACTTGACGCGGCATCGCCCCGTGACAGGAGGACTCATGCAGTACGCGTTGTTGGCCTACGCCCCGCCGGAGAACACGGACCGGGCAACGCGCCCGATTCCGGATACCCTCGCCGCCCTGCTCGACCGGTCGGACATCACCGGCTGGGCACGGCTCCACGCTGACGAGTCGGCGACGACGCTGAGCAACGACGAAGGACGGATGCTGCTGACCGACGGACCGTTCATCGACAGCAAGGAGTACCTCGCCGGCCTGTTCCTGATCGAGGCCGACAACCTCGACGGGGCACTCGCCATCGCCGGGGAACTGCTCCAGGAGACCAGACCCGGCACCGCGATCGAGGTGCGGCCCATCCTCGACGGACGCTTCCGTGGCGCTTGACACCGTCTTCCGCGACCAGTGGGGTCGCGTGCTGGCCACGCTGGTCGGGATCCTCGGCGACATCGAACTCGCCGAGGACGCGGCCGCCGAAGCGTTCGCCATCGCCGCCGAACGCTGGCCACGCGACGGGGAACCGGCCAACCCCACTGGCTGGCTGATCACGACCGCACGCAACCGCGCCATCGACCAGCTGCGCCGCCGGCAGGTACTGGCCGACAAGACGAAGCTGCTCGCCCGCGACATCGAGACCGGGCCGCAGCCATCGGAGGCACTCATGGACGGCGCCGCCACCATCCCGGACGAGCGGCTGGAGCTGATCTTCACCTGCTGTCACCCGGCGCTCGCCCTCGATGCGCGTGTGGCACTCACCCTGCGCACTCTTGGAGGCCTGTCCACCGACGAGATCGCGTTGGCCTTCCTCATCCCGTTCGAGACCATGAGCAAGCGACTGACCAGGGCCAAACACAAGATCCGCGACGCGGGCATCCCGTTCGCCGTGCCCCCTGATCATCAGCTACCCGACCGGCTGGCGGCCGTCCTCGCCGTGGTCTATCTGATCTTCAACCAAGGCTGGGGCGGCGGCCGCGTCGACCTCGCCGCAGAAGCGATCCACCTCGGCCGGGCGCTCGCCGACCTGATGCCAGACGAGGCTGAAGTACTCGCGCTGCTGGCGCTGATGTTGCTGCACGACGCGCGCAAGGCGGCCCGCCTGCGCAACGGGCAGATCGTCCCCCTCGACGAACAGGACCGTGCGCTGTGGGACGAGCAGCAGATCGACGAGGGCCGAG
Organism: Planotetraspora silvatica; assembly: GCF_016863315.1. Classification (GTDB taxonomy): domain Bacteria; phylum Actinomycetota; class Actinomycetes; order Streptosporangiales; family Streptosporangiaceae; genus Planotetraspora; species Planotetraspora silvatica. The sequence goes on from NZ_BOOQ01000057.1 coordinate 63,747, forward strand.
CGCTGCTGCAGCGGGCCATGGCACGAGGGCGCACCGGGCCCTACCTGGTCCAAGCGGCCATCGCCGACCTGCACCTGTATGAGCCCCGCGACTGGCGACAGATCGCCGCGCTGTACCAGACGCTCGCCCGACAGACCCGCTCTTCGATCGTCGAGATGAACCGGGCCATCGCCGTGGCCGAGATCGACGGGCCCGAAGCAGGCCTGGCCATCCTGGACCGCCTCGACCTCGACCACTACCGATACTTCCATTCCACCCGCGCCGAGCTCCTGCGTCGCGCCGGCCGCGACGGCGAGGCCCACGACGCGTACCGCCGGGCGCTCGACCTCGCGCAGACCGAGCCCGAACAGCGCTTCCTTCAAGACCGGCTGGCCGAGACCACACCATGACGTCGACCCGCTGTCAGTGGAGTGCGCTCAGCCGCGTACCGATGTGAGAGAGAGCTCTGGGACGGTACGGCCGGCCCGAGGAGATGGCCGCCGCCATCGCGTTCCTCGTCGGCCCCGACGCCGGCTTCGTGACTGGCGCCACGCTGAACGTCGACGGCGGCTTCAACGCCTGACGGGCGGCTGCGTTCCCGGTCGCGCGTCCCTCCCTACTGCAGATGCGGGGCTCATGACACGTCTCTCGCCGGCACCCCCCTCGAACGGCGACGGCCGCCTCCACGGGGATCGCGGAGGCGGCCGGAGACCGAGTGGCAGCGTGTCCTCGAGCGTCGATCACGGTCGCTCATGAGTGCCCTGAACCGCAGGTCAGAGCATCCGAGAGGGATGATCCCCGCGATTCCCGAGCTGACGACACCGCAACGAGCCTTCAGCTCGGCTCGCATCGAACGGCGAGCCGAAACGCGCCACACAGTGCCAAACCTTTTTGAGTGCCTGCGGGTCATACCGGCCCGTGCGGGCCGCATCTCCGATGATTCGCGGATCGAGGTGACCGTCCACGGCGATCTCGGTACCCAGATCAACATATTCCCGCCCGCGGTAATCGGGGTGGCGTCGCAGTTGATCAATGGCGAGCCGAAAGCCGGCATGCCATTCGATCGGGCATGGCAGTCGATGGGCCGCGGCTTGCACGGCTGTTCCGCGATGACTCGGATCCAGGACCAGCGCCTCCACGTCACGGTCGAGCCTGACCGGTCCGTGTACCTGGGCCTCGATGTAGTCATCCAAGGCGTCCGGATCATCCGCCTCGGCCAACTCGATGAGTGCCATGCGGGACACGACACCGAAGGCCGACGGTTCGAAGTAGCTGTCCGGATAACAGAACGTGGCTCGTGAAAGGGCCTCTGCGGTCAGCCTGAAGTGCGCGGATCCGAACCGCGACGCCGCACCCATGGGCTTACGGCGGTAGTTCAGTGCGCCGTAGACAGGACGATCGTGAGCGGGTGCGTGGTCGTATGCGCCGCCGAAGATCCGGCTCTCCCAGCGCCACCGGTCCCCGCCCGGATGGGCGGTCAGACCGCCGTTGCTCGTGCCCGTGACGAACTGCGAATGGTAGATGCCGTCGTCGGCAAGGCCGAGCAAAATGGGCCGGTCGCCCACCGGCCGGTCGGGATGGAAGTTCAGCGTCACACGCATGTGGGGGTCGAGTGGCTCGCCTGACGATAGGGCCGCGACATGGCGGAGGGCTCGCATTTGCGGCGAACCGGACGTCTCAGCGCTCATCCCGTAGCGTGCCTCCGCACCGGTTTCCAGGACGTGGTTCCGCGCTGCGGGGATCCTCTCCACCCGCGCGGCGGCCGTACGTCGACTGATTCCGTCAGTGGACGAAGAGATGCCCGCTCACCTCCCCCAAAAGATGAGCGGGATTCCTTCTCATGTCCAGCCGGGTTCAGCAGGCCTTGGAGAAGACCTTCGACGAGGACTTGTAGGCGCAGGAGTCCTTCAGCGTCCCGGACGCGTTCCGCAGGTAGGCGGTGTCCGAGGTGTTGTTCCAGATGTAGGCGAAAGTGCCCAGCGTGGAACTCCTGCCCCAGTAGCGGTTGGTGGAGGTGTTCTTGCCCTTGCCGGTCCGAACGGTGACCGTCTTACCGGCGCCGAGGGTGAACGTGCCGAACTTGTAGATGTGACCCGAGGTGGTGCTCTGTTTGTCGCGCAGGGTCCAGCCCTTGAGGCTGACCGCCTTCTTCGTCGTGTTCTTGATCTGCACGTACTCGCCGTTGAGCTTCTTGTTCGTGACGGGAGTGTCGGAGGTCCGGCCGTACGAGTTGTAGTAGATCTTGGTGATCTGGATGGCCGGGCCGGCCGCATAGGCAGGCTGGGAGACGACGACCGCGCCGATGACCAGCGAGGTGGCCAACAGCAGGGAACGAGCACGCACAGGAGACTCCTGAGGTGGGGGACATGAACTGCGAGTTGATCATATTGATGGCGATAGTTACCGATGGACCGTTCCCGCATCGGTTTGGTATCTCTAGGGGTTTTTGCGCTTAGGGGGACCGTCTTCTACCACGGGACCGGCGTCCCGTCCCAGGAGAAGAACTCTCCGGAGGGTCCGTCGTTCTTCAGCAGCGCCAGCCGGATCGCGCCCGCCGCGGCCTCGGCCGGGTCGCCGCCGCTGGTGGCGGCCGTGGCGTTGAGGTCGGTCCGGCGCAGGCCGGGTGCGAGTGCGTTCACCTTGATGCCGTCATCGGCCAGTGCGTGGGCGTAGTACACGGTCAGCGCGTTCAGTGCGGCCTTGGACGACCGGTAGGCGGCGTAGGTGCCTCGGTGCGGGAACTGCGGACCGGTGGCCCAGGTCAGCGATCCAGTACCGCTGGAGATGTTCACGATCCGGGGGTGCGCGGACCGCCGCAGCGCCGGCAGGAAGGCGTTGGTCACCGCGACGACCCCGAAGACGTTCGTCTCGTAGATGAGGCGAAAAGTGTCGACGTCCTCTCGGTCGGGAGTCTCGTCATCGCCGGAGATTCCGGCATTGTTGACCAGGATGTCCAGCGTGTCGACCTGGCGCGCGGCGTCGGCGATGCTCGCGGCGTGGGTCACGTCCAGGACGAGCAGTCGGGTGTCGCCGCCTATCTCCTCGACGGCGCGCTCTCCGCGTGCGGCGTCGCGCGAGCCGACGTAAACGGTGAGACCCGCGCCCGCGAGTTGGCGCGCGATCTCCTTGCCGATGCCCTTGTTGGCACCGGTGACCAGTGCGATCGAGTTGTCCATGCCGTCGAGGGTGCCTGCCGGCGGGGTAACCGATCCAGGCACAATCGATACCAGTGAGCAGGAAACCGGGAGGTACCGAATGGCGAGAGACGAACTGGCCCGTTTCCTGCGCGATCGACGGGAGGGGCTGCGCCCCGATGACGTCGGCCTCCCCGCGGGGCCCCGGCGCCGCACGCCAGGCCTGCGCCGCGAGGAGGTCGCCGACCTGGCCTGCATGTCGGTCGACTACTACGTCCGGCTGGAGCAGGCACGGGGGCCACGTCCGTCGCCGCGGATCCTGAAGTCGCTGGCGGGTGCGCTCAGGCTCGCGCCCGCCGAGCGGACGCACTTGTTCCGGCTGGCCGGCGTGGCCCCGGAGTCGCCCGCCGGGCCCCCGCGGGAGGTTCGCCCGTACGTGGCGGACCTGCTGCGACGGGTCCCGGAAACCGCGGTCGTCGTCACCGCGGCCACCTACGACGTGATCGCCTGGAACCCCCTCGCCGAAGCGTTACTCGGCAACCTCCGCGCCCAGCCCAACCTGGCCCGCCGGCGCTTCCTGTTCCGTGATGAGGTGCTGACCACGGGCCATGAGGAGTTCGGTGAGTTCGCGGTTGCTCGGCTGCGCGCCGCAGCCGACCGGTATCCCCACGACACGGCCCTCGTCGCCCTGCTGGCCGAGCTCAGATCGGGCAGCGCGGAGTTCAACGAGATCTGGGCCACCAACCCGGTGCACGCTCCCGGTCACCGGACGAAGACCATGACGCATCCCGATCTCGGCCGGCTTCGCATCAACTGCGACATCCTCATCACCCCGGACGACGACCAGCAGGTCGTCTTCATGACCGCCGATCCGGGCACGCCGACCGCTCGCGCCCTGCGTCACCTGGCCGCCCAGGTCGCATGACCGGTGTCTCCCGGGTCGGGTCGGGTCGAGTCGGGGCCGGTCAAGTGAGCGGAGCGTCCTGCGGATCCGCCGGCCCTGGGCAGTGATCGGCGCTGCCGTCCGCCGGGGTCCGCGTCTTCTTGCGGATACGGGAGGCGCGGAGGTTGGCCATGTTGCCGCACGTGCGCACGTTGTGCCAGACCCCGCTGTTGTTTCTGGACGTGTCGTAGAAGGCGGATCGGCACCCGGGCTCACGACACAACTTGAGGTGGGCCCAGTCGCCGTCCTGCTGGGCCAGCAGGATCTCTGACCAGACGGCCGACTCCAGCCACCTGCCACCCGTACCGATGGGGACGATCCCTACCCGCCCCTCATCGTCGGAGACGAGGCTCACCTGGGCGCGCTGCTCGACCTGTGTACCGGCCAGGTCGGCAGGCCGCTCACCGGGAGGAACCGCAAGCATCTTCTCCACGATCGTCCTGAGGTCCCGTAGCGCCTCCAGGTCCGCCTGGTCGACCGACGGTTCGGGGACGCCGAGCCCCCGGCTGCGGGCCCATTCCCGGGCGGCACCGCGCAGCCAGTCCTCAGCCGACGTGCGGTCGGTGAGCAGATCCGGGCCGTCGCGTTCGACGGCATGCGTGTTGACCAGTTCCTGCACGAGGGCGAGTCCGGCAGGGGCGGTCCGGGCCCCGAATCTCTCAGTCGCCAACCATGACATAGGTAAGAGCTTATTTGACTACGTCGCCAGAAGCGAGCACTCTGAGACAGAAGCAAAGCTTAATACGCCTCTGTCGCAGTAATAGAGCGCCTTTCGAGGGAGTGTGGAATGACCACTGTCAGTGGAGCGACCGTCCTGGTCACGGGCGGACAGCGAGGACTCGGCAAGGAGATCGTGCAGGAGCTTCTGCGGGCCGGGGCCGCGAAGGTGTACGTCACCTCCCGCGAGCCGGTGGCCGAGAACGACCCGAGGATCGTCCCGCTCGAGTTCGAACTGGCGGACCCGCGTGCCGCCGCCGAGCTCGCGCGAGCCACCGGTGACGTCACCATCGTCGTCAACAACGCCGGCATCATGACCTTCGGATCGCTCCTCGAGGACGACGAGGAGGAGGTCAGCCGGGTCTTCGGGATCGTGGCGTTCGGCCCGCTGCGCGTCGCGAAGGCCTTCGCGCCCGTTCTGGCGGCGAACGGAGGCGGTGCGCTGGTCAACATGCACTCGCTGACGTCGTGGATCGCCGGATTCCCCGGCTCCGGCACCCACGGCGCCGCGAAGGCCGCCTTGATGTCCATGACCAACACGCTCCGGGTGGAACTCGCCGCGCAGGGCACCCAGGTCCTCGGCGTCCAGCTCGGTCTGACCGACACCGACCTGGTCCGGCAGGTGGACGGCCCCAAGAACGACCCGCGCGCAGTGGCCGCGGACATCGTCGCGGCCCTTCAGAAGGGGGAGTCCGAGCTCCTCGTGGACGACTTCAGCCGTCACTTCAAGGCCGCGCTCTCCGGGCCGGTCGAAGGACTGATCGTGTCCAGCTGAGATCAGGCGCCGGTGCGGAAGCCGGCGGGCTCCCTGATGGGGATCAAGGGCGGCGCCACGCGCTGCCTCGCGGCCCCACGCCCGCTCGCCGGCCACTGACGAACTGAGGGAAGTCATCGTAAAACCCGCTGACGGCAACGCCCCCATGAGAGCCATCAACGACGCGCTGGGCTACGTACCGACACACAAGACGTACGAATACCAACTCGATCTGTAGAAGGCTCCCAGGGGCAGGAATCGAAAGGTCTTCAGCGGTCGGCGACGAGTTGGGCGCTTATGCCGGGGCCTTGGTCGTGGATCCAGGCTTCGGCGCGAGGCAATCGGTCCTTCACGCCCTCGTCCCAGAGGCGTCTGAACACCGGGTCGGCGTCGGCGGCCGCGCGCATGTTGACGTGGAAGCGGTGGATCATGGCTGCCGCCGCGGGGACCAGGGCGAGACGCTGGGGCATGGTCATGCCGTAGACGTCGGCGAACAGGGCGACGCGGTGGGGGACGTCAAGGTCGGTGAACGCGGGCGCCCTGTCCTCGGGATGCAGCAGGGGCGCCCAGTAGTACAGGGCGTTGGCCAGGTCGTCGACCCTCGTGGTCGGTTTGGCGAGGTCGAAGTCGATGAGCGCCGCGGGCAGGCCGTTTCGGAAGACGACGTTGCCGGGGCAGTAGTCGCGGTGACTCACCAGCAAGGGTTCGCCATCGGGGGTCGAAGTCGTGTTCCGCGCTCCAGGGGTTCTTCCCCAGGCCGCGTCCGCAGGTGGCACCCAGCCGTGAGCGGCGTCATGAAGGCGACGGATGAGCCGCGCAAGTTCGACCAGGACCTCCTCACCCGCGGTGTACGGCGGCAGGGGTTCGCGGGGAACCTCGCCAGGAACGAACGAGAGCACCTCGCGGCCCTGGTCGTCGAGGCCCAGGGGAATCGGAGCGTCCGAGAAACCCGCAGCGTGCAGGTGCGCCAGGTAGGCCTGGACTGTCGCGGTGAAGGGCCGAACCGGACGGCGGACGGTGTCGCCCACCCGCACGATTCCCTCGGTGACGCCATCGCCGATCAGTGGTTCTTCATCGCGTCGGCCGACCTTTGCCCGCGGCGGCGGGCGGTTCATCGGGTTCCACGACGCGATCGTCGCGCGCCGGTGCCCCGGCGCTTTGCCGTACGGCTCATGCGACTGGCATGGGGACGGGCATTCCAAGGGACCACGAACACGAGTCTGCCCAGATCGCGCCGGGGTTGTCGACTACGTTCCCGGAAGCCGTCCGAGTCACTCGGACGCGTACAGCCTGGCCTGCCGCCCATCGCGCGAGAGGCGGCAGGCCAAAGAACGCCGTGCTTATGCACCGAGCCTGGAGGCCACGCGGCTCAGCCTCTTGCGAGCGTCCGGACCGAGCCGGTCGATCACGGGCCGGCCGACCCGCCGCAGGATGCCGGGCTTGCCCGTCCTGCCGCCTTCCGCGGAGGACGCCCGCGCGCCGGCGGAACTGACAGTGCCCGATTCGTCGGTTAGCCGCAGCCTGCCGTCGGCGTCGACCTGGGCCTGGCCGATCTTCAGCTCGGGGCCGGCGTGGCCGTCCAGACGGGCGAACAGCCGCCAGGTGCCCGGGCGCAGGCCGGCGAAGGGAGACTGGCCGCCGTCGGTGGTGCGCAGCCGGACCCTGCCGCCGACCGGCTCCATCACGGCGGGCAGCGCGATGGAACCCGAGTCGTCGCCCTTGCCGCGCAGCACGAACCAGGCGCGGGTGGGGGCGGTGCCGGGGTGGGAGACGACCGCCAACTGGACGGCCGGCTCACCGTCGTCGTTCGGCACGCGCGACACCTCACGCTTGGCGAGGACGGTGCCCAGCTTCTTGCCCTTGCGGTCCACGTCCAGGCTGAGATTGCCCTGCGGGACGGTGAAGTAGGGGATGGTGAGCTGGGCGGGCTTGCTCAGCAGCGCGGGCAGGCATTGGTCGTCGACGTGCGCGGCGCGGTCGGCGCCGAGCCGGGCCTTACGGACCAGGCCGAGCCCGCGCACCGGGACCCACACGTCCCACGTGCCGCGGGTCAGGGCGTCGCGGCCCCCCACCGCCTTCGGGTCGAGGTAGCCCGTACCGCGCAACACGACCTGACAGCGGACGTCGCCGTCGGCCAGCCGCTCCAGCTCGTCGACGGAGGTCTCGAACACCGCCGGGCACGGCCACTCCACGGCGGTGTCGCGGTCGCGGACGCTCACCTCGGCCTTGAAGTCGTCCAGCTCGTCGGTGACGTCGACCAGCTCGCCGTCCGCCAGAACGCCCTGGTGGAAGTCCGGGTGCAGGTAGTACCGGTCGCCGCGGCGCAGCAGGGCGAGGGGAGCCCTGTCGTCCCCGTGGACCAGCCGGGCGCTGACGGTGATGGCGATCCTGCCGTCCTCTTCCCAGGCCAGGTCCTCCAAGCGGGCGTGGCCCTTGACGGAGGCCGCCCGGCGGGCGATCTCAACCAGCTCCTGGCGCCGGTCGCGACGGAGAAGGGTCGAGCGGATCCGCAGGACCGCGCCGAGGCCGTCGTGAACGCCGTCGTTGATGTAGCCGTCGGCGAGTTCCTTGATGGCGTCGACCATCTCGTCGAGGTATTCGGGGGTGTACTTCACGACGGAGGGCTCGCTGAGCCGTCCGAGCATCTCGACGCGGTAGAAGCGGCGCAACAGTCCTTCGCGGAACTCGCCCGGCTCGGTGTTGGCGTTGACGACGTCGAGGACCTCGCGCAGGTTGCCGTAGTAGCCGGACGGGACGATCTTGGCGGAGCCGGCGTTCTTGCCGTCGTCGCGCTTGGAGTAGTGGTAGCAGGTGTAGTCGCCGAGGATGGAGACCACCTTCGCCGGAAAGTACGTCTCCATCATGTAGAGCTGGTCTTCGAGGCGACGCTTGCCCTCGGGGTAGGCGATCTTGTTCTCCCGCAGGAACTCCGTACGGAACATCTTGTGCGGGGTGAGGCTGTCGACCAGCGACGTGTCGTAGATGGTGCACTTTTCGCGGTTGACCCGGAAGACGCCGTGCGGGACGGCGCGGAAGTTGCTGGCGACCTTGCCGAAGACGATGTCCGAGCCGTTGCGGTGGCCCATCTCCCACAGCCGCCGCAGAGCGTCGGGCGCCAGGTAGTCGTCCTGGTCGACGAAGTGCACGTACTCGCCGCGAGCTTCGGCCACGCCGATGTTGCGCGGCTTGCCGGGCCATCCGGAGTTGGGGATGTGGATGACGCGGACGTGGGAGTGCTCGGCGGCGAGCCTGTCCAGGCGTGCGGGGGTGTCGTCGCTCGACCCGTCATCGACGAAGAGCAGTTCGAGATCCCCGGGTGGCAGCGTTTGGCCGAGCAGGGAGCCGATGCAGGGTTCGATGTACTTGCCCGGGTTGTAGACCGGGACGATGACACTCACCTTGGCTGACACCGCGAACCGCCTCCTGCGCATATGTGTGACCAGCCCGTTCAGGCCGCATTCATAGTCGCGCCTTTGCGAGGCCATGCCTAATTAACCGACGAGCTAAAGACGCCTAGATTACGAAGAAAGTTGTAAATGCCCGCTAAGTGTGATCTAGATCACACTTAGCGGGCATCTGTCACCGGCTTGCCGTACGCACGGCTGGCGTGAGCGCCTGGAAGCGCCCAGCTCGGCTATTCGGAGTCGCGTGAGCGCCGTCTGGCGCGGAACTGCTCGACGGGCAGGCCGCCCCAGCCCCAGTTCTCCGTCTCGACCTCGTCGATGACGACGAAGGTGGACTCCATCGGTTTGTCGAGCACGTCGAGGAGGAGCTTGCTCACGCCGTGAATGAGCGCGGCCTTCTGCTCGGCGGTGGCGGCGTCCGCGCCGGGTTCGGTTCCCTCACGGGTGATGTGAATCGTGACGATTGGCATGGTCGGGTCCTGTCGGGGTTGTCGCTCGTGTGGGCGTGTTCAGTGGCCGGCGCTCTGGCCGCCGTCGATGTGCAGGATCTCGCCGGTCACGAAGGGCGCCGACTCGAGATAGAGCACCCCGTCGACGACGTCGCCGATCTCGCCCATCCGGCCGACGGGGTGCAGACCGGCGAGTGTCTCGTGGGTCTCGACGGAGTGCATCGGAGTCTTGATGACCCCCGGCGAGACGGCGTTCACCCGCACGCCCCTGGTCGCGTACTCGATGGCCAGTGAGGTCGTGGCGGCCGCCAGGCCGCCCTTGGTCAGCGAGGCGAGCACGGACGGCACCTTGGAGTTGGGGTGGTCGACGAAGCTGGTCGTGATGGTGACGATATGGCCGCCGCCCTGCTCGATCATGGGACCCAGCACGCGCTGGGTGATGTGGAAGAAGCCTGTGACGTTCACGCTGGTCGCTGTGGCGAAGTCGTCCTCGGTGTAGTCCGTGAACGGCTTCGCGATGAAGACGCCGGCGTTGTTGACCAGGGTGTCGACGCGGCCGAAGCGGTTCAGCGCCTCCGCGACCACGCGGTCGGCCGTGGCCGCGTCCGCGATGTCGCCTTGTACGGTCACGACGTCCGCGTCCGTGGAGGGCGTGATCGAACGTGAGGTGGCGACGACTCCGTAGCCGAGCTTGCGGTAGGCGTCGACCAGGCCGGCGCCGATGCCCTGTGATGCTCCCGTGATCACAGCGACTTTCTGTCCTCGGCCGGTACCCATGGTTGAGACTCCTTTTCGGATGAGGGAATGTGATCCGCCGATCGTTGAGACGACCGGTCTACTATTACGCTAGACGACTGGTCGTATACTCGCAACCATGGGACGTACCAGTGACGCGCGAGACAAGATCCTCTCGGCGGCGCAGACACTGATCGAACAGCGTGGCTACACCGCCTTGGGGGTCGCGGAGATCTGCGCAGCGGCGGGCGTGCCGAAGGGCAGTTTCTACCACTTCTTCGAGTCCAAGCAGGCCCTCGCGCTCACCGTGATCGACGAGCACTGGACCGAACAACGCCGGCAGTGGACCGGACTGCTCGGCGCCGACCGTCCCCCGCTGCAGCGGTTGCGGGACCTGTTCGAGGCGACCGAGACGGTGCAGCGCATCGGTCAACAGGACAACGGCACCGTCGTCGGCTGCCTGTTCGGCAACCTCGCCCTGGAGCTCAGCAACCAGGCCGACGACGTACGGCGCCGGCTGCAGGAGATCTTCGACGAACAGATCAAGCTGATCGAGAAGGTGGTCGCCGAGGCGCACGAGCGTGGCGACACCGCATCCACGTTGGACACCCACGCCGCCGCGCAGTCCATCGTGGCCCAGTTGGAGGGGCAGGTGCTGTTCGCGAAACTGCTCAACGACCCCGGCCAGGTCGAGGCGATGTGGCGCAACTGCCTGGCGTTGCTGGGCGTCGTGGACCCTGACCTGACCTGACCGGGCGTTGGCGGGAGTGCCCGGGGCTAGGCCGTCCCGACGATGCGGTTCTCCCAGGCCCAGGCGGCGATCTCGACCCGGTTGCGCACCCCGAGCTTGGCCTGGATGCCGGACACGTGGCTCTTGACCGTGCTCAGCGAGATGAACAACTCGGCGGCGATCTCCTGGTTGGTGCGCCCGCCGGCGATGGCCCGGACGACCTCGGTCTCCCGTTCGGACAGCGCCCGCGTGGGCCGGCCGGCGGCCGGTGTCGCCGCGGCCGCCAGACGGCGCAGCAGCCGTACGGTGACTGAGGGCGAGACCAGGGCATCCCCGACGCTTGCGGCCCGGACGGCCTCGACGAGCAGGACGGGGCCGGCGTCTTTCAGGATGAAACCGACCGCCCCGCCGCGCAGCGCACCGTATATGTACTCGTCGAGGTCGAAGGTGGTGACCACGACCACCCGGAGCGGATTCGGGACGCCTGGGCCGGCCAGAGCGCGGGTGACCTCGATGCCGTCGAGCCGGGGCATCCGGATGTCCACGAGGCACACGTCCGGGCGCAGCCGCCGGGCAAGGGCGACCGCCTCGACGCCGTCCGACGCCTCCGCGACCACGCTGATGTCGGGCTGGTCTTCGAGGATGATCCGCAGGCTGCCGCGGATCATCGCCTGATCGTCGGCCAGCAGCACTTTGATGGTCATCGGGGCTCCCGGGCGGGGACGGGCAGGGTGGCGAGCACGGACCAGCCGGCCCCCGGGCGCGGACCGGCGCACAGTGTGCCGCCGAGGATCTCGACGCGTTCCCGCATCCCGACCAGACCGTACCCGCCGCGGTGGTGGTACCGGACCGGGGCCTGCGCGGCGTCGTCGACGACCTCGACCGTGATGCCCTGCCGATCCTGGGCGACGCTGACCGTGACCGAACGGGCATGCCGGGCGTGACGGACGATGTTGGTCAACGATTCCTGGACGACCCGGTAGACGGTGCTGGTCACTTCGGGTGGCCATACCGATTCACCGTCGGGCAACCGCAGGCGTACCTCGGGGCCGTGCCCGTCGAAGCGTTTGACCAGGTCGCTGAGTTGTTCCGGGCCGGGTGTCGCGGGGGCCGCGTCATCGGTGTCGCGCAGAAGGCCGACGACGCGGCGCATCGCGGCCAGCGCGTCGGAACCGGCGGCCTCGATGTCCGCCAATGAGCCTTCGAACTTCTCCGGGTGCTTACGGGAGACGAGCCGGGCGGCCTGGGCCTGGACCACGATGCCGGTGATGTGATGGGCGACCACGTCGTGCAGTTCCCTGGCCAACTGCAGGCGTTCGTCCCGGCGTACCTTCTCGGCGACGGCCCGGCGGCGGTTGTCGAGTTGCCGCAGGCACATCCCGATCGCGAGGGCGGCGAGCCATCCCGCGCCGTTCAGCCGGGGCACCGCGCCGGAGGAGTCCGGAGGGATGGCGAGCCAGGTGCCGGCGACCACCGCGAACCCCGCGGCCGCGATGGCGCCGGCCGGCGGTACAGGAAGTGATCTGATCGCCGAGCCAACGAGAACGGACAGACCCAAAGCCATGGCGGGGCCGGGTTCGGCGGGCAGATGGACGAACCGGGTGGCCAGGATGGCGACCGCCGCGACGGCCAGGCCCGCGACCGCCGCCCACGCCCGGTCGCGCCGCCGCACCAGGGCGATCACGCACACCACGGCTCCGGCGGCGCAGTCGAACTGCCAGTAGCCGCCGCCCCAACTGTCCGCGATGCCGACGGCCGTGACGGCGAGCACCGCGGCGAACACGACGCCGAGCCCGGCATCGACCGCGATCCCGGCCAGCCGATCTCGAACGTTCACACTGTTCAGGCTACGAGAATCCGCACTCGCACCGAATCGGCCGAAAGTACGATCGTGCTTCCGTCTGGGGAGGCGCGCCGGTCCGAGAGTGCGTTCGGTCTGGGGAGGCGCGCCGGTCCGAGAGTGTGGTCGTGTTTCCGCCCGAGGACGCCCTCCGGCGGTTGCTCGTCACGTCTGCGCCAGCGCGAGCAACACGGTCGCGGCCAGGGCCAGCATGACGCCGAGGGTCTGCACCGGTGCCATCCGCTCCTTCAACGCGGCACGCGACAGGACGATCGTGGCCAGAGGGTAGAGGTTGACCAGCACGGATACGACGGCGAGGCTGCGGGACCGCAGTGCCAGCAGGAGCAGGGCGTTGGCGGTCCCGAGCAGGACGCCGGCCGTGACGCCCAGCGCGCGACTCCGGCCGGGAGACGGCAGACGAGTTCGGTCCACATCGGTGTCCAGCAACGACAGGACGTACCGTACCCGGACGCTGCCGGAGGACAGTGCCAGGAGAGGCGCCAGCACGATCAGGCCCACCGCGCTTTCGACGAGTCCGGACGTGAGACCCGACTCGGTCGGCGCGAAGTCCAAAGAGACGATGGAAAGTCCCAGGCTGATGCCGGCGACCACGGAGAGGACCACTGTTCGTACGCGCACCCGTATCCGCGCGGGGCCGGCCCCCCGCTGGGCCGAGATCAGGATTCCGCTCGCGACGGCCAGGCATACGGCGACCCAGGACCAGAACGTCAGACGCTCGCCGCGCACGATGGCCACGGCGATCGGGACGACGGATTCGAGAACGGCGATCAGCGGTGACACGAGGCTCATCGGCCCGATGGCCAGCGCCGCGTAGAACATCAGGAAGCCGACGATCGCGAAGACGCCCGCGGCCGACCCCGAGAGCACCGAGGCGGACGACCATGCCCCGTCGCTCAGGGCCACCATGATCGCAAGGATGAACGTGGAGAGCAGATAGATGATCGCCGTCGTCGGTACGACGCGGAGGCGCATCGCCGCGAATCCGCCGAGGAAGTCGGACACGCCGAAGGCGATCGCTGACAGCAGTGCGAGCGAGACGCCCAGGATCACGTAACCACTGTAACGGGAATACTGGTTACACCGCCACGTGGACTGGCCATCGGCGCGTGGTCAGGCGTGCCGAAAGTCGTCGCGGGTGCGCTGGAGGTAGCGGTAGACCTCGTCACTTGCGCGCGAAGCGGCGATCTTGTTCGTGGCGAGGTTGATCGTTGCGTTTCCGGCCATCGACAGCGCCGCCCACGAGGCGACTTGGAGACCGAGCGGCCAGGAGAACGGCTCAGACATGGGCAGAATGGTTGCCGCGGCCCCGGCCGTCACGGCCACGAACGCGAAAACGCCGCCACGCACCCACGTCATCCTGCTTGCCTTGGCCGCTTTGTCGAGGTCGCCGATCGCGTCTCGCAACTCCAGGCGCATTCCCTCCATGACCTCGTGCGGATTCTCGCCGTAATACCGCCCGAGATCGAACTGCATCTTCCGGAGTTCGTGCATCACGCGGCGTCGCTCGTCGTCGTACCGCGTCCGGAAGGCGATCACCTTCTCGAGGTCGGTGCCTGGAGCGGGCATGGGGAGCAAGTCGCCCACGTCGACTTCCAGGCAGGGGCCTGCACCCTCATGCCCTGATGGTGCGTTCACGGCCCAGAAGAAGTCTTTGTCGGTGGTGTAAGTGGACCGTGTCGGTCCAGTGGCGCCCTTTCCCGCGGCGTCGCGTACAAGATGGTCGGCGGCGACCGCGAAGATCATGTGACGAAGCTTCGTATCGACCCATACTTCGGTCACCTGGTCGTTCGAAGATCGTGCCCGTGCCAGCCCTTCTTCGAGCAGCAGTCGGGTCCAGGCCGGGGGGAACCTGCTCACCGAGTACCAGTTGCTGACGGCATCGGCCGCTGGATCCTCCTCCGGCGGCACCAGATCTTCGCGCGACACATGCTTCAGCAGACGATCGAGTTCCGTTTCGAACGTGGAGTGAAGCGCACTCGGGTATCCCCACAATGAGATCGGCTCATACAGCCCGGACTCCGCCAGCCGTAACAGAGCCCTGCTGCGTTCGGTCCGCTCCGCATATTGGCGCCATTCGTGGGGTGCGATGCTGGCCACCGAATCCCAGTAGAGAACGGCCTGGAACAACGCAGACTCCGGCGGCGTCATGCCGGGGTAGTAGAGCATCTGCGGCATTGCTTTCCTCCCAGCCGAGGAATTCGAATGCGGCGACAGTTGATCGCTCCGCCGAGGACCACTATGCATCCGCGCCACTGACGGCGCCATGCAAGCGACAAGAAAATGTCGGCGCCTACCTTTCGTCGGTACGGCTTTTGCGGGCGGCTTGGGGTACGGCCTTGGCGGTGTGGTTTTGCGAGGGCCTTGCCGTACGGCCTTGCAGTGTGGTTTTTGCGGTGCGGCCCGCTCAGTACCAGGCGGTGAGCCCGGCCGCCCCGGCTCCGTTCTCGGAGGCGTGGCGGAGAACGCCGAGCGGCCGATCGAGCAGTTCGGCCACATCGAAATCCGGACTCTCCCCGAGCCCGGACATCCATTCGTCGATACGCGCAAGAACCGAGGCACGCCGGGGCCCGGTGATCGCCAAGGCGGCCTCGGCCAGCGGCAACACCTGACGGACCTCTTCGGAGGTGAGCAGGAAGTCGCCGAACCAACCGGATGACGATGAGATCTCTTCGGCGCCGAGTCCATACCGCAGGGCCACTGCCGGCCTGACCTTGCGGACTGCCGTGACGTACAGACCCGGGCCCTCCTCGGCCGGATAGAGGGCCATGATCGCATCGCGCGTGGTGTCCAGGATCGGCCCGTGGCTGAGGATCAGGTCGACAAGGCGGCCGGCCGCCGAGGTCGGGTGACCGGGCTGCGACGTGCAGGGCACGCCCCGATCATCGGCATGGCCCGGAATCGCAGGTCGTCTGCCGGCCGCGGAGGCGAACTGTTCCGACAACAGCACGGCCTCGTCGCCGGGGATGACGCCGACGATCCACACTCCCGTGGAACTCACCATGTGCTCCCGGCCGCTCAGGCTGTCAACATGCCGGATCTTGCCATACGGACGCACTGTTGTGAGCCCTCGATCGAGCCACCCGTAACCGCCCCTTTCCGGCGGGTGTGGTCCACTGGTCAGGGGGAATTGCGAGATGAGCGCGCCACAGCGGTGGTCAATCACAACGCGCATCACTCTGTTCACCGGTGTGGTGGCGGCTCTGCTCTCTGCGCTGCTCGCCACGGTGCTCATGATCGCCATCAGCCGGGTCGCCACGGATTTCCTCACCGACGAACTCGCGGCGAACGCCGGGCGTGTGGCCACCGCAGTGGAGCAGGGCCGGATCTACTATCCCCTCGCGTACCACCAGTCCCGCAACATGCAAGTCGTCGACCCGCGGGGCCGGGTCGTCGCCACCACCGAGGCGCTACAGGGCAAGCCGCGCATGGCGAAGTTCACCTCCGACGGCAGGACGAGCGCGACCTCAGTCGTATGCGGCGGTGTCTTCCCGATGGGGGAGTGCAACATCGTGGTCGCGAGATCCGCCCGCCACGGCGGCGAGAACTGGATCGTCTACAGCGCCTCTCCAGTCACGCCCACCTGGGGCGATCCGCGACTGGCCGCGCTGGTGGGAGGAAGCGCGGTGGCGCTCGCTGCCGCGGTCACCTACCTCGGCCACCGGGTCGCCAAGGCGTCCCTCAGGCCGGTGAGCGCCATCCAGGCGGAACTCGAGGAGATCAACGCGAGCTGTCCTGATCGCCGGGTGCCCGTGCCGTCCGGCGAGGACGAGATCCACGATCTCGCAGAAAGCGTCAACCACACCCTGAGCCGACTGGAGGCCGCGTTGCTACAGCAGCGTCAGTTCGTCTCCGACGCGTCCCACGACCTGCGCAGTCCGATCGCCGCGATGCAGGCCGAGGTGGAGGACGCTTTGATCGCACCCCAGGAGACCAGTGTGCCCAAGCTGGGTGTGGCCGTTCTGAGCGATCTCAAGCGGCTGCAGGCGATCGTGCATGATCTGCTGACCATCGCCCGCCTGGACTCCGGGATGCCCGGCGCACGCGAGCCCGTCGACCTTTCCGCCCTTGTCGCCAACGAGTTGCGGACGCGCCGGCCGGCCAAACAGATCGAGTCGGCGCTCGAGCCGGGTGTGATTGTCGTGGGCGACCGTTCACGGCTGATCCGCGTGTTCACCAACCTCATCGACAACGCCCAGCGGCATGCGGACAGCACGATCACCGTGATCGTACGGCGGGGGCCGGGGGACGATCAGCGCTTCTCCGAGGGCGTCGCGGTGCTGGAGGTCGTCGACGACGGCCCCGGCATCGATCCGGACAAGCGCGAACTGGTCTTCCAGCGCTTCATCCGGCTGGACGCCGCCCGCACCAAGGATGCCGGGGGCGCGGGGCTGGGTCTCGCGATCGCCCGGCAGATCGCCGAGAGCAACGGGGGGACTCTCCGGATCGAGGACAGCCCTCGCGGCGCACGCTTCGTCCTCCGGCTTCCGGCCGCGCCGGGGAGCCGTGAGGCCGAGGAGCCGGCGTCGTACGACATGCTCAATTGGCGCGACTGAGGCTGTGGTGTGAGGACGTATGGTCCTTGTCGTGCCTGGTTTCATTCAGCGCCCGAGTGCGCGACTGCTCGTTGCGGACGATCATGACCGAGTTCTGCTTTTCAGTAGCGTGGACGCCACGTGGTTCACCCCCGGCGGGGGTATCGACGATGGCGAGCCGCTCGCGATGGCCGCGGTACGTGAGCTGCGCGAAGAGACCGGCTATCGGGTGGATCCAGAGGAACTGGGCCCGGTCGTGGCCACGACCTCGGGCCACTGGAGGGCGGGCTGGGACGGCCAGATCCGGTTCTCGGTGGAGTCGTACTTCTTCCTGCGGGTGCAGGAGTTCGCCTTGGACAGTACGGGACTCGATCGCTACGAGCTCGATTTCATCACCGGGCATCGATGGTGGTCACTGGCTGAGCTTCAGACCACGGAGGAGAACGTCGTCCCGTGGGGTCTGGCCGTGCTGTTGGAACGGCTCTACGCGGGCGAGACCCCGGCCGAGCCGGTTCGGCTTCCCTGGCACCACCCCGAGTTCGCTCACCTGGCCGACGCGTAGGCACCTCGGTTGTGAGGGGAGTCCGTACGTCTCAACGGCCGTGAAGGTTTCGAGCGGCCGTGCCTTCGTGCGATCAAAGGTCGGGCTCGTGTGTTTCTTCGTGGTTCCCAGACCAAGCCGAACATCCGCCCGCGGGTCCCAGCGACGGCATCCGCTTTAGGAGAGCAGCTGTCGCGCTACCCACTCGCTGGAGTTGACCTGCAGAAACGCTGTGAAACGTTCACGTCGTTTGCTCGATCGTCCCGCACATGTCCCGCGCCGAGTCGGTCATTAAGTCACGGCATCACTCGGTGGCAGACACCCCGAGCCGGTTATGCGGGCGACGGGTGGTTGTTGGAAGTGTCTTCAAGCCGCCGGTACATGCCGTGGGTGGTCGCGGCTGGCACGTCCCAACTTGCCGCTCTGTCATTTGCTGGTGGAACACGCAATTGCTGTGATGGGTTGCGTCCACGGGAGT
>NZ_BOOQ01000058.1 GCF_016863315.1 Planotetraspora silvatica
CCCAGCGCCGACGCAGCTAAGCGTTGTTTTTCGGCGCCTACTCGGTGGTCCAGGCGACCACGGCGTTGGTGGCCAGCGTCAGGCACCACGCCTGCTCGGTCTGAGCTTCGAGGTGCCGCGCTCGGATGGCGCCCTCGTGGGCGTAGAGCAGGTCTCGCTTGAGCGCGTGCAGCGACTCGCCCTTGTTCAGCTGCCGGGAGATCTTGCGCCGGTAGGCCGGGTCAGCGAGGTATCGGGCGGCGTAGATGGTGCGCCGCAATGCCCCGTACTCCTTGAGCGCTGCGGCGAGCGCGTTCTGCCTGCCGGCCGCGGACAGCTTGCCGACCAGTAGCGAGGCGGTGGCGTGACCGAACTTTAGCGAACCGGCCAGCCGGAGCAGGTCGTCGTGGACCCCGATGCGGATCAGGAGGCCGAGATGAGCAGATGAGCGGCAAAGGCGGTGATGAGGATGCTGGAACAGACGGAGGTGATGAGCCGTCCCCCGCTTCCGGTCAACGCCCGGCCGAGCAAGGCACCTCCACCGGCGAGAAGCAGCTGCCAGCTGGCGGACGCCGCGAAGGCGGCCAGAATGAACACTGCCTGGCCGAGGAGGTCCGGAGCCGCCGACGCCTGGGTGGCGAGCACCAGCGCCGCGAAGTAGATCACGGTGATGGGGTTCATCATCGTGATCCCCAGCAGCCCCAGATAGGCCCGTGTGGGAGTGAGCGGGGCCTCATCGGTCCGGCTTGCGACCTGCTGCTTGCGATACTGGCGGAATGCGGTGATGCCGCTGCGGGCCGCCATCGCGATGAGCACGAAGGCCGAGGCCCATCGCAGAGGGGCCATGATCGGCTCAAGGACGGGGGTGAGCGCGGACCCGCCTATCGCGGCGACCAGCGCGTACAGGCCGTCGGCGGTCGCGACGCCCAGTGCGGCGCAGATGCCGATCTTCAGAGACGTGCGGGCGGTGAGGGCCACCAGATACGTCGCGACCGCTCCGACCGGCATCGCGATGCCGTAGCCGGCGAGCAGGCCTGCGACCAGGGCGGCCATCAGACGTGAGCGGGTTTGAGCCTCCGTGGGCGGCTGGGCTGCTGCTGGACCCGCGCCGGGGAGGTGGCGGGGATCAGCGGCAGCGAGAGAGTGATCTTGTGCATGGGCAGATGCTGCCAATGCGGTCACCGCAGCGCAATCTATTTCCGAGGTAATTGACACGGCCGAATAGCGATGCGTACTGCCGGGTTCCGGTTCCGGGCTCCCCCCGGATGTCGTCGGCCGCGAAGCGCTCGGGATCGCGGGCTTTGCGGGTTCATCCGGTGAAGGCGCCGGCGGATGCGGCCAGGACGGCGGTCCTGGCCACCTGATCGGGCAGATCGGGGTGCGGTGGCGTGCGGAGAAGCACGAGTTGATGGTAAAGCGGCGCGGTGGCGGCGATGAGCAGACGCCGCGCGTCAGTGCCCGGGGAAAGTTCACCGCGCAGGACGGCTCGGCCGACGATGACCTCGCAGCGGGCGTAGCGGTCCTCCCAGAGCCGCCGCACCCCCCGGGCGGCTTCCTCGGAGCGGAACGAGGCGGCGATGAGCGCCGCGACGATCGGCGGATGCGCGGTCAGGGCCGCCTGGCTCTCGTGGTTGAGCGCCGCCAGGTCGCCCTGCAGAGAGCCGGTGTCCGGGGGCTGCCAGCCGTCCTCGCTCGCCGCTTCGAAGACATCGGCCAGCAGGCCGCCGACATCGCGCCAGCGCCGGTACACCGTCGCGCGGTGCACACCCGCGCGGGCCGCCACGGCCTCCACGGTGAGCTCGTCATAGCCGCGCTCGCCCAGCTCGGCACGGACCGCGTCGAGAACCTGCTCCCGGACGCGGCTGGTACGGCCACCCGGCCGCCGCCGGATCGGCGGCACGGGCGGGTCGTCCAGCGGCAGGGACGAGGTGGGAGTCACCGCCGAGAATCCGTTTGCTTCACAGGCAACATCATGCCAACATCTTAAAGTAACACTTGTCGCATTAAGGATCGGATCAGGTGCATGCGGGTACCTGCCGTCAGCAGAGAGTCCGAGGAAGCGATCCCATGACGCCGTACGCGCCCCCCGACCCGGCCGTGCTGCACCCCATGCCCGGCCAGCCGCGGGTGGTGCTGCTCCGGCCGCTGGTCACATCCCCGTTGATCGAGGTCGGGGAGTACTCCTACTACGACGACCCGGACGACCCGACCGCGTTCGAGACGCGCAACGTGCTCTACCACTACGGGCCGGAGAAGCTGGTCATCGGGAGATTCTGCGCGCTGGGTACGGGGGTGCGGTTCATCATGAACGGCGCCAACCACCGCATGGACGGCCCCTCGACCTTCCCCCTCCCGACCATGGGCGGCTCCTGGTCCGAGCACTTCGACCTGCTTACCGGCCTGTCGAACCGCGGCGACACCGTGATCGGCAACGACGTCTGGTTCGGGTACGGCGCGACGGTGATGCCGGGCGTGCGCATCGGACACGGCGCGATCATCGGCGCCCGCGCCGTGGTCACCTCCGACGTCCCCGACTACGGAATAGTGGGCGGCAACCCGGCTCGTCTCATCCGCACCCGCTACAACGAGCAGGACATCGCCCGGCTGCTGGCGGTGGCCTGGTGGGACTGGCCGGCGGAGCACATCACCGAGCACGTGCGAACGATCATGTCGGGCAGCGTCGATGACCTGGAGGCCGTCGCCCCGGACACCCGTCACCGGTGATCGCCGTCGCGGTTGACCCGAAGTGCGTCCGTGTCCACGTGTCTATGCGTGGAGCAGGATCCGGCGATCCATCACCTCGGGAGTATGCGCGCGGACGGGACTGGTCACCCAAGGAGACGACTCCGCATGGGGCGAAAGGTGAAGGGCGGCCTTCAGGCGGGTGGATCACCGGGGAGGCCCAGGTGGCGGTGGAGCATCTGGTGCATGGTCCGCCGGAACCGGCGCAGGCTCTGCGGGTTCGAGGGTCCCCGGAGTTCCCCGTCAGCCTCCAGAACGCCCCCTGTGACAAAGCCGTGGACGGACCAGATCACGGTCCAGAGCGTGTACTCGATGTCGACGTCGGTATCGGGGAGCAGATTTCCCACCGCCTTGCCGATCATCCCGGTGAGCGGCTCGACATATTGGTTCTCCAACTCCGCGACGTCCGCCGCGTCCAGCAACCATCGGTGCATCCAGAGCGCCACGATGTCCGGATGCTCGACGTAGAAATCAAGGTAGCGGTCGAATAACTGGTGAACCGAACCGTTCGCTTCGAACTCCGCCGCCGCCGACTCGAGCGCGGCACGCTCCGATTGGAACGCCCGTTCCATGACTGCGAGGTAGATATCCCGTTTGCCGCCCACCTGCTCGGTGATCGTGGTGATGTCCAGCCCGACCGCCTCAGCGATCTGACGGATTGACGTGCCGTCGTAGCCGAGAGCCGCGAAAAGCCGTGCCGCGACCTCCAGAATGACCTCGGGCCGGCCCCCGTGTTCCTGTGATGCCATTACCTGGCGCTACCCAAGGTCGCATGCGCCTAATCGGTCAAATGGAACATCTTGTACAAGACGGTCCAAAAGGCCCCGAGGTCGCGGTGTCGACCACGGGCACGCACCCGGCGGACGGTCGGGCGTCCGTCGTCCGCTCAGATGGGCCGGCCGTACGGGGCCGACCACGCCGCCGGCCCCGTACGGTCCGCGTCACTTGAAGGTGGTCAGGAACTCGCTCGTCCGCAACGCGCGGGACGAGATGCGAACGTCGCCGATCCATCCGTAGAAGCCCTGGCCGAACTGCAGGGCACTCTGCGTGGCACCGATGACGAACGGCTTGCCGAGGGTGGCGATGCCCGTCGAGGGCTGAGTGGGGTTACGGACGATCTTCGATCCGTTCACGTAGATCACCGTTGCCCGGCCGTCGTTGACCACGGCGATGTGCATCCACTCTCCGGGCGGCAGGGCGTGGCTCCACGATGTGGGGCTCGCGTTCTGCACATCCGGATAGACGATGTACTGCAGGAACCGCTCGGGAGACAGGTTCAGGCTGCAGGTGGGTTCGTCCTGGGAGTAGCCGTTGGTCTTGCCGGCGTCGCCGCTGCGACCCTCCCAGCTGAGGATGCCCATCCACGCATGGTCACCCTGGAACGGATCGGGCAGCTTGATGAACGCCTCGATCGTGTATCCGGAGCGGAACTTCATGCTGTTGACGGGCGCACCGGCCACAGCCTCGAGAATCGCGGCCCTGTTGGGGCTCTTGCCTCCGTCGAAGCGCAGGCTGGCATGCGCCGGCTGCCCGGTGTGGTGATCGGGCGACCAGGTGAGCAGATGGTTCGAGCCGTCGCCGATGCTCCAGTCGGCGAGCTGGATGAGCGAATCACCGGAGTTCGCGGTGACGTTGAGCCGGTAGTACGCGTAGGCGGTCTTGTTGGTGAAGCTGTAGGTGTTGGTGGCGAACCGCCCGCTGAAGGTCTGCCCCGTCTGCGTGTCCAGGTCGGTCCACGAACTGCCGTCGTTCGACCCCTGCACCGCGAAGTCCTTGGGGTCGCGGCCCGGCGAGTCGTTCGCGGAGGTGAGCGCGTACTGCACCACCACCGCGGGCTTGGCCAGCTGGTAGGTCACCCAGCCGGTCGAGCTGAACGCCAGCCACTTGGTCGACGAATTGCCGTCCTTGAGGTTCGCGGCGCTTTCGTTCGGCGCGTTCTCGGCGCTCGCGGTCACCGCGTTGACCTGGCTGAGCAGGTTGCCTGGCACCGGAGTGCCGAGCTGCTGAACCGTCAGGTTGTTGCCGTTGCCGGTGAGGTCGGGAACCACCGTTCCGGCCGCGACGGGGCTTCCCGCCGTGCCGGCTCCGGTCAGCCCTGCCGCGTCGAAGCGCCAGTACGCCACGGTGCCCTTGGGCGTCACGGCACTGACGGGGCGCGGAGGGGGCGGCGTTGTCGGGGCGAACCCCTGGAAGCGCGCGGTGAAGTCGATGTCGATGCTGAAACGGTCCGTCGGGCCGGTGAGCTCCAGCGTCTCGGCCTCGAGGGGAGACCGACGCTCCGGGTCGCGGTCCAGGAACCACGGCGAGATGGTTTCGACGTCGACGACGTTCCGGACGAGGTCGAAGTGATACAGGCGGATCATGCCGCCGCCACCGTAGTAGCGGTCCTGGTAGTTGGTGATATGCGCGTGAACGTCGTTGCCCGCGTCGTTCTTCAGAACCGTGCGCGCGGGCGGCCAGAAGTGACCGTTGAGCGTGAGGAAGATCTGGTCGTTACGGCGAATGATGCCGTCCCACAGCTGTTGCCCGTAGGCGGACAGGGACGCCGTGCCGTTGTCGCCCGGAGCGACCAGCTCGTGGGTGGTGAGAATGACGGGCAGCGTTCGGTGAGCGTCGATGACGCCCTGCGCCCACCGCACGCCCTTGTCCGACAGTCTCCAGTCGAGCGCGAGGATCAGCCATTCACGGCCGCCCGCCCGAACCACGTGGAAACTGTTGTAGCCGTCGGGTGAGGCGCCCCGGAAGGTCGGCGACTTGGCGAAGCGCTGCGGACCGAAGACGCTCAAGTAGGGCGTCTTTCCGCGCTGGTCGTCCGACGTGACGTCGTGGTTTCCCGCGAGCACGCTGTACGGCACCTTGTTGTCGATGGCCCGGAAGGTCTTGCCCGCGAGCGTTTCCTCCTGCTCGGTGCCGTGCTCGGTGACATCGCCGAGGTGAGTCATGAACGCGATGTTCAGGTCCGCGCGTTCCTGAATGAGGTAGTCGAAGGTCTTGAGCAGTGGCTCGGGGTTGGCGCTGTCCGCGTCGAAAAGGTATTGGGTGTCCGGCAGCACTGCCAGGGCGAAACGGGGACTCTCCTCGTCGAAGTGCCCGTTGTCGCCGGAACGCTGTCCATCGTCCGCGCTCGCCGGAGAGGCTCCTACCAGCGTCGACAAAGCGCCGACGGCGGGAGCGGCCAGTGCGGCCTGAATCAGGGCGCGGCGTCCGACACCGTGCTGTTCGCCTACGTTGTCCATCAGTCTCCAAACCGATACTTCCTAGGTAACGGCCGGACCGTATTCAGCACGCACGGCTGTCCGGTGAAGAAGATCTGAATCGTGGGAGCCGGACGCAGGAAGATAAAGCCGCAAGGTGGTCTCGGGCAGGGGATGCCTGGTGGCGGCGCTCATCAGCAGGCCCCGACAACCATCGAGATCGCGAAGCGTCACCGGAGTACTGGGCGAGGGCCGAAAGGTGGTTCCACTTCTCCCATTCGGCGAGGCGTCCGGCGTACGTCGCCTGGGCCATCGATAGTGCCGCGCCTCCAAGGAACAGGCGCAGCGGTGGTTCAGCGGTGTCCACCAGTTCCAGGATCACCTGTGCCGTGGCCGCGGGGTCGGCTTGTGGGGCGGCGGCGCTGATGGCTGCTCTCTGGGCGATCAAGTCCTGGTAGGCCGGGGAGGGCGTGGCCCGGATGGACGACGAGCCGCTCCAGTCGGTGGCGTACGCCGCGGGCTCGACGATCGTCACCTTGATGCCGAACGCGGCGACCTCCTGGGCCAGAGCCTCGCTGAGTCCTTCGACGGCGAACTTGGAGGCGTGGTAGACGGACAGCAACGGCCATGCCACGATCCCGGCGATGCTCGACACGTTGATGATGTGCCCGGCGCCCGCCGCGCGCAGATGGGGAAGCGCGGCCTGGGTGACCCAGAGGGTGCCGAGCACGTTGGTGTCCAGCTGCTTGCGGGCCTGTTCCTCAGTGATGTCCTCGGCGGCGCCGAACAGCCCGTATCCGGCGTTGTTGACCACGATGTCGAGTGTGCCGAAGTGCTCGTGTGCGCGGTCGACCGCCGCGACCACGGCCGCCCGGTCGGTGACGTCGAGTGCGAGTGGGAGGAGCCGGTCGTCGGTCCTCTCCTTCATTTCCACCAGGACCTGCGGGTCTCGGATGGTGGCTGCCACCCGGTCGCCGCGCTTCAGCGCGGCTTCGGCCCAAGGCGGCCGAAACCGCGGGAGGCGCCGGCGATGAACCAGGTCTTCGTCATAGCTTTCGCCTTGTCGATGGAAGGTATGCGTGGGTCGCCGGCGGGCACAGGGCGTCGACGGTCAGCCCTGGCACCGTGATGATCCGGGTGCGCCGAGCCCGCCGGGCTGGTGATCATCAGTTGAGTGTCGCTTCGAGCGCGTAGTCCCAGAGGCGGTCCGCGACAGCCGGGTCGACCGCCCAGTGCGCCACGCCGCCGGGCACTTCTGGGCCGCCGGGCACTTCTGGGCCGCCGGGCACCGCCTCCTCTTCCTGGTTGTCCGAGAAGTACCGGCCGGTCACCCCGTCGAGCAGCGGGGACGCGGCGAGCAGCACCGAGGTGGCGGCTCCCTGCTCCGGGGTCTTGTAGTAGTCCGGAGTCAGGAGGTTTCCCTCGTCGTCCATCGAGCCGAACGCCCGCCTGGTGTCATCGTCGAGATGCCGCTGCAGGTTGGTGTGGATGTAGCCGGGGTTCAGCGAGTTGGCGGTGACTCCGTCGGCGGCCCAGCGCCGGCCGACACCGACCGCGAGCAGAACATCGGCCGTCTTCGACTGCGCGTACGCTGCCCAGCGGTCGTACGGGCGTCGCTCGAAGTGCGGGTCGTCGAAGTCGAAGGACGCGCGCAGATGGGCGCCGGAACTCACCGTGACCATCCGTGCGTCGCCGGCCTGCCGCAGGTTCTCGTGCAGGCCGGCGACCAGAGCGAAATGACCGAGGAAGTTCATCGCCAGCTGAAGCTCCCAGCCGTTGGGTCGTCGGCGGCCGGTTCGACTTCGGTGAGCGGGCCCAGGAGCTGCTGCTCGACGCGCTGCCGCCGGTGATCCATGTGCCCGGCCGCACCGCCGAGGCCGCCACCGTGCGGTGGGCGCTCGAGCAGATCGACGCCGAGCTGCGCCACCGGCCGCTCGCCTCGACACTGGTCACCGAGCATCTCGCCCTGGTGATGCTGATCCACCTGCTGCGCCTGCACCTGGCCGTCGCCAGGCCCGGTGAGGTGTCCGGCTGGTTGGCCGGGCTCGCCGACCCGGTCGTGGCCCCGGCGCTGCGGGCCATGCACGCCCGGCCGGACCGCTCCTGGACGGTGGCTCAGCTGGCTGAGGTCGCGGCGGTGTCCCGGTCAACGCTCGCCGCCCGGTTCAAGCAGGTCGTCGGGCAGGGCCCGCTGAACTACCTGAGCGGCTGGCGGATCGAACTGGCCGCCGACCGCCTGCGCCGCGGCGACGGAACGGTGGCGGCGATCGCCCGTGAGGTCGGCTACGGCTCGGAGAGCGCGCTGAGCAACGCGTTCAAGCGGGTCACCGGCGCGTCCCCGCGCGATTACCGCCGCCGGATCGGTGCAATCGGCGATTCCGGTGTCGGCGCAGTTCGGATGTGACCTCAGGTTGAGATCCGCAAAGTGAGGGCCGAGCCGTCCTGGGGACAGGGTCTCGTCAGTAGTTGCGCAGGGTCATAACCTCCTTGAACGACAAGCTGCGCAGTGAAATCAGACGGGGCGAGTCAGCCTGCTCACAAAGCGACCGTGGTCTTTTCCAGGATGTCAGCGAGGCGCGTGTAGTCGACATCCTGCCCTTCTACGATGTCGGCGGCCTTGCGTTCCCCTTTGCCCAGTGCTCGGATGAAGCCCTTGACCACAGGGACGTCCGTGGCGTTGAACACCATGAATGACACCTTGTCCCGGGAGACCGCTATGACGGCCGCGAATTGGCCGTTCTTGAGGAAGTGCGGCTTGCCGTACTGCAGCCGTTCTTCGACCGTGGGAACGGTCTCGTGGACCATCGCACGCAGCTTCTCGCAGACGCCGATCTGCCAGGGCGCGGTCTTGTTGATGTACTGGGTGACGTCGTCGTTCATGCCGTTCTCCAAATGTCGCTTCCGCGGGTTGCTTCGCGCAGGTCCCCTCTGGGGGGAGGCATCGCGTTCACGCTCGTCCCAGCCCGCGGCATCGGCCCGCGGGTAAGGGTCTTCGCCTCCCCCGGCACCCGTCGTGTCAGTCGACGAGGGCTCCGCAGGACATGTTCACCTGCGTGGAGGTGATGCTCCTGGCGTGTTCCGACGCCAAGAACGCGGCGACTCGGCCGACATCGTCCAGGGTCGCGGCTCGCTTGAGAAGCGTCGCATCCACCATCTTCTGCTTGTAGGGCGCCATCTCGGGAAGGTCGGGCATGGAATCGGGGATCCCACCGGTACGCATCGAGACCACGCGTACGGAGTGCGGGCCGAGCTCGCAGGCCCACTGGCGGCGCATGGCCTCGATCAGGTCGCAGCCGACCTGTACGGTTCCCAGGCCGGGCGAGGAGTTGGTCGGGTCAGAGCCGCCGAAGTTCAAGATGACTCCCGAGCCCTGCTTGACCATGTGCCGTGCGGCGGCCTGTGCGGTCAGCAGAAACGAGCGCGCCACCTTGTCCATCGCGTGGCCGAAGTCGGCGACGGGCATGTCGAGCAACGGCACGAACAGCGCGTCCTGGGAGATGACGTTGACCGAGACATCGATGCTGCCGGTCTGCGCCACGATGGAGTCGACCCAGCCGTTGACGGCGCTCGCGTCCAGGGCGTCCACGATCGCCGTCTCGGCCAGGCCGCCCTGGCGGCGGACGTCCGCGGCGACGGTGTCGAGCTTGCCGGGAGTGCGGCCGGCGAGGAAGACCCGCGCCCCCTCGGCGGCGAAGCCCCGCGCCATCGCTCCGCCGATGGCTCCGCCGCCCCCATAGATCACCGCGGTCTTGTTCTCCAGAAGCATGTGCGTCTCCGTTCGTCGGTTCGATGGCTCGAATCTAGGGACGGCACGGAAGGGCGGGCATCGGCCTCACGACTGCTCTGACAGATCCGCTGATCAGGACGGGCGGCGACGGCAACGGCGTACCGCGGGCCGGTCCGCGGCGGGTGCCGGCCGTGGTGACGAGTAAGTAGGTCGACTGATACGGCTCACAGCTCGAGCTTGGCGAGCTCCATCCTGCGGGTCACGCCGATCTTCGGATAAGCCCGGTAGAGGTGATGTCCCACAGTGCGCGGGCTGAGGTACAGGCGCGCTGCGATCTCCCTGTTGCTGTACCCGGCTGCGGCCAGTCGCACGACCTGGAGTTCCTGTGGGGTCAGCCGCTGGAGCGGGTCGTCGGCCTGAGCCTGGGCCACGGGTCTGTCGCCGAGGACCGTCAGTTCGGTGCGGGCACGCTCGGCCCAGCGTGCCGCGCCGAGCCTGGCGAAGGTGTCCTCTGCTTGCGCCAGAGCGGCGCGGGCCTCTGAGCGGCGGCGCTGGCGGCGCAGCCATCCTCCGTATGCGAGTTTGGTCCGCGCGAGTTCGTACGGCCGGTCGGGGATGAGCCGCAGCGCGGCGCGGTAGTGACGTTCGGCCTGGTCACCATCGGTGAGCAGAGCCTGGCAGCGCAACTCCAGAGCCTTGCCGACGTCATTGTGGGCGGCCCACGCCGCCAAGGCCGGCAGGTGTCGTCGGGCCAGGTCGGCGCGTCCGGTGCGGATGGCGGCTTCGACGTGATCCGGTATGGCCCTGATGAGCAGATCGTGTCGGGCAGGGCCCCCGCATGCTTCCTCGAACCAGTCGAGCGCCTGCTCGGAACGTCCCTCGGCGAGATCGAGCAGTCCCACGCCCCACGAGGCGAGGGCCGCGTTGGTGGGGTGCAGGGCAGCGTGTCCACGCACCTCGGCCGCCAACGCACGGCACTCGGCGGCGTCGCCGATGACGGCGGCCAGCCAGGCCGCGATGCCCTTCAGTACGGTCACCTGCATGTCCATGCCGATGTCGGAGGCCAGCGAGATGCCTTGAGCGAGGTCGGCCTGAGCGCCGCGGAAGTCGCCCCGCAGCAGCCGGCCGATGGCCAGCGGCTCCAGTACGTACGGAAGCCAGCCGAGCGACCCGTCCGCTCTGACGTCGGCCGCCAGCGACTCCAGCACGTCCGTCGCCGCCACGTCGTCGGCGGTCAGCAGTCCCATGAATCCGGCGATCACCCGCTCAACGAAGTCCTGGACGGTTCCGGTCCGGACAGCCTCGACCAGCGCGCGCATGGGCACGACCGCCGCGCCGAAATCGCCGTCGGCGTGCCTGCCGTATCCGATCAGGGCCGCCACCACGGGGGTCAGCGCCGCGCCCGAGGGCAGCCGGACGGTCTCCAGTTGGGCGACGGCCTCTTTGACGAGATCGTGGGCGCATGCGTCACGGGCCGCCCACACGGCCTCGGTCAGCATGGACACCGCCCGCTCCGGATGGCTGCCGGTGATCAGCTTGGCGCCCTCCAATGCCAGGGCCGCGTCGGCGGCCGGCGAGGTGCTTTCGTAGGCCACTTGCGCACGCACATAGGTGGCCTCGGCGACGACAGCGGGCCTGCCGGTCAGCGCAGCGGCCTCGGTCGCCAGCCGGGTCGCCCATTCTGGGCGGCCGGCGTCGTAGGCCGAGCGGGCCGCGCGGACCATGCGCTGCGCCTTGCCCTCCTGCCCGGTGCTGAGCCGCGCGGCCCGCTCGTACGCCAAGGCGACCGCCACCGCCCCACCGCGATATCGGGCTCGCTCGGCAGTGTGTTCCAGCTCGCCGGCGACTTCGTCGTCGGGGCCGGTGGCCGCGGCGGCCCGATGCCACGTGCGGCGGTCGGAGTCCGCCACAAGCGACAGCGCACCGGCCAGGGCTTGGTGTACGGCGATGCGCTGATGATGAGGGGCGCTCTGATACACGGCCGACCGGATCAGCGGATGACGGAACTTGATCTCGTCGGCTGACGTGACGACGAGACGGGCCTCCTCAGCCGGACCGAGATCGACGGGTGACACACCGAGGGCGACGCCTGCCCGCAGGACCACATCGAGTTCGCCGGCGCCGTCGGCCGCCGCCAGCAGAAGGAGCAGGCGGGTGGCGGCGGGCAGCTCCTCCAACTGGGCCCGGAAGGCGTCCTGCACGCGTGCGGCGATCCTCAGCGGACCGACCGGCGTAACCAGGCCGTCCCTCGACGCGTGGGAAAGCTCTATCAGGGCCAGCGGGTTGCCGCCCGCCTCGTCCAGGAGCCTGTCACGCACCGGAACAGTCAGCTCGGGCGCGCAGTCCGCCAGCAGTTCCACGGCGGAGTCACGGTCCAGTCCGTCCAGCCGCATGACCTCGATCCCCGGTGTGAGGAACGGTTGTGCGGTGTCCCGTACCGCGAAGACCATCGCGATCGGATCCTCATGAAGCCTGCGCGCTGCGAACAACAACGCGTCCGAGGACGCCTGATCCAGCCATTGAGCATCGTCGATCAGGCACACCAGCGGCCGCCGCGCGGCGAGGTCCGACAGCAGCGTCAGCGTCGCGGCGCCAACCAGGAACGGGTCGCGCACCGGAACCTCGGCCAGACCGAACACCGACCGCATGGCGGCCGCCTGCTGGCCCGGCAAAACGTCCAGCCGGTCCGCGAACGGATGCAAGAGCAGGTGGAGCCCACTGAATGGCAACTCGGCCTCGGTCTCGATGCCGGCCCCCCGTAACACCTCCATCCCGTCCGCGACCGACGCCAGATCCTCGAGCAGGGCCGACTTGCCGATCCCCGCCTCTCCCCGCACGACCAACGCCCCGCTCCGCCCTTCGCGGGCGTTTGCAAGCAGCACCTCCAAACGGCCGTGCTCAAGGCGGCGTCCTATCAACATGACGGCACAGTAGCGCCCACGCCAAAGTGGCACATAAACGCGCGCAGACCCCCATCCTCGCTGTCGATGCCCCAGCCGAGCACCTCCGCCCAGAACCGGCCAAGCGCGGCGGAGTCTCGCGCCTTCATATTGATCTACACCAGTCTCGTCGCCATGCCGTAGATCATAAAGGCGCCCTCGATCAGCACCGCGGTGAATACGGCCGTAACCGCAGGAGTATCCGTGAGGGCGCCCGTGCCGGCTGGGTAAGCATGGCCCGAAACGTAGGCGTAATAATTTCCTTCGTCAAGTATTGATTCATGGGCGAACGAGTCCTACGCTCGGCGGCACTTCACCGGCTTCCCTGCCAGATTTTGAGGACCCCCCGATGCCCGCTGTCGCCCTCCGCGCCGCACCTCGACCACCACTCCCGGCATACGAGCCACGGCATGTCGCCGAACCCCTTCGGTGTCCGGCGCCGCATCACGCATGAGGGCCGCGCTCGTTTCCCGGGTTTCCCGCCGGACGAAAGCGGGGGCCGCGCGTTCCGTCTCCACTTCCAACCGCGCGGCGACGATGGCGGCGCCCGCATCCTGACCAGGCCCCGAAGGGTTCGCCCTCGTGCACACCGACGGCGCTGAGCTGCCCGGCTCCGCGCTCGCCGTCGCAGGCATCCCACTGCCCACCCTCGACTCGCAGCGGGCGGTGCTCCTCGACATCACGAGGCTGCCCTCGCCGATCGCTGCACCGGACGGCCCATGCCGCTGGTCACGGGCATCGTGGCCCCGGACCACACAGGAGGAGAAGATCGCATGAAACGGTACACGAGGGCGCGTCGAGCCCTCGCGGTGACGAGCGTGGCGGCGATGGCCGTCGGGCTCATGCTCGGCGATGTCATGCCGGCGGCCGCGACCCGATCCGACGCGGCCGCCACCGCCCTGACGGCGTCCACGACCCCCACTCCCTCGCCGACGCCGTCGTCCGACACGGTGCCGACGCCGACGCCCAGGAAACCACTCGCATCGACCGCCGACCCGTGGGCCACGCAGCCATACATGGGGTGGAGCAGCTACAGCATGCAGGTCTACTCCGGGAACTCGAAGTGGATCACCGGCGACCAACTCGTCAAACAGTCCGACGCGATGCACGCCAAGCTGCAGAAGTACGGCTATGACTACATCAACGTCGATGCGGGATGGAACGACGGGGTTGACGCCAACGGGCGGCCCAAGCCCAGCGCCACGCTCTACCCGCAAGGCCTCCAGAAGATCATCGACCACGTCCACGCGAACGGCCAGAAATTCGGGGTCTACATGATCCCGGGCATCTCCCCCGACGTCTACAACGCGAACCTGCCGATCGCCGGAGCCCCGGGGTGCACGACACACGACGTCGTAGCGCAACCGCCCCGCCCCTCCGACTACTGGAAGATCGGCTACCGGATCGACTTCTCGAATCCGTGCTCACAGAAGTACATCGACTCGATCGTCGACCTGCTTGCGCAGTGGGGTGTCGACTTCGTCAAGTTCGACAGCGTCACCCCCGGATCCGGGGTGAGCGACCTGTCGCTTGACGCCCGGGACGACGTCGCCGCTTGGTCGAAGGCGCTCAAGGCGCACAAGATCTGGTTCGAACTCTCGTGGGCGCTCGACCCGAACTACGCGGACTACTGGCGATCCAAGGCCAACGGCTGGCGGATCCAATGGGACGTCGAGTGCTACTGCCCCCATGACGCACTCACGAACTGGGACAACATCGCCCGGCTGTTCCCGACCGAGGCGACCTGGTGGCGCAACGGCGGAGACGGCGGTTGGAACGACCTCGACTCGCTTGACGTCGGCAACGGCAAGATGGACGGCCTGACCCGCGACGAACGACAGACCGCGATGACCCTGTGGGCGACCTCCGCCGCGCCGCTGTACACCGGCAACGACCTGACAGACCTCGACGCCTACGGGCTCAGCCTGCTCACCAACCCGGAGGTCATCGCCGTCGACCAAGCAGGAACGCCGGCGCGTCCGGTCTCCACCACGACTCAGCAACAGGTGTGGTACGCGCTCAACTCCGACGGCAGCTACACCGTCGCGCTGTTCAATCTCGGCCGAACCGAAAAAGACATCACCGCGAACTGGACCGATATCGGTCTGACCGGCACCGCCACCGTGCGCGACCTGTGGGCGCGCAAGAACCTCGGCCGTTTCCGCACCGGGTTCACCGCCTCGGATGTCCCCGTCCACGGGGTACGGCTCCTCAAGGTGACGCCTCAGTCCGGCGCCGGAGTCACCGTCAACGACGATGCACTCCGCGTCGGCTATGCCGGTGAGTGGACCCGCAACGATGGAAAAGAGGTCGCCGCGACCTCACAACCACTTGCCGTCAACGTCACCGACACCGGCACTGCGGCGCCGCCGTCGGCATCGGGCCCGACTCGGACCACCACACTCGACGACACCGCCTCCGGCATCGTCTACACGGGATCATGGTCGCAAAGCACCGGACGGGGTTTGGGCGACTACGGCGACGGCGTGCATTACACCGAACACGACGGCGACTCGTTCCAGTACAGCTTCGTGGGCACGGGTGTCTCCTACGTCACTGAAATGGACACCTCGCAGGGTGACGTCGATGTCTACATCGACGAGCAGTTCGTGAAGAGCGTGAACACCGGGCGTGATTCAGGACAGCCGCGCCTCACGCAACAGACGGTATTCAGCGTGGACGACCTTCCCAACGGAAGCCACACGCTCAAAGTCGTCAAGAAGTCCGGATCCTTCATGCTGCTCGACCGCATCGACGTGATCCAGCCGAGTCTCATCGACCCGTCGGCTGTGTCGTTCGACAAGAAGGCTCCCGCGGACGTGCAGGTGAAGCTCCTGCGCGACGGCAGCGAGTTCGCCGGGGTTTCGCTCGATGGCACAGCGCTCAAGGAAGGCACCGACTACACCCTGTCGGGATCGACGGTGACCCTGGCGGCCGGATATCTTGCCACGCTGCAGGTCGGTGCGGCGAAACTGGACTTCGCGTTCCGCGGAGACTACCTCGACGACGTCCACGCCACGACCCACAACGGCGACTCGGTCTCGTACACGTTCGCGGGCACAGGAGTCGACTGGATCACCGCCACCACGCCTGATCAGGGTCTCGTCGACATCTACATCGACGGCGAACTCGTCAAGCGCGTCGACACGCACAGCGACGTGCGCGCGACGCGGCAGAAGGTGTTCAGCGCCTCAGGGCTCACGAAGACGCATCACACCTTCATGGCGGTGAAAGCGTCGGGCGACGTGATGCGCACCGACGTCATCCGTTACACCACCCGATGACCCGGGGAGGGCCGGGGCGTCGGGTGACGCTCCGGCCCTCCTTCGCACAACGACGCAGACGGCGCCGATGCCCCGCCCCGGCCACCGCCCGCCCTGCCCTGAATACCGGTCTGCCGCGGCTGGGTGAATCGCAGCATGTTGCCGGAGGGATCGCGGAAGGCGCAGTCGCGGACGCCGTCGGGCTGGTTGATCGGTTCTTGCATCACTTCGGCGCCCGCTGCCTCGATGTGCTGGAAGGCGGCGTCGCAGTCGTCGGTCCCGAAGACAAGATGGCCCAGCAGGCCGTCGGCCATCAACTCCTCCATCGCCTGCCGGTCGCCCGGCGAGGCACCCGGGTTCGCGCCGGGCGATTGAAGGATGAGTTGCACGTCCGGCTGCGACGGCAGACCGACGCTCATCCACCGCGTCTCCTCGCCTTCGACGTCATCGCGTACCTCGAAGCCGAGCACGTCACGGTAGAAGCCGAGCGCCTCGTCAAGGTCGTGGACGGCGAGAGTGCAAGACGAAAGCTTGAGATTCATGCCGGTCACGCTGCGGACCGGTCGGGGAGTACGGCTCATCACTGCTCTGTTTTGTCGGCGTGAAGAAAGACGATGTCGAGGTCGCGAAGCCGGTCGGCGTGGGTGTCGATGGCGATGTGGGTGATCTTCCCGGCGCTGATGGCGAAGGTGAAGACGGCCTTCGGCCGGCCGCGGTGCGACCAGACGGCCGACGGAACGCCGTCGACCAGAGCCAGCCGGGCGGCCTGAGCTCGTCCGGCGAAGAAGGCCGCCACCGCGTGGGCGCCGCGGACCTCGACGGCCACGGCGTCCGGATCGAGCAGTTCGAGCAGGGCGGCGAAATCCCCGCTCCGGGAGGCGGCGAGGAACGCTGCGACGATTTCCCGCTTCGGGGATCGCGCGGCGTCGGATGCCTCGGACGCTCCTTGCACCCGTCGCCGGGCCCGGCTGGCGAGTTGCCGGGCCGCCGCCGGGGAGCGGTCGATGATGGCGCCGATCTCGCCGAACGACACGGCGAAGACGTCGTGCAGGACGAACGCGAGCCGTTCGGCGGGAGCCAGCGTGTCCAGCACCACCATCAGCGCGACACCGACCGAATCCGCCAGCAGCGCCTCGTCCTCGGGGTCGGCCCGGCCGGTCGGGAAGGTGCTCGCGTGCGGCGTGGCCGGCTCGGGCGGCAGCGCCCCGGCCGACTCCTCACGGCGGTTCCGGCGTGCCTCCAGCATGTTCAGGCAGACCCGGGCGACGACCGTGGTCAGCCACCCGGCCGGGTTCTCCACCTGGCCGGTGTCGGCGCGGCTGACCCGCACCCACGCCTCCTGTACCGCGTCTTCGGCTTCGCCGGGTGAGCCGAGCATCCGGTAGGCCACCGCCTGCAAGCGGTCGTGGTGCTCGGCGAACCGCTCGTTCAGCCAGTCCTGCTCGATCATCGGTCACATTCCTCCGTCTCGGCCTGTCATACCAATTGACCGGCGAACCGACGCCGATGTGACCGCCGGGCCCGGCCCGGATGTCACGCCTGCAGGTTCAGGCAGCACATACACCGAAATCATCAGGAGACATGGCATGAAGGCGCACGTGAGCTCGATCCTTCTTGGCGTCCGGGACATGGATCGGGCCAAGCAGTTCTACACGGAGGGTCTCGGCTGGAAGGTCCAGCGAGACTACGGCATCTCGGTGTTCTTCGAATCGGACGGCGCCTCGCCCGTCGGCTTCTACGGCCGTGAAGGCCTGGCCGCTCAGGTGGGTACGGACCAGGAAGGCAGCGGCTTCAGCGGACTGGTCCTCACCTACGTCGTCCGCAGCGAGGCGCGAGTCGATGAGATCATCGCGGAGGCCGAGAAGGCCGGCGCCACGATCCTCAAGCCCGCCGGCGCCCTGCCGTGGGGCGGGTACGGCGGCTCCTTCGCGGATCCGGACGGCTACATCTGGAGTCTCGGCTACAGCGCAGAGGGAACGGACCAGCCCTACGCGGAGTAGTAGCCGTCGGGGAGCGCTTGTGGCGAGTGCGGGTGACGCGGCCACTGCCGGGCACACCGGCCGGACTTCTCCGGACGGATGGTGCCTCAGCCTGACCGGCGTCACCGGCACCGAGGCGGTGGTTCGGCATCGACGCGGGATCGTGTCGACGCCGAACCACCGCGCGTCGTGAAACGCCGCGTGACCCCGGCCCGGTGCGTCGACGGGAACGCATCGGCCGCACCCGGGAACCGTTCGTGCTCTCTCAGCCGGCGTGAAGGATCCGAAAGCGATCGGGTTCCGCCGGATCTCGATCAACGACGTGAATGGGCGGCCAAGCCCATTGCCGAACGCTGATGCCCGGCGTGCGGGAGAACCGGATCTGCCCGCGGGTGCCTTCGACTGCGACGCGCGCCCAGGATTCGGCGGTGCGCGCCCGGTCCGCTCCGTGAGAACGCAGCACATCGGCGAGGACGGCGATCGTGTCGTAGCCCTCGAAGGCGACGAAGGAGGGCGTTTCGGCCAGCCGCTCGCGGAGGGCCGTCTCGACTCGTGCACCGAGTGGGCTGAGACGCTCGGGCAGGTAGCGCAAGAACGGGATCGCGGCGCCGTCGTGGCCCAGCAGCCTCGCCCATTCGGCGAACTCCGGTTGCCCGGCCGGAGCACCGATCATGATCTCGGCCAGGCGCCGGTCGCGGCGGACGGACTTGACGATCGACACCGCCGGCTCCGGGTGGCCGACCAGAAGTAGGAGGGCCGTCGCGCTATTGTCCGCGAGTTCGTCGCACACGGCCGTAGGGGCGAGCACGCGCATGTCGAGTTCGATGACGGTGCCGCCGCGTGGAGCGAGGTAGTCCCGCAGAATGCGGGCCCCAGACGCCCAGTAGACACTCGACTCGGCTGCTACGGCGATTCGGTCGTGGCCCGCGCTGAGGAGGAAGTCCGCGTAGACCTGCCAACCGTGGGACTGCGCCGGGGCGATGCGCGCGACCCATTCCGTCGGCTGTTCGGTGAGCGCGTCGAGAACCGCTGACGAGCAGAGGTACGGCAGGCCGAGGGCGTCGGCCCTGGCGGCGGCGGCTCGGGCGACGACGCTGTGATACTCCCCCGCCAAAGCGGCCACGCCCAGGCGAGCCAATTCGTCTACGGCCGCCGCGGCCCTCTGCGGATCGGCCGCGGTGTCCCGGACCACCAGCTCGAGTGGTCGTCCGACGATCCCGCCGGCGTCATTGACCTCGCGAACGGCCAGTTCGAGTCCAGCGAGCAGGTGTCGGCCTGCCTCGACCCAGCCAGGCCGAGTCAGCGGAACGAGAGCGCCGATCTGGACGGATGATCCGTCAGCCGGTTCCGCTCCAGGTGACGATGGTGGCGTATTCATGCGTTGGCGTATCCCCTGTGACGATTCGGTTGCGCGACATTCTCGTGCGCCACATGATGCTTCTGGTCATTAATCAGGCGAAATGCCTCGTCACTCAGGCATGGTTCCCTGCCGTTTCGTGTGGTGGACGTGACTCGGCCTCAGGGTTCGCGGGCGCAGAGGTACGCGTCCAGGTCGGCGGCGCCCTTGAGCATGGCCCGGCCCCGGGCGGACAGGCGGGCCTGCCAGTCGCTCAGGGTCGACTCCAGCGGGGCGACGCCTCCGGCGGAGCGGACCTGAGCGATCAGCGGGGCGATCTGCTCCAGCAGGTAGCCGCCCCGCCTGAGCTGGTGGGCCAGCCGGACGTCCCGTACGTCGGCCGCGCTGTAGATCCGGTAACCCGTCTGCGGATCGCGGCGCGGCCGGATCAGCCCGGCGTTCTCCCATTTGCGCAGGGTGGCAGGGCGGATGCCGAGCCTCCTGGCCAGGGGGCCGATGAACGTGTCGCCGCGCTCCTGCGGCACGGGCGCCAGATCGCGGAGCGCGGCTTCGACGGCCTGAAGGGTGCGGCGGTCGTCGAGGAGTTGGCCGTGACTCTCGTCGATGAGCCGCAGCGCGTCCTCGGTGGCACCCCGGTTGACCGCCTGCATGATCGACGTGGCCGTCTGGTGACCGTGCCCGGGCACGAGGGCGAGGAACGCGCTCAGGGCTCGCGCGTGCAGCGGCGTATAGGTGCGATAGCCGTGGACGGTGCGTTCGGCGGCGGGCAGGATGCCGGCGTCCTCGTAGTTCCTGATCGCCTGGGTGGACAGGCCGGGCTCGCGCGCCAGGTCCACGGGCCTCATGGATGCACCACCGATTGAAGCTTTCTCGCGACTACACCGGGATTTTCGCGCCGAAGTTTACACCGAATGTTCAGCGATACCGTTGAAGGTATGGACATCAAGGACACGGCCCGGCCGCTCGATGGCGCGGGCGTCTCGGCGTTCCTCCGGTCACTTCCCGCCAAACCCCTGCTGCTCGGCCTGGGCGAGGCCAGGCACTTCGTGGGGGAGCTGGGCGAGCTGCGCAACCAGATCTTCCGGCATCTGGTCGAGCACGAGGGCTACCGGTCCTTCGCCATCGAGAGCGACTGCCTCAGGGGCCTCGTGGTGGACGACTACATCACGACCGGCGCGGGCACGCTCGATGACGTCATGGAGAGCGGCTTCAGCCACGCCTTCGGAGCGTCCCCGGCCAACCGCGAACTCGTACGCTGGATGCGCGCGTACAACGAGGAACATGACGAAAAGCTCCGGTTCTTCGGCTTCGACGGTCCGCTGGAGTATTGGGCCGAGAGCCCGCGGCAGGCGCTCACCGGCCTCTACGCCCTCCTCGACGGCCCCCTCCCCTGCACCATGGAAACCCTCGACGCGCTGCTCGGCCCGGACGACCGGTGGACGAACGAGGCCACGGTCATGGACCCGTCCCAGTCGATCGGCCGGTCCGCCGACGCCCGGCGGCTGCGGATACTTGCCGACGACCTGGTGGCACTGCTCGACACGCAGGTGCCGCGGCTGAGCGTGAAAGACAGGGAGCGGGCGGCGCTGTACGCACGCACCGCCGTCGGCCTGCTCCGCTACCACTCCTGGATGGCCGACACGTCCCCGGCGCGGATCATGCGGCTGTCGGCTCTGCGGGACGCGATGATGGCCGCCAACCTGCGCGCCGTCGCCGGGCAAGGCTCCGCCCTGGTCTTCTGCCACAACCTTCACCTGCAGCGGGACAAGAGCTCCATGCGGATCGGCGACCTGCCGGTGGAGTGGTGGAGCGCGGGGGCGATCACCGAAGCGCACCTGGGCGACCGGTACGCCTTTCTGGCCTCCGCCTTCGGCACGGTCGGCGACGACACCCCGCCCCCGGACACCGTCGAGGGCATCCTGTCCACACTCCCGTGGGACCGCTCTCTCATCGACGCCCGCCGCCTGGCCGAGGCCATCACGAAGCCCGCCCCGCGCGTCTCCCACGACTTCCGCTATTTCCCGCTGGACCCGGCCCGGCTCGACATGATCGATGGCGTCGTCTTCCTCAAGCAGGCTGTCAAGCTGGGTTGACGGCCTGTTTGCCGGTGTGCTGACACGCACGCGCGTGAAGCCTCTGGCGGGGAAGGCCGCCCGCTCGTCTCCAGGCGGCGCCCGACGGCGAGCGCATCGTTGCCGGGATGATTCGACTTCCTCGCGCCCGGAGAGTTGCCCGCAAGGGCGGAGATCGCCGCCCTTGCGGGCGTCCGTTGTGCCGTGGTGCGTGGGGAGCGTCGCAGCGGATCATCAGGCATGCGTGCTCTTGACCGCCCGTCGCCGCGGACGGCGGCCGCTGGGCGCAAGGAACCGGTTCGGGCCGTCGTCGCCGCGGCCGACCCGCTGGCGCAGCGGGCGATAGCCGTTCAGCGAGAGGTCAAGGGCGATCAGGACTTCGCCGCCGCGGCCGCCGACCCGAACCGACGGCGCGAGGCGATCCTCTATCTCAACCACCCCCAGCACGCTGAGGCCGCGAGGAACGTCAAGCTTGACCTGGCGATCGTCGAGGCGATGCTCACGGTGGTCGGGCCGCTCGAGCACAACGCCCGCGGCGCGTTGCTGGAGCGCGGCTTCGCCATCACAACGAAGGAGAATCCGAACTGGGCCAAGGCGACCGGGTTCATCCTCGTGCTCGACGACCCGGGCATCGCCAGGAATCTCGGCACGCTGAGCGACAAGGAGGCCAAGCTCCTCGCCAAGGGCGCCCGGCAGGCCGGACGCGCAGGCGACGAGCGGCTGATGCGGCCACTCCGGCAGAAGATCCGAAAGCAGCCCGGTCAGCTGTTCGGCACCGTCACCGTGACGACGACCGCTCACGACGGTTCGGACCACGCCCGCTACTCGTACGAGGCCCGCATCCAGTTCGATCCCGACCCGGAGGTGGTCGACGCGACCAAGGTCGCCTTCGTCCAGACCATGAGCCTGGTGAAGACGTCCGGGTGGTGGCCACGGTCACAGGACGATCGGAAGGGCGTCTCCGGCCGGCTCAACGACAAGACGCAGGCGATCGACCGGGCACCGACCTTCAAGTCCGGCTGGTTCGGGCAGCAGAACGACGGCTCGTTCAAGCTGAGCGGAGACGGCGGCGCCCAACCGGCCGTCCTCGAGAACGGTGTCGTCAAGCAGCCCGCGGTCTTCCTGGACAAGCCGGACGGCAAGGACGGCGACCGTACCTGGCGGTATGAAACGAGCATCATCGCCGAGGACGGCCCCGACAAGGGGTTCGTCTACGCCGTGGTGCGCTGGGGGTTCAAGGTCGACGACGACCTCAAGGTGGAGAAGATCCCGCACGAGATCCGCCAGGTGCCGACCGGGGACTTCGCCACCGCCGCCTCGGCGTGGAACGCGCAGGCGTCGTCATCCTCGCCGGCCACGTCCGGCCAGCAGGCACTGCCGGTGCTCCGGTTGCTTGACACCGGCGCGCCGCCGCACCTACCGGCCGGCCGCGAAGTCACCGCGCCCGGCACGGGTCCCCCCGCCCGGTACGCGTTGGAGACGAGGGACCTCGCGACCTTCGACGCCAGATCGCGTGCCCAGTGGGCGGCGAAGCTACAGGGTTCGGCCGGCAATCAGGCCGCCCGGCACCTCATCACGCCGGTCCAGCGCTGCGGCGGTGAGGTGCACGCCGGCTGTGCGTGCGCGGAGGAGTTCGTCCAGCGTCAGGAGAAGGGGCCCTTCGGGGCGGCCCGGGAGGCGTTCCTGGCCGTCGAGCACAAGGCGCAGTTCGACGCGATCCAGGGCCTTGCGATGAACTCCCTGCTGCCGAAGACGGCTGCCCTGTCGGAGGAGGTGCGTGCCGACGAGGGCGCGGCGCAGTCGTCCGGCGGTCCTCGTCTACTCGCGGCACTCCGTGCGGTCGCGGCGAGAGGTAAGCCCTGGCAGGCGTATTTCGAAGCGAACAACGCGATCGTGGCCGGCCTGCCGGTGGACCAGATCGGCGACATCGTGCAGTTCCTCGGCGGGCCCAAGGGCGCCGCGTACTATCCGGCCGACCAGATCAAGGACAAGGACTTCGGTGGGAAGTTCGACGGCTCGGTCGATCCCGCGGCAGGGCTGGTGACGCTGTATTTCCGGGTCAGGTTCGACGCCGACGCGGTGCGCTGGGGACCTTCGGCGCCGGGTACGCCGAATGCCGAGCGGGAGACGCGCGACGGCCTGGCCAAGTTCCAGGCGGATTTCAAGCGGGTGGTCGAGTCGTCGTGGTCGTTCAAAGGCAAGATCAAGGCCGCGTGCCCGGTCGGCGGAAGGCCGGCGCTGGACACGAAGGTCGTGGTGACTGTTGTCGACTCCCGCGAACACACCGTCTTCCACCTGTTCTCGGAGAGCGCCGAGGGCCGGTCGAACGCCGCGCCGGGCGAGGGCAACCTGAGAATCGACACGGTGGAGGAGGGCAAGCCGGTCACCAAGACGGTCAGCGACCCGACCGGCAGGCACCCCACCGAGGTGACGACGAAGCAGATCCCGGCCGCGCACGAGTTCGGCCACGCAATCGGGCTGCACCACCCGCACTGCAAGGGCGGCGACGACAACTGCTACGGCGTCACCGCCGAGGAGCGGCGGGACATCATGGGTGCCGGCAACCTGCTGCAGGCGATCAAGCACGGCAAGGCCGCGCCGCACGACGACTTCGGGCCCTTCGAGGCGATCGCGAGGGCATGGGGGGAATCCCACCTCGTCGGTGCCTCCGCCGCCTGCAACATCTGGACCGCCGTCCCGTAACCAGCGTGAAGTGATCCTTGGCGCGCCGCGGTGAAGGGACCGAGGTAAGGATCAGTCCCGCGCGGCAGCCGACCAGTCCCGGGAGGCGTCCGCGCCCCAACTCGCCACCAGGCGCAGCGCCTCCTCCGACGCCGAACCGGGCTCGGCGTGGTAGGTCTCCAGAGACTGCTCCTGATCGCCGGGGAGCGTGAAGGTCTCATAGCGGAGCGTCAGCTCGCCCGTCAGTGGGTGCGACAACCGCATGCTGCCGTGCGACTTCTTCTTGACGTCGTGGGCCGCCCACAGCGTCCGGAAGTCCTCGCTCTTCATGGAGAGCTCCCCGATCAGCGCCGCGAGCAACGGATCATCCGCATGCAGGCCGGCGTCCAGCCTCAGGTTCCCCACCACGTCGTAAGCCTTGGACTCCCAGTCGGCGAAGAGCCGCCGGGCCGCCGGGTCGAGGAAGGTGATCCTGGCCCAGTTCCGCTCCTGCGGGGCACGCGCCGCCCAGTCGCCGAAGAGCGCGGAGGCCGTCCGGTTCCACGCCAGCACATCGGTGCGCCGGCCCCATACATACGCGGGCGCGCCCTCCAGCGCCGTCAGCAGCTCCACCAGCGCGGGTCGCACCTGCTGGCGCTGCGGTGCGGGCCGCCGCTTCCGCTGTTGCGGCTTGGCGAGGTGCAGCAGGTGGGCGTGCTCCGTGTCGGAGAGCCTGAGCGCACCGGAGATCGCGTCCAGCACCTCGACCGAGACGTTGCGGCCGTTGCCCTGCTCAAGGCGCGTGTAATACGCCGGAGAGACCCCGGCGATCTGAGCCAGTTCCTCCCGTCTCAGGCCCGGCACCCGGCGCCGCCGGCCGTACTCGGCGATTCCCACGTCTGCCGGCTTCAGCCGGGCCCTGCGGGTGCGCAGGAACTCGCTCAGCTCCGTGCGCGGGTCGAGGTGCCGATCATGGCCGGGTCCCGAGCCGGGTCCCGGCACGGCTGCCGGGGCGGTGCGGAGGTCGGGATGGGTAGCCATGCCTTCCAGTATCGCGCCGGGTACCCCCGGTCGGGCCCGCCAGCCTGTCCCTGCCGGTGGTAGTCACACGGGACGTAGGCGGAGCGGGGGCCTGGGTGAGCGACCTGGTCTGGTCGGGTACGGCCCCCGCGACTACGGCAGAGCCGCGTCAGTCGAGGCAGAACTCGTTGCCCTCGGGGTCGGTCATCACGATGAAGCCGGCGCTCAACGGGGGCGCGGGCTCGTAGCGCCGTACCCGCGTCGCTCCCAGCGCGACAAGCCGGTCGCACTCGACCTCCAGCGCCGCCATCCGCTCGTCTCCCTGCAGTCCCGGAGCCGCACGGACGTCCAGGTGGACGCGGTTCTTGGCGACTTTGTCCTCCGGCACCTGCTCGAAGAACAGCCGTGGGCCGTGCCCGTCCGGGTCCTCGAGAGCCGATCTCGTGTTGCGCTGCTCCTCCGGCACGCCGACCCGCGCGAGGAAGTCGTCCCACGCGGCCAGCGGGTCGGCGCCCTCGGGAAGGTCGACTCCGGG
Source organism: Planotetraspora silvatica (assembly GCF_016863315.1). Classification (GTDB taxonomy): domain Bacteria; phylum Actinomycetota; class Actinomycetes; order Streptosporangiales; family Streptosporangiaceae; genus Planotetraspora; species Planotetraspora silvatica. Next base: position 25,469 of record NZ_BOOQ01000058.1, read on the forward strand.
CGGGCCGGGGTGGACGTAGCCCAGCACGTCGCGCCAGAAGGACGACAGCGCCCGCGGGTCGTGGGCGTCGAAGGTGACCTGGATATGGCGGCTCATCGGGTTGCTCCGTTCGTAGCGGGTTTCGTGTGCGGGCAGAGGCCGGACAGGTGGTGCGTCCACGGAGCCACCCTGGCACCCCTAGCGGACAGAATCGGTCCGCTATCTCTGGCAAGGTGGGCGACATGGGCGTCGGGAGCGGGGAAGAGCGGGGTACGACGGAGCGGGTGCTCATCCTGCTCGGGCTGCTGCAGCAGCGCCAGGTCTGGACCGGCCCCGAGCTCGCCGATCGGCTCGGGGTCACGCCGCGCACGGTACGGCGTGACGTCGAGCGGCTGCGGGCGCTCGGTTATGAGGTGCATGCCGGCCAGGGTGTCGGCGGCGGCTACCGGCTCGGCCCGGGGCAGGACCTGCCGCCGCTGCTTCTCGACGACGAGGAGGCGATCGCCACCGCGGTCTCGCTGCTCGTCGGCGCGGGGGGCGCGGTCGCCGGCGCGGGCGATGCCGCACTTCGGGCGCTGACCAAGCTCGACCGGGTGCTGCCCACCCGGCTGCGGCACGAGGTGCGCGCGCTCTCCGGCTCGGTGGAGTCCTTCGGCGGAGGCCGCACGCCGGTCGACCCCAAGGTGCTCATGACGCTGGCCAGAGCCTGCCGCGACGAGGTCGTGGCCGGCTTCGACTACCCGTCCGGGAGCGAGGTGCGACGGCGGCGGGCCGAGCCCTACCGCCTGGTCGTCTCCGACCGGCGCTGGTACCTCCTCGCCTACGACCTCGATCGCGACGACTGGCGCAGCTTCCGGGTCGACCGGATGACCGATGTGTCTGCACGGACCGGGCGGTTCCGCCCGCGCGCGGCGCCCGACGCGACGACGTACGTGCAGGAAGGGGTGGCGAGCAGGGTCTACCCGCACCAGGCGCGCTTCCTCGTGCACGCGTCGGCTGACACGGTGCGCGCGCAGATTCCGGCGTCGGCGGCCGTCGTACGACCGCGAGGGAGCGAACTCTGCGAGGTGCTCAGTGGCGCCGGCAGTCTCGACTTCGTGCTCATGCATGTGCTGCTGCTGGGGCACGCCTTCGAGGTGCTCGACCCTCCGGAGCTCGGGAGTCGCTGTCGCGTACTGGCGGAGAGACTGCTGTCGGCCGGTGCGACCTTGGCGGGCCCGGAGCAGCGAACTGCGGACGAACATCGAAGGGCCGATTAGTTAACCTCGTTGCCGCCACATATCGTGACCGAAGATCATGCCTGAACGTATTGCCGCATGGCAGTGCGATCGGGTGCATTCGGGACATTCGCAGGGGCGTGGCGAAAGTGGATTGGTTGAGTCCCGAGAACATCGTCGCCGTGGTGGCCGCGCTGCTCGGCCTCGTGGCCCCCGCCGCCGGCGCCTTGTTCCAGCTCCGGACACGACGGGGCAAACGCATCGGCCACCGCGTGCAGATGGACACGGCCATCGGCAGCGACCGGGGTGACGACCGCGGTGACGACGGTGGCGGCGAGGATGGCGGCGACGGGCAAGCCCGGCTGAACGCGCCGCTCGGGCTCTTCACCGATCAACCAGGCATGTCGAACCCGACCCTCGCGCTTGTCCGCATCGAGAACACCGGCACGAGCAGCATCGCCGACACCGACTACACCAATCCCGACAAGAACCACGGCCTCAATGTCGTCTTCACCGGGCGCACTGTTCGGAGCGTCGAGGTGATCCCCGACCCCAAGGCGGCGCATCTCCTGGGCCACTTCGTCCCAGTCGAGGGCAAGGGAGGCCTACAGCACAGCGGCAACACGATTCGCCTGCCCCGGGTTCCGCTCAATCAGGACCAGCACTTCAAGCTGCTCGTGCTGCTGAGCGGCGGCCGCGTCGGCAGCAAGATCGACGTAACGGGAGGCATCCAGGACGGCAAGGTGGAGCGCACCCGCAGCATGTCGGTCGATGACAAGCCGCCCCTGTTCAGCACGCTCGCCATGGGGACCACCATCGTGCTCGCCGTCTGCCTTCTCACCCTGGCCGGCATCATCGTCTTTCGGCAACCGGCGCCCCCCATCGGTTGCGCCACGGGAGAGCTCAGGGTTGTCGGCTCCACCGCCTTCGCCCCCGCCATGGAGGAACTCGCCGACCGATACGCCGCGGACTGCCCGGGTTCCGTGATCACGGTGGACGCGCACGGCAGCAACGAGGGTGTGCGGGAGCTGGCGGAGGCGGGTGGCGGCGCGAACAAGGATTCCCCGGCCCTGCTCGCCCTCTCGGACGGCCCCAAGCCGGCGAGCTTCACGCAGCTGAGGGAGGACCGGGTCGCCATCGCGGCTTTCGCCCTCGTGGTCAACGACGAGACCGATGTCAAGAATCTGACGATCGACCAGATACGCGCTATCTACCAGGGCGATGTCGTCAACTGGAAGGAACTCGGCGGCCCCGACCTCCCCATCCGGCTCGTCAGCCGGGACGCCAACTCCGGTACGCGTGACCTGCTGCGCCGGCACATCCTCGACGGCCAGGGCGAACCCGCCTTCACCTCCCGGGACTGCGAGAACAAGAACTCCCCACAGGACAAGATCATCCGCTGTGAACTCGGCAGCACCGGTGAGGTGCTCAAGACCGTGGCCCGGGTGCCCGGCGCCATCGGCTACAGCGAACTGAGGGCCGCCGCCACCTCCAAAGGCCTGCACACCCTGAACATCGACGGCCATGCGCCTTCGATCGAGGCCATCGGCGACGCCACCTACCGCTTCACCGAAATCGAATACGCCTATACCAACGGCGCACCGGTCTCCGACTCCCTCACCTCGAGCTTCCTGAATTACGTGATCAGAGGCAACGGCCAGGAGGTGCTGAAAGCCTTCGGGCACCTGCCGTGCTACACACCGGACGGCCTCAAGCGCTGCCAGTCGTGAAGTGGGCACCCCTCACCGGCCGCGATGTCGCACGGCGCTACTACCGGCGCCGTAGTCCGGCCAGTCGTTGATCCCGGCGCGGTAGCGGAAGATGACTCCGCTTGCGGGACGCCCCTGACCACCTGCTGAACGACGATTGCGGTCATGAAATCGCCAGTCAGTGGAAAATCAGCAGGCGGAAGCGTGGTCGTCGAGTCGGGTGCCCGGCCGGGGATCATCCTCGCCGCGGTGGCCGTCGTGCAGTTCATGGTGTCGCTGGATCTGTCGGTGGTGAACGTCGGACTCCCGCAGATAGCTGTCGGCCTCGGCTTCAGCGCAGTGGGGCTGACCTGGGTGATCCACGCCTACGCGCTCACCTTCGGCGGGCTGCTCCTCCTGGGTGGCAAGGCCGCCGACCGGTACGGCCGCAAGCGGGTCCTGCTGCTCGGGCTCGGCCTGTTCGGCATCGCCTCACTCGTCGGCGGCTTCGCCCAGGAACCCGGCCATCTTGTCGCCGCTCGTGCCGTACAGGGCATCGGGGCCGCCGCACTGGCTCCGGCCGCGCTGGCGTTGCTGACCTCGACGTTCCCCACGGGCAAGGCTCGTATCCGGGCATTCGGCGTATGGGCCGCGGTGAACGCCGCCGGGGGCGCCCTCGGCGTCCTGATCGGCGGCCTGCTCACCCAGTACGCCAGTTGGCGATGGGTGATGTTCGTCAGCGTCCCGATGGCCGCCGGCGCGCTGGCCCTGGTCTGGCGGGCCGTCGCCGCCGCCCCGCCCTCGGTTCGCGGCGGCCGCCCGGACGTGCTGGGTGCCGTCCTGGCCACGGCGGGCATGGCCCTGCTGGTGTTCGGCGTCGTCCGTACGGACCGGTATGCGTGGACCTCCCCGGTCACCCTGACGACTCTGGCGGTCGCCGCCGCGCTGCTGGCCGCCTTCATCTACGTCGAGCAGACCACCACGCGCGAACCGATTATCCGGCTCGGCCTGTTCGCCAACCGCTCGGTCGCCGGGGCGAACGCCTACAGCCTCCTCGTCGGTGCGGCCCTGTCGTCGGCGTTCTATTTCATGTCGCTGTACCTGCAACGAGTGCTCGGGATCGGGCCGGCCCTGACCGGGGTCGAGTTCCTGCCATTCGCCCTCGGCGTGATCGCCGGATCGGTACTCGCCGTCAAACTCGGCTCCCGTTTCGCGCCGCGGACTCTTCTGGTCAGCGGCGGACTGCTGACCGCAGCCGGATTCGCCTGGTTCGGCCTGATCAGCCCCGACGGCGCGTTCATCACCGACGTGCTGGGACCGTCGATCGTCGCCAGCGTCGGATTCGGACTCTGCCTCGGACAGGTCGTCTCCATCGGCACGACGGGTGTCGCGCCCCACGAGACGGGGACCGCATCGGGCCTGCTCAACAGTTCACGCCAGATCGGTGCCTCGCTCGGGCTGGCCGCCCTCGGCAGCGCGGCCCAGCACCGCAGCGGCCAGGCGGTCACGCTCGAGGCCCTCAACGACGGGTACGCGCTCGGCCTGACGCTCAGCGCCGCGCTCCTGGTCGCCGGTGTCCTCATCGCCCTCACCGTCCTGCGCTCGACCCGCCCGACCGGCCCGACCATCTCGACATCACGGGCTGAGCAGATCGATGACCGCGATTCGCTCCTCGCCCGGGATTGACCGGCGATCCACCCCCTGCCACAACCCCCACCAGATGAAAGATCACTGCAGGAAGGCCGTCCCGGCATGACTGTCACCCCGATCGATCTCTTCGCGTCCTCTATCCACCTCCACCAAGGCGGCAAGATTCACGCCGAGAAACGAACAAGGGACTCCGACGAGGACGGCTGGCAGTTGATGGCCTTCCATGCGAAGACCGCGGCCGATGTCCACGCCGACCACTGGGAAGTCCACCCCGAGGCCGAGGAGATCGTGTCCTGCCTCATGGGGAAGATAAGCCTCTACCTCCGTCCGGAGCTGCCGGGACAAGAGGAGGAAGAGATCAGGTTGTGGGCCGGAACCGCTGCCATCGTCCCGCGCGGGCGATGGCACCGCATCGTGTTGGACATCCCCAGCAACATCATGGCGGTCACTCTGCCGCGCGGCAGCCGGCTGGAGAAGCGAACCGACGCCTAGGACAACCTCTCGAACCTGTTCTCATTCACTGGCCAGGGGTGATGAGCGACAGCGGTTCGGCGGCGGACGGGTGCTTGTTTTCGGCGCTATTTCTCTCGCCTTCCGCGCGGTGTAATGTAATCGCGAGTCTAGAACTTGTTCTACTTGGGTTTGCGTGGAATTCACATGCGCCACCCGGAGGGAGTTCGATGGACCGCCAACCGGTAGAGAAGAAGATGCGGCGCTCGGGCCGCGATCCCCATGCTTTTTCCACCCATCTCGCCGCATGGCTGGCGACCGTCCTCCCCGCCGGCGCCCTGGACCCCGACGTCGTGGTCCACGAAGGGGTCGAGGCCAACGGCCTGTCGTCGGAGACGGTGTTCGTCGACGCCACCTGGACCGAGAACGGCCGGCCGCAGGCCGGCCGTTTCGTCGCGCGTGTCGCTCCCGCGGCGGAAGACATTCCCGTGTTTCCCGAGTACGCCCTTCAGGACCAGTACGACGCCATGCGGCTGGTCGCTGAGCTGACCGATGTGCCTGTGCCTCGGGTGCGGTGGATGGAGCCCACGGGTGAGGTGATCGGCAGCCCGTTCTTCCTGATGGACCGCGTCGAGGGCGTCGTCCCACCCGACGTGCTGCCGTACAACTTCGGCGGCAACTGGCTGTTCGACGCCTCGCCCGACGAGCAACGCCGCCTGCAGGACGTCACCGTCGAGACGATCGCCAAGCTGCACGCCATCCCCGACGCGTCCTCCACATTCGGGTTCCTCACCCCGCGCGAGGGAGCGGAGGGCGACAGCCTGCTCGCGCGGAACCTGGCGCGCACGCGGGCGTGGTACGACTTCGCGACGACCGACCTGGGCCGTTCTCCGCTCGTCGAACGCGGCTTGGCCTGGCTCACGGCGAACCTGCCGGAGACCCATGAGACGGTCCTCAGCTGGGGCGACTCCCGGATCGGCAACATCCTCTACCGCGACTTCGCGCCGGTCGCCGTGCTCGACTGGGAGATGGCCGCGATCGGACCCCGCGAGCTCGACATCTCATGGATGGTCTCCGCCCACCAGGTCTTCGAGTCGATCACCACCGTCCTGGCGATGCCGGGCATGCCGCACTTCCTCCGTGAAGAGGACGCGAAGGCGACGTACGAGAAACTCACCGGTATAGCCCTCGGCGATCTCCAGTGGTACCACGTATACAACGGCGTGCGATGGTGCATCGTGTTCATGCGTACCGGCGCACGGCAGATTCATTTCGGTGAGGTCGAGCGGCCCGGCGACATCGAGACTTTGATGCATTCCCGGCCGTTGCTCGAAAGGCTTCTCGACGAGGTAGGTGCGTAGACGTGGTCGGTCCGCTCGACGAGTACCCCATCCATCAGGCCCCGCTGCCGGTCGCCTGGGCGGCGACCAGCGACCGCAACTTCTATGACCGCTGCTACCTGAACGCCCACGACCGTACGGGCGACATCTTCGTGATCACCGGGATGGGCTGGTACCCGAACCTCGGCACCAAGGACGCCTTCGTGCTGGTCCGCCGAGGCTCCACCCAGACGGCCGTCCACCTCGGCGACGCGATCGACGACGACCGGCTGAACCAGCGCGTGGGCGGCTACCGCGTCGAGGTCGTGGAGCCGCTCCAGAAGCTGCGCGTCGTCATGGACGAGACCGAGGGCATCGCGCTCGACATGACGTGGGAGGGCTCATTCCCCGTCGTTCAGGAGCAGCCGCACATCATGCGCGCCGGCAGCCGCGTCACCCTCGACGCGCAGCGTTTCGCCCAGGTCGGCACGTGGTCCGGTTCCATCGTCATCGACGGCGAGGAGATCGCGGTGACGCCCGACCGCTGGGTCGGCACCCGCGACCGCTCGTGGGGCATCCGCCCGGTGGGCGAACCCGTGCCGGCCGGACGGCCGTCGGACCCGCCGTTCGAGGGCATGTGGTGGCTCTACATGCCGCTGCGGTTCGACGACTACGCCGTCGTGCTGATCCTCCAGGAGAACCCGGACGGCTTCCGCACCCTCAACGACTGCACCCGCGTGTGGCGCGACGGCCGGGTCGAGCAGCTCGGCTGGCCCCAGGTGACCGTCTCCTACGCGTCCGGCACCCGGATCCCCACCGGCGCGGTGATCCGCTGCACCGGCTCGGAGGGCAAGCCCGTGGTGCTGGAGATCGAGTCGCTGCTGCCGGTGGCGCTGCACATCGGTGCCGGCTACAGCAGCGACCCCGACTGGTCCCATGGCGTGTGGAAGGGCCCAGGTTTCACCGAACGCGTCACCTACGACCTGGACTCCCCGGAGGTCGCGGGCCGGATGATGTTCGGCATCGTCGACCACGTCGCCCGCGCCACCTGCGAGGGTGCCATGGGCTACGGCCTCTTCGAGCACGGCGCCATGGGCCGCCACGACCCGAGCGGTTTCACCGACTGGTTCACCCTCGCCCCCTGACACTTCCCATGATCACGTCCGGCCCCCACCCGGCCGCCAGTGTCTGATCAGGCGGCCGGGACCACGTTGTGGTTGATCCGGAACATGTTGGCCGGGTCGTAGGTCTTCTTGACGGCCGTCAGGCGCTCGTGGCGTTCCGGGCCGTAGATCGCGGCGGCGTCGGTCGCCTCTTCCGGGGCGAGGTTGTTCACCAGGCGCCGGTCGCCCTGCCAGGGTTCCATGCCGTCGAGCAGCACGGCGACCGACTTCTTGAGCTGCTGATCCTGCGGACCGACCTCGACGCCCAAAAGGCTGTACGGCAGGCCCCTGGTCGCCACGGAGTTGGGCACCGCAGGCTCCCGGTCCCACGCCCCGCCCAGGGCACGCAGTTCGGCGATCCACAGGGTGGTGCCGGAGCCCGGGCCGACGAGTTCGACCAGCTTGTCCTGCGCCTGCGTGGGGAACTCCCGCAGCATGATGCCCCGTTCGTAGTAGGGCAGCGGTTCGGTCGGCTCGTTGTGGATCGACGCGACCTCGGTGTACGGCATGTCCCTCACGGTGTCCAGGACTGCCGGAGCCACCGCCCGCAGCGGCGCTATCATCCGCTCGCCGTCCGCGGCCATGCCGTTGTAGGCGAACCGCAGAGACACCACGAACACCCCGCGCAGCGGTTCGGGCAATGCGGGCAGCGGCGGCAGCCGCAGCACGGCGAACGACGAGATCATGGTCTCCGGTGTGCCCGGATGCCAGGCGGTCCAGGCTCGCAGCACGTCGGCCATCCGCTCACCGGGGAAGTAGATGCCGCCGCCGTAGAGGCGGGGCACCGGGAACAGGGCGAATTCCAGCGCGGTGACCACTCCGAAGTTGCCCTTGCCACCGCGCAGCGCCCAGAACAGGTCGGGTTCGGACTCCGCGTCGACATGCCGCAGTTCACCGTCCGCGGTCACCACGTCGAGCGAGTGCACATGGTCGGCGGCGTAGCCGTGGGAGCGGCCGAGGGTCGGGCTGAGGCCGCCGCCCAGGGTGTAACCGGAGACTCCCACCGTGGGATTCGACCCGTTCAGCGGAGCCAGCCCCTCCTTGGCCGCCTCCGCGACGACCTCGGACCATATCGCTCCGGCGCCGACCCGGGCCGTGCGGCCGATCGCGTCGATGGCCACGTCATTCATCCGATGGGTCGCGATCATGACGGCGCCGTGCGCCGGGCCGACCATCTGGTGGCCGGTGGTCTTCACCAGGACCGGCCGGTGCCGCTCCGCCGCGAAGGCGACGGCGGCCTGGACATCGGCCGCGCTCTCCGCCACCACGATCACCGCGGGCGCCAGGTGGTGATTCAGGTTGAAGACGGCGCGTTCGCCGTCGTATCCCGCGTCGCCCGGCAGCAGAACCGAACCTGCCACCGCGGCCACGAGGGCTGCGGCATCCTCTGGCAGGACCGGCGGCAGGGATGAATCGGTGAAGGTCATGGCATACGTCCTGTTGCTATGGCGAATGTTCGACTTTTGCGCGACCTGTTCTTGGGGGGTTCCGAGGCGCAGTCTGTTCGTGATCCATGGTGCTGCGACCTCGTCGTTGCCTGCCGCCTTCATCCAGCCACAAACCACTCAAATGCGGATAGAAGGTGAAAATTATGAGGAATCCGCACCGGCCTCTCTCATTCATCCGGCGCACGGGCCGTGTCTGCCCGCTCGCGTTCCCCTCGGGACTCGTTAAAGCCGGCGACGGCGGCGATTGATCGGCACGGCCGCGTCGCGATCCAGGCCCAGTCGCCATCAGAGCGCCGGCGGTGGCGCGTCCACGCCGCCCGTGCCACACTCACTGTTATAGAACTCATCGCAGAGTTATAGAACGATCGGAGTGTGGTATGCGAGACGTGTCGACGTGGCGTGAGCCGGTCCCGCCGGACGGGACGATGGGCGAGCCCCGCGCGCGGGGCCGATTCGGCGAGTACGGCGGACGGTACGCGCCGGAGTCCCTGGTGGAGGCGTGCCGCGAGGTGGACGAGGCGTTCCGGGATGCCTGGGCGGATCCCGGGTTCCGCGGCGCCCTGGCGCGGCTGCTCGCCGTGCACGCCGGGCGGCCGACCCCGCTCACACCGGCCCGCCGACTGTCGGAGGCACTGGGCGTGCAGCTGTACCTCAAGCGCGAGGATCTCACCCACACCGGATCCCACAAGATCAACAACGTGATGGGCCAGGCCTTGCTGGCCACCCGGATGGGACGGCGCAGGCTGATCGCCGAGACGGGAGCGGGCCAGCACGGGGTGGCCACCGCGACCGCCGCCGCACTGCTCGGGCTGGAGGCCACGGTGTTCATGGGCGAGCGCGACATCGAGCGGCAGGCGCTGAACGTCTTCCGGATGCGCATGCTGGGCGCAGAGGTGGTCCCGGTGACCACGGGCAGCCGTACCCTCAAGGACGCGACCAGCGAGGCCATGCGGCACTGGGTGGGCGCGACCGGCGACTCCCACTACTGCATCGGCTCGGTCGTCGGGCCGGATCCGTACCCATGGATGGTCAGGGAGTTCCAGCGGATCATCGGCGACGAGGCCCGCGGGCAGTGCGCCGCCGAGTTGCGGACCGGCGTCCCGGACTACGTGGTCGCGTGCGTCGGCGGCGGCTCCCACGCGGCCGGCACGTTCGCCGGATTCGCCGACACCCCGGCGCGCCTGGTCGGTGTCGAGGCGGAGGGCGGCGCCGGGGCGGCCCGCGGCCGGCTCGGCGTTCTGCACGGCTGCCGCTCGCTGTTCCTGCAGGACGACGACGGGCAGATCACCCAGGCGCACTCCATCGCCGCCGGGCTCGACTACCCGGGAGTCGGCCCGGAGCACGCCCACCTGCGCGACCTGGGCCGGGCCCGGTACGTCACGGTGACCGACGACGAGGCGGTCGGCGCGGCGGTACGGCTGGCGCGTACCGAAGGCATCGTCCCGGCGCTCGAATCCGCGCACGCCCTCGCCTGGGTGATCGGCGCGGCGGACGGCGGCGACCTGCCCGCAGGATCGACGGTGCTGATGACGTTGTCCGGCCGGGGCGACAAGGACGTCTCAACCCTGAAGGAGCTGCTGTGACGAACCCCACCCTGGCCGCGGGCGCGGTCGAACGCCACCTGCGCGCCCGCCGGGACACCGGCCGCGGCCTGCTCATGCCGTACGTCACCGGGGGGATCACGCCCGGCTGGACGGACTACCTGCGGGCGTTCGCCGCCGCCGGGGCGGACGCGATCGAGGTCGGCCTGCCCTTCTCCGACCCCACGCTGGACGGCGTCACCATCCAGCAGGCCGGCGAGACGGCACTGGCCCGGGGGGCGAGCACCCGCCGGATCCTCGCCGACCTGTCCGGCATGCCGGACGTGGGTGTGCCGCTGGTCGCCAGCACCTACTACAACCTGGTGCTGCACGACGGCCACGAGGCGTTCTGCGCCGCGCTGCGCCGGGCCGGCGTCGGCGGCCTGATCGTGCCCGACCTGCCGGTGCACGAGGCGGACGAGCTGACGGACGTGGCCGCCGACGCCGGTATCGAGCTGGTCCTGCTGGCGTCGCCGGCGACGCCGCAGCCGCGGCTGGCGGAGATCTCGTGCCGCAGCCGCGGATTCGTCTACGCGGTGTCGCTGATGGGCACCACCGGTGAGCGGGCCGCCCTCGCCGTTTCGGCGGCGGAGCTCACCGAGCGGATCAGGCGCGTCACCGACCAGCCGGTCTTGCTAGGATTCGGCATTTCCACCCCGGACCAGGCACGCGAAGCCCGCCGGCACGCCGACGGCGTGGTGGTCGGCGCCGCGGTCATGCGGCGGGTGCTCGACGGGGCTGGGCCGGACGACCTGCGGGCCTTCCTCGCGACCCTGCGACAAGCCCTCGACCAGGAGTGTGACCGACCACGATGACCCCCGACGCCGGGCATGAGGCGAGATACCGCGCCATCGCCGCCGACCTCGCCGCGAAGATCCGGTCGGGACACTACGCGCCCGGTGAGGCACTGCCGCCGCAACGGGAGCTGAGCGCCTCCTACGGGGTGACCCTCATGACGCTGCGCCAGGCGTTGCGGGAGCTCAGCGACGAGAGGCTGATCGTCCAGCAGCCCGGCAAGGGCACGTTCATCGCCCCGCCCCACCTGGCGTACCAGCTCGACTCGCTCCGCAGCCTGGTCGACGACCTGCGTAAACAGGGCCACGACGTGCGCACCGCGGTGGCCGGGCGGGCGGTGCGCCGGGCCCCCGCCCAGATCGCCGCGGAGCTGCGGCTGCGTCCCGGCGACACCGCCCTGCGGCTGGAGCGGGTCCGCGAGTTCGCAGGACGTCCCGCCGTACACCAGGTGTCCTGGGTCCGCCGGCCGGTGGCCGACCAGATCCGCGACCGCGACTTCACCGCCGTCTCCCTCTACACGGCCCTCGCCGACGTGGGAGTGACGGTCGCCCGGGCGTCCGAGGTGGTCCGGCCCGGTCTGCTCGACCCCGCCGCCGCCCGCCACCTCAACGAGCCGCAGGGCAGTCCGGTGCTCGTCAGCACCCGGATCACCTACACGCTCGACGCCACGCCCGTGGTGTCCGACCATGCCACCATCCTCGGCAGCATGATGGAGGTTCGCACCGAACGCGCCGCCACCGGCCTCTCTCTCACCTGGGGCGCCACCAGCTGAGAACCTGTGTGCGGTCGCGCGGGCTTGCCGCGTCGGCTGTGAAAATCGCTTTCTGGTTGTCGGAGCACGGTGATAGACAGCCGGAGTGCAAAAGACCCTGGCGTTCCCCGATCTGCTGCGGCTGATCGACGAACGATCGACCGCCTTCCGCGCCGCGGTCGCCGCCGCGCCCAGCCTCGACGTGCAGGTGCCGTCCTGCCCCGAATGGACGCTGTTCGATCTGGCGCAGCACATCGGCGAGGGGCGCCGCGACTGGGCCGCCACCGTCGCCGCAGGGCCTGCTCCGGCCAAGTCCGCATGGGAGGGCGCCCCGGCCGCGCCTCGGGAGCGCGAGGCCCTGCTGGCCTGGTTGGCGGAGTCCACGGAGCAACTGGTGGACGCACTGCGGAAGGCCGGCCCGGATCGCGGTTGCTGGACGTGGTGGGAGACGTCGCAGTCGCCGCAGACCTCCGGTGCCGTAGCTCGGCACCAGCTCCAGCAGATGGCGGTGCACACGTACGACGCCCAGATCACCGTGGGTGCCCCGCAGCCGCTGCCGGCCGAGGTGGCACTCGACGGTGTCGACGAGTTCCTGCTCACCTGCTGCGCGACGACGGACGCCTGGCCGCACGAGCCCGCTGTCGTCGATTACCACGCCACCGAGGGCCGCTCCTGGCGCCTCCGGCTTTCCGCCGAAGGTGCACGGATCACCCGTCTCCCCACGTCCGGCATGATGCCCGCCACCGCTGCCGGCGAGGACCCGGACACGGTCGACGCCTCTCTCCGGGGCACGGCCGGTGAGCTGGTCCTGGCCCTGTACGGCCGTATTCCGGTGGACTCCTTGAAGCTCGACGGCGACGGACGTGTCTTCGACCTGCTCCTGGCCTGGGACCCGGAATGAACTAGGACATGAAGGTGCGCCACCTCGTGCGCCTTGCGGTGGGGCGGGCCGACTGGAAGGCTCCCACGCATGCCGATCTTGGTCAGGGCCGCCGAGCGGGAGGACGTGTCCGCGCTTGTCCGCCTGCGTCTCGCGAATGCTGAAAGGCACGTCCAACTCGATCCGGCCATCTACCGCGTGCCCGACACCGAGGCTGTGCGCAGGCATTTCGAGGAAGTGCTTGCGGCCGAGTCCAACATCACCGAGCGAACCGCCGTGCGCCACGTCACCACCGCCCATCCTGAGCGCACGGCGAAACTGCCCCGCTGACCGGGGGAAATGAGAACTCCCAGCAAGTCGGGCATCACCTGCCGCTCCAGGTCGCGACTGAGTCCGGTCGGGGCCTGGGCGGCGCCCGCGGTGGAGTTTCCAGCTGGGTTGGCCGGTCGTCTAAAGCAGATACGGCGGCTTATCCACTGAGCCCCGCCATCCGTTTCCTTGGCTTACCTTGGCTGCCCCGACTGGCGTTCCGGTTCCCGGCCTGCGACAGATGGTACCAAATTGCCTTTAAGGATTACCCGAAACTCTGACATCTATGACCGGATGTGGTCAAATGCGTTGTGAGATTACTATCGCGCTCAAAGTGCTCAAATGTTATTCTCGACCAGAACTCGGACAGGGAAGATGCGGATCGCTTTACGAAGGGGTGTTTTGTAAATGAAGCTCGGAAAGCAAGTCGCGCGTATCGGTCTGGTTGCGGGTATGGCGCTCACGGTTGCGTCGGCGGTCGCGTTCTCGGCGCCGGCCACAGCGGCGACGGCGGCATCGGCAGTTTCTTCTCCTGCCTCGGTAGCCACGTCATCGGCATCGGCCGGCTCAACGGGCGTGCCGTCTCTGCTGAGTCGGCAGGCCCGTTCGGATGCGGAGTTACGCGACCAGATCGCACTTCAGATGAAGATCGCCCCGGGGGGCAAGCAGACGAGCCTGAACGAGGTTTCGTATGACAACGGTAAGTTCGTGGTGACGTACGCTCTGCCTGGGCAGCAGGTCGCCCTCGGCGTCGCCGACTGCCCGTCCGGCTGGTTCTGCTTCTACGACAACATCAATTTCGGCTACCCGCGAGGCAAGCTTTCGTCCTGCGGCACGCAGGACCTCGCAACATGGGGCTGGAGAAACCGCATATCCTCGGTCGACAACAGCACTACCAACTCGGTCGAATACTGGGCAGATGCAAGCCCCTTCGGAACCAGGTACCTCTTCACCAACTACAACCCTGGGGCGCTCTCTAGTCTCGTCTACGACAATGAGGCAGATCTCGTGAACCGCAACTGCTGACCTCACTGCGCACGTACCAAAGGTCTAGCTAGTCGGGCTTGCGAAGCCCCGGGAAATGTAGTCCCGGGGCTTCATGCCAGGGTCGTGGTCATCCGGCCGGAGTTTCCCGGTGGCCGTTGGGGAGGGGCGTCCGCGGTTCACCCGACTGAGCCCTCTGCGGGCCCACCTCCTGGGGCTGCACGGCATGCAGAGGGCCGAACACTTCTGCCGGCATGGCGGCCAGACGAGCAGGCCGGTGATTCTGTGCATGGCGTTTCCATTGGCTGGAATCCACCTCGCCGGTAATACCGAAGGTGCCAATTCATCACATTCTGGTCCAGTTCCCTGTGAGCCGAGCTCGTCCAGGAGGATCCGGCGCGTCTTGGCCCACGCCCGCGCCTTGCTCCACTCGGAGAAACACCGGCGGATCGTCTGCCAAGACGCGCCGAAGATCGGCGGCAGTTGTCGCCAGGCGCACCTGGTGGTGGCCACGAACGATGATCGCCGCCAGAATCGGGCGGTCATCGGCCGCCGCCCTGACGCCGCGAAATGATTATCCGAAACTCTGACATCTATGACCGGATGTGGTCAAATGCGTTGTGAGATTACTATCGCGCTCAAAGTGCTCAAATGTTATTCTCGACCAGAACTCGGACAGGGAAGATGCGGATCGCTTTACGAAGGGGTGTTTTGTAAATGAAGCTCGGAAAGCAAGTCGCGCGTATCGGTCTGGTTGCGGGTATGGCGCTCACGGTTGCGTCGGCGGTCGCGTTCTCGGCGCCGGCCACAGCGGCGACGGCGGCATCGGCAGTTTCTTCTCCTGCCTCGGTAGCCACGTCATCGGCATCGGCCGGCTCAACGGGCGTGCCGTCTCTGCTGAGTCGGCAGGCCCGTTCGGATGCGGAGTTACGCGACCAGATCGCACTTCAGATGAAGATCGCCCCGGGGGGCAAGCAGACGAGCCTGAACGAGGTTTCGTATGACAACGGTAAGTTCGTGGTGACGTACGCTCTGCCTGGGCAGCAGGTCGCCCTCGGCGTCGCCGACTGCCCGTCCGGCTGGTTCTGCTTCTACGAGAACATTAATTTCGGCTACCCGCGAGGCAAGCTTTCGTCCTGCGGTAGGCAGGACCTCGCAACATGGGGCTGGAGAGACCGCATATCCTCGGTCGACAACAGCACTACCAGCTCGGTCGACTACTGGGAAGCTCTAAACTGGGAAACCGACTTGTACCTCTTCACCAACTACAACCCTGGGCCGCTCTCTTATCTCTACGACTTCAACGACAGGGCAGATGTTGTGTTCCGCAACTGTTGAACTCACCGAGCATTTAAAGCCTGATGTGGCTGGTCGCAGGGCGATCATGGATGGCGTGCCTGCGTCGTGAATCGAAGAAGCTCCTGGAGGATGCACGTCAACCAAGATCGTGGATCGCCAGGAGCTTCCGTTCTACAAGGTGGCTTCGCATAGATGAAGGCCGGGCAGCTTGCATTGCCGCAACCTCATGCTCGGCAGTGGCTCACCCCGGATCCGGCAGGTTCATCGACGCGAGCCTGGCCGGGGCGATTACGGTCGCGATGGCGACGATCCGGCCGTCGACGACGGTGAACGCCATGACCGAGAGCGGAGTTCCATCCTCGCGCCAGGAGACGAACCCGGGAAGGCCGTTGACGAGCACTGCTCGCCCTCTCGCGGCTGCGCCGGCGGCGACTCGCGCGGTTGCACCTTCGGCGACCTTGGTGGCGCCGAGGATGACGACCACACCGTTGGGGGTGTCGACGGTCAGCCTCACCTCGGGGTCAAGCACGCGCAGCAACCCCTCGAAGTCGCCGCGGCGAGCCGCCGCCAGGAAGGCCGGGACCACCTCGCGCTGCTCCCGACCGGCGGCCGTCGGATCCGCAGCCTCCGCCCCGCCTGAAGATTCGAAGTCCGTACAGGCCCTAGTGCCAGTTGCTGATCTGGACGTCGTGTGGCGCGGGCTCGCCCTTGCCGGTTTCGACCAGCTTCTTGAGGCTCATCAGGAAGGTCGCCCACTTTGTGCTGCAGTGGTACATGAACTCCACCGTCTCCTTCCAGCCTTCGTGCCGGAACAACACGATCGTGAAGCCGTCCTCCTGCTTGAGCTCGAAGCGAACCTGCGTTCCGATCCACTCCTCGGGACCGTCGACGACCTCCCAGAGCACGAGCTCGGCGGGCTGAGCCTCCAGGACCTTCATGTCGAAGCCGCCGGGCACGAAGCGGAACCGGAGGACTCCCCCGACGTCGCCGTCGCCTTCCGCGTCCTCTGTCCACCAGCTCGCCAGCCCGTCGACCGTGGTCAAGGCCGCGTAGACGTCGTCGGGAGACGACGTGACTCCGATCCTGTGCAGGATGTCCACCATCTCGACACCTCTTTCTCATGTGAGCGCCCGCATGCGGGCAGGGTTCATCGGCGCCGCCACGGACGTGGCGGCGTTCGTTCGTGAGGGGGTCAGCTCTGCTGGTTGCGCTGGATCGCCTCGGCGATCCGCTTGATGCGACGCAGCCGGGCATCCCAGGTGGCGCCGACCGACGACAGCTGCGCGATCGCGCGGGCGAGCTGTGCCTCGTCCACCGCGTAGAGGCGCTCGCGTCCGGACGGTGTGACGTGGACCAGCCCGACCCGGTCGAGTACGCCGAGATGTTTGGCGACCGCCTGCCGCGTGACCGGCAGCCGCGCACTCAGCGTGGTCGCCGTGCCGCCGCCGTCGGTCAGCAGCAGGTCGAGCATCCGCCGCCGGATGGGGTCACCCACCGCCGACCAGAGCTCGTCGTCGATGGTGAAGCTCATGGCGTCGACACCAGCCGAGCGACGTACGTGACGAGCCGGGGCAGGTAGTGGTCCCAGCCGGTGGTGTGGTCGCGGTACTGCTCCTCGAGCACGGCCGCCTCCCAGCCCTTCTCCCGGAACCCCGTCTCGGTGAAGCGCAGCAGCGTGCCCGCACCGGACGGGGCCAGATCGAAGGTCACCAGGAGCGAGTTGGCCGGTATCGCGGCCGCATCCTCGCCGTACACCCACCGGAAGGAGAACCGCCGGGGCGGGTCGGCCTCCACCACCGTGAGTGGTACGACGTGCGCCTCCGGCGTGGACCTGTCGCCGAACGAGATGACCCCGGTGGCGCCGGGCACCGGCTCGAGCTCCGCCTCGTCCGGCCACCACTCCCGCAGGTGTTCGGGCGTGCTGATGACCTCGTAGACCACCTCAGGCGTGGCTTCGACGTGGATCTCCCGTTCGATGCTGCCGTATTCCATTCCGGCCCTCCATCATCTCGCAACGTTTAGTTGCGCATGACTGTAGAGGAGTCCTCCAGTATGCGCAACCATTGGTTGCCCTAAGGGTGTGCCACGATGAGGCGGCAGGATCAGTCGCGGGAAGGGGCCGAGTTGTCGGAGCGATCAGGAACCCTTGCTGAAGATCCGTTCAATGGCCGGAACCCGACCAGTCACGAACGGATGACGGGACTGCCCTGGGACGCGTCCTACCGTGACGGCCCCGCGCCCTGGGATATCGGTCGGCCGCAGCCGGCGGTGGTGCGTCGCGCGTTCCGAGGCGGATTCGCCGGAGCGGTGCTCGACGCGGGCTGCGGGACCGGCGACAACGCTCTTCACGTCGCCTCGCTGGGATTTTCGGTTCTGGGCGTCGACGTGGCCGAGACGGCACTGGCGATCGCCCGGAAGAAAGCCGCCGACCGCGGGATCGCGGCCGAGTTCGCCGTGGCCGACGCGTTCCGGTTGGAGCGTCTGGGACGCAGGTTCGAGACCGTGATGGACTGCGGAATGTTCCACACCTGCGACGGCGACGAGCGACCCGCGTACGTGGCGAGTCTCGCGTCGGTGACCGAGCACGGGGGAACCCTCTACGTGTTGTGCTTCAGCGACGAGGGTCCCGACACCGGCCCGCACCCCGTCACTCAGGAAGAGCTGAGAGCGGCGTTCGACCCCGGCAACGGATGGAACGTCGCCGCCATCGAACCGGACCGGGTCCAGACGAGATACCACGACGACGACGGCGCACCGGCCTGGTTCGCGACGATCAAGCGGATCTGACCGCGGGACGCTCCGGCGCCGGCGTCCACGCGCGAGTCCGTAAACGATCTCGTTGCGCGTGCACACGAAGCCGCTGAGATACTTCGGCCATGGACACGAGGACGAGGGCGGACGAGATACGCCCAGGTCAGGGGACGCCCACGACCGAGCCGGGCCATCCCATGAAATGGGTGCTGCGTTCCGCAGAGCCGTCGGATGTCGAGGCGATCGCGGAGTTGCGGGCGACGGTGATGCGCCCGGACCTGGAGCGGCTGGGACGGTTCGATGAGCATCGGGTCCGGCAGCGGCTGCGGGATTCCTTCTCCCCTCAGCACACGTCGGTCATCGTGGCGGACGGCGCCTTCGCGGGCTGCGTCACCGTGCGCCCGGCGGAGGACGGGCGGTGGCTGGAGCATTTCTATCTCGTTCCGAGCCTCCAGGGCCGGGGACTCGGATCGGCCGTGCTGCGAACACTGTTGAAACGGTCGGATGCCGACGGCATGGCGGTTCGCCTGAATGTCCTGCAGGGCAGCGCCGCCCGGCGACTCTACGAGCGCCACGGGTTCACGGTCGAGGCGCAGGACCCGATCGACGTCTCCATGGTGCGACGGCCGGGTGGTGGCGCCGTCGGAACGTGACGAGAAGTGGTGTTCATGCGGGCTGTCGTCCGCATGGGCCCGCACCTGCTCACCACCTCGTCAGTCACGAGGAAAGCCGTACCGTCCGCGCAGCCGGACGAACCTGGCCGGCGTGAGGACCTGCCGGCGCCGCAGTCCGGTATCCGTACGCCGGAACAAGACGACTTCCTCCTGCCCGCCCGGTCCGATGGGTTGCACCAGGCGTCCACCGACCCGAAGCTGTTCGATCAGCGGCGGAGGCACCTCGGGAAATGCGGCGGACACGATGACGGCGTCGTACGGGGCGCGGTCCGGTACGCCGCAACTCCCGTCCCCGACGAGGAGTTCGACATTGCCGATGCCGTGCCCGGCGAGATTCGACCGCGCCCACTCCACGATGTCGGGCCACATGTCGATGCTCACGACATCGGCGGCCAGGCGGGCCAGCAGCGCCGTCTGGAAGCCGAGGCCGGTGCCCACCTCGAGCACGTGCTCGTCGCCCGCGAGGCCGAGGCCTTCGATCATCCTCGCCGACAACGAAGGCTGCGTGGTGACCTGCCCGTGAGGGATCGGGATGGGTATGTCGTGGTCGGCGACCGCGGCATCGCCGGCCGGAACGAAGTCCGCTCTCGGTATGACGCGGAGCACCCCGAGGATCCGCTCGTCGCGGATGCCCGCCGCACGGACGGCCCGGACGAGATCTGCGGGACAAGCGCCTCCGGTCATGTCCACGCCTTTATGCCCTCCGGCCTCCCTCCGACTCCTGGCCGTTCGGGGCGAGATCGGCGCACGCGACTCGCGTGGGGCGGCGGAGAGCGCCGAGCAGTGAGCACGGCCGCACCCATGTCCGGGACGGCCTCGCGGGCGGGTCAGGCGGGGAGCGTCGTGAGGAGTCGCGAGGTGTGGTCGCGCTCGAACCGCGCATCGATCCGGTGCCACCCCCGCAGCGACTCCTGAAAGGCGGCGGCGTCGCCGAGGCGACCGCGGGCGCGGGCCAGGCAGGCGGCGGCCCAGTCGTTCTCACCGGCCGCCTCGGCCGCGGCGGCCAGGTGGCGGTCCGTGTCGGGCAGGCCGGCCAGCACGGCCAACTCGGCTCCGGCGGCGCGGGCGTAGGCGGCGGGCCAGCCTGTGGGCGAGTCGGCGAAGGCCCGGGAGACCAGGGCCGCCGCGTCCTCGACGGAGCCCGTGTCCACGGCGACGCGCGCGTCCACGAAGGCGGCGAAGACCATGGAGTCGGCGGTCGGGGCGGGCGTGCCCGTACCCAGGGTCCGCTCGGCGCGGGCCCGCCAGAGCCGGTAAGCGGCGTGGTCGCCGCGCAGGCCGTGGGCGAGCGCGATCCCCGAGGCGGCGGGGAAGAGCCAGGCGGCGATCGGCATGCCGGAGCGCCGCCAGGCGTGCCACATGGGCTGGGCGCGCTCCAGGGCCTCGTCGAAGCGTCCGAGCAGCACCAGCGGCGGGATCAGCTTGGCGGCGGACCGGTACGGATGAGCGCCGAGCAGGTCGTCGTGGGTGATCTGCTCGGCCGTGGACAGCGCGGCGAGCAGATCGCCAGTGGCGAACGCACACAGCCAGGCGTTGTGGAAGGAATCGAGGATCTCCGCCGCGGAGTCCGGCCGGCGGCGATCCATCAGGCCCGTCAGTTCCATCCGCTCACGGGCGACGCGGTACGCCTGGCGGAACCGGCCCGCCCGGATCGCCAGCATGCCGCGCGTGTCCAGGGCGGCACTGATGAGGACGGGATCACCGGTGATGCGTGCCGCCGCCACGGCGGCTCCGGCGAGTGACGGGTCGGGGGACGTCTGGCAGGAACGGGGGCACCAGGCGGCGGCCGCGGCCAGGTGGGCGGCCACCACAGGGTCGCCCGAGCCGCCGATCGCGTCCGCCTGATCCAGCAGTTCGCGCAACCGCGGGCGCGGGATCGGGTCGGGGAAGCCTGAGGTGAACCTGCAAGCCGTGACGACGGCGTGGGCGAGGGCGATCACCCGGGCGTCGTCGTCGCCCTCTGCCTCCGCGTGCTCGGCGGATTCCATGAGCAGGTCGAACGCCCCGCGGGCGAGTCCCACCGCGTACACGACCTGCGCTGCGGTACGCAGGTCCGCGGCGGCGGCCGAGGCGGTGGGGGCGCGGCGTGCCGCCTCCTTGAAGTGCTCCAGGGATTCGCTGACCAGACGGCGAGCATAGGCGAGACGGCCGAGCGAGCGGGCGAGCCGGTGCGGCACCGCCCCGAGGCCCGGCGGGGCGTTCCGCAGCGCCGCGCGCAGGTCGTCGCACACGGCGTCGAAGCGGTCCCGCCACTGCCCGCCCAGGTGCTCCGCCAGCACGTGCGCGGTGTCCGCCGCCCAGCGCAAGTGAAGTTCATGGACCTCGTCCAGGTCGCCGCTCGCGGCAAGCCGGTCCAGGGCGTACGCGCGAACGGTCTCAAGCAGCCTCCAGGTGCCCGCCTCCCGGCCCCGGACGACCAGGCTCTTGTCGACCAATCTGCCCAGGAGGTCCGCGACGGCGCCCCGGGGAGCGGAGGGGGCGACTCGGCAGGCGGCCTCGAGGTCGAACGCACCGGCGAAGACGGCCAGCCGGGGGAACAGGGCCCGTTCATCGACGCCGAGCAGGTCGTGGCTCCAGCCGATCACCGCACTCAGGGAGCGGTGCCGCTCGTCCGGATGGCGGCTGCCCGCCAACAGCCGCAGTGTGTCGTCCAGCGCGGCCAGCAGGCCGTTCGCCCCCAGCGAGGCGGAACGGGCGGCGGCCAGCTCGATCGCGAGCGGCATGCCGTCCAGCCGGGCGCAGATCTCGGCGATGATCGCCGGATCGGCCGTGAAGCCGGGATCGACCGCGGTCGCCCGGTCCACGAACAGCGCCTCGGCGTCGGAGGCCAGCGGCAGCGGCGAGATCGGTACCACTTGCTCGCCAGGCACGCCGAGCCGTTCCCGGCTGGTGACCAGGATCGTCGTACCCGGGCAGTCGCGCAACACCCGGTCGGCGACACCGGCCACGGCGTCGAGCAGATGCTCGCAGTTGTCCAGGACCATCAGCCGCCGGTCTCGGCCGAGCGCGCACGCCACGGACTCCTCCAGCGACTGGCCCGGCGACTCCCGCACGCCGAGCGCCCAGGCCACGGCTTCGGCGACCTGCCCGTCTCGCACCGGGACGAGGTCCACGAACACCCCGCTCAGCGGGAGGCTCTCCGCGGCGGCCTCGGCGACGACGGCGGCCAACCGGGTCTTGCCGACCCCGCCGGGCCCGGCCAGGGTGACGAGCCGGCCGGGGCCCAGCAGAGCCAGCACGGCGTCGCGTTCATGGGCCCGTCCGGTGAAGCCGGTACGCCAGGTGGGCGCCCCGACGATCTCGCCGAGCGGCGACGGGCCGGCGTCCGGTGCCCGCCCGGCGATGGCGGCCAGCGCCCGCCGGTCCCCCACCCCGTACTTGCGCAGCAGCGAGGACACGTGGTTCTCGACGGTACGCACGGAGATGTGCAGCCGTCTCGCGATCTGGGCGTTCGACAGGTGCTCGCCGAGGAGAGGCAGCACCTCCGCCTCACGCTTCGACACCGATTCCGGGCTCATGCCACATATCTGACCGCAGTCCCCGGCATTTCGGAACTCGATTGATCATTCCCGTGCGTAGGTGGGCTCTGCGTGGCCGATGGGTGGTCGGCACGGATGTCCCCCTCCGGCGCGGCCGCGCAGACTGGTGCCGTCCGGCCACATGGCGATGCGAATGAGGTGATGGCCGTGAACGGCGGAGTACTGAACGAGGCCTACGAACGATTTCACCGCACCGGTCCAGAATGGGGAGAGGACCAGCTGACCAACCATGGTCCGATGGCCGTGGAGGTGCTGGTCCGCCGAGGGCGGGCGGACAGTGTGGACCGCTGGATGGGGGCCTACCTGGACCGGCTCGACGAGATGCCCTCCCGGACGGCCGACATCACCGACGCGGACTGGGCCGAGGCGCTCGGCGACGGGCGGCGGATCGGCGATTGGACCGCCTTCTTCAGCCGGGCACTTCAGGAGCGGCCGTGGCGCGAGGTGCTCTCCATCTGGTGGGCGCGGCTGCTGCCGGGGATCGTGGCGGGCACCACGCACGGGGTCATCAGGGTCGGGCACGTGGTGCGCGCGCTGCTCGCCGGTGCCGAGAACCCGGCCACACTCGGCGAGCTCGCCCATGGGCTGGCGTTCTGGGCGGCCAGGTCGCGGCCCGTGCCGGCCGCGGGCCCGCCCGCGGGACGGCTCAGTCCGCAGGCGGCGCTGGACATCATCCCCCGGATCCCCGACCAGAGCGGCAACGTGGCCGGCCGGTTCGGCCAGTTGCCGCACCTGCCCGGCTGGGAGGCGGCGGTGGCCGGGCTGTCCCCCGCGGCCACACCGGACGAGGTGCTCATCCGGCTGACGGACCTGGTGGCCGCGGCCACACTGCGCTACCTGGCCCACGGCCATGGACAACCGGTCCTGCTGGTGCACACCGCCACCGCGCCCAACGCGGTGCTGCACACCCTGGCCGCGCTGCCGCGTGAGCTCTGGGCGCCGAGCCTCACCGCGATCTGGACCGTCACCGCGGCGATCTACTCCGCCTACGCCCCACCCGAGGGCGCTCCGCGTTCGGCCCTGCCCTCTCCGCCCTCCGGCCCCGGCGCCGTCGCCGAGGTGCTGGATCGGGCGGTCGCCCACGCCGACGAGCACGTCATCAAGTTCACCGACACCGCGGCCGAGGTCTACACCCGCACCGGCGATCCGGATGCGCTGGCCGCCGCCCTCCATGCCGCCCGCCTCATCCGGCCCGCACCTTAGACGGCCTGCGAGCCCGGGCGTGAGCTACAGGTGCACTCCCGCCGCTCGAGTGATCCTTTCCGGGGATCGGCACAACGGATCCAGCCACGTCCAGACGTCAACGACTGACCAATTGTCAGAAGTTGCTGTGATTTAGGCGGTTTGGTCGCTAACGTTGCGGCGATCCGAAAAGGGCCCACCCCAAAGGGTCCTCTCACAGGGAGGTGGTTGGTCATGCGGCACTTTTTCGGCTTCCTCGCCGGCGTGGTCGTCGCGGCGGGTCTGCTGGTCGGGGGTGGCTGGGCGGCCCAGGAGCTGGGCCGAGGCGTCTCCGAGAACCTCGACCCGGTCTCAGAACCGCGAATGCTGATCGCTCTCGGCGTGACGGCCGTGCTGGGCGTGCTCGTCGGCCTGCCGCTGGCCATGCGGGCATCCCCGCTGGTGACGTTCGTCCCGGCCGTGGCGCTGCTGGCCTGGACCGTGGTCTACGCCCTCGACGTCTCGTCCGCCATCGGCATCGCTCCCACCGGCGCGGCCGTACACCCGGAGCTCGCGCTGGCGGGCAAAGGCATGATCACGCTGCTGTCCACCGGCGTCTACGGCCTGCTCGGCACGGCCATGTTCATCCCCATTCTCATGCCGTCGCGCTGGCCGGCTTCTCCACGGGACGAGGAGGAGGAGCCGGAGGACAAGAAGGAGGAAGAGGAAGAGACGTTCGGCTTCTGGGGCAAGGCCGAGACCCCGTTGGCGACCCCGCGGAAGTAGTGCAGGCGCTCGGGGGCCGGCGACCGGATCACCTCGAGCGCCCACTGGTCGGGGTCCTCGTCGGTGCTGATCGGTGCGAAGTGTGCCGATGCTCCAATCGCACATGCCTGGTCAGGGGCGGGCGGCCTACGGCTTTTGGTCGTTTCCCACAACTGGAGCCGCATAGCCTGCACTGTCTGCGACATGGCGCTGCCAGCCGGTACTCAGGAGGGTGGAACACTGCCGGGGACCGCCGTGTCGCGGCGCGTACATTTGTTGGTCTGCAGGAGGGCTCGGTCGGGTGTTCAGTCGTGTCGCCATCGTCAACCGTGGTGAGGCCGCTATGCGGCTCATCCATGCCGTACGGGAACTCGCCGCAGAGACCGGGACACGGATCGAGACCGTCGCCCTGCACACCGACGTCGACCGCTCGGCCACCTTCGTCCGCGAAGCGGACCTGTCCTACGATCTCGGTCCCGCGTCCGCGCGCCCGTACCTCGACCTGAAGGCGCTGGAGCGCGCGCTGGTGGAGACCGGGGCCGACGCCGCGTGGGTCGGCTGGGGCTTCGTCGCAGAGGACCCGGCGTTCGCGGAGCTGTGCGAGAAGATCGGAGTCACCTTCGTCGGACCGAGCGCGGAGGCCATGCGCAAGCTCGGCGACAAGATCGGCGCGAAGCTGCTCGCCGAGGAGGTCGGCGTGCCGGTCGCGCCGTGGAGCCGTGGCGCGGTCGAGACCCTGGACGCCGCCCTGACGGCGGCGGCCGAGATCGGCTATCCCCTGATGCTGAAGGCGACCGCGGGCGGCGGCGGGCGCGGCATCCGCGTGGTCACGAACGAGGCCGAACTCGCCGACGCCTATGAGCGCACCAGCCAGGAGGCCGCACGCGCGTTCGGCAGCGGCATCGTGTTCCTGGAACGCCTGGTCACCGGTGCCCGGCACGTCGAGGTCCAGGTGATCGCCGACGGCGAGGGCACCGCGTGGGCGCTCGGCGTGCGCGACTGCTCGGTGCAGCGGCGCAACCAGAAGGTCATCGAGGAGTCGGCGTCGCCGGTGCTCAGCCCGGTGCAGACAGCCGAGCTCAAGGCGTCGGCCGAACGGCTGGCCGTCGCGGTCGGTTACAGCGGCGCGGCGACCGTCGAGTTCCTCTACCACCCCGGCGACAAGCTGTTCGCGTTCCTCGAGGTCAACACCCGCCTGCAGGTCGAGCACCCGATCACCGAGTCCACCACCGGGTTCGACCTGGTCAAGGCACAGCTGCGGGTGGCGGCAGGCGGCAGGCTCGAAGGTGAGCCGCCGGTGGAGCGCGGGCACGCCGTCGAGGCCCGGCTGAACGCCGAAGACCCCGACCGCGACTTCGCGCCCTCCCCAGGCCGCATCGTACGGCTGGACCTGCCCGCCGGGCCGGGCATCCGCGTGGACACCGGCGTCAGCGAGGGCGACACCATCCCCGCCGACTTCGACTCGATGATCGCGA
Source organism: Planotetraspora silvatica (assembly GCF_016863315.1). GTDB lineage: Bacteria > Actinomycetota > Actinomycetes > Streptosporangiales > Streptosporangiaceae > Planotetraspora > Planotetraspora silvatica. Next base: position 51,346 of record NZ_BOOQ01000058.1, read on the forward strand.
AGGTCATCGCCTACGGCCGCGACCGCGACGAGGCACTCGGCAGGCTGCGCCGGGCGATGGCGCAGACCACGGTGATCATCGAAGGCGGCGCGACGAACAAGAGCTTCGTGCTCGACCTGCTCGACCAGCCCGAGGTGATCGACGCCAGCGCGGACACCGGCTGGATCGACCGCGTCCGCGGCGAGGGCAGGCTCGTCTCGCACCGCCACTCCGCCGTCGCGCTGGCGGCCGCCGCCATCGAGGCGTACGAGGAGGAGGAACGCGTCGAGCGGCAGAGGCTGCTGTCGACGGCGTTCGGCGGACGCCCGCAGGTGCAGCACGAGAGTGGTCGGCCGCTGGACCTCAAGCTGCGTGGTGTCGGCTACCGCGTGCGCGTCGCGCGGGTCGGTCCGCATCGGTTCCGCGTCGGCATCGAAGTGGGTCACGACGTCCGCACCGCCGACGTCGAACTCGACCGCTTCGACGCGCACACCGGGCAGATCGTCGTCAACGGCACCCGCTACCGCCTGCTCACCGGCACGCACGGGCCGATCCATCTGGTCGAGGTGGACGGCGTGACGCACCGGGTCAGCCGCGACGAGGGCGGCGTCGTTCGCTCCCCCGCGCCCGCGCTGGTCGTCGCCACCCCGCTCGAGGTCGGCGCCGAGGTCGAGGCGGGTGCACCGGTGCTGGTGCTGGAGAGCATGAAGATGGAGACGGTGCTGCGGGCGCCGTTCAAGGCGCGGCTGAAGGAACGCGTCGTATCCGTGGGCAGCCAGGTGGAGACGGGTGCGCCGCTCCTGCGGCTGGAACCGCTCGCCGACGACGCCGCCGAAGCCGAGGACGCCTCGGCCGCCCAGTCCGTCGAGCTGGACCTGCCCGCCGCGCCCGAGCGGATCCCGGTTCGGGAGCGCACCACGCGCGGCCAGGAGGACCTGCGCGGCCTGCTGCTCGGCTTCGACGTCGACCCGCACGACGAGCACCGGGTGCTCGACGACTACCTCGCCGCGCGCCGGGCGGCCACCGAGGAAGACCACCGCCCGCTGGCCGAGGAACTCGAACTCATGGGCGTGTTCGCCGACCTCGCCGAGCTGAGCCGCAACCGGCCGGCGGGCGAGGACGGCGGCGACGACCTCCGCGTGCACAGCGCCCGCGAGTACTTCCACACCTACCTGCAGAGCCTCGACGTCGAGCGGGCCGGGCTGCCGGAATCGTTCCAGGCCAAGCTCGCCAAGGCGCTCGGGCACTACGGTGTCACCGAACTGGAGCACTCCCCCGCGCTCGAAGCCGCCGTGTTCCGGATCTTCCTCGCCCAGCAGCGCGCGTCCGCCGACGCCACGGTCGTCACGGCGTTATTGTCCGCGTGGCTGCGGGAGTCGCCGCCGGACGAGACGCTGCGCGAGCCCGCCGGTCTCGCGCTCGAGCGGCTCCTGGCCGCGACGCAGGTCCGCTTCCCCGCGGTCTCCGACCTCGCGCGCGGCGTGGTCTACGCCTGGTTCGGCCGGCCGCTGCTGCGCCGCAACCGCGCCCGCGTCTACGCGGACGTCCGCAAGCACCTGCGCCACCTGGACGCGCATCCGGACGCGCCGGACCGCGCCGAGCGCATCGCCGAGATGGTGCGCAGCACCGAGCCGCTGGTACGGCTGCTCGGCCAGCGGCTCATCCGCGAGGACCTGGACAACTCGATCATGCTGGAAGTGCTGACCCGGAGGTACTACGGCAACAAGGGCCTCACCGGTGTCCGAACCAGCGAGGTCGCGGGCTGCACGTTCGTCGTCGCCGAGCGCGCCGGCTCGTCCCTGATCTCCTCCGCGGTGAGCTTCGAAGCGCTGGGCGGCGCGCTGCGCGGGCTCGCGGAGCTGGCGAGCGGCGAGGAGGCCATCGACGCCGACATCTATCTCGCCTGGGAGAAGCAGCCGGAGGACTCCGACGCGATGGCGGCCGCGCTGCACGAGGTCGTCAGCGCGCACCCGCTGCCGGTCCAGGTCCGCAGACTCACCACCACCGTCGCGGGCAGCGGCGGCGCGGTGATGCACCACCACTTCACGTTCCGCCCGTCGGCCACCGGGATGGCCGAGGATCGACTGATCCGCGGCCTGCACCCCTACATCGCCCAGCGGATGCAGCTGGAGCGGCTGAGCAAGTTCGACCTCACCCGGCTGCCGTCCTCGGACGAGGAGGTCTACCTCTTCCAGTGCGTGGCCCGGGAGAACCCGTCGGACGACCGCCTCGTCGCGTTCGCACAGGTGCGCGACCTGACCGAGCTGCGCGAACACGACGGCAGGCTGGTCGCGCTGCCGACGGCCGAAGACACCGTCGCCACCTGCCTCGACTCGATCCGCCGCGCCCAGTCGCGGCGACCGTCGAACAAACGCTTCAACACCAACCGGATCGTGATCTACGTCTGGCCGCCGAGCGACCTCACCCGCGCGGAGCTGGAGATGATCGCCGGGCGCGTGCTGCCGACGACCGCGGGCGCCGGGCTGGAGGAGATCCTCTTCATCGCCCGGCAACGCGACCGGGAGACCGGCGAGCTGACCAAGGTCGCCGTCCGCATCTCCTTGAAGGCCACCGGCGGCATCGAACTGACCGTCGGCGAGCCGTCGAACGAGCCGGTCGAGCCGCTCGACGAATACCGGCAGAAGGTGCTGCGCGCCAGCAGCCGCAACACGGTTTACCCGTACGAGCTGACCGGCCTGCTCGGCGACTTCGTCGAGCACGACCTCGACCACGACCACGCGCTGGTGCCGGTCGACCGGCCGAAGGGGTACAACACCGCGGCGATCGTCGCGGGCGTGGTCACCACGCCGACCCGGCGGCACCCACAAGGCCTCACCAGGGTCGTCCTGCTCGGCGACCCGACGAAGTCGCTCGGCGCGCTGTCGGAGCCCGAATGCCGCCGCGTGATCGCCGCGCTGGACCTGGCAGAGCGCATGCGGGTGCCGCTGGAGTGGTACGCGCTGTCCGCCGGCGCCCGGATCTCCATGAAGTCGGGCACGGAGAACATGGACTGGGTGGCCGCGGCGCTCAAGCGCATCGTCGAGTTCACCCAGGACGGCGGCGAGATCAACATCGTGGTCGCGGGCATCAACGTCGGCGCGCAGCCGTACTGGAACGCCGAGGCGACGATGCTCATGCACACCAAGGGCATCCTGGTGATGACGCCGGACTCGGCGATGGTGCTCACCGGCAAGCAGTCGCTCGACTTCTCCGGAGGCGTGTCGGCCGAGGACAACTTCGGCATCGGCGGCTACGACCGGGTGATGGGCCCGAACGGCCAGGCGCAGTACTGGGCGCCGAACCTGCCCGCCGCACGGGACGTGCTGATGTCGTACTACGACCACACGTACGTCGCGCCCGGCGAGGAGGCGCCGCGGCGGGCGAGGACGACCGACCCCGTCGACCGTGACATCTCCGACTTCCCGCATGTCGTGGCGGGCAGCGACTTCACCACCGTCGGCGAGATCTTCTCCGCCGAGGCCAACCCGGACCGCAAGAAGCCCTTCGACATCCGGACCGTGATGCGGGCGCTCGCCGACCAGGACCACCCGGTGCTGGAACGCTGGGCGGGCATGGCCGACGCGGAGACCGCGGTGGTGCAGGACACGCACCTCGGCGGAATGCCGGTGTGCCTGCTCGGCATCGAGTCACGGTCGGTGCCGCGGCGCGGCTTCCCGCCCACCGACGGCCCGGACACCTACACCGCGGGCACTCTGTTCCCGCGGTCGTCGAAGAAGGCCGCGCGGGCGATCAACGCGGCCAGCGGCAACCGGCCGCTGGTGGTGCTGGCGAACCTGTCGGGCTTCGACGGCTCGCCGGAGTCGATGCGGAAGCTGCAACTGGAGTACGGCGCCGAGATCGGCCGTGCGATCGTGAACTTCCGCGGGCCCATCGTGTTCTGCGTGATCTCGCGGTACCACGGCGGCGCGTTCGTGGTGTTCTCGAAGGCGCTGAACCCGAACATGACCGTGCTCGCGCTGGAAGGCTCGTTCGCCTCGGTGCTCGGCGGCGCCCCCGCCGCCGCGGTGGTGTTCTCCGGCGACGTCAACGCCCGCACAGCGGCCGACCCCCGCGTGCGCGACCTGGAGGGCCGCGTCGCGGCCGCCTCCGGCGCCGACCGCGCCACGTTGGCCGCGGAACTCGACGAGCTCCGGACGTCGGTCCGCGCGGAGAAGATCGGCGAGGTGGCCACGGAGTTCGACCGCGTGCACAACATCCGGCGTGCGGTCGAGGTCGGCTCCGTCGACGCCGTCATCCGCGCCGCGGAACTGCGCCCACGGATCATCGAGGCCATCGAGGCCCGCCTGCGCTGACCCGACCCCGATGCACAGGGGCGGTCATGACCTGCCCGGCCGCGTGGCGGCCGGGCGGGTGGGATCGTTCACCCCGTTGACGAGGGGGATCGTCGTGGTCTGGGAGACCTCGTCAAGGCGGGCGAGGGTCTCCGCGGGCAGGTCGAGGGTCAGGCTTGCCAAGGCGCCGTCCAGCTGCTCCGGGGTGCGTGGCCCGATGATCACGGAGGTCACGCCGGGACGCTGCCGCACCCAGGCCAGCGCCACCGCGGTCGACGTGGTGCCGAGTTCGGCCGCGACCGTCCTGACCTCTTCGACGATGTCCAGATTGCGGTCGCTCAGCAGTTCCTGGGCCCACGTGCGGGCAGCGGGGATCCCCGCTTTCAGGAACCGGCCCAGGCGGCTGTCCTCGTCCGGGTCGTTGTCCCGGCCGTAGCGGCCGGTCAGGACGCCGCTGCCCAGCGGAGAGTAGACCAGGGTGCCGAGCCCGTGTCGCTCGCACGTCGGCAGGATCTCGGCCTCGATGCTGCGGGCGATCAGTGAGTACTGCGGCTGCAGACTGATGAACGGCGTCGTCCCGGCTCGGTCGGCGGCCCACTGCGCCTCCACGATCTGCGCGGCGGTGAAGTTGGAGCAACCGATGTAACGGACCTTGCCGGACCGCACGAAGCCGTCCAGCGTGGCCATGGTCTCCTCGATCGGCGTGGTGTCGTCCCAGCCGTGGCACTGGTAGAGGTCGATGTGATCGGTGCCGAGGCGCAGCAGGCTGGCCTCCAAGGCCCTGGTCAGATGGGCGCGCGACAGTCCTCGGTGGTTGGGCCCATGGCCCTGGCGCATGAACCCCTTGGTGGCCAGCACCACTTCGTCGCGCCTGCCTTTGATCGCCCGGCCCACGACCTCCTCCGACTGGCCGCCGGTATAGGCGTCGGCGGTGTCGACGAAGTTGTTCCCGCGGTCCAGGAACGCGCCGATGATCTGCGCGGCCTCGCCCTCGCCGCAGCCGGCGAGGGGATGGTCGCCCGAGCCGAAGTTCATGGTGCCCAGGCAGGCCCGGGACACCTTGAGTCCCGATCGGCCCATCGTCACGTAGTCCACGTGCGCTCCTCGCTATCATCTCAACCGGATCACCCGATCCGGTTCGGCAAATATACGGAACACCTGATCCGCTTAGCAAGGAGGGACCGTGACCGACACATCCCGGCCGCTACGCGCCGATGCCCGGCGCAATCGCGCCCGCGTCCTGGAGGCGGCGGAACTCGTCCTGGCCCGAGACGGGATGACGGCCTCACTGAGAGAGGTCGCGCGCCAGGCCGGAGTCGGGCTGGCGACGATCTACCGGCAGTTCCCCACAAAAGAGGCGCTGTACGAGGCGATCGTCATCGAACGGGTCCGCAGACTCGTCGACGAGGCCCGCGCGCTCGCCGCCGCCCAGGACGCCGCGGCGGCGTTCTTCGGCTTCTTCACCCGCGTCGTGGCCGATTCCACCGACAAGAAGATGCTCGTGGACGCTCTCGCCGATGCAGGAGTGAACGTGAAGACGCACATGGGCGATCTGCAACGCGACATGGTCAACGCCATCGAGACACTGCTGACCCGCGCCCAGCACGCGGGCACCGTACGTGACGACCTCGCGATGCCGGAACTGCTGGCTCTGCTGGCGGCCGCTTGCCTGGCCGCCGAACGCAATCACTGGGACGAGCGGATGCGCACCCGCGCCCTGGCGTTCATGTTCGACGGCTTCCGCCCCCGCTAGCCGATGCGCCACTCGGCTGGAGCCGAACCGGCGCCCCGGCACGTGGCGGCGACCCTCGATGACCCTCCTGCGACCCGTTCCCGGCGGACTGGCGGCGCTTCGCGTGCTCAGGCGACGTCCGGCCCCTTGGCGTAACGCCCGGTCAGCTCCAGGCCGATCCTGGCGAGCTCGGCGCGTACCGACTCCGGCTCCACCACCTCGACCATCGCGCCCCACCCGGCCAGTCGCTCGGCGATCGAACGTGCCATGTGCGCCGCCACCCGCGCCCGGACCCGCCCGCCGTCCTGTCCGATGACTTCGCAGTGCCGTCCGAAATGCGAGCGGAGCACCGGGAGGAACCGGGCGTCGATCAGCACCACGGCCGAGACGAGCGAACGCCGCTGCTCCATCTCCGCCACCACACGCGACCACTCCGCCGACAGGTCGAAGTCGTCAGGTCGCTGGGCGGGGAGATCCGTGACCTCCGCGGAAGTGACGCGGTCGACGCGAAACGTCCGCTGACCGGCTTCCGTGCCCGCGAGGAGATACCAGACCCCGTCCTTGTCGACCAGGCCCAGGGGATCGACCGTACGCTCCGTCGACCGCCCACCCCTGCCGCTGTACTCCAGCCGTACCTTGAGCCTGCGCACGACGGCGTTCCGCAGGGACCGCATGAGGGCAGGCGGCTCACGGTCCTGCTCGCCCCAACCCGCCGAGTCGGACACGACGGCCCGGACCGCCGCCTCGGCGTCGGAGCGGAACGTGGCGGGCAGAGCGCGAATGAGCTTGCGCAGGGCGGAGGACAGCTCGGGATCACCTGAGCCGGCCGGGCCGAGGAGCAGGAAAAGGGCCTGGGACTCGGCCGCGTTCAGCCCGCTGAGATCCGTGCGCGCGCCACCGACGAGCGACCAGCCACCGCCGCGGCCCGGCTGCGGATAGACCGGAATTCCGGCGGCGGACAGGGCCTCCAGGTCGCGGCGGGCAGTGGCCACGGAGATCTCCAGCTCCTCGGCCAACTCGAAAGCGGTCACCCGGCCACGCGCTTGGAGCAGCAGGAGAGCAGCTACGAGACGGTCGGCGCGCATGTCCTCATCCTCGCATTTAAAGTGCTCAATTGGTGAGCACTTTAAATGCGAGGATGGTCACAGACCCGCGAGAGAGGAAAACGGAAATGTTGCGAGGACTCACCACCGTCACCTTCTACTCTCCCGACTTCGAGGCGACCAAGCGCTGGTACACCGAGCTGTTCGGGATCCCGCCCTACCTGGACACCCCGGCGTACATGGAGTGGCGCATCGGCGACTACCAGCACGAGTTCGGCGTCGTCCACAGCACCTACGCCGGGAGCGAGCTGGCCCGGACCGCCGATCCCGACACGATCGGAAGGCCGGCGGGCGCCGTGGTCTACTGGCACGTCGACGACGTCCCCGCGGCTCTGGAAAGGCTCGTCGCGATGGGGGCCAAGGAGCACGACTCGCCGCGCGACCGGGGCACCGGATTCATCACCGCCTCCGTGATCGACCCCTGGGGCAACGTCCTGGGCCTGATGTACAACCCGCACTACCTGGAGATCCTGGACTCACTGAAGGAGGAGTCGTGAAGATCTTCACCGACACCGCCGGCGTGTGATCACCGGCGCCGGGTGGCGCGCACGACGACATCGTGGAGGGGAACCGCTCGGCTCCCATGGCCGGTGAGAGTGCGGAGATGCTCCTCGGCGGTGACGATCTCCCACTCCCTGCCGTCCATGCGCGCGGTGATGGCCGCGGACGTGGCCGACGCTTCGGCGGGAGGATTGTGCCCGTGGCCGGTAGAGCCCGGAGAGTACAGGTGCCCCACGATGAACAGCGTGCCGCCGGGAGCCACCCATTCGGCGATGCGGTCGTAGAACTCCAACTGGGGCATCGCCGGGTGGGCGTAGTGGGTCATGACCAGGTCGAACTGCGCCTCCGGGCTCCAGACACTCAGATCCGCCTCAACCCACCGCAAGCGCTCAAGGGCCCCGCTCGTCGCCGCCCGCTCGGCAGCGCGAGCAAGGGCCTCCGACGAGATGTCGGCAGCGGTGACGTGCCAGCCGTGGGAGGCGAGCCGGATCGCCTCGGCACCGCCGCCACACCCCGCGTCCAGTGCCGTGCCGGGTGTCAGGCCGCTGGTCTCACGAACGAGGTACGGGTTCGGCGGGTTGCCGCCCATGGATCCGGGGCCCCCGGCCGGCCCCTGTTGCCAGTGCCGCTCCCAGAATTCCTTGTCGAACTCGTGCGTCATAGGTCGTCCTCCTCGTTCGCGATGATCCCTCCGCCGTAGCGGGCGACCTCGTCGCGGCCACGTCCCGAAACTCCGCCGGGCTCACCCGCGCCGACGGATCGCGCACCCCCTCTGCGGGTGCCGTGCCTCGGTTCGTCCTTCATGGTGCTGATAGGAAAGCGGATGTGCAAACGTTGTTGCCAAATGGCAAAATGAAGGGGTGGATGAAGCCATCGACCGCACGCTTGACGCTGTCGGACCGCGGTTGAAGCGCCTCCGGCTGCATCGCGACGTCACGCTCGCCGACCTCGCGGAGGAGACCGGCATCTCCACCAGCACCTTGTCCCGGCTCGAGGCGGGCCTGCGACGTCCCACGCTCGAGCAGCTGCTTCCGCTCGCTCGCGCCTACGGGGTCACACTCGACGAACTCGTCGATGCGCCGCCGACCGGCGATCCCCGCATCAATCTGCGTCCCATCCCCTGCAGCGACGGCTCGGTCATCCTGCCGCTGACCCGCAGGCCGGGAGGAATCCAGGCCTACAAGTTCGTCCTCCCGGCCGGAAGCGACGACGCCGAGCCCGACCTGCGCACCCATGAGGGCTACGACTGGGTCTATGTCCTCAACGGAACACTCCGCCTTGTGCTCGGCGAACACGACCTCATCCTCAAGCCCGGGGAGGCCGCGGAGTTCGACACGCGCACCCCGCACTGGTTCGGGGCCACCGGCGCCGGACCCGTCGAGTACCTGAGTCTCATCGGGAAACAAGGCGAACGCGCGCATGTCCGCGCGGCACCGAGACACGGCCCGGCCGAGTAACGGAACTTGATCGGTGTGATACATTCGGCGTCGCTTTGCGCCCGTATCGAACCGGAGGAGGTGAGACCGATCAACGCAGTGACAGGTCGGGGCTCCCTCCCTTGCATGGCCTAGGGAGCGCCCGCACAAGGCATCCCGAAAGGCTTGAAACGCTATGCGCTTCACCTCTCAGACGTCGACTGACGGCGTCACCGAACGATCCTTCACCCTCGGCGAGCTCCCCGGCGTGCTGTGGACGCCTGACGACGCCGAACCCGGTGCCCTGATCCTCATCGGACACGGCGGCGGACAGCACAAGCAGGCCCCTGGCGTGGTGGCCCGCGCCATCCGGCTGGCGGCCTACGGGTTCGCAGCAGCGGCCATCGACGCCCCCGCCCACGGCGACCGGCCCAAGACCGCCGAACACGACCAGATCATCACCGAGATGCGGGCCCGCATGTCCGGCGCAGGCGACCCGCTCCCGCTACTGGCCGAGTTCCACGCGCTGCTGGCCGCCCAGACCGTCCCGGAATGGCGCTCGGTCCTGGACGCGCTCGGGAATCTGGGCCCAGTGGGTTACTGGGGCATGTCGCTGGGCTGCGCCCTCGGCATCCCGTTGGTCGCCGCCGAGCCGCGGATCCGCGCGGCGGTGCTGGGGCTGAGCGGGACGTCGTCGGCCTCGGCGGAGGCCGCCGCCGGGGTCGCCGTGCCCGTGCAGTTCATGATGCAGTGGGACGACGAGCTGATTCCCCGCGAGGATGCCCTGGCGCTGTTCGACGCCCTGGCCTCAGGTGAGAAGACGCTGCACGCCAACCCCGGCAAACACGGGGACGTGCCGGCCTTCGAGGCCGACAGCGCGTTGCGATTCTTCGCCCGCCATCTGGGCTGATACCGCCGCCTGCCGTCCGTGACGCGCCGATCGGGGTCCGTTCCCGATCGGCGCGTTCATTCCACTACTTTCCGGGTGGCGGCGATCCGCTCGATCTCGGCGGGAGTGCCCGCCATGATCGTGCGTAGGTGCTCAGTGACGAGATCGACCGGCCAGTCCCACCAGGCCGCCCGCAACAGTCGGTCGACGTCGGCGTCGGCGAAGCGCTTCCTGATGACGGTCGCAGGGTTGCCACCCACGATGGCGTATGGCGGAACAAGGAACCGGGTGCCGGAGGCGATCGCGCAGTACTTGCCGAGTGCGTGGGCTTGGAGGAGCGAGGCGGGGAGAGGAGTGGGCCCGCATTCAACTGCCGAGGGCACGCTTTTGTGGATGGATCGTCTCGCCGCGGGCGAGCATGTCAACGAACTGGGTGATACGGCGGGCTCGGGTCTCGGCGCGTTTGGCGTTCGCGATCCGATAGAGAACGGCGTAGCGGTTTTGGGAGGTGAGGATGTCGAACATCGCTTGTGCCTGGGGTTTCGCGGCCAATGCGGCGGCCAGGTCGGCTGGTACCTCGATGCCGGCTTGTCCCGCGTAGGCCGTGTCCCAGCGGCCGTCGGCCTTGGCGCGTTCGACCTCGGTCATTCCGGCCGGATGCATCCGGCCCTCGCTGATCAGACGGGTGACGATGGAAACGTTCCGCGCCGACCAGGGACTTTGCCTTCCGCGAGGGGTGAAGCGCCGGCAGAAGGTGATCTCATCCCGCCGTCGTAGATGACCATCGATCCAGCCGTGGCACAGGGCTTCGTCGAGCGCCTGGTCATAGGTCAGGCTGGTGGGCCGGGTCGTGTTCTGCTTGGCGAGGACCAGCCACACCCCTGCCGAGCTGTCGTGGTGCTCGCTGAGCCACTCCCGCCAGGCTCGGACATCGGTAACGGTCAGTTCCAGTAGTTCGTCGCTCATCGTCATGTGCCCCTGATGATCATCAAAGGGATGGTTGTCGGTGGTCACCCGAAGGTGGGAGCCCAGGACGGGCGCCTGCCGGAAGCGGCGCTCGATCGGTCAGCGGTGGAGCCGGCCGATCACGTCCTTCGCCACGTCACCACCGCGGCCTCTGGACGGATGACGCCCGGCCGCCTTCACCAGGTCTTGCCGGCCTGCTCCCGGATCGTGTGGTTGATCCGGTTGAAGAAGTTGGTGAGTGCGATGTTCAGGATGATCGCGGACATCTGGTTCTCGTCGAAGTGGGTGGCAGCATCGTCCCAGATCTCGTCGGTCACGCCCGGCGCGCCGTCCTGGATCCGGGTGGCGGCCTCGGTCAGCGCAAGCGCCGCCCGCTCATCCTCGGTGAAGAACGGGGTATCGCGCCAGGTGACCACGTTGTGCAGCCGCTCCTCGGTCTCTCCATGCTTCTTCGCCGACTGGACGCCGGCGAACACACACGGGCTGCAGCCGTTGATCTGACTGGCCCGCAGATGGACCAACTCGAGCACGAGCGGGTCGACGCCACCGGCGTGAATCGCCTTGTGGAGATGCTGGATCGCTGTGATCACGTCGGGATTCGCCACGCTCTTCATGCGTGCTTCCATGGGTCCTGCCCCTCGTCGGTTACGTGCGCCCATCCGGGCCCGCCATCTAACGCACCGTGGCGGAGGTCATCGTCGTCCTAATGGACTTTTCGGCCGAGGAGTTCTCGGTCATGCCGGCGACGTTACGGTATGACCCGGTCAGAAACGGTCCTGGTTATCGAGCAGACTGTTAGCCGTGGTCAACACCTCGGCGCGGCTGCTGCGGCTGCTGTCTTTGCTGTCAACGCGGCAGTCCTGGACGTCCGCTGATCTTGCCGCCCAGCTGGAGATCACCGAACGGACGGTTCGCCGGGACATCGCCCGGCTACGTGAACTCGGCTACGGCATCGAATCGGAGATGGGCCCATGGGGCGGCTACCACCTCGGGCCCGGAACCAGCATTCCGCCACTGATCCTTGACGAGGAGGAGGCCCTCGCGGTCGCTGTCGGGCTGCGCGCCGCCGCCTTCAGCGGAGTCTCCGGCAGCGACCAGGCAGCCCTGTCGGCGCTGCTGAAACTACGCCAGGTGCTGCCGTCCAGGATCGCCGACCGGCTCGGCGAGCTGGACGCCGCGTTCACCCACACCGCACGACCCGACGACAGCCAGATCGCCCCCGCGCTGCTGCTCGACCTGGCCACCGCGTGCCGGCGAGGCGAACGCACCCAGTTGACCTACCGCGACCGGGCCGGAACGACGTCCACCCGCCGAGTGGACCCCTACCGGCTCATCTACACCGGCCGCCGCTGGTATCTCCTCGCCTACGACCTGACGCGGCAGGACTGGCGCACCTTCCGTACCGATCGCATCATCGATGCCACAGCCGTCGGGCAGGCCACTGCCCTGCCCGACCCGCCAGATCCAGCACAGATGGTCAGCACGGGCATCGCGCTGAGGCCCCACCCGGTGCGGGTGACCATCCGCCTGGCCGTACCGGCCGATGAGGCCCGCAGGCTGGTACCACCAACGGTCGGCGTCCACCACCCGGACGGCGATGACGCCACGATCATCGACATCGGCGGGCCAGACGCCGACGGCCTGGCCCGCTACCTGCTCAGCCTCGGCCGACCACTCCAGATACTGCACCCAGAAGAGGTCCGCCAGGCATTCCTCACCCGCACACGACAACTCCTGAAGGACAACCAGTGGCACGAACACCCGCCGACAGCTGACACGGCTACCTGCAGTGACGGATGTTGCCGCCACCATGAAGTGCGACTGCAACCTTGACTGTCTCAATGGCCGGCTGTTCAGGCGAAATCAGTTGGCGGGCTTGCCGAACCAGCGGGAGAGGTGGTCGTCCAGGTCCTGCTGATCGTCGCCGATCCAGGCGACGTGGCCGTCGGGGCGTAGCAGGACGCACGGAACATCCAGTACCGCAGTGGGATCCGCGAGGTGATCGACCCGGTCGGACCAGCCGCCGACGGCCAGGCGTTCGGTGCGGTCCAGCAGCAGGCCGCGGCCGCGATGCAGCAGACCGTAGAGACGTCCCTGTTTCACGTCGATGTCGCGCAGGCGGCGGCCGAGCAGATCGGGGCCCTCGCCGAAGTCGTAGCGGATGCCGATCGCGGTGATCTTCTCGATCAGATGGCGGTTCACCTCGTCGAAGTCCATCAGTTCGGTGAGCAGCCTGCGCACGGCCTGCGGGCCCGGTTCGGTGGACTGCAGTTCCATCTGGGCGCGGGTGTTGTCCAGCACGTCCTCGGCGACCGGATGACGTTCGGCCTGGTAGGTGTCCAGCAGTGTTTCCGGCGCCCAGCCGCGGATCTGCGCGGCCAGTTTCCAGCCGAGGTTGAACGCGTCCTGAACGCCCAGGTTGAGGCCCTGTCCGCCGATGGGTGGATGGATGTGTGCCGCATCGCCGGCCAGCAGCACCCGCCCGACCCGATAACGTTCGGCCAGCCGGGTGGCATCCCCGAAGCGGGACATCCAGCGCGGGGAGTGCACGCCGAAATCGGTTCCCGCGATGGTCCGCAACTGTTGTTGGAAATCCTCGAGGGTGGGCGGTTGCGCGCGGTCGCCGACTCCCGCGGCGGGGACCAGGACGCTATAGACTCCTTCGCCGAAGGGCCGGAGCCAGAATCGCTGATGGGTCTCGCGGATTTCGGTCACCTTCGCGGCGATCTCCTCCTGCGGCACACCCACTTCCATCTCGCCCATCAGCGTCTCGGTCCGCGAGGGCTCGCCGGGGAAGCCGACGCCGAGCAGCTTGCGCACCGTACTGCGCCCGCCGTCACAACCGACGAGGTAGCGCGAACGCAGCTGTTCCCCGTCGGCCAGCTCGACGGTCACACCCTCGTCGTCCTGCTCGAAACCGGCGACCGCGCAACCACGCCGGACCTGCGCACCCAGTTCGATCGCATGTTCTTCGAGTAGATGCTCGATGACCGGCTGCGGGATACCCAGCAGATAGGCGTACGCGGAATCCAGGCCCTTGGGCGCGGGTTTGGGGATGGCGGCGAAGAAACCGCCGGCCGGACGCTGTCTTCCATGCCGGCGAATGCGATCCAGCAGTCCGCGCATCGCCATCAGCTCGAGACTGCGAATATGCAGACCGACTATGCGGACGAACGACGCGGGCTCGGTTTCCTTCTCCAGAACGAGTACCCGCACATCGTGCAGCCGCAGTTCGGCGGCCAGCATCGCACCGGTCGGCCCGCACCCGGCAATGATCACGTCGAACATGAGGGGCGCGGGATCGGCGCCGGAGGCCGACGACCAGAGGCCGGGGACGTCGCGCTCGACCCTGTCACTCGACGGCTGCTTGGCGGTGACCTGCTGAGAGTGCATAGAGGTGTTGCCTTTCGGGAGTGCCTTGTTGGCGAGGCGCTCCCGGCGACACCTACGTCAATCGCCCGACCGTGACGGGAAGGGAGAGCACCCACATCGATACAGCGTTCATGGGTCTCACCTCCTCGGGCGGTGTCATGGTCGACTGCAAGCTACAAGCCCGAACATCATCCCGTCCAATCCTTTCCCGTCCTCGCCACGGCTCCGGGTCGTCAAATCCGTAGTGGCCGTACGCGTGTGCATAGGCCGTATTCAGCGCGCGACTGTCTGGTGAGGGGTGTGGTTTTGTTTTAGGGGACGCTGAATTCTGCTTCACCGACGCCCTTTACAATGTAGATCAATTAATCGAGTCGATTCGCGGTACACCTCGGACGCCGAGCTGACGGTCCGAGGCCCGCCGAAAGCTCTCCCCAGCGTCGCCGCCGTGCTCTTGTGCGACGAGACCACGGCCCGGGGCCGGCCCGCCTCTCCCCCACGACGTCCTGCTCGGCGGCATGCCGCCACCGAGCGTTCATGTTCCTGTCCGCGTCCGCACCTTCGCTTCCGCCCCGGCGTTCGCTTCGTCGCGTTGGACTTTCGACTTGGTCATTTTCGGCCGGAACGGATTACCCCATCCGGCCGTCCACCGAGTCTGAAGGATGTGTTATGCACAACAGCCCAGGCAGCGGTCGCAACACTCGTGCCCGGCTCGCACTCGGCGCGCTCGCACTCGCGCTGGTCGCACCGCTGACGGTCTCGGGAGTGGCCGCCGCGGACACCCCGGCGACCATCGCCCCGGCGAGCACCGGGACCGTGGCGCAGTGGACGACGCGGACCGTCGCGCCGGGCGTGGAGGTGCGAACCGGGACCCTCAAGAACCTCGCCGCCGCGCCGGGTTGGACCGTCACCGTGCAGGCCGAGACGAAGGCCCGGTTCACCGGCGCCCAGGCGTGGGCCGCGGTGGGTTCGGAATCGTGGGCGTCGCAGACCGCCGACCGGCTGCGCACCGCGGGCTTCGAGCCGGTGTCGACCAGGATCCCGTGGCCGGGCTACTCCGACACGCCGCGCGGTCTCATGGGCGTACGGGTGCGGATCGGCTCCTACCCGACCCAGGACGCGGCGCGGAGCGTGGCGTCTCAGGTCACCGCGGCGGGATTCCGCAACGTCGTGGAGTGGGCCGGTTATGACGCCGACCAGCCGGCGGACGTGGAGAACATCAACGTCACGGTCGTCGACCCGCACAGGTTCCACGGGACCGTCGAGGCCACCCACGACGGCAACGTCGCTCAGCGGGAGACGACCTCCTCGGTGGCGGCCAAGCTGGGCTCCCTGGTGGGCGTCAACGGCGGCTTCTTCCTCACCTCCGACGCCGACGGCGTACAGGGCACCATGGCGGGCATCGGCGCCTACGACGGTGAGCTGACCTCGATGGCGGTGGGATCGCGGGCGGCGCTGATCCTTGAGGACGGCGGCCGGCGCACCCGGATCGCCGATCTCACCACCACCGTGACCGCGCGCGCCGGCCGTGCGGAGCACGCCGTCGAGGGGGTGAACCGCACGCCCGGACTGCTGCGGAACTGCGGCCGACCGGGGGCGATCCCCACGGCGGAACCACGCCATGACACCACCTGCACCATGACCGACGAACTGGTGAAGTTCACCGACGACTACGTCCACGCCCTCCCGACCGGCGCCGGCGTACAGGTGGTGCTGAACTCCAAGGACCGGGTCGTGTCAGTCGGCGACCGGACCGGCACCGTCACGCCCGGCCAGACCGTGCTCCAGGGCATCGGCCCGGCGGCCTCCTGGCTCACCGCGCACGCGAAGGTGGGCGCGGAGATCTCCGTGACGGAGGACATCCGCGACGACCACGGGCGCAAGGTCAGGCTGGGCAAGGACGACAGCATCGTCAGCGCCGCGCCGACGCTGGTGGAGGACGGGCGGATCCGCATCGACGCCGCCACGGAGGGCGTCGTCGACCCGCTGGACCTCTCCTTCGGCTTCGCGTGGGCGAACAACCGCCAGCCCCGGACGATGGCGGGCATCGACCGGCAGGGCCGGCTGCTGCTGGTGACCGTGGACGGCCGTCTGAGCGGCGGCAGCGAGGGCTTCACCCTCGCCGAGGGCGCGGCCTTCATGCGGTCCCTCGGCGCGGTCGACGCGCTCAACCTGGACGGGGGCGGCTCCTCCACCACGGTCGTGAACG
This sequence comes from Planotetraspora silvatica, assembly GCF_016863315.1. Taxonomy (GTDB): domain Bacteria; phylum Actinomycetota; class Actinomycetes; order Streptosporangiales; family Streptosporangiaceae; genus Planotetraspora; species Planotetraspora silvatica. Next base: position 67,801 of record NZ_BOOQ01000058.1, read on the forward strand.
GCACCCTCGTCAACCGCCCGTCCGACGCGACCGGTGAGCGCCCCGTCGGCGACACGATCCAGGTGCTGCCGCGCACCCACTGAGGTCCCATCACGCACCGGTACGGCGCGGGGCGGGAGCGCTGAGCGAACAACCGCACGCCGTACCGGTGCGCAGCCGTGCCGGTGACCTCGGTTCCACTCCCCCTGGCGAAGGGCCTCGCTAGCGGTAGTAGTCGGCGAGCGCGGTGAAGGCGGCCTTGGGCTCCCAGGGCATGTCGGGGTAAGTGTCGCCGAGGCCGTTTTCCAGGATCTTGACCACGCCCCAGCTCGCCATGTCGAGGTCTTCCCGGGGATCGGGGCGGTACGGCAGGCCGTAGCAGACGAAGGTGCACGCGAAGGCGGCGTCCACGCCCTCCGCGGTGAACACGTCCAGCAGTTCGCGGAGGTAGGTGGCCTGCTCCTGCTCGTCGCGCACGTAGTCGCCGTTGAGCCGGACCGGGGTGACGCCGTCGTATTCGACGATCTCTCCGCTGCGTGCGCCATGATCGGCCGCGCCGCGGTGGGTGGTGCAGCCGAACTCGGTGATGGCGACCGGCTTGCCCTGCTCGACCAGTGTGCGAACGCCCTGCTGGTAGATATGGGCGACTTCCTTCGAGCGGTGGGCGTCGACCGACACGATGTCGAACGGCGTCCAGTCGACGCCCTCGAACGGAATCGAGGCGTAGGTCACCTTGCCGCCGAACCGCTCGCGGACCACGGTGACGGCCTTGGCGAGGAATTCGTTGATGCGGCCGGGCACCTCGGCCAGGAGCCCGCGCGTCTCCGGCCGGGGAGTGAGCAGGGCGCCGACGCGCTCCTCAAGGCTGTCGCCGGGCAGGAACCCGCGGTTGAACAGGCTCAGCTCGGCCCCGGTGACGAACACGACGTCGGCTCCCCCGAGGCGGATCCGCTCGGCGCGCTCGGCACCGTCGGCGAGCAGGTCGAGCATCCGCTCCGGGCCGAGCTGGTAGGTGAACGGCGAGAACCAGACCTCCAGTCCCAGGTCGGCCGCGTGGCCGGCGGCGAACTCGAGCCGGTCCAGGTCGTCGCCGAACAGGCGCACCGCGGTGCAGTGCAGGTCATCGCGGATGATCTGCAGTTCGCGTCGTACGACGGCGTGGTCGAACGGCCTGCGGGTGATGCCGTCGAAGCTGAACCCGGTGTCGTAACCGATGCCCTTGGCTCGCATGTCGGGGTGTCCTTCGCTTCAATTGGCGGCCCGGTCACTGATCTTCGGGGCCTGGAGTGGCGCGGCCGGAACCACACAGGACAGGGCACTGCGCAGGATGGCGGCGAAGGACCCGCTGTCGCCGGCCTCGAGCCAGTGCCGCCCCGCCACGCGGACGGCGCCGGCGACCGCGGCGGCCGTGACGGCGGGGAACAGGTCATATCCCGGGTCGATGCCGGTGCGGGCCGCGATCGCCTCGGCGAGCGGGCCCTCCGCCATGCTGAACGCCTTCAGCGCCTCGCCCTCCAGCTCGGGCGTCGACATGATCATGCGCAGGCCGGCCCTGTCGGGCTCGGGGTCGGTGTAGAGCTCGACCATGGCCGCGATGAGGGCCTCGTCCAATGGCTCGTCCGCGGGCCGGGAGCTCAGCGCGTCCCCCGCGCGCTTGGACTGGTCGGCCTGGAAGGCGCAGATCGCCTCGGCCCTGCTGGAGAAGTAGTTGTTGTACGTGCGGGATGAGACACCCGCGGCCGTAGCGATGTCTTGGACACGCACGAGGACCAGCCCGTTGGGGCCCTGCTCGATGGCCAGGCGCAGCGCGGCGTGGCTGATGGCCTCCCGGGTGGTCTGCCTCATCCGCGTCCGGAGGTCCATGGCGTCGTCGTTCATGGATCGACCCTATCTCAAATTGCGTGCTGCGCACCATGTGCGTGTCACGCAATTTGTGGGTAGAGTGCGAGCGGACGCCTGGCACTCACGCATGGAGAGTGCCAATCGCAAGGCGTGCGCCGGGACGGCGGGGTCCACCGGCAGACCGTCCGCCTGCCGGCGGGCCCATCCGTCGCGGGCGCCGTCCCGGCAATCCCCATCAAGATCAGGAGCAATAAATGGCTTCGAAGATGATCGCATTC
>NZ_BOOQ01000059.1 GCF_016863315.1 Planotetraspora silvatica
GCTAGCCGCTGGACGGCAGTTCGCTGAGCGCGACCGTGACCGTGGTGGTCTGGCCGCTGGGGTGGAGGAGCTGGACCTTGACCCGGTTGCCCGGCTTCTGCGTGGCGAGCACCTGGGAGAGGGCGTTCGACGTCGGAGTGGGGATGCCGCCGATGCTGACGATCACGTCGCCGGGCTTGATGCCGGCCTTGGTCGCGCCGCTGCCCGGCGTGACCGCGCCCACCACGGCTCCGATCGGGTTCCCCTCGGTGTCGACGGCCGTGCCCACACGGACGCCCAGCGCGGCGCGACGGCTGTTGACGACCCGGCCGTACCTGATGATCTGCCCCGCGACGTCCGTGGCCGTGTCGCTGGGAATGGCGAAACCGATGCCGGGTGCCGCGCCCTGCTCGGGATCGACGGCCGACAACGTCGGGATGCCGATGACCTGGCCGGACAGGTCGACGAGCGCCCCGCCGCTGTTGCCCGGGTTGATGGGAGCCGACGTCTGGATCGCGTTGGTGATCGTCGCTCCGGGTGTCCCGTGCGGCCCCTGGCCGGACACCGTGCGGCCGAGGGCGGACACGATGCCCTGGGTCACGCTGCCGGAGAAGCCCAGGGGATTGCCCATGGCGAGCACGATCTGACCGACCTGGAGTTGCGCCGATCGGCCGAAGGTCGCGGGGGTGAGCCCGCGGGCGTCCTCGACCCGGATCATCGCCAGGTCGCCGGCGCGGAAGGTGTTGACGAGGGTGGCCTTCCTCGGCTGGCCCCCGCTCGCGAGGGTGACCTGGAACTCGCGGGCCGTGCCGACGACATGGGCGTTCGTCACGATGTGACCCAACGTGTCGTACACGATCCCGGACCCGAGGCCCTGTGCCGTGGTGATCTGCACGATGGACGGGAGGACCTTCTTGATCACCTGCTCGAGGGCGCTCTCGAGTGCGACCGCCTCGGGAGCGCCCGACGGCGGCACGGGCGTGGTCGTCGACCGTGCCGCGGGAGCCGTTCCCAGGCTGTCCGTGACACCCCCGCAGGAGGAGATCGCGACCATCGCCAGCGCCACCGCGACGCGGGTGGCCCCCCGTGAGAAATCCATGCTCTCTGTCTATCGATGCCGGCGACGGGTATCCAAGCAACGCGCCCGGGGTCGCCGTGGCGGTGACCTGGGCCGTTCCATTGCGAGGGGAATCGGGGACCATCGGGAACGCCGCTGAAGCGTGATGCGAGTATCCGCAAAGGCCGTCATTTCTGTCGTAACCTGCCTGCATGGCTGAGGGCGATGCGAACCCGGCCGGACGTGACAGGTCCGGCGAACTCTTCGTCCGTTCCTACGACGCCCCCACGACGCCCATGCCGCGTGTGGGCCCCGACGGGCTCGGCCAGAGTGCGCGGCCCGGAGGCTCCGCTCGCAGGCTTGGTCCCACCCAGGACCGCATCGTCGCCGGCGGTCGTGTCGCTGGCACGGGCGGGAACCCCGAGGGCTCTGGCGGTCGCGGGACCGGCCTGGGCGGTGGGCCCGACGGTCGCGGTTCCACGCCCGGCCCCGGCAACGCCTCCCGAGGCGGCCGCCACAGTGGCGGGGGAGCCCGCAAAGAGCCCGTGGGCCGCTACGTGGCCATCGCGGTCGTGGCGACGATCGTGGCGGCGGGCATCCTCGGCCTCCTCTACTTCCCCAAGGAGTCGACCGGGGTCGACCAGCTCTACCAGGCGAAGGTCCAGGTCGGCCCGTCGGATGTCGCCGACCCGAGTGTGACGCCGAAGCCGCCGGCGTCGGCGGTGCCCACGCTTCCCGCGAGCAGCGTGGAACTCGCGACCTTCGCCGGGCGGGCCACGACAGTGACGTCATCGGTAGCCGACCAGAAATCCGGCATCGGCTACGCGAAGCTCGGCCTGCCGTGGCAGGCGGCGGCCCCGGCGCCGTTCTCGTTCGTTCAGCGGTCCGGCCTCGAGGGGCCGGCGCAGGCGATGATCGCCTCGAGTCCCCTTCCGGGCGCTGTGCCGAAGCGGCTCGACGATCTTTCCGACTACCGGTACTACGCCGAGAAGGCGGCCAAGTGGACGCTGCGCCGCCAGCCGGAGGGCAGCAGGCTCGTGTGGACCGCCTCGCAGCCGGCGGCGCACGGCACCGGCTGGCTGCTGGGCTACAAGATCACTTACCTGGTCGACGGCGAGAAGCACGCGTCCCGGGCGATCGTGGTCGTGGTCGGAGCGGCAGGCAGGCAGAAGCCGGCCATGGTGTTCGCGACCGTGCCGGACACCGACAAGGCCCTGCTCCCTGATCTGAATACTCTCGCGCAGAGCATCCGCCCGATCTAGCCCGCGAACCTTCTTCTAGAATATGGTTCTATACGGGTCTAGTGGTGGAGGAATCACATGGCGATCGGGCTGAGCGAGGAGCATGAGGCGCTCCGCGAGTCGGTGGCGGGATGGGCCGAGCGGAACATCCCCGTCGAGGTGGTCCGCGGTTCCGTCGGAGATCTCAGTGGCTCGGGCACCGAGGAACGGCCGGCCTTCTGGTCGGGTCTCGCCGACCAGGGTCTGCTCGGACTGCACATCCCCGAGGAGCACGGCGGTTCCGGCTACGGCCTGCTCGAGGCCGCCGTCGTGATCGAGGCGCTGTCCGAGCGCGTGGCCCCGGGGCCGCTGGTGCCGACCGTGCTGGCGAGTGCCGCGATCCTCGCGTCCAGCGGCAAGGCGCACGCCAAGCTGCTGCCCGGTCTCGCCGACGGGTCGCTGACGGGCGCGGTCGCCCTTGGCGGCTCCCTGACGGGCGTGCGCGAGGACGGCGTGCTGACGATCAGCGGTGCCGCCGAGCCGGTGCTCGGCGCGGCTCTCGCCGACGTGCTCGTCCTGCCGGTCTCGACGGACCTCGGCGAGGAGTGGGTGGCGATCGACGCCGATCAGGCGACGATCACCCCGGCGAAGCCGCTCGACCTCACCCGCGGTGTCGCGAAGGTGGAGGTCGAAGGGCTGGCCGTACCGGAGGAGAGGGTCCTCGACGGGCTCGAGGGCCCCGATGTCCTCAACCTCGCGGCGATCGTCCTCGGCGCGGACGCGATCGGCGTCGCGGCCTGGTGCGTGGCGGCCGCGGCCGACTACGCCAAGGTCCGGGTGCAGTTCGGCCGGCCGATCGGGCAGTTCCAGGGCATCAAGCACAAGCTCTCCCGGATGCTCGTCGTGCTGGAGCAGGCGAGGGCGACCGTCTGGGACGCCACCAGGGCGACCGGGGACGAACTCGCCTACGCGGCGGCGATCGCCGGGGTGACGGCTCCCGACGCGGCGGTCCAGTGCGCCAAGGACGCCATCCAGATCTTCGGCGGGATCGGCTACACCTTCGAACACGAGGCGCACCTCTACTATCGGCGGGCGCTCACGATCCGGGCGCTGCTCGGGTCGTCGGCGGAGTGGGCCGAGACCGTCGCCTCGCTCGCGCTGGACGGCGTGACGCGCGAGATGGAGATCGACCTGCCCGCGGAGTCCGAGTCGCGGCGGGCCGCCATCCGCGCCGAACTGGCCGAGATCGCCGCGCTCGAGGGTGCGGAGCAGAAGCGGGCGCTGGCCGGCGCCGGTTTCGTCATGTCGCACCTGCCGAGGCCGTGGGGCCGCGGGGCGACGCCGCTGGAGCAGGTGCTCATCCACCAGGAGATCAGGGCGGCCAAGATCAAGCTGCCTCAGATGATCATCGGTGCGTGGGTGGTGCCCTCCCTCGTCTCCTACGGCACGCCGGAGCAGCAGGAGCGGTTCCTGCCCAAGACGCTGAGCGGCGAGATGATCTGGTGCCAGCTCTTCTCCGAGCCGGGCGCGGGCTCCGACCTGGCCTCGCTGCAGATGAAGGCCGAGAAGGTCGAGGGCGGCTGGAAGCTCAACGGCCAGAAGATCTGGACGTCGGTCGCCCACGTGGCCGAATGGGGCATCTGTATCGCCCGCTCGGACAGCTCGAAGCCCAAGCACGACGGCATCACCTACTTCCTCGTCGACATGAAGGGGCCCGGCGTCACCGTCCGGCCGCTGACCGAGATGACGGGGGAGAACCTGTTCAACGAGGTCTTCCTCGACGACGTCTTCGTGCCCGACGACCTCGTGGTCGGCAACGTCGACGAGGGCTGGAAGGTGGCGCGCAACACGCTGTCGAACGAGCGTGTGTCGCTGTCGGCCGGTTCGGGCGGAACCGGCGCCTCGGTGACCGACCTCCTCGGTCTGGTGGGCAGGCTCGGGCGGGAGTTGACGCCGGTGGAGCGGTGCCGACTGGCCGACGTGGTGTGCGAGGGGCACTCGATCAACGCGCTGTCCCTGCGCGTGACGCTCAAGCAACTCGCGGGCGCGGAGCCCGGCGCCGATGCGTCGGTGCGCAAGCTCCTGTCCACCTCTCACGCGCAGCACGTGTCGGAGACGGCCGTGGACCTGCTCGGCTCCGGGGCGGTCGTCGCGGCCGACTGGAAGCTCGGTGACGGGGGTTACTGGAACCGCGCCGTCCTCGCCACCCGGGCGATGACGATCTACGGCGGAACGACCGAGGTGCAGCTCAACATCATCGGCGAACGCATGCTGGGCCTGCCGCGCGACCCCGAGCCCGGCAAATAGTCTCGGCGGTCACGCGGCAGGTCTTCCCCCTTCCGGCCGCGTGACCGCCGTGGTGCATCCGAGCTGTTCTGGGGAGATGAGCCCTAGCCTGTACGGCATGCGGCCATCCTCCAGATTCGTGCGCTTCGCGCCGGCCGCACTGGGGCTCGTCCTCGGCCTGCTCGCACTGGGGCCGGCGCTCGGGCCGGGCTTCACGCTGCGCTACGACATGGTGTTCGTCCCCGACCCCGTGTGGGGGTCGTACGGGGGCGGGTTCCCCAGGGCCGTGCCGAGCGACCAGGTCGTGGCGTTGTTGTCGGCGGTCCTTCCCGGGCAGATCGTCCAGAAGGCCGTCCTGCTGGGAATCTTCGTGCTGGCCGCGTCGGGGGCGGCGGCGCTGGTCCCCTCGGACAGGACGGCCGCGCGCCTCGCGGCCGCCGCGTTCTACGCCTGGAACGCCTACCTCGCCCAGCGTCTGCTGCTCGGGCAGTGGGCGCTGCTCCTCGGCTTCGCGGGCCTCCCCTGGGCCGTACGGGCGGCGGCGCGGGGCGGCGCCCTCCGGCTGGCCGCCGCGCTGCTCCCGGCCGCCGTGGGAGGCTTCCAGGCCATGCTCGTCACCGCTGTGGCCGTACTGCCGGTGGCGGCGTTCCGTTCCGCGGACGGGTGGCGGGCCCGCGTCCGCGGGGTTCTCGGGAGCGCGGCCACGATCGCGGTGCTCAGCCTGCCGTGGCTGGTGCCGGCCCTGCGCTCCGACGCGATCGCCGACCCGGCCGGGGTCGCGGCGTTCGCGCCGCGGGCCGACGGGCCGTTCGGGACGCTGGGCAGCCTGCTCTGTCTCGGCGGCATCTGGAACGCCGAGGCCGGCGTCCCCGGCCAGGGCTCCTGGGGGACGGCCGCAGTGCGTCTCGTCCTGACCGCCGTCGCCCTCATCGGGTTCGTACGGCAGGCGCTGCGCCGCCGGCTTCAGGGAGACGAGTCGTACGTCCGAGGTCTCGCGGTAGCGGCGGCGGCCGGGCTGGTCATCGCGTGCACGGGAGCGTTCGCCCCTCGTGTCCTCCAGGGTCTGATGGGCGTGTGGGCCGGGTTCGGGCCGTTCCGCGACGGCCAGTTGTACATCGCCCCGCTCGCCCTGGCGCTCGCCGTCGGGTTCGCCGCCGCGGTGACATGGCTGGACCGGGCCGCCCTCGGCCGGATCGCCTTCGCGGCGGCCGCCGTGCCCGTGCTCGCCCTGCCGACCTTCGCCCTGGGGGCCTTCGGGAGGCTCGGATCGGCCGAGTACCCGGACGGGTGGCGGGCCGTCCAGGCGATCGTGAACCACGACCCGGCGCCGGGCGCGCTGGTGTCGCTGCCCTGGGGGGCCTACCGGGCGTTCGGCTGGAACGGCGGCCGGGTGGTGCTCGATCCGGCGACCAAGTCGTTCGCGCGACGGGTCGTATGGGACGACGCGTTGGTGGTGGGCGTCCCCGGCGGAGGACGCATCCGGGTGGCCTCGGAGGATCCGCTGAACCGCAGAGTCGGGGACCTGGTTTCCGGGAGCGGTCCGCTCACCGCGGCGTTCGCCGATGAGGGGGTGCGTTATGTCCTGGTGGAAAGCCGAAATCAGAACGCGTTCCTGTCCCGGCTACCTGGAGCGATTCCCGTCTGGCGGGACGCCGAACTGCTGCTGATGCGATTGTGAGCCGCTTCTCCCTGGTTTTGCGCGCTATACCCGTGAGTAACGTTTTTTATCACGGTTTGACGAATGCTATGGATTATGACCTGGATCACGTTCTAGTCTCGGCCCACTGCGGATTCCGCACGTGGAGGGAGAAGCACTCGTGTTGAAAGTACTAGCCGCTTTGGTGGTCGGAGCCGTGCTCGCCGGCCTCGCCTCGGTGGCGGTGGTCAACGTGGCTTCGCCTGCCCCGGCACCGCCGAACAAGCCTCTCTACAACTACGGCGACAGGTGAGCCGGCGGGCCTTCCTTCTTTGAGGGCCCTCCTTCATTGAGGAGCGGCCTTCCTTGACGGGCGGCGGCCCGCCGTACCGGACGTCGCAGCCGCGGGAGCGGCGCGGACGGCTGATGGATTTCCGATGGGCGGGCCCGGATACGCCGGGTCCTCATCCCGTCATGCCCGGATCCGGGCCCGTCCCGGCTCCCCGTCCCCGTTCCGTCCCGGTTCCCCGTCCTTTGTCAGCGTCCTTTCAGTTCGCGACCGCGACCGGCTCGCCCCGCGCGGTGTCACCCGAAGGAGTGGTCGTGGTCGCACAGAGGGCGAACACCAACCCCGCGGGGCGCGTCTCGTCTCTCCCGGACCATGACACGGGTCACGACACGGGTCACGACACGGGTCACGACACGGGTCACGACACGGGTCACGACACGGGTCACGACACGGAGCGCGGCAGGCCGCAGCTGACCGCCGGGCAACCCACGTCCGCACCGGCTCTGCGCGGCGTGCGTGTGGCACTGCTGAACTTCCGGGAACCCTGCCAGTCGGTTGCCGGCGGCGCCGAGGAGTACGCCTGGCAGGTCTCCGTCCACCTGGTCGGGCAGGGCGCCCACGTGCACTTCGTGACGAGCAGGGAGCCCGGACAGCCGCGCGCCGAGCGCCGTGACGGCGTCGAGTTGCGGAGGATGGGCAACCGCTACCTCGTCCACCTGCTCGTCCCGCTGTGGCTGCTGCTGCGGCGCCGGCGGTTCGACCTGGTGGTCGACTGCATGAACGGCATCCCGTTCTTCGCCCCCGTGGTGGTGTCGCGCAGGACCCGGGTGATCTCCCTGATCCACCACGTCCACGACCGTCAGTTCTACGCGTTCTTCTCCCGGCGGATCGCGCGGATCGGATGCTTCGTCGAAGGGCCGATCGCCCGGCTGGTCTATCGGCGCTGCCTCACCGTCACGGTGTCGGAGTCGTCGGCCACCGAGTTGCGCGAGCGGCTGCGCTGGCTCGCGCCGATCGAGATCGTCCCGAACGGCAGCCCGGTGGCCCGGCCGATCGCGCGTGACGCCGTGCCGGGGGACCCGTCCATCGTCTACCTCGGCCGGCTGGTCGGGCACAAACGCGTGGAACGGGTGGTCGCGCTCGCGGCGGACCTGGCGGGGGACTGGCCGGGGCTGCACGTCCACGTCGTCGGGCGCGGTCCCGAGCTCGGCCCGCTCGCGGCCCGCGCGAACGAGCCCGACGTGGCCGGGCGGGTGCACCTGCGCGGCTTCCTCGCCGAGGCGGACAAGAACGCCGTGCTCAGCGGTGCCCGCCTCAACGTCACCGCGTCCGAGTTCGAGGGCTGGGGGCTGACGGTCATCGAAGCGGCGGCGCTCGGCGTGCCCACCGTGGCCTACGACGTCGCGGGCCTGCGCGACTCGGTACGGCACGGCGTCACCGGCTGGCTGGTCCGCGACGGGGAGAGCCTCGCCGACGTCGTCAGGCTCGCGCTGAAGGAGCTCGGCGACCCCCGTACACGCGCGCGGATGGGGGCCGCATGCCGGATGTGGGCGCGTGAGTTCACGTGGGGGAAGACCGGCGCTAGCATGACGGGACTAATTGCCACAGAGCTGGAGAAAAGCGGCTCTGGTCCCCCCTCCCGCGGAGTGGCTCAGTGACGGTTGCCAACTGGATCGGCCAGCTGGCGCCCGCAGAGGCCGATTCCTACGGCGAACGGTTCAGGCACAGGCTCCGGCTTGTCGCCGGATGCCTGCTCCTCGGTGCGATCGCGTTCAACACGGCCACCGAGAAGATCATCGCCGAGACCAAGCTCGACATGGCGGTCGATCCGCTGCGCTTCCTCGGCCGGGCGCTGCACCTGTGGGACAACGACTACTTCGGCCACCTGCAGAACCAGGCCTACGGCTACCTGTTCCCCATGGGCCCCTTCTACGCGTTGTGGCTCAAGCTCGACATGCCCGCGTGGAACGTCCAGCGGCTGTGGATGTCGTTCGTGCTCTGCGCCGCCTTCCTCGGAGTGGTGCAACTCGCCCGTGCCCTGCGCGTCGGCACGCCCAACACGCGCATCCTCGCCGGTCTCGCGTACGCGCTGGCGCCGCACGCCCAGGCGCTGATCGGCATCAACTCCTCCGAGTTCCTGCCCAGCGCGATGATGCCGTGGATCATGCTTCCGCTGGTCCGGGGCGCGCAGGGCACGACGGGCCCGCGCAGGGCCGCAGCGTTGTCGGCGCTCGCGTTCCTACTCTGCGGCGGCGTCAACGCCACGGCGGAGATCGCCGTGCTCATCGCCCCCGCCGTCTATCTGCTGACCCGGTCTCGCGGACCGCTGCGCCGCCGGCTGACGGCCTGGTGGTGCGTCATGATCGCGGCGGTGTCGTTCTGGTGGGCGGTTCCGCTGCTCGTCCTGGGCCGCTACGTCTTCTCCTTCCTCCCGTTCATCGAGAACGCCACCGCGACGACCGGGGTCACGTCGCTGACGAACGTCCTGCGCGGCACCTCCAGCTGGCTGGCCTTCCTGTCCGTGGACGGCCAGCCGTGGATGGCGGGGGCCTACCAGCAGGCGTTCAGCCCGTGGCTGATCGTGGTAACCGTCCTGCTCGCGGGACTGGGGCTGGCCGGTCTGGCCCTGCGGAGCCTGCCGGAACGCGCATTCTTGATCATCACCCTGCTCGTGGGGGTGGCGATCGTGGCGGCCGGTCACGCGAGCGCCATCGCGGGCCCGCTGAACGACGCCGTCGTGCAGACGCTCGACGGGCCTCTCGCGGTGTTCCGCAACCTCCACAAGTTCGACGCGCTGATCCGGCTGCCCGTGGTGCTCGGGCTGGCCGGGCTGCTCGCCTTGGTGAAGCCGCCCGCTCGCCTGCCGCTGGCGGCGGCGGGTGTCGCGATGGTCGCCGCGACCTGCGTGCCGATCGTCGCGGAGGGGCTCGCGCCCTCGGGATCCTTCACGGAGATCCCCGGCTACTGGAAGCAGGCGACCACGTGGCTGGACGAGAACGCCGGTGACCAGATGGTCCTGGCCGTCCCCGGCTCCAAGCGCGGCGAATACCAGTGGGGGCGTCCGCTGGACGAACCCATGCAGCCGCTGCTCACGGCACGCTGGGCGACGCACACCATCGTCCCCTGGGGGTCGGCGGGCTCCAGCCGGCTGCTGGCGGCCATCGACGACCGCTTCGCGTCGGGGCAGGGCTCGGCCGGGCTCACCGACACGCTGCGCCGGATCGGGGTCGGCTATCTGGTCGTGCGCAACGACCTCGACCGCCGCACCATAGGCACGGCCTGGCCCGCGCGCGTCCACCAGGCGATCGAGGACTCCCCCGGGATCACTCTGGTCAAGCAGTTCGGCCCGGGCGTGGGCGACGCGCACGGCAGCATCGCCTCGGGCTGGCTCGACCAGCCCTACAGCGCCTTGGAGATCTACCGGGTCGGCGACGCGGCCCCGCTGGTCGGCACGGTGCCCGTGAAGGGGGCGCTCCGCGTGGGAGGAGCTCCCGAGGCCGTGCTCGACCTGGCGGAGCAGGGCCTCCTGCCCGATGATCGGCCCGTCGTGCTCGGCGACGATCCCGGCGCCTCGGCGATCCCCGCGTACGACACGGTCGTCACCGACACGCTGAGGAAGACCGACGTCCAGCTGAGCGACCTGAGAGAGGTATCGGGCGCCACCCTCACACCCGGCGAGACCACGTCGGGACCCGATCTCACCGATCCCGCATGGGAACCCTTCCAGTCGACCGCGCGGTATCTGGAGATAGCCGGTGTGCGGGCGTCCTCGTCGGAGGCCGACGCCACCGCGATACCGGGCTCGCGCGATCCCGGACGCCAGCCCTTCGCGGCCCTCGACGGAGACAGGCGGACCGGCTGGCGGTCGGCCGGGTGGAACGGCCCGCTGGGCGAGTGGCTCGAGGTCACACTCACCAAGGCCACGGACATCCCCTATGTGACGCTCGCGCTGGACCAGTCGTACATCGGGCCGCCGCCCTCGGAGGTCGCGGTCGAGACCGACGCGGGAACCCGGCGCCAGGCCGTCACGGCGACCGCCGAGCCGCAACGCCTCGCCCTGCCGCCGGGGCCGACCACGCGTGTGCGCATCCGGATCACGAAGCTGGCCTACGAGCCCAAGATGAAGCTGGGCAGCCGGGTCGGGATCACCGAGCTCACGATCCCCGGAGTGACGCCCGGCCGGACCATCGTCGTCCCGCAGGCGCCCGGCGATCCCCGCGGCGAGGCGGTCGTCTCCTTCAGCAGGAACGGGGACGTGCCCGCCTGCATGCGCGGCTCGTACGTCTGGGCCTGTTCCACCGGGCTCGCGGTCCAGGGCGAGGACGCCTACGGCTTCAACCGGGCCTACGTCTCCCAGGGCTCGGGCGAGCGGACCCTCAGCGGGCAGGCCGTGCTCACCGACCGCTCCGAGATCGAGCGGGTCACCTCGCTGCCGGGGGAGCCCCTGGCCGTCACCTCGTCCTCGACGTACACCGGCGACCCGGCGACGATCGCCAGATCCGCCTTCGACGGAAATCCCCGGACGGTCTGGTACGCCGACCCTCTCGACCGCACACCGACCCTTGACGTCAAGCTGGCCCGCCCGGTCACCCTTTCCCGGGTCAAGGTCGAGTTCCCCGACTCCTCCCTCGGCCCCCCTCCGGTACGGCTGACGCTGCGGGGCGACGGCGGCACGCGTGAGGGCTGGGTCGGCCGCGACGGCTGGATCGAGTTCCCGCCGATGAAGACCGGAAAGCTCTCGATCACGTTCACCGCGTCCAGTTCGCGGCCGATCGAGGTGAACGACGTCACGATCCCCGGCGTGCGGCCCCTGGGAGCGCTCACCGGGTATCCGCTCCGGCTGCCGTGCGGCTTCGGTCCCACGCCGTCGGTCGACGGCGCGCCGGTGCACACCAAGATCGTCGGCGGGACGCTCGCCGACGTCCTCGCCGGGAGGCCGCTCACCTACGAGGCCTGCGAGCCCTTCAATGTGCTGGCCGGGGAGACGCGCCTGTCCGCGTCGCCGCAGGACCCGTACCGGATCAGGACGGCCGTCATCCGCAGGCCCGGAGCCGAGGCGGCGCCGCCGACGGTGACCCGGCCGGTGGACGTCCAGGAGTGGACGGGCTGGGAGCGCCGGGTCGAGGTCGGCGCGACCGCGGCCAGCTATCTGGTCGTCAACGAGAACTTCAACGACGGATGGCATGCCTCCGTGGCCGGGCGCGAACTGACGCCGGCGCGGCTCGACGGCTGGCGGCAGGCGTGGATCCTGCCCGCGGGCACGAACGGGACCGTGACCATGAGCTATCAGCCGGACGGCGTCTACCGCGCCGGCCTGGCGGTCGGGGTGGCGCTCGTGCTGCTCGTGGTGGCCGCCGCCGTGGTTCCCGCGCGGCGCCGTGCCGTACACCCCGTGATCGGCCCCCGCGGGATGCGGGTCAAGTGGCTGTGGCCGTTCGTGCCGGTCTACGGGTTCTGGATCGGCGGCGTGACGGGCCTCGCCGTGCTGACCGCGCTGTTCGCCGCGACTGTGTTGTTCCGGCGGGTCTCGGCGGGAGAGCACGCCCGGCGGGGGACCGCCGTCGTGGCCGTGTCGCGCGCGCTCTCGTCCGCGCCCGCCGCGCTGGCCTCGCTCGCTCTCGCCGGGCTGAGCCTGGCGGCCGGGACCGCTCTGCTTTCCACGGAGAACACGGCTTGGGGGCGGCCGCTGAGCGACCTCGTGCCGCAACTGCTCTGCCTCCCGCTCATCGCCCGTCTGTTCGCCAACGTGCCCGACGACCCGTCCAGGGCTCCGGCCCCGCGGACCGCCGATCCGGGCGGCGAGGCGCCGCAGGCGTCGCCTCCGGCACGCAGGGACGCCCACCTCTCTGGAGTGCCGTGACCAAGGTGATCTCGGACGTCACACCGCGGTCAGGGTCACCGCGGATCCGCATCACGCTTCCCTCGGAGACGGTGGCGCAACTCTCGGCCTGGGGCGCGTTCGCCCGGCGCAACGGCGTCACCCTGGCGGCCGTCCTCCTGCTCGTGCTCCAGTTGTGCTGGCGGGCCGACGTCGTGAGCCTGGCCTCCTTCAAGGAGGACGACTTCGAGTTCGTCGCCCGGGCGGCGGAGAACCCTCTTTCGTGGGACTACCTGACCCGCATCCACTACGACCAGTTCATGCCGGTGGGATTCGCGCTGGCCTGGTTCGTCACCCGGCTCGCGCCGTACGGGTGGGGCCTGGCGGCGGGGAGCACGCTGGTCCTGTTCACGGTCTCGGGCATCGCCGTGTTCCGGATGCTGGTCGTGTTGTTCGGGCGCAGGCGGGCGATCCTGGTCCCGCTCGTGGTCTATCTGTTCGCGCCCTTCACGGTGCCCGCCCTCACGTGGTGGTCGGCCGCGCTCAACCTCGCGCCGCTGCTGCTCGCGATCCCCATGGCGGTCACCGCTCACGTCCTCTACCTGCGCGACGGCCGTCTCGTGCACGCGGTGGCCGCGACGGCGTGGATCGTCGTCGCGCTGTGCTCGTTCCTGAAGGCGGCGGCGCTGCCGGTGCTGCTGTTCGCGCTGACGCTCGCCTACTTCTCAGCCGGCACGGGCATGCGGGGCGTTCTCCGCAGGCACGCGGGCCTGTGGGCGGCCTACGCCGTCGTCGTCGTGACGTACGTCGCCGGCTACCTCGTGGCGGCGCGGAACACGCCCGGCCTGGGCGGATGGCCGACGGTGGCCGAGGGGCTCGGGTTCATCAGGAGGCTGCTGCTCGACACCTTCCTCGGCACCACGCTGGGCGGCCCCTGGCGGTGGTTCTCCGGCCCGGACCGTGCGGTCGCCAGCCCTCCCGGCCTGCTCGTCGTCCTCTCGGCGCTCGTCGCCGCGGCCGTCCTGGTGATCACCGCCGTCTACCGGCGGCGCGCCCTGCGCGCCTGGGGGCTGCTGCTCGGATACCTGGTCGTCGCCGACGTGGTGCCGACGTTCTACGGGCGTGTCCACATCCTCGGCGCGTTCATGGGCATGGAGACGCGGTACGTCGTCGACGCGGCCCCCGTGCTGGCGCTCGCCGCCGCGTTGGCCTTCCTGCCGCTCGTGGGGGAGGATTCGCCCTATCGCGCGCGGCCGCCGAGAGACCTGGTGATCGGCGCCGGCGGGCTGCTCGTCGGCGGCTTCCTCGTCGGCTCGCTCGCGTCGGTGAGCGTCTTCTCCGGGTATCTGGGCAACGACAGGACGCACGCCTACCTCACCACCGCTGCGGCCGCGCTGCGGTCGGCCCCTCCCGACGCCGTCATCCTCGACCGCCGCGCCCCGGCCGACGTGGTCCCGGCGTCGTACGGCGCCTACGCCATGACCTCCCACGTGCTCGGCCCGCTGGCGACCCCCGCCCAGCGCGAGCGCATGCGTCATCCGGAGCCGTCCACCAGCGCTCTGGTCTTCGACGATCAGGGACGGCTTCGCCCGGCCGAGGGTTCGGGGGAGCGGGCCCTCGCACCCGGCGGCTGCCATCCGGTGGCCGGAGCCGCAGTGGAGATCCCGCTGCCCACGGTCACGCGGGAGGGCTCGGTGGTCCGTCTCGGCTACGCCTCGGCCGTGAGCGCCCACGTCGTCCTCTACATCGGTGACAAGGGATACGACGTGTCGATCGGGCCGGGACTGGGCCGGGTGCTGTTCACCGCCCCAGCGAATCTGTCGAAGGTGCTCGTGTCCGGCATGTCACCAGCTGTGCAGATCTGTTTCGGGGACGTCGCCGTCGGCGACGCCATGGCGGCGTCATGAACGCCGCCGCGGGCCAGGCGGCCTCTCCACGGGGTCGCATGTCCCTGCGTCGCGCCGCCGGGCTCGCCCTCGCCGGCGCGGGCGCGTTCCTGCTCACGCTCGTCCCGCTGCTGCACGGCTTCGTGTACGACAAGGTCATCCGGGTGCCGCTCGAGCACTCGTCGCTCACCCACATGTACGCCGAGGCGGCCACCTACTTCGACACGGCCGCCATGCGGTCGCGCGTCGGGGACGTCATCCTCACGCGGGCGCTGAACGGGGACACGGGCGCGGGTGACGACCAGCGCGCCGTCTGGCTCGAGTCGAGCTCTCTCGACACCGCGGACGGTGACCGCCTCGATTATCACGAGCGCCGGGTCGCCTTCGACCGGCGCACCGGCGCGATCGTGAACTGCTGCGGAGAGTACGTCGACGACGATCCCGCGGCCCGCCAGGCGGGCCTCGCGTTCCGCTGGCCGTTCGGCGCGCAGAAGCGGGACTACGAGTATTTCGACCCCCAGGTGAAGCGCACCCTGCCGATGGTGTTCGACGGACAGGAGACCGTGGAGGGGGTCACGGCCTACCGGTACAGGCAGAGCGTGCCGGCGACGAAGATCGAGGACGTCGCGACCCGCATCCCCGGCTCGGCGCTCGGCCTGCCGGGCGACAGGAGCTTCACCGTGACCAGGTGGGCCCAGACGGAGCGAACGGTCTGGGTGGAGCCGGTGAGCGGTGTGCCCGTCAAATTCGAGGAGAAGCGGCGGGAGACCTTCCGCACCGCCGACGGGGTGGAGCGGCTCGTCGCGCTGGCGGCCGACCTGCGAACCCCCGACGACGAGATCGCCGTCAACGAGGCCGAGGCCGCGGCGTACGCCTCGTGGAGCAGATGGCTCCGCACCATCCTGCCGATCGGCGCGGCCGGCGCCGGGGTGCTGCTGATCGCCCTGGGAATCTGGGCCTCGTGGCCGCGGCGGCGGTCTCGCCGCGGGTCAGCGCCTGCGCAGGACGAGCAGCAGGTTCCACGTCACGACCTCGCGAATCCCCGGTAGGAGCAGCACATGCCGCGCCCAGCGAGGATGGTAGCGAGGGATCGCGTCGAGCACCTCGGCCCTCGTCTGGCGTCGCGCCCATCCCAACATCCGCGACACCGACACGGCGTACATGCTCTCGCCGTAGACGTTCTTGGGCGGCCTGCCGTACCGGCGTTCGTAGCGGCGGGCCGCGCGGTGGCCGCCGAAGTAGTGCCACGGCGAGGTCTCGTGGCCGCCCCAGGGCGACAACCACGACGTGTACGACAGGTAGACGAGCCCGCCGGGGCGGGTCACCCTGACGATCTCGTCGGCCATGGCCAGAGGGTCGGGCACGTGCTCCAGCACGTTGGAGGAGAAGCACACGTCGACGGAGCCGGTCCGCAGCGGGATCTCCAGCGCGCTGCCGAGGACGGCGCCTTCCGGCATGGCGCCGTCACGCGCGCGCATCTCGCCGGCGTCGCAGTCCACGCAGACCGTGCGCGCTCCGGCGGCGCGCAGCGCCTCCGCGAAGTACCCGGGCCCGCCGCCGATGTCGGCCACCAGGGCGCCGTCCAGGTCGGCGTAGGTGGACAGCTGGGCCACCGTGTCCCTGGCCAGCAGACCGTAGAAGAAGCTCGGGTCGCTCTGCTCCAGGCGGAAGGCGCCGAGCAGGCGGACCGACCGCGCGAGGTCCGCGCGGAACGCCTCGTGGGTCTCCATCCGGCGGAGCCTAACACGGTATATAGAACACGTTGCACCCGCGAAGCGGTGGAGGGACGACCGTGACGGAAACCGAGATCGAGGACGCGCGTCAGCCGGGAACGATCCGGATCCGCCTCGCCGCCCCGCGGCTCAGCCCGGCGACGCTGGTGGCCCTCGCGCTGATCGTCGTGTCGCTGGCCTTCAAGGCCCACGTCCTGTCCCGGTCCTATTTCATCGAGGACGACTTCCTCTTCGTGGGAGACGCCCACGAGCACGGCCTCACCTGGGACTACCTCATGCGGGTGCACAAGGGGCACCTCATGCCGGGCGCCCTCCTGCTGGTCTGGGTGGTGTCGCGGGCGGCGGCCTATAACTGGTTCCTGGTCTGCTCGGTCATGCTGGCGCTGCAGGCCGCGGCGTCGGCCGGGATGCTGGTGCTGCTGCGCCGGCTCTTCGGCGGGCGGATCGGGATCTTGATCCCGCTGGCGGTCTACGTCTTCGCCCCGCTCACCGTGCCGGCGCTGAGCTGGTGGTCGGCGGCGCTCAACGCCGTCCCGCTGCAGGTGGCGATCGTCTTCTCACTGGCCGCCCATGTGAGGTACGTCCAGACCGGGGACATGCGCTTCGCCTGGCGGGGGCTGGCCTGGGCCGTGTTCGGCATGGCCTTCTCGACCAAGGGCGTCTTCCTGCCGTTCGTGACGTTCGCCGTCACCACGGCCTACCTCGGCCCCGGCGGCGGGTGGGTGCGGTCGATGGTGCGGGAACTGCGGGCACGCCCCCGGATCTGGCTGGCCTACGCGGGGCTCCTGGCGGCCTACGCCGTGGTCTATCTCGCGCAGCAGGGGACGGCCGGCGACGAGGGGGCGGGGGTGCCCAAGACGGACGTCACGGCCGGGCTGCTGGGATGGATGCTCGGCAAGACGTTCCCCACCGGCGTCGTCGGGGGCCCGCTCAACTGGGGAGGCCTGGCCGGGACCGGTGGGCTCGCCGATCCGTCCCCGACGATGGTCGTCACGGCGTGGCTCACGATCGCCGTCGTGGTGGCGCTCACGTGCCTCTACCGCAGGCACGCCTGGCGGGCCTGGCTGATCGCGGCGGCCTTCGTCGTCGTGGCCGACGCCGCCCCGACCGTGCTCGCACGCGGCCGGTACACCGCACTGGTGGGCACGGAGACCCGGTACGTGGCCGACGCGGCCCTCATCGTGGCGATCTGCCTCGCACTGTCCTTCCTGCCGGTCCGGGGCGAGGAGCGCGCGCTGCGCCGGCCGTACCCGGAGGTCATGCCGCTGGCGGCGGCCGTCGCGACCTTCGCCGTCGTCGGCATGTCGATCATGTCCATCACGTCATACGGCAGGACGCTCGTGGTGGGCGATCGGATTCAGACCTACCTGGACACCGCGCGTGCCTCGCTCGCGTCGGCCCCCGCGGGAGCGCAGATCTATCCTCGGCCGGTGCCGGACTACGCGGTGTTGCCGTGGAACGGCGAACGGCGGCTCACCTCGCATGTGCTCGCGCCACTCGCCGGCGAAGCGGTGCGGGCGAGCATGCGCGACCCCGGGCCGACGGACAAGCCGTACGTCATCGACGACAGCGGCAGGCTCGTGGGGGTGGCCAAGCTCTTCGGCTACTTCGACTTCCTCAAAGAGGGGTGCTATCCGCCGAAGGACGGGGCCGTCTCGTTCCCCGTCGAGTCGCAGGGCGGGCCGGAAGCGGTCGGGGCGCTCTCGTACACCAGCGAGCGACCCGTCACGGTCGAGGTGTCGCTCGGCGCCGTCTCCCGGCGCGTCGACCTGCCCGCGAGTGCTCAGAACCGGCTGGTGTACTTCCCCCATCCCGGCGTGGGGCGGGGGATGCGGGTGACCGCGCCCGACGGCCTGTGCCTGAAGGCCGTGGCGTTCGGCGCGGTCGTCCCAGGCCCCTGACGAAGCCCTGGGTTCTAGCCCGCCGGGGTCGCCTGGGAGATCACGAGTTCGACGAGTGCCCGCGCGGCAGCGGCGGGCCGTTCATCGGGACGGGAGGCCGCGACGGCGGCGGCGCCGTCGATCAGCAGTTGCAGCTGGACGCCCGCCATGGCCGGGTCGGGGTGCCCGGCGGCGCGCAGTTCCCCTTCCAGCAGCGCGCGCAGGCGGCGCTTGTGAGCGCGGATCACGTCGTGTGCCGGGTGTGCCGGGTCGGCGAGCGTGAGATCGGCGTTGACGAAGGGGCAACCGCGGTATCCGGGCGCGTCCGGGATCTTCTCGAGGACGGCGAAGAGAGACCGCAGCCGCTCGCGTGGATCGTCTCCGCCGGCGGCCAGGGCGTCGGCGTAGAGCCGCTCGGTGCGTTCGGAGGTCTTCGCGAGCACCTCTGTGACGAGGCCTTCCTTGCCGCCGAAATGCTGGTAGAGCGAGCGGCGGGCGACGTCGGCCGCGGTGAGGATGGCGTCGACGCCGACATGCATCCCCTCGCGGTAGGTCAGCTCGTCGGCCGCGCGCAGCAGCCGCTCGCGCGGGCCTTCGCTCCGGGGGGCCTTCGTGGTGTTCGTCGTGTCCACGATTTGACTATAGACCACTCGGTCTATCTATAGTGAATCGAACGATCGGTCTACTTTTTGAGAATCCACGAACGGAGAACGACCATGCAGATCGAGGGAGCAGTCGCCCTTGTCACCGGTGCGAACCGCGGAATCGGCCGGGCCTTCGCCCGGGCCCTGCTCGAGCACGGCGCGGCGAAGGTCTACGCCGGATCCAGGGACCCGGGCGCCGTGAAGGACGGCGGTCTGATCCCGGTGCGGCTCGACGTCACCGACCCGGCCCAGGTCGCGGCCGCGGCGGAGATCGCCGGTGACGTCACGATCGTGATCAACAACGCGGGCGTCGCCGGCGGCACGGGACTGCTCGACGGATCGTTCGACGGAGCGCGGCACGAGATGGAGGTCAACTACCTCGGCACCTGGGCGGTCTCCCGGGCGTTCGCCCCGGTGCTCGCCCGCAACGGAGGCGGGGCGCTGGTCAACATGCTCTCCGTCGCCTCGTGGATGGCGATGCCCGGCGCGCCCGGATACGCGGCGTCCAAGTCGGCGCAGTGGTCGCTGACCAACGCGCTGCGTCTCGGGCTGACCGAGCAGGGGACGCTGGTGGTCGCCGTGCATTCCGGCTACGTCGACACCGATCTCAGCGCGTGGACGACGGCACCGAAGATCACTCCGGAGGACGTCGCGGAGCGGACCATGCGGGCGCTGCTCGATGACCGTGAGGAGGTGCTGGCCGACGAGGTGACCCGCTCGGTCAGGGCCGCGCTGTCCGCCCCGCCGGAGGGGTACCGGCCGACGCCGATCGGCTAGGGAGCCGGCTGGAGGGCGGCCGCCTTCGCCGGATCCGGCCGGGGGGCCACGTAGCGGATCAGACGGCGTGCGGGCTCCTCGACGTACCGGTAGGTCAGGTGGGCCATCAGGAGGGTGAGCCCGGCCACCGGCACGAAGTTGAGGACCAGGTCGCCCGTCCACGTCGCCTGACCCGTGAAGTCCCGCCACAGGTAGAGCACCACGAACTGCCACAGGAAGACGCTGTAGGACACCCGGCCCAGATAGCTCATCGTGCGGCCGCCCAGCACGGACGCGCTGAGGCCGCCCCGCTCCGGCCCGAGGGCGGCGGGGGCCACGAGGCAGAACGCCACCGTCGTGTAGAGGATCTGCTCGAACAGGCCGGTCCACATCCCGTCGATGCCGACGAACCGGGCACCGGTCACCGGCGTGGCCGCGATCACGTACGCCAAGGCCGCGATCAGCCACAACGAGCCCGTGGAGGCGTGGACGGCCCGGCCGAAGCGCCGGGGCCCCTCGGCGCCGGTCCGCGCCCAGACGGAGACGACCGCGAGCATCATGCCGGGGACGAAGAACGTCCACGATCGAGGCAGCCAGATGTTCATCCAGGGCCGGTAGTCGGGGTGGAACTCGAAGACCGTGTAGACGTAGGACAGGCCGCCGAACACGGCGAGGCCGATGAGCAGCCGCCTGGCGCGGATGGCGACCGGCGCGCCGCCGCGTGTCGCGAAGGCGCGGAGGGCGGCGGCCATGATCGGCAGGGTGAGGTAGAACGCGACCTCGACCGACAGGCTCCACATCTGGCCGAGGCCCTGTGGTCCCAGTCCGTACCACCAGTGGTCGATGTCGTAGTTGTGCAGCAGGAACAACATCTCGGTCCACGTCCACAGGTCGCCGCGGTGGCCGTCCGCCCACAACAGCAGGGCGACGACGACGACCAGCCAGTACGCCGGCATGATCCGGAACAGGCGCTTCCAGAGGTAGATCCTGGTGTCGGGCTCGG
Source organism: Planotetraspora silvatica (assembly GCF_016863315.1). GTDB lineage: Bacteria > Actinomycetota > Actinomycetes > Streptosporangiales > Streptosporangiaceae > Planotetraspora > Planotetraspora silvatica. The sequence goes on from NZ_BOOQ01000059.1 coordinate 20,188, forward strand.
GGGAGTCCTCCAGCACCACCCGCACCCACGGCCGGTACAGCAGCAGGCCGGACAGGGTGAAGAAGATCGGCACTCCCACCTCGCCGCGGGAGAGTATGCCGCCGAGGAAACCCTCACGGAGGGCGGTTCCGGTCTCGATCGACACGTGGAAGAGGAGCACTCCGAACGCGGCGATGGCGCGCAGTCCGTCGAGGGAGGCCTGGCGCCCGCCGGTGGCCGGCAGGTCGGGGGAGACGGGGCGGGGGTTCTCCGCTCGCGGGGAACTCGCCGACATCTCGCTAGAACCTGTTTCGGTCACTTTTCCGCATCCCTGGTGACGTGGGTCACGTGCGCGACTAACATAACGCGGAATAGAAACATGTTTCAGTACAAAACCTCACAATTTCAAAGTCTCTCACCCCCCTTTGCGGGATGCCCCAGGAGGAGCGAATGCGCCGCGCCACCGGAGTTGTTCTGCTAGCCGTCGGGGCGTTCCTTGTCGTTCTGGCTCCGCTGTTGAGATTCCAGGTGGCGGGCAAGCTCATCGAGGCTCCGTCCGACCAGTACTCCGTCTCGAAGCTCTCCGCGGACAACGCCCAGTACTTCAGCCAGCAGGACCTGAAGGTCCTCACCGGCACCCTCGACATCACCGTCACGACTCGGGGCGACGTGGCGGAGTCCAAGGACGACCATGTCGTCTGGGATCAGTTCACCGCCGTCAACGACGTGACCAACAGCAGGCCGTCGATCTCGCTGTCGGAGTTCCGCAGCGCGTTCAACAAGTACAACGGCGCCGGGGTCAACTGCTGCGGCGTGAGCGTGGACAAGCAGCCGGTCCAGCTGGACGGCCAGATCTTCCTGTTCCCCTTCGGCGTGGAGAAGAAGACCTACAAGGTGTTCGACACCTCCACCCGCAAGGCCTGGGACGCGGCGTTCGTCGGTGAGGACACCGTCCAGGGGCTCAAGGTCTACAAGTTCCAGCAGAAGATCCCGCCCACGGTCACCCAGACGCTCACCGCGCCCGCGTCGGTGCTGGGCATGACCGACCCGGGCGACGTCCAGGTCAACCGCGTCTACGACGGCGTCGTGACGTTCTGGGTGGAGCCCACGACGGGCGCGCCGGTCAAGCAGGAGCAGCAGCGTCACGAGGTGCTCAAGACGGCCGACGGGGTCGAGCGGATGCCCGCCCTGATCGCCACCGCGCAGTTCACGCCGCAGACCATCGGTGAACTGGTCAAGACGGCCAGAGACAGCATGGACCAGATCACGCTCATCAAGACGACCGCGCCGTTGCTGTCGCTCGTCATCGGGCTCATCCTCGCCGTGGCGGGATTCGTGCTCCTGCGCGCTCCCTCCGCCGCGGCCTCCAAGGACAAGCCGGCGACGGCGTCCGCTGCCGACGCGGAGTGAGACACGGACGCGCGGACTGAGACGGGCCGTGACCCGAGCGGGACGGCAGCGATGAGCAGCACGGAAGGCCCGGCACTCCGCTCGCCGGTGGACGACGTGCCACCGGCGAGCGGACCCGCCACCCACTCGGTGGCGGCCGCGCTGTTCCATGCCTGCCGTCCCCGCCAGTGGCTCAAGAACGCGCTCGTCTTCGCCGCCCCGGCGGCCGCGGGGGTGCTCACGACGGGCGCGGGGCTGCGCGGCTCACTCGTCGCCTTCGCCGCGTTCTGCGTGACGGCGAGCGGCACGTACATGTTCAACGACGCCGCCGACGCGGACGCCGACCGGCGTCACCCGCGTAAGCGGCTGCGGCCGATCGCCTCCGGCGCCGTGTCCGTACGGCTCGCGCGCGTCACCGGCACGGTCCTGATCGCCCTCGGTCTCCTGGCCGGCTGGGCCGGCGGCTGGCAACTCGCCGCCGTGGTGGCCGCCTACATCGCGCTGACGTTCTCCTACACGCTCTGGCTCAAGCGGCAGCCGGTGGTCGACCTGGTCGCCGTCGCCGGCTGTCACGTGCTCCGGGCCTACGCGGGCGCGGTCGCGGTGGCCGTTCCGGTGACGAGCTGGTTCCTCGTCGTCATCTCCCTGGGGTCGCTCCTGCTCGTGGCGGGCAAGAGAGAGGCCGAGCTGCGCGCCCAGGGCGGGAACGGCACCCGGGCGACCCTGGTGACGTACACGGTCGCCTACCTGGGGCACGTCCGGGTCATGGCATCGGGCGCGATGATCGTCACCTACTGCCTGTGGGCCTTGCAGGAGCACGAGGGCGCCGCCCGTGCGCCCTATGCCGTGAGCATCGTCCCGTTCGTCCTCGTCGTGCTGCGGCACGCCCTGCTCGTGGACCGCGGGGTGGGTGAGGAACCGGAGGAGCTGGCCCTGCGGGACCGTCCGCTGCAGGTCTTCATCGGGCTGTTGCTGGTGCCGCTGGCCGTCGGCGTGTATTTGACGTGACCATCCTGCGGTGAACACTCCTGACATGACACTCCTGACGGGGTGGGGGCGCACGGCTCCCACACCCGCCCGCCTGTCGCGCCCCCGGTCGGTGGAGGAGGCCGCGGCGCTCCTGCGTGCGGCGACCGGACGCGGGGCCGTCGCCCGCGGGCTCGGCCGGTCGTACGGCGACGCCGCCCAGAACTCGGGAGGGGTGGTGCTCGACTGCACGGCCCTCACCTCGTCGTGGGCCCACGACCCCGCGACCGGGCTGGTGACGGCGTCCGCGGGCATGAGCCTGCACGACCTGATGACGGAACTCCTCCCGCGCGGCTGGTTCGTGCCGGTGACGCCGGGCACGCGCCACGTCACCGTAGGCGGAGCCGTCGCGGCCGACGTCCACGGCAAGAACCACCACGTGGACTCCTCATTCGGCGCCCACGTGCGCTCGCTCACCCTCCTCACCGCTGACGGGACGCTGCGGGCGCTGACCCCGGACGACGAGCTGTTCTGGGCCACGGTCGGCGGCATGGGGCTGACCGGAGTCGTCGTCGAGGCGACGTTCGCATGCGTGCCCGTGGAGACCTCACGCATGTGGGTCGACGTCGAGCGCACCCGCGACCTCGACGAGACGCTCGAGGTGATGACCGCGACCGACGACCGGTACCGCTACACGGTCGCCTGGATCGACCTGCTCGCCCGCGGCGGACGCATGGGCCGCAGTGTGCTCACGCGGGGCGACCACGCTCGCAGGGACGAACTCCCCGTTCGCATGCGGCGCGACCCGCTCGCGTTCGCGCCGCGGCCCCGGCTCGCCGCGCCGCCGTGGGTGCCGGGCGGCCTGCTCAACCGGGCGACGGTGGGCGCGTTCAACGCCACCTGGTACGGCAAGGCGCCCGCCGCCAGGCGCGGGCTCGTCCAGGGGATCGCGCCGTTCTTCCACCCGCTGGACGGGGTCGCGCACTGGAACCGCATGTACGGCTCCCGCGGATTCGTCCAGTACCAGTTCGTCGTGCCGTTCGGAGCCGAGGAAACGCTGCGCCGTGTGGTGGAGCGCCTCTCGAACGCGGGCGTGGTGTCCTTCCTGACCGTGCTCAAGAGGTTCGGGCGGGGGACGCCGGGGATGTTGTCCTTTCCCATGCCTGGCTGGACGCTGGCTCTCGACATCCCGGTGGGACAGCGCGGCCTGGCCGAGATGCTCACCGTGTTCGACGAGTGGGTGGCCGCCGCCGGGGGCAGGCTGTACCTGGCCAAGGACTCCCGGATGCCGGCGTCCATGATGGCCGGGACCTATCCCCGCCTGGACGAGTGGCGGGCGATCCGTGACCGGGCCGACCCGGAGGGCGTGTTCCGCTCCGACCTCGCGAGAAGGTTGTGCCTTTGAGGGGGAGACCATGAAGAACGCCCTGGGTTCCGTGGACACCGTCCTGCTTCTCGGCGGACGCAGCGAGATCGGCCTCGCGATCGTCGAGCGCCTGGTCAGAGCTGGTGCGCGCCGCGTCATGCTGGCCGCGCGCGGCGGCACCGCTCCGGTGGATCGGCTGCGCAAGCTGGGCGCCGAGGTTCACCTGGCCGACTTCGACGCCGCGCGTCCCGAGACGCACGCCGCGCTGATCGAGGACGCCGCCACGCGACTGGGGGACCTCGACGTCGTGATCCCCGCCTTCGGCGTGCTCGGCCGCCAGGCGGTTTACGACGCCGACCCCGTGGCGGCGGCGCGGGACGTCGCGGTCAACTTCGGCGGGCACGTCTCGATCGGCCTCGCCGCCGCACGGCGGCTACGAGAGCAGGGGCACGGAACGCTCGTGGTCTTGTCGTCCGTCGCCGGCGTGCGCGTCCGCAAGGCCAACTTCGTGTACGGCTCGGCCAAGGCCGGACTGGACGGTTTCGCCCAGGGCCTCGCCGACTCGCTCCACGGATCCGGCGCCCGGGTGGTCGTCGTCCGGCCCGGGTTCGTCATCGGGCGCATGACCGAGGGCATGAGTCCGGCTCCGATGTCCGTGACGGTGGACACCGTGGCGGACGCGGTGATCGACGGGCTCAGGTCCGGCCGGCGGACGGTGTGGGTGCCCGCGAGGCTGCGGCCGGTGTTCGCGGTCATGCGCGTGCTGCCTCAGGCGGTGTGGCGGCGCCTGCCGCGCTGACCAGCCGTGCCGACGACCATGCGGGTCGATGCGGCTAGCCGGTCACGAGGGTCAGGCCGTAGGCGGAGAGGATCTCGTTGACGGGCTGGAAGTAGGTCGTGCCGCCGGACGCGCAGTCGCCGGAGCCGCCGGAGGTGACGCCCTGGGCCTGGCTGCCGGAGATGAAGGAGCCGCCGGAGTCGCCGGGCTCGGCGCAGACGTTGGTGCGGGTGACGCCGGAGACGGTGCCCTGGGAGTAGGTCACGCTGGCGTCGCGCTGCTCGATGGTGCCGCAGTGCCAGCCGGTGGTGGAGCCGGAACGGCACACGGAGGCGCCTTGGATGGAGGCTGCGGACCCTTTGACGATGATGTCGCCGCCGCCGTTGCCGACCCATGGCCGTGGCGTCCAGTCGCCGTTGACGGCGACCCAGGAGTAGTCGTCGCCCGGGAACGACGAGCCCTGGAAGGTGCCCTGGGCCACCTGGTTGTAGCCGGTCGTCGAGCTCCCCGCGTCGGCGCAGTGACCGGCGCTCACGAAGCCGTTGGTGCCGCCGCGGACCACGGAGAAGCCGACCGAGCAGCGCGCCGAGCCGCCGATGTAGTAGGCGTCGCCCCCGCGCAGGTCCAGGTAGGTCCTCGGCCGTTCGTCCGACCGTTCCACGTGGACGAGTGACGTGTCGGCGCCGCTTCTGGCGACGAAGGCGTCGGCCTCCGAGGGCTCGGAGGACAGGACGACGACCTGGTTGTTCCGGACGTCGACGTACCAGACGGGAGTGCTCCCGGGAGCGGTCGAGGAGTGCCGGTCCAGAGCCTCCTTGGACGCGGTCAGTTCGGCGAGGCTGTGGCGGACCACTTCGGCCCGCGCGCCTGACGCGGTGATGGTCTCGCTCTGTGAGGCGTTCGTCGTGGCCACGACGAACGTCTCGGACGCGGGCCCGGTGACCCACGCGCCCGCGTAGCTGTCGCCGAGCCTGCCCCGCAGGACCACCTCGGACGCGCTCGCGCGCGACTCGTTGAGCAGCCGGGTTCTGGCCTGCTCCGCGCTGAGGCCGAGGTCGTGCTGGATCGCGTCGAGCATCGCCTGGGAGGGCTGGGCGTCCGCCGTCTCCGGCGCGGGGTCCGCGACGGCGGGTGCGGTGATCAGGACGCTGATGACCAGGACACCGATCGCCAGGCCGGATCCCCTGGTGGTTGTGCGACCGCGGAGCATGGGCTCTCCTCGTGGAGGTCTGTCGGGTACGGGGGAGCCGGTGCCGAATCTACCTGTCGGTGACCTCCGGGACACGGAGGCGCCGCCGTACACATGTACGGCGGCGCCTGTCGTGCGGCGGTCGTCCCCGCCAGGCTGTCACGGCCTGGCGTTACGGCTGCTGTTACGGCCGGGTGACACCCAGGGAGTAGGTGCCGGAGCCGCTGTAGGCGTGGACGCGGTAGCGGTACTGGCCGGCGGTGCCGGTGTAGGTGAGGGTCTCGTCAGGGCCCGACGAGGTGCCCTGGGCGACGTTGACCCATGCGGTGCCGCTCCACTTCTGCAGGTAGAGGTCGAAGTCGACGCCGTTGGGACCGTCGAGGCAGCCGCGGTGGGTCCCGGTCACGGTCGTCGTGTAGTAGGAGTTGTTCGGCTGGTAGGCGCTCGCGCCGCTGGTCAGGCTGCCGGTGTAGGTCGACTGGTAGCCGGAGCAAACGGCGGGGGGCGGGTTGCCGCCGCCGGACGTCACGAGGGTCAGGCCGTACGTCGAGAGGATCTCGTTGACGGGCTGGAAGTAGGTCGTGCCGCCGGAGGTGCAGTTGCCCGAACCGCCGGAGGTGACGCCCTGGGCCTGGCTGCCGGAGATGAAGGAGCCGCCGGAGTCGCCGGGCTCGGCGCAGACGTTGGTGCGGGTGACGCCGGAGACGGTGCCCTGGGAGTAGGTCACGCTGGTGTTGAGCTGCTGGACGGTGCCGCAGTGCCAGCCGGTGGTGGAGCCGGAGCGGCAGATGGAGGCGCCCACGACGGCGACGGTGGAGCCGCTGACCGTGATGTTGCCGCCGCTGCCGTTGTTGACGTAGGGGACGGATGTCCAATTGCTGTTGACGGCGACCCAGGAGTAGTCGTTGCCCGGGAAGGACGAGCCCTGGAAGGTGCCCTGGGCGACCTGGTTGAAGCCGGTCGTGGTGTTCCCCGCGCGGCCGCAGTGACCGGCGCTCACGAAACCGTTGGTGGTGCCGCGGGTGATGGCGAAGCCGACGGAGCAGCGGGAGGAGCTGTTGATGTAGTACGCGTCGCCGCCGCGCACGTTGTAGTACGTGCGGGGCTGCTCGTTGGACATCTCGATCCGGACGAGCGACTTGTCCACGCCGCTGGCGGCGACGAAGGCGTCGGCCTGCGCGGGCTGGGAGGACAGGACGACGACGCGGTTGCTCCGGACGTCGACGTACCAGACGGGCGCGGTCCTGGGCGCACTGGCGGCGTGCCGGTCCAGGGTCTCCTTGGCGGCGTTGAGCGCGTCGAGGCTGTGGTCGACCGTCCTGACCTGGGCGCCCGACGCGGTGATGGCCGCGGCGCTGGAGGCGTCCGTCGTGGCGACCACGAGCGTCGAGGCGGTGTCTCCCGCCAGCCACGAGCCGGCGAACGTGTCCTTGAGATCCTTGCGGATCCGGGGCTCGACCGCACCGGCGTGGGCCTCGTTGAGCAGTCGCGACTCGGCCTGCTCGGAGCTGAGGTTGAGGTCGCGCTTCATGGCGTCGAGCATGCCGGGCGGCGGTTTGACGGCGGAAGCGGAGATTGCGGGGGCGGCGCCAGGGGCAGGTGCGGCGGCCGCGGGTGACGCCATCGCGGTGATGGCGCCGATGACCAGAGCGCATCCGGCGATGACCGTGCGTCTGTGGAGCATTGGCTCTCCTTGGGTGGTTGGGGGGGTGCCGCCAAGGTAACCGAGCCCATGCCGTGTGTGGATCTATCAGATGACCCCTACCGCCGAATTATGGAATGGCCCTGAACTGCGGATGGGCGACGAGCCAGTCGGCGTATCGGTGGCTTCGCCGTACGGTGTCGGCGTGCGCGGCCCGCGCGTGGTGGACGACGGACGACGACACTCGCGCCGCGATGGAGTCGTCGTGCCAGCCGAGCAGGTGACGCCAGCGCAACGGTGTACCGACCAGCGGCATCATCACGAGACCTGCCGTCAGCTGGAAGGTCGCCTGGCACAGTGCGACGGCCTTTCCCACGCCCACCAGGTGCAGGCAGGTGGCGACGTCGGTCTCGTAGATGGACAGGGGGACGAAGCCCGCCCGGGCGCAGGCGCCGGCGAAGCAGTCGGCGAAGCACCCGTCGCCCGGCGCGACCGCCCAGCTCTCGCCGGCGAGCCGGGACAACTCCAGCTCCTTTTCTTCCGCGAGCGGATGGTCTTCGGGCAGGAGGACGAAGACGGGATCGGCGGCCACCGTGCTCCAGCTCATCGCCTCGGCTTGCGGCGGCGGGCTGTCGCCGCAGGTCCCGACCAGTGCGAAGTCGAGCCTGCCCGAGCTCACGAGCGAGGTCAGCTCCTGCGCCGACCATGACGTGCGGGTGGTCACGGGGGTGGCGGGATGGGCGGTGGTGAGACGCTCGACGAGCCCGCCGAGTATCGGCCCGTGGGTGGCCCCGATGCGATATCCGGGGATGTCCTCGGACTTGTTGGCGAACCGCACCGCGTCCTCCTGGAGCTCGCGGACGGCGGGCAGCAGGACCCGCGCACGCGACAACACCATCTCGCCGAGCGGTGTCGGTCTGGCGCCGTTGCGGTCACGCTCGAACAGGGGACCTCCGAGGGTGCGCTCGATCCGTTTGAGTTGCGCGGTCAGGGACGGCTGGGCCAGTCCGAGCCGCGTGGCGGCCTTGGTGACGCTGCCGGACTCGGCGACCGCTCGCACGATCTTGAGGTGGCGCAGCTCCAGATCCATACCGGGAAACTACGACCCCGGTGGTATGGCCGCAATCCCGTTATGTCACGAAATCTGACTCATATTCGTCGAGGATTTACCCATTGTGCCGGGGCGATTGTGCGTCGAGATGGACCGCAGGTCCGGGGCATTGTTTGAAACGTGTTCCTGTTGTCTGATCATCGTGCTCTCGTCCCGTGGTTACCGGGTGGTAGGACCCCGAAAATCATAGTTGTAGAACACGTTGCAGTTTCGTGGCGTCCGGTCGTACAGTCGAGACATGCGGACCCGCGTCACCGACATGTTCGGCATCGAGTTACCGATCTTCGCTTTCAGTCATTGCCGGGATGTCGTCGCCGCGGTCAGCCGCGCCGGCGGCATGGGAGTCCTCGGCGCCCTCGCCTACACGCCGGAAGAGCTCGAGGTGGAGCTCGCCTGGATCGACGAGCACGTCGGCGGCCGGCCGTACGGCGTGGACGTGGTCATGCCGGCCTCCTATGCCGGAGCCGACCTCGGCCTCGACTCTCCGGCCGACCTGGTCGCCCGATTGCAGGGAATGATCACTCCGGAACACCGGGCCTTCGTCGAGGACCTGCTCGCCAAGCACGACGTGCCGGCCCTGACGGGGGCCGACCCCGGGAAGGTGCTGCTCGGCTGGACGGACGCGACCGCGCGGCCGCAGGTCGAGGTGGCCCTGAAACACCCCATCGCGCTGCTGGCCAACGCCCTGGGCCCGCCGCCGGCCGACGTGGTCGAACTCGCGCACGCGAAGGGCGTCAAGGTGGCCGCGCTCGCCTCCACTCCGCGTCACGCGATGAAGCAGGTCGAGGTGGGCGTCGACGTCGTCGTGGCGCAGGGCACCGAGGCGGGCGGGCACACCGGGGAGATCTCCTCGATGGTGCTGATCCCCCAGGTCGTCGACGCGGTCGACGTGCCCGTTCTGGCCGCGGGCGGCATCGGCGGCGGCCGCCAGATGGCCGCCGGGATGGCGCTCGGGGCAGAAGGCGTGTGGACCGGGTCCATCTGGCTCACCGTCGAGGAGGCGGACACCCCGGAGATGGCCAAGCGGCGCATCCTGGAGGCCACCTCGCGTGACACGGTCCGGTCGCGGAGCTGGACCGGAAAGCCCGCCCGGCTGCTCAAGAACGAGTGGACCGACGCCTGGGAGTCCGCCGAGTCGCCGGGGACGCTGCCGATGCCGCTGCAGTACATGCTGGTGTCGCCCGCGCTGCGCCGGATCGGCAACTCCACCGCGGCCGAGCTCGCCACCTTCCCCGCGGGGCAGATCATCGGCTCGATGAACCAGGTCAAGCCGGCCAGGCAGGTCGTCTTCGAGATGGTCGAGGAGTACATCGAGGCGATGGAGCGACTCGACCGCATGACGACGGACTGAGGGTTCCGGCTCCCCCTGAGTCGTGCGAGGCCAAACGTTATCCTCGTGTGCTCGCCCGCGAGCGCCGAAGTCGACTAAATCGTCTTTGGACGATTATTCGGTGAAACGGGCGGGAGACACGTGGCGACCTCGAAGCAGGCCGCGAGCGGGGGAGAAGTCGTCGTGGAGCTCGCGCTCCCCTCCTGGATGGGCGCGGGCTTCCTCCGGCGTCACGGGCTGAGCATCGTCGCGCTCACGCTCGTCGCGATCCAGCTGGTGTGGAAGGGCGTGCTGCTCGGCCGGAGCTACTTCTGGGGCGACGACTACGCCTACATCGTCCGGGCGATGGAGCACCCCTTCGGGTGGGACTACCTCACGTCGATGTACGGCCCGAAGCTGCTTCCCGTCGGGTTCGCCGTCGTCTGGGCCGTCTCCCGCGCCGACGTGTACAACTGGGTCCTCGCCGCGTCGGTGCTGCTCGTCCTGCAGGTCGCCGCGTCGTTCGCGGTCTACCGGCTGCTCCGGGTCCTGTTCGGACCGCGTCGCGCGATCCTGGTCCCGTTCGGGCTGTACCTCTTCACGCCGCTCACGGTGCCCGCGCTGCTGTGGTGGGCGGCCGGGCTCGAGGCCGTGCCGCTCCAACTCGCCCTCGCGCTCGCGCTCACCTCGCACGTCCTCTACCTGCGCAGCGGGCGCACACGTCACGTCGTGGCCGCCGCCTGCTGGTTCCTCGTGGCCCTCGGCTCGTTCTTCCTCAAGGCCGCCGGCGCCTTCCCCCTGCTGGCCTTCATGGTGACGGCGGGATACTTCGGCGGCGTGCGGACGGCACTGGTCCGCCACCTGCGGGTCTGGCTGGTCTACGCCGTGGTCCTCGCGGCCTGCGCCGTCCTCTTCGTGCTCGGCCTCGACACGTCGGATCAGCCCGTCGGGCTTCCCTCCTTCGCGGACACCGCCGCCTTCGCCGGGACGCTGCTGGGCAAGGTCTTCCCCGCACTCGCCCTGGGCGGCCCGATCGACTGGTTCGGCGGCTGGGCCGTCCCCCCTGATCTGCTGCTGCTGTCGTCCTGGCTGGCCTTCGCCGCGCTGCTCGTGGTGACCCTGCGGTGCCGAAGGTCCGCAGGGTGGGCGTGGGCGGGGCTGATCGTCTACCTGGTCGCCGTCGACTTCGTGCCGGTCGTGCTGGGGCGCGGGCAGTACGCCTCACAGGCCCTCGAACCGCGTTATCTCGCCGACGCCGCGCTCGCGCTCGCGTTGTGTCTCGCCCTCGCCACGCTTCCGGTCCAGGGCGAGCGGGAGCCGTACAGGAGGGTGTTCCCCGCGGGCAGGGCCGCGGCCGCCGGCGGCGTGTTCGCGGGCGCCTGCCTGCTCCTGTCGTTCGTCTCCGTCGAGCGCTACACGACGGGCTTCGAGGCGAGGGCGGATCGTGACCGGAACTACCTGGCGACGGCCGAGCGGACTCTCGCGACCCTCCCCCCGGGCACTCAGCTGTATCCGCAGGCGCTGCCCGACGACGTGGTGTTCTACGGATTCGGGGAGGCCAACCTCAGCTCGCACGTGCTCGGCCCGCTCGCGCCGCCCGCCGTCCGCGCGATGATGCGCGACCCGCAGCCGTCGGCCGACCCCAAGGTGCTGGACCGCGACGGGAACCTGACCGCGTTGAAGCCCTACGCCGGCCAGGTGCGGCCGAGCGGCGGCGAATGCTTCCCGCGGATGGGCAGCACCCTCACGCTCCCGATCGCCACCAAGGGCGACTACGCCCTCGCCGGTTTCTCCTACCTCCGCGCGGCAGGCGGACCGGCGACCGTTCTCGTGGGCACGACGAGGGTCGCGGTGACCCTTCCGCCCGGCGCCCACAGCATGTACTTCATGACGCGCGCGAAGGACACCGAGATGCGCATCACCACGACGCAGGACCTCTGCGTCACGAGTGGGGTCGTCGGCGTCGCCGTGCCGGCCACGGAGGGCTGAGGGCGGTGTCGCCGACAATCACGCCGCCGACGTGGCGGCGCGGGAAGAAGGTCGCGGGCGCGGCCTGGGCGATGATCGCCCTGTCCGTCGTCTGCCAGGTGGTCGCGTTGCGGGCCACCTGGTACAGCGTCGACGACTTCCGCTTCGTCGCGCTCGCCACGGAGGGACCGCCCGGCTGGTCCTACCTGACCCAGCCGGTGTACGGCCAGCTCATGCCGGGGGGCCTGTTCCTGACGTGGATCCTCACCTGGGCGGCCGGATACAACTGGGTCCTGACCTGGTCCGTCGTGCTCCTCATGCAGGTCGGCGCTTATGTCTACGTCCTGCGCACATTGCGCCTGCTGTTCGGTGACAGGCCGGCCATCCTGGTGCCGCTGGCGTTCTACCTGTTCTCGCCGCTGACGGTGCCCGCGGTCGCCTGGTACTCGGCGGCCATGCTCAGCGTCACCCTCCAGCTCGCCGTGGCGGGCGCGCTGTACGCCCACGTCCGTCACCTGCGCGAGGGGACGCTCAAGTCGGGCCTGCGGACCGTGGCCTGGACGGCATTCGGCCTGCTCTTCTTCATCAAGGCGGCCGTCATCCCGCTGCTGCTCGTCGTGGTGACGTTGTTCGCGGCGCCTCTTGTGGTCCCCGGGGTCCGCGGTCTCCGTGACGCGCTCCGGCTGCTCCTGCGGCAGCGCATCCTGCTCGTCCTGCACGGACTCCTGCTCGCGGGGTACGGCGCGTGCTACCTCGTCACGGGTGCCACGGCCAGCTCGTACGTGCCGGTGGGCGTCGAGCGCGGCATCGGGCTGCTGCCGTACATCGGGCGGGTGATCGGCGAGACGTTCCTCACCGGGGCGGTCGGCGGCCCCGCCGGCTGGCAGCCGGGCGCGGGCCACTTCGCGAACGCCGCGCCGCCCGCACTGCTCCTCGGCTTCGCCTGGCTGGTGTGGGCGCTGGCGGTCGTGGCGAGCCTGATCTTCCGCCGGGGCGCGTGGCGGGCCTGGCTCGTCCTGCTCACCTGGCTGCTGGTCGCCGACGCGCTGTTCACCTGGCTGGGCCGTGCCACCGCGTGGTCCGGATGGGAGCTGCGGTACGTCGCGGACGCGGCCCCCGTGCTCGCCGTGTGTCTCGCCCTCGCGTTCCTGCCCGTACGAGACCTTCCCGGGAACGGGAACAGGACCTATCTGATCAAGCCGCCGTCCGGGCCCGCCGTCAAGGCGACGGCCGGCGTGCTCGCGGGGGCGATGGCCGCCCTGTCGATCCTGTCGGCCAGCTCGTTCGGCAAGCTGATCGACACTACGGAACAGCGGGCCTACATCGGCAACGCGGCCCGTGCCCTCGCCGCCGCGCCCGCCGGCACGGCCATCTACCCGACCGACGTGCCGATGGAGATGCCGATCCCGGCGACCGGCCTCACCGACCTCACCTCCCGTGTGCTCGCGCCCGTGGCCCCGCGATGGGCCGTCGACAGCATGCGCGCCCCCGAGCCGGCCACGGAGCCCCGTGTCTTCGACGACAAGGGCGATCTGGTCAAGATGACGATCAAGGGGGGTGGTCTGCTCGGTCCTCCCGCGGGCCTGCCGTGTTTCCCCACGATCGGCGGCGTGGTCGACCTGCCGCTGAGCACGGACGGCGGGCCGCTGACGGTCGCGGGCCTGGGGTATGCGGCCTTCGTCGACACCACGGCGAGCGCGACGGTGGACGGGCGGCGGCTGACCCTGCCGTTGAAGCGGGGAGACGGCGTCGTGTACTTCCCCGTGCGCTCCGCCGTCCGCTCACTGTCGCTCACGGTGAGTGGGGGAACCTGCGTGAAGGCCATCGCCGTGGGAGAACCGGCCCCCGTGGAGCCGTCGTGATCTCCTCTTCCCATCCCTGGTGAGGGCGGTGCCGTGCCCGCGGCTCCCGTTCTGATGGAATGCAGGCGGACCGTTGGGCGCCGGACTGGGGAGCTGTAGAGATGGACGACAGGACACCGGCGCCGTCCGGTGACGCGGCGCGGAACCGGCAGGGGGCGGCCGTGAGCGCGCCGCCGATCCTGGGCAACGTCCCCGGGGCGTACGCGCTCGGCGTCTTCCGCGACCGGCATCCGGCGCTCGTCCGGCAGGTCAGGGATGCCCTGCCGTACTCGCCGGACCGGCTCGAGGCGCTCGACCGGCTGCTCGAGGAGGCCATCGCCGACAAGATGCAACCCCTCGACGCCTCGGCCCACGACTTCGCGGCCTGGCTGACGTGGGGGCGCGACTACCTTCGCGGGCGGTGGACGGACGCGCCGTTCCTCTGGGCGGAGAGTTTCTTCTACCGCAGACTGCTCGAGGCCACGGGTTACTTCGCGGAGGGACCGTGGCGGGGCGTCGACCCCTTCGAGCCCTTCAAGCAGGCCGAGCTCACGGGGTCGATCGTCGACGAGGAACTCGCGAGCCTGGACCGGGTCGCCGCGCTGCCCCAGCGGGAGAAGGAGACGGCGCTGCTGCTGGCGTCCCTGTGGGGGAACCGCGCCGACCTCACCTTCCAGATCACCGGGGAGCTCGGAGAGGACACGGCGGCCGACCTCGTCGTGGACGACGGCGAGTTGTTGTGGTCGCTGGTCCACGACGGTCCTCCCGGCACGATCTGCGTCGTCGCGGACAACGCCGGCCGCGAACTGCTGCCCGACCTGGCCCTGATCGACCACCTTCTCGCCCGGAGACTGGCCACCGAGGTCGTCCTGCACGTCAAGCCGCAGCCGTACTTCGTTTCCGACGCCACGCCCGCGGACGTCCTCGCCGGCCTGCGGCGCCTGTCCGGGGCGCCGGGCGAGGCGGGCAAGGCCGGGGTGCGTCTCCGGCAGGCCCTGAGGTCGGGGCGTCTCGTTCTGCGCACCCACCCCTTCGCGTGCGCTCCGCTGCCCTACAGCGACATGCCGGACAGCCTGCGGGACGACTTCGCCGCGGCGTCGCTGACCATCACCAAGGGCGACCTCAACTACCGCAGGCTGGTCGGCGACAGGATGTGGCCGTCGGACATCCCGTTCGCCGAGGTCACCGCGTACTTCCCCGGACCGGTGGTCGCGCTGCGCACCCTCAAGTCCGACGTCCTCGTGGGCGTCGCCGAGGAGGTGTCGGCCGGCCTGGACGCGACGGGAGAGCGCTGGCGCACGACGGGCACGCGGGCGCTGATCCAGGGCAGGGCGTGACGCCCTACTCGCCGCAGCCCGCGGATCGGGGGTAGGGCGGCGGACCCGGTGCGGGCCGTGCCGCTCTACTCGCCGCGGTAGACGGCGGGGCGCTTCTCGCGGAACGCCAGCGATCCCTCCTTGGCGTCCTGCGAGCCGATGACCGGCCAGCCGATGGTGTCCGACACCTTGAGCGCCTCCCCCTCCGCCATGCCGAGGGTCTCGCGGTAGGTCCGGAGGATCGCCTGCACGGCGAGCGGGCCGCAGGCCGCGACCTGGTCGGCCGTCTCGCGGGCGGCCGCCAGCGCCCGGCCGTCCGGCACGACCCGGTTGACCAGCCCCATCGACAGCGCCTCCTGCGCGCTGATGGCCCGTCCGGTCAGCAGGACGTCCATCGCGAACGCGTAGGGGATCTGGCGCGGCAGCCGTACGGCGCTGCCTCCCATCGGGAACAGCGCCCGCCGGGCCTCGAACAGGCCGAGGGTCGCCGACTCGGACACGATCCGCAGGTCCGTGCCGACGAGCAACTCCGTGCCGCCCGCCACCGCGTAGCCCTCCACCGCGCAGATGATCGGCTTGGTGGGCAGGGCGCCGCTGTCGCGCAGCAGGCCCTTCCAGTGGACGTCGGGGATCTCCTGGGCGCGCTGGAGGACCCGCGGGTCACCGGACGGCGTGCCCATGGCCTTGAGGTCGGCTCCCGCGCAGAACGTCCCGTTCGCGCCCGTCAGGATGCCCACGCGCACGTCCGGTTCGGCGGAGATGTAGGCCCACGCGTCGGCGAGCCCGACCAGCATGTCCATGGAGAGGGCGTTCCTGGCCTCCGGGCGGTCCATCGTGACGACGACGACGTGGCCGTCGCGCTCGACGCGGCAGTGCGGCGTACTGATTGACAGGAGCTCCATGGAGACTCTCCAAAATTGATCAAGCGATTGCTCGGCAGGGTCGGGCCGGGTTAGTCTGCGGACTACGAACTAGAACAGATTCTTGTTCGTAACCCCCCAGTAATGCCAGGGCTTGTCGATAGAACGAGAACGTGCTTCACTGCGGCGATCCGGGGGATGTCAGACGACACCGGGCAAGGGAGTTCCGATGGGCTCGCTGGGTTTCTGGAGGCTTGCGCAGGCGGATCCTGGTTGGATCGCCGCGATCGATCCCGACGGCGTCGAGTACACGGGTGGGGAGTTGCTCTCCCGGGCCAACCGGCTCGTCCACGGCCTCCGTGAACTCGGCCTGAAGGCCGGAGACGGGATCTGCGGCCTGATGCCCAACGGCGTGGAGGGGCTCACGCTCTATCTGGCGGCGTTGCAGGCGGGCTGGTACTACACGCCGGTCAACTGGCACCTGACGGGGCCGGAGATCGCCTACATCCTGGCCGACAGCGAGGCGAAGGCCTTCTTCGCCCACGATCGGTACGCCGTGGAAGCCGTCAGGGCCGCGGAGGAGGTCGAGCCCGAGCGCCGGTTCTCCTTCGGGGAGATCGACGGCTTCAGGCCGGTCGCGGACCTCACCGCGGGGCAGCCGGACTCCGCTCCCGAGGACCGTACGGCCGGCGCCACGATGCACTACACGTCGGGCACGACGGGCCGGCCCAAGGGCGTCAGACGGGCCCTCACCGGGCTGGATCCGGACGACTCGGCGGAGCTCATGACGGGGCTGCTGGCGTTGTTCGGCATCACCCCGGGGCCGCCCAACGCGCACCTGGTCACCTCGCCGAACTACCACACCGCCGTGACGCAGTTCGGCGGATCGGCCCTGCACATGGGCCACACGCTGGTCTATATGGACAAGTGGGATCCGGAGGAGACGCTGCGGCTGTGCGCCAGGTACGGCGTGACCAACTCGCACATGGTCCCCACGCACTTCAAGCGGCTGCTCGCGCTGCCCGACGAGGTCAAGTCGAAGTACGACCTCTCCACGCTGCGCTGGATGATCCACGCGGCGGCGCCCTGTCCCGTCCCGGTCAAGTGGGCGATGTTCGAGTGGTGGGGCGACTGCGTCTACGAGTACTACGCGGCCACGGAAGGCGGCGGCACCCTCGCCACCCCGGACGGCTGGAAGAAGCATCCTGGCACGGTCGGCACGTCCTGGCCGATCAGTGAACTGCTCATCGTGGACGACGACCACGAGCCCGTTCCCGTGGGGACCCCCGGCACGATCTACATGAAGATGGGCGCCGGCCGCTTCGAGTACAAGGGCGACCCCGAGAAGACCGCCGCGAACAGACTCAGGGATTTCTTCACCGTCGGGGACATCGGCTATCTCAACGACGAGGGCTACCTGTTCCTGTGCGACCGCAAGGCCGACATGATCATCTCGGGTGGCACCAACATCTACCCGGCCGAGATCGAGAACGAGCTGATGGTCCATCCCAAGGTCGCCGACGTCGCCGTCTTCGGCATCCCCGACGACGAGTGGGGTGAGCAGATCAAGGCGGTCATCGAGCCCATGCCCGGCAACGACCCCGGGCCCGAGCTCGCCGCGGAGATCCTCGGGACGCTCGAAGGCCGGCTGTCGCGGATGAAGTGGCCCAAGACCGTCGACTTCATCGAGGACATGCCGCGCGAGCCGAACGGCAAGCTCCTCAAGCGCAAACTCCGTGACCCGTACTGGGAGGGCCGTGACCGTGCCATCTGAACCGCTGGTCGCCGAGCACGCACTCGAGTTCCCCGGTGGGTACACGCGGACGACGGGGCCGGTGATCGGGCGCTTCCTGACGGAGCTGCGCGACGGCCGCATCGTCGGCGTGCGCACCGCCGAAGGCCGGGTGCTCGTGCCGCCGCTGGAATACGAACCGGAGACGGGGGAGCCGGTGACCGGCGACTACGTCGAGGTCGGCCCGGCCGGAACCGTGATGAGCTGGGCCTGGGTCGAGTCGCCGAGGAAGGGCCATCCGCTGGACCGGCCGTTCGCCTGGGCGCTGATCAAGCTGGACGGCGCGGACACGGCGCTGGTCCACGCGGTCGGCGCCGACGATGCCAAGGCGATGCGCCCGGGGCTGCGCGTCCGTCCCCGGTGGAAGCCGGAGGCGGACCGCATCGGCCACATAACCGATATTTCGTGCTTTGTTCCTGAAGTGACCGCGATGGTCGCGCCCATCCGCATGGAGTACCGCGTCCGGCCGGGCCGGTCGCTCAGCCGATTCCTGGAGGGTGTCCGCGACGGCGTCTTCCTGGCCGGGCGCTGCACGCACTGCGACAAGGTCTACGTGCCCTTCCGGACGTCGTGCCCCGAGTGCGGCTCGGCGATCTCCGAAGAGGTCGAGCTGCCCGACACCGGCACCGTGACCACCTTCGCGATCAACAACCTCCCCGACCCGCGGGCGCCCGAGGTGCCCTTCGTGTCGGCCTACATCCAGCTCGACGGGGCGGACGTCCCGATGATCGCGCTGGTGGCCGACGTGCCCGCACACGAGGTGCGTCAGGGCATGCGCGTCAGGGCCGTCTGGGCGCCGCCGGAGGAACGCACGTTGTCGATGGCCAACATCCGCTGGTTCGCCCCCACGGGCGAGCCGGACGTCGAGCTGTGAGGGGAGGAGCCGTATGCGTGAGGTGGCGGTCATCGCCTTCGCCCAGACCGAGCACACCGACCACGACGAGGGACTGACCGACTTCGAGCTGATCCACCCGGTGATCCAGGAGGTCAAGGAACGGTCCGGCCTGTCGAGGTTCGGGTTCACCTGCTCGGGGAGCTGTGACTACCTGGCCGGTGCGCCGTTCTCCTTCGTCTCCGCGCTGGACGCCCTCGGCGCCTGGCCGCCGATCTCGGAGAGCCACGTCGAGATGGACGCGGCGTGGGCCCTGTACGAGGCCTGGGTGCGGCTCCAGCACGGGGACGTCGACTCGGCGCTGGTCTACGGCTTCGGCAAGTCGTCCATGGGCGACCTCCGGGAGATCATGACCCTGCAGCTCGACCCGTACTATCTCGCGCCGCTCGGTCTCGACCAGGTCTCCTTCGCCGCCCTGCAGGCGAGCGCGTACGGCGCGGGCCGGGCCGAGCTCGACGAGATCGTACGGCGCAGCCGCGCGGACGGCCGGAACAACCCCCGCGCCCTCGACCTCGACGACCCCTCCGGGGAGGAGTTCGCGGTCCAGCCGCTCAGGCCGTACGACGTGGCGCCGATCACCGACGGCGCCGCGGCGATCGTGCTGGCCGCGGGCGACCTCGCACGAGAGCTTGCGGAGCGTCCCGCCTGGATCACGGGCATCGCCCACCGGATCGAGCCCCACTACCTCGGCATGCGTGATCTCACGCGGTCGCCGTCCGCGGAGGCTGCCGGCCGGGCGGCCGGGGTCGGCAAGGGGCCGGTCGACGTCGCGGAGCTGCACGCCCAGTTCAGCCATGAGGAGCTCATCCTCCGCGAGGCGCTCGAGTTGCCGGCGGAGACCGTGGTCAACCCCTCGGGCGGCCCGCTGGCGGCCAACCCCGTCATGGCGACGGGGCTGATCCGCATCGGCGAGGCCGCGGCGCGGATCCTCGACGGCGGCGCGGGCCGTACCGTCGCCCACGCCACGTCGGGCCCCTGCCTCCAGCACAACCTCGTAACCGTCCTGGAGGCCTGAACCCCCATGCCCCCCACTTTTCGCCGTGATCATGCACAGGTTCGTGATCAGGCCGTCCCACCTGCGAAAACCCCTGGCGTGATCATGCGCAAGTTCGCGAATTCACGCCCTGAGCTGGGAAGTCGTCGATCGTGATCATGCAATCGAGGTGCTGCCGTGGGTAACCGTTGTGCCGTCATCGGCGTCGGCCAGACGCGCTACCAGACCAGGCGGCGTGACGTCTCCATCGCCGGCCTGGTCAGGGAGGCCGCCCTCCGTGCACTGGAGGACGCGGGCCTGACGTTCAAGGACATCGACGCCGTCGTGATCGGCAAGGCCCCCGACCTGTTCGAGGGCGTGATGATGCCCGAGGCGTACCTCGCGGACGCCCTGGGCGCGGCGGGCAAGCCGATGACGCGCGTGCACACCGCGGGATCGGTCGGCGGGTCGACGGCGCTGGTCGGGGCCTCGCTCATCCAGGGCGGCGTGCACGACCGGGTGCTCGTCGTCGCCTTCGAGAAGCAGTCGGAGTCGAACGCGACCTGGGCCCTGTCCACGCACCTGCCGTTCAACGCCTCGCTGGTCGTCGGCGCGGGCGGGTACTTCGCGCCGCACATCCGCGAGTACATGCGCAGATCGGCCGCGCCCGACCACATCGGCACGCTGGTCGCGGTCAAGGACCGGCAGAACGCCCTGAAGAATCCCTACGCCCACCTGCGGATCCCCGGGATCAACCGGCAGATGGTCGAGTCGACCCCGATGTTGTGGGAGCCGATCCGCTATCTGGAGACCTGCCCGTCGTCGGACGGCGCCTGCGCGATGGTGCTCGCCTCCGAGGACAAGGTGACCGGGACGCCCGCCTGGGTGCACGGCACGGCCATGCGGTCCGAGCCGATGGCCCGGGCCGATCGCGACACGGTGAGCCCCCAGGCCGGCAAGGACTGCGCGGCAGATGTCTACCGCCAGGCCGGCATCACCGATCCGCGCAGGGAGATCGACGTCGCCGAGGTCTATGTGCCCTTCTCGTGGTACGAGCCGATGTGGCTGGAGAACCTCGGCTTCGCCCCCGAAGGCGAGGGATGGAAGCTCACCGAGGCCGGCAGCACGGCCCTCGACGGCGACATCCCGTGGAACGCCTCAGGCGGCGTGCTGTCCTCCAACCCCATCGGCGCCTCCGGCCTGATCCGGTTCGCGGAGGCGGCACAGCAGGTCAGAGGCATGGCTGGTGAGCATCAGGTCGACGGCGCCCGTACGGCCCTCGGCCACGCCTACGGCGGAGGGGCGCAATTCTTCGCCATGTGGATCGTCGGAGCGCAAAAACCCTGATCGGCCAGGCCCCGGGAGAGAGGTCCCTCGTATGGAGTTCAATCACGCCGACCTTTTCGAAGGGTTCGCGGACACGATCGGGGACCGGGTGGCCGTCGTCTGCGGCGACACCCGTATGACATACGCCGAACTCGACGCACAGGCCAACCGCCTCGCCCATCACCTGGCCGCCCAGGGTGTACGGCGCGGGCAACACGTCGGGATCCAGCTCTACAACGGGCTGGAGTACATCACCGCGCTGCTCGCGGCGCTGAAGATCCGGGCCGTGCCCGTGAATGTGAACTACCGCTATGTCGAGGCGGAACTGGTCTACCTCTATCGCGACTCCGACATCGTGGCGTTGCTGTTCGACGTCGAGTTCGACGGCCGCGTCGCCGCCGCCGCTCCCGAAGCTCCCGCGCTGCGTCACCTCATCGCCGTCGGCGGCGACTCCGCCATCTCGGAGGCCGTGCCGTACGGCGAGGCCCTGGAAGCGCAACCGGCGACGCGAGGGTTCGAACCGCGGACCGGCGAGGACATCTACATCATCTACACCGGTGGGACCACCGGCATGCCCAAGGGCGTGATGTGGCGGGTCGAGGACCTGTTCATGGCGTTCGGCGGGGGCAACCCGTACGGCGCGCCGCTGGAGACGCCGGAGTCGGTCATCGAGCAGGCGCGCAACGCCAACCCGATCGTCATGATGGCCGCGCCGCCGCTGATGCACGGCGCGGCGCAGATGGGGACGTTCCTGTGTTGGTGCATGGGCTCCACCATGGTCTACGTCCGCAAGTTCGACCCGGTCGCCGTGTTGCGGGCGATCGAGCGCGAGAAGGTCCTCAGTATCAACATCACCGGCGACGCGATGGCCCGTCCGCTGGCCGAGGAGATCGCCACCGGGGCGTACGACCTGTCCTCGCTCGCCGTCGTCAGCTCGACGGGGGCGATCCTCAGCGGCACGGTCCGGGCGCGGCTGCAGGAGTTGCTGCCGCACTCGATGATCATGGACAGCTTCGGGTCGACGGAGTCCGGCTTCACGGCGTCGGGAGTCGCGGGGTCGACTCCGGAGGCCGGTCTGAAGTACCAGCCCAAGGCCGATGCGGGCATCGCCGTACTGGACGAGAAGCTCAGGCCCGTCGAGCCGGGCTCGGGAGTCATGGGAATGGTCGCGAGGTCGGGGCGCATCGCCTTCGGGTACTACAACGACCCGGACAAGACCGAGCGGACGTTCGTGACTGACGGCGAGGGCATCAAATGGCTGCTGTCGGGCGACATGGCCATGGTGGAAGAAGACGGGACGATCCAGATCTTCGGCCGGGGCTCGCAGTGCATCAACACCGGCGGGGAGAAGGTCTTCCCCGAGGAGGTCGAGGCGGTGCTGAAGGGGCATCCATCGGTTTTCGACGCCGTCGTCACCGGGATACCGGACGACCGCTGGGGCTCCCGTGTGGCGGCCGTGGTCCAGCCGTATGAGGGGACCGCTCCCGTGTGGGAGGAACTGGACACCCACTGCCGGGAGAGGTTGTCGGGGTACAAGGTGCCGCGAACGTATGCGTTCGTGGAGGAAGTACTCCGGTCGCCGGCCGGCAAGGCCGACTACCGATGGGCCAAGCAGATCGCCCAATCCGCCACCACCCCACCCCCCACCCCGGCGTGATCATGCACAGGTTCGTCCGCATGCCCGTTGGCCAGCGCGAACACCGGCCGTGATCATGCACGGGTTCGGTGGGGTGGCGTCTGGTCAGCGGGTTCTCGGTTCGTGATCATGCACGGATTCGGGGAAACGTCGGCCGACCAGGGGTTTCGTCGTTCGTGATCATGCAATGCCGACTTGCATGATCACGAAGTGTGTACGGCCAGCTGGTCGCGGGTTTGCGCGAATGTGCGCATGATCACGAACTGAATCAGCGCAGGTCGTCCGGCCAATCAGCGAAAGTGTGCATGATCACGGCCGGTGTTTGCGCTGGTCAGGCCGGCAATCTCCGAACCTGTGCATGATCACGCCCGGGGGAGTGGCAGGTCAGGGGGTGCCTCGTCGAACCCGTGCATGATCACGGCGGGTGATCACGCGGATTCGGAGGTGAGGGCGGCGACGGCTCCCAGGCCCAGGTAGACCACTCCGCTGCCCACGTCCAGGCGCCGCCGGGCCCGGGCCGACTGGCGGAGCCGCCCGGCCAGAGCCGACGACAGGAGGGCGTAGCTGCCGTCGCTCGCCATTCCGAGCACGATCCAGATGAGCCCGAGCACCACGATCTGCGGCGCCAGGGGTCCTCGCGACGGGTCGGCGAACTGCGGGAGGAACGCCAGGAAGAAGATCGCCGTCTTGGGGTTGAGCACGTTGACGACGAACCCCTCTCCGAACAGCCGGGACCGGGACGCCCGCCGCATCTCGAAGGGCTCCTCCGCAGCGGAGCGTTTGATCAGCTTGCGGATGCCGAGGTAGACCAGATAGGCCGCACCCAGGTACTTCACGATCGCGAAGGCCGTCGCCGACGCCGCGAGCAGCGCGCTGATGCCGAGTGCCGCGGCGGTCACGTGCACCACCGAGCCGGCGTGGACCCCGAGCACCGAGACGAGCCCCGCCGCCCGGCCTTGGGCGACGCTGCGGGTCACGATGTAGACCACTGCGGGTCCCGGTACCAGGAGCAGAGCGAGGGTCGCGGCCGCGAACAGGGCGAGCGTCGGAATCGGTGGCATGGTCGCGATGGTACGAAGTGACCGCCGGTCCCGGCATCCCGTTTTTCACCTGAGCGCGGCCAGCAGCGCGGCGATGGCGGGGGGATCGGGCGGCTCCCCGTACGTCGCCGCGAACACCCGCCGCGTCGACCCGGGCAGCTCGGTCACCTGGACGCCCGGGTGACGATGCGCCGACAACGCCAGCCTCGGCAGGACGGCCACGCCCAGGCCCGCGGCCACCATGGCCTGGACCGCGACGTAGTCGTCCGTGGTGAACGAGATGCGGGGCTCGAATCCGGCGAGGGCGCACAGATCGAGCAGGTGGGCGCGGCACCGATCGCAGCCCGCGATCCAGCGCGACTCCGCGTGGTCCCGCAGCGCCGTCGCGGGCGGCCCGGAGCCGGGTACGACGAGCAGACTCGGCTCGTCGAGCAGAGGCGTCGTCCGAAGCCCGGCCCCCTCGGCCGCGCCGTGAGGGCCGTACTGGAAGACCACCGCCACGTCCACGTCGCCGGCCCGCAACATGCGCAACGCCTCAGGCGGCTCGGCCTCGGCCAGGCGCAGGTCGAGGCCGGGGTGATCGTGCGCGAGCCGTACGGCCGCCTCGGGGACGAAGGTGCCGAGCGCCGAGGGGAAGGCGGCCAGCCGTACCCGGCCGGCGCGTAACCCGACATGGGCCGCGAGCTCGGCCGAGGCCGAGTCGAGCCGCCCGAGGATCTCGGCGGCCCGTTCCGCCAGCAGGCGGCCGGCCTCGGTCAGCCGGATGCCGCGGCCCACGCGCTGGACGAGCTTCGCCCCGGTCTCCGCCTCCAAGCGGGCGAGGTGGTGGCTGACCGAGGGCTGGGCGTAGTGGAGTTCCCTGGCCGCCGCGGTCACAGAACCGGTCCTCGACACGGCGAGCAGCACCCGCAGCCGTACGATGTCGAGCATGCCGCGAAACCTATCAATGCCATCTATCGATTGACGAGATGACTTCAGTTGGACCTATGCCACGATCGAACGCCACCCTGGGTACGTGACAGAGCTCCGCGACGTGCTGGAAGCCCGGCGGCTGATCGCCGGGCATCTGCCCGAGACGCCCATGTGGTCCTATCCCGTCCTCGACTCGATCGTGGGGGCGCGGGTCCAGGTCAAACACGAGAACGTCCAGCCCACCGGCGCCTTCAAGGTGCGCGGGGGGATCAACCTGCTGGCCCGGATGCCCGACAGATCCCGGGGAGTCGTCGCGTACTCCACCGGCAACCACGCGCAGTCGGTGGCCTACGCGGCCCGGCTGTACGGCGTCGCCTGCTCGATCGTGATGCCGGAGAACCCCAATCCGGCCAAGGTCGCCGCCGTCCAGGCACTCGGCGCCACGGTCACCGTCGCGGGCGCCACCATGGTCGAGGCGGCGGACCACGCCCGCGCGCTGGCCGACGACCAGGACAGACGCCTGATCAGCCCGGCCGACGAGCCGGACATCATCGCGGGAGTCGCCACGCTCTACCTCGAGATCCTGTCCGCACGGCCCGGGCTCGACGCCGTCTTCGTGCCCGTCGGCAGCGGCACGGGAGCGGCCGCCGCATGCCTGGTCGCCGCCGCGCTCGCGCCCCGCTGCCGGGTGATCGCCGTGCAGTCGGCCTCGGCGCCGGCCGCCCATGACTCCTGGGCGTCGAAAGAGCTCGTGACCCGGCCGTGCGAGACCGTGGTGGACGGCCTGGCGACCGGTTCCGCCTTCGCGACGCCCCAGGCCGTCATGCGGGACGGGCTGGCCGACTTCCTGCTGGTCGGCGACGACGACATCCGGCGCGCCCAGCGGATGCTCCTCACCGAGGCCCACACGCTGGCGGAGGGGGCCGGCGCGGCCGCGCTCGCCGGCCTGATGTCCGTACGCGAGGAGTTCGCCGGTCGCGAGGTGGCCGTCGTCTGCACGGGGGGCAACGCCGGACCCGCCGAGCTCGACCGCCTGCTGGCCGCCTGAGACGCCCAGGTCGGGGGCTTGACCGAAGCGGCCCAGGTCAGGGGGCCTGATCGGCGACGCCCAGGTCAGGGGGCCTGACCGAGGTCCTCGCGGGTGGCCTGCTCGACCTCGTGCAGGCTCTGCCGGGTGAGCTCCAGTTCGGAGACGAGGTCGTCCAGGTCACGGGTTCCGCTGTCGGCCGCCGAGGACGTCGCGGTCATCGCCGACACCTCGACCGCCCGGGCGACCAGGCCCTCGAGGTCGATCGCGCCGGACTCGAGCCTGGCGAGCACCTGTGCCCGCGTCGCCGACAACCGGTCATGGACCTGCTGCTGTGACTCCAGCGACGCGATCGACCGGTCCAGGTCGCCCGCCACGTCGGCCGACGCCGACGCGCGCGCCCGCTCGAGCCGTACGCGCTCGGCCTGCAGGAAGCCGGGGTCGAAACGGGCGAGCGCCGAGCCGGTCACCGACGCCTGCCCGGCCAGCCGCCGCAATGTCGCGACCGTGTCGTCGACCTGGGGGCGCATGGCCGCGATCCGGTCGAGGAGAAGCCGGCCCCGCATCGAGGCCGTCAGGTCGCCGAAGCCGTCCGCCGCCCGCTCGGCGCGCCGTAACCACGCCTCCTCCGGACTGCCCTTGGTGACCGGCAACTGCACCGGCTCGGTACGGCTCTCGCCTCCGGCGGCCTGCCACGCCGACGCGAACGACTTGGCCAGCCAAACGGCCACGCCGACGCCGGCGGCGGCGACCGGGTGCACGTTGACGGCCCAGGCCACGCCGCCCGCGGTGGCGCCCATGAGCAGTCCCCAGGGGTCGCGCAGTTCGTCACTGAAGCGGGACAAGGAGGGCTCCTGGCTCAGAAATTGGAGAGCACTGCGGTGAA
The DNA here is from genome assembly GCF_016863315.1 of Planotetraspora silvatica. GTDB lineage: Bacteria > Actinomycetota > Actinomycetes > Streptosporangiales > Streptosporangiaceae > Planotetraspora > Planotetraspora silvatica. The sequence goes on from NZ_BOOQ01000059.1 coordinate 46,386, forward strand.
CACCCGATCGATGCTCCCCGGTTCACGGGAGTCGTAGGCCGCGGCGTTGGTGGTCTGCGAGATCTGCTTCAGGACGTCCAGGTCGGCGTCCGCGCCGTACGCGATCGTGAACAGGCGGACGGTGTCCTGTCCCGCCTCCGTGCCCAGGTCGGGGAGGAGGTCGTCGAGGGAGATCGAGTTGTTGTCCTCGTTCTTGCCGTCCGTGAGCAGGACGACGGCGTTGATCGTGTCATCGCTCTGCCGCTTCAGCACGTCCTGGTAGGACGCCAGCGCGGTGTCGTACAGGCCGGTGCCGCCGTTGGGGATGAGGTCGCGGATACGGCTGCGCAGCTCGTCCTTGGCGATCTTCTTCATCGGGACCAGTTGGCGGTAGTCCTTGTTGCCGTCCTGGCGGAGGGAGAACATCCACAGGCCGACCTTGTCGTTCGGCCCGAACTGGGAGAGGGCGTTGACCGCGGCCTGCTTGGCCAGGTCGAGCTTGCTCTTCCCGGTGCCGGGGACCGCCGCCCCCATGGACCCGGACGTGTCGATGACCACCAGGACGTTGGCCGGCTTGCGCAACTCGCCCCAGCTCTTGAGGATCTCGTCCAGCACGTCGGGAGCCGGCACGCTCAGCGTGGTGGCGGGCTCCTTGGGGTCCAGCCCGTTCGCCGCGGTGATGAGGTCGCCGGCCTTCCCGTCGAACGAGCGGAAGGCGTACTTCGCGAACTCGCGCTGGCCGTCCGAACGCAGGTATTTGAGGAAGTCGTCCGCGGCGGCCTTCTTGGCCGGATCGAGCCCGGTCAGTTCGGCGTACGGATGGTCCGATAAGAGTGTGCCCTCCGTGGGATAGATCGCCACGAGCGGGATCTTGGGCTTGGCGTGCTGGCCGAGGGTCTTCGGGTCGCCCGTCGGGTTGCCCTGGTTGTAGTCCCAGACCGACTTCTCCTCGATGGTCACGGCCGAGATGTACGACATGGCCGTGCCGGAGTCATCCGCGTGCTGGAGGTTCGACAGGAACGTCAGCGAGATGTCGCCGTAGTGGACGATCGACCGTTCCACGCCACTGACGAACTTTCGCGTCTTCGCGTTCGCCACGTCCTGCTTCGACAGGTCCCCCGACAACCCCGTCGCGGCGAAATAGGCGCCGATCGTGGCGTTCAGCCCGGAGGTGGAGTAGTTCGGGTTCGTCTTGCCGAGACGGAAGGGACCCCATTCGGGGTGGTCGTATTTCGCCCAGCCCTTCGGATCGTTGGCCAGATCGAGGATCTGCGTCCAGCCGACCTTCTTCGACGGCCAGCCGATCGCCTGGGCCATCGGCTTGGGCATGGCGATGACCAGGGGAGACGTCGCGATTGTGGGGTTCTCCGCCGGGATCGGGCTGGCCTGGTCGCTGACCGCGACCCGCTGTTGCAGCAGGCTGACCCAGCCCGCGCTCGCGGGGGTCCACACGTCCGGCTTCGGGCCGTCCCTGCGGGTGTCCCAGCCGCGCGCAAGTGCCTGCATCGCGTCGCCTGACGCCTTGGAGGTCACGACCACGTCGACGCAGCGGCCGCCGACCTCGCGGCCGTTGTACGCGTCGGCGATCGTGCGCAGGACCTCCGCCTTCTCGCTCGAGGCCACGACGTTCAGCTTGACGCCGTCGTCGCCGCAGGCCGCCCCTTGGGCGCTCGACGATTCTTGCGAGCCTGACGGGTCCTGCGTGTTCGCCGAGCCGCCGGCGTCCGACCCTCCGAAGAGCACGCGCAGTCCGACGATGAGGGCGCCCGCGAGGATGATCGCGATGATGAACGGAGCGAAGCTGCGGCGCTTTTGCGCTGGGGGGTACACGCTTCCTCCACTGGATGAGCATCGGAGAACGAGATTGTCGGCATCTTTCCCGACGTATCGCGATCCACGTTAGTTTCCGATCATCTCGTCCGGCTAACGCATGACCATCCGGTTCCCCCCACCCCTTGGGCGTGATCATGCACACCTTCGGAAGGATGCCCACTGACCTGCTGACATGCTCGCCGTGATCATGCACAGCTTCGGAAAGACGCTCGCCGACCTGCGGATATCCCCAACGTGATCATGCGCGGATTCGGGGAAGTCGCCCCCGGTCGGCCTGAATGCCCGCCGTGATCATGCACAAGTCGTCCGTACGGTGACTGCGGAGGCCGTGCATGATCACGGGATGTGAATCGCCTGGTCGGCGGCATGGCTGGCGAAACCGTGCATGATCACAGAACGCGTTCATGCTGGTAGGGGCGTATTTCCCCGAACCTGTGCATGATCACGACAAGCGTCGCCACAGGTCAGAGGCCGTTCTTCCGAACCTGTGCATGATCACGGCCGGGGGCGTCGCAGGTGGGACGCCCTCCGGCCGAAGGTGTGCATGATCACCCCAAGGTTCTGTTCACCCCGGGTTCTGCTCATCCGTCAGAGGTGGGTGTAGGTGGCGAGGAAGAGGGCTTCGGCCGTGATGATCCGGCGGAGTTCGTCGAGGACCACCCGCTCGTTCGGTGCGTGGATGGAGGCGTCCTCGTCCTCGACCCCGTAAAGAAGGATCTCCGCCTGCGGGTGGAGCGTGGCCAGCTTCGCGACCAGCGGGATCGACCCGCCCTGGCCGACCTCACGCGGCGCGCGGCCGAAGGCCTGCTCCATCGCCTTCTCGATCGCCGCCCGCGCGGGTCCGCCCTCGTCGGCGCGGAAGCCCGAGCCGGTGACGATGTCGGCGAACGACACCTGGACGCCCCAGGGGGCGACCTCCTCGAGGAACGCGGTCACGTCCTTCAGCGCGGTCGCGGAGTCACCCGACGGGGGGATCCGGATCGTGACGCGCGCCCGGGCCACCGCCTGCACCGCGTTGATCGCACCGGACACGCTGGGCACGTCGAGCCCCGTCACGGTGATGGCGTAGGACGCCCAGACCCGGTCGGCGATCGACCCGGAGCCGACCAGGGAGACGCCGTCGAGAACGCCGGCCGTCGCGCGGAACTCCTTCTCGGAGGAGCTCTCGCCGGGGAAGGTCCCCCGGCCCAGGCCCGGAACCCGGACGTCGCCGTTGTCGTCGTGCATCGCGGTCAGCATGCGCATCAGCGCCGACAGGGCGTCCGGGGCCGCGCCGCCGAACGATCCGCTGTGTACGGCGTCGCCGAGCGACCGGACCTCGACCGTGAAGGCGGCCATGCCGCGCAGCATGGTCGTCAGTGCGGGGTCGCCCACCTTCGGGTTGCCGACGTCGCCGATGACCATCGCGTCGGCGCGCACGAGCTCGGGGTCGGACTCGACGAGCGCCTCGAGCCGTTCGCCGGCGTACTCCTCCTGGCCCTCGACGATGACCTTCAGGCCGACGGGGAAGCGGCCCTGGAAGACACGCAGCGCCGCGATGTGGGCGATGAGGCCGCCCTTGTCGTCGGCGGCGCCCCTGCCGTACATCGCGCCGCCGATCAGGGTCGGCTCGAACGGCGGGGTCCGCCACAGGGCGAGGTCACCGGAGGGCTGCACGTCGTAGTGCGCGTACAGCAGCACGGTCGGAGCGCCGGGAGGCGCGGGAGCGGTGGCGTAGACGGCGGGGAAGCTGCCCTCGACGGGGATCAGCTCGACGTGCGGGAGACCGGCCGAGCGCAGCAGCTCCGCGACGGCCGCGGCCGCCTCGTGCACGGGGGCTTCCGGATGCCCGGGAAACGCGACGGACGGGATCGACACGAGCTTCGTGAGGTCCTCGATCGCCTGCGGCATTCCCGCCTCGACGGCCTTTTCGATCTCCGCAGGTGTCACGGCGTTTTCTCCCGAATGTAGGTGGTTTGAGGCGCGCTGGGCCGTTGGGTGAGCCCATTGCACCACATCCCGTGACGCCCCCCGCCCGTACGGCCAGGCCGAGGCGAGAATTGATCCTCACGGATTTCGTTGTGGTTACATGGCGATATCGCGGATTCCGAACTTCTTGGATACTGCAACCACGTAATCACTTGGCAAACTCCGTAAACGGCATGCAGACTGTGCAGAGCACCTATCGCCTGAGGGAAGGTTGCGATGACGCGCCCGGACGTTCTCAAAGCCGCACAAGACAACCTGTGGATGCATTTCACCCGGCACAGTTCCCATGAAGGCACCGAAGTGCCGATGATCGTGAAGGGCGAGGGCGCCTACATCTACGACATTCACGGCAAGCGGTACCTCGACGGCCTCGCCGGACTGTTCGTGGTCCAGGTGGGCCACGGCCGCGCGGAGATCGCGGAGGCGGCCGCCAAGCAGGCCCAGGAGCTGGCCTTCTTCCCGCTCTGGTCGTACGCCCATCCCAAGGCCGCCGAGTTGGCGGCCAGAATCGCGGAGCTCACCCCAGGCGACCTGAACCGGGTCTTCTTCACGACCGGCGGAGGCGAGGCCGTCGAGTCGGCCTGGAAGCTCGCCAAGCAGTTCTTCAAGACCCAGGGCAAGCCCCTCAAGACCAAGGTGATCAGCCGTTCGATCGCCTACCACGGCACCCCGCACGGCGCTCTGTCCCTCACCGGCATCCCCAGCCTCAAGGAGGCCTTCGAGCCGCTGGTCCCCGGCGCGTTGAAGGTCCCCAACACCAACCTCTACCGCGCCGACGAGATCTCCGGCTTCCCCGGCTTCGACAAGGACCCCGAGGCGTTCGGCCGCTGGGCCGCCGACCAGGTCGGCAAGGCCATCGAGATGGAGGGCGCGAACACCGTCGCCGCCGTCTTCGTCGAGCCGGTGCAGAACGCCGGAGGGTGTTTTCCCCCGCCGCCCGGATACTTCCAGCGGCTGCGTGAGATCTGCGACGAGAACGACGTGCTGCTCGTCTCCGACGAGGTCATCTGCGCCTTCGGCCGCCTCGGCACGATGTTCGGCGGCGACAAGTTCGACTACGTTCCCGACATCATCACCTGCGCCAAGGGCCTGACCAGCGGGTACGCGCCCATCGGTGCGATGATCGCGTCCGAGCGGCTGTTCGAGCCGTTCCGGCACGGGGACGAGACGTTCGCCCACGGTTACACCTTCGGCGGCCACCCCGTGGCCTCCGCCGTGGCCCTGGCCAACCTCGACATCTTCGAGCGTGAGGACCTGCTCGGCCACGTCACGACCAACGAGCCGGTGTTCCGCGCCACGCTCGAGAAGCTCCTCGACCTGCCGATCGTCGGCGACGTCCGCGGGGCGGGCTACTTCTACGGAATCGAGCTCGTCAAGGACAAGTCGACCAAGCAGACCTTCAACGACGAGGAGTGCGAGCGGCTGCTCCGCGGGTTCCTGTCCAAGGCCCTGTTCGAAGCCGGTCTGTACTGCCGGGCTGACGACCGCGGTGATCCCGTGGTGCAGCTCGCGCCGCCGCTCATCTGCGGCCCCAAGGAGTTCGACGAAATGGAGTCGATTCTCCGGTCCGTCCTCACCGAGGCCTGGGCCCGTCTCTGACAATCCGCGTGGTACGGCCAGGCGCCCCCGGCGGCGCCGGGCCGTACCGAGAAAGCCGAAAGGACTCATCCCATGAAGATCGGCGTGCCTGCCGAGGTCAAGAACCACGAGTACCGTGTCGCCGCCACCCCGGCGGGTGTGCACGAACTCGTCCGTCACGGACACGACGTCCACGTTCAGCGTGGCGCGGGTCTCGGGTCGCACATCACGGACGAGGAGTACCTCGCGGTCGGTGCCAAGATCCTCGACACGGCCGACGCGGTCTGGGGCGAGTCCGAGATGGTGCTCAAGGTCAAGGAGCCCATCGCCGAGGAGTACGGCAGGCTCCGTGACGACCTCGTGTTGTTCACCTATCTCCACCTGGCCGCCTCGCGGCCCTGCACCGACGCGCTGCTGTCGGCGGGGACCACCGCGATCGCCTACGAGACCGTGCAGGTGGGCAACACCCTGCCGCTCCTCGCCCCGATGTCGGAGGTCGCCGGCCGTCTGGCGCCCCAGGTCGGCGCGTACAACCTGATGCGCTTCAACGGCGGCCGCGGTGTCCTGCCGGGCGGCGTCCCCGGAGTGGCCCCGGCCAAGGTCGTCGTCATCGGCGGCGGCGTGTCCGGCCTCAACGCGGCGCAGATCGCCGTCGGCATGGGCGCCGACGTGACGATCCTCGACGTCAACATCGACCGGCTGCGGTTCATCGACGCGATCTACCAGGGCCGCCTGAAGACGCTCGTGTCCACCGCCTACGCCCTCGAGCAGGCCGTGCTCGCGGCCGACCTGGTCATCGGCGCGGTCCTCATCCCGGGCGCGAAGGCGCCGACCCTGGTCTCCAACGACCTGGTGTCACGCATGAAGCCGGGTTCGGTCCTCGTCGACATCGCGATCGACCAGGGCGGCTGCTTCGAGGACTCGCGGCCGACCACGCACGCCGAGCCCACCTTCACGGTGCACAACTCGATCTTCTACTGCGTGGCCAACATGCCGGGCTCGGTGGCCAACACCTCCACCTTCGCCCTGACCAACGCGACGCTGCCCTACGCCGTCAAGCTGGCGGACCGGGGCTGGCGGGAGGCGCTGCGCGCCGACTCCGCGCTCCAGCTCGGGCTCAACACCCACGCGGGTGTGCTCACGAACGAGCCCGTGGCCGTCGCGCACGGCGTCGCGTTCACCCCGGTCGCCGACATCCTCGCGGCCTGATTCCGTCCGAATCCGCCGGAACGCGTCTGAACCCGTCGACTAGCGCAGGCCGAGGCGCCTGCGCAGGTCGCGGGCCGTCGTCAGCACGTGCTCGACCTCGGTCGGAGCCGGCCATGGAGCCGTGCCCGGCTTCAGCAGGGTCGCCCGCACCGAGCAGAGGTGCTCGACGGCGGGAGCGTGCAGGCCACTCGTCTCGGTCAGCCACATGACCGGGTCGTGCCGCTCGGCCAGCCCGCGCGTGATCAGATCCCACGTGCCGAGGATCTCGATCAGATCCGCGGTGTCGGCCACCGCGTCGCCTCTGCGGCGGCCCGCTGCCACCGCGAGCTCGGCCCGGGCGGTCAGCTCGGGCTCCGTCGGGTGGTCCCAGCTCGCGGCCCGCGCTTCGCACGGCCGGCCCGCCGGCTGCTCGGGCCCGCCGGTCACGGTCTGGAGCGTGCGCAGCTCCGCGGCCGCCCTGTGGTGGCCGGCGGTCGCGGCCTCTGCGAGCCAGTGCCGGCCGCCGTCCAGATCGTGGTGCTCGGCGACGAGCAGGAGGCCGTAGTTGTAGGCCGCCTCCGCGTCGCCCGCGGCCGCCGCCTGCGCGAACCAGTGGGCGGCCGCCGGACGGTCGTCCAGCTCGACGCATACGAAACCCGCCATGCGCTGGCCGTCGACGCGACCGGCGTGCGCCGCCCGCTCGAACCAGGCCCGTGCCGTACGGAGATCGCGCTTGGCCAGCGAGAGGCCGCCGAGCGCGAAGGCCGCGCGGGGGTGGTTCTGCCAGGCGGCGAGCCGATAGAGCGTCTCGGCGGCCTCAGGGTCGCGGGCGGCGTGGAGAAGCAGGCCGAGGTGGTAGGCCGCGTCGGCGTGACCCGCCCGTCCCGCGTACTCCCACCAGTGACGCGCCTCGCTCTCGTCGCCCGCCGAGTAACCGAGGAAGCCCAGGTCGTAGGCCGACTCCAGCTCGCCTTCGATCGCCGCCCTGCGGTGCCAGTCGCGCGAGCCGAGGGTGTCTCCCATGTCCTCGCAGAGCAGCGCCAGCCGCCGGGCCGCCACGCATGAGCCGTCCGCGGCCGCCCGCTCGAACCAGCTCCGGGCGCCCGCGACGTCGCCGCGGCGCTCCAGGAGCAGCGTGGCCAGGTAGATCGCGGCCTCGGCGTCGCCGGTCGTGGCGGCCAGCTCGAACCAGCCCACGGACTCTTCCGTCGTGCCGTGCCGCTGGTGCCACAGGCCCAGGTTGAACGTGCTGTCGACGTTGCCCATCCGGGCGGCCCGCTCCCACCAGTGCCGGGCGGCGGACCGGTCACCGCGCTCGGCGTAGAGGCGGCCGAGACGGTGCGCGGCATCCGGGTCGCCCGCCCGGGCCGTCGAGAGCAGCTTCGCCTCGAAGGGATCCGCGGGCTCCGGGCTGCGCGGGACCGGGACGTCAGGCCACGGGACCGCCGCCTGCATAGCTCCCAGTGTTGTCATGGGAGCCAGGGTGGCACGTGATGTTGTGACTACGGAGCGTAATTAAGAAGTCCTTTGTCAACGGGCCCCGGCGGGCCCGCTGGACATCTCCCGTGATATCTCTCGCGATGACAGGCGCGGACGGCCCTCAGTGGACGAGGGCCAGGTCGTCGAGAGTGCCGGACTTCGCGGCCTCCACGATCGAGCCGAACTGGTCGAGGCTCATCTCGACCCGCTGCCCGAAGTCGTCGGTGATCACGACTTGCCGCTCGGCCGGCGCCGATAGATCTACGAAGAGCTCGGGGCAGCCACAGCTGCAACTGCCGCAGAATCGTGCGATGGACTTCACGCGGTCCTCCTCGAACCAGGGCTTTCCCGCAACGTAACGTGGCGGTCCGGGGGCGACCAGTAACACTTCGCTCACCCCGGCGCCCGCGGGTCAGAGCCAGCCGGGCTTGACCAGGCCGGACTCGTAGGCGATGACGACCAGTTGGGCCCTGTCCCGGGCGTGGAGCTTCGTCATCGCCCGGCTGACGTGGGTCTTGGCCGTGGCGGGGGACATGAAGAGCCTGCCGGCGACCTCGTCGTTGGTCATACCGGTGCCGACCAGCGACAGGACCTCCCGCTCCCGATCGGTGAGCACGTCGAGGCGGCGGCCGACTCCGGGCTCCTTCGCCCTGGAGGCGTACTCCGCGATGAGCCGGCGGGTGACACCGGGGGACAGCAGCGCGTCGCCCGACGCCACCACCCGGACGGCCTGGATCAGCTCGGCGGGCTCGGTGTCCTTGACCAGGAAGCCGCTGGCCCCGCCTCGAAGGGCCTCGAAGACGTACTCGTCCAGCTCGAACGTGGTCAACATGATGATCTTCGTGGCGTCGAGCTCGGCGTCCTCGCCGATGCGGCGGGTCGCCGTGAGGCCGTCCATGCCCGGCATGCGGATGTCCATCAGCACCACGTCCGGCCGCAGTTCCCGGGCCAGCCGCACGGCCTCCGCCCCGTCGGGGGCCTCACCGACGACGGTCATGCCCTCCTGCGCGTCCAGCAGGGCGCGGAAGCCGGCCCGTACGAGAGCCTGGTCGTCCGCCAGCAGCACCTTGATCACATGGACTCCATCGCCGGGTCGTCGGGCAGGGGAAGGACGGCCTCCACACGGAAACCTCCACCGGGCAGGGGCGCGGCGTTCAGCGACCCGCCGAGCGCCGCGGCCCGCTCACGCATGCCGGGGATGCCGTTCCCGCTGCCGAGGCCGGAAATCGCGGGAGCCGCCCCCGCACCGTCGTCCTCCACGACGATGCCGAACTCGCCGGGGCCGTATGAGACGCGGACGGTCACGCTGGCGCCGGGGGCGTGCCGGGAGACGTTCGTCAGCGACTCCTGGACGATCCGGTAACCGGCCCGGTCGGTTCCCGCGGGAAGCCGCCGGACGGATCCGGTGATCTCCACCGTGACCGGGAGGCCGCTGCGCTTGGCCAGCTCGCCCAGGTGATCCATCCCGGCTGTGGGCGAGCGGGGCGCGCCCTCCCTGAGCAGGCTCAGGACGCCGCGCATCTCGGTGAGGACGTCCTTGGACGCCTGTTTGATCGTGGTGAGCGCCGTTCGTGCCTGCTCGGGATGTTCGTCGAGCAGGTGCAGGGCGGTGGCCGCCTGCACGTGGATCAGCGAGATGTTGTGCGCGAGCACGTCGTGGAGCTCCTGCGCCATGGTCAGCCGCTCCTCGCTGGCCTGGCGCCTCGACTCCTCCCGCGCCACGCGCTCACGCTCGGCGAGGCGCTCCCTCCGGATCCGGACGAACTCCGAGACCGTCATCGTGAGCAGCAGGAACGCCGCGAACGCGGTGTCGTGGAACCAGCCGCGGGGGTTCGGGATGAGCCAGCCGGCGTACACCACAATGAACAGGAAGAAGGCGGCCGCTCCCAGCCAGGCGGCCCGCCGGCGGCCTGACGTCACCGCGGTGAACAGGGTGATGACCAGGCTGAGGAAGACCGGCCCGTAGGAGAAGTCGAAAAGGAGGTAGACGCAGGTCGCGACGAGCGTGACGACCATCGCCGCGACCGGGAGGCGGCGGCGGGCGGCGATGACCAGGGGACCGGCGAGCAGCAGCGCGTATCCTCGCCAGTCCAGCGGCGCGCGGCCCAGATCGGCGATCGAGAGCTGCACGTGCTGGGCGCCAATCGTCCCGGCGACCTGGATCACGCCGACGACGACGGGCAGGACGAGATCGACCCGGTGGAGCCATTGGGACCTGGAGCGCACATCACGCACGCTAGGCCATCCGGTTGACCAGCACATCCTCCTGGCGCGGCACCGCCTCGTACGACGGGAGGAGTAGCCCCGGCCCTCGTCCGGATGTGGACATTTCCGTACAGGATCTGACGTCGTCAGTCATGCTGGAGTGATCGCCCACGTCGTGGAGGTCGCACATGAGGAGCGCAGTCGTCGCGCCGCTGGGGCTGGTCATGCTGATCGGCCTGGTGGCGCCGCCCGCCCAGGCCGAGGGGGATCGTCACCCCGCGGAGACGACAACCTCGTGGCAGGCCCCGTCCTCCGTCAAGAAGCCGGTCGCCGAGGGGTACGGCGGTGCCGTGGCCACCGTGGACCTGGATGCCAGCAAGGCCGCGCTCGACGTGCTCAGGCAGGGCGGCAACGCCATGGACGCCGCCGTCGCGGGGGCCGCCACGCTCGGAGTGACCGAGCCGTACTCGGCCGGCCTGGCGGGCGGCGGCTTCATCGTCTACTACGACGCCAGGGCGAAGCGGGTCACCACGATCGACGGCAGGGAGACCGCGCCGAAGGCGATGACCTCCTCCGTCTTCGAGGGCATCCCCTTCGCGGACGCCGTCACCAGCGGCCTTTCCGTCGGCGTTCCCGGAAGCGTCGCGCAGTGGGACCTCGGGCTGCGCCGGTTCGGCACGTTGTCCCTCGGCCAGGCGCTGCGCCCGGCGATCGAGACGGCCAGGGACGGCTTCGTCGTGGACCAGACGTTCTATGACCAGACCGTGCAGAACGCGGCCCGGTTCGCCGACTTCACCACCACGTCCGCCCTCTACCTGCCCGGGGGACAGCCGCCGCCGGTCGGGTCCGTCTTCCGCAACCCCGACCTCGCCAGGACCTACACCGAGCTGGCCAAGCGCGGCCCGTCCTGGGTGTACGGCGGGGGCCTCGGCGCCGAGATCGTCGCGACGGTCAAGAAACCGCCCGTCACCCCCGGCTCGACCCGCGTCGTCAGGCAGGGCCTGATGGAGCTGGCCGACCTCAAGGCGTACCGCGCGCTCGAACGACGGCCCACGAAGGTCTCCTACCGGGGCCTCGACGTGTACGGCATGGCGCCCCCCTCGTCGGGTGGCTCGACGGTGGCGGAGGCGCTCAACATCCTCGAAGCGGTGCCGAGCCTCGGACGGCGTGTGGGGCTGCACGAGTACCTGGAGGCCTCGCGGCTGTCCTTCGCCGACCGCAACGCCTACGTGGGGGACCCGGCGTACGTGGACGTGCCGCTCGACGGCCTGCTGTCCGACGCCTTCGCCAAGGAACGGGCCTGCCTGATCGGCGCCACGGCCATGCCGAACCCCGCCCTGCCCGGCTCGCCCGACGGCGCGTACTCACGGTGCTCCGGCGCCGGGCCCACCGGGCCTGCCGCCGCTCCGGACAAGGCCGAGGGGCCGGAGACGACCCACCTCGTGGTGACCGACCGCTGGGGGAACGTGGCGGCCTACAACATCACGATCGAGCAGACCGGCGGCGCCGGGATCGTGGTGCCGGGCCGCGGGATCCTGCTGAACAACGAGATGACCGACTTCACCTTCGGTCCCGCGCCGGGCGACCCCAACCTCCCGGCGCCCGGCAAGCGGCCGCGCTCGTCGATGGCCCCCACGATCGTGCTGAAGGACGGCAGGCCACTGCTGGCCGTGGGCTCGCCGGGCGGCGCGACGATCATCACGACCGTGCTGCAGATCCTCGTCAACCGGTTCGACTTCGGGATGACCCTGCCGCAGGCGATCGCCGCGCCCAGGGCCTCGCAGCGGAACACGCCGACCACGCAGGCCGAGCAGGCTTTCATCGACCGGTACGGCCCGCAGCTCACGGCGCTCGGCCACTCGTTCTCCCTGGTTCCCGGTCCGCCGGTGGGGGAGATCGGCGCGGCGACGGGTCTGGAGTTCCTCGGCCACGGCAAGATCCAGGCGGTGGCCGAGCCGCTGCGGCGCGGAGGGGGCAGCGCGCTGGTGCTCAGCCCCTCGCCCGGGAAGGACCGATGAGCTCGTAGACCTCGGGCTTCACCTTCCGGGTCCTCGCCCAGTACTCGAAGGTGAAGCCCGGCCAGGTGGCCCGGTTCCTGCCGTGCTCGTCGAGATACCAGCTCGTGCAGCCGCCCTTGTGCCAGACGAGGCGGTCGAGCCGTCGCTGGAGCCGTTCGTTGTAGGTCCGCTGCGCCTCCTCCCGGACGTCCAGAGCCCTCGCTCCGGTCCGGGAGAGCAGGCGCAGGCAGTCCATGACGTACCGGACCTGGGCCTCGATCATGAAAACGACCGAGGTGTGGCCGAGACCGGTGTTGGGCCCCAGGAGGAAGAACAGGTTGGGGAAACCGGCGGTGCTGACGCCGAGGTAGGCCTCGACCCCGTCCCGCCAGGCGTCCTGGATCTTCAGGCCGTTCCTGCCGACGATCCGCTGGTCGTTGAGAGCGTCGACGACCTTGAACCCGGTGCCGTAGACGATCACGTCCACCTCGTGCTCGGCTCCGGTGGCGTCGATGATCGACCGCTCTTTGATCTCCCGGATGCCGTCGGTGACGACCTCCACGTTGTCCCTGGTCAGGGCGGGATAGTAGTCGCTGGACAGCAGGATGCGCTTACAGCCGATCGTGTAGTCGGGCGTCAGCTTGGCGCGCAACACCGGGTCGGCGACCTGGCGGGCCAGATGCCGTTCGGCCACCCGTTGCTGGACCTTCATCAGGGCGGGATCCACCGTGAAGCCCAGGGCGCGGGTCTCGAGCAGCCAGTAGATCGAGTTCCGTACGGCTCTCGCGGCCCCCGGAACGCGCAGCGCCCGCCGCATGCGGTCGGACACGGCGACGTCGGGCTTGGGCTGGACCCACGGAGGAGTGCGCTGGAACACGTGGAGCCGGGCGGCCTGCTCGGCGACGACCGGAACGAACTGGACGGCCGAGGCCCCCGTTCCGATGACGGCCACCCGCTTGCCGTTCAGATCGACGGAGTGGTCCCACTCGGCCGAGTGGAAGGCCGGGCCGGTGAACCGCTCACGTCCAGGGATTTCGGGGAACGACGGGATGTGCAGGGCGCCGACGCCCGACACGACGGCGTTGGTCTCGAAGGACTCTCCGTCGGCGGTCGAGACCCGCCACCTCTGCCGCTCGTCGTCGAACTCCAGCATGCTGACGGCCTTGCCGTAGCGGATGTGCGGTGCGAGGCCGTACCTGCCGACGCATGCGCGGAGGTAGTCCCAGATCTCCTCGCGGGGGGAGAACAGCCGCGACCAGCCGGGGTTGAGCTCGAAGGAGAAGGAGTAGAGGGGAGAGGGGACGTCGCAGGCGCACCCGGGATAGGTGTTCTCCCGCCAGGTCCCGCCGAGGTCGTCCGCCTTCTCCAAAATCACGAAGTCGTGCCAACCGGCCTCTTTGAGCTTGATCGCCATGCAGAGGCCCGCGAAACCCGAGCCGATGATCGTGATGGCCGGACGTGGCATGTGGTCTCCCCGGCGACGGGCGGCGTTCGAGTCGAGTCAACGAACTCATCGACCAAAGTAGTCACCGAGGGTCGGCGGGTCCATACCTGATCACTGCTTCACACCGGCCCGGGCGTGAACAAGCCGCCGACGGGCGCGGTCGTCGGCGGCGAGTAAAAGGGATGTCAGCTTGCCAGGTAGATCACCACGGCGAGTACCACGACGACCGCAACGCCCACGGCGATGAAGATCGGCAGGCGCGAGGGCTGCTTCTGCGTCGCCTCGGCGTCCTGATTCTGCGCGAAGGCCCGGAAAGCCTGCGTGTTCCCGGCCGGGTCCATCTGAGGTTCTGACATGGCGAAAACTCTAGCGACACTTGGGACGTCCGGGATGCTGAATTGTCGGATTTGCGTTCGCATGCGAGTGAGGCGCAGCATCGAGGAGCCGAGCCGGGAATCGGCGGACCTCCACGTGCGGGGCCGCCCGCATCGGCGGATAGCGTGTGAGTCATGCTCCGTACCCTGTTCGCCCCCCGGCTGGTGGCCCTGCACCTGCTGGTGATCGGGGTGCTGATCTCCTTCACCTTCCTGGGGCGATGGCAGCTCGGGGTCTTCGAGTCGTCCGGCGCGCCCAAGCTCGCCCCCGATCCCGCGCCGGTGACCGTCACGAAGCTCGCCGAGGTGGGCAGGCACGTCACCGGGGAGGTCGCGAACCACCGGGTGACGGCCACGGGGACGTTCGACGCCGGTGGCCAGCTCCTCGTCGCCGATCGTCACCCCGACGTGGACGCCGTCGGCGGAAGGGCCGCGCGCGGCGCCGGATACTGGCTGCTGACGCCGCTGACGCTGGCGGACGGCACGACCATCCCGATCATCCGCGGCTGGGTGCCGTCGGCGGGGGATCCGGCGGCGGCCGTGCCGGCGGGCCCGGTGACCGTGGCGGGACGACTGCGTCCCTCGGAGCAGACGGACGCTGTGGAGCGCAGTGGCCCGCTCCCGGACGGCCAGGTGGCGACCGTCTCGACGGCCGAGCTCGTCAACGTCTGGCCCGATGCCCGTCTGCGGGACGGATTCGTCGTCGCGACCGCTCCGGCCCCGCCCGCGGGTGTCAGCGCGGTCGTGGTGCCGCCGCCGACGGAGGGCGTCGGCTTCTCGTGGCGGAACCTGGCCTACGCGGCCCAGTGGTGGATCTTCGCGATCTTCGCCGTCTTCATGTGGTTCCACTTCGTGCGGGACGCCGTACGGAGCGGACGGCCGGAGGGGCACAGGTCCGCCGCCCCGGTGGCCGACGGCTCGTAGGCCCTTTTCGGCTGTGGTGGTTTCGGGGTTGTGATGCCGCGGATCCGCCATGGCCCGAGGCCTTCCGGCCGCCCCGCGTCACGCCGCCGGACGGACCGGCCGGTGGCACGGATATCGTGTGAGGACCGTTTCCCAGCAGAGGTAATGATCGACGTGGAATCCGCGCTCAAGTTCTACCGTGTCATGGCGTACGTCGTCGGCGTGATGCTGCTCGTGCTCTGTGTCGGCATGGTCGTCAAGTACGGCTTCGACGATGACGCCATGGTGGCCGTCGTCGGCCCGATCCACGGCTTTCTTTACATGATCTATCTGGTGGGCGCACTCAACCTCGCGCTCAAGGTCCGCTGGCCCATCGGCTACCTGTTGCTCGTGTTGCTCGCGGGGACGATCCCGTTCCTGTCGTTCGTCATGGAGCGCAGCGTCAACGAGCGCGTCCGCAAGCTGATCACCGCCACCGCCTGACGCGGGGAGTGCGGCCGTACTCCTCGAGTCTCTTCGAGTACGGCGGTTCGCCCGCGGTCACCGGACCGCGGGCGATTCCTGCTTGGACGGGTCTTGTTTCGACCGGTCCAGCTGTGGCTGTTCTTGCTGTGACGCCCCGGCGACGTTCGCCGGGTCAGCGGCCGATGCCGCGGCGGCGGACCCTGCGCAGCCGGGCACGCTGCGACTCGTCGAGCATGAAGTAGCCCGCGACCGGCGCGCCCAGGGCGACGATGACGACCAGCCAGGTCAGGAGAGACGGCAGCGGAAGCAGGATGGCGAGCACAGCCACAATTCCCGCGCCAACGTAGTACTTGCCGAGTGGCGACATCGTGGGGCCTTTCGTTATCGGAGCGTCCAGCAGCCCCCCGCTGCCGGAGTTCGTCGCAACGTGAACGTCCGGGAGCACCCCCGAGTTCCAGCCGCCGGCCGGACCCATGGGGGAAGAAGCCTGCTGGGCCGGCGGCCTGCGCGGAAAACCCCACTCTTGGGCAGGCTGGAGTTTCGACGCCGTCGAGCGTGAGCCGGGCGGAATCCGAGCGCGACACGGAATCCACGCGGAATCCGAGCGTCAAGCCGTGTGGGATCCGTGTGAGAGCCGAGCGTGAAGCGGAGTCCGAGCGTCAAGCCGGGCGGAGTCCGAGCGTGAAGCGGAATCCGCGCGCGAAGCTGGACGGCACGCTGAGCGAAAGAGGACCCGAATCGTGGAAGAGGACCCGGAGCGCGGGCTGAGCGCGATCGGGCAGGCTCTCGTGATCCTGGGGGACCAGTGGGTGCTCCTGATCCTGCAGCGGGCCTTCGTGCTCCGTGTCAGGACGTTCGCGGGCTGGCGCGACAGGTTGCCCATCGCCGACTCCGTCCTCGCGTCCCGGCTGAAGGAACTGGTCGGCCACGAGGTGCTCACGCCGGTCGCCCATCGGGAGGGCCGGACCCGGCATGAATACCGGCTCACGCCCCGGGGACTCGATACGTGGTCGCTGCTCGTGGCGATCCACTCCTGGGAGCGTGACTGGACCGGCGGGATGTGCCCCTCGTTGATCCATGAGTCCTGTGGCGGGGAGGCCAGGCCGTACCTGGCGTGCGGGGAGTGCGGCAAGCCGGTGAGCGCCCGGGACACCGAGACGGTACGGGGGCCGCACGCCACCTTCGCCGGCATCGGGCCGCCGCGCAGGCGCCGTAGGACGGCTCGGGCGGACGCGGGCACCGATGCGTTCGGCTACCGGCCCGAATCGATGGAGATCCTCGGCGATCGCTGGAGCACGACGGTCCTGGCGGCGGCGCTCCTCGGCACGCGGCGCTTCGTCGAGTTCCAGTCGGAGCTGGGGATAGCGCCGTCGGTGCTCACCGACCGGCTCCGCCGCTTCGTGGGTCGGGGCGTCCTTCGCCAATCGGACGGGGACTACCGGCTCACCGAGAAGGGGCTGGCCTTCTTCGAGGTCTTCGCGTTCCTGGTCCACTGGGCCCAGCGGGAGTTCACGGCGCCGCCGGGCTCCGGGCTCACGATCACCCACCGGCCCTGCGGCGCCGCGCTCGCGCCCGTCCTCGCCTGTGCGGTGTGCACCAGGCCACTCCACAGGCACGATGTTCGCTTCCTGCCTGTTCCTGCCGGTTTCGCAGGTCCGGACCTGGTATCCGCCGGGTCGCCGACGGTCCTGATCAGCTCTCGCCCGACTCGGGCTTGCCCATAGCCTTACGGATCACATCGCGCGCACGATCCATGATCGCGACAGGCCCGCCGAGCATCAGGTTCTTCATCGCCGACTCGGTGCCCGGGTGCGGGTGGGTGGGGGCCACGGCCTCGGCGGCCTTGACGCCAAGGGCCATCGCCCGGCGCTCGGCCTCCGTGGTCGCGGCTTTGAGCTCGGAGAACTCGTAACGCTCCTCGGCGGCCGCGTGCGCGAAGACGGCCGCGCGGAGCCGTTCCAGCTCCTCCGCGAACTCCGGCTTCGTCACGTCCATGTCGTCGAGGCGGCTGAGCATCTCCTTCGCCTCTTCCTCCTCGTGCAGGCGGTTGTCCACGATCGTGTCCCCGCCGATCAGCTTGCGCCGCGCATAAGGATGAACGATCTCCTCCTCCGCCGTCTCGTGGACGGCCAGCAGTCGGACAAGGCGGCTGAACGCCTCCTGGCGCTCCTTCCCCTGGCTCCTGCCGACCTCGTCGAACAGATTCCTGATGAGCCCGTGCTGGTGGATCAGCAAGTCGATGACATCGTTCTCGTGCATCAACTCGGGTGTGGTCTGGCGGTCCATCCGTGCCCCCTTCAGGTCATATTCGGACTACCCGTAACTAGGGACCGAAACCATCGGCTCGCCAGAGCCCGGCCGGGGTGATTGCACAGGATCTTCACATTTCAGCAGGGAGTTCATGCACAGCGGCGTCTTACGCTTTCGCCATGGCCATCCCCCAGCAGCGTCGCGTCCTCGTGGTCGAGGACGACGAGACGATCGCGAGAGCCGTACGGATCCGGCTGGTCGCGGAAGGCTTCGACGTGCGCGTCGCGCGCGACGGGGAGGAGGCGCTCGCGGCCTACGCGCAGGCGGAACCCGACGTCGTGATCCTCGACCGGCTGCTGCCCGGACTGAACGGGCTGGAGGTCTGCCGCCGGATGCAGGCGGCGCGTCCGGTGCCGGTCCTCATGCTGACCGCGCTCGGCGAGGAGACCGACGTGCTCGTCGGCCTGGGCGTGGGTGCGGACGACTACATGACCAAGCCGTTCAGCATGCGGGAACTGGTGGCCAGGATCGACGCCCTGCTGCGCCGGGTCGAGCGGGCCAGCATGCTCGCCCATGAGGACGCCGTCATCCGGGTGGGCGAGGTCGAGATCGACAGCGCCGAACGGAGGGTCTTCGTCAAAGGGGTCGAGGCGCAGCTGACCAGGACCGAGTTCGACCTGCTCAGACGGCTCGCCGAGCGTCCGGGCCAGGTCTTCGAGCGCGAGCGCCTGCTGTCCGACATCTGGGGGTTCTCCGAGGGGGCCGCGACACGGACCGTGGACAGCCACGTCCGGGCGCTCCGGAGGAAGCTCGGCCCCGACGTCGTCCGTACCGTTCACGGCGTCGGCTACGCGCTCGTACGGCCATGACCGCCCGCTGGGATGGAGGTGGGGGCATGCGGCCCCTCGATTTTCTCGGCCGGATCAAGGTGAAGCTCGGCATCGTGATCGTGCTCGCCGTGGTGACGGCCTTCGTCGTCAACGAGGTCGGGATCAACGCCGGGTTGTCGCGCGGCGTGCGCATCGCGATCGCCGCCGTACTCGCGCTGATCATGGTGCAGTTGCTCGCGATGGGGATGACCAGGCCGCTGCGGGAGATGGCCGCCGCCGCGCAGACGGTCGCCAAGGGCAGGTACGGCATGCGGGTGTCGGCCACCTCCCGGGACGAGGTGGGCGAGCTGGCCAGGGCGTTCAACGCGATGGCCGCCGACCTGGGGGAGGTCGACAGGCAGCGGCGCGAGCTGGTGGCCAACGTCAGCCACGAGCTGCGGACACCGATCACGGGGCTGCAGGCCGTGCTGGAGAACGTCGTCGACGGGGTGTCCGAGCCTGACATCGACACGCTCGGCACGGCGCTCGCCCAGACGCAGCGGCTGGGGCGCCTGGTCGCCCAGCTGCTCGATCTCTCCCGGCTCGACTCGGGCGCCCGCCCGATGGAGGCGGAGGTGTTCGACCTCGCGTCGTTGTGCCGGCAGGCGGCGGACGAGGTCGGCCTCGCGCGCGAAGGGGTGACGGTCGAGAGCGACGTGCCGCACGGAACGGCGGTCCTCGCCGACCCCGCGCTGCTCGCCCAGGTGCTGGCCAACCTGCTCGACAACGCCGTACGGCACAGCCCGCCCGGCGAGACGGTACGGCTCGAGGCGCGGTCGTCGGGGAGCGATCTGGAGATCAGCGTCATCGACCGCGGGCCCGGCATCCCGGACGCGGAGCGCACGCGGATCTTCGAGCGGTTCTCCCGGCTGGACGCCGGACGTGCGGCTGACGCGGGAGGCGCTGGGTTGGGTCTCGCGATCACCAAGGAGATCGTCGAGCTTCATGGCGGCTCGATCCGCGCGGCCGAGCCGGATTCGGATGGGGAGCCCGGCCGTGATTCCGGGACGGCGTCCGATTCTCAGCGGTCCGATTCACCGGTTTCTGATGCGCGGGTCTCTGCTCCGCGGATTTCTGAACCGCAGGTTTCCGATCCGCAGGTTTCCGATCCGCAGCGCCAGGGGCGCGGCTGTCGCATGGTCGTCGTGCTTCCCGGCAGGTTCGTGGGCGTGCCTTCGGCGACGCCGGAACCCGGCAGGGGGAACGGGACGGCGGGAGGGCCCGCGTGGGGTTTCGAGCCGAGATCTGAGCAGGGATCTGGGGCGGGACCTGGGGCCCGGCCTGGGACCGGGCCAGAGCCGACGCTTGTGCCGACAGAGGGGCCGGCACAAGTACCGAGTGGGAGCCGCGTGGTGGCGGCCGTCGCACAGACCGGTGTGACGGCACGAGTGCCCGCGGAGGGGCCTCAGACGAGGGCCGTGACGGGGACGCCGGAACGGGATGCGATCGGTGTCCCCGGTCGCGAGGCAAGGGCGGGGGGAGAAACGGAGGACGGGATGCCGGGGGCACCGACGGACGAGATCGAGAGCGGGGTCAAGAGCGGGGTGACGGGCGGAGAGAAAGGTACGGAGAAGGACGCGGGGACCGTGGGGACCGCGGGGAAGGACGCGGGGGACGCCGACGCGGTCGATTCTGACGCGTTACCGAGCGGCGCCGGGACGGGGACGGGCACCGGGTCCGGGACGGAGACGAGGGCGGGGACAGGGCCAGGGACAAGGGCGGGGACCGGGACCACGGGCCGAGCCGTGCCCACCGCGGCTGCCGCCGTAGAGAGCGGCGTGGTGACCGGCGTGGTGACCGGCGCGCCTACCGGCCGGGTTGGTGAAACGGTCACGGCCAGGGCGGGCGAACCGGCAACCGGCGTGACCGTGGAGGTCGCCGGCGCGGAGACAGGCGAGCCGACGCCGACCGAGCCGGGTAACACCGCGCCGAGCGACGCCACGCTGAGCGGCGGTGAGTCTAGGGATTTTGGGCCGGAAGGAGCCGAGCGGAGAGACGCGGCAGGGGGCCCTGCGCCGACGGATGCCGACCTGCATGACGCCGACGTGCGTTACACCGGGCCGAGAGCCGTCGAGCCGAGAGCCGTCGAGCCGAGAGCCGCCGACCCGAGAGCCGTCGAGCCGAGAGCTGCCGAGCCGAAAGGTGACAAGTCCGTGGATCTGGCCGCGGCAGCACAGGACGCGCGCCACTTGTCACCGGCGAATGGGCCATATCCGTACGGAGGAGCGCCGTACCCGCCGCCCCGATATGGATCGCCTCCATATGGGGGAGTGCACTACGGGCCACCGCCGCCCGGATACGGGCCGCCTGCGCCGGCGGACGTACGCGACGCGCCGCCTGGATACGGAGCACCCGCGCAGGCGGGAGGGCGTAACGCGCCACCGCCCGGATATGGTCCGCCGCCTCAGGGAGGCGCACGTAACGCGCCGCCGCCTGCCTACGTGCCGCCCCCTTTGTTCCCACGGCCGGAGCTACCTGACGCGCCGAGGTGGCTGCTCCTGGCCGCCGGCGCCGTCGGTCTCGTCGCCGCGCTTGCCCTGCCGTACGCGGCGACGGGGTTGGGGCTGGTGATCACGGCCGTCGCGTTGGGAGCGGGCGTCTTCCCGGCGCTCATCGCCACAGGTCGCCGGCGCATCACGCCGTGGACCGTGGCGTTCGGGATCATGGCGTACGCGTTGGTGTCGGTCGCCCTGTTCCGCGACGCGGACTGGCTCGTATGGCCGTTGTTGTCGGCGGCGTTCTGCATCGCGGCGCTCGGCATCTCCGGTGCGGGGGCGGGGTGGCTGAGTGCGCTGCGAGGCGGGCTGTCGGTCGTCCTCGCGGTCTTCCCGCTGCCCTGGTTCCTGGAGACGCCGGCCAAGCGGCTGATCAAGCACAGGCGGGTGGTCCCGCTCCTGGTGAGCATCGGAATCACCCTGGTGCTGCTCCTCGTCTTCGGCGTGCTGTTCGTCTCCGCCGACGCGGTCTTCTCCGCGTTCGCGAGCGAGGTGCTCCAGGCGCCCGACTGGGCGTCGAGTCTGCCGGTCCGGATCTTCCTGTTCCTCGTGTTCGCGGTGGGTGCGGCGGCGGCCGTGCTGGTGGCCTTGCGTCCGGTGGCCGAGCCGACAGGGCCCGACCTGCGAATATCCGTCAGCCGGGCGGTCTGGGTCATTCCTCTGGTCGGCCTCGACCTGCTGTTCGCGTCCTTCGTGGCCGTGCAGCTCACCGTGTTGTTCGGCGGCAACCGCAGGGTGTTGTCCACGGCCGGGCTGACGTATGCCGAGTACGCCAGGTCGGGATTCTTCGAGCTTGTGACCGTCAGTGTCTTCGTGCTCGGGATCGTCGTGGTCGCGGTGGGCCTGTTCGGGCCGAAGGGTCGCAAGGACCAGCGATTGCTCGCCGTACTGCTGGGTCTGCTGTGCGCCTTCACCCTGGTCATCCTCGCCTCCGCGCTGCATCGCCTCGGCCTTTACACCGGCGCGTACGGCTGGACCCGCCTGCGTGCCTCCGTCGGGGCGACGATCTGGTGGCTCGCCGCTGTGTTCGTGCTGGTTCTGATCGCGGGAGCGGTGTGGCTCTCGAACCGGGGAACGGCGTGGTTGCCTCGGACGCTCGTCATGGTGACCGGGATCTGCCTGCTGGCGTTCGCGGTGTGGAACCCCGATGTCCGGGTCGCCGAGACGCAGTTGACCGTCCGGGGCGTCTACCGGCTGGATCACGACTATCTGGGAAATCTGGGGGCGGAAGCCGTACCGACTCTGGACCGTTTGCCGGAGCCCATCCGGAGCTGCGTGCTCCGCGATGTGGTGTCCGCCAACGACCTGTCTGAGCCGGATCCCTGGAACGGGTGGAACCTGGCCAGGGTGCAGGCCCGTGACGTGCTCGACAAGCGACCGCTGGCGAACGTCTCCTGCGTAGAAGGGACGCCGCGCACCGTTGATTGAGCAGCGGCTTCCCTGCAGGCCGTTGTCGGCGTGATGGGGGCGGGCGTTGAGGACCCGGCACCTGTCGGGGCTCGCGGAGCTCTGGCGGGTGCCCGTTCTTGTCGGGTCAAAATGCGCTGGCCATATATGCGGCGATATTCTGATCATTCATATTCATGACATTTGGTACAAGTCGCCGTATTGGGTCCGTTGGGCAAGAGGGCTTTGTATGGAACCGCCAATTGGTTGAGCCGGATGTCTGGATATATCGCGATGCAAGTTCCTAAGGGTTTGATTCGAAAACGATAGCGAATTCGGCAAGGATCGTGCCATGATTCATACATCTGTTCGAGGAGATGGTGGATGTGGCAGAGGAAAGGCCCTGCGGCCCGGATTGGTGGGCCGAGGTGGTGGCCCGGGCCGGGTCGTGGCCGTCCGACGGCGCCTCGGCTCTCGACCTGTCGTGGCCGGACTCCCGGCAGTCGGATCCTTCGCCGCTTTCTCGCTCGGATTCGCTATTGACCGGACCTGCGCCGTTTTTTCCCTCTAATTCTCCGCGCTCGGATTCCCCTTGCTCGAATTCGGTGTCGTCGGGCCCTTCGGGGGCGCGTTCTTCCGCGTCGGGAGCGTCACGGCCGGCCTTTTCCCGGTTGCCGTTCTCCGTGTTGCGGTTCGCCCGGGCTGAGAGTTCGCCCACGGTCGGCCAGTCGTCGCGTGAGGCCTCCTCCGATGCGTCCGGTGAGGCTTTCTCCGGCGACGATGCGGCTTCTGAGGCGGGTTGCGCCTCCCCTGCCGGCTCCGGGTCGGATACACCGGGCGACGCGGGTGCTCCGCCTGGGTCGGGCGGCGGAGCGGATGCCTCCGACCGTTGCTT
>NZ_BOOQ01000060.1 GCF_016863315.1 Planotetraspora silvatica
GCCGCCAGGATCGCGGAGCCGGTCAGGAGTTCGAGCGTGTTGGAGGCCAGAAGCGGCGGCTGGGCCGTGCCGGCGTACATGTAATGCGGCTCTCCCTGCCAGAGCACGCGCGTCTCCAGAGGAGGGACCCGGATCGCGGTCAGGACGACGCACCCGTCACGCGTGGTGCACTCGGTGCGATGGGCGATCCGGTCGTGGACAGGGGGCCGGACGGCGCTCAGGCGCGGGCGGTGTGCCGCCGCCGGGCTCGCGATCACGACCTTGCCCTGGTCGTCGACGAGCTGGATGAGATCGATCCGGGGCGTCTTGGTTCGGATGGGCGTCGCGGGCGCGGAGCCGGGCCGCAGGGACCCGATCCACTCGGTGGCGACCGTTTCGGTCTCCTTGAAGATGGCGTTCTCGATCCGGTTGCGTACGGCCAGGTCGGCGCCGCCGCCGATGATCATGAAAGCCAACAGGGAGATGAATCCGGCGACCAGTGTGAAGCGCGCCTGGATCGAGCGCGCGCACAGATGCGGTAACACCGGTTGCCTCCTGTCGTGGTCGCTGAATCCGGCCGCTCCCTGAAGAGAACGACCAGCGGCACCCGGGTTCATGGCGCGCATGATGCCCAGGACCGAAAAACAGCCACAAAAACGAGAAATGCATGACCATTGCATTACCTTGCGCCCGTGAAACGACGAAAACGTGCAAATGTGATCTACCGCCCCGAGGAGGGCGTGCTGTTCGGTTCCTCTCCTCTCATGTGCGAAGGTAATCGGTTCGACACCGCGCTATTGCGAAGGCATCCGGGTATTGAGGCCTGAATCTGCGAGCGTATGGTGATTACGTGACGGTTCAGCGAGGAGTCACACCGCCGGGGTGCGCACGCCACCGCACCGGCCCGGTGGGCCTGAGACGGGCGGGGCGCGCGTGAACGCTCCGCCGGCGCACAACGCGATCTGCCTGGGCGGTCCCTGCCATGGCATGCTCACCCACATCGACCAGGACATCGGGGTGCTGGCGGTTCCGGTCCCACGGCGCTCGCCCGACGATCCCGAGGCCGTCGCGTCCTACCGGGTGACCCGTGAACGCGTGCACCACCCGTCCTGCTCCGATCCGTTCATCGCTCTGCACTGGGCGGACCAGGCCGCCCAGGTCTGCCCGTGCGGGTGTGAACGGTCGCTGCCCCGCTAACCCCGCGCCCACCTGGCCCGGCCGGCCACACATCGGGGCTCGAACGCCCCTGCCGCATGTGCGCGGGCGACCGATCTCGGTCCCGGGAATCTCATCCGCGGCGACGCCCGTTCATTCACGGCCCGCCGACGTGAAACTCATGTCGGCGTACCTGTCACCGGCGACCTGGGCGGCGAGCGGGTCGAGCCGCGCCAGTTCGTCGGCGGTGAGCATGACGAGCGCGCCGGCCGCGTTCTCGATCACCCGGTCGCGGCTGCGGGTGCCGGGGATCGGAACCACGGGCAGGCCGAACACGTCCTGCCGCGTGTGCAGCCACGCAAGGGCGATCTGCGCGGACGTCGCCTCGTGCGCGGCCGCGATCTCGCGCAGCGGGGCGAGCAGGTCGTGGTTGGCGCGGTCGTTCCCGCCGGCGAAACGCGGCATGGCGTGGCGGACGTCGCCGGCCTCCAGCCCCTGGAGGGTGGGGACGGCGCCGGTGAGGACGCCCCGGCCCAGCGGCGAGTACGGCACCAGCGCGGTCCCGAGCGCGGCGGCGGCAGGGACGACGTTGGTCTCGATGTCCCGGCTGAACAGCGACCATTCGGACTGCACCGCCGCGATCGGGTGAACGGCGTGCGCCGCCCGCAGTTCGTCGGCCGTGACCTCGCTGAGGCCCAGACGCAGCACCTTGCCGGCCGCCACGAGTTCCGCCATGACGCCGACGGTCTCCTCGATCGGTACGCTCACGTCGCGCCGGTGCATGTAGTACAGGTCGATGTGATCCACGCCCAGCCGCCGCAGGCTGCGTTCGGCGGCGGCGCGGATGTAGGCGGGATCGTTGAAGATCCCCGGCTTCTCGTTGTCCAGGCCGAACTTGGTGGCGATCGTCACGTCATCGCGGTGGGCGGCGAGGAACGGGGCGAGGAACTCCTCGTTGGCGCCGTTGCCGTACGCGTCGGCCGTGTCGAACAGGGTGATCCCGAGGCTGAGGGCCTGTTCCAGCGTGGCCCGGGCCTCGGACGCGTCGGTGCGGCCGTAGTAGGCGGTGTTGATGCCCATGGCGCCGAAACCCTGCCGCCCCACCAGCGGGCCGCCGGCGCCGAGCCGTACCTTGTCGAGCTTGAATTCGTTCATGTCCCCCACGCTGTCGCCGGCCGGGGCCGGCAGCCAGGGTCACGTTCAACATAGGCCTGGCAGAACCACGTCGGCCGCGGGAATCGCGCCTAGACTCGACGGATGAATGCCCAGCTCAGCGACTTTCTCCGGTCGCGGCGCGCTCGTCTCAGCCCGCAGGACGTCGGTCTCGCCGGCTACGGCAGGCGCCGCGTCCCCGGCCTGCGCCGCGAAGAGGTCGCGCAACTGGCCGGGGTCAGCACCGACTACTACATCCGCCTGGAACAGGGACGCGGCCGGCAGGTGTCCGACGCGGTGCTCGACGCGGTCAGCCGGGCGCTGCGCCTGGATCCCACGGAGCACGCCTACCTGCACGACCTGGCGCGGCCGCACCGCGCCACCGGCAGGGGCCGGCAGCCCATCCGCCGCAGCGTGCGGCATCTGCTGGAGAGCATGCGCGACACACCCGCGATCGTCGTGGACCACCGGATGGTCATCGTGACCGCGAACGCGCTCGGCGTCGCCGTGTTCGGCCTCACCGACGACCTCCGTTCCCGCGACAGGGCCCGCCAGTTCTTCCTCGACCCGAAATCCCGTGCGTTCTTCCCCGATTGGGCGGCCGACGCCGAATCCGTCGCCGCCGAGTTGCGCCTGCAGGCCGCCAGGCGTCCCGACGATCAGCGGCTCACCGCGCTGATCGGCGAGCTGTGCATCAAAAGCGCGGAATTCCGCACCCTGTGGGCGGACCACAAGGTCAGGGAGAAGACCCAGGGCCGCAAACGCATCAACCACCCGACCGTCGGCGAACTCGTCTTCACCTTCGAACGGCTCGCGCTGGCCGACGACGACGAGCAGACCCTGATCGTCTACACGGTCGAGCCCGGTTCCCCGACCGCGGAACGTCTCGCCGTGCTGGCGAGCTGGACCGCGGCCCATGACGCGGGCGCGGAGGCCGAATGGCGGAAGGACAACGACACGGCGGCGCACTGACCGGCGTCCGTGCGCCGGCCGCTCCTGATCGCCGTGATGAGACGGGGAGCCAGGCCGGCGGCCTGCGTGCGGATCTCCGGGATCGCCGTGGTCTCGTACCGGGTGCCCCGCAGTGTCGGACCCAGGGTGAAGATCCTGTCGCTGGGCCGCCCTCCGGCGTCCAGTACCGCGCCGGCGTCGTCGGCGTCCAGGCCGAGCCCCAGCGGATCCGGCCGGCCGAGACCGGCGGCGAAGAGGCCGGACAGGAAGGGATCGCGGGTCACGTCGGAAGAGGGCCCCGTGCCGTTGACCACCCAGCCGACGCGGAGGTCGCGAGGCGTCCCCTCCGCGTCGACGTGGGCGATCACCTCGCCGTCGGCGGACGTGGTCCCGGTGAGGCGGCCGCGGACGACCTCCAGGTGGCCCGTCACCCGCAGCCGGGCGATCAGGGAGGCAGTGGAAGGAGGGATCCGGTGCCGGTGGACCTCCCAGTAACGGGCCACCAGACCGAGGAAGCGGCGGCGGTCGTCGAGGCCGAGCCGTCCCCACAACGCGGGGACATGCGGGCGCAGGCCGTCGATCACCGCGTGCCAGTCGCCGTCGCCCGCCTTGACGGCGGCCCGTACGGCGGCCAGCAGATCGGCGAGCCGTGTCGCGTCGTCGGGTATCGACATCGGGATGGGCGGGCCGGCGGGACATCGATGCGCCCGGGGGAGCAGGCCGTGCCGGGACAACGCGTACACCGTCGTGTCCGGCCGTGACCGGGTCACGGTGATCGCCACATCGATCATGGTCAGGCCGGTTCCCACCACCAGGACCGGAGCCCCGTCCCCGATCTCGGCGAGCGCGCCCGGTGCCCAGGGGTCGTCGACGTAACGGGCCTGGACGTCCCGCACCACCTGGTGCAGGGGCGCGGGCCTGGAGTTCCCCGTGGCCAGGACGACGGCGTCGGCGTCGATCCGCCCGCCACCGGACAGGTGGACCACGGGGGCGCCGGAAGGCAACGACCGCGTGATGGCGGAGACCTCCGCGGTCACGCGCGTCACGTGGGCGTCGTGGGACGCCTGGCTCTCGGCGGCGGCCAGGACATCGCGCAGATAGCGTCCGTAGACCCTGCGCGGCAGGAAGTCGGAGCCCGCGATGTCCAGTCCGTCCCTCCGCGCCCACCTCAGGAGATGGCCGGGGTCGTCGGCGATCGCGCTCATCTTGTCCGCGCAGGCGTTGAGGAGATGACCGGGATCGTCGGTCGCGTAGGCCTGCCCCAGCCCGTGACGCCCGTACCGGTCGACCAGCACCACCCGCAGCGATGTGCGGGAGGTCACCGCCTGGCGAAGCAGGTGCACCGCGGCGAGGGTGCCGCTCGCACCGCCTCCCACGATCGCGACCACGGGGATACGGCCTTGAGGAGTTGAGGAATCCACCACACGTCCACAGTAACCCTCAATTCCTATGGGCTAAATAGGTAATTGCTGTGAGGTGCGGAAAGCTTTGACAGAGCAGTCCCTGAGAACAGAATCGACATGGCGGCGCTTCGGCCGCGGGCGCGCCGCGAGGTGGGTGCGCCGGCGCCCCGGCCTCCAGGGGCCTCGGCGCCAGGTCGAGCCCGATTGGCGCCCAAAGGGGGCAATGCCGCACCCAGGTAATGCCACACCCAGGCAAAACGCACCCTGGTGGTGCCGGGCCGCGCGGATGAACATGGGGGTACGGCCACTGATGTGAAGACACCAGGGCGTCGATGGGAGACAGCCAGATGTATGTGTACGGAATCGCGACCAGCGAGGAGGAAGTTCTCTTCCTCCTCCTCACTGTCCTGTTCTGGGTGGCCGTCGTCGGCGGCGTCGGGGCCGCGCTCCGGTCCAAGGCCAGGGGCCGCCGGGCGAGGACTCCCGAGGACGTCCTCTTCCAGAGGTTCGTCGCCGGAGAGATCGACGATGACGAGTACCGTCACGATCGGGAAGTCCTCCGCGGCGTGCCCCACCTCTGCGGCCGCGACGGCTCGTGACCCGCGGCGCGGGCCGTGCCGTCACTCGGGCCAGGGCGAGTTCTGGATGATCTCGACGAAGTCGCCGCGGGTGAACCCGGGAACGAAGTGCTGGAGGACGTCCGCCTTCACGTTCCCGAAGGTGGTCGCCGGCCTGGGAGCGATGCCCTCGGTGAACGCCTCGAGGATGCGCCGCTTGAACTGCGGCCGCGGGTGCAGCGCGACGATCTCGGCCCTGCTCTCCTCGGTGATGTCCGCATAGCCGATCCCCAGCACGTCGTACTCCACGCCGGCGGTGACCAGGGCGACCTCCGGCTCCATGAACTCGGGGATGCCTGGCGTGGTGTGCAGCGCGATCGACGTCCACACCCGCCGGATGCTGTCCTCGGGGACGCCGCGGCTCTGGAGGAAGCGACGGGCCTCGTCGGCGCCGTCGACCTCGAAACGGCGTCCACTCCCGCGGAACTCCTCGCCGAGACCCAGGTCGTGGAACATCGCCCCGATGTAGAGGAGTTCCGGGTCGAAGCTCAGCCTCCGGTTGCGGCCCTGCAGACTGCCGAACCAGTAGACGCGGCGGGAGTGGTGGTAGATCAGGTCGCCGGCGGCGTCGCGCACGAACTCGGTCGCCTCGGCGGCGAGCCTGGTGTCCGGGACGAACACTCCTGCGACGGCATGCTCCTGAACCTTCATGGTGAACTCCTGCTCTGGAGAGGAAGGCCGTCTCCGGCCTCGGTCCATGTCTCCACCCTGCCGGTCGGCCGGAGCCCCCGGCCATGTCTTCCGGGACCGAAACCCCACAGATAGGGACACGGCCTCAGGAGGCGGCGGATCCCCGCCGTACCCTGGGGAAATGCACGACCGACTCGGCGAACGCCGCCCGCACCGGGTGATCGTCTTCGCCTTCGACGGGGTGCGGCTGATGGACGTCGCCGCTCCGCTGGAGGTCTTCGCCACCGCTTCCGGCGGCGCCCGCGCGTACACCGTCGAGGTCTGCACCCCCGACGGGCGGGACGTCACCACCTCCACCGGCCTGCGCATATCGGCGGACCTGCCGTCCGCGCGAGTGGATCACGCGGGCACGCTCGTGGTTCCCGGCCCCGCCGACCTCGGCGCGCTCGAGGAGCGTCCCGCCCTCGTCGATCAGGTGAGACTGCTGGCGGGCAGGGCTCAGCGGGTGGCGGCGGTGTGCACGGGGGCGTTCGCTCTCGCGGCGGCGGGCCTGCTCCGCGGACGCCGCGCCACGACCCACTGGGAGCACGCCGCGGACCTCGCCCGGCGTCATCCGGACACCACCGTCACCCCGGACGCGATCTTCGTGCAGGACGGGCCGATCCTCACCTCGGCGGGAGTCACGGCGGGAATCGATGTGTGCCTGGCCCTGGTGGAGCAGGACCAGGGGCCGGAGGCGGCCCGCAGGGTCGCGCGTGACCTGGTCGTCTTCCTCCAGCGGCCCGGGGGTCAGTCGCAGTTCTCCGTGGCCTCCCGCACCTCCGCGACGGCACACCCGATCCTGCGCCCGCTCCTCGACGCGATCGCGGCCGACCCGGCGGCCGACCACAGCCCGCGCGCCCTGGCGAGGAACGCCGGTGTGAGCCCCCGCCACCTGTCCCGGCTCTTCCGGGAGCAGGCGGACACGACCCCGGCGGCCTATGTGGAGACCATGCGCCTGGAGGCCGCCCGGATCATGCTGGAACGCGGCGAGAGCGTGACCGCCACGGCCCGGCGCAGCGGGCTGGGCAGCGACGAGACCCTGCGACGGGTCTTCGCGCGCCACCTGAGCACCACCCCGTCGGCGTACGCGGCCCGCTTCCGCACGACCGGTACGGCGCACGCCGGCGTCTGATGGCCGTGGTCATCGCCCGGACGAACCGGCCGCTTCGCTGACGAACAGGCGGATGACGTACCCGTGGACGCGGGTCCGGGCCTCCTGGCGGTAGTCGTCGCGCAACAGCCGGAGTTTCGCCAGATCCTGCGGTGTGCTCAGGTGGGAGTCCTTGATGCGGGAGCGCTGGATCGCCCATACGCGCGGCACGCCGTCCAGCGCGGCCGCGACCTCGCGCGCCGGGATCTCCTGCGAGATCAGGGCACCCACCTGCGCGGCGGTGCGGGTCAGGGCGACCTCGCGGACCGCGGTGAAGTCCTCCGGGTACGCGTCGGCGACGATGCGCCGGCCCATCGGCAGGAACAGGACGGCGTCACCGGGCCGGGCGCCCTCCCGGATGACGCGCGCCGCGCCCGCCGGGTCGTCGTTGCGGCTGGCGATCCGTCGGACGTCGGCCTGGGACGGGAGGGCCAGGACGGTGGTGGCGCCCAGCAGCACGCACGCGACGACGATGCCGGGAGCGTTCCACCTGCTCAGCCGTCCGATGGCCGCGAGTCCCGCGCCGGCCAGCCACGCCAGCCCGATGACGGCGTAGAGGACGTAACGGTCCTGGTAGAAGGGCCTGACCTGGGAGACCGCGAGCAGTGCCGCCGGCGGGAGGATCGCCATGGGAGCGGCCAGAGCGAGCAGGGGGAGCCGTGGAGTCACCGATGCGGCGTCTTCCGCGGGGCGGCGCGGCAGGAAGGCGAGGACGACCAGACCGACTGTGATCACGAGCGAGGCCCCGGTCCCGGCGAAGCGGGTGACCAGGTCCGCCGCGGACTCCCAGCCGGGCCTCATGAGCCACCCGACCTGTCCCCGCTGCTCGCTGCTCACCCAGGCGAGCGGGGCGGCGGGCACCAGGCCGGCGGCGCAGGCGAGCGCCCACCGGCCCAACGCCACCCTGCCGGCCCGGCTCACGAGAAGCGTCACGGCATGGGCGGGGAGAGCGAACACGGCGAAGACGTTGAGCAGGCACCCGACGGCGACGGCCGCGCCGTACAGGGCCCACCAGCGCGGGCGCCGCGGCTCGGACACCGCCTTCGCCAGGAAGAGGGTGGCCAGGACGACGGCCGCGGTGACCATCGCGTACGACCGTCCCTCCTGGGCGTAGTAGCTGACCACCGGGGTCGTGGCGTAGGACAGGCCGGCGAGCAGGCCCGTCCAGGACGAGGCCGTGTGCGCCGCGACGGCGGCCACGCCGGCCGCGGCGACGCCCGTGGCCAGCACCGACGGGACCCGCAGCACGATCTCTCCGAGTTCGGGGCCGCTCACCAGGGCGAGTAGCGGGTGGAGCAGCAGGTAGTAGAGCCCATGGACCGCGTCGACCTGACCCAGCGTGTCCCAGAGGGCCGGCAGCGACCGGCGCGCCACGGTGAACGACGTCGCCTCGTCATGCCACATCGACCCGCGGTCGACTCCCCAGATGCCCGCGCCCAGCGCGACGACCGCCGGTATGACGACGGCCGTCCGTCCACGCAACACGTCGACGCTCACGAACCCCCCGTTCCGAGCTTCGTCCCCCGACAGGCCGGGGACCCCCTCCGTCTGGACACGGTCCGGGTCCTCGTACTGTTCAGACCTGCCGCGGGACCGTGTCCGTTTCCCATCGTGCGCCGCGACGACCGCGCACAAGGCCTGTTCTCTTGGACGTCGTGAGGTCCGTGCGGGTTCGGAGACCGGGATGACGCGCTTCGCCCGGAACGTTCCGGCGATCGGCCGAATGGACGGCCGAGGCGGAGGAGCCCGCTTCGCCTGCCGCCGGTCCGGCACGGGCACCGGCGTCCCGCTGATACTCGTCCAGCACTCCATGGGTAACCTCGACACGTACGACCCGGCGGTCACCGACGACGTCGTTCCCCTCTACACGGCGGAGTACGAACGCCAGGACACGAGGTCCCGGCCGAGGAGGACCATATGACCAGCAAAGACGTCAGGCTGCCCGGCCCGGACCACCCGATCACCGTCGAGCCGAGCACCGACGAGATCGTCGTCTCCGTCGGCGGGCGGGTCGTCGCCTCCACGCGCGGCGCGCTGATCCTGCGCGAGGCGTCCTACCCGCCGGTCCACTACATCCCGGTCGAGGACGTCGACTTCGAGCTGCTGGAGCGCACCGGCCACACGACCTACTGCCCCTACAAGGGCGAGTGCGGCTACTACAGCATCCCCTCCGGCGGGGAGAAGGCGGTCAACGCCGTATGGCGCTACGACGACCCCTATCCCGCGGTGGCCGAGATCAAGGACCACGTCGCCTTCTATCCGGATCGGGTCGACGAGATCACCGTTCGCGCCGCCGCCTGACTCTCACCCGGCGGTGAGGCCCAGTTCCGCGAAGACGGCCCGATGGTCGGTGGCGGGGACGGTGTGAACACTGAAATCCCGGACGGCCACGCCGGAGCTCACCATGACGTGATCGAGCGTCACGGTGGGGATGCCGAAGCCGTTGAAGTGCCACGGCTGGTACGGCCAGGTGGTCGTGAGGCCGTTCCCCGTGACGTCGGCGGCGTCCGAGTACCCCTCGTCCAGCAGATGGCGGACCCGCGCGTGGTCGAGGGTGGCGTTGAAGTCGCCGGCCAGGACACGTCTCGATCCGGCGGGTGAGGGGAGCGCCGCCAGGCCGTCCGCCCAGCACTGGTACCTGTCCTGGTAACGCGGCGCGCAGGGATGCACGGACACGATCTCGACCGGTTTCCCGTCAGGCGCGGTCACGACGGCCCGCGCCTGCCCGAAGCCGCCGATGTCGATGGCCTGGCCCGGTGTGACGGGGAACCGGGTGTAGATCCCGGAACCGCCGGTGCCGGGCCGCGAGCGATCCACCTTGTACGGCAGAAGCGCGCCGATCCCGGCCTCGTCCAGCCCGGCGGCGGCGGCCGGGGTCAGCTCCTGCAGGGTCAGCACATCGGGGTGGAGCCTCCGTACGAGATCGACCAGGGCGGGCGGGGGCACCGCGCCGATCATCAGGTTGGAGGAGAGGATCCGCAGCGACGGCCCGCCTCCGGCCGCGTCCGACGCCGTCGCCCGGGGCAGCACGCAGGCCGCGAGCGCAGCGGTGACGACGAGGCTCGCGGCCAGGGCCGTCCACCGGCGCGAGACCAGCGCGACGATCGGTCCGACGACCGACGCCAGTGCGGCGTACGGCGTGAAGCCGACGAGTTGCACCCAGCGGAAGTGCACGTCCGCCGGGACCAACCGGAGCACGGCCCAGATGGCGAACGGCGCCACCGTCAGCCAGGCGAGAACGCTCACCCAACGCCTCGGGCGGATCTCCGGGCCGGCCGGCGAGCCGTCCTGCTGTGCGATCAGTGTCAACCCGGGACTCCCCGTCGGCTCGATCATGCTCGGTGGGGCGATCCTAGGGCGATTCAGGTCGTGGCGGCCTCGTGATCGTGGCGCTCGCGGGCGGCCCGGATGTCGTCGCGATGTGCGTTGGCCCACTCGTCCAGCGCTGTGAGCGGGCCCAGCAACGTCCGGCCGAGTTCGGTCAGCTCGTAGTCGACACGTGGCGGCACGCTCGCGTGCACCGTCCTGCCGACCAGCCCGTCACGGGCGAGCGCACGCAGGGTGTGCGTGAGCATGCGCTGGCTGATGCCCTCGATGGCGCGGTTCAGCTCGCTGAAGCGGTGCGTACGCTGCCCGAGGAGCACCACGATCAGCACGCTCCATTTGTCGCCGACCCGGTCGAGGACGTCGCGAATCGGGCAGTCGTCCTTCAGCTGGATGGTGACAGGCACATCCGTGTGCGTGGGTGACATGGAAGTGCCTCCTTACGATCGCCGTTATTGTGACTCATGATGGTGTTACACACAATAAGTAACCAGGAGGGTTCGATGAGCGCACCCGCCTCGCAGGAGGCTCCGCGACCGGAGGCCCCCGCCGCCGAGACGTCCCCCGAGACGTCCGGTGGGGCGCCGCTTCTCACGCGGCCGGTGTCGCACGGGCCGGGGCTGGTGGTGCTGGGCGCCGAGGACGCCGAGGCGTGCTCGGACGGAACCTGCTGGTGAGCGAGGAGAAATCAGTGCGGGTCGAAGTGTGGTCCGATGTCGTGTGCCCGTGGTGCTACATCGGCAAGCGGCGGCTGGAGCGGGCGCTCGAGGGATTCGAGCACGCCGGCGAGGTCGAGGTGGAGTGGCGCAGTTTCCAGCTTGATCCGTCGCATCCCAAGGGCGTCAGGCAGCCGGTCTACGAGGCCCTGGCCCAGAAGATGGGCGGTTCGACGGCGCAGATCCGCGAGATGACCGGCCGGGTGAAGGCGCTGGCGGCGGAGGAGGGTCTCGAGTACGACTTCGAGAACTCCATCTCGGTCAACACGTTCGACGCCCACCGCCTGACCCATCTGGCCAAGGCGCACGGCCTGGGCGGGGACACGCACGAGCGGCTCATGCGGGCCCAGCTCATCGAGGGCGAGACGCTCGACGACGCCGAGACGCTCGTCCGGCTGGGCGCCGAGGTGGGCGTTCCCGCCGACGAGGCGCGACGGGTGCTGGCCGGCGACGACTACACCCGGGACGTCGAGGAGGACATCCGCGAGGCCCGCATGCTCGGCGCGAACGGTGTGCCGTTCTTCGTGCTCGACCGCGCGTACGGCGTCTCGGGGGCCCAGCCCGTCGAGATGTTCCTGTCCGCGCTCCGCACGGCCTACGAGCACGAGGACATCCCGGCCCGCTGACGAACGTCCCCGGCGTGGGAAGCCGGCGCGGCGGCCGCATGTGGCCGCCCGCGCCGGCCCCGCCTCGGGGGAGGGGACGATGTCGCTCTCCGGGAGGCGGGGGCGCGACCGGGGCTCTCAGCCGATCACCTCGACCACGTTTCCTTCCTGGTCGCGAATCCGCGACTCGACGATCTCCACGATGAGGCCCGGCGCGGTGCGGAGCACGTGCACCCCGGCCGTCGGGTGCAGCACCGTCGTCAGTTCCGAGAGGACGTCCGGCGGGATCTCGACCTCGACGTACCCGTCACCGGACTCCGTGACGGTGACGTGGTCGCCGGGTCGCAGTCGCACACCGCCGCCGGGCGCGGCGATCGACAGATCACGCCCGTACGGCAGGCGGCCGGCCAGCGCTTGCGCGATGCGCTCGGCCGCGTTCGCGCCGAAGGTCAGCACCGTCTTCTCCGGTCGGCTGTCGGTCTTCCAGCGCGCCTCCTGGACGTACAGGCCGCCCGTAGACGAACCGTCGCGCCGCGCGCCGTCTTCGATCGCGGCTGCGAGGTCCGGATCGTCGATCACACTGTCCCGTGTCAGGTCCGTGACCAGCAGCGGCAGCCGGGTTCGCAGGACGCCGAGCAGGCCGAGGGCGTCCCAGCGTCCGATCGCCTCGTATTCGCCGAGGGTGAGCCCGACGACCTGCAGGAAGCGCAGCCGCCCGTGAGGTGTGCCGATCGTGCCGAGTTCGGGATCCTCGGCGAAGGCGGCGGCCCGGATCGCCGTCTCGGGGTTCTCCTGCGAGATCGGACCGTTCAGATCGATATGGTGGCCGGGCGCGAACGGGTTGGCGGAGGAGAAGACGTAGCGGCCGAGGTTCTGCAGGAAGTCGGCGGCCCACATCGGCGGCTCGGCCTCGTCGTGGTCGCGGGCGACGCGGAAAGTGAACTCGAAACCCCATCCGGACTCCTCGGCGACCTCCGACTGTTTGTCGTACAGCTCGGACATGCCGTAGCTGACGAAATGCCAGTGGTCATCACGCGGATAGACGCTGATCCCGTCCAGCGGGTCGGGGCCGCCGAGGCTCCAGTTGAGAAGCGTTCCGTAGTGCAGGGGCGTCACCCCGGGATAGAGCCGCGCCAGCGCCGCGTCGATGGCGTCCCAGCCGGCGGCGATTGTGTCGTCGATCATGAGGCGCGACTCTATTCGATCCGATTGAGGGGTTCGATCGGGTCTCATCCGGCCGGCCTGTCCGTCAGTAGTCCCTGATGGTGATCGCGGTCGCGGCCTTGCGGATCGGCTCGGTGACCCGCTTGATCATGCGGTCCTTGCCCGGCAGGTGCGGCATGAGCCGCAACATCCCCATCTGGAACCGGATCTGGCCCGCCGACTTCAGCACCATTCCCTTGAGGTTGCTCGCGGCGAGCTTCTGGTTCTCCTCGACGAAGGGCCGCATGTCGTTCTCGTAGGCGGCGAACCCGGCCGCGTGGTCTCCCGCCGCGGCGGCGAGGGAGCCGGCCAGGACGTAGGCGCCGACCAGGCTCAGGCTCGTGCCCTGGCCCGACGCGGGGGAGGGCCCGTAGGCGGCGTCGCCGACGAGGACCACCCGGCCCGACGACCAGCGGTCCATGCGCACCTGGCTCATCGAGTCGAAGTAGAAGTCCGGCGCGTCCCACATGGAGTCGAGCAGGCGCGGGACGTCCCATCCCAGGTCGGCGAAGATCTTGGCCAGGAGCTTCTTCTGCTGGGTGACGTCCCTGCGGTCATAGGGGTCGGCCGGTGAGGTGAACAGGAACATCGCCTTCGCGTCGGTGCTCTGCCGCGTGCTGTACATCCCGACGCTCCGGCCCGGGGCCGGGTGCATCATCTCGGTGCGGTCGAGGCCGAGGTGGTTCGGGACCGTGAAGATCGAGATGTGGTGGCCCAGGTCGTGGATGAACCGGGACTCCTCGCCGAAGGTCAGCGCGCGCACGTTGGAGTGCAGGCCGTCGGCGCCCACGACGAGGTCGAACGTCCGCGCCGGGCCGTTCTCGAACGTGACGCGCACGCCGTCCGGCCGCTCCTCCAGGGCGGTGATGGAGTCGTCGAAGATGTACTCCACGTCGCCCTTGGTGGCCTCGTGGAGGATCTCGGCCAGGTCGCCACGCATGATCTCGACGTCGTCGCCCTCCCTGCCGCCGAACAACTGGGCGCTCATGGTCGCCCTCTGCCTGCCGTTCACGTCGACGAAGCGCGCGACCTGCATGTCCGTGCTGTGCCGCCGTACGTCTTCGAGTAATCCCATGCGGCCGACCACATCGAGGGCGGCGCCCCGGATGTCGATCTTGTAGCCGCCTTCTCTCAATGAGGGTGCGCGCTCCACCACCGTGGGGTGGAAGCCGTGCTCGCGGAGCCAGAAGGCGAGGGTGGGGCCGGCGACGCTCGCGCCGGAGATCAGAACGTTTGTCATGGCCCTGACTGTACAAACGTCTCA
This sequence comes from Planotetraspora silvatica, assembly GCF_016863315.1. Lineage (GTDB taxonomy): Bacteria > Actinomycetota > Actinomycetes > Streptosporangiales > Streptosporangiaceae > Planotetraspora > Planotetraspora silvatica. Next base: position 14,192 of record NZ_BOOQ01000060.1, read on the forward strand.
GATGATTGTCTAGGACAAATGTGCAAGACATTTGTTCAGGAAGGCGTTAGGCTGGTGGCCATGGGAAATCGGGAAGATCTGCTCGCCGGAGCCCGCCGGTGCCTGATGGAGAAGGGGTACGCGGGCACCACCGCCCGTGACATCTCGGCAGCCTCGGGCACCAGCCTCGCGTCGATCGGCTATCACTTCGGGTCGACGAAGGCGCTGCTGAACGCGGCCCTCTACGAGGCGATGGAGGAGTGGGGGAGCGAACTCGAGCAGGCCCTCGCCGGGGAGGCGTCGTCCGGGGCGACTCCCATGCAGCGGTTCGAGGAGACGTGGGTACGGATCATCGAGTCCTACGTCAGGCTCAGACCCCTGTGGGCCATCCAGTTCGAGCTCATCGCCCAGATGGACCGCATGCCCGAGTTGCGGGAGTCCTTCGCGAACGCCAACCGGCAGGCCCGGCTGGGGCTGGCGGCACTCTTCGACGGCCTGGACCCGGTCGCGGACGAGAAGAAGGCGCTGGCCGTCGGCGCGTTCCACCAGGCGCTGCTCGGCGGGATGGCGGCACAGTGGCTCGTCGATCCGGAGGGCGCGCCCTCGGCTCAGGACCTCGTCGAGGGACTGCGCACGATCACGGCCGGTCTCGCGCAGGCCTGATCGGCCCTTGCTCGACGACTTTGGGCGGAAATTTCGTCGTGGTTCATCGCATGTTCCGTTCGCCTGCGGAGGATCGGGCGACATCCCCCGAACATGAGGAGTGCGATGCGCCCCCTGACCGGACTGACCGCACTGGCCCCCGCAGCGCTGTCGCTCTGCGTGCTCGCCGCCGCCCTTCCGGCTGCGGCGACTGACCTGCCCACGGTGCGCCCACGGGTCGAGACCCCCGCGCTGTACGACGACGAGGCGGGCGGCAACGCCAACGGCGACGACCCGGCGATCTGGGTCCACCCCACCTCGGCGGGGGACAGCGTGATCGCCACCACCGCCAAGGAGGGAGGTCTGTACGTCTACGACCTGGACGGCAGGCAGCTCCAGCACCTTCCCGCGCCGGCCGCGCCCGGCGAGGACGACGAGCCGGGACGGCTGAACAACGTCGACGTCGTCTACGGCCGGCCCTCCGCCGCCGGGCGGTCGGACCTCCTCGTCGCCTCCGACCGCGGCTCCGACAAGCTGCGCGTCTACCGCGTCGATCCGGCGAAGGCGGCCCGCGGCCAGGCGCCGCTCACCGACGTCACCGACCCCGCCGCGCCGTTCGTCTTCAACGAGACGCAGGCGGAGGTGAACGACGCCGAGACGGTCTACGGTCTCGCGACCTGGAAGCGGGCCTCGGGGACGTACGTCGTGGTCAGCCGGCGGCACACCACGCGGCTCGCACTGCTGAAGCTCACCGACGCGCCCCACGGGAAGGTCGGGTACACGCTGGTCCGCACCATCGACCTGCCGTCGAGCTTCACCCTGCCGAACGGCAGGCGCTGGACCCCGTGCGACGAGCCGGGGGTCGGACCGCAGGTCGAGGGCATGGTCGTCGACGCGCAGACGGGCACGCTCTACGCGGCCCAGGAGGACGTCGGCATCTGGCGCATTCCCGCGGACCTCACCGGCCGGCCGGCGCTGATCGACCGCGTCCGCGAGTACGGCGTGCCGGCCACCTACGACGCGGACACGGAGGAGTGCGCACCCGGAACCGACCCGGGCTTCGGCGGACGCCATCTGACCGCGGACGCGGAGGGCCTGACCATCTACTACGGCAAGAACGGCAAGGGCTACCTGATCGCGTCCAGCCAGGGCGACGACACGTTCGCCGTGTACGGCAGGAGCGGCGGGAACGCCTACATCGGCTCGTTCCGGGTCGGCGACCACGGCGGCGTCGACGGGGTGCAGGCGAGCGACGGCGCGATGGTGGTCAACGTGCCGCTCGGCCGGAGGTTCCCCAAGGGCCTGTTCGTGACCCACGACGGGGCCAACACCCCCGTGGCGCTCGATCCCGACGGAGAGGTCCGCGAGAACACCGACTTCAAGTACGTGAAGTGGGACGACATCGCCCGCGGCCTCGGGCTGGACGTGGACACCAGGAGCGGCGACCCTCGCGGCTGACGCCGCTCCCGCCCGGCCGGCCGCGGTCGCTCACGCGTGTGCGGCCGTCCGGGGTGAGGTGAGCGGGCCGTACTCCTCGTTGAGCACCTCCATCGCGGCACCGGCGGCGATCACGTCGGTGCCGAGCGAGGACGTCGTGACCTCGGTGGTGAGCCAGTCGACGCGGGGCACCTCGGCGCGGACGGCCGCCAGCGCCGCGCCGAGGTAGGCGTCGGCGTGGGGGAGCAGATCCGCGCCGGCGAGCACCACGTGGTCGACGTCGATCGCCTGCAGCAGGTTGACGACACCGACGGCCAGGACACGGGCGGCGGCGTCGACGTCCCCGCGTGCGCGGGCCTGGTCGTGCACGATCTCCAGGCAGCCGCGCCGGCCGCACACGCACCGCGGGCCGTCGAGTTGGACGACCATGTGACCGAACTCGCCGGCGTTCGTGTGCGCGCCCCGGTAGGCGCTGCCGCCGAGCCACAGGCCGGAGCCGATGCCGGACTCGACCATGATCAATACGGCGTCGCGGAACGTCGTGCCGCGGCGCCACGCCTCGGCGGTGACGCCCGCCGTGACGTCCTTGTCCAGCAGGACCGGCATCCCGAGGCGCTCGGTGGCCAGGTCGCGGAGCGGCACGTCGTGCCAGTGCCGCAGCCGGTGCGCGTCGCGGACGACGCCTTCCGCATGGTCCAGCGGGCCGACCATGCCGATTCCGACGCCGACGAGGCGACCCGCCCTGCATCCGTCGGCCAGGGTCGTGACGCCTTCCGCGAGGGCGTCGAGCAGGTGCTGCGGGGTGAAGTCCTCGGGCAGGGGGGTGACGATCGTCCGCAGCACCTCACCGACCAGGTCGGTCAGCACGAGCCGGAGCGTGCGGCGGGCGACGTGCGCGCCGATGGCGTAGCGGCTGGTCGGGATCAGGCGGTAGACGGTGGTCGGCTTGCCGACACCTGTGCGCCGTACGCCGTCCGGCTCCACGAGGCCGGCCGCGAGGAGGCGTGCGACCACCTTGGAGACCGCCTGCGGCGTGAGACCCGTGCCGGCGGCGATCGTCGCGCGGTCGAACACGCCGGAACGCCGGGCGATGGCGACCACCAGCGCGTCGTTGTAGTCGCGCAGATAGTCCAGGTCGGCTGCCTTCTCCACCCTGCCAGGGTATTACGCAACAGCGTTGCTATTCTAGAGGCGCACTGACCACGAGCGCCTCAGCCGCCCTTCGACGACGCAAGGCGGGGTAGTGCTCCACCGATCACGAAGGTTTCGCATGAGCCCCCTCACCCCGTCGCAGCGCTGGTCCGCGCTCCTCGCGCTCGCCCTTGGCGGCTTCGCCATCGGCCTGACGGAGTTCGTCGCGATGGGCCTGCTGCCGGACATCGCGCGGAGCCTGCTGCCCACGCTCTACGCGCGGTCCACGTCCCAGGCCGTCGCGCACGCCGGCTGGATGATCAGCGTGTACGCGCTTGGCGTCGTCATCGGCGCCCCGCTGTTCGCGGCCCTCACCGCCCGCCTGCCGCGCAAGAAGATCCTGCTCGGCCTCCTGGTGATCTTCATCCTCGGCACCGCGGCCTCGGCGGCCGCCCCGACGTTCGGGCTCGTGCTCGCCGCCCGGTTCGTGGCCGCGCTGCCGCACGGGGCCTATTTCGGCGCGGCGGGACTGGTCGCCGCCTCGATCATGGGCCCGGGCAGCCACGGCAAGGGCTTCGCGGTCTCGCTCGGCGGCCTGACCGTGGCAAACGTCGTCGGCGTGCCCGCGATCACCCACATCGGCCAGACGGCCGGATGGCGGGTCGCCTACCTCATCATCGCCGTCATCTTCGTGCTGACGCTGTTCGCCGTGCTGGCGACCGTGCCGTCGGTCGCCGCCCACCCGAACGGGTCGGCCCGCAGCGAGTTGCGGGCCTTCCGCGCGCCGCAGGTCTGGCTCGTCGCGGGCATCGCGTCGATCGGCTTCGGCGGCTTCTTCGCGATCGACAGCTACATCGCACCGGTGACCACCCACGTCGCGGGCCTGTCGGCGTCGACGGTCCCCTGGGTCCTCGTCGCGGTCGGCCTCGGGATGACCATCGGCAACGCCGCCGGCGGCTGGGCGTCGGACCGCGACCTGCGCCGGGCCATGCTCGCCGGGTTCCCCGCCTTCATCGTCTCGATGGTCGTGTTCGCGCTCGTCGCGCACTGGACGGCCGGGCTGTTCCTCGGAGCCTTCCTGGTCGGCGCCGCGAGCCTGTTCCTCGGCCCCGCGATGCAGTCCCGCCTGATCCAGGTGGCCCCGGGCGCGCAGATGATGGGCGCGGCCGTCAACCAGTCCGCGATGAACATCGCCAACAGCCTCGGCGCGCTGCTGGGCGGCATGGTGATCGCGGGCGGCCTCGGCTACGTCGCTCCCAGCTGGGTCGGCGTCGGTCTGGGCCTCATCGGGTTCGCGCTCGCGGGCGTCAGTTTCGCGCTGGAGTCGTCCGCCAGGCGTACGGCGACGGCGGCGGGGGAGACGACACCGCTCCCGGAGTCCGCAGAGGCGCGGTGATCGGCTGGGTGTCGGCCGCCCTGGGATGATCCGCCGTACGGGGCGGGGGCGAGGGTCCGCTTTCGCGTTTCTCATGGAATCTCGGACGACTTCCGTGAGAAACGAAAAGGCCGAGACCGCATGAGCGATCGGCCACGGCCGCTGAGCAGATCAGGCGGTCGTGGCGTCTCCGGCAGCGCGGCGTCCCAGTTCCGCCTCGACCGCCTCGACCGACTCGGTGGCCTTGTCGCGGTGGTACTCGCGCCAGGAGTAGGCGATCGCGGCGGCCCAGACGACCGCGATGCCGACGTAGGCGGCGGCCTGCACGCCGCCGGTGGCGTCGACCAGGTCACTGCGCAGCAGGGTGCGGACGTTCGTCAGGATGATGACGCCGCCCACGGCCGATCCGAGGATCCGCGGCGGGATGTGGCGGACCAGCCAGGCCGCGATCGGCGCGGCGATCACGCCGCCGAGCAGCAGCACGCCGACCCAGGCGAAGTCGATGTTCTCCGAGCCGATGCCGACGAAGAATCCGACGCTGGCGGCGATGGCGACCAGGAACTCACTGGCGTCGATCGATCCGATCACCTTGCGCGGCGCGAGCCGCCCGCTGGCCAGGATGGCCGGGGTGCCGACCGGGCCCCAGCCACCGCCGCCGGTGGCGTCGATGAATCCGGCGACCAGTCCGAGCGGGGCGAGGAAACGCCTGCGCAGCGGCTTGCCCAGATTCCCGCGCGGCAGCCCGAACGTGGTGAAGCGGATGAGGACGTAAAGGCCGAGGGTGAGCAGGATGATCGACATGACCGGCGCCGCAACCTCGGTGGAGAGGCTGGACAGGAACGTCGCGCCCGCGAAGGCGCCGGCCGCTCCCGGCACGCCGATCCTGGCGACGACCTTCCAGTCGATGTTGCCGAAACGCCAGTGGGAGACACCTGAGGCGAGGGTGGTGCCGATCTCCGCCAGATGGACGGTGGCCGAGGCCGCGGCCGCGTTGGTCCCGATGGCGAGCAGGAGCGTGGTCGAGGTGACTCCGTATGCCATGCCGAGGGCGCCGTCGACGAGTTGGGCGGCGAAACCCACCAGTCCGAGCAGAATGAGCGAACGCACCCCATCCCCTTCCTACTATCTCAATCGTCAGAGTAGGAATTATCGTTAATTGCACCCTTCGTATCCGTCAAGTCACGTTTCGGATTTATTGGGAAACGGCTGGTGGGGCCTTGTACGCCGTTGATGGCCCACCGTTCCCCGAGCAGGCGGCCTCACACACGGGCGGGTCTTCACCGCTCACGGAGTCCTTCTGGTGCCCGTTCCGCGGGGCCGTCCATGGCGAGACGTGAGCGGCGCCGGTCCCTGGACTCATTCGGTCACCCGGCGTGCAGGTCGATCTCGACGCGACACATTCCAAGGGGCCCGTCGGAGGTCGCTTCGCGGGCCGTCCGGCCGTCCACCTTGATCCGGCACGTCAAGCTCTCATCGGTGCCCAGGTCCCGCATGGCCAGCAGCGACAGAGTCGAGATGCGACCGGGCACCTGGACGGTCCTGCGATAGGGAAGCGGCACGCTGCCCTTTCCCTTGATGCTCAAGTCCACGACCTGCATGATGGACCCCGCCCGGGCCGCGCCGTGCTCACCCTCCACCTCGAATGTCACAGCGTGAGCACCGGCCACGACCTTGGCCGGGTCGGCCTGGTAGAAGGACTCGCCGGTGGCCATGACGGCGGAGACCCACACCCAGTAGATGATCCACAACACGGTGAGGAGCCAGCCGAGAACGGTCCCGGCCAGGGCCATTCCGCGTCCACCGGTGTGATCGCGGCGGATCTGCCCAAGGGCGACGAGGCCGAGGACCGCCGCGAGGATGCTGGTGACCCCGCAGGTGATGAACCCGGTCAGTCCGAGGATGAGGGCGGTGACCGCCAGCCCGTTGGTCCGGCGGTAAGGACTCGCCGGTTGGTGGACGTAGGGCTGGCCGTACGGGGTGTACATGTACTGTCCGGGCCAGTACAGATAGACGTACCCCGGAGTGTCCGGCTGTCCTTCGGGCTGGTCGGGTCGCTCGGTCACGACGGAACGTTCCATTCACGGATGGCTGCGAAGCAGGTATCGAGGGAGCCGCAGCTCAACCCGGAAAGGTTGAGCACGGCCATCATGGACGAACAGTCCCTGCCAGTGGATCATCCAGCCGGTAAGGACGCGCAGAGTTCACCCGCAGTTCGAGCGACATCATTTCGAAACCGGTTCCAGGGCGGTTTCGGACGCACACGCCCCGGGCGCCTCTCGCTGGTGCCCGGGGCGTCGGGTCAGCACATCTAGCACTCGCTGTCGGCGAGGACCCAGTAGTTCGGGCCGGTCTGCTTGAGCGCGTGGACGGTGAAGGTGTTCCACAGGCCCATGGCGTCGTTGGAGCCGTTGGCGAAGGTGTTGCCGCCCGACTGGTGCGCCCGACCGGCGGTGGTGTGGGCGTAGTTGCTGGCCCGGACGCAGACCGCGGGCCCGGTCGGCGTGGGGGTCGGTGTGGGGGTGGGCGTGGGGGTCGGTGTGGGCGTGGTCGTCGGCGGCGGGGTGGGCTGGGTCCCGCCGTCCAGGCCGAAGAACCGCGCGTCGTAGTAGGCCGAGCAGATGGTGTCGAGGAAGTACGCCGCTGTGGCTCCGCACTGGTCGGGGGCGCCGCCCGGGTCGACCGGCAGGCCGTGGCCCATCCCGGCGATCTCGTACAACCGGACGGCGTCGTCGCCGTACACCTTCAGCGAGGTGCCGCCGGTCAGCGACTGGGTGGAGGTGGAAGTCTGCGAGACGCCGCGCACGTTCGTCCACTGGTCGCGCAACTGCGTGCCGTTGGCGGGGGTGACCGTGTAGTCCGACTGGCCCTGCCAGATGGCGACGCGCGGGTACGGGCCCGAGTAGCCGGAGTAGGCGCCCCGCACCAGGTCACCCCACTGCTGCGGGGTCTTGGTGGTGGCGTTGTACTGACACCCGGACGCCTGGAGCAGGGAGGCGGCGCAGCGGTAGGCGAGCCCGGCTCCGATCGAGCCGCCGGCGAAGACGTCCGGATAGGTGGCCAACATGACCGCCGTCATGGCCCCACCCGCCGAAAGCCCGCTGACGAAGACCCGCGAGGGGTCGCTTCCGTAGTTGGCGACCGCGTAGGCGACCATGGAGCGGATGGAGGCGGCCTCGCCCTGGCCCCGGGTGGTGTCGCCGGTCTCGAACCAGTTGAAGCAACTCGACGAGTTGTTGGCGCTGCTGGTCTGCGGCACCACGAGGGCGAAGCCCCACTGGTCGGCGTACTTGCGCCAGCCCGAGTTGGCGAAGTAGCCGGAGGCGTTCTGGGTGCACCCGTGCAGCAGCACCACGAGCGGGCGGCCGGTCGCGAGGCCGTCGGGGCGGTAGCCGTACATCGCGAGGTTGCCGGGGTTTCCGCCGAAGGAGCTGACCTGAACCAGTGACGCCGCCCTCGCGGGAGTCGCGTTCAGGGTCGTGCAGAGCAGGCCGGACAGTCCGAGGAGGACGGCCAGCAGGGTGAGGACCGCTCGTGACGGTCGCTCTGGGAGGGGTGTGGCCATGGGGGGGCTCCTTGTGACCTGGATCACTGGTCCTTTCAGCGCACGGTAAAGCTCGAGAAATTGTTCCGACATGTTCGCGAAACACACTTTTCGCCGCGATGTCATGGTTCCGATGGCGTGCCCGCCTCTGTGAACGGCAAGACATGACGCTTTGGTGAACCTCCCGTGAGGGTGGCCACGGGTGCGTCCGGGTACCGGCTCCAACACTGCGAGCCGGTCGCACCGTCGCGTGCGACCGGCGACGACGAAGGTTTCCATGATCAGTACAGTGCTCATCGGTCTCGCGGCGGCTTGTCTGCTCGGACTGGGCTTCGTGGCTCAGCAGCACGCCGCCTACGACGAGCCGCTCGGCGAGATGTTGCGCCTGCACCTGCTCCTGGACCTCATTCGCAAGCCCCTCTGGTTGTGCGGGGTCGGAGCGATGGTGGGCGGCCAGATCCTCGGCGCACTGGTCCTGCAGCGGGCCGACATCGCGCGGGTGGAGCCGCTCCTGGCGACCAACCTCATCTTCGCGCTCGGCGCCGCGGCCGTCGTTTACAAGGAGCGCCTGGGCTGGGCGGAATGGCTGGGCGCGGTGCTGGTCAGCGGCGGGGTGGCCGTCTTCCTGGCCTTCGGGCAGCCGCACGGCGGCGACGCGCCGGCGCCCGGGTCCCCCGTCTGGCTCTCCGTGCTGGTCGTCCTGATGGCGGCGGCGGCACTGGTCATGGTCGCGCTCCGGCTCGACCTGCAGACCAAGGCGATGTTGCTGGCCGCCGCGGCGGGCATGTTGTACGGACTCCAGGACGCCCTGACCCGCGGTTCGCTGCTCACGCTCGCGCGGGGGCCGCACGCCCTGGCGGTCACGTGGCAGCCGTACATGGTCGCCGTGGTCGCCGTGGTGGGCATCCTGCTCAACCAGAGCGCGTTCGACGCCGCGCCACTGCGGATCTCCCTGCCGGCCACGACCGCCGCCGAACCGATCACCGGGATCGTGCTCGGGGTCGTGATCTTCAGCGAGCACCTGCGCGTCGATCCCGGCGCGCTGACGGGGGAGATCCTCGGCCTGATCGCGCTCGTCGCGGGCATCGTCGTCCTCGGCCGATCGCCGTTCCTGGCCAAGTCGGAGCGGAACCCGGCCGAGAGCCGCGACCCCGAATGCCGATGACCGCCGCCGGCCGTCAGGCGGCGACCGAGTCCACGTCCCTGTCGAAGGTGCGGTGCTCGGCGATCGCGGCCGCGAACGCCGCCGCGAACTCGTCGCGGGTGGTCTCCGGGCCGATGACGCCCTGGCGTCCGGGCAATGCGGCGGCCTCCAGCAGGGCCTCGCCACCCGGGAGGGCGCCGATGGCCTTGCCGTGCTTGAAGGCCTCGCGGACGAAGTGCACCGCGTGGCCGTTCCCGGCGAGTTCCCCGTCGCCGACGAGCAGGACGGCGTCGTACAGCACGGAGGAGACCGCGCTGAGCTGCCTGTCCACGGTGACCGAGCCGACCTGTCCCTCGTGGGGCGCGACGATCTCGCAGACCGCCCCCTTCTCCTCCAGCGCCGCCCTGACCTGGCCCGCCCGGCCCAGGTCGGCGCCGTCGGCCACCAGGAACGCGATCTTGCGGGTGGCGATCGAGTCCCGCGGCGCGTTGGCCTGGCTGAGCGCCGGGGACGTCCTCCCGTGGTTGGGCGTGGTCACGGCGGGGGCGGGCATGCCGAGCCCCTCGGCGACCTGCCGGGCCAGGTCGCCGTCGACGTTGGCCAGCCGCTGGACGACCTGCTCCTTGATGTACCGGCGCTCCACGTGCCCGAGTTCGAAGAGAAACGCCTCGACGATGTGCCGCCTCTCCCAGCCGGACATGCTGTTCCAGAAGAGGGTCGCCTGGCTGTAGTGATCATCGAAACTGGGGCTGCGCTTGCGGATCTTGGCGCCGTCCACGCGTTCCTGGTAGTGCCGGTACACGCCCTCCATGTCCCCGCTCAGGACGCCGGACATCGGGCAGCCGCCGCTGATGGAGTTGGGCGCGTAGCTGGTCCTGCCCCGGTGGACGATCCGCTGGTTGTAGCCGTCGCGCTGGTCGTTGTGCACGGGGGCGACCGGCCGGTTGACCGGGATCTGCGCGAAGTTGGGCCCGCCCAGGCGGATGAGCTGGGTGTCCAGGTAGGAGAAGTTCCTGGCCTGCAGCAGGGGGTCGTTGGTGAAGTCGATCCCCGGCACGACGTTGGCGGTGTGGAACGCCACCTGCTCGGTCTCGGCGAAGAAGTTGTCCGGGTTCCGGTCAAGGACCATCCGGCCGACCACCCGGACCGGCACGGTCTCCTCAGGGATGATCTTCGTGGCGTCGAGCAGGTCGAAGTCGAAGCCGTGCTCGTCCTCCTCGGGAACCAATTGCAGGCCGAGCTCCCATTCCGGGAACGCGCCGCGCTCGATGGCCTCCCACAGGTCCCGCCTGTTGAAGTCGGGGTCGTTGCCCTGGATGCGCAGCACCTCGTCCCAGACGAGGGAATGGGTGCCGAGCACGGGACGCCAGTGGAACTTGACGAACGTTCCCCGCCCGTCGGCGTTGACCAGGCGGAACGTGTGCACGCCGAAGCCCTGCATCATGCGGAAGCTGCGGGGGATCGCCCGATCGGACATCAGCCACATGACCATGTGCGTGATCTCCGGCTGGAGCTGCACGAAGTCCCAGAACGTGTCGTGCGCCGACTGGGCCTGGGGGATCTCGTTGTGCGGCTCGGGTTTGACCGCGTGGACGAAGTCGGGGAACTTGATGCCGTCCTGGATGAAGAAGACCGGCATGTTGTTGCCGACCAGGTCGTAATTGCCCTGGCGGGTGTAGAACTTGGTGGCGAACCCGCGCACGTCACGGACGGTGTCGGCGGAGCCGCGCGACCCGGCCACCGTGGAGAAGCGGACGAAGACCGGCGTGCGCAGCGACGTGTCGCACAGGAAGTCGGCGGCGGTGAACTCGGCGAGCGACTCGTAGAGCTGGAAGTACCCGTACGCGCCGGCCCCCCGCGCGTGGACGACGCGTTCCGGGATGCGCTCATGGTCGAACCGGGTGATCTTCTCGCGGAAGTGGAAGTCCTCCAGGAGCGTCGGGCCGCGTTCGCCCGCCGATAGCGAGTTGTCGGTGTCGTCGACTCGCACACCCTGATCGGTGGTCAGACGGCTGCCCTCGGAATCGACCCGGTACCTGTCCAGTTGCCGCTGCTTCTCGTCGTTTCCGTCGGCCACGGGATCCCCCTCAGGAGTCGAGCTCTTCTAGGCACCCGTACCCCGCCCGACCTCGGAAAACGGCGGGGAGCGGTCCATGGCGGGGTAATTTGGGTCCTCGATCCCGGGGGGCGTGTCCTATTCCTCGTCCAGCCGGACGGCCTGCCCGATGTAGTTCCGCAGGGCCTCCGCGTTCACGGCGTCCGCTTTCTTGATCTTGACGTGCCTCGTGGTCTTGCCGGAGCCTTCCAGCAGGCCGAACGCGTCGTCGAACTCCGCGCCCCTGGCGAAGGCGAAGGTGATGTGCGTCTTGCTCGGGCTGATGATCGCCAGGAGCTTCTTCCCCTGCCACGCGGGGGAGCCCCGGCTGATCACCTCTTCCGCGCCGGGAGCGTTCTCCTTCATGAGCTCGCGGAGCGTGCCGACGATGCTCTGGTGTTCGGGCAGGACCTTGGTCCTGACGAACTCGTCGACGGCTTCGTTGGGCATGGGTGGGACCTCCGTTGCTTGCCGATTAGGGTCACTTGATCACGATGAGGTGAGGAAGCGCAACGCGTTCGGCGGGTTACGGAGCCGAACTGCGCACGGGCGAGGGGGCGCCGGGGCCGGCCCCGGCCAGGGCGTGCCGGGGGAGGAGAAGGCTCAGCGGGCAGGACAGCGCCGCCAGCCCCGCGGCGAGCAGCAGACTGTGGGCGCTCGCGTCGGCGTAGTGCGCGGGCTGATACCCGTGTTCCGGGGTCAGCAGGCCGAAGAACAGGGCGCCGAGTGCCGCGACACCGACCGCGGAGCCAAGCTGAAGGGTGGTGTTGACCAGCCCGGACGCCGACCCGGCGTGGTCGGCGGGCACGCCGGACAGGGTGATCGTCACGAGGGTGGCCGACACCAGGGCCAGCCCCAGGCCGGCGAGGACCAGGCTGGGAGCGAGGTGCCAGGCCTCCAGGGCGTCGCCCGCCCCGCCGACGGCGAGGATCATCCCGAGGATGCCCGCGGCCTCCACCACCGCGCCGGCGGTGACCACCGTACGGCCGAGCCGGGGGACCAGACGTGCCGCGGCGCCGGAGCCGACGACGACACCGAGGGCGAACGGCAGGAAGGCCAGCCCCGTTCGCAGGGCGCCGAAACCCAGTCCCGCCTGCAGGTGGAGCGTCAGGACGAAGAAGTAGCCGGTGGATGCGAAGAAGACCAGCGCGACCAGCAGCCCGGCGATCACCGGGCGCGAACGGAACAGCCGCGGGTCGGCCAGAGGGGAGGCGCCGACGCGGCCTCGGCGTCCCTCGTGCACCCAGAACAGGGCCAGCAGGGGAACGGACGCCGCCATGGCGAGGAAGGTCCAGATCGGCCAGCCGAGCTCACGCCCCTGAACGAGGGGGTAGACGAGGGCGAGGAGTCCCAGGGTGACGAGCACCGTGCCGAGCGGGTCGAGCCGTGGCCGCCGGTGCGCCCTCGACTCCGTCATGAGGACCGCGGACCCGGCGAGTGCGAGCACGCCGACGGGCACGTTGATCAGGAAGATGGACCGCCATCCCCAGCCGAAGAGGTCGGCCTCGGTGAGCAGGCCTCCCAGCAGCGGACCACTGACCCCGCCGAGCGCGAGCACCATTCCGTACAGGCCGAAGGCCCTGGGGCGTTCCGCCTGGCGGAAACCGACCTGGATGGCCGTGAGGAGCTGCGGAATCATGATCGCCGCAGCCGTGCCCTGCACCGCACGGGCGGCCACCAGCATGCCCGGCCCCGCCGCCAGGCCGGACAGGGCGGACGCGGCGGTGAAGCCCGCGATGCCGATCAGGAACATGGCCTTGCGGCCGTAGACGTCGCCGAGCCTGCCGCCGGTGATCAGGGCGAGGGCGAAGGCCAGGGTGTATCCGGCGGCGACCCACTGCAGGGCGGCGTCGCTCGCGCCGAGATCCCGCTGGATCGAGGGGAGCGCGACGGTGACGATCGTGGTGTCCAGCAGGTCCATGTACGCGGCGATGAGCATGACCGCCAACGCCGGCCAGCGCCTGGAGTCCATACCATATCCTCACTGCTCGAAGAGATTTAGCTTAGTGAGCTAAACTGCTTAGCAAGGTAAGGGGATATACGTGATGGTGTCAACGCCGGGGCGTGACGCGGTGCTGCGCGACGTCCACGAGGGGCTGCGGTCGTTCACGGCCTACGCGGTGCTCCTCAGTCATGCGGTGGCCGAACGGCTCGGCCTGAGTGCCACCGACTCGCGATGCGTCGACCTCCTGGACAGGCACGGCCCGATCACCGCCGGCCGGCTGGCCGAGCTGACCGGCCTGACCACCGGCGCGGTGACGGGGATCGTCGACCGCCTGGAGCGTGCTCACTTCGTGCGGAGGGAGAAGGACCCCGCCGACCGGCGCCGCGTCATCCTCCGGCTCGTGCCGGAGCGCGAGAGCGAGGCCTTCGCCGACCTCGCGTCCATGACCGGGCGGGTGGACGAGATCCTCGCCCGCTACGACGACAGGGAACTGGCCGCGATCGCCGACTTCCTCAGGCGGTCGGGGACGGGGACCGCCGAGGAGATCGCGCGGCTGCGCGAGGGGAACGGAAAATCTACAACGTAAAGGCAAGTGCTTCGGCCGCCGGCGCAACTCCCGTCACGTCGTCGCGAGACTCATCGTCGGATCGAGGTCGACGTGCGGCTCCAGCAACGGGAAGACGACCTGCCAGAGGAACAGCCCCGCGAGCGTGAGCAGAACCAGCGACAGGACGAGCTTGACGGCTGTTCCTCCGGGGAGGAGCCGCCAGATCCGGCTATACATGTGGGCCTCGCGCGTGTCCGGGATCATGCGACTGCTTGAAGGCCAGCACCCCGGAGACGAGGAGGCGCTGGCGGGCGGAGTATTCCGGATGGCAGGTGGTGAGCGTGATCGCGGCCCGGGTCGGCCGTAGTCCCGGCCGGCCGGGGACGGGGGCGATCGCGTCGAGGTCGGTGGGGTCCACCACCTTCGTCGACGTCACCCGATAGGTGTAACGGAAGCCGCGAGTGTCGATCAGGAGGTCGTCGCCCCGGCGGAGTTCGGCGAGCCGGTTGAACGGAGCCGCGTAGGTGGTGCGATGCCCCGAGACCACGAAATTGCCGGGCTCGCCCGGCAGGGCGGTTCCGGGATAGTGCCCGGGGCCTCGCCGCAGATCCTCCGCGTCGACGCCTTCGACGATCGCATAGTGATATCCGTCGCCGAAGCGGGGAATCCGGATGATCGCCAGTGCCCTGCCCGAATCGAGTTTCCGCGGATTCTTCAGCGCGTGGTCGGTGACGAGCCGCCGTTGCAGGAGGCGTTGATGTCCTTCCGTGTACGCGCTGGTGCCCCACAGTAAATAGGCGCAGAACAGAGCGAGGATCGCCCCCAGGGTGACGGCCAGTTCGGCGAGCATCCTCGCGGCGGACCTCATCCGGACCCCATGGGGACAGGCGTCGTGGTGGCCGGGGAGTCCGTCGCCGGTCGCCGTTCTGGTCGGCACATGAGGACTCCCTTCTCGAAGAACGCCGCTGACGTGCGTGCATTCATGCCCATATGCGAGAGCGTGAAAATTCCCGTCGTTCAAAATCCCGTACACAAATAAACGCGAGCAAAGCGGGCTAATGCCACATAACAGCGTATAGCGCTATATCGGTCGTTCAAATACGTGGAAAGTGGCTAATCGGTCACCGCGCTGAGAAGTCCCGGCTTCGGAACAGGACGGGGAGAGGTCATTCCTTCGATCGGAAATGGTCGGCGAAAAACGCGTGGTGTGCGAACTTTCCTTAAAAGCCGGGTGCCGTGCGGTGGGTGCCGGGATCGGGCGGATACAACTGGGGCGTTGACGTTTCGCTCGGCGGTCGGCGAGTTTCCGCATAATGCCGGACCGCTGTCATAGGAGGGTTCTGTAATGATTGGCAGATCCGCTGTTCCCGTTCTCCTCGCGGTGACCGTCGGCGGTGGGACGGCATATGGAATCGCCACTCCGGCCGTGGCGGAAAGAGTGCCGTCCGCCTTCTCCCAGGTTCCGCCCGCCAAGCCGTATCCACCTCAGCCCGTGGACCGCGAGGCCCCGACCGCGCCGGTGCTGAGCCTGACGCAGGTGGGGCCGTCGGCGATCAGGCTGGATTGGACTCCCGCCACGGACAACGTGGGTGTGACCGCCTACGAGATCTTCATCAGCACTTCGCCGTTCCGGTTGCTGGCGACCGTGGACGGCGACGTTCTCACCTATCTCGATCACAGAGGTCCGGACGTCACGGTGTCCTACTTCGTCAAGGCGAGGGACGCCGCGGGCAACGTGTCGCCGAGGAGCAACATCGTCACCCGGCCCGCGCGGGACGTGGAGCCCGCCCTCGATCACGACAGCGACGATCACCTGGTCGTCCAGGCGGGGGCGCCGCTCGGCGACACCGCTGACGACACGGCGGACGACGAGGCCGAGGGCCGGGACGACTCCCGGGATGAGGCGCACGGCGGCCGCTCCGACTCGTTCGGCGACAGTGACGGAGACGGTGGCGTGGCGGGCCACGGGCCCGGGCACGGGCCCGGCGGCGGGTCATGGGATGACGGGCCCGCGGGGGAGGGGCATGGTCTCGGCGCGCCGGGGAACGGCCAGGCCGTCCCCGCCGGTGAGCAGGCGGACGGGCAGTTGCCTTATACCGGGGCACCTGTGGCCACCATCGCGGGCGTGGCCGCGGCCCTGCTGGTCCTCGGTCTGGCCGGGATGAAGATCGTGACACGCCGCCGCCGGTCTGCCGATGGGGAATAGTCGCCGCCGTCGCGCCCTCGCCTTCGTGTCCGGTCACCGGCGCGTCGTCGCCGTCGCGTCGATCGGACTGCTGGTCACGTCGTTGCCGGTCGCGGGATGGTCGGTCCATCTCGGCCTGAGCGTGCGCGACCACTTGGAGGCGGCGCGGGCGGCGCTGGCGACCGTGCGTTCGGCGGCCGGCGCACGAGACATGGGCCGGATGACCGCAGCCCTCTCCGTCGCCCGGCGGGAGGCGGCCGAGGCCCGGCGCCTCGCCGGCGGGGTCGGCTGGTCGTTGATGACCCACGTCCCGCTGGTGGCCGATGCGGCGACGACCGTGCGGGTCCTCGCGGAGAGCGTCGGCGAGGTCGCCGACGTGCTGGCCGGCGTCGGGCAGGCCGGCAGGCCCTTCCTCACGGCCGAGCCCCGATCGCTGGGGGACATGGGTGTGCTGCTCGCGGATCTCCGTACGGCGGCGCCCTCGTTGGACGATGCCGTCTCCCGCCTCACGAGGGCCCGGGCCCGCCTGGCGGCCGCGCCGTCCCGCACCGGACTGGACGCGCTCGACCAGGCGCGCGGCACCGCGCTGCGGGAGATCGACGACCTGCACGGCTGGGTGGGGGGCGCCGCCACCGCCGCCGAACTGCTTCCGGCGATGCTGGGGAAGGACGGGCCGCGGCGCTACTTCCTGGCGTTCCAGACGAACGCCGAGGCGCGCGGCACAGGAGGCCTCGTGGGCGCGTTCGGCATCCTGCAGGCCGACCGCGGCAGGATCACCGTCGACCGGCTGTCGGCGGACACCGGCCTCCAGAGCACGCTCAGCCCCGTCGCCGACCACGGCCGGGCATTCCTCGCCCGGTACGGCCCGGCCGCCGCGAAGCTTCTGTCCGTCTCCAACCTGTCCCCGCACTTCCCTTTCGCGGCGGCGACCTGGACGGGCCTGTGGGAACGGCAGACCGGCCGGCGGCTGGACGGCTCGATCGCCATCGATCCGGTCGGGCTGTCCCATCTGCTCGCGCTGAGCGGTCCCGTCACCATCGACGGCGGCGAGCAGGTGACGGCCGCCAACGTCGTCGACCTGACCGAGCGCACCGCCTACGCCCGTTACCCCGACCCCGAGGCGAGAAAGCGTTTCCTCATCACGATCGCCAGAACCGCGGCCGAGGCCCTGTCCACGTCGTTCGCCGACCCGATCCGGCTGCTGCCCGTTCTGCGGACGATGGCGCAGGAGCACCGGCTGCAGATCTGGAGCCGCCACGAGCCGGAGGAACGTCTCCTGTCGGACACGCCGCTCGGCGGCGTGCTTCCCGAGGTGCCGGGACCCTACGCCGGGCTCGTGGTCAACAACTCGGCCGGGGGGAAGCTCGACTACTACCTCGACCGTTCACTCGACTACCGGCTGGGACCCTGCGTGAACGGACGGCGCTCCAGCACGGTGCGCGTCCGTCTCACCAACGACGTGCCCTCCGGAGGGCTGCCGGCATACGTGACCGGCAGGCTCGACGACCAGGGTCACCCGCACCCGGTGGGCTCCAACCTGCTGTGGGTGTCCGTGTACGCGGGTGTCGGCGCGGAGCTGGGAAGGGCCCGGATCGACGGCGCGCCCGCCCGGGTCATCACGGAGGCCGAGCGCTCCCACCCGGTCTTCTCCACGTTGCTCGAACTGGGTCCCGGGCAGTCGAGGACTCTGCGGCTCGACCTGACGGAGCCCGCCTCCGCGCGGCCGCCGACGGCGCCGGTTCAGCCGCTCGCGCGCTCCCAGCGGACCACGGTCAGCCAGGATTCGGCGGGCTGCACGCCCTGAGCCCCCGTCAGCGGTGGCGGGGCAGCGGTCATGCGGGATTTCCTTCCAGGGCGGATACGGCGCCGTCGTCGTCGGGAACGGCCGGGGCGGGTGCGGGGAGCGTGAAGCGGATGCGGGTGCCGTCCGTGTAGCCGGTGTCGATCCAGATCTCACCGCCGTGGAACTCGACGATCTTCTTGCAGAGGGCGAGGCCGATCCCGGTGCCGCCGTAGGCCTCCCTGGTGTGCAGGCGCTGGAAGATGATGAAGACCTTCTCGGTGAACTCCGCGCCGATGCCGATTCCGTTGTCGGTGACGCTCAGCCGCCACAGACCCGAGTCCGGCTCTTCGGCGCAGTCCACGCGGACGACCGGCGCACGGTCGGGGCTGCGGAACTTGATGGAGTTGCCGATGAGGTTCTGCCACAACATGGTCAGCAGGCTCGGATCGCCGACGACCTCGGGCAGGCGTTCCGGGCGCTCGACCCGGCCGTCCGACTCCTCGATCCCGCCGGCCAGGTTGGCCAGCGCCGTGTTCAGGGAGTCGTCGAGGGCGACCCGCACGCGCGCGTCGTTGAGGCGGCCGACACGGGAGAAGGTGAGCAGGTCGTTGATCAGGACCTGCATGCGCTTGGCGCCGTCCACGGCGAAGGAGATGTAGGTCAGCCCGCGCTCGTCCAGCTTGTCGGCGTAGCGCCGTTCCAGCATCTGGCAGAAGGACGCGACCTTGCGCAGGGGTTCCTGCAGGTCGTGCGAGGCCACGTAGGCGAACTGCTCCAGTTCGGCGTTGGACCGGCGCAGTTCGACGGTCTGGGCGTCCAGGTGGGCCGTCTGCTCGGTGAGGGCCGCCCTCTGGTCCTGCGACTCGAGCAGCGCCTCGACGATTCGCCGGCGCATGAGTTCGACGTCGCGGGCCACGTCACGCAGGTCGGCCGGGCCCTGGGCGGGGATGTGGTGGCCGAAGTCGCCCCAGGCCACCTTCCGGGACGCGGCGCGCAGAGTACGCAGGGGCCGGCCCACGGAGAGGTGGAACAGGACGGCGAAGGCCAGGCCCGTCAGGACGAACAGGCCGAGCATCGCGATGAACGCCCAGTCGCGCAGGTTCCGCATCCGCACGAGGTCGTCCCGGGCGTCCGCCCGGGTCTGGTCGAAGTGATCGGTCTGGGCCTGGAACAGGGCGCGGATGCGGTCGAAGGCGCGTTTGCTCGCGTCCAGTTGCGCGTCGTCGGGGTGGCCGCCGGCCTGTACGGCGGCGATGTTCGGCGCCGCGTACGTACGGCGCCATTCCGCGCCCGCCTCACGTATGGCGGCGAGATCGGCGGCCAACTCCGGCCGGCCGCCGACCAGTGCGGTTATCCGCGCCGCCTCGTCCTGTTCTGTGGCCACTCCCTCGGTATAGGGCTCGAGGAAGGCCGGCTGACCGGTCAGGAGGAACCCGCGCACACCGGTCTCCTGGTCGATCAGCGCGTTCTGCAGCCGGGCGGCCGAGGTGCGGGCGGGAGCGATGCGATCCACCAACTGGTCGGACACGCTTGCGGTCTGATTGAGCAGCCAGGCGCCGATCGCCGCGCAGATCAGCACGAGAACGGTCATGACGCCCAGCAGGACGTAGACCTGCGCCTGAGTGGTGAGCCGGTGCCGTCCGCGACCGGGGTCATCGGGAGGCACCCGCGCCGCGTCCTGCCGGTCCAGCGGTCCGATGTCGGCGCTCCCGTGCATGGGGGCAAAGATATCCGCCTCCCGGACTCGCACAACCCGCTCCGTCCGCCGGAGTGGAGGACGAGGGTTGACCGGGTCGCGATGATCGCGGAGGCTGCCCCCTGGACCGTTACGTCCCCGGATCTTTTGAGGAGCTCTCATGGCGCACATCCCCCTGGGCAACGATCTGCCGGGAATCACCAGCCTGTTCCGCTACCGGCCGGAGACCGCCCGCCCGCTGAGTGAGCTGGCCGAGGTGCTGCTACGCGGGGAGAGCTCGCTGTCCCGCGGGGAGCGGGAGCTGATCGCGGCGTACGTGTCGGCGCAGAACGACTGCCGGTACTGCTACTCCTCGCACGCGGCCCTCGCCGCCGCGCAACTGCCGGAAGGGACGGAGCCGGTCGGGCAGGTCTGCGCCGATCCGTCGTCCTCGTCGATCTCGGCCAAGATGAAGGCGCTGCTGGAGATCGCCGCCGTGGTGCGGGAGAGCGGGAAGTCCGTCTCGGACAAGCACGTGGCCGCCGCCCGTGCGGAAGGGGCCACCGACGTCGAGATCCATGACGTGGTGCTGATCGCGGCCGCCTTCTGCATGTTCAACCGCTACGTGGACGGCCTGGCCGCGTTCACCCCGGATGACCCGGCCGCCTACGAACTCATGGCCGAACGGGTCGTCCGGTCTGGCTACCTGAGCTCGCCGGCCGGCCCCGCGGCGGGGCCGGCCTGACGATTCGAACGTGGCGGCGCGGCGGCCCGTTCGAAGTCGTGGTCAGTAGGACTGCAACTCGATCAGGACGCCCTCGGGATCGCGGACGTGGGCGGTACGGAGGTTCGGCCCCCACTGCGGGCGGTCGGCGGCGTCGGCGGCAGGCTTCGCATCGTGGCGGAGGCAGAGGGCCAGCGCGGCATCCACGTCGTCGACCCGGCAGACGAACATCACGCCGTCCCGCGTCGGAGAGCCGGCGGCGGCGACGCCTCCCACAGCCGCCGCCATCGCGTCGGCGTCGAACAGGGACAGCAGGCCCTGCCCGTCGACGTCCCAGCCGGCGTACGGCCCCGCAGGGCCGCCCCTCGTCAACGTGGCGCCGGCCAGTCGCGGCAGGACGGCGTCGTAGAACTCGAAGCACTCGGCGAAGCGGGTCACGAGCAGGCGGGGGTGCAGCACGTCCATGAGGCTCCTCAAATAGTAGGTGTGAACCCACTATAGGGCTCGACCTACAATAGGGTCATGGTGATGTCCGATGCCGCACCGCCCAGCCTGCTCGGCCTGAGCACCTATCTGCTGTCCCTGACGGGCAAGGCCGCACGCGGCAGGCTGGCGGATCGACTGGCGGAGCGCGGGCTCCGCCTTTGGCACATGGCGGTGCTGGCCGCGCTGGCCGACTTCGGCCCGCACGTCCAGCGGGCGCTGGCGAATCGCCTGTCCTTGGACCCGAGTGACGTGGCGAAGGTGGTGGACGAGTTGGCCGTCGCCGGTCATGTCGATCGCGTCCGCGATGCCGCCGACCGGCGCCGCGTCGCGGTCAGCCTCACTCCCGCGGGCCGTGCCGTACTGGCCGAGCTGGACGCGGAGGCTCGGAGGGTTCAGGACGAGCTCTTGGCGCCGCTGAGCCAGGCCGAGCGGGCGGACCTACAGGAGATGCTGAGTAAGGTCTACGCCCGGATCCACTCCCAGTCCGCGGAGTGAGGAGTCAGGACAGGCAGCTGACGTGTGCCAGAGCCTGCTTCAGCAGAACGCCCTGGCCGCCGGTCATCTCCTGCTGCACGACCGGCGACGCGGCCTCCTCCGGCGTGAACCAGACCAGGTCGAGCGCGTCCTGCCGGGGACGGCAGTCGCCCGCGACGGGGACGACGTACACGAGTGACACGGCGTGCTGCCGGGGATCGTGGTACGGCGTGACGCCCTGGGTCGGAAAGTACTCGGCGATGGTGAACGGCTGGGGCGAGGCGGGGATGCGGGGGAGCGCCGTGGGGCCGAGATCCTTCTCCAGGTGGCGCATGAGCGCGTCGCGCACACGCTCGTGGTGGAGGACGCGCCCGGACACGAGCGCACGGCTGACCGTTCCGTCCGACCCGATGCGGAGCAGCAGGCCGACATGCGTCACCACGCCCGTGTCGTCGACCCGCACGGGCACCGCGTCGACGTAGAGGATCGGCATCCGCGCGCGGGTCGACTCGAGCTCGTCGGGACTGAGCCAGCCGGGCGTGGTTTCGGTCATTTCGGTCATTGATCGATGGTACCCGGCCTCCCGCGCTTGACTCCGGCATTGCCGGAACGCGCAGCGCGTGTGGCATTCTCGGCGCGTCCTATGGCGAAGGCTTTGAGGGCGGCGGCGGGGGATGGTGGCTGGCGGTAACGACAACGCGGCCACGCAGGGGGATCGTTGAACCTGGATACAGTATCCGGGTAGTTGTATACGGTCTTCGCCTGAAGGGAGCGAGCCGTGACCAGCAAGCCACTTGGAAACGGCCGGCTGCGGAGGGTGTCGCGCCACCTGCGCCCGCGGTCGATCCGTGGACGTCTCACCGCGCTGGTCACCCTCCTCGCGGTGCTCCTCCTGCTTCCCGCGGGCGCGGCGGAGGGCGCCGTGGGGCGCCAGGCCATCGGGGACGCCCTCTGGCTGGAAGTCCGGGAACAGGCCGACCTCACAGCGGCGGCCGACAGGCTTCACGAGCTGGGCGACCCCGTCGTCCCGCACGTCGCCGGCGTCGATCTGGTCCAGGTCGTCGCGCCGAACCACCGCGTCATCGACGCCTCGAAGGACGCCCTGGGGTTGCCGCCCCTGAGCTCGGCCTGGCCGAGGCCGGGCGATCCGGAGGAGGACGTGCAGACCTGCACCGCGACGCATCTGGGCTGCGTCCGGCTCTCCGCGCTCCGGGTCCAGGCCACGGCGAACTCGCCAGTGGTCTACGCGGGCCGTCTCGCGGCCGGTCTGACCTCGACCGGGATCTTCGCCCGGCTCTTCGGCATCCAGGACGTGGCGCTGGTCCTGCTGGCCGCGTGGGCGACCTGGAAGATCACCGGCCGTACCCTGAAGCCGGTCCGCGCCATTCGCGACGACCTCGCCGCGATCAACGGGAACGACCTGAGCAGCCGCGTGCCCGAGCCTCCGGGCCGGGACGAGATCGCCCGGCTCGCCAAAACCGTCAACGCCACCCTGAGCCGGATCGAGGAGGCCAAGCTGAACAGGGACGCCGTCCTCGCACGGCAACGGCAGTTCGTCGCCGACGCCTCACACGAGCTGCGCACCCCTCTCGCGGGCCTGCGCGCCGAGCTGGAGATCGGGCAGTTGCATCCGGACGACACCGACCTGAACACCCTGCTCAACAGCGCACTGGTGGACGTCGACCGGCTGGAGGCGATCATCACCGATCTGCTCCTGCTGGCCAGGGTGGGAACCGCCGGGGCCGCGGACAAGACTCAGCTGAACCTGTGCGACCTGGTCCGGGATGAGGTCTCCCGCAGGCTCGACCGCCTGCCGAACCGGCTGCGGACCGACCCGGACGTGCCCGTCACCGCCGTGAGCGTCCAGATCGCCCGTGCGCTGAAGAACCTGCTCGACAACGCCCAGCGGCACACCAGGAGCCTCGTCGAGGTCAGCGTGCGGCGCAACGGGTCCTTCGCCGAGCTGGCCGTCGACGACGACGGCGCCGGCATCCCCGAACCCGACAGGGAGCGTGTCTTCGAGCGGTTCACCCGGCTGGACACGGCCCGCAGCCGCGACCACGGCGGCACCGGTCTGGGGCTGGCGATCGCCCGTGAGATCGCGCATGCCCATCAGGGCACCCTGGAGGCGGTGGAGTCGCCCAGCGGCGGCGCCCGGTTCCTGCTCCGGCTGCCTCTCGCCGGCGGATAGGCCCGTCTCCGCACCCCGGACAGCCGGGCCGCCGTCTCAGCCCAGGCGGATGACGTTCCACGAGACCGGGGGCAACAACACGTGCAGAGGGTCGTGCTCGATGTCCGGGTTGGGGCGAGGCGCGATCCGGCCGGGGGCGTCGGCGGTGTTGCGGGCGTAGACGTCGGGATCGGTCAGGGTGGTGGCCTCGACGATCCGGGCGTCGCCGAGAGCCCGGGCGTCGATGACGAGGGAGAGCGGCCGGTCGGTCGACCGGTTGACCGCGAACAGGGTCGTGCCCTCTTCGGAGTGGGTGGCGACCGCGTGGAGCAGCGGCACCTCGCCGTACTCGGCCGTCTCGTACAGCGGTGAGACCGGTTCGACCCGCAGCACGTCGCCCGCCGCGTACCGGGACGCCTGGGCGAACGGATGGAAGGTGGTCTGCCGCCACGCCCGCCCGCCCGGCTCGGTCATGATGGGCGCGATGACGTTGACCAGCTGGGCCAGCGAGGCTGCGGTCACGCGGTCACTGTTGCGCAGCAGGGTGATCAGCAGGCCGCCGAGGGCCACCGCGTCCGCCAGGTGATAGTGGTCCTCCAGCAGCGGCGGAGCGATCGGCCAGTCCTCCCGGGGCCCGGCCTGCTGGAACCGGCTGAGGTACCAGACGTTCCACTCGTCGAACGAGACGTCGATCCTCTTGCGGGATCTGAGCCTCGCCCCGACGTGGTCGGCCGTGGCGACGACCGAGGAGATGAAGTACTCCATGTCGGTCGAGCAGGCCAGGAAGCTCCCCAGGTCCCCGTTCTTCTCCTCGTAGTAGGCGTGGCAGGAGATGTAGTCGACGACGTCGTAGGCCTCCTCCAGCACGGTGGCCTCCCAGGCGCCGAAGGTCGGCATGGAGGACCCGGAGCTGCCGCAGGCGACGAGCTCCAGGCCGGGGTCGACCATGCGCATGGCGCGGGCGGTCTCGGCGGCGAGCCTGCCGTACTCCCGGGCCGTCTTGTGGCCCGTCTGCCAGGGGCCGTCCATCTCGTTGCCGAGGCACCAGATCCTGATGCCGTGCGGCTCCGCCGTCCCGTTGGCGACGCGACGGTCGGACAGCGCCGTGCCCGCGGGGTGGTTGCAGTACTCCAGTAGGTCGAGGGCCTCGGTGATGCCGCGGGTGCCGAGGTTGACCGCCATCATCGGCTCGACCCCGGCCTTACGGCACCAGCGCACGAACTCGTCGACGCCGACCTCGTTCGTCTCGGTGCTGTGCCAGGCCAGGTCGAGCCGTCGCGGCCGCCCGGAGACCGGCCCGACACCGTCCTCCCAGCGATATCCGGAGACGAAGTTGCCCCCTGGGTAGCGGACCGTGGAAACGCCGAGCTCTCTGGTGAGGGAGAGGACGTCGCGGCGGAAGCCGTCCTCGTCGGCGGCCGGATGGGACGGCTCGTAGACGCCGGTGTATACGCAGCGGCCGAGATGCTCGATGAACGTGCCGAAGGTGCGACGCCGCACCGGTGCCACCTGGAACGCGGGGTCGATCGTGAGATGTGCCTCGTGCACGGTGAGACTCCTCTGTGGGGAGACGCGGAGGCCTCAGGCGCGGTTCAGCGGGGCGGATAGTCGCCGAGGCCGTCGCGGAGCCGGTCGAAGACCCGGCGGACGTCGTCGTGGTGGGCCCGCTCGACCGTCTCGTCGTCGCCGCCCGCGGCCACCCGCTCGCGCAGCCGGCGGTACAGCGCACGCTGCGCGCCGATCAGGGTGGAGGCGACGATCGACGGGATGGGATCGTCGGGATCCGCTTCGGCCTCGGCCGCCACCGCCTCGGCGAGAGTGCTCACGAGATGAGCGTTGACCTCGTACATCTTCCGCTGCAACGACGGATTGGCGTTCACCAGGTCGAAGAACCCGCGGGGGTGCGCCTGGTCCCGCCGGATGCCCGCCACGAGCCGGGTCTGCGACAGGCACAGCTGCCGGAAGGAGTCGAGGATCGAGACGCCGGGCGCCCGCTCCCTGACGGCGGCCAGTGACATGGCCTCGCGTTCATCCGCCCGATAGAAGACCAGGTCCTCTTTCGTGGGGAAGTGGTTGAACACCGTCTTCTTCGACACCTGGGCGACCGCGGCGATCTCGTCCACCGTCACGTCGTCGAAGCCCCGGGCGCGAAAGAGCGAGGCGGCGGTGTCGGCGATGAGCTGACGCGTCTGGCTCTTCTTCATCTCACGCAGCCCGCCCGGTCGCATGGGCACAGCGTAGCGGTTCATACCTTGCTCCCGATTTGACTACACTAAGGGCATTATTACACTTGGAGTACTTAAATCAGGAGATCTCATGACGCAACCGGCGGTCGCCACGACCCGCCTGACCAAGCGCTACGGCGATTTCGAAGCGGTGCGGGGCATCGATCTGACCGTCGAGAGCGGCGAGACGTTCGGTTTCCTCGGCCCGAACGGCGCCGGGAAGTCCACGACCATCAGCATGTTGTGCACCCTCGTGACCCCGACGGGAGGAACCGCGAGCGTCGCCGGGCACGACATCGTGCGCGAGCGCGACGAGGTGCGCCGCAACATCGGGCTGGTATTCCAGGACACCACCCTGGACGGCTATCTCACCGCCGAGCAGAACCTCCGGCTGCACGCCGGCCTGTACGGCGTGCCGAAGAGCGAACTCGACGCCCGGCTGCGGCAGGTCCTCGACATGGTCGGCCTGTGGGACCGGCGCGCCAGCAAGGTGAACACGTTCTCCGGTGGGATGAAACGGCGGCTGGAGATCGGCCGCGGCCTGCTCCACTCGCCCCGCGTGTTGTTCCTCGACGAGCCGACCGTCGGCCTCGACCCCCAGACGCGCAGCTCCATCTGGGCCTACATCCGCGAACTCAAGCAGGCCGAGGAGATCACGATCTTCCTGACGACCCACTACATGGACGAGGCCGAGAACTGCGACCGGATCGCGATCATGGATCACGGTCAGATCATCGCCCTCGACACCCCCGAGGCGCTGAAGGCGGGCGTGGGCAAGGACCGCGTCCGGATCGAAACCGAGGACGACGACAAGGCGATCGCCGTACTGGCCGAGCAGTTCGGGCTGGAGGCGACCGCGTCCGAGGGCGCCGTCACCTTCTTCGTGGAGCAGGGCGAGAAGTTCGTCCCCACGCTCTTCGGGGAGTTCCCCCTGTCGATCCGGGCCGTCAACGTCGCCCGCCCGAGCCTCGACGACGTGTTCATGTCCTACACAGGCAAGACCATGCGTGACGCGGAGGCGACCGCCGGCCAGCGTGGCCGGGACACCATGGCGAAGTTCCGAGGAGTGCGCCGATGACCGCCGTCCAGACCGCGCCGGTGTCGCGGATCCGGGTTCCCCGCCGCAGCTTCGCCGGTGAGCTGCGCGCCATCAAGATCGTCTGGCAGCGGGAGCTCATCCGGTTCTTCAGCGACCGGCTGCGGATCCTCACCTCGCTGGTGCAGCCGTTCCTGTTCCTGTTCGTGCTGGGCACCGGCCTGTCGCAGCTGACGTCCGGCGGTACGGGCGGCCTCAGCCTGCGTACGTTCCTCTACCCGGGCATCCTCGCCATGGCCGTGCTGTTCACCGCGATGGCCTCCGCCGCCTCGATCGTCTGGGACCGCGAGTTCGGCTTCCTGCGCGAGATGCTGGTCGCGCCGGTCCGCCGCAGCTCGATCGTCATCGGCAAGTGCGCGGGCGGCGCCACCGTCGCCGCCTTCCAGGGCGTCATCGTCATCTGCATCGCCGGCCTCGTCGGCGTGCCGTACGCGCCGGGGCTCGTGCTCGGCGTGTTCGGCATCCAGCTGCTGCTGGCGTTCACCATCACGGCCTTCGGGGTCATGATGTCCGCCCGGATCAAGCAGATGCAGTCGTTCATGGCGCTCACGCAGATGCTGATCCTGCCGCTGTACTTCCTGTCCGGCGCCGTCTTCCCGGCGTCGAACCTGCCCGGGTGGCTGACCGTTCTCAACCGCATCGACCCGCTCGCCTACGCGGTGGACCCCATCAGGCGCATCGTGTTCTCGCACCTGACGATGGATCCCGCCGTACGGCAGCGGCTCGACGCGGGCATGACCTGGGGGAGCTGGCGGGTGCCCACCCTGCTCGAGGTCGGCGTCGTGGCGGCCATCGGGGCCGTCCTGCTGGCGATCGCGATCGCGGAGTTCAGCAAGACGGACTGAGCGGCCAGGCCGACGCCGGGCACGCGGAGGCGGAGGTCGACGACGACGCCCCGGCGGGCCTACGTCGACGAGACGGACGAGACAAGGGATCGACATGTGCGGAATCACGGGCTGGGTGTCGTTCGAGCGTGACCTGGGGGAGGCGCTGCCCACCCTCGAGGCGATGACCCTGACCATGGCCCGCCGAGGGCCGGACGACCACGGGACCTGGGTGGCCGGGCACGCGGCCCTCGGCCACCGCCGTCTCGCGATCATCGACCTGCCCGGGGGACGGCAGCCGATGAGCGTGCGCACCCCCGAGGGCGACGTCGCGCTCGTCTACTCCGGCGAGACGTACAACTTCGCCGAGTTGCGGCGCGAGCTCCTGCGGCGCGGGCACACGCTGCGCACGACATCCGACACCGAGGTGGTGCTGCACGGCTACCTGGAGTGGGGCGAGGCGGTGGCGGAGCACCTGAACGGCATGTTCGCCTTCGCGATCTGGGACGGCCGGCGGGACACGCTGGTGATGGTCCGCGACCGCATGGGGGTCAAGCCGCTCTTCTACCACCCGACGTCCGACGGGGTGCTGTTCGGTTCCGAACCCAAGGCCATCCTCGCCAACCCGCTCGCCGAGACGGCCGTCGGGCTCGACGGGCTGAGGGAGCTGTTCGCCTTCGTCAGGACGCCCGGTCTGGCGATCTGGAAGGGCATGCGCGAGGTCGAGCCGGGGACCGTCGTCAGCGTCGGCCGGGACGGGATCCGCGTCGACAGGTACTGGTCCCTGCGGACGGCGCCCCACACCGACGACCGGGAGACGACGGTCGCCCGGGTCCGCGACCTGCTCGAGGACATCGTCGGCCGGCAGCTCGTCGCCGACGTCCCGCGCTGCACGCTCCTGTCCGGCGGGCTGGACTCCTCGGCCCTGACGGCGATCGCCGCCCGGCGGTTGTCGGGCACGGGGGAGACGCTGCGCAGCTTCGCGGTCGACTTCGCCGGGCAGGAGGAGAACTTCGTCGCCACGGAGCACCGCGCCACACGCGACGCCCCTTACGTGCACGACGTCGCCAAACTGTCCGGCACCGACCACGAGGACGTCGTGCTCGGCTCCGCCGCTCTCGCCGATCCCGGGACGCGGGCCGCCGTCATCCGCGCCCGGGACACCCCCGTCGGGCTGGGGGACCTGGACGCCTCACTCCATCTGCTGTTCTCGGCCGTCCGCCGCCACTCGACCGTCGCGCTGTCGGGGGAGTCCGCCGACGAGGTGTTCGGCGGATACCGGCAGTTCTTCGATCCCAAGGTCAGACAGGCCGACACCTTCCCCTGGCTGGCGTCCTTCGCGGGCGGCTCACGGCCGCGCACCTTCCTCGACCCCGGCCTGAGCCGCGCGCTCGACCTCGGCCGCTACATCGGGGACGCGTACGGCACGGCCGTCGCCGGGGTCGAGCGGCTGGACGGCGAGAGCGACCTCGAGCACCGGATGCGCCGGATCTCCTACCTCTACCTGACCCGGTTCGTCCGCGTCCTGCTGGACCGCAAGGACCGCGCCAGCATGGCCGTGGGCCTCGAGGTGCGGGTGCCGTTCTGCGACCACCGGCTCGTGGAGTACGTCTACAACGTCCCCTGGGCGCTCAAGTCGTACGACGGGCGCGAGAAGAGCCTCCTGCGCGGCGCGACCGCCGACCTGCTGCCGCAGTCGGTGGTGGACAGGACGAAGAGCCCCTATCCCTCCACGCAGGATCCGGCGTACACGGCCACGATGCGCGGCAACGCGCGCGACCTCCTCGCCGACCCGGCCGACCCGGTCTTCGGGATCATCGACCGCGACGGCCTGCGCCGCGCCGTCGACGCGACGGACCCGCGGGTCGCGCCCCTCGCCCGCCGCCTGTTCGAGCGCGCCCTCGACGTGTCCCTCTGGCTCCGGATGTACAAGCCGGTCATCACGACGTCATAGGGCGCGTACGGGACGACGAGGCCCCCGCACTCGACGGAGTGCGGGGGCCCGATCGTTCGCGGAGGTTACGCGAGGCGGTAGCCGACGACGAAGGTGTCGGTCGGGAACGCCGTCTCGCGGAGGGGGATGGTGGTGCGCGGGGCCTCGATGATGGTGATCGAGGAGCCGCTGACCTTCGAGACGATCACCGTGTGCGCGGGTCGTCCGCTCGAGTCGGGACGGCTGAGGATCAGGTCGCCCGGCTGCAGGTCGGAGACCCGGTGGATGGTGTAGGCGAAGATGGACGGCCGGTGGTTGTACAGGTCGTAGGTCGTCACGGGACCGATGTCGACGCTGGTTCCCTGGTAGAAGGCCCAGCGCATGAGCCCGGAGCAGTCGAAGCCGATCCGCAGCGACGCGGCGCAGTGGCCCGGCGTGTCGTATCCGTTGATCCCGTCACAGAAGCCGCGGGTCGGGCCCGGGTGGGCGCCGTGGCCGCCGCCCCACGCGTACAACGGGTGGTTGGTGATCTCGGCGCGGGCGGCCGCGATCGCCGCGTTGACCTTCTCCTGATGGGTGGAGGACGGCGGAGCCGGCGAACCGGGGTCCCAGCCGGACGGGTCGCCGCCGGCGGGCGGAGGCGTGTTGTCGCAACGCGGCAGGCCGGCGACGAAGCCGTCCGTCCCCGTCTTGACGTAGTAGTCGACGACCCAGAGGCCGTCGGTGGTCTTGTCCCAGATGGCCGAGCCGCCGTAGGTGAACTCACCGTACGCCTGGCAGGTGATCGTCACCGTGCTGCCCGACGGGTACTTGTCCGGGTAGGCGTGGTTGCTGAGGCTCTTGGCCGTCCGGCCGTCCAGAGTGGCCGTCACCACGTAGGAGTGGCCGCCCGTGGAACCGCCGCCGCCCGACGTGCAGCGGGGGAGCTTGCTGGAGAAGCCGGTGGAGCCCGTGCTCACGTAGAAGTCGGGGATCCACAGGCCCTCGTAGGTGAGGTCCCAGATCGTGCTGCCGTAGGCGGACGGGCCGCTGTCCTGGCAGGTGATCTCGACGTACTGGCCGTCGAAGTAGCGGTTGGGGTAGGCGTGGTTGTCGACGTCCTTGACCGTGCGGCCGTCCAGGGTCGCGGTGACCGGGAACGAGTGCGGGCCGGTGCCGGGCGGGTCGGTCTCGTCGCCGCTGCAGCGCGGAAGCTGCGGGGTGGGGCCGCTGTAGCCGGTCTTGACGTAGAAGTCGGGGACCCACAGGTTGTCGTCGGTGTAGTCCCACAGGTTGCTGCCGTACGCGTCGGGCCCCGTGGTCTGGCAGGTGATCCAGACGACGCTGCCGCTCGGGTACTTGTCCACGTACGCGTGGTTGTTGACGTCACGCTCGGTGCGTCCGTCGAGGGTGGCCGAGACGGTGTACGGCCGGCCGGAACCGCTGCCCGGAGCGCCGCCGTTGACGCAGCGGGGCACCTCGTCGGTGAAGCCGGAGTGCCCGGTCTTCACGTAGAAGTCGGTGACCCAGAGGTTGTCGGACGTGCGGTCCCAGACGGTGCTGCCGTAGGCGTCCGGCCCGCTGTCCTGGCAGACGACCGTGATGGTGCTGCCGTTGGGGTACTTGTTCGGGTACGCGTGGTTGTTCAGGTCCTTGGCCGTGCGCCCGTCCAGGGTCGCGGTGACCGTGTAGGAGTGCGACCCGACGGCGGCCTCGGCCGCGCCGGGCGCCACGAACAGCGCGACGAACATCGCCGCCGCGCCGACCAGCGGCGCGCATAACTTGCGCAGCCGCGAAGGTCCAGGCTTCAAAGGGGGTCCTTTCACAAGAGCGGCGTCAGCCGCGGAGAACGTCGCCCGGTTGGGAGCGGGCGTGCTCGTGGGAGGCGCCGGCGGCCGTCATGGGGAACCGCCCGGGCACCGGAGTGCCTCGTCAGCAGCGCTCGCTCGTCTTGGCGCTCGCCCCGTCGGGGATCCAGCCGATGGCCTGCGTGCACACCGACAGGGTGTTGGTGCCGAGCGACCAGACCTCGGTCGTGTGGGTCCTGCACTGGGTGCCGTTCAGGGTGCTGTTTCCGGGCGTGCCGACGGCGACGCACGCGTCCCACGTGCTGTGCGTGCTCCGGTAGCCCTCCCACACGTAGAGGTAGGCCCAGTTCTTCCCGCACCCCTTGAACTGCTTCACCGACGCGAAGGTCGTGCCGCCCGAGGTGATGTACGCGGTCGAACCGATCTGCGTGGTCCCGCTGCATCCCGGAGCCGATTCCGCGTGGGCGGTCCCCGAGATTCCGGCGACCGCCGGAGCGCACAGCAGCGCGATGATCGCGCCCTTCGCGAAACGTCCTGCCTTCAAAGGTGCCGCCTTTCTGGCGATGGACTCCCCGGCCGCTTGTCGGCCGGTCAAGGGTCGGAGTCATCATGGGCGGCGATCTTCGTTGTCAGGTACCGCGTCTTACAGGTTCTGACATGCTCTGACACCCGTCATTGCGCGACGTTGACGACGAAGTAGACCGGGCGCGAGCCGGGGAGGAACGGCCGGTCCTCCCCGTCGACCATCTTCCAGCCGACCCAGCAGGAGCCGGGAGTGTCGGGGGCCATGACCGTCACGCTGATG
This sequence comes from Planotetraspora silvatica, assembly GCF_016863315.1. GTDB lineage: Bacteria > Actinomycetota > Actinomycetes > Streptosporangiales > Streptosporangiaceae > Planotetraspora > Planotetraspora silvatica. The sequence goes on from NZ_BOOQ01000060.1 coordinate 46,195, forward strand.
CGCACGTGCGTGCCCGGCTTCGTGTCCGGGATCGGAACCTTGCTCGGCGTGGAGCACGTCCCGTTGTCGGCGGGCAGCGCGACGCGCTCAAGGAAGCGGCCGTGCCACGGGACGGTCCCGATATTGGCGATCTCCCAGGTCTTCGTGAACTGCTGTCCGGGCTCCACGACGGTGCCGTCGGGAATCGTGACGTCGGCAACGAACAGGCTCTGGTCGCCCTTTATCCGGGGAACCGTCAACTCCGGTGTCGCGGTCGCCGGTGTCGCCGGTGCCGTCGTCGGTTGCGGACTCGATTTGGCGCGAATCGGTGTCCTCTGGCCGTGCCACGGCTGCAGATAGGCCACGGTGCCGGCGGCGGCCACCGCCGTGCATCCCGCCAGGATCAGCGCCGCGCGCCGGTGCCGCCTTCGCGTGGGGACCGGATCGGCCGCTGTCGTCGCGGTCGCGGTCGCGGTCTCGGCCGGCGGTGCGCCGGATCCCGGTTCGCCGACGGGGACTGCGGGGGTGCCCGCCACGAGGCCCGGGGCGGCTTCTCGGGTGCCGGCCTGCGGCACGTCCGAGCCCCCGTGGCCGTGCGGTCCCGCGGCGCCCCCGTGGCCGTGCGGTCCCGCGGCGCCCCCATGGCCGTGCGGTCCTGCGGCGCCTCTGTGGCCGTGCGGCCCGTCCGCCGGAACCTCCGGATCGCCTCCGTGGCCGTGCGGCTCGTCAGAAAGGTCGTCGCTCTCGCCCGGGGGGTCCGGCGTGCTCTCCGGCTTGTGCGAGGGCGTCTCCGGCCCGTCGGCCGCCGTCCGCGGCTCGGACGCGGCCGTTTCGGGTGTGCGTGGCTCGGGCGTGGCCGTCTCAGGCTCGCCCAGTGCCTCGCGCCACCGCGTCCGCCAGTCGTCGACGTCTCCTCCGCACGCCTCGACGAACGCCTCCGTGGTCAGCCAGCTGGGGAAACGCGTCCCCTTTGCCGCCTCGTGCAGCGTCGCGTGGCTGACGGTGTGCGACTTGGCGGCCATCACCCGGAATGACGGATTCCCCGCCTCCGCACGCAGCCCCCGCAGCTCCTTGGCGAAGCGTTCCTGACGTTCCCGCTTGCCTGACACCGCATCATGCACAGCGGCCTCCGTCCTGGCTGTCCGATCACAAGTGTTCCGCGACCGCCGAGAATCTAGCCCCTGCCTTTTAAGCGATCAAACCGGCTTGAAAGGGCCGTGTCAGAGGTCGTGTCGATCATGCCGGACGCGTCCGCCGGGCCGTACACCGGGGCCGATTCCGCCAGCGGCGTAAGGCTCATCCGATCGAGCGGCCGTCCGTGTCCGGCGCTTCTGTGAGCCGATCGCCACCCACCGATGCCGGCACGGCCGGGCGGTCTTCCTGACTTGTCTGTCAGGCCGCCGGGTGTTCACCGGAGGCGCCATGAAGCGACTCGGCGGCGGCACGGGATGATGCGGCGGCGGGGCCCCTATCGTTGACGCATGACCGAACAGCGACGGCTCCACGCCTCCATGCCCGAGAAACCGACTCTCGACGGCCTGGAGTCGGTATGGGTAGCCCGCTGGGAGGCCGAGGGGACCTACCGGTTCGACCGGTCGAAGCCGCGCGGACAGGTCTACTCGATCGACACCCCGCCGCCCACCGTTTCCGGCTCGCTGCACGTGGGCCATGTGTTCTCCTTCACCCATACCGACCTCATGGCCCGCTACCAGCGGATGAACGGCAAGTCGGTCTTCTATCCGATCGGGTGGGACGACAACGGCCTGCCCACCGAGCGCCGCGTCCAGAACGTCTACGGCGTGCGGTGCGACCCGTCACTTCTCTACGACCCGGACTTCGTGCCGCCGGAGAAGCCCGGCAAGCGCGACGTGTCGATCTCGCGGCGCAACTTCGTGGAGCTCTGCCACAAGCTGACCGCCATCGACGAGCAGGCGTTCGAGGCGGTGTGGCGGCGGGTCGGCCTGTCGGTCGACTGGTCGCTGCTCTACACGACGATCAGCGACGAGGCGCGCGCCGTCTCGCAGCGGGCCTTCCTGCGGAACCTGGGCCGGGGCGAGGCCTACCTGGCCGAAGCTCCCACGTTGTGGGACGTGACGTTCCGTACGGCCGTCGCCCAGGCCGAGCTGGAGGACAGGGAATGGCCGGGCGCCTTCCACCGTGTTTCCTTCCGCGGAGACCGGGGGCCCGTCTGGATCGAGACGACGCGACCCGAGCTGATCCCCGCCTGTGTGGCGCTGGTCGCGCATCCCGACGACGAGCGCTACCGGCCGCTGTTCGGCACGAGCGTGCGCACCCCGTTGTTCGACGTGGAGGTGCCGGTCCTCGCCCATCGCCTGGCCGAGCGGGACAAGGGCTCGGGCATCGCGATGATCTGCACGTTCGGTGACGTCACCGACGTCACCTGGTGGCGGGAGCTCGGGCTGCCGACCCGTCCGGTCATCGGCTGGGACGGCAGGCTGCTCGCGGACCCGTCCGCGGGCGTGGCGGCCGAGCCGTACAAGGAACTGGCGGGAAAGACCGTGCACAGCGCGCGCGAGCGGATCGTGGAGCTGCTGCGCGAGTCCGGCGACCTCGACGGCGAGCCGCGGCCGGTGTCCCGCCCGGTCAAGTTCTACGAGCGCGGAGACAAGCCGCTGGAGATCGTGACCACCCGGCAGTGGTACATCCGCAACGGCGGGCGTGACGCGGGCCTGCGGGAACGGATGCTGGACCGGGGGCGCGAGCTCTCCTGGCATCCGCGGCACATGCGCGTGCGCTACGAGAACTGGGTCGAAGGGCTCGCGGGAGACTGGCTGATCTCCCGGCAGCGGTTCTTCGGTGTGCCCTTCCCGGTGTGGTACCGGCTCGACGACGCCGGAGAGCCGGTGTACGACGAGCCGATCACACCCCCGGAGGACGCGTTGCCGGTGGATCCCACCTCCGACGTGCCGCCCGGGTACACGGAGGACCGGCGAGGAGTGCCCGGCGGGTTCATGGCCGACCCCGACGTGATGGACACCTGGGCCACCTCGTCGCTGACACCGCAGATCGCGGGCCGCTGGGAGACCGACGGGGATCTGTTCGGACGGGTCTTCCCCCCCGACCTGCGCCCGCAGTCGCACGAGATCATCCGGACGTGGCTCTTCGCGACGGTGGTCAGATCGGACCTGGAGTTCGGCGGCCTGCCCTGGAGCGACGTCGCGATCTCCGGGTGGATCCTCGACCCCGATCGCAAGAAGATGTCGAAATCCAAGGGCAACGTCGTCACCCCGATGGACCTGCTGGAGCAGCACGGTTCGGACGCGGTGCGCTACTGGGCGGCCAACGGCCGTTACGGCGTGGACACCGCCTTCGACGCCGGGCAGCTCAAGATCGGCAGGCGGCTGGCGATCAAGATCCTGAACGCGTCGAGGTTCGTGCTCGGGCTGGGCGACGGCGACGGGGAGATCACGGAGCCGGTCGACCTTTCCATGCTGGCGCAACTGGCGGATGTCGTGCGCGAGGCGACGGACGCCTTCGAGGCCTACGACCACACCCGGGCGATCGAGGTGGTCGAGCGCTTCTTCTGGATGTTCTGCGACGACTATCTGGAACTGGTGAAGGGACGGGCCTACGGCGGAGCCGACGCCCCGGCGGCGTCCGCCCGCGCGGCCCTGCGGCAGGCGCTCGACACGTTGTTGCGGTTGTTCGCCCCGTTCATGCCGTTCGTCACCGAGGAAGTCTGGTCATGGTGGCGTGAGGGCTCCGTCCACCGCGCCCCGTGGCCGGCGCCGGAGCGCGGCGCGGGCGACCCCGCCGTGTTGTCGGCGGCGGGGGAGGTGCTCAGGCACGTGCGCAAGGCGAAGTCCGAGGCGAAGGTGTCGATGCGCGCCGAGGTCTCCGGTGTGACCGTCAGTGGGCGTGGGGCCGACCTCGTCCGCCTGGGCGAGCAGGATGTGCGCGCCGCCGGCAACATCGGGGATCTCGTCCTCGCCGAGAATGGCGGAGACCTCGCGGTAGAGGTCGTCCTGGCCTGAGCCGCAGGAGGGCGCCGGTCCGGCGGCTTCCCGCTCCGATCGAACGACTGAGGGGCCCGGCTCATGCCGGGCCCCTCAGTTCGATGCGATGTACGGCCGGGGCCGTACCTATGTCCTGTACGGCCGGGCCGTACGGAACCTGGTCAGTGCGCCATCACCGGGACCGTCGTCGAGTCCTGCTGGCCGTCCTCGCTCGAGGAGGACACCACGGTGCCGCCCTGGCGCCCGGTGTTGATGAAGGTGGCCGCGATGATCGCCGACACCAGCAGGATGCCCACCGCCCACCAGATCGCGGTGGCGTAACCGTGCACCGCGGCCTCGTTGGCGAAGCGGACCTTGCCGAGGATGACCGCCTGGGCACGGTGGGAGGCGACCCAGCTGGTCACCGCGCTCGCGGCGATGGTGTTGAGCAGAGCGGTGCCGATGGCGCCGCCGACCTGCTGCGAGGTGTTGACCATCGCGGAGGCGACGCCCGAGTCGCGCGGCTGGACGCCGTACGTCGCGAGGCTCATCGCCGGCATGAACGCCGTGCCCATGCCGAGGCCGAGCAGGATCTGCGCGGGCAGCACCAGGCCGGCGTAGGAGCTGTCGGTCTGCATCTGGGTCAGGATCAGCATGCCGATCGCGGCGGTCAGGAAGCCCGGCGCCATCAGCAGGCGCGGCGGCACGCGGGTCATGAGGCGTGCGCCGATCTGCGTCGACCCGGTGATCATTCCGGCGATCATCGGCAGGAAGGCGAAGCCCGTCTGGACGGGGGAGTACCCCTTGACGACCTGCAGGTAGTAGGTCAGGAAGAGGAACAGGCCGAACATCGCGATGATGGCCAGGCCGAGCGACAGGTAGACGCCGCCGCGGTTGCGGTCGGTCACCACACGCAGCGGCAGGAGCGGAGACCGCACCTTGCCCTCGACCAGCGCGAACGCGGCGAGCAGCACGACGGCCCCGACGAACAGCCCGATGGTCACGCCCGCGGTCCAGCCGTCGGTCTCGGCGCGGGTGAAGCCGTAGACCAGGGAGACGAGACCGAGGGTCGCCAGGATGACACCGGGGATGTCCAGGCCGTTGCTGTTGCGGCTGCCCGCCGGCTCGCGGATGACGAGGAACGCGCCGGTGGCGGCGACGGCCGCGAACGGGATGTTGACGAAGAACGTCCAGCGCCAGTCGAGGTACTCGGTGAGGAAGCCGCCGAGGATCAGACCGAGGGCGCCGCCGCCACCGGCGATGGCACCGTAGATCCCGAACGCCTTGGCGCGCTCCTTCACCTCGGTGAACGTGACCGCGAGCAGCGAGAGCGCGGCGGGCGCGAGCAACGCGCCGAACGCACCCTGCAGCGCGCGGGCGCCGAGCAGCATCGCTTCGTTGGCCGCGGCGCCCCCGATGGCCGAGGCGGTGGCGAAACCGATGAGACCGATGGTGAAGGCGCGCTTGCGCCCCCAGAGGTCGGAGATGCGGCCGCCGAAGAGCAGCAGCCCGCCGAATGCCAGGGCGTAGGCCGTGATGACCCACTGGCGGTTGGTGTCGGAGATGCCGAGATCGACCTGGGCGGAGGGCAACGCGATGTTCACGATGGTTCCGTCGAGAACGACCATCAGCTGGGCTATGGCGATGAACGCAAGGGCTTTCCAGCGCCGCGGGTCCGGCTGGACCTGGGCCGTTTCAGGCATGGAGATACTCACTAACGATGTAAGAAAGGCGAAATTGCAGGTGAACAGCAGATGAGGGATGAAGAGCCAGAGGGTGGTCGGCGTGGTCAGTTCTGGCCGCGAAGGTCCTCGAACGTCGCGGCGGCGCCGGGCAGGGGAGAGCGCGCTGGAGCGCGGAGCCCGTCGAGGAAAAGCTCGAGGTGACGATCGATGAACCGGCCGAGGTTCAGGCAGCCGGTGCCGGGCAGCGGGCGGGTGAGCTGCGGCAGTGCGATCAGGATGTCTCCGGGGCCGACGTCGGGGCGTAACACCCCTGCGTCGCGTGCCCGGTCCATGATGCTCTGCACCGCCTGCTCGAGACGATCACGTTTGTCGGTGAACTCCGCCGGCATCGGCGGGCAGCCATCGGACAGGATCGGGCACAGAGCCCCGATCCGCTCGTCGGCCGCGCCGTGGACGAAGCGCCGCAGCGCCTCGAACGCGTCGGGCTCCTCGGTGAGCGCCGACTCCGCCAGCTTCACGATTCGGTTCATGACCTCCAGGGTCACCTGACGGATCAGTTCCGTGCGATCGGCGAAGTGCCGGTAGATGGTGGCGTTCCCCACCCCGGCCCGCCGCGCGATCTCATCGAGGGTCACGTCCGCGCCGAACTCCACGAACGCCTCACGTGCGGCTGCCACGATCCGCTCCCGATTGCGCGACGCGTCCGCCCGCAGTCGGGGAGCACCGCTCCGCTCGACGGTCGTGCTCGCGGCACCCACGGCGACCCTCCGTTGCCTCTTGTATGGACTTTCGTCATCTGTCGTACATAAGTGGGGAAGTTCTCCCCGTTTCTGTGACGTACGTGCAAACAGGGAGACCGTCCCCGGTTATTTCGTGACCCCGCTATGAGCTGTGTCACACAACCGACGGGCGGGTCATGTACCAGGAATGGTCCGCCTACCGGCCCGGCAAGACCGCTGACGACGACCCGTTCGTGGAGAAGTGATCAGCCTGGCTGCCAGGGGCGGGGAGCCCTTCACCGGCGGTCGCGGGCCCGTTCGGTCCCCGGCCGGGTGGGCTACTCGAACGGGTCCCACACCGTGGCGTAGCGCAGGAGCGAACGCGCGAGGTCCTCATGCCGGGCGATCCACATGTCGTCGAACAGGAACCACTGCTGGTGGCCGAAGAAGCCGCTCAGGTGGATCGACAACTGCGCCAGGTGCTCGTCGCTGCGCATGAGCGTGCGGCCCGGATCCCGGCCGGAGAACACGCCGGGGCCCACCAGTTGCGCGAGCGCGAAGCGGTGCGCCTCGTCGTGCTCGCCGTACAGCTCGGCCGGCCCGCCGTCGAACGAGGGCCACAGGTTGCGCCGCTCGAGCGCGGGGCCGAGGTCGTCGTCTTCCGGGGCGACCAGGGCCCGGAGTTCCAGCAGCTCGACCGGCCACCTCTTCAGGTCGTCGGTCGTGGTGCGAAGGTGCGCCGCCAGGCCGGGCAGGCGCACGTCGGGGAAGGTGAAGGGCGGCTCCTGGCAGATGCTGTCGCCGTCGTAGAAGGTCAGCAGGACGGCATGCGTGGCGCCGGCTCCCGGCACTTCGGCGGCGTCGGAGGGCAGCGGCCAATCGTGCAGCAGGTACGCCACCTCACCGGTGCGGGTGTCGTCGAAGAAGAAGTACGGCAACATGACCTCGTCGTCGTCGGTGAGCACCCGCACGCTGTGTGCGTCGACACGCAGCTCGCCCTCGAAGTAGAGATGCTCCTGGAGGAGGTCGCGCAGCTCCTGCCAGGACTCCGGCGCGGCGAGGCCGTGTTCGCGGGCCCGATCGAAGATCGTGTGCAGGCCGTACACGTCACCGCCTAACTCCGCTCCGAGCCAGGTACCGACGTCCTGAGTCTGGCCGGTCACCACCTCGGCCCACCCCCGGCGGAACCAGCTGAGCACGGTGGCGTCGGGCAGCCGGCGGACCCTCTTGCTGAGCGGGCCTTCGTAGTGGGCGCGGTAGACGAAGAAGATCATGCGCTGAACCTGCCAGACGCCCCCGACAAAACCCGGCCGGCGGAGATCAGTGCGGAAAACGCCCAGGGAGACGGCCGCCCCTAGTCAGGCGGGCGGAATCGTCGATCCGGGGACCGGCCGTTCGTATGGACAGTGAGAGGCAGACCGCACCGATGTCCGGGAGGATCACACCTGACGGAAGTGGGGTCGTTCAAGGGGGACAAGGAGGACTGACATCCGCCATGGCGCATCCGTCCACCTCGGAGATCGACGGTGTGTTCCGCCGGGAGTACGGCCGGGCGGTGGCCGTGCTGGTCCGTGTCTTCGGTGACATCGACGTCGCCGAGGAGGCCGTCCAGGACGCCTTCACGACGGCGGTGCAACGCTGGCCCTCCGACGGTCCGCCTCCGAGTCCGGCGGGCTGGATCATCACCACCGCCCGGAACCGGGCGATCGACCGCCTGCGGCGTGAGGCGTCCCGTGAGGACCGGCACGCCCAGGCCGCCCTGTTGCACGCCGGGAACGAACCGGCCGAGGAGGGGCCCGTGCACGATGACCGGCTGCGCCTGATCTTCACCTGCTGTCACCCCGCGCTCGCCCCCGCCGTCCAGGTGGCGCTGACGCTGCGGCTCCTGGGCGGTCTGACCACCGCCGAGATCGCCGGGGCCTTCCTGGTGCCCGAGCCGACCATGGCCCAGCGGCTGGTCCGGGCCAAGGGCAAGATCCGTGACGCGCGCATCCCGTATCGGGTACCGAGGGAGGCCGACCTCCCCGGGAGGCTCCAGGCCGTGCTCGCCGTGGTCTACCTGATCTTCAACGAGGGCTACACGGCCAGTTCCGGCGATCACCTGGTCCGTGAGGACCTCTGCGCCGAGGCCGTGCGGCTGGGCCGGCTCCTGGCCGAGCTCATGCCCGACGAGCCGGAGGTCATGGGGCTCCTCGCGCTGATGTTGCTCGTCGAGTCCCGGCGGGATGCCCGAACCAACCCGGCCGGCGACCTCGTCCTGCTGGCCGACCAGGACCGCGGCCGGTGGGACGGTGACCTCGTCGCCGAAGGACAGGGACTCGTCCGCCGGTGCCTCCGCCGGGACAGGCCCGGGCCGTACCAGATCCAGGCGGCGATCAACGCCGTCCACAGTGACGCGGGCACCGCGTCCGCCACCGACTGGCGGCAGATCCTCGAGCTGTACGACCTGCTCATGACGCTCGCCCCGACTCCGGTCGTGGCTCTCAACCGCGCGGTCGCCGTGGCCGAGGTGGACGGCCCGGAGCCGGCGCTCACGCTCGTGGACGATCTCGAGCTGGACGCGTATCACCTGTTCCACGCCGTCCGCGCCGACCTGCTCCGGCGTCTGGGCCGGGACGGGGAGGCGGCGCGGGCCTATGATGCGGCGATCGCCCGAGCGCACAACGCCGCGGAGCGCGCCTTCCTGTGCCGCCGCCGCGACGCGATCACCCGGATGTGAGGAAGAGCCGGTCGAGGTGGTAGTCGACCGTCGCGACCACCTCCTCCGGAGGGAGGTGGCCGATCAGGGCGGGGTTCACCAGCCCCTGGGCCATGGTGTACAGGATGACCGCCTCGATCCGCGGGTCGAGGTCCGCGTGCACCTCGCCGAGTGCCTGCGCGGCGCGGATCTGCTCGGCGTAGAAGCCGATGACGTACGGCAGGGCGGCGCGCAGGAGACCCGCCAGATCATCGGCGACGACTGATCGGGCCAGATAGGCGAGGCCGATGCGGGACTCCGAACGGCGCTCGTCGTCGAGCGGGAGGAGCTCCAGGATCGCGGCCCGCAGGAACGCCCGCGGCGACGGGGCGTCCATGGCGGCGGCCACCCGTTCACCGATCCGGGCGTTCAACTGGGTCAGAGCGAACATGAGCATCTGGTCCTTGGTGTCGAAATAGTGCTGGACCATCCCCATCGACACGTCGGCCTCGGCCGCGACCTCCCGCAGGCTCACCGCGTCCAGTCCGTCCCTGGATGCGATGCGGAGCAGGGCGTCGGCGATGTGCCGCCGCCGCGCCTCGTGATCGACGATCTTGGGCATCTCCGGTCTTTCCAATGCAGTCGTATTGATTCACCGGTTGGCGCACTTTACGATGCGAGTGCATTGTAATCGCCCTGAGAGGACGAACCATGCTCATCGTTGACCTGTGCACCAGAGATCAGTCCACATGCGGGTGCTGATCATCGGGCTCGGCACCCGTGGCGACGTCGCACCCTACACCGGCCTGGGAGCCCGCCTCCGCGACGCGGGCCATGAGGTCGCGATCGCCGCACACCAGCCCTACGGCCACCTGGTGGCCGCCTCCGGCCTGGAGTTCCGCGCCATTCCCGGAGATCCGATTCCGCTCCTTCCCGTGGCGGCCGGCGGGGCGAAGGCCGCGCCGCCGGCCAAAGCCAGGATGTTCGCCGACTACGGCAGGCAATCGGCCGACGGGATCGTCCAGGCCGCGGAGCGGGGCGCCGACGTGCTGCTCCTGAATGCGCCGGCGTCCGCCGGTTACCACGTGGCCGAGGCCATGAGACTCCCCAGCATCGGGGTCCATCTTCAGCCGATAGAGCCGACGGGAGACTTTCCGCCGGTCATGGGCGCCTTCTCCCGCTCGCTGGGCCGGTGGGGCAACCGGGCCGCCGCCCGATTGCTGTTCACCGTCCCGTCTCCCGCGCACGCGGGCTCCGCCAAGGACCTGCGGGCTCGGCTCGGCCTTCCCGCGACGACCTCCAGGGAGGTCTACCGGCGCCGCGAGACCACCCGATGGCCGGTCTTCCACGGATACAGCGCCAGCGTGCTCCCTCGTCCGGCGGACTGGCGGGAGGGACTGGAAGTGGCCGGCTACTGGTGGCCCGAGCGCACGCCCGGCTGGCGGCCCCCGGCGAAACTGCTCGATTTCCTGGAGTCGGGCCCGCCCCCGGTGTTCGTCGGGTTCGGCAGCATGGCCTCCGGGAACCTCGACCGGCACACCGAAATCGCGCTGGCAGCGCTGCGGCGGGCGCGGCTGCGGGGCGTTTTGCAGACCGGGCCCGCGAGCATGGCGGCGGAGGGCGACGACGTGCTGGGCGTCGAGGACGTGCCGCACGACTGGCTGTTCCCGCGGATGGCCGCCGTGGTGCACCATGCCGGAAGCGGGACCACGGCGGCCGGAATCCGCGCGGGCGTTCCCGCCGTGGGCCTGCCCGCCGTAGCCGACCAGCATCTGTGGGCCTCGCGGCTGGCCACGCTGGGCGTGGGTCCTGGTGCGATTCCGTTCCGGAGCCTGTCGGCCGGCCGGCTGGCCGCCGCCCTCGGCGCCGCCGTGTCCGACCGGACCTATCGGCGCAGGGCCGCCGAGCTCGCCGGTCGTGTCGACGCGGAGGACGGCGCCCTGGCGGTCGTCGAGGCCGTGGGCAGGTTGGCCGGCTGACGTGGACCGAGTCATCCGGGCGGCCGGGCGTAATGTGGGGAAATGGCCCCGGTCGTCCGGATAGTGCTCAACGGGGGGTGCCATGGCCACCTATGAATTCCTGTGCCCGGCCTGCGGGCCGTTCGACGTGGTCCTGCCCATGGGGACCGCGTCGGCGCATCGGGAGTGCCCGTGGTGTGGCGTGGGTGCCCGCCGGGTCTACTCCGCCCCCCGCCTGTCCCGGCCGGCTCCGGCGATGGCCGGCGCGCTGGCGCGGGAGGAGCGGAGCCGGGACGAGCCCGAGATCGTCTCCAGCGTGCCGCGGCACCGGCGGCGCCGCTGACAGCCGGATGAACCGGCACCCGGACCCGCGGAGAAGACCGGCCGATGACCGGTACGGAGACGGGTGCGGAAATCGCGCGCGCGGAGGCCAAGCCGTCAACGGAGGAGGCCGCCATGCCCGAGGTCGTGTTCCAGGTGGATCAGACCCGCTCCATGCGGGATCAGGTCGTCCCCGGCCACAACAGGTGGCATCCGGACATCCCCGCGGTCGTGACCGTACGGCCGGGCGACGAGTTCCGGGTGGAGTGCAGGGACTGGACCGACGCCCAGATCGGGAACAACGACTCCGCCGACGACGTCCGGGACATCGATCTGACCCTCCCGCACATGCTCAGCGGGCCGGTCGCGATCGAGGGGGCGCGACCCGGTGACCTGCTGGTCGTCGACATCCTCGACCTCGGTCCGGTCCCGCAGCAGGCGGGCGAGATCGCGGGACAGGGATGGGGCTACACGGGGATCTTCCCCAAGGTCAACGGAGGAGGCTTCCTCACCGATCATTTCCCCGACGCCTACAAGGCGATCTGGGACTTCCACGGACAGCAGGCGACCTCCCGCCACCTCCCGGGCGTCCGGTTCACGGGGATCACTCATCCCGGCCTGTTCGGCACGGCGCCCTCGCCCGACCTGCTCGCGACCTGGAACCGCCGGGAACAGGCGCTGATCGACACCGATCCCGGCCGCGTCCCGGCGCTGGGCCTGCCGCCTGAGCCACGCAACGCCGTCACCGGTACGGCCACCGGCGCCGTGGCGGCCCGCATCGCGGCGGAGGGCGCCCGTACGGTCCCACCCCGGGAGAACGGCGGGAACCAGGACATCAAGAACTTCACCCGGGGCGCGCGGGTCTTCTGCCCCGTTTTCGTCGAGGGCGCCAAGCTGTCGGCCGGCGACCTTCACTTCAGCCAGGGCGACGGCGAGATCACCTTCTGCGGCGCGATCGAGATGGGCGGGTTCATCGACTTCCACGTCGATCTCATCAAGGGCGGCATGGAGAAGTACGGCGTGACGACCAACCCGATCTTCCTGCCGGGCAACGTCGAGCCGCGCTATTCGGAGTTCCTGTCGTTCATCGGGATCTCCGTGGACCATGAGCGGGACACCAACCACTATCTCGACGCGACTCTGGCCTACCGCCGGGCCTGCCTCAACGCGATCGAGTACCTGAAGAAGTGGGGCTACACGGGCGAGCAGGCGTACCTGCTTCTCGGGTCGGCGCCGATCGAGGGCCGGATCAGCGGGATCGTCGACATCCCGAACGCCTGCTGCTCCCTCTACATACCGACTGCGATCTTCGATTTCGACGTGCGTCCCACGGCGGCGGGTCCCACCAGGGCGGACCGCGGCCGCTGCGCGGTCACCTCCTGAGCCCGCCCATCGGGGAATCGCCGGTGGTGACGCGGTTGACCGCGTCGAAGGAGCGGACGTAGACCCGGCGGCCGATCGGCTCGCCGGTGCTCAGCAGGTCGAGCATGCGGGTGTCGGAGTCCTCGGTCCTGGCGAGGAACCGCCGGCCGTCCGCCTCGAGACGTCCGACGACGATGCCGACGCGGTCGCCCTCACGCCGATGCCTGACGGTGTAGGTCTCGATCGTGCCCCACCCGTCGGCCTGGACGGCCTGCTCCACCCCGGGCCAGGCGTCGATCTCGGCCTGCAGCGCCGCACTGCGGTCGGGCCGCCACTCGCCGGGCGTGGTGGAGTAGACGCCGGCGGAGTACTTGCTCAGCATCCCGCCGTTGGCGCCGACCAGTCCGTACGACCCCGGAGCCGAGCGCAACCGCTGGACGGTCTCGGCGATGGCGTGCATCGAGTAGTCGTTCCCCGCGCCGCCGAAGAACGGCAGGCCGCCGGTGACGGTCAGGCCTCGCGGGTCGTCGGCGGACAGGCCCAGTCCGTCGCAGACGTTGAAGACCGCGATGGGGAAGCAGCTGTAGAGGTCGATGGTGAGCAGGTCGGCGACGCCGATGCCCGCCACCTCCAGCGCGTGCCGGGCCGCCATGATCGACGCGGGGCCGGTGCCGAGGTCGGCACGATCCAGCAGATCACGGTCGCGCAGGTCGGCGTGGCCGGGCAGGAAGACCCATCGGTGCTCGGGGACACCGAGCCGTCGAGCCGCGGTCACCGACATGAGCAGGACGGCGGCCCCCTGGTTGACCTTCTCCCTGGCCACCACATAACGCGTGTACGGCTCGGCGATCATCCGGTTCCGCTCGGTCGGGGTGACGAGCTCAGCGGCCGTGCGCTCGGTCGGGGCGGCGGCGTGCGGGTTCGCGGCGGCGATCTTGGTGAACGGCGCGAACAGCGCGCCCATCCCGGCCGCGTACTCCTGCCGGCTCTGCTTCAGCCGCGCGCGGCGCGCGTTGTCGAACAGGGCGTACTGGCTGGGGGCGCCCGTCAGCCCGTGGGCCGCCTGGAACCGGGAGACCATCCCCTCGAGTCCGTAGCCGCGGTCCTCCAGGTCGCCCTCGACGGTCTCGGAGAAGTCGGGCCGGTCGGGCGCACCGGCGAAGTGCCGGACCGTGGAGATCGCCTCGGCGCCGAAGATCAGCGCGACGTCGCAGGAGCCGGCGGCGATCGTCGCGGCGAGCTCGTTGACCAGGTGTTGCGGTCCCTGGCCGCCCGACACCTCGAGGATCGCCCGAGCGGGGGCGGCGCCCACCCTGCGGGCGACCGAGCGCGGGAAGTTCGTGGACCTCCCGAGCGGCGCCGTCGCACCCGGCGCGGAGGTCTCGAACTGCCGGACGCCCGCCACGGTGTCGACCGCCGCGGCCACCGCCGACTGATCCGCGAGCGTGTCCCCGAGCGCCTCACGCGCCGCGGCGGCCGCGAGGTCGACCGCGGAGAGTCGCCGGTAGCCGGGCCCGCCCAGACGCTCCGACCACTGACCGACACCGACGACGACCGGGGTGCGGGGGTCGAGGTCCAGCACGGCCATATGAGCTCCAAGGGGGATGCGACGACGTAAGAGCGGCCTCAACTTATAGACGGAATTCGTCCCTGAACAAGCATGTTGGGTTGCTATTTCCGACATGTGGGCGCATGAGGGTGCCCGGCGACGTCGAGGCCGCGGTGGCCGCGCTCGGCGAGTCGGGAGATCCGGAGGGGGCGTCTGAGACGTTTTCAATTCTCACGGAATCGTGAACGGATTCCGTGAGAATCGAAAATCACCATTGTGGGGGCGTCGGCCCAAGCGTAGCCGAGGTATGCCGGCCCGGCCGGCGACGCCGATAACAGAACGTGACGATGCGGGTTGTGAATTGTCCATTAGCGTCAGCAAACTCGCGACATGTGGTACGTCAAAACGCCCTTAATTAATTCGAGGGCAATGTGCTCGTATTCCGAGCGTATTCGCGTCCCATGGGGAGGAGGCTCGTCGGCAGCGCGAAGGCACGTACGTCGATGGAATATCCCTCGAGGCGGCATGGGACGCGCCAACCCGACTGGACGTGCGCGGACATACCTGCCAACCATGGATTTCTACCCGTATCGCCGCGCACGAAGGCGATTCGGGGGAGGAGGCGCTATGCACGGAAAACGCGTCACGGTGCCGCTCGGTACGGCACTGCTCGGGGCGGCCTTACTATTCGGGTCCGGCCAGGTCTCAAATGCCTCGACCGGTCAGGTCCAGGCGAACGCGACAATGCTCAGCGCATCAGAGTACGCAATGGCGACGGGGACTCTCCGAAAGGAACCGCCGCCCGGACCCCGTGAGCGCGAGCGCATGCGCGACCGCCACATGCGTGAGCACATGCGCGACCGCCACATGCGTGAGCACATGCGGGAACGTCACATGCGTGAGCACATGCGCGACCGTCACGACCGTGAAATGCGTGACCGCATGCGCGACCGCCACATGCGTGACCGGTACCACCGCGACATGCGCGACCGCTACGACCGCGACATGCGCGACCGCCGCATGCGTGACCGCCACATGCGTCACGACATGGGCATTCCTCAGCGCCAGAGTCAGTCCCAGGCTCAGGCCCAGTCCCAGCAGCAGGGGGCGGGCGTGGGCCAGAACCAGAGTCAGTCCCAGAGTCAGAGTCAGAGCCAGGGGCAGGAGGACTAGAGCCCTTCGATCCGACGGACAGCAGGTCCTGTGAAACCTCGTGGGGCCATGGCCGATCCGAGCCGAGCAGGCCCCCGGAGGTGCGGTCGATGCCTCCGTCCTCACCCGAGGGCGGAGGCATCACCGTTGCCCCGCCGGGAGTTCACTTCTCCAGGCATCCAGGCAAGGTGCCGCTCACCTCGCCGAACTCCTCCAGGAGGCTCTAGAGCCCGTCCTCGGCGAGCACGAGCGCCGGTGGCACGGGCGTCCCCATGAACGTCGATCACTCCGACGACGGGGCCGTGGCGGAGCTGCTCGCCCAGGTGAAGCGCGATCATGGCCGGCTCGACATCCTGGTCAACAACGCGGCCAAGGTGGTGGGCACGACGCCGCCCGGCGGGTTCTGGGACTCTGGGACAAACCGCCCGAGACGGCCGATCTGATCACCGTCGGCCGCGGCGTCGACACCGAGCGTGCGCGTGCGCACATCGCCTCGCTGCCGCCCGAGCCCAGACCGCTTCGGTACACGATGGGCGGCCCGCCGGAACTCCATGCCAGCCTTGTCTGACGGCATGATGCGTAGGCGCCGTTATCGGCCGGAAGAGGAGGGTTCATGGCGACCCGATGGAATCTGACGATCGACTGCACGCAGCCGGCGAAGCTGGCGAGGTTCTGGGCGCTCGCGCTGGGTTATGCGGAAAAGCCGCCGCCGGCGGGTTTCGGGAGTTGGGAGGAATGGTTCACCCATCACGACGTCCCGGAAGAGGAGTGGGATGAGGGCGCCTACCTGTCCGACCCCGACGGGGTGGGTCCCGATCTGTCCTTCCTGCAGGTGCCGGAGTCGAAGGTCGTGAAGAACCGGCTGCACCTCGATGTCCAGGTCGGTGGAGGCCGCAGCACGCCCTGGGAGGTCCGGTGGCCGCGCGTGGTCGCGGCGGTCGAGCGGTTGACCGCCGCCGGTGCGACCGTGATCCGCCAGGACGACCTGCAGGGAAGGCCTGATCACGTGGTGATGGCCGACCCGGAGGGCAACGAGTTCTGCCTGGTCTGACACGACCGGAGTTCTGTCATGTGTGCATGGGCGCCCGGTCCGTCTCCAGGAGTGGCAGCCGGAGGACGAAGCGGGCGCCTTGCGACGAGTCCTCGATGCCCAGGGTGCCGTGGTGGGCGCTGACGATGCCGCGGCAGATGGCCAGGCCGAGGCCGCTGCCTCCCGGGTCGCGCCGGCGGCCGTCGTCCAGGCGGACGAACGGCTCGAAGACCCGCTCCCGATCCTTGGGCGCGATGCCCGCCCCGTCGTCGACGACGTTCACCACGGCGTGCCCGCCCGCGCGGACCGCGGTCACCTCCACGCGCGTCTCGGCGTGCCGGCACGCGTTCACCAGGAGGTTGTTCATCACGCCGATGAGCTGGATCCGGTTGCCGAGGACCATCAGGTCATCGGTGGCGTACGCGCGCACCGGCGCGCCGCCGGCCTGGCCGGCGGCCTCCTCGGCCACCAGGGCGCCGAGGTCGATCGGCACGTGCGGCGCCGGGACGACGGTGCGGAGCCGGGCGAGGACCAGGATGTCATTGATGATCGCGTGCATGCGCTTCGTGGTCGACAGCGCCGCGGCGACGGTCTCCCGCAGATCCACCTCGTCGGGGTAGAGCACGGCCTCCTCGAGCCGCGTGTACAGGCCGGAGACCGGGGATCGGAGTTCGTGGGAGACGACGGACGCGAACTGGCGCTGCTGGTTCACCGCCTCCTCCAGCCGGGCGAGGGTCCGGTTGGTGGTGCGGGCCAACTGGGCGATCTCGTCGCGGCCGGGAGGCTGAGGGAGACGCAGGCTCAGGTCGCCCACCGTGATCTCGGCCGTTCTGGCACGGATCTCCGCCACCGGCCGCAGGGTGCGGCCGACCACCCACCAGGCCACCCACGCCGCGAAGGCGGACATCAGGGTGATGCCGAGACCGGTGAGCCACTCCAGGCGGTGTCCCGAGAGGATCGGCGGCTGGACCATCCCCGCGTACACGAAGTGAGGCTCACCCGACCAGAGCACGGTCGTCTCCAGAGGCGGGACCCGGACGACGGTGAACACGACGCACCGGGCGGGGGTGCACGCGGTTCCGTGCTGGATCCGATCCTCCTCCGGAGGGAGGAGCCTGCTCATCGGCACATCACCCGCGGCCTTGCTGGCCGCCAGCACCCGGCTGTGGGAGTCGGTGAACTGGAGGAGGTCGACGCGGGTCGTCGTGACCGGTTGAGGCGCGCTGTAGGGCTCCCAGTCGATCCAGGTGGTGGCGAGGCGCTGGGAGTCGGCGTAGATGCCGTCCTGGATCCTGGTCCGGATCGCGAAGTCCAGGCCGATGCCGATCGCGGTGAAGACGATCACGGACAGGAGCGCGGTCACCAGCGTGAAGCGCGCCCGGATCGAGTATGGGCGTAGCTGCACCGGCATCCCTTCCTCCCCGGGCGTCTCCTCCTTTGAAACGTCATCCACATATGTCCTTTTCAGACCTTACGTGAGGCTCGTCCGCCGCATCTGGCCTGGGACTCCAAATCTTGGAATGGCCACCCCCCGTTACTCCTGATGCCGGCCGGGTACGCACCGCCCGAGAGGCCCGACCGAGAAGCCCGGTCCGCGAGATCGAGGGCCGCCTGCCGGGAGGTCCGTGAATGGGCTCGTTGTGGCACGCGCTGGCGCTCGCCGGAGCCATGGGTTGGGAGATCCTCTGGGCGTTGATCCTCGGGTTCGTCCTGTCGGCGGTCGTCCAGGCCGTGGTCCGCCGTCAGGCCATCACGGCCCTGCTGGGCGACGACTCGCCGGGGGCGCTCGCGGCCGCGAGCGGGCTGGGGGTGGCCTCCTCGTCGTGCTCCTACGCGGCGGTGGCGCTCGCGCGGTCGCTGTTCCGCAAGGGGGCGAGCTTCACCGCCGCCATGGCCTTCGAGATCGCCTCGACCAACCTCGTTCTCGAACTGGGCATTCTGCTGGCGTTGTTGCTCGGGTGGCAGTTCACGCTGGCGGAGTTCGTCGGCGGCCCGATCATGATCGTGCTCATCGCGGTGCTCTACCGGATCCTCTTGCGCCGGCGCCTGGTCGCCGACGCGCTCCGGCAGTCGGAAAAGGGGCTGGCCGGGTCGATGGAGGGGCACGCCGCGATGGACATGTCGGTGGCGGGCGGAGGTTCGTTCCTGCGACGGCTCACCTCGGCGAAGGGCCGCACCGCGATCTCGCACATCTTCGTCATGGAATGGGCCGCGATCTGGCGCGACATCGCCATCGGACTGCTGATCACCGGCGCCCTCGCGGCGTGGGTCCCCATGGAGTTCTGGAAGAACTTCTTCCTCACCGGCGATCCGCTCCTGGCGGTGCTGTGGGGCCCCCTCGTCGGGCCGCTGGTCGCCGTCGTCAGCTTCGTGTGCTCGATCGGCAACGTGCCGCTCGCGGCGGTGTTGTGGAACGGGGGGATCAGCTTCGGGGGAGTGGTCGCGTTCATCTTCGCCGACCTGATCATCCTGCCGATCCTCAACATCTACCGGAAGTACTACGGCCTGCGGATGGCCGCCTTCATCGCCGGCACCTTCTACCTGACGATGGTCATCGCCGGATATCTCGTCGAACTGATCTTCTGGGCGCTGGGCCTGACGCCGCGGGAGCGGGCGGCCCGGGTCGTCGAGGCCCAGGTGGCGTGGAACTACACGACCTGGCTCAACATCTGCTTCCTCGTCCTGGCGGCGGTGCTGGTCATCCGCTTCTTCCGTACGGGCGGCATGTCGATGTTGCGCATGATGGGCGGCCGTCCGGCGGTCGATGCGAGCGAGCACCCGGGCGCATCAAGTACATAATGTCCTGATATAAGTTCCTTATGGACTTTTCCTGCGACAGTGCGCGGGACCTGCCCGCAATGGAGATCACGGCGGCACTGGAACGGCTGGCGCGCCTGTTCCTGCGGCTGGCCCCGCGCGGCGAACTGTCGCTCACCGCGGTGTCGGTGTTGTCCCTTCTCGACCGGTCGGGTCCCCGGCGGCTGACCGATCTGGCGACCGGCGAAGGCGTCACCCAGCCCGCCATGACCCAGCTCGTCTCCCGGCTGCAGGAGGCCGGTCTCGCCGAACGCGCGGGTGACCCGGAGGACGGGCGCGTCGTGCTGGTGCACGTCACCGACGCCGGGCGGGCGGCGCTGGCCGAGCGCAGGGCGGCCCGCGCCGCCCTGCTCTCCGGACTCCTGTCCCAGCTCGCCGAGGCGGAACTGGACGGCCTGGTCGCCGCGCTGCCGGCCATCGACAGCCTGACGAGCCTGATGCCCGACGAGCGCCCGGCGACCGTCCGGTCCTCCTGAACCCCACCCCGTTGATTTGGAGCATGTCGATGAGTGGTCATCCCACGGCCGCGAGCCCGTTCAAGCAGCCGAAGGCGGTCTTCGCGGTCGCCTTCGCGTGCGTGGTCTCCTTCATGGGGATCGGGCTGGTGGACCCGATCCTGCCCGCGATCTCGAGCGAGCTGGACGCCACTCCCAGCCAGGTCACGCTGCTGTTCACCAGCTATCTGGTGGTGACGGCCGTCGCGATGCTGATCACCGGCTGGGTGTCCAGCCGCGTCGGCGCCAAGCGGACCCTGCTGGCGGGCCTCGCCCTCATCGTCGTCTTCAGCGCGCTGGCCGGCGCCTCACCCGGCATCGGGGCGATCGTCGGATTCCGCGCGGGATGGGGTGTCGGCAACGCGCTGTTCATCGCCACGTCCCTCGCCGTGATCATCGCCTCGGCGAGCGGCGGATTCATCGGGGCGATCATCCTGTACGAGGCCGCGCTCGGGGTGGGCATCGCCGTGGGACCGTTGCTCGGCGGCCTCCTGGGGAACATCAGCTGGCGCGGGCCGTTCTTCGGGGTCGCGTTCCTGATGGCCATCGCCATGATCTCCACCGCGGTTCTGGTGCGGCCGACGCCGGTGCCCCAGCGCAAGACCGGCCTGGGCGAACCGCTGCGGGCGTTGCGGCATCGCGGCCTGCTGACGATGTCGCTCACCGCCCTGTGCTACAACTGGGCGTTCTTCACCGTCCTCGGTTATGCGCCGTTCCCGATGGGGCTCGACGCCATCCAGCTCGGCTTCGTCTTCACCGGCTGGGGCGTCCTGGTCGCCGTCTTCGCCGTCTTCGGGGCGCCCCGCCTGCAGAGCCGCTTCGGCATCGCCCGAACGCTGTACGCCAACCTCGCCCTGTTCGCCGTCACCGTGCTGGTGATCGCGATCTGGACCACGCACCCGCCCGTGCTCATCACGGCCGTCATCGTGGCGGGCGTCTTCATCGGTGTGAACAACACGGTCACCACGCAGGCCGTGATGACCGTCTCACCGGTCGAGCGGCCGATCGCCTCCGCGGCGTACGGGTTCGTCCGGTTCATCGGCGGCGGGCTCGCCCCTTTCGCCGCAGGCAAGCTGGTGGAGCACACCAACGTGCACGTGCCGTTCTACATCGCCGCCGGGGCTCTGGTCCTCGGGATCCTGATCCTGTCCACCGCCCGCGAACATCTCCGGCACTCCGAGCGTGTCCAGGCGGCGGGAGGCGAGGAGCCCGCGGACGCCGCTCCGTCCCGCCTTCCCGCCTGACCTGGTACGGGCCGGCCGGTACGGCCTCGCCGTACGGGATCGGGGCCGTGGCGGCCGGGAACGAGGAAGGATTCTCGACCTGTTCGGCACGAACAGCCGTACCGTCAGGACATCTCCCCGGAAGAATTTCCGGAGAGATGTCCTGGAGAGCCCGCGCCTCTTCGTCCCCAGTGTGAGACCGGGGCACGGACCCGGTCCGCCCACGAAAGGACGGCCGTCATGCCGCTGTACGCAGCCCTGCTCTACACGCCCGATCTCGACTGGTCCGCCCCCGAGCAGGCCGATGACATGAAGCAGTACCGGGCCTTCCACGACGAGGCCGGCGACCACATCAGAGGGGGCAACGCGCTGCGGCCCACCAGCACCGCCACCGTGGTGCGGGTGGTCGGCGCCCGCGGCGGGGAGGTCGTCGTCAGCGACGGCCCCTACGCCGAGACCAAGGAAGTGCTCAGCGGCTTCTACCTGCTGGAATGCGCCGACCTCGACGAGGCGATCACGGTCGCCGCGAAGATTCCGTCCGCCTGGCAGGGGGCGGTGGAGGTCCGTCCCGTGCTTCCGCTGGACGGTGAGTGACCCCACCACGCCGGGCCCGATGACGGAGGCCCCGCCACTCGGCGGGCCGGCGCCGCGGGAGGGCGGATCCCCCTCGGCCGAGGCCCGGCTCGCCGAGACCGTGCGGATCGAGGGCGCGCGCATCCTGGCGACCCTCGTCCGCACGGTCGGAGCCCTGGAACTCGCGGAGGACGCCGTGCAGGAGGCGACGATCGCCGCCCTGCGCGACTGGCCGGTCTCCGGCGTGCCGGACAACCCGCGCGCCTGGCTGACGGTCGCCTCCCGGCGCAAGGCCGTGGACATCATCCGCAGGGAGGGGCTGCGCGCAGGCAAGGAGCGTGAGGGGACGGAGCTCGTGGATCTCAACGCACCCGAGCCGGCGGAAGGCGCGGTCCACGACGACCAACTCCGGCTGATCTTCACCTGCTGCCACCCCGCGCTCGCCCTGGAGGCCCGGGTCGCGCTCGCCCTGCGGACGCTGTGCGGGTTGTCGGTCGAGGAGACGGCGGCGGCGCTGCTGACCAGCGAGGCCGCCATGGCGAAGCGGCTCACGCGGACGCGGCAGAAGATAGCCCAGGCGTCGATCCCGTACCGGGTGCCCTCGGCCGCCGAACTGCCGGGACGGCTGGCCGCTGTGTGCGCGGTGCTCCACAGCCTCTACACCAGCGGCCATACCAGGCTGTCGGGTGAGCGGCTGATGGACGTGGACGTCTGCGCGGAGGCGATCCGGCTGGCCCGCCTGCTGGCGCGGTTGCTGCCCGGCGCGCCGGAACCCGCCGCGCTCCTCGCGCTCCTGCTCCTCACCGAGGCACGTCGTCCTGCCCGGATGAACGCCGCGGGCGAGGTGGTGCTGCTCGCCGACCAGGACCGGACGCTCTGGGACACCGCCAAGATCGCCGAAGGTCTGGCGTTGCTGGAGATGTCCCTGGAACGTACGGCCGGCGTGGCCGACCTCTACCAGTTGCAGGCCGCGTTGGCGGCCCAGCACGCCGTGGCGGCGACCTCCGCGGACACGGACTGGGCCGAGATGGTCCGGCTGTACGACCTGCTCCTGTCGGTCCAGCCCGCCAACGGCGCCGCGGCGCTCGGCCGGGCCGTCGCGGTGGCCGAGGCCGAAGGGCCCGCCGCCGGCCTGGCCGCGCTCGATCTGCTGACCGAACGCGACCAACGCCGGCAGGCCGTACGTGCGGAACTGCTCGGCCGCCTGGGCCGGTTCGACGAGGCGATAGCCGCGATGCGGCTGTCGCTGGACGCGGCCCTGCCCGATCCGGAGCGCGAGCACCGTGTACGGCGCATCGCCCGCTGGTCGTCCGGCAGGGTGTGACGCCGGCTACCAGTAGCACGTGGGGGTGGTCGCGTCCGCGGGCAGGCCGCAGAACGTGGTGAGCGGGGACGTGATCCTCGTCCAGGTGAACCCGGGGACGGTGGTGCCCGCGATGTGCCCCACCTGGTAGGTCGACTCGACCATGAATCCGTCCGCGTCGTCGATTCCGACGTCCTTGCTGCTCTTCCCGCTGGGCAGCCAGTAGGTCCGGCACGGGAAGCCGCCCGCGTTGTAGGTGACGCAACGCTCAGGCCCCTCGCCGAAGACGGCGGCCTTCACGGTGAAGGTCCTGGGCAGTTTGTTCCTCACCTCGCCGCAGGATCCGTAGGCGCAGGTCCGCGCTTGCGCGGGCCCGGTTCCGAATCCGGGAAGCAGGATCAGGGCGAGGGCGAACGTCGCCGTCGCCCGCAAGGAGGCGTTCATCGGGGGGCCTTCCTGAGGGGGACCGGTTCCCCGGCAGGGCGGGACGAGATCCCTCCGGGTCGGCGACGACGGTAACGCGCTGTGAGCGTTTTGCCAGGCGATTACGGAGAGTGCTGGAGGCTCCAGGCTCCGAACCCCGATCGCGGG
>NZ_BOOQ01000061.1 GCF_016863315.1 Planotetraspora silvatica
TTTTTATTTCCCCCGTAAAGTCCCCCGCAAAGACGAACACCCCCCGCGAAGGCCGTAAACGGCGCCGCCGGCCTCATCCAGAAGCCACTTCACCGTTGTAGCCGCACTGAGCTCGGCGTGGAGTCGTCGTGGTGCGCAGGACAGGCTGGGTGCCTGTCCTCATGACGGGGGAGGCCGCGGATCCGACATTCGGTTCCATGGAACATGAGCAGATCTTCGGGGCACCGTCCTCAGACGGACGCGACGGCACCCGAGCCGATCACCGAATCTCGCCGTCCAAGATGGATGGCTTCGCCGTCGCCTCTCTCGTGCTGGGGCTGTGCGGTCTCCTGTGGTTTCCGGGATTACTGATCGCCAGGTACGTCGACGAGCGCGTCGTCGATCTCATCAGGCCGGTCGTGAGGCTCATGTCGCAGCTCCTGTTCTGCGCGGTGCCTTTGGGACTGAGCCTGCTGGGAATCAGCACAGGACACGTCGCCCGGCACAGGCTCAGGTGGGCGGAGGGACGAGGCAATGCGATAGCCGTCGCCGGCCTGTGGGCGGGCTACCTGGCCCTTGTCTGCCTTGTGCTGTTGGTCGCGGGGAGCCTCTGGCTGGCCAGCCAGTTCAGCTGACCAGTAGGGCCGGCACAACAAGCCACACGAACGGCCCTCGACCATGTCCGGCAGCCGCGGCCTAATCGCACGCCTGTCATCTGCGCGTCGACGCATCCGCGAGGCGCTCGTCAAGCAGCAGTGCGGCGACGGTCTCCGGGGCTTCGTGCATTGCGTCGTGGCCGGTTGGGACGTCGTGGACCTGCCAACCGGGATCGGCTTGGAGTCGGGTGCGGAGCTCAGCGAACGGCGTCCGATCTTCCCATCCCGAGCAGTAGATGAACTCCCGACGGGGGACCTGGGCGAGCGCGCCGGTGAGCCGGATCGTTTGCAGGAACGAGGCGAGAGGATGGGGACGGCGGCGGGGATCGCCGCCGTCCGGCGGGCGGACGGCGTATCCGGTGGCCGCAGCGCCGGCAGCGAACACTTCCCGGAAATGCTCGTTCGTTGACGACCAGCACGACTCGCCATCGCGCGGGACGTAGGCGTCGAGATGAACCAGTCGTGAGATCCGGCCGTCAGCGCGGTCGGCGGCGGCGGCGATCACCATCCCGGCGTAGCTGTGGCCGACCAGGGTCGCGCTGGTGATGTGGTTGCGATCGAGGTGCCGCAATACGTCGCCGGCGTGTGTGTCGAGGTTGGCGGTCGCGACCGCCGCGTTGTCGTCGTCTGGCCCCAGACCGGTCAGAGTCAGGGCGTGAACGGTGTGACCGGCACGCTCCAGCAGCGGAACCACCGCCTCAAACGACCAGGAGCCCTTCCAAGCGCCGGGCACGAGGACGAACGTCGCCATGTGTTTCTCCTTCTCTCAAGCCGCGGCATCGAGGCACGCTGCCTCGATGACATGTGGTTCGGTCGGGCGCTGTGCGCGACCGAAACCACCGCATGGAGGTAGTGTCGCCAAATCAAGGTGTGGCTTACTACCGATAAGATGCCAACTGATGCCTGTTCGCCGCCAACCTCCCGAGATCGCCGGTGTGACGTCACACATGTGGCCGTCTGGCGGGCGCCACCTCTGGCCATCCGGCGAAGCAAGCGCGGTGCAGTCCCACGAACGGGGACATCTGGTATACGCAGCCAGCGGTGTCCTGGCAGTTCACACCGAGCGCGGCACGTCGATCGTTCCCGCCAACCGGGTCGCCTGGACCCCGGCCGGGTTCACGCACTCCCACCGCTCCCACGGCGACACCGATATGCGGATCGTCTTTCTCGCGCCATCCCTCGCTCGGCTGATACCGGACCATCCCGCCGTGTTCCTGGCCTCCGACCTCGCCCGCGAGGTACTGCTCGCCCTGACCGGCCCCCGCAACTACGACGACGCAGCGCCCGGCTACAGCCGCTCCGCGCGCGCTCGCCTCCTTCGAGTGCTCGTCGATGAACTCCGCGAAGCACCCGAACAGCCACTGCATCTGCCGGAGCCACGGGACGACCGGCTGCAAGCCATCGCCCGGATGCTGTACGAGACGCCTGCGGACAACTCCTCGCTGGCCGAACTCGGGAAGACGATCGGCGCCAGCACCCGCACCCTCAGCCGACTGTTCCGCAACGAACTCGGCATGACCTTCTATGAGTGGCGCACCCAGCTGCGCGTCCACCACGCGCTCGTGCTCCTCGCCGACGGCCACGACACCACCCAGACCGCCTACGCCTGCGGATGGGCCAACCCCAGCGGCTTCATCGCGGCGTTCACCAACATCATCGGAACGACCCCGGGCCGCTACCGAACCAGTCGCCAGACCACCGCCCTCGCGTCTCAACTCTCGACGGTGGCCAAGTCCTCGGGGTGATTCGCACTCGGACTACGAGCCGATGGGACAGGAGACGACCCCCGTGTGCCTCGCGATTCGCTCAAGGCCTCACAAAAGCATTACGCCGAACCCGATGGCCGGGTTCGGCGTAATGCGTGTGCCTGGAAGGAACGGCGTCAGCTGGACACCAAGCGGTAGCCCACCCCACGGACCGTCTGAATCATCTTGTCGTCGTCGTCACCGAGCCTGGCGCGCAGCCGCTTGACGTGGACGGCGATCGTGTTGGTGGACATCGCGTCCGCGGAATGCCACACGTGTCGCATTATCTGCTCGCGCGTGACGGTCCGGTCGGCGTTGCGCATCAGGTAGTGAAGCAGTTCGAACTCTCGCAAAGGCAGGTGGACGATGTGCCCCGCCACCTTCACCTGGTAAGCCGTGACGTCCAGTTCGACGTCGCCGATCGTGAGCACGATCCGGTGGTCGCCCTGGCGCCGGAACGCCGCCTGGACGAGCGGAAGCAGTTCGTGGACTCGGTAGGGACGCGCCACGCAAGCCGTCGCCCCGGCCGCGAGAGCCTGCAGGGCCTGCTCGGTATCGCTCCCGAAATCGATACCGAGCAGGACCGGCACGGCCCGTGCGAGCCGTACGGCCCGGACGAAGTCGACCGGGCCCACGACGGGCAGGGAAGAGCTGATCAACACGGCGTCAGGCTGGAGCGCGCCCGCCTGAAGCAGAGCCTGCGCGCCGTCCATGACGCCGGTGACGTCGATCCCCTCGGGTTCCAGGGCCGCCGCCAGTTGCTGGATGAGGCCCGCATCCGGATCGGCCACCAAAAGCATGGGTGCCGACCGAGTGTCCCCCTCCACTACGGGTGCCGCCACCCGAGTCCTCCAATGCGGTTCAGCCGAAGCGTCCGGTGATGTAGTCCTCGGTCGCCTTCTGCGTCGGATTCGTGAAGATCTTGGAGGTTTCGTCCATTTCGACGAGCTTGCCTGGCTGCCCCTGGGCCGCAAGGTTGAAGAATGCGGTCCGGTCGCTGACGCGAGCCGCCTGCTGCATGTTGTGCGTCACGATGACGATCGTGAACTCCTGCTTGAGCTCGGAGATCAGATCCTCGATCGCGAGGGTCGAGATGGGGTCCAGCGCCGAGCAGGGCTCGTCCATGAGCAGGACCTGCGGCTGTACGGCGATCGCCCGCGCGATGCACAGACGCTGCTGCTGTCCGCCGGACAGGCCCGCACCGGGCTTGTTCAGCCGGCTCTTGACCTCGTTCCACAGGTTGGCACCCTTGAGAGAGGTCTCGACGATGCCGTCCAACTGGGACTTGGAGAAACGGCCGTTCAGCTTCAGGCCCGCGGCCACGTTGTCGAAGATGGACATCGTGGGGAACGGGTTGGGCCGCTGGAACACCATGCCGATGGTCCGCCGCACCGACACGGGGTCGACGCTCGCACCGTAGAGATCCTGGTCCTCAAGCCGGACCTTTCCCTCGACGCGGGCGCCGGGGATGACCTCGTGCATGCGGTTCAGGGTCCGCAGGAACGTCGACTTGCCGCAACCGGAGGGGCCGATGAACGCCGTGACGGAACGCGGCTCGATGGTCATCGAGATGCCTTCGATCGCCTTGTGCGACCCGTAGTAGGCATCGAGATCGGAGACCTCGATCTGCTTTGCCATCTCTTATCCCCTCTTAGCAGGCGAACGCCACCACGAGATGAGGCGCGCGACCAGGTTGAGCAGCATGACAATCAGGATCAGGGTGAGCGCCCCGGTCCAGGCGCGGTCGATGGCGATGTCCTGGGGGAGGCTCGACTGACCGAAGACGTACAGCGGAAGGCCCATCTGGGGCCCGTTGAACGGGTCTTCGTTGATGGAGTCGGTGAAGAACACCGTGAGCAGCAGCGGCGCGGTCTCGCCCGCGACACGGGCGACGGCCAGCATCACGCCGGTGACGATTCCGGTGAAAGCCGTCGGCAGCACGACCTTGACGATCGTGCGCCATTTGGGCACACCGAGCGCGTAGGACGCCTCGCGCAGCTCGTTCGGAACGAGCCGCAGCATCTCCTCCGTCGATCTGACCACCACAGGCATCATCAGGATCGACAACGACAGCGCGCCGGCGAAGCCCGAGAACGGCATGCCCAGAACGAGGATCCAGAACGCCAGGACGAACAGGCCGGCGACGATGGACGGGACACCGGTCATGATGTCCACGAAGAAGCTGATGAATCGCGACAGCCTGCGGCCGTTGCCGTACTCCACCAGGTAGACCGCGGTGAGCAGGCCGATCGGCACCGCGATCAGCGAGGCGAGCAGGACCTGCTCGAGCGTTCCGATGATCGCGTGGTAGGCGCCGCCGCCGGCGTCCCGAGCACCGATGTTGCGCATCGAGTGCGTGAGGAACTCCACGTCGAAGCGCTTGAGGCCGTTCTTGACGACGAGCCACAAGACCGAGACGAGCGGAACGATGGCGACGGCGAACGCCAGGTAGACCAGGACCCGGACGGCCTGGTCCTTGGCCCGCCTCCCGACGGAAAGGGGCTGGATTCCGGTTTGCACGGTCACGCGGCGGCCCTCGCGTATTCCTTACGGCGGGCGATGATGAGACGGGCGGCGGTGTTCACCACAAGGGTGATGACGAACAGCACCAGGCCGGAGGCGATGAGCGCGCCGCGGCCGATCGGAGTGGCCTCGCCGAAGCCGTTGGCGATGTTGGCGGCGATGCTGTTGCCGTTCGGGCTGAGGATGCGGAACGAGATGGTGAAGGTCGCCGGGAAGATCAGGGCGACGGCGATCGTCTCGCCCATGGCCCGCCCGAGCCCGAGCAGCGCGGCGGTGATGACGCCGGGGCGTCCGAACGGCAGGACCGCCATCCGGATCATCTCCCAGCGAGTGGCGCCGAGAGCGAGGGCGGCCTCTTCCTGGAGCTTCGGCGCCTGCAGGAACACTTCACGCGAGATCGCGGCGATGATCGGAAGGATCATGATCGCGAGCACGAGCGACGCGGTCAGCATGCTCTTGCCCACCACCGAGTCTCCGCCGAACAGCGGGATCCACGCGAGGTAGTCGTTCAGGAACTTGGAGGGGCCGAGCATGAAGGGGACGAGGAAGGTGACGCCCCACAGGCCGTAGACGACGCTGGGGACGGCGGCCAGAAGGTCCACCACGTAGCCGAGGATCGACGCCAGGCGACGGGGCGCGTAGTGGGAGATGAACAGGGCGACGCCCACGGCCACCGGAGTGGAGATGATGAGCGCGAGGAACGAGCTGACGACGGTGCCGAAGGCCAGTGCGCCGATTCCGAAGACAGGCTTGGTGGCGTTCGGGTTCCAGGTCAGTTCGGTCAGGAAGTGCGACGTGTTCGCCTGAAGGGCAGGGATCGCCTTCACGACGAGGAAGACCGCGATCGCCGCCATGATCGCCAGCAGGATGACACCTGAGCCGACCGATAGGAAGCGGAACGGGCCGTCGCCGCGGCTGCGCCGGAAGGCGGACCGGCTAACAGCCGGCCCGCCTTCGGTCTTGGGAAGAGACGTGGCCATCAGGGCTAGGAGATCGCCTCGACGGCGGTCCGGACCTTGCTGATGAGGCTGGCCGGCAGCGGGGCGTAGCCCAGGCCGGTCAGGGACTGCTGGCCGGCGTCGCTGGCCGTGTAGGTCAGGAACGACTTGACCAGCGGGAGGTCGGTGGCCGACAGGCCCTTCTCGCAGGTGATCTCGTAGGTCACCAGGACGATCGGGTAGGCGCCCGCGGCGCTGGTGGCGTAGTCGATCTTGAGCTTGAGGTCGTTGCCGGTGCCCGCGACCTGGGCGGCCTCGACGGTCTTGCCCGCGCTCTCCGGGGTGAGCTCGACGAACTCGCCGGAGCCGTTGGCGACCTTGGCCTTCTGGAGGCTCGAGTTCTCAGCGAAGGAGAGCTCGACGTAGCTGATCGCGCCCTCGGTGCTCTTCACCGAAGCGGCGATCTGGTCCGAGCCCTTGGCGCCCTGGCCCTTGGCCTCGGCCGGCCATGCCTTGCCCGGCTCGTACGGCCAGTCGGCGGTCGCCTTGAGGAACTTGGTGAAGTTGTCGCTCGTGCCCGACTCGTCCGAGCGGTGGAACGCCTGGATGGCGGTCGAGGGCAGCGTGGCGTTGGGGTTGTCGGCCTTGATGGCCGGGTCGTCCCACTTGGTGATCTTGCTGTTGAAGATGCCGCCGATGGTCTTCGGCGACAGCTGCAGGCCGTCCACACCGGGGACGTTGTAGACGACGGCGACGGGGCCGATCACCATGGGCAGGTTGATCGCCTTGCCGGTCTTGCAGCGGGCGTCGGCCTGCGCCGGCTCGCCCTTCTCGTCGTTCAGCGCCGAGTCGGAGCCGGCGAACGCGACGGTGCCCTGGATGAAGGACTGAACACCCGCGCCGGAGCCGGCCGGGTTGTAGTTGACGCTCACACCGGTGTTGGCCGACTGGAAGCCCTTCTTCCACTCGTCCATCGCGTTGGCCTGAGCCGAGGAGCCTGCGGCGTTGATCGTGCCAGAGAGGCTGCTGCTGCCACCCGCCGATGAGGCGGTGGTGGGGGCGCCAGTGTCGCCGCTGTTATCGTCGGTGCCGCACGCGGCGAGCGAAAACACGCCGATAATGGCGGCCGCGGCAAGCCGGCCTGCATACTTCACGGTGATTCCTCCCGCTTGAATTCTCATCGTTGAGGACAGTAGAGATCCAAGGTGACCGGATCCCTTGGTAAAGGTGAACGAGTAGTGAACGCGCCGGGTCTCTTGTGGTGATCGATGGAAATAACGAGCAGGTCACGATGGGTATGCGAGACCATTGGTTCATGAAGCGCATATGTCTGGTATGCATGGGAAACATCTGCCGGTCACCGATGGCCGAGATCGTTCTGAGACGCACGCTCGAGGAGAGGGGCCTTGACGTGCTCGTCGACAGCGCGGGCACCGGCGGCTGGCACGCGGGTGAGCCCATGGACGAGCGCGCCCTCGCGACGCTCGCCGAGCACGGATACGACGGCGAGGCCCATCGTGCACGTCAGTTCGACCGGGCCTGGTTCGCCGAACGCGACCTGGTCCTCGTGATGGACGCGGAGAACCTCCGGGCCGTGCGGCGGATCGCCCCGCCCGGAGCCGACGTGCGGCTGTTCCGCTCGTTCGACCCCGCCGCGCCCGAGGGGGCCGAGGTGCCCGATCCCTACTACGGCGGGCAGGAGGGCTTCACCGACGTGCTCGTCATGGTCGAGGCCGCGTCCGAGGGGCTGGCGAAGTACCTTGAAGATCACTAGGGATCTCGGTACGAGTCACGCCTGGACCCTCCACGAAGGCGTCGTGGACGACGGACGGCGGGTCTTCGTCAAGAGGGGCGCCGACTTCACCGCTGAGGCCGCCGGGCTCCGCTGGCTCGCCGAACCGGAGGCCGTGGCCGTCCCGGAGGTGGTCGAGGCGGACCGCGACACCCTCGTGCTGGAGTGGATCGATACGGCCCAGGCGACGGCGGAGGCGGCCGAACGGTTCGGCCGCGAACTGGCCGCTCTCCACGCAGCGGGAGCGGAGGCCTTCGGTGCCCCGTGGCCCGGGTCCATCGCCGAGTTGCCCATGGACAACGGGCCGGCTTCCGACTGGCCCTCCTTCTACACCTCCCAGCGGGTCCTCCCGTTCGTACGGCAGGCCCGCGACGCCGGGCGGCTGTCGGCGGCGGACGTCGACCTGGTCGAGGAGGCGTGCGACCGCGTGACGGAGGTGTCCGGCCCGGCCGAGCCGCCCGCCCGCATCCACGGCGACCTCTGGAACGGGAATCTGCTGTGGTCCGCCCCACCGGACACGGACGGAGCGGGCCCCGGGCGTGTCGCGCTGGTCGACCCGGCGGCTCACGGGGGCCACAGGGAGACCGACCTCGCCATGCTCGCGCTTTTCGGCGCTCCGCACCTCGCCGTGATTCTGGGCGCCTACCGGGAGGCCGCCCCGCCGGCGGACGGCTGGCGGGAACGGGTGCCGCTGCACCAGCTTCACCCGCTCGCCGTCCACGTCTGCCTGTACGGCGACGCCTACCGGGGGAGCCTGCTCACGGCCGCCTCCGAGGTCCTCGCCATGTGACGCCCGGAGATGCTCGTAGATGCCCGGAGATGCTCAGAGATGTTCAGGGGCGCGAGAGGCGTTTGAGCACCTCGCCGTGCAGCAGTCCGTTCGTGCAGACCATGCTGCCGGTGTCGAGGGGCATGGTGCCGTCGAGGGCGGTGCAGGTGCCGCCCGCCTCCTCGACGATGACGGTGAGCGCGGCCATGTCCCAGGGGGAGAGCTCGGGCTCGGCGGAGATGTCCACCGAGCCTTCCGCGACCATCATGTGCGACCAGAAGTCGCCGTAGCCGCGGCTGCGCCAGACCTGCCGGGTGAGGTCGAGGAAACCGTCGAGCCGGTCGTCCTTCTCCCATTCCTCCAGGTCGGAGAAGGCGAAGGAAGCGTCACCGAGGCGGCCGACCTCCGACACGCGGCAGCGGGACGCCTTGGTCAGGCTGCGCCCGGTCCACGAGCCGCCGTCCTTGGCGGCCCACCAGCGCCGGCCGAGGGCCGGGGCCGAGACGACGCCGACGACGACCTTGCCCTCTTCCATCAGCGCGATGAGGGTGGCCCACACGGGGACGCCGCGTACGTAGTTCTTCGTGCCGTCGATGGGGTCGATGACCCACGAGCGCATGCCGTATCCGGTCCGGCCGAACTCCTCGCCCACGACCGCGTCGCGTGGCCTGGCCCGCCGCAGCGTGCCGCGGATGGCCTCCTCGACGGCCCTGTCGGCGTCGCTGACCGGGGTGAGGTCGGGCTTGGTGTCGACCTTCAGGTCCACGGCCTTGAAGCGGCGCATTGTGATGTCATCGGCGGCGTCCGCCATCACATGCGCGAGTCGCAGGTCGTCGCTGTATCCCATCACAGGCCCCAAGTTATCGTGCCGGAGGCCGCTTACATCAGGCCCGGATCGCTCCAAAACATACCCATCGGTAACATCCGATCATGGACATCGCCGCATTCCTCCTCGACAGCGTCCCGTTCGCGCGCCTGCTCGGCATCACCTTCGACTCGGTCGGAACCGGCACCGCCGTGGCGCGCCTGCCCGACCGTGAGGATCTGCACAACCACGTGGGCGGCCCGCACGCCGGCGCCCTGTTCTCACTCGCGGAGTCGGCGTCGGGGGCCGCCATGTTGTCGGCGTTCGGCGACCAGCTCTCCCGGGCCGTGCCGCTGGCCACGGTGGCCGCGGTCCGCTATCTCAAGCTGGCCAAGGGCGAGGTGACGGCGTCGGCGGCCCTGCGGGCCGACCGCGGCGAGGTCGTCGCCCTGCTCGACGCGGGAGAGCGTCCGGAGTTCGACGTGACGGTCGACATCCATGACGCGGCGGGGACCCTCGTATCCGAGGTGACCGTCTCCTGGACGCTCCGCCCCAACCGCTGATCAGTCGTCGTCGGACCCCTCGCGGCTGGCCAGCAGACGCCTGAGCGACTCCAGCCGCGCGGGGTCGCAGTGGCCGTCCGCGACGAATCGGTCCAGCGCGCAGTCGTCCCCGAGGTGGGTGCACCCCTTCGGGCAGTCGACCGCGGCCTCGTTCAGATCGGGGAAGGCGGCCAGCACGGTCTCCACGGAGACATGGGCGAGACCGAAGCTGCGGACCCCGGGCGTGTCGATGATCCAGCCGCCCTCGGGCAGCTCCAGAGCGACCGCCGACGTGGAGGTGTGCCGTCCCCGGCCGGTCACCGCGTTGACGTGGGACACCGCGCGCCGTGCCTGCGGCACCAATGCGTTGACCAGCGTCGACTTCCCCACTCCCGAGTGCCCGACGAGCACGCTGATCCGGTCGGTCACCCGCTCGCGCAGCTCGCCGAGCGGGCTGCCCTTCTCGACCACCACGTACGGCACGCCGAGCGGCTCGTATTGGGAGACCAGCTGGTCGGGCGGGGCGAGGTCGGACTTGGTGAGGCACAACAGCGGATCGATGTCCGCGTCGAAGGCGGCGACGAGCATCCGGTCGATCATCCGGGGGCGCGGCGGCGGGTCGGCCAGGGCCGTGACGATGACGAGCTGGTCGGCGTTGGCGACGATCGGCCGCTCGATGTCGTCGGTGTCGTCGGCGCTGCGCCGCAACATCGAGTCGCGCTCCTCCACGCGCACGATCCGTGCCAGCGTGTCGGGCTGGCCCGTCACGTCGCCCACGATCGCGACGCGGTCACCGACGACGATGCCCTTGCGGCCGAGCTCCCTGGCCTTCATCGCGACGACGAGGGTCCGTTCCGCCTTGCCCGCGCGGCGAGCCGCCCCCTTCGCGGGACGCGCGGCCCGTGCGTCGCCGTTGATCCGGGGGATGCCGGGCCCGACGAGGCAGGTGTAGCGGCCGCGGTCGACGGCCACGACGAACCCTTCGACGGCCGCGTCGTGGGCAGGGCGGACCCGCGTCCGGGGCCGGGAGCCCTTGCCCGGTCTCACCCTGACGTCGTCCTCGTCGTACTGCCGTTTTCTCAGTGCCCGCGCCCCGATCGTCTCGCGCACCCGTGAGCACCGCTCACGGGGCCGCTCATCGGACGAGGCCCTCTCATCGCGGGCCGCCCAGCATGGCGGCCCACATGTCCGGGAACTCCGGGAGGGTCTTCGCCGTGGTCGCGATGTTCTCCACCTGGACGCCGGGCACGGCCAGCCCGATCACGGCGCCGGCCGTCGCCATGCGGTGGTCGTCGTAGGAGTGGAAGACCCCGCCGGACAGCGGCCTGGGGTGGATCTCCAGCCCGTCGTCGGTCTCGCGGGCGTCGCCCCCGAGGCGGTTGATCTCCGTGGCGAGCGCGGTGATGCGGTCGGTCTCGTGGCCGCGGATGTGGGCCACGCCGCTGATGCGGGACGGTCCGTCGGCGAGGGCGGCCAGCGCGGCGATGGTCGGCGTCAGCTCGCTCACCTCGTGCAGGTCGGCCTCGATGCCCCGCACCTGTCCGGAGCCCGTCAGCTGGAGGCCCTCGGGGACCCTGGTCACCGTCGCGCCCATCCGCTCGAGCAGGTGGCGGAGCTGGTCGCCGCCCTGCGTGGTCTTCTCCGGCCAGCCGGGGACGACGACCGTGCCGCCGGTGACGAGCGCCCCGGCGAGGAACGGCGCCGCGTTGGACAGGTCGGGTTCGACGTCGACGTCCCGCGCCCTGATCGGGCCGGGTTCCACCCGCCACACGTCGGCTCCGGAGTCGTCGACCTCCACACCGGCCTGCCGGAGCATGTGGACGGTCATCTCGATGTGGGGCATCGACGGGACCGGGGGCCCGCTGTGCCGTACGGTCACGCCCTGGTCGAAGCGGGCGCCCGCCAGGAGCAGGCCCGACACCATCTGGGAGGAGACCGAGGCGTCGAGGACCACCTCCCCGCCGGAGATGGGCCCGCGGACGGTGAACGGCAGGGCGTCATTGTCGACGGACGCGCCCAGCGCGCGGAGGGCCCCCAGGATCGGGCCCATGGGCCGCTTGCGGGCGGCCGGGTCGCCGTCGAAGAGCACCGGGCCGTCGGCGAGCGCGGCCACCGCGGGCACGAACCGCATGACCGTCCCGGCCAGGCCGACGTCGATCGAAACGCCGCCCCTGATCGGCCTCGGGGTGATCGCCCAGTCCACACTGGAGGCGCTCTCCTCGGAGGACGTCATCTCCGCACCCAGCGACCGCAGGGCGGCCACCATCAGATCGGCGTCGCGGCTGCGCAGGGCCAGCCGTACGCGACTGGGGGCGTCGGCCAGCGCGGCGAGCAGCAGCGCACGGTTGGTCACCGACTTGGATCCGGGCAGGCGGACGGTCGCGCGGACCGGATCGGTCGCGACCGGGGCCGCCCAGAGCGCCTCAGGGCCCTTGGATGCGGAGTGCGGTGTGGCCATGCCAGAAGCCTATCGTCGTGCCCCCCTGAGCCCGTACGGCGCGCGCGTGCGGGAGAAATGGCAATCTGGAGGGCATGTGCGGGAGATACGCGTCGGCGCGCAAGAAGCATGACCTTCTCGAGGAGTTCGAGGTCGAGCTCGACGGCGCCCCCGACCAGGAGCTCGGGCCCGACTACAACGTGGCTCCCACCAAGGAGGTCTACGCGGTCATGAGCCGCGTCCCCAGGGTCGAGGGCGAGAAGACGTCGGGCCGGCCGGTGCGGCAGTTGCGCGTCGTCCGCTGGGGACTGGTCCCGAGCTGGGCGAAGGATCCGTCGATCGGCTCGCGGATGATCAACGCGCGGATCGAGACCGTGGGAGAGAAGCCCGCGTTCCGCAAGGCTTTCGCGTCGAGGCGGTGCCTCCTGCCCGCGGACGGCTATTTCGAGTGGATGCCGACGGAGGACAAGAAGAAGCAGCCCTATTTCATCCATCCCGCGGACGGCGGCGTGCTCGCGATGGCGGGGCTGTACGAGTTCTGGAAGGACCCCGGGCGGGCGGACGACGATCCGCTGAAATGGCTGTGCACGTGCACGGTGATCACCACGTCGGCCGAGGACGAGCTGGGCCGCATTCACGACCGCATGCCGATGATGGTCGAGCGTGATCGCTGGGCGGAATGGCTCGACCCCCGGCTGGCGGACCCCGCGAAACTGCTGGTCCCCGCCAGTCCCGACAGGCTCGAGGCGTATCCGGTCTCCACCGATGTGAACAACGTGCGCAACAACGGCCCGGCATTGGTCCAGCCGGCGGAGCCGATCGGCAAGGAATCGGGAAACGACGATGATGCCGGCGCGCTTTTCTAGAAATCCATTGGTGTAAGTCGGACGCCGAACGGGCATCCGGTAACGAAAGCGGTTCACCACGCCGTAATAAATGCCGACCTGTCGGGAGACCGGGGCTCCTCGGCGGGTGTTCCCCACGCTCCCGGAGGTGCGGATTCGTGGATGTCGCGACCGCGCGTATGCGCTTGGAAGTCATGCTCGAAGAGCTCGATCGTTCGATCAGGGTGTTGAAGGGCGACCCGGTCGCCGTGCCGGAACGATCGGCCGCCGACGCGGGGGCCGATCTCACCGACGCCGACCATACGCGAGCCATGCTGGACGTCGCGTCGCGGCAGCGCAAGGAGGTCCAGGACGCCCTGGTCCGGCTCGACCAGGGCGGTTACGGGCGGTGCGTGGACTGCGCCGCCCCCGTCCCCGAGGGCAGGCTGGAGGCACGGCCTGAGGCGGCCCGCTGCGTCCAGTGCCAGTCGAAGCGGGAGCGCCGCCGCTAGCTCGGAGCCGGGCCTGCCGGGAGCGGCTTGCGCGCGCTGGCCACCAGGTGGATGCCGACGGTGTCGTCGTCGTCCGGCCGGCTCGCGAGTTCGGTGCGGACCAGCCACGCGAGCGACCGGCCTCCCGAGCCGAGGACGCGGTCGACCATGGAGGGGGACAGGACCGTCCTCGGGCGGATCCACTCCACCTCGAGGCCGGCCCCGGTGATCAGTTCGCGGACCTGCGCGCTGGTGAAGCATCGAGTGATGCTTCCGTCGGGCCAGGGGATGAGCATGACCTCGCCGGTCTGGCACAGATGGGCCCAGTAGTTCTGCTCGGCGAGGATCGCCATGCCCAGCACGAGCGAGTCGACGCACAGCAGGACGCGGCCGCCGGGCTTCAGCACGCGGGCCATGTCGTCGAGCACCGACTCGGCCATGAGGTCGACCGACAACACGCGCTCCTCGGCGATCACCGCGTCGACGCACCCGTCGGGGAGGAATGAGAGGTCGTCGGCGCGGACCTTCTTGGTGAGGTCGGAGGCGTCTCTCAGCCACGGTTCGACCGGTCTGCGGAAGTCCATCACCTCGATGACCCGGTGGCCGGCGCGGGCGGCCTGGGCCGGCCACCGGCCCCGGCCTCCGGAGAGGTCGACCAGCAGCGACGGTTCGCCGGGCAGCCACTGACGCAGCTGCTCGGCGACGACCGCGTGGTAAAAGGTCCAATACGGCCCGAGCGTGCCCGAGCCATTGAGTTCGTTGGCCGGAATAGGCAGCACGAGCAGCTCCTGGACGTCGAATTTCCGGGCTACCAGCCGGTACGTATGTATTTCCCCTTGCGGAGGCGTTCATCACCTCAAACCGCACCGGGAACAGACTCTACGCCCGACCTGTTACAGGTGGGCATGAACACGTTGGTGCTGCCGGAAGCCCCCGGCAGGGGCGCCGCTACCAGGCCGGTATTCTCGGCTGGGTACGGTGTTCTGAAGGGGGTGGGTCCGGTCTCCAAGACAGCTGAGGAGACTCTGGGGCAGCGCAGTGAGCGGTTCGAGCGCGACGTCATGCCGTATCTCGACCAGCTCTACTCCGCCGCGCTCCGGATGACTCGCAACCCAGCGGATGCGGAAGACCTCCTGCAGGAGACCTTCGCCAAGGCTTTCGCCTCCTTCCACCAGTTCCAAGAGGGCACGAACCTCAAGGCCTGGCTCTACCGCATCCTGACCAACACCTTCATCAACAGCTATCGCAAGAAGCAGCGCGAGCCCAAGCAGTCCGGCACCGAGGAGATCGAGGACTGGCAGCTCGCCCGGGCCGAGTCGCACACGTCCAGCGGTCTGAAGTCCGCCGAGATCGAGGCGCTCGAGCACCTGCCCGACAGCGACGTGAAGGACGCACTGGCGGCTCTTCCCGAGGAGTTCCGCATCGCGGTCTATCTGGCCGACGTCGAGGGCTTCCCGTACAAGGAGATCGCCGACATCATGGGCACGCCGATCGGCACCGTGATGTCCCGCCTGCATCGTGGCCGCCGCCAGCTGCGGACGCTGCTGCAGGACTACGCACGTGACCGCGGGCTCGCGCGGTCAGACTCCCGCAGCGGGGGCGACGACGACTCTGTTGGCCAGGAGGGGCGATGAGCTGCGGGAACCACCAC
The DNA here is from genome assembly GCF_016863315.1 of Planotetraspora silvatica. Taxonomy (GTDB): domain Bacteria; phylum Actinomycetota; class Actinomycetes; order Streptosporangiales; family Streptosporangiaceae; genus Planotetraspora; species Planotetraspora silvatica. Next base: position 15,153 of record NZ_BOOQ01000061.1, read on the forward strand.
GAGACCCCGTGTACTGACGTTCTCGACCGGCTCTACAGCTACCTCGACGGCGAGCTGGACGAGCACGGTTGCGCCGACATCAGGCAGCACCTCGACGAGTGCCACTCGTGCCTCGACGAGTACGGCCTGGAGAAGGTGGTCAAGCAGCTCGTCGCCAAGCACTGCGGCTGCGACCCCGTGCCCGACGACCTGCGGGCGAAGGTCATGGGCCGGATCGAACAGGTGCGCGCCCAGCTCGCCGATTAGGATCTCCCCCCGGAGCTTCGGGAGGGCGGCGGCATGCGGGTACTGGTCACGGGCGGAGCCGGTTTCATCGGGTCCAATCTGGTCGATCGGCTGGTGCGGGACGGGCACGAGGTGACGGTGCTGGACGATCTGTCGTCCGGAGGCAACCGGAACCCCGAGGCGCGGCTGCATGTGATGGACGTGCGCGACCCCGCCATCGGCCCGGTGATCGAGGGCCTGCGGCCGGAGGTGGTCTGCCATCTGGCCGCGCAGATCAGCGTCAGGAGGAGCGTCGCCGATCCCGCCCTCGACGCCCGGCTGAACGTCGAGGGCACGGTCAACGTGCTCGAGGCGGCTCGGCGCGCGGGCGCGCGCAAGGTCGTCTACGCCTCCTCGGTGGCCGTGTACGGGCGGCCCCGGGTCATCCCCGTCCCGGCGGACGCCGCCACCGATCCGCGTTCGCCGTACGCCGCGTCGAAACTCAGCGGCGAGATCTACCTGTCCGCCTACCTCGGGCTGCACGGCCTGGAGTACACCACGTTGGTGCTGTCCAACGTGTACGGCCCGCGCCAGTCGCCGGAAGGCGAGGCGGGCGTCGTCTCGATCTTCACGGACGCCCTGTTGTCGGGCAGGCGCACGGTCGTGTACGGCGACGGCTCCCAGACGCGCGACTACGTCTTCGTCGACGACGTGGTGGACGGCTTCGCCCGTGCGTGCGGGCCTGAGGGGAACGGCCGCCGGTTCAATCTCGGGACGGGCGTGCAGACGACCGACCGGCGGCTGCACACGCTCGTCGCCGCCGCGGCCGGTGCCCCCGACGAGCCGGCGTTCGAGCCGCCCCGGCTGGGCGATCTCCCCGCCATGGCCGTCGACCCGGCCCCCGCCTTCGAGGGACTCGGATGGCGGCCGGCGCACGATCTCGCCGCCGGGCTGAAGGCAACCGTCGCCTGGGCCACGAGTGCGTGAGCTATGTGGGTCGATTCCCGCGCGATAAATCGGGATAATTCAACACAGCGTGATGGCTTGATTACGTTTTGGCCGCGAAGCCCCGACATCCCCGATCTCCGGTGTCGCGTTCTGTAGCCTGAGTGGCGAATCGATGTGGAGGCGGCACCATGCTTGGGAAGACCATCGTCCGGCTATTGGCGGCAATGACGCTGCTGACCCCAGTGGTCGTGCTCGTCGGCACTATCGGCACCGTCGCGGGGACCCCGGGGATCTCCTGGACGTAGTTCCTGCCTGTGGATCCACTTCCTGCTCGTCTGATCCATAGGCTTCTCTCACCCGAGGTGGCGTCATGCGGGAACTACCGTGGCCTGCCAGGATCTATTTCGTCGCGATCATCGGGGCCGCGGTCTACCTGCTCGCGCACTGCATCCTCGCGCCAGAGTGGACGGCGGACATCCACTGGCCGACGCTCCTCGTGCTCGGGCTGCTGTTCCTGGTCTGCGAGTCCGTTCCGACGTTGCTCAACGTGCCGCAGGCCGCCGTTTCCGTCAGTTACTCCGCCGCCCTGGCGGCCGTGGTCCTCGTCGGGGCCGAGGGCGCGGCGCTCGTCGGCCTGATGGCCGTCCTGAGCGTGCGTCCCGGCCTCGCCGTCGTCAAGCGCCTGTTCAACGGCGCGCAATTCGTGATCTGCGGATACGCGGCCGGCCGGGCGTTCGAGCTCGCGGGCGGCGTGCCGGGCCTGCCGAAGATCACCGACTTCCCGGGCATCCTCGTCCCGTACGGCGCGGCCACCGCGGCCTTCGTCGCGATCAACGTCGCGCTGACCGCGATGATCCTGCTGCTGGTGGGGGGACTGGGCAGGCACCAGGTCGCGTTGCGCGGCATGATCCAGTTCCTCGGGTCCTACGTGGGATACGCCACCTTCGGCCTGCTGATCGCCGGGCTGTGGGCCACGGTGGAGTCGATCTCGACGGTGCTCGTCCTGCTGCCCCTGTTCGTCGCCCGCTGGGCGCTCGGCCACTACCACGCCGAACAGCGCTCCTATGACGCGACGATCGCGGCCCTGTGCCAGGCGGTGGAGACCAAGGACTACTACACCCGGGGCCACTGCACCCGTGTCTCGGCCGCCTCCGGCATGATCGCCGAGGAGATCGGGATGGGGGCCGAGCGCCTCCAGGCCATCCGCTACGCCGGGATGTTGCACGACGTGGGCAAGCTGGGCGTGCCGACGAAGGTCCTGCAGAAGGACGGAGACCTCACGGAGGAGGAGTACGCCGCCATCCAGCTGCATCCCATGCGCGGCCTGGAGATCGTGCGCGGGATCGACTTCCTGGACGAGGCGTTCGCCGGAATCATGCACCACCACGAGCGGGTCGACGGGAAGGGCTATCCGATGGGCCTGGCCGGGCCGGAGATCCCGGAGTTCGCCCGGATCATCGCGGTGGCGGACGCGTTCGACTCGATGACCTCCGACCGGGCCTACCGCAAGGCGAAGCCGATCGACGTCGCCGTGGGCGAGCTGCTCAAGAACGCGGGAACGCAGTTCGACCCGATCATGGTCAGCACGTTCATCAAGGCGTTGAGCAGGGACGGCTGGAATCCGCCGCAGACCGCGCCGGCCCCGTCCGACGACGTGGTCGAGACGACCGCCAAGGATCACGACGACCCGACGATGCCCATCCAGGTGGTGTCGGAGCGGTGAGCGAGCGGCGGATGGCGGCCACCCGGTCGCCGGGGCTCGACTCCGGCCAGCTCCTGCTCATCTGCGCGGCCGGCATGCTGACCGTCGCGGGTATCTCCCACACGGCCGCGACCGGCCTGGTCGACTCGCAGGTGGCGATCGGGTTCGGCGTGCTGATCGCCGCGGGGGAGCTCGCCCGGCTGACCATGCCGGGGAACCGGGAGGTGGCGCCGGTCTCGACGGCCGCGTCCCTCGGATACGCGCTCCTCCTCGACGTCGGCGGCCGCGAGGCGACCCAGTCGGCGTTGCAGGTCGTCGCGGTGATGTCGGTCGGCATGATCGCCGGCGCCCTGCCGCACATCGCCGTCGGCCGCCCTCCGCGTCTGGACGCGATGGCCAGGCGGCTGCTCGCCGGTTCCCTGCTGGCCTTCGCCTACCGCCCGGTCGCGCATCCGCTCTACGAGGTGGCCGCGGCGGGTGACTGGTGGCCTGCCCTCGGGGTGATGGCGCTGCTCATCGCCGTGATGCTCACGGCCGACGTGGTGATCGCCGCGATGCTCCGCTCCGAGCAGGTCAGGACCGCGTTCGGCGTGGCCGTACGGGACGAGATCAGGATGGCGGCGCCGCTGGGCGCCGCGGTGGCCGCCTCCGGCATGCTCCTCGCGCTCGCCTCCCACAGCATGGACCTGACCGCGCTGCCGGCCTTCGCGGCGCCGCTGCTGGTCACGCAGGTGGCCTTCCGCAAGTACGCCGGGATCAGGGCCACCTATCTGCAGACCGTCCGGGCGCTGAGCCGGGTCACCGAGGTGGGCGGCTACGTCGAACCCGGCCACTCCCGCCGGGTCAGCCAGCTGTCCATCGCCATCGGCAGGGAGCTCGGCATGTCCGAGCCGCAACTGCTCGAGCTGGAGTACGCCGCCCTCATGCACGACATCGGCCAGCTCTCGCTGCGCGATCCGATTCCGGGCGGGGCCACCGTGCTGACCGACCCCGCGCAGGCCCGGCGCATCGCGGAGCTGGGCGCCGAGGTGATCAGGAAGACCGGCGTGCTCCACGGCGTCGCCGAGATCGTCCGGAGGCAGTGCGACCCGGTCGCCGAGTCGCCGCCCGCGGCCAGCCGGATCATCAAGGCGGCCAACGCGTACGACGACCTGGTGGGCGCGTCGACGGACAGGGACCGCGCGGCCGCCGCGCTGGAGCGGCTCCGTCTCGACGGCGGGACGGAGTACGATCCGATGGTCGTGGAGGCGATGGCCCGGGTGGTCGACCGGCTCACGATGACGCGCTTGTAGCAGACATATCACCGAAACGGGTTTTACGGGGTGCGCAGGCCGCGCTTTTTGTGGCGACCCTACAGATTCGCCTGTCGGGTTCAGTTGGAAACGATCGGCGGTCGACCTCGGGAATCGCCATAAGGTGGGCTGCGTGTTCGACTCAGTCCTCGTCGCCAATCGTGGCGAAATCGCGCGGCGGATCATCCGTACGGTGCAGCGGATGGGGCTGCGCGCGATCGCGGTCCACTCCGAGGCGGATGCCGACCTGCCCTTCGTCACCGAGGCGGACGACGCCGTCCTGCTCGGACCGGCCGCTCCCGCCCAGAGCTATCTCGACGTGGACAAGGTCATCGCCGCCGCCCGCGCCACCGGCGCACAGGCGGTCCACCCGGGCTACGGCTTCCTGGCCGAGAACGCGTCCTTCGCCCGTGCGGTGACCGAGGCGGGGCTCGTCTGGATCGGGCCGGCACCCGAGGCCATCGAGCGGATGGGCGACAAGATCAACGCCCGGAACATGATGGAGTCGGCCGGAGTCCCGGTCGCCGCCGGAACCCGTGAGCCGGTGGGGGCGCTCACGGAGGCCGTGCGGGCGGCCGAGCGGATCGGCTACCCGGTCATGGTGAAGACCGCGGGCGGCGGCGGTGGGATCGGCATGGGCGTCGCGCACGACGAGGAGTCGCTCGGCAAGGCCTTCGAGCAGGCGTCCCGTGCGGCCGCCAGGTTCGGCGGGGCGCAGGACGGCGAGAGCCCGGCGATCCTGCTGGAGCGCTACATCGAGCGCGCACGGCACGTGGAGATCCAGATCCTCGGCCTCGCCGACGGCACCGTGGTCGCGCTCGGGGAGCGGGACTGCTCGGTCCAGCGCCGCCACCAGAAGGTGGTCGAGGAGAGCCCGTCACCCGGCATCACCGGCGATCTGCGCGAGCGCATGCTGGCCGCGGCGGTGCGTGCGGGTGAGACGGTCGGCTACCGCGGCGCGGGCACCGTGGAGTGCCTGGTGGACGCCGACGCGCAGGACTTCGTGTTCCTGGAGATGAACACCCGCCTGCAGGTCGAGCACCCGGTCACCGAATCGGTCACCGGCCTCGATCTGGTCGAGCATCAGATCCGGATCGCCGCGGGCGAGGTCTACGCCCTGGAGTCGAGTCCGGGCGGCCACGCGATCGAGTTCCGCGTGTACGCGGAGGACCCCAAGCGCTTCCTCCCCGGGCCGGGGAAGATCGACATGTGGGAGGAACCCTCAGGTGAGGGCGTGCGGGTCGACTCCGGGTACGTGGCGGGCAACGTCGTCACCCCGTTCTATGATCCGCTGATGGCCAAGCTCTGCGTCCACGGCGCGACCCGCGAGGAGGCCCTGGCCCGGGCCCGTACGGCCATAGCCGCCTTCAAGGTGGAGGGGCCCAAGAACAATCTGCCATTCTGTGCCGAACTGCTGGACGACCCCGAGTTCGTGAGCGGGGACTACGACACCGGGCTGGTTTCCCGGATGAGGAAAGCCCGATAGTTGATCGCGATGGAGGGGAGTTCCAGTGGCCGAGGTGCGCGCCGAGATGGTGGCGAACGTCTGGAAGATCGTCGTCGCCGAGGGTGACACGGTCGAGGAGGGTGACACGCTCGTCATCCTGGAGTCGATGAAGATGGAGATCCCGGTCCTCGCCGAGGACTCCGGGGTCGTGGCCCAGTTGAAGGTCGCCGAGGGCGACGTCATCCAGGAGGGCCACCTGATCGCCGTCATCGAGTGACGGCGCGGGTCACAGGCGCGACAGGAACCTTTCGCGGTCCACGATCACACGCTCGATGGTGCCGGTGCCCACGAGGACGCCCCTCTTGTCGACGGCCATGATCGAGAAGACCAGCCTCCTGCCGTCCACCTCGGTCAGCTCGGCCGCGATCTCCACGTGCATCCCGACCGGGCTCGGTGCGATGTGCTCCAGATGGACCTTCGTGCCGACCGAGGTCTGGCCGGGCGCGAGATAGTGCTGGACCGCCTTCACCGTGGCGCCCTCGGCGAACGAGAGCAGCCGCGGCGTGCCCAGGACCGGCACGTCACCGCTGCCCACCCGGATCGCGGTGTCCTCCCGCTCCACCATGATGAGGACCTCGGAGCGCAGGCCAGGAGCCAGTGTCATACGTGCCAGCCTATTCGGGGCCGATTAAGGTGATGACCGTGGACCCCTTCTGCGATCACTGCGGCCGGCCGGCCGCCGAGGGTGATCACGCCGCATGTCTTGCCGCCCGGGCGATGGAGCCGCCGCGCTACTGCCCGCGGTGCCGTCGTCGCATGGTGGTGCAGGTCACTCCACGGAGCTGGTCGGCACGCTGCTCCGAGCACGGCAGTGCGGCGGGGTGAGCCGCCGCACCGCCTCGGCGAGCCCACGGCCCTGACAGGGGGCCGGGGCTCGCGCGTTCACACCCCGGTGGTGTTCCGGGGGTAGGCGACCTCCGGGTCGGTGGCGATGTTCACCAGGTACGGCACGCCGGAGTCGAACGCACGCTGCAGCGCGGGCGCGATCTCCGTCGGGGACGTCACCAGTTCGCCGGCGCCGCCGAGGGCGGTGACCACCTGGTCGTATCGGGTCTGCGGCTGAAGCTCGGCCGCCACGTCATAGCCGTACAACATCTGCATGGGGTGCTTCTCCAGGCCCCACATGCCGTTGTTGCCGCAGATCATGACGACGGGCAGCTTGTGCCGTACCAGGGTGTCGACGTCCATGAGCGAGAACCCGGCCGCGCCGTCCCCGAGGAGCAGGACGACCTGCGAGGAGGGCCGCGCGACGCGGGCCGCGATGGAGTACCCGAGCCCGGTCCCGAGGCAGCCGTACGGACCCGGGTCGAGCCAGTTGCCGGGCTTGCGGGGCTCGACGTACTTGCCCGCGTAGGACACGAAGTCGCCGCCGTCGCCGATCACCACGGCGTCGTCGGCCAGCAGCCGGCCGAGCTCGCCGTAGATGCGCATGGGGTGGATCGGGTCGGAGTCCGACTCCATGAGGGGCAGGTCCGCCGCGATCGCGGCAGCGGCCGTCTCGGCCAGCTTGGTCAGCCACGGGGCAAAGGCCCTGGGGTTCACACCGGCCGTCCCGCACGCCTTGGAGAGGCTCCAGAAGAGCACCGACAGGTCGCCCGCCGCCGACCCGGACAGACCGGTGTGCGTGGCGATCTGGGAGGGCGCGTCGCCGATGTGGACGACCTTGGCGAGCGGCGCACCGTTCTTGCCGCCGAACCAGCCGTAGCCGAGGCGGAAGTCGAGCGGGGCGCCGACGACGATCACAAGGTCCGCCTGCCCGAAGGCGGTTCCGCGCGCCCGCGTGACGAGCAACTCGTGGCCGGCGGGCAGGATGCCCCGGCCCTGGCCGTTCGGGATGACGGGGAGGCGGAACTCCTCGGCGAAGTCGCGCGCGGCCTCCTCCGCCCGTTCCATCCACACGTCCGAGCCCAGCACGAGCACCGGGCGCTCGGCCTCGGCGATCAGCCGTGCGATCTGGGCGAGGGCCTCCTCGTCCGGTTCGAGCGGCGACGGGCTCAGCGTCTGCGTGGCGTGCTCGGCCGAGGGTGAGAAAAGGTCGTCCATGTAGAAGTCCAGGAAGACCGGCCCGCGGTGGGGGGCGACGGCTGTGCGGAAGGCCATCTCGACGTCCTGCCCGATGGAGTCCGCGCCGGACCCGGTGAAGGCGAGCTTGGTGATGGGTTCCAGCAGCGGCGGATGGTCCATCTCCTGCAGCGCGCCCGATCCCCACCGGGACCGCGGAGCCCGGCCGCCGAGCACGACCACGGGAGACCCGTTGAAGTGGGCCGTGGCCACTCCGGAGACGCCGTTGGTGATGCCCGGGCCGGCGGTGAGCACCGCCAGGCCCGGCTTTCTCGTCAGGCGCGCGGTCGCCTCGGCGGCGAAGACCGCACTCTGCTCATGGCGGACGTCGAGAATGCGCATGTCTTCGTGCACGGCCCCGTCATAGAGGGGGAAGACATGCCCGCCGGACAACGTGAACATCGTCTCGACGCCGTAGGCCTGAGAAACGGCGACCGCGATGTCGCCGGCGTGCTTGGGGGACTCCATGCGGTGAACCTACCAGTCAGTCACTTAGCCGGTTTGGGCTCTTGGTCTGGCAGAACTTCCCCGAATCGACGCGTTGACACCCCGTCCTCTACAAGGTGTCGGACAGCGCCCTGATCGGCATCTTCAGGTCGGCCAGCAGCCCGAGGTCCTGCTCGGGTGAGCGCCCGAGCGTGGTCAGATAGTTCCCCACGATGATCGCGTTGATGCCACCGAGCATGCCGTCGCGCGTGCCGAGGTCGCCGAGCGTGAGCTCGCGTCCTCCCGCGTAGCGCAGGATCGTGCGCGGCAGCGCGAGGCGGAACGTCGCGATCGTCTTGAGCGCCTCGGCGCCCTCCACGAGCGGGTAGTCGGAGAACGGCGTGCCGGGACGCGGGTTGAGGAAGTTGAGCGGCACCTCGTCGGGCGCCAGTTCGCCGAGCTGTGCGGCGAACTCGGCCCGCTGCTCCAGGGTCTCGCCCATGCCGACGATGCCGCCGCAGCACAGCTCCATGCCGGCCTCGCGCACCATCAGGCAGGTGTCCCAGCGTTCCTCCCAGGAGTGGGTCGTCACCACGTGGGAGAAGTGGGAGCGCGCGGTCTCCAGGTTGTGGTTGTAGCGGTGGACTCCCATCTCGGCGAGCTCGTCGACCTGGGCCTGGGTGAGCATGCCCAGAGAGCAGGCGACGTTGATGTCCACGGCCTCGCGGATGGCCTTCACGCCTTCGCGCACCTGGTCCATGAGCCGCCGGTCCGGGCCGCGCACGGCCGCGACGATGCAGAACTCCGTCGCTCCGGTCCGCGCGGTCTCGACCGCCGCCTGGACCAGCGAGGGGATGTCCAGCCAGGCGGCCCTGACGGGGGAGGAGAACTGGCCCGACTGCGAGCAGAAGTGGCAGTCCTCGGGGCAGCCGCCGGTCTTGAGGGAGATGATCCCCTCGACCTCGACCTCCGGGCCGCACCACTTCATCCGCACCTCATGGGCCAGGGCGAGCAACTCGGGCAGGCGCTCGTCGGGCAACGTCAGGCATGCCAGAGCCTGTGCCGCGTCGAGTCCCTTGCCCTGCTCCAGCACCTGGGCACGGGCGATTTCCACGATGTCGGTTTCCAACAGGCTCCGTTCCGCTTCAGGCGACTGCGGGGTTTCGGTCACAACGAAAGCTTAAAGGTCGAGCGGAATCCGGAGGGATCGAACACACCCCCAAGGGTGGAGGCGAGGCAGGAGCGGGCCACACGGGCGAAGTCCTCCCTGGTCAGCGCACCGGAACCCTCCGGCAGCGCGCCGGCGAGAGGGCGTGCGGTGAGCATCTCCAAGTCGGCGACGTTACACCGCTCGGCCAGGCCGGGATCGGCGGGCCACGAGCCGATCACCACTCCGGCCAGTTCGAGGCCGCGGCCCGCCATGGCCTCCAGCGTGAGCGCGGTGTGGTTGAGCGTGCCCAGCGCGGCCCGCGCCACCACCACGACCGGCGCGCGGAGCTCCCTGGCCAGGTCCGCCAGAGTCCCGCCGTCCTCGTCGAAGCGGACGAGCAGGCCCCCGGCGCCTTCCACGATCACGAGCCGGTGCGACTCGGCGAGCTCACGGACGCGCGAGGCGGCCGCGGACGGCGACATCGGCGGCAGGCCCGCCACCCGTGCCGCGGCCGCGGGGGAGAGCGGGTCGGGGAACCGGGCGAACTCGAACGTCGTGGTGACCCCCGACAGCCGGATCACCTCGTCGAGGTCGCCCGGCTCACCCGCGACCACACCGGTCTGCGCGGGCTTCACGACCGCGACGGCTGCGCCTCTTTCCCGGGCGAGCGCGGCGATGGCGGCCGTCACCACCGTCTTGCCGACTCCTGTGTCCGTGCCGGTGACAACGAGAATGCTCATCACCGCAGCGTAGGACCTACGGCCTCCTGAGGCGCGTCACGAACTTGTAGCGGTCGCCGCGATAGAGCGACTGGGCGAACTCGACCGGGTTCCCGTCGGCGTCGAAGGCGTGCCGGGTCAGCATGAGCATGGGCAGGCCGACGTCCACGCCGAGGATCTGCGCGTCGTACGGCGTGGCCAGCACGGTCTCGATGACCTCCTCCGCGTCGGTGAGCCGCACGTTGTAGGCGGTGTGCAGCGTCTCGTAGAGCGAGGAGTGGCCTTCGAGCTCGCGCCTGAGGCGGGGGAAACGCCGCGCCGACAAGTGGGTGGTGTCGATCGACATCGGCTCGCCGTTGGCCAGGCGCAGGCGGTGGACCCGCAACACGCGGCCGCCCGGGTTGATCGCGAGCCGCCGTCCCAGGGCCTCGTCGGCCGTGACGTAGCTGATGTCGAGGATCTTGGTGTCGGGCTCGAGGCCGACCGTCCGCAGATCGCCGGTGTACGACGTGAGCTGGAGGACCTGGGCGACCTTGGGCTGGGCCACGAACGTGCCCTTGCCCTGGATCCGCAGCAGCCGGCCCTCGACCACGAGCTCGGAAAGAGCCTGGCGGACCGTCGTCCTCGACGTCTCGAAACGTACGGCGAGGGTCCGCTCCGGAGGCAGGGCGCTGCCCGGAGGCAGGCTCTTGGTGAGCTCCAGCAGGTTCCGCTTGACGTCGTAGTACTTGGGAACTCTGGGAGAGTCGTCGCTGTGCTCCGTCACGTGTCCACCTTCAGCTCGGCCACAGCGGTGAGCGCGCCCCTGACCGCCGCGAGATCATCGGACCTCAGATCGGCCCGGGCGGTCAACCTGAGGCTGGACCGGCCACGGGGCACTGATGGTGGACGGAAGCATCCCACGCGTATGCCGCGTTCCGCACACAGGTTCGCCGCCGCCAGCGCGAGTTGCGGCGGGCCGAGCACCACGGGCACCACGGCCGCCGCCGGTTCGCTGGTCTCCAGACCCGCCTCACGGGCCATGCCGGCAAGGGCGCGGGCTCTCGAAAGGGCCTGTCGGGGCAGGTCGGGTGACTCTTCCAGGATGTCGAGCGCGGCCAGCGCCGCCCCCACGCAGCCAGGGGCGAGACCGGTGTCGAAGATGAACGAGCGGCCCGTGTCGACGAGCGTCTCGATCACCTCGGGGGCCCCCAGCACGGCGCCTCCCTGGGATCCCAGTGACTTGGAGAGCGTGACGGTTCTCACAATATGAGAATCCCCCGAAAGGCCCGCTTCGTGAACCGCCCCCCTGCCCCGATCGCCGACGACGCCCAGCGCGTGTGCCTCGTCCACGATGAGCAGCGCGCCGTGCCGTACGGCCACCGCGTGCAGCCGGCGGAGCGGCGCGAGGTCGCCGTCGACGGAGAAGACGGCGTCGGTCACGACGATCGCGTGCTCCTCGGAGCGCTCGGCCAGGACCTTGGCGACGGCGTCGACGTCGCCGTGCGGGGTCACGGCCACCCGCGACCGGGACAGGCGGCAGGCGTCGACGATCGAGGCGTGGTTGCCGGAGTCGGAGACCACCAGGCCGCCTCGTGCCAGCGCGGCGACCGCTCCCAGGTTGGCGAGATAGCCGGAGGAGAACACGAGGGCGCGGTCGGCTCCGGTGAACGCCGCCAGCCGCTCCTCCAGATCGGCATGGAGCCGGGTGGTTCCCGTCACCAGTCGCGAGCCGGTCGAGCCCGTTCCCCACTCGCGGGTCGCCCGGACGGCCGCCTCCACCAGGCGCTCGTCCCTGGACAGGCCCAGATAGTCGTTGGAGGCCAGGTCAAGTAGGCCGTCATGGTCGGGGGTCCGCGGGCGCAGGACCCGCCGGAGGCCTGCCGACTCCCGCTCGGCGGAGGCTGTGCGCAATCTGTCGAGCGGTCGCGTCATGGAGTGCATACTGCCAGGTGACAGAGGTCGATTCGCTTTCGGGCGGCATCACGTCGCATCATGCACACGTGCCGACTCTCAGTGACCTGGTGTGCCGTCACACCACGCTCGAACCAGCCGACCTCGACTGGATCCACTCACTGGTCTCCGACTGGCAGTTGCTCGCCGACCTGTCCTTCGCCGACCTGATCTTGTGGATCCCGCACAAGGACGGCTCCGGCTGGGTGGCGGTGGCGCAGATGCGGCCGACCACGGGGCCCACCGTCTACCACGACGACGTCGTGGGGGCGATCTCCGGCAAGGGGGAGCGGCCGCTGATCGACATCGCATGGTCCGAGCACCGGATCTGCCGTGAGGGCGATCCCGACTGGTCCAGCGGCGTACCGGTCCGGGAGGAGACCATCCCGGTACGGCGGGGCCGCGGCGGCCATTTCATCGGCGTCATCCAGCGCTCCACGAACCTGTCGTCGGCCCGCACGCCGTCCCGGCTGGAGCTGACGTACCTGCAGAGCGCCTCCGACCTCGCCCAGATGGTGGCGGAGGGCCGGTTCCCCTTCACGGAGGAGGAGCCCATCCTGGTCCGCTCGCCCCGCGTGGGCGACGGCCTGCTGCGCCTCGACCGTGCGGGGCGGGTGACCTACGCCTCCCCGAACGCGTTGTCGGCCTATCGTCGCCTCGGCCTGCACGCCGACCTCGTCGGCGCCGACCTCGGGAAGACCACCGCCGACCTGTGCTACTCGGATGAGCCGATCAACGAGGACCTGATGCTCGTGGCCAGCGGCAAGGAGCCCAGGGAGACCGAGGTGGAACACGGCGGCACGGTGGTCCAGTTGCGGGCGATCCCACTGATCGTCGGCGGGGGACGGATCGGCGCCCTCGTGCTCATCCGCGACGTGACCGAGTTGCGCCGCCGGGAGCGGGAGTTGCTGACCAAGGACGCCACGATCCGCGAGATCCATCACCGGGTCAAGAACAACCTGCAGACGGTCGCGGCGTTGTTGCGGCTCCAGGCACGCCGGCTCAACAACCCCGAGGGTCAGGAGGCCCTCAACGAGGCGGTCAGACGGGTCGGCTCGATCGCGATCGTCCACGAGATCCTCGCGCAGATGCCCGAGGAGATGGTGGAGTTCGACGACATCGCGGACCGGGTCATCACCATGACGGCGGAGGTGTCACTGGCCCACGTGCTGCCCCAGCGAACCGGGAGCTTCGGCGTGCTGCCCGCCGCTGTGGCCACCCCGATCGCGATGGTCCTCACGGAGTTGTTGCAGAATGCCGTTGAGCACGGTTTTTCGCACAAGTCAGGAAATGTGCAGGTGATCGTGCGTCGGGATCCCGACCGGCTGGAGGTGGTGGTGGCGGACGACGGTAAGGGCCTGCCGCCGGATTTCGACCTCGAGGCGACCGGCAGCCTGGGGCTGCAGATCGTGCGCACGCTGGTCGTCGGCGAGCTGTCCGGCCGCCTGGCCGTCGAGCGAAGGAAAGGCGGGGGAACCGAGGTCATCCTCAGCATCCCGGTGCAGCCCGAAATCAGGAGTGAGGCTGGAAATCCTCGGTGATCAGGTGGTCGTCAGACGCCGGCTCGGGCACGAGCGCGAGCGGTACGGCGCTTCAGGGCGCGTCGCTCGTCCTCACTGAGCCCGCCCCAGACGCCCGCGTCCTGGCCGGACTCCAGAGCCCACTTGAGGCATGACTCGGTGACCGTGCACTGCCGGCACACCTGCTTGGCCTCTTCGATCTGCATCAGCGCGGGACCCGTGTTCCCGATGGGGAAGAACAGCTCCGGATCCACGTCACGGCAGGCAGCGCGGTGGCGCCAGTCCATGCGTTCCACTCCTTCGTCAAGTAGAGCCTCGTGGCTCCACTGGCCGTCGAAACTTTGTGAACACTTTCACTAGCTAATGCGTAGACTTGCCCGGCGCTGCGGTTCGGGCCGGGCTTGTCCACATGATCGTCGGAGTCCTTCAGGAAGCTGTGGCTTCCGTAAAGGTCCTACGTTCCGACGTCGTACTTCAGCTTTTCAGCCGCGCCTAGACCACACAAGAGGTTTGGGACAAGGTTTTGCCCGGCATGGCTGTCGGATACGTCACACTATGACTACTTGTAACGAGCTAGGCCAAGACTTGTAATGCGTCCGGGATAGACCTGAATTCCACCCATTCGTGTTCTCCCAGGTAGTCGCCGTCAAGCTGGAAGGCGACGGGGCGGGTCGCCACCAATGTGAACTCCTGTTCGTCATGAACTTGAACAAGGTGTTTACCCCTCGGTAATCCCGAGTGCTCTCCGATGATCTGCCGGACGAAGGCGAGGAACGAGGGCAGGCTCAGCTTCCGCAGCCCGAGCACATCGAGCCCCGTCTCGAAGCCCGCCCACGGCGTCGGGGTGATCGGACGAGACCCGGCGTAGGTCCAGGGCGAGACGTTGGACACGATCGCCATGAAGAGCCCCGGGGTCTCAGGCCGGCGCGGCCGTACGAGCCGCAGAGCGGGGTGGCGGCGGTCGGTCACGAAGAAGTGCCGCACCGCGGTGTTCACGTAGAGAGTCGGCCGTGCCCGGTAGCCCGCGCTGCGCAGGCCCTCCACCGCTCTGACGACCTCCGCGTCGTACCCCAGCCCGGCACAGAAGGTGAAATATCGTGAATTGCGGTGATCGGCCGTCGCCGTAGGTCCAGGGTCCTGGCCCGCGGCCTCGTCGTGCCAGATCGCCTGGCCGAGCCCGATGGTCCTGCTGCGCCCGTCACGGAGCGCCTCGAGCACGGCGCCGGTCGCCTCGACCGGGTCGTTGGGCAGCCCGAGCGCCCGCGCGAAGACGTTGGCGCTGCCGCCGGGGATCACGATGAGATTGGGCCGCCGGCTCGCGTCCTCGCCTGGCTGCCCCTCGAGCAGTCCGTTGACGGTCTCGTTGATCGTGCCGTCGCCGCCGAGGACGGCGACCGCGTCGAATCCCTTGGCGTGCGCCGTCCCCGCGAGCCCCGCCGCGTGGCCCCGGTAGGCGGTCTCCTCGACGGAAAGATCCACGGCTGCTCCGAGCGCCCGGATCAGCACGTCCCGGGTGCGCTGGTTCGTGGAGGTCGCCTTCGGGTTGATGACGAGAAGAGCCCGCATGCCTGAAGGTTAGACGACGCTTTGCCGCTGCCGCCGGGGACTTCCCGCACGTACGTGACGATGCCGCCCCGACCGGGCCGAAGGGCCGGACAGGTAGGGTTGGGCACTGTGATCAGCCAAACCGCCGGTCGTCCCGCGACCCTCGCCGTCGCGGCGGCCGTACTGACCGCCGAGGGCGTGTTCGCCCTGGTCCTCGGAGGCTATGTCGCCGTCGAGACCCTGGTCGGTCGGCCCGCTGATCTGGCCAGTGCCCTGGTCGTCGCGGCGTTCGGCGTGTTGCTCGGTCTCGCCCTGCTCTGGGTGGCCTGGGGCGTGTGGCAGGCGCTGCGCTGGAGCAGGGGACCGGGCGTGGTCACTCAGATCTTCATCGTGCCGGTGGCGATCTCTCTGATCGGCGCCGGCCAGTACGTCTACGGTGTGCCGCTCGTCGCCTTGGCGGCGGTCGCGTTGGTCGCACTGCTGGCCCCGCCGTCCACGCACGCACTGATGGGCGAGGACGGCTCCCCGGAGGATTCCCCGGGGCCGCGGGGTTGATCCCGCGGCCCTCAGTCTTCGGCGGTCAGGCCCTCGCGCAGCTGGGCCAGGGTCCTGGCCAGCAGGCGGGAGACGTGCATCTGCGAGATGCCCAGCTCGGTGGCGATCTGCGACTGGGTCATGTTCCCGAAGAAGCGCAGCAACAGGATGCGCTTCTCCCGCGGAGGCAGACGCTCCAGCAGCGGCTTCAGCGACTCGCGATACTCGACGCCCTCAAGGGACTCGTCGACGATGCCCAGCGAGTCCGACACGGCGGGCGCGTCGTCGTCACCCGAGTCGGGGGCGTCGAGAGAGACCGTCGAGTAGGCGTTCGCCGACTCCAGGCCCTCCAGCACCTCTTCCTCGGTCATCTGCAGATGCGCGGCGAGCTCGGCGACCGTCGGCGCGCGGCTCTCCCGCTGCGACAGCTCGCTTATCGCCTTCGTCAGCGACAGCTTGAGCTCCTGCAGACGGCGCGGCACCCGGACGGCCCAGCCCTTGTCCCGGAAGTGACGCTTGATCTCGCCGACGATGGTCGGCGTCGCGTAGGTGGAGAACTCGACGCCACGGCCCAGGTCGAACCGGTCGATCGACTTGATGAGTCCGATCGTGGCGACCTGTGTGAGGTCGTCGAGCCACTCGCCGCGGTTGCGGAAGCGCCGAGCGAGGTACTCCACCAGCGGAAGGTGCAGCTCGACGAGCTCGTCGCGGATGCGCTGCCGCCGCGGGTCGTCTGCCGGCAACTCCGACAGCTCACCGAAGAGCGTGCGAGCCCGCACGCGGTCGGGAACCGCCGAGTCGCCAGAGGCCATGGCACGGGTCCTTTCGGTCACGCCGGCCTCGCCGCGCCTCGCCGCTTGCGCAGCACGATCGCCATGTGATCGGGATGATCGGAGATGGCGTCCACATCATCGGCCAGGGCGGTGAGCACCATCCAGGCGAAGTCGTCTCGCTTGGGGCTGCTGACGCCGACCGTGCTGACCTCCACGCGGATCGTCATCTCCTGTCCCGTGAGCTCGAACTCGGCCCGGAGATCGGTGCCGGGCACCGCATGCCGAAGGAGCATGGCGCATGCCTCGTCGACCGCGATGCGTAGATCCTCGATCTGGTCCAGGGTGAAGTCGAGCCGCGCCGCGAGCCCGGCCGTGGCCGTGCGCAGCACAGACAGATAGGCGCTCACGGCGGGCAGTCGGACGCTCACAGCGTCCCGGATCCCGGTCACATCCACCGCAGGCGTCTCGGTTTCCTCGGTCACGTTCCTCCTCGCCCATTCGAGCCGGCGCAGTGCCGTTGTCTGCAACTTACCGCCACTCACTCCATGTTGCTTCGCTCGGACGCGCCGATTGTGGTGATCTTGGGGGTAACTCCTCGTAAATTCCCTGAGGTTTCTCTGCTCGTGACCGGCACCTCACCTGGGCCCGAAAACGATCAGGCCCCGCGCGGTCCGGAGACCGTGCGGGGCCTGGTGATCGCCTTGACTCAGGCGGCCGCCTTCGTCTCCCAGAAGATCTTGGCGATTTCGTCGATCTTCGCGAGAAGCTCGTCGCCCTGGGCGGGGTCGACCGTGCCCTTGCCACCGGCCGCGCCGGCGAGCTTGGTCGCGTCCCAGAACAACTGGTGGAGCTGCGGGTACTGCTCCAGGTGCGGGGGCTTGAAGTAGTCGGTCCACAGCACCCACAGGTGATGCTTCACCAGTTCGGCGCGCTGTTCCTTGATGATGAGGGCGCGGGTCCTGAAGACCGGGTCGTCGCTGTCGGCGTACTTCTTCATGATCGCCTTGACGGACTCGGCCTCAATGCGGGCCTGGGCCGGGTCGTAGACCCCGCACGGCAGGTCGCAGTGGGCGGACGCCTCGTGCTTCGGCCGCAGCAATCGTGCGAGCATCTGAATCCTTCCTTAGGAATGCAGCACTGTCCAAGCCCGACCTTACTCGTACCCGAAACCATTAGTCCGTGGAGGGGGATGTGATCACAGCTGTCCGTGTAACTGGGGACTCGATGCTCCCCGCGCTGCGCCCCGGAGACTGGCTGCTGGTACGGCGAGGCGCCGCGATCAGGGCGGGAGACGTCGTGGTCGCCAGGCGGCCGCACGGCCTGATCGTCAAGCGGGCGTTCCGGCTCACGGAGGAAGGCTGGTGGGTGGAGAGCGACAACCAGCAGGCTCCGGGGAGGCAGGACAGCTGGAACTTCGGAGCCGTCCCCACCGGTGAGATCCTGGGCCGGGTCGTCGCGCGCTACTGGCCCTGGCCGTTCCGCTTGTTCTGGCGGGCGCGGTAGGCGGCGACGTTGGCCCGGCTCGCGCACCGCTCCGAGCAGTAGCGCCTGGACCGGTTCGAGGAGGTGTCCAGGTAGGCGTTGCGGCACGGCGTGGCCTGGCAGATGCCGAGCCGGTCGGCGCCGAGGCCGGTGACGACGCTCGCGAGGCCCATGACCGACCCGACGGCGAGGGCGTCGGCGACCCGGCCGCCCTCGGTCAGGTGCATGTGCCAGGCCTGCCCGTCGTGGCCGGAGATCTGCGGATGCACGGGATGGCGGACGAGAAGGCCGTTGAGCCGCTCGACCACGTCGGCCTCGTCACCCGTGGACGCGGACTCGAACACATCGGTGAGCTCTTCCCGCAGTTCGCGGAGGGCATCGAGGTCCCGCCGGTTGACGCGGGCGGCCGACTCGGTCCGGCCGGTCTCCTCCAGGAGGGCGCGCAGCGTGTCGAGGCTGCTCAGATCCTCGGCTCTGTTGACCAGGAGGACGGCCAGTTCTGCATATGACGTCAGGTCCACTGGGACGACCTAGGGATGTAAGGGACGACTCCGTCCTTCGAGTATTACACGAGAGAGGTTCGGGCGGAACTCCCCAGGTCACGGATGATCCGTTCCAGGTGCGGATCCGTCGGCTCCCACGTGTGTGGCACAATCGGAAAACGGGTGACCCCCGTACCCCCTCAAGAGACGACCGTCAACGACGACGGCCTCCGGCGGCTACCGAAGCCTGGGCTTTCGTTCTCTTGCGGCGTCTAGAAGGAACTCGTCCTTTCGACACTGGGGTCGCTGTGACCGTCTCACCTGATTCCTTGACATCGCTGGATCTGGATCCGGCCTTCGCGCTCCATCGCGGGGGCAAGCTGGAGGTCCGCTCCACCGTTCCGGTCCGTGACGCGGACGACCTGTCGCTCGCCTACACGCCGGGTGTCGCCCGCGTCTGCTCGGCCATCGCCGACAACCCCGAACTCGTCAACGACTACACCTGGGTCTCCAACGTCGTCGCCGTGGTCTCGGACGGCACCGCCGTCCTCGGCCTGGGCGACATCGGTCCCTCGGCCGCCATGCCCGTCATGGAGGGCAAGGCGCTGCTGTTCAAGCAGTTCGCGGGCGTCGACGCCGTCCCGATCTGCCTCGACTGCACCGACGTCGACGCCCTGGTCGAGACCGTGACCAGGCTCGCGCCGTCGTTCGGCGGCATCAACCTCGAGGACATCAGCGCGCCGCGGTGCTTCGAGGTGGAGGACCGGCTGCGCGAGGCGCTCGACGTCCCCGTCTTCCACGACGACCAGCACGGCACCGCGATCGTCGTCCTGGCCGCCCTGCGGAACGCGGCCCGCCTCACCGGGCGGTCGCTCGGCGATCTCCGGGCCGTGGTGGCGGGCGCCGGCGCCTCGGGCGTCGCCGTGACCCGGATCCTGCTCAACGCCGGCATCGGCGACATCGCGGTCTCCGACTCCAAGGGCATCGTGCACTCCGGGCGCGAGAGCCTGCACTCCGTCAAGGAGGCGCTGGCCCGCGACACCAACAAGCTGGGCCTGACCGGCTCGACCGAGCAGGCTCTCGCGGGAGCCGACGTGTTCATCGGCCTGTCCGGCTCGACGGTCTCCGAGGCCGCCGTGGCGGCGATGGCGCCGGACGCGATCGTCTTCGCGCTGTCCAACCCGACGCCCGAGATCGAGCCGTCGGTGGCGGCCCGTCACGCCAGGGTCGTGGCCACCGGCCGTTCGGACTTCCCCAACCAGATCAACAACGTGCTCGCCTTCCCCGGCGTCTTCCGCGGCGCGCTCGACGTGCGGGCCGGCACGATCACGGAGAACATGAAGGTGGCGGCCGCGACCGCGCTCGCCGACGTGGTCGGGGACGACGTCTCGGAGGAGTACGTCATCCCCTCCCCGTTCGACGCCCGGGTCGCTCCCGCCGTGACCGCCGCGGTCTCCGCCCAAGCCCGCCGCGACGGCGTCGCCCGCAAATAGCCCCTCACCCCTTTCCCCGTGATCATGCACACCTTCGTGCATGTGCCGTACGACCTGTGCATCCTCTCGGCGTGATCATGCACACCTTCGGGTGTATGCCATGCGACCTGTGGAGATCCCGTTCGTGATCATGCGCGGGTTCGTGCGCATGCGGTCGGACCTGCGAAGCCTCGAGTCGTGATCATGCATTCCCGTACGCATGATTCCGAGTCGAGGCTTTTCGTCTGGATGGCCCGTGGAAACTTGGGAATCCCTTGGGGGTTTCACGCTACGTGCTATAAAGAGAGCTCTCCGTTACCTATCGGCTATGCCTGTCCTGGGTGAGGAGAGCGATGCGACGCGAACCCAACCGGCTGCTCCAGCAGCACCTGGCCGAAGCGGGCCTGTCCCGCAAGGGGCTGGCGAGCCGGCTCAACGATCTCGGCTCCGCCCGTGGGCTGACCGGGATGAGATATGACCATGGTTCGGTGCTGCGCTGGGCGGGTGGCCAGCGCCCGCGCGATCCGGTTCCCGGCCTGCTGGCGGAGATCTTTTCGCTGCGGCTCGGGAGGCCGGTGTCCATGGAGGACATCGGCATGCCACGCGGAGCAGTCCCTCTCGACCTCGGACAGGAGTTCCCCCATTCGTGGGAGGAGGGTGTGGCAGGCGTGACAGCACTGTGGAAGGCCGACGTCGAGCGGCGCAGGTTCCTGCTCGATTCCACCTTCGCTCTGGGAGCGGGCTCCGCCGGGATCGCCCGCTGGCTGACGGTCCCGGCGCAGGACCGACTCTCCGCGAACGGCCCGCGCAGGGTGGGCGTCTCCGACGTGACCGCGATTCACGAGGTCACGCGTTCGTTCAGTGAGCTGGACAACCGGTTCGGCGGCGGCAGCATTCGCGGACCGGTCGTGAAATATCTCGATACGGCGGTCGCGCCTCTCCTGCAGAACGGCTCGTACGGCGAGGCCACCGGGCGGGCGCTCGCCACCGCGGCGGCCGAGCTCACCCGGCTCGCCGGCTGGATGGCCTACGACCTCGAGCAGCACGGCCTGGCCCAGCGTTATCTGATCCAGGCGCTCGGGCTGGCCCGCGGCGCGGGCGACCACGGTCTCGGCGGGGAGATACTCGCCGGCATGAGCCACCAGGCCCTCTACATCGGGCAGCCCCGTCACGGCCTCGACCTCGCGCGGGCGGCCACGATGGCGGCCACCCGGTCAGGGATCTTCTCCCTGCTGGCCGAGGCCCACGTGCAGGAGGCGCACGCGTTCGCCCAACTCGGCGACGGTCCGTCGTGCGCCGCCTCGCTGCACGAGGCGGAGAAGGCCTTCGACCGGCGCTCGCCGCAGGACGAGCCCCGATGGATCGCCTACTTCGACGAGGCCTATCTCGCGGCCAAGTCGGCCCACTGCCTCCGCGACCTCGGTGACGGGGCGGCGGCCGTACGGCATGCGCGGCGGTCGCTGCGGATGGACGGCCGGTTCGTGCGGGGCCGGATGTTCAACCTCTCGCTCCTGGCGTCCGCGCTCGTGCAGCAGGGCGACCTGGAGGAGGCGTGCATGGCGGCCGGCGCCGCGTTCGACCTCGCCAGGAGTCTCCAGTCCGTACGGACCAGGTCGTACGTCGACGACTTACGCAAGCGGCTCGAGCCGTACGCCGGAGAGCCGCAAGTGGCGGACCTGCTGGGCCGCAACGGCGTCCCCGTGTGACGACCCGGGCTCCGGACGGGCATCCGGGAGGCCCGCTTTCGCCTGGTAGGGGAGTTAACGAGTTGCCAGATTTACCCAAGCAGGCGGAGTGGAGGCTTGAGCGGGAGCAGTCCGCCGGAGAGGCTGACGGCCATCCGACACTCGGGGGACCGACATGAAGCCACTCCTTGTTCTGCTGGCCGGCACGGCCATCGCCGCCGGCCCCACGGCCGCCTTCGCCGGGACGTTGCCGCCACCGCCGCAACCGTCCGGCGTGACGGCGACCACTCCGGTCGCCAAGGTCAATCCGGCCGATCAGGTTGCTCCGGGGACTCAAGCCGCTTCGGGTGCTCGGCCGCTCCCGGGCGTCGCTCCGGCGCCTCCGGTCGCCCCCGCGGCTCAGGCGCCTCCGGGCGTGGCCGCAACCGCTCCGGCGGCTGTGACCAATCGGGTCACGAAGATCCGTCCCATCGCGACTCGCACGCGGGCGCTGATCCTGACCTACGCCGCCGGGGAGACGGCCAAGCCGGAGCGCTACTCGGTTCTGAACTGCCCGGCGACATTCGGGACCCTGCGTGAGCGAGACGAGGCGTGCGTCGTCGTGAACCGGGTCAACGGCGACCTGACCCAGCTCAAGCCGAGCCAGAACACCTTCTGCCCCATGATGTTCAGCCCGGTCACGGTGACGGCCAACGGGATCTGGGACGGTCGCTACGTCGACTTCAAGCACACCTTCGGCAACGCCTGCGAGATGCACTCGGCCACCGGCACCATCTTCGACATCTGATCGCGCCGGCCACGGTGGGCCGTGATCCGGCAGCGCGGGCAGAGTAATGTTCGGGCATGTTCGCCGTGACCGCTACACAGACAGACCCGGACAACCCTCTCAAGGGACTGACGCTGGGTGACCGGCCCGAGCCGACGGTCCCCGAGGGCTGGACGACGATCACCGTCAAGGCCACCGCGCTGAACCACCATGACCTGTGGACGCTCAAGGGGGTGGGCATCAGCCAGGATCGCCTGCCCATCATCCTCGGATGCGACGCCGCGGGCGTGGACGAGAACGGCGACGAGGTCATCGTTCATTCGGTGATCGGCACCCCGATCAACGGGGACGAGACCCTCGACCCGCGGCGCTCGCTCCTGTCGGAGACCTACGACGGAACGTTCGCGGAGAAGGTGACCGTTCCCGCGGGCAACGTGGTGCCCAAGCCCGCCGCGATCACGTTCGAGGAGGCGGCCTGCCTGCCCACCGCCTGGCTGACGGCCTATCGCATGCTCTTCGACAAGGCGGCCCTCCAGCCCGGCTCGACGGTCCTCGTCCAGGGAGCGGGAGGCGGCGTGGCCACCGCCCTCATCGCGCTCGGGCGGGCCGGAGGGTTCCGGATGTGGGCGACGAGCCGTTCGGAGGAGAAGCGGGCCAGGGCCCTCGAACTCGGCGCGGACCGGGTCTTCGAGACCGGAGCCCGCCTGCCCGAGCGGGTCGACGCCGTCATGGAGACCGTGGGCGAGGCGACCTGGGCGCACTCGCTGAGCTCGCTTCGTCCCGGCGGCAAGATCGTCATCAGCGGAGCGACGAGCGGCATGGTGGCCCCCACGCAGTTGGCCCAGGTGTTCTTCCTGCAGAAGTCGATCATCGGTTCCACGATGGGGACTCGGGATCAACTTGCCAGGCTCGCCGTCTTCCTGGAGCAGACCGGACTGCGGCCGGTGATCGACCGCGTGCTCCCGCTGGCCCAGGCCGAGGACGGGTTCGCCGCGATGCACCGCGGCGACATCTTCGGAAAGATCGTCTTCACCGTGTGACCCGCGCCCGGCGTGCTCGCTACTCGCGTCCGCTGGTGGCGAGCGCGTCCGGGCTCCGGCCGCCTGGTTCGCGGGGATCAGGGTGGTTCTCCGGCGGCGCCTCACGCCGCGGCGGAGGTGGTTGCCGGAGAAACGGGTCGCGCCAGCCGTACGGACTCATCGTCGCCCCTTTCCGCGAGCAGAGTGATCAGGGGCGGAGGACGTCGCGGATGCGGGCCGCCGCCTCGTCGAGGATGACCTGGCACTCCGCCACGGTTTCGTCGGTGAGCACGCCCTCGCCGGCCTCCTGGCGGACCCGCCCGATGAAGTCGGCCAGCGCGCGCCCCAGTTCGGCGTCGTGGGCGAGCCCGCCCTGCCTGGCGAAGGACCGGCCGGTGATCGACCAGGCCTCCTCCCAGGTGCGGCGCCACTCACGCTGCCAGCGATCGGCCTCGTTGCGCCACTGCTGGCGCTGGTGGCGCCACTCGTCCTTGTGCTGGCGCCATTCGTCCCTCGCCTGCTGACGCTGGCGCCTCCACTCTTCCTTCTGCTCGCGCCAGGCGTCGCGGGACTCGTGCGAGTGCGGGCCCCGGGATTCGCCCGCGGAGTCGTGGTTGATGTCCCTGGCCATCTGGGTGAGCTCCTGGCGGAGGGAGCGCACGGTCTGCCGTACGTCCTCCTTGACCTCACGCGCGATGTCCTGGACGGATGCGGTGATCTCCCGCTCCAGCTCGGCGAGCTCGTCCATCCGCTCGTTGAGCTCGTTTCTGCCTCGATCGGTCAGGGTGAAGACCTTCTTGCCCTCCACGACCTCGTGGGTGACCAGGCCTTCCTCCTCCAGCCTCGCCAGGCGCGGGTAGATCGTGCCGGGCGAGGGGGAGTAGACGCCGAGGAAGCGGTCCTGCAGAAGCCGGATCACCTCGTAGCCGTGCCGTGGACTCTCCTCAAGGAGCTTCAGCAGGTACAGCCGGAGCCGTCCGTGGCCGAACACCGGGCTCATGCTCTCTCCTCGTTCGCTGCGCCGCCGGACTGCCTGCTCAGCAGGGTGACGTCGCCGGACACCGTGTTGGCCGACACACGGGCCATGCCGCCGCCGAGCCGTCCGGTGAGCGACCTCACTCCCGGGCGCTTCTGGTTGTCGAGGTCGGGGAAGGCCGACTCGACCCTGCCGGAACTCGAGCGCATGGACACGTCGCTGTCCACCGTCTGCTGGAGCCGTACGACCACGGAGCCGGACACGCTGTTCAGCGTGACATCGCCGGTGGGGGTGAGCTCCAGATCGGTGGTGATCCGGCCGGAGACGGTGTTGGCGCGCAGACGGTGCGGCACCCCTGCGGCGACGGTCAGGTCACCGGAGATGCTGCTGAAGGACAGATTGCCCGCGAGGCCGCGGCTCTCCACCGATCCGGAGACCGTCTCGGCGTGAACGTCGCCGCTCACGCCGTCGAGGACGATTTCGCCGGAGACGCTCTTGACGTTCGTCCGCCCCTCGAAGCCGGCCACCACGGCGGACGCGGAGATCACGCCGACCTGCACCGGGCAGTCCTTCGGCACGGTGAGCGTGAGCGTCGTGTTCCGCGAGCCGGGACGGAGCCAGCCGAGGATTCCGTCCCAGGTCAGGTCCTTGTAGGTGACGACGAGCCGGCCGTCGTCCTCGTGGGTGACCAGCAGGGGTGGCGTGCCGATGTCCGTCACCTCGAGACTGGGCGGCCCGTCACTGGCGAGCACTGCCAGCCGTCCGGCCACGATGCGGACGCTCAGTTGGCTGACAGGGGCGAACGTGAGCTGTTCGGGCTTCTCGATCGTCCAATGGGGCATTGCACGGCCCTTCCAACGCGAGGTCGCCGATCTCCGGGGGACCGGCAGCAGTGCTGTCTATAAACACGATATGTCGCGTTGCTGGAAAGTCAAGATGTATCGCGTTTCCGCCGCCCGCTCAGTCGTCCTCGTCGAGCCGGGCCAGCCAGGTGGCCAGTCGTTCGACGGGGATCTCGAACTCCGGGTTGAGGTCGACGAACTCGCGCAGCCGCTCGGCCAGCCAGCTCACGCTGACCTCCTCGTCGCCGCGCCGGTCGACGAGTTCCTCGATGCCCCTGTCCGTGAAGTACATGGTGTTGCTCCAATTACGGGGAAGTCCCCCACAGTGAAACCGTGGGGGACTTCCGTGTGCGTACGCCTTCGGACTAGCCGAAGATGCCGTCGATCAGGTCGCTCAGCTCGCTGTCGTGCTTGGAGTGCGAGCCGGTGGCCGGTGAGGAGTTGGGTGTACGGGAGACCCGGCGCAGGGTGTGCCCCCCGAGCAGGTCGGGCCGCTCGGTCGTCTTGAGCGCGAGGTACGGCCACGGGCCCATGTTGACCGGCTCGTCCTGAGCCCAGATGACCTCGATGTCGCTGCCGTAGCGAGCCAGTTCGGCCTTGAGCGGGTTCTCCGGGAACGGGTAGATCCGCTCCAGGCGGACCAGCGCCACGTCGTTCCGGCCGGCCTTGGTCCGGGCGGACAGCAGGTCGTAGTAGATCCTGCCCGAGGAGATCACGACCTTGCGGACGGCCGACGGGTCGACCGCGCTGTCGCCGAAGACCGGCTGGAAGGAGCCGGACGTGAAGTCCGCCGCCGCCGACGCGGCGGCCTTGAGGCGCAGCAGCGACTTGGGCGTGAACACGATCAGCGGCTTGCGGCGGTTGGACAGGACCTGCCAGCGCAGCAGGTGGAAGTAGTTCGCCGGCGTGGTCGGCTGGGCCACCGTCATGTTGTCCAGCGCGCACAGCTGCAGGAACCGCTCGATGCGGGCCGAGGAGTGGTCCGGGCCCTGGCCCTCGTAGCCGTGCGGCAGCAGAAGCACGACCGACGAGCGCTGGCCCCACTTCTGCTCACCCGACGAGATGAACTCGTCGATGATGGACTGGGCGCCGTTGGCGAAGTCGCCGAACTGGGCCTCCCAGGCCACCAGGGCGTCCGGCCTGACCACGCTGTAGCCGTACTCGAAGCCCATCGCCGCGAACTCGCTGAGCAGCGAGTCGTAGACGTAGAACTTCGTGGTGCCGTGGTTGAAGGCCTTGAGCGGAGTGTGCTCCTCGCCGGTCACCCGGTCGACGATCACCGCGTGCCGCTGGCCGAACGTGCCGCGACGCGAGTCCTGGCCGACCAGCCGCACCGGGTGCCCGTCGATGAGCAGCGCGCCGAAGGCCAGAGCCTCGCCCGTCGCCCAGTCGATGGTGTTGTCGGCCACCATGGCGCCGCGACGCTGCAGCACCGGCGCGAGGCGCGGGTGGACGGTGAAGCCCTCGGGCAGGCTGAGCTGGGTCTCGATGACCCGCTTGACCGTCTCCTCCGAGATCGCCGTCGCGGTGTCCTCATGCGACCACGGGATCAGCTCGTCGGGCTGCGGCGCGACGACCGAGCCCGGCTCGAGCGGTCGCTTGGTGGCCTCGCGGGTCTCGGTGAAGGCCCGCTCCAGCTGCTCCTGGTAGTCGCGGAGGGCCTGCTCGGCCTCCTCGACCGTGATGTCGCCCCGGCCGATGAGCGCCTCGGTGTAGAGCTTGCGCGTGGACCTCTTCGCGTCGATGAGGTCGTACATCAGAGGCTGGGTGAACGCCGGGTTGTCGGTCTCGTTGTGCCCGCGGCGGCGGTAGCAGACGAGGTCGATGACGACGTCCTTGAGGAACGACTTGCGGTATTCGTAGGCGAGCCTGCCGACGCGGACGACGGCCTCGGGGTCGTCGCCGTTCACGTGGAAGATCGGCGCCTGGATCATCCGGGCGACGTCCGTGGCGTAGACCGAGGAGCGGGAGCTCGCCGGGCTCGTCGTGAAGCCGACCTGGTTGTTGACCACGATGTGGATGGTGCCGCCGGTGCGGTAGCCGCGCAGCTGGGACAGGTGCAGGGTCTCGGCGACCACGCCCTGGCCCGCGAAGGCGGCGTCACCGTGGACGAGGACGGGGAGGACGGTGAAGCCCTCCTCGCCGCGCTCCAGCAGGTCCTGCTTGGCCCGGACCACGCCCTCGGTGACGGGGTCGACGGCCTCCAGGTGCGACGGGTTCGCCACGACGGATGTGCTGATCTTGGAGCCGTCGGGGGCCACGAAGTCGCCGCCCGCGCCCAGGTGGTACTTCACGTCGCCCGAGCCGTGCGCGCTGCGCGGGTCGATGTTGCCCTCGAACTCGCCGAACACCTGGCCGTAGGACTTGCCCACGATGTTGGCCAGCACGTTGAGCCGGCCGCGGTGGGACATCCCGATGACGACCTCGTCGAGCTGCTCGCGGGCGGCCTCGCTGATCACCGAGTCGAGCAGCGGGATCAGGGACTCGCCGCCCTCCAGGGAGAAGCGCTTCTGGCCGACGTACTTGGTCTGCAGGAAGGTCTCGAAGGCCTCGGCCGTGTTGAGCCGGCGCAGGATGTTGAGCTGCTCCTCGCGGTCGGACTTGGCGTGCGGCTTCTCCACCCGCGCCTGGATCCAGGCCCGCTCCTCGGGGTTCTGGATGTGCATGTACTCGATGCCGACCGTCCGGCAGTACGTGTCACGCAGGACGCCGAGGATGTCGCGCAGCTTCATCAGCGGGCGGCCGCCGAAACCACCGGTCGCGAACTCGCGCTCGAGGTCCCACAAGGTCAGGCCATGGGACTTGATGTCGAGGTCGGGGTGCTTGCGCTGGTGGTAGTCCAGCGGGTCGGTGTCGGCCATGAGGTGGCCGCGGACCCGGTAGGCGTGGATGAGCTCCAGCACGCGGGCGGACTTGGCCACGTCGTCGTCGTGGGTGGCCGAGATGTCGGGGACCCAGCGAACCGGCTCGTAGGGGATGCGCAGCGACTCGAAGATCTCGTCGTAGAAACCGTCGGCGCCGAGCAGGAGCTGGTGGATCCGCCGCAGGAAGTCACCCGACTGGGCGCCCTGGATGATCCGGTGGTCGTAGGTGGAGGTCAGCGTCATGACCTTGCTGATGGCCAGGCGCGAGAGCGTCTCCGCGGAGGCGCCCTGGTATTCAGCCGGGTATTCCATCGCCCCGACGCCGATGATCGTGCCCTGGCCGGGCATCAGACGCGGCACCGAATGCACCGTTCCGATGGTGCCGGGGTTGGTCAGCGAGATCGTGGTGCCCTGGAAGTCGTCCACGCCGAGCTTCCCGGCACGGGCCTTGCGGACGATGTCCTCATAGGCCACCCAGAACTGGCGGAAGTCCAGCGTCTCCGCAGCCTTGATCGACGGCACGAGGAGCTGGCGGGTGCCGTCGCTCTTCTGTACGTCGATGGCGAGGCCCAGGCCGACGTGCTCGGGCTTGACCAGGATCGGCTTGCCGTCCACCTCCGTGTAGGAGTGGTTCATCTCGGGCATCGCCTGCAGCGCCCGGACGATCGCGTAGCCGATCAGGTGGGTGAAGGAGATCTTGCCGCCGCGGCCGCGGGACAGGTGGTTGTTGATGACGATCCGGTTGTCGACCAGCAGCTTCGCGGGAACCGCGCGCACGCTCGTCGCCGTCGGCACCGCCAGCGAAGCCTCCATGTTGAGGGCCGTGCGGGCCGCCGCGCCTCGGATCTTCTCCTCGGTAGCGCCCGCCGGAGCGGGTGCGGCGATCTTCGGCTTCTCGGCCGGAGCGGCCTTGGCCTGCGCCGGAGCCGGCGCGGCCGGTGCTGCCTGGGGCGCCGGGGTCGGGGTCGCCGCTGGAGGTGCCGGGGCGGTCGCGGCGGCGGCCGCCCCGTTCGCGGCGGGAGCCGGGGAAGGCGCGGCGGCAGCCGTTGGAGAGGCCTTTCCCGTCCCGTTGTAGTCAGCGAAGAAGTGCCACCAGGCCTTGTCCACAGACTCGGGATCCTCGAGGTACTTCTGGTATAGCTCGTCGACAAGCCATTCGTTTTGTCCGAAGCTTGCCAGTGGGTTTGTCCGCGACGACTCAGACGACACGGCGGAAACCGCCTTCTTCCGCAGATGGGCGTTGTTGTTTTAGAACCGGTCCAAGGCTACTCGCCCTGGGCAGTGTGGTGCGCCCGTCGGGGCCCAGGTCCTGGCCCATCGTCCCAGGATCGATCAAAGAGGTCAGGCGCGAGTAGTCCGTCTGGGTGGTGAGGCCGCGCTTACTGAATGGTCATGTCTCGGCCGTGACGCGCGTTTTCGGCCGAAATGATTACATTCCGGTGATCCGGCCCGCCCGATCGTGATGTTTCGCGCAGGCCGGTTCCGCCGGGCCTTCGGTGGGAGGATTCGGGTGGCGGAGGTTCAGCCGATCAGCCGGCTTTCGATCCGGACCTCTGGGGTGATCGCGGCGAGCAGTCCGGAAAGCTCGTCTCCCGCCGCGGCCAGTTCGTCCGACGAGAGCGGCTCGAGCCGTTCGAGCAGGAACAGGGCGTCCACGGTCTCCTCGGTGATCCGGGTGCGGACGCATTGCCGCCAGTTCCACCTCCGGCAGGTGACGCCCGTGTCGTCACGCCAGACCACCTCGCCGATCTCGGGGTCGCCGAGTGCCTCCTCGGACGGCTCGTCGCCGGCGGCGCGGATGAGGCGGGCGGCCCCGTCGTAGCGGCGCAGATCCTCCCCGCCGATCGGCAGGCCGTGCCGTACGGACACGGTGTTGTAGGCGTCGACGACCAGGTTGATCTCCGGGAGCGGCATCCGGCGGACGAGGGCGTCGACCGACGGCCGGGTCCGCTGGGGCTTGGCGCCGAAGGCGCGATAGGCCGCGCGCCACGCCTCGACCTTCTCGTGGTCGGTCGGCACGGCCTGGGCGGCCGCAGCCGCCAGCCACTCGCGCGACCTGTCGTCCGTCGGCCCGTTACTCAGGCCGTAGGCGCAGATGGCGAGCACGGTGAAGTCGGGACGCAGGCGTCGTACCGCCTCGTCTATCTGGATTTCCTCGATCACGCGGTCCAGCCTACGGCCGGGCGCCGGGTCGCCATTATTGCAAATGAAAGTTTGCAAAGAGGTCTTTGCGAAGTTAGGCTCACGGACATGAGTGATGAGGTCTTCCATGTGAGCGATCCGCGGACGCTCAAGGCGGTGGCTCATCCCCTCCGGGTGCGCCTGCTGGGAGCGCTGCGGTTCGACGGGCCCGCGACGGCCACCGAGCTGGGGGCCCGATTCGGGGAGAGCTCGGGATCGACGAGCTATCACCTGAGGCAGCTCGCCCGGTACGGCTTCGTCGTGGAGGACGCGGAGCAGCGGGATCGCCGCGAGCGGCGATGGCGGGCCGTCCATCGGATGACGTCGTGGAGCAACGCCGAGATGGCGGCGACCCCCGAGGGTCGTGAGGCGTCGGCCTTCTTGAGCCGGCGCCAGGTCGAGGTGCTGACGGACGCCGCGGAGACGTTCGAGCGGGATCGGGACTCCTGGGGTCCGGAGTGGATCGAGGTCGCCGGGATGTCCGACGACGTCGTACGGCTGTCGCCGGCGTCGGTGGCCTCGTTGTCCGAGCGGATGTGGGCCATGCTCCGGGAGGCGGCGGACCGGGACAAGGACGCTCCCGACGCCCGTCCCGTGTCGGTCTTCCTCGCCGCCCACCCCCGCCCCTGACCGCCCCCTTTCCCCGTGATCATGCACGGGTTCGTGGATGGGGCCGCTGAGCTGGCCCTTGACCGCGCGTGATCATGCACAGGTTCGGCGGGATGTGCTGTGAGCTGGGCGAAAGCCGTACGTGATCATGCGCACATTCGGCAAAACCATGCGTGACCTGCGCCGACATCCTCCGTGATCATGCAATCCGGTCCGGGGCCCGGACTAAGTGCATGATCACAAACCGAGAAACCGCAGACCAGGGGTCGTGCCGCCGAAGGTGTGCATGATCACGCAACGTGAAGCCGCTGCTCAGCCGGGTCATCGCCGAACATGTGCATGATCACGGCGGGAGCCGTGGCAGGTGAGAGGCCATGATCAAGAAAGTGAGCATGATCACGCCGGAGGGGATGCGGGGGCGATATGCGCTGGTGGAGTTCCTCACCTGGCTGCCGACGGGGTTGATGATCGCGCCGATGGTCCTGCTCATGTCGGTACGTGGGCTCGACGTCGCGCAGATCGGCCTGGTCACCGCCGCCTACTCGATCACCGTCGTCGCCCTGGAACTCCCCACGGGCGGGCTGGCGGACGTCATCGGTCGGCGGACTGTCCTCGCCGCCTCGGCCGTCTTCAGCGTGGCGGGGCTCACCATGACGGCGCTGGCGGGTTCGGCCTGGATGTTCCTGATCGCCTCGCTGCTCAAGGGCGTCGCGAGGGCGTTGTCCAGTGGCCCGGCCCAGGCCTGGTACGTCGACAGGCTCCACGCGCTGGAGGGCCCGGCGGCCGACCTCAAGCCCGGTCTCGCGGCGGGCGGAGCCGCCGGTTCCGTCGCCCTCGCCATCGGGACGCTGACCGGCGGCGTGCTTCCGCTGCTGGTCAGCGGCGAGTCGCTCGCCGTGCCCGTATGGGCGGGGGGAGGCGCCGCCCTGATCCTCCTGTTCACGGTCCTCCTGGTGATGCGGGAACCGGCCAGGCAGGTACGGCCGC
Source organism: Planotetraspora silvatica (assembly GCF_016863315.1). Lineage (GTDB taxonomy): Bacteria > Actinomycetota > Actinomycetes > Streptosporangiales > Streptosporangiaceae > Planotetraspora > Planotetraspora silvatica. Next base: position 46,831 of record NZ_BOOQ01000061.1, read on the forward strand.
GCCTGGCCGACGTCTTACGCGACGTGCCGGTGACCATCGGGGGAGGTTTCCGGCTCGCCGTACGCGACCGGGGCCTCGGGCGGCTGCTGCTCGTCGCCGTGGCCGCGGGCGTGATGCTCAACTCCATCGAACTGCTGACGCCCGGGCGCCTGGCCGCGCTCACCGGCCGCCCCGAGACGGCCGGCACGATCTACGCCATCGTGGCCGCCGCCGGGTTCGCGGCGAACGCCGTGGGCAGCGCCATCGCTCCGGCGGTCGCCAGGGCCGTCGGGGGATCGATGCGGGCCGTCATGCTGGCCACCGTCTTCACGGCGGCGTCCGTGGGCGCTCTCGCGGCGTCCGTGGCGCTGGACGGCGTGGCGGGGATGGTCGCCGCCGGAGCCGCCTATGTCGTGCTGTTCACCGGTCTGGCCGTCAGCTCGCTGTTCAGGAACGAGCTCATCCATCAGCGGATCGTCTCGACCCAACGGGCGACCGTGATGTCGGTTGACTCGCTCCAGCTTCAGTTCGGCGGAACGGTCTCGTCGCTCGTGCTGGTCCCGCTCTCGGCGCAGGTGGGGGCGGGTGGGGTCTGGGCCGTGACCGCCGTGATCGCGCTGTCCGCGACTCTCCTCTATGTACGGCTCCCCGCCGCGCGGGCCGAAGTCCCGGTGCCCGTACGGGAACCCCAGTAGAACGTTGTTCGGGTGACAGTGCAGAATCGGGGGGTGCGAAAGGGGTGCGGCCGATGAGCAAGCCGACCGTGACGGCGGCCAACGAGGAACAACGCGCGGCATGGCTCGCCCGGGTCCTCCCGGAGGTCGAGTGCGTGCGGCCGGGATTGTGGTCGATCCCGGTCCCGATTCCGATCAATCCACTGCGGTACGTCCTGGTGTACGCGCTGGAGATCCCGGACGGCGTCGTGATCATCGATGCCGGATGGAACACCGACGAGGCCTACGACGCCCTCGTGGCCGGACTGCGGACGGCCGGCTATGAGATCACCGATGTCAAGGCGGTGCTGGTCACTCACATCCATCCCGATCATTACGGCCTGGCCGGGCGTATCCGGGAGGTCTCCGGGGCCTGGATCGGCCTGCATCCGGAAGACGCCCGGCTGGTCCGCGAGCGCTACGACGACTCGGCGATCCAGGAGTTGGTCGTCCGGGAGCGGAGCCTGCTGCTCCGATGCGGCGTGCCGGAGATGACGGCCCAGGAACTGGCCGGGGCCTCCATGATGCTGCGCAGTTTCGTGACGATGGCCGTGCCGGATCGCCTGATCGAGGACGGCGACCGGCTGGATCTGCCCGGATGGGACCTTCGCGCCATCTGGACCCCGGGGCACTCGCCCGGCCATCTCTGCTTCGTGGAGCCCGATCGCCGGCTGCTGTTCTCCGGCGACCACGTGCTGGCCAAGATCACTCCGATGGTGGCGGTGCATCCCCAGTCGACGGCGAACCCGCTCGCCGACTATCTCGACGCCCTCAGGAACGTCGGGAAGCTCGACGTGGACGAGGTGCTGCCGGCTCATGAGTTCCGGTTCCTCGAACTGGGCGAGCGGGTGGACTACGTGATCAGTCACCACGAGGAGCGGCTGGCGGAGGTCGAGCGCGTCGTCGCCGAGACGGGCGGCAGCACGTGCTGGGATCTCGCGACCCGGCTGACCTGGTCGAGGCCGTGGGAGACCATCCCGCCCCACATGCGGCGTGGCGCCAACAACGAGACGCTGGCCCATCTCGTCTGGCTGGAGGCGCGCGGCCAGGTCTCACGGGTGCCGGGTGAGCCGGACCTGTGGCTGCCCGCATAGGATTCCCCGCAAATCAAGTAGGAAATGTTGACTATGTGCGCCGATGCGTTTAGCGTCAGCGGCATGAGTCAGGACACGTTCTTGGCCCGGCCCGTTCGCGGGGACGCCGGCCGCGTAGTCGGCGGCCGGTGTCGATCTCGGTGAGAAACCCGCGATCGGACCGGCTCCGGGTCCCACTGGAGCGTCGCTCTTCCACGTGGAGGACCACTTGTCCAGGAAACTGCACCTCAACGCCTTCCTGATGGGTGTGGGGCACCATGAGGCGGCTTGGCGCCACCCCCGCACCGACCCCCTGCGACTCACCGACGTCCGGCACTTCCAGAACCTCGCCCAGATCGCCGAGCGCGGCCGGCTCGACTCGGTGTTCTTCGCCGACGGCCTCGCGTTGCAGGGCGATGTCCGGCACAACGCACTCGGCGGGCTGGAGCCGCTGACGCTGTTGTCGGCGCTCGCCGCCGTGACCGACCACGTCGGCCTGATCGCGACGGTCTCGACGACGTACAACGAGCCCTTCCACGTCGCCCGGAGGTTCGCCTCGCTGGACCACATCAGCGGCGGCAGGGCGGGATGGAACATCGTGACCTCGGCGGGCGAGGCCGAGGCGCACAACTTCGGCATCGAACGGCCTGCCCACCGGGACCGCTACGAGCGGGCCGCCGAGTTCCTCGAGGTCGCCACCAGGCTCTGGGACAGCTGGGAGGACGACGCGGTGGTCGGAGACCGGGACGCGGGCATTTACGCCGACATCGCCAAGATCCATCAGGTCGACCACGCGGGCGCGCACTTCCGGGTGAAGGGCCCGCTCAACATCCAGCGCCCGCCGCAGGGCCGTCCGCTGCTGGTCCAGGCGGGCTCGTCCGACGACGGCAGGGACTTCGCCGCCCGTCACGCCGAGGCCGTCTTCACCGCGCAGCAGACGCTGGAGGAGGGGCAGGAGTTCTACGCCGACATCAAGGCCCGGGCGGCCCGGTACGGCAGGCCGCCGGAGAACGTGGTCATCCTCCCCGGCATCTCGCCCATCCTCGGCGGGACCGAGCGGGAGGCGCTCCGGCTGGAGAAGGAGCTGGAGGACCTCATCATCCCGGCGTACGGCGTGGCCCAGCTGTCCAACATCCTCGGCGTCGACCTGTCGGGACACCCGCTGGACGAGCCGCTGCCACACGTGCCGGTCGAGACCGAAGGCCAGCAGAGCCGCCTCAAGCTCGTGACCGACCTGGCGCGGCGGGAGGGCCTCAGCCTCCGCGAGCTCATCGCCAGGCTCGCGGGCGGCCGCGGGCACCGGGTGCTCGCCGGGACCCCCGAGCAGATCGCCGACCAGATCCAGGAGTGGTTCGAGAACGGCGCGGCGGACGGTTTCAACATCATGCCGCCCGTCCTCCCGTCCGGCCTCGAGGACTTCGTCGACCACGTGGTGCCGGAACTACAGGCCCGAGGGCTGTTCAGGCACGAGTACGAGGGCCGGACGCTGAGGGAGAACTACGGCCTGCCCCGGCCCGCGAGCAGGTACGCCTCGGGCCCCGCCGGTGAGATCGCAGGCGGGAACGCCCCTGAGAACGCGGACGGCACTGTGGCGGTCGCCTCGTGACCGCGAACCGGTCGGGCCTCACGACGGCCCTCGCACGACGGAGGAGGACGCGATGAGCATCGTGACGCTGGTGGGGAACCCACGGGAAGGATCCCGGACACTCGCCATCGCGGTACGCGCCGCCGAGGCGGTGGCGAAACGACTGCGACAGGCCCCTGGCAACGAAGGCGCCGCAAGCCCATCGGCGGGGACGCGCCCCGGTCCTGACGGCTTCGCGGCACTGAATGACGTGGTGGACCTGGCCGCTCTCGCACCGCACCTCCTGGCCCGCGAGCCCGGGCCGGGCGTCGAGTCGGCGCTGAAGCTGGTCCTGGACGCCGAGGTCCTCGTGGTCGCCAGCCCCACCTACAAGGGGACCTACACGGGACTGCTCAAGGTGTTCCTCGACAGGCTTCCCCACCAGGCACTGGCGGGGAAGGCGGCGTTGCCGCTGCTGGTCATGGGTGATCCCAAGCACTCGCTCGCGGTGGAGGTTCACCTGAGGCCCGTGCTGGTCGAGCTGGGCGCCTTCGTGCCTACTCCCGGGCTGGTGGTGCTGGAGTCGGTGGTCCCGCGTGATTTCGGGCCGGATTCCGGGGCTGTCGCCGTACCGGAACTCGACGATCTGCTGGACGGCTGGGCCGGTCAGGTGGCTCCGCGACTGTCGTTCCGCCAGGAGGTTTCAGCATGACTGACGGAATCAGCGCGATGGACGGACTCCTTGTGACGGATGAGGGCACGCGACCGGTTCGGAGGTCCCGGCGATGACCGCCATGCACGACTCGGCCCCGGACGCTCCCGTCCCGGTGCCGCTCCGGCTCGTGTCGTCCGGGAACCTCGTGTCGTCTGAGAACCCTGTGCCCTCCCAGAACCGCGTGTCGTCCGAGAACCCTGTGCCCTCCCAGAACCTCGTGTCGTCTGAGAACCGCGTGTCGTCCGGCGATGTCGACCGTCCGGGGAACGGATCGTCCGCCGAGCAGGCCGTACCGGTCGGCGGCGACGAGTTCCGCCGGGCGCTCGCCGTGCACGCCGCCGGAGTGGTGGTGGTCACGGCGCGGCCTGAGGACGTGCCGGTGGGATTGACGGCCACCTCGTTCTCGTCGGTCAGCCTTGAGCCGCCGCTGGTGTCGTTCTACGTCGCGCAGTCGTCGACGACCTGGCCGTCGTTGCGGCTGGCCGATCATTTCGCGGTGAACGTACTCGCCGGCGACCAGGCGGACATCGCGGCCAGATTCGCGAAGAAGGACATCGACCGCTTCGCCCATCCGACCAGATGGGGCGACGGCCCGCAGGGCGTGCCGTTGCTGCACGACGTGTCGGCGCACCTGATCTGCCGCCCCCACCACACGGTCGAGGTCGGCGATCATGTCCTCGTGGTCGGCCTGGTGACCTCGACCAGCGTGAGCTCGGCGGGGCGTCCCCTGATCTACCACAAGGGCAGGTTCGGGCGGTTCCTGCCGTACTGATCCGGAGGGTGGGCCGTTCCGAGGGGGGACGGCCCACCCGACCCTTCATGCGAGGCGGACGGTGCCGCGTCCCGTCGCGAGCGGCAGGTCGAGGATCGTCCGGATGCCCGCCGGCGCCGCGCACACGGCCGCGATCGAGTTGACCGCGTGGGCGGCGGCGCCCGCCAGCCCGTGCGCCACCTCGTCGATGGTGATCGCCATGGTGGGCCGGCCCTCGATGTGGATGGCGAATCCGGGAGCGGGCCACCGCGGCACCTTCTCCGCGTCGGCCTTGTAGACGCATTCGACGGTCATGAACGGCATGTTCTTCACCAGGCCGGAGAAGACCCACCGGGACGCGCAGACCGTGCCCGGCCGCACCACGCCCGCGGCGATCTCGAACTCCTCCGTGGCCAGTTCGAACTCGTCGCTCTCCTCGATCTCGTCGAGCACGACGCCGAGTGTGGACGCCACCAGCTGGACGCTCTCGGTGAACAGCGACCGCTGGTAGGCCCGGAAGGGGCGCACCGCTTCCGCGTAGTCCTTGGGCGCGCGGGAGAAGCCGATCAGGTCGGTGACGATCTGCCGGGACGGATGGCCGCGGTAGTCCGAGGACTCGCGCACGTAGATGTGGTCGAGCCGGTCGGACAGCCCGGTCAGCGCGAGCGGCAGCAGGTCGCTCATGAAGCCGGGGTTGATGCCCGTCCCGTGCAGTGAGGTCCCGCCGCGGGCGCACGCGGCCTCCAGCCGCTCGACCACGCCGGGGCCGTACGCCTGGGGGTAGACGAATCCGGTGGTGGTGATGACGTTCTTGCCCGACGACAACAGCGCGCAGATCGTCTCGAGGTCGGTCGCGGGGTCACCGCCGAAGTACGACGCGGGAAGCGGCATGTGGAGGACGCAGTCGGCCTGCGTGGCCATCACCTGGTCGACGTCGTCGGTGCAGACGACACCCGCCGTGCCCAGGCCCACCAGTTCTCCCGCGTCGAGCCCGACCTTGTCGGGGTCGTAGACGAGAGCTCCCGCCAGCTCGAACTCCGGACGATTGATCACATTCCGCAGCGCGTATCCCCCGACTGCGCCGGTGGCCCACTGGACCACGCGCAGGGGTGGAGTTAAGGGCATGCGTGGCCTCCAGCCAGGTCAGCTCTGGGCGGGGGCCGTGCTGGGAGGGGTGTCGTCGTTGACCCACGCCCGTCCGGGGGACCAGAACTATAGCAGAAATTCACATGATTGATCACGATGCGCGGTGTTCTGTTGCCGACTGCTACCGCTTTCAGGCCGGAGAGCTATTGTTCAGGCAACTAGAACCTTGTTCTCCTCCGAAAGGTGGGCGTCATGCCGGATCTCAGGTTCGACGGACAGGTAGCGGTCGTGACGGGGGCAGGGCACGGGCTCGGCCGTTCGCACGCGCTCCTGCTCGCGGAGCGGGGGGCCAAGGTCGTCGTCAACGACCTCGGCGGCGCGCTCGACGGCACCGGCCCGTCCTCCGGTCCTGCCGCCGACGTGGCCGAATTGATCGTCAAGAACGGCGGCGAGGCCATCGCCAGCGGGGACAACGTCGCCACCCCCGAGGGTGCCCAGGCGATCGTCCAGGCCGCGATCGACACCTTCGGCCGGGTGGACATCGTGGTCAACAACGCCGGGATCCTTCGGGACAAGTCGCTGGGCAAGATGAGCGTCGAGGAGTTCGACGCGGTGCTGGCCGTCCATGTGCGCGGCTCGTTCCTGGTCACCCGCGCGGCGTTCCCGCACATGAAGGAGCAGGCGTACGGGAGGGTCGTCAACACGTCCTCGCCCGCCGGCCTGTTCGGCAACTTCGGCCAGGTCAACTACTCGACCGCGAAGATGGGCCTGGTGGGCCTCACCAAGTCCGTCGCCATCGAGGGCGCGCGCGCCAACATCAAGGCCAACGCGATCGCGCCGATCGCCTGGACCCGGATGACCGAGGCGCTGTTCCCGGCCGAACTCGAGGACAAGCTCACCCCGGAGCGGATCAGCCCGCTGGTCGCATTTCTCGCGCACGAGAGTTGTGAGACGACCGGTGAGGTGTTCTCCGTGGGCGGCGGTCGGGTCGCGCGCGTGTTCGTCGCCGAGGGCCCGGGTTGGCGTACGGACGACCTCACGATCGAGGCGATCCGCGACAACTGGGACGCCGTGATGACGGAGGAGCCCCACCTTCAGCCCACCACGCTGGGGCGGCAGGCCACCGCGTCCATGCAGGCCATGCTGTAGGCCACGTCCTCGATACCGCGGCGGGCGCCGGGCATGTCGAGGCGCCTGCCGCGGCCCACGCGCATGATCACGCTCGGGGTTCGCGCAGGTCGTACGGCATGCCCGCGAATCTGTGCATGATCACGCTCGAGGTTTGCGCAGGTCGTACGGCGTGGCGCCGAACCTGTGCATGATCACGGCCAGGATTTGTGCAGGATCACGTGGAGATGGGGCCGGGGTGGCGGGGGGATGGTTCGCGGCCGGGCGGCTGGCGGAGCCTCTGCTCCGGGACCGGGGTGATGGGCGTCGTGCGCGAGACCGGCTCGCGGCCGAGCGTGAACGCCTCCCCGTGGTGGTGCAGGGTCAGCGAATGCCCGTGCACCAGCGTGTAGGTCGTCGTGGTCGCGGTGATGTCGACGCATACCAGGCGGCCCCGGTAACGCATACGGAAACAGAGCCGGGTGATGCCGTCGGGCAGCCGGGGGGAGAAGCACATCCGGCCTGAACACGCGCGCATGCCGCCGAAGCCGGCGACCAGAGCCGTCCACGCGCCGGCCAGCGAGGCCATGTGGACGCCGTCCCTGGTGTTCTTCTCCAGGTCGTGCAGGTCCATCAGCGCGGCCTCGCCGAGGTAGTCGTAGGCGAGCTCCAGCTGGCCCACCTCGGCCGCCATCACCGACTGCGTGCAGGCCGACAACGAGGAGTCCCTGACCGTCAGGCGTTCGTAGTAGGCGAAGTCACGGGCCTTCTCCTCCGGCGTGAACGCGTCGCCGCGCAGGTGGAGCGCGAGCACGAGATCGGCCTGCTTGACCACCTGCTTGCGGTAGAGGTCGAAGTAGGGGAAGTTCAGCAGCAGCGGATACTGCTCCGGCTTGGTGGTCTCGAAGTCCCAGATCGCATGGCGGGTGAACCCCTCGCTCTGGGGGTGGACGCCGAGCCGCTCGTCGTACGGGATGAACATCGCGGCCGCGGCGTCCCGCCAGATCGCGATCTCCTCCAGCCCGACGCCGAGCTCCTGGGCGCGGTCGCCGTGGCGGACGGCGGCGTCGGCGGCGGCGCGCAGGTTCATCTGGGCCATGAGGTTCGTGTAGACGTTGTTGTCGGCCACCGCGCTGTACTCGTCGGGCCCGGTGACGCCGTCGATGCGGTAGTGGCCCTCGACGTCGTGGTGGCCGAGGCTGCACCACAGCCGGGCGGTGGCGACGAGCAGCGGCATGCCGGTCTCGCGTTCGAACTCCATGTCCTCGGTGGCGTCGACGTACCGGACGGCCGCGTCGGCGATGTCGGCGTTGACGTGGAACGCCGCGGTGCCGGCCGGCCAGTATCCCGAGCACTCCTCGCCGTTGATGGTCCGCCAGGGGAACGCGGCTCCGTGCAGTCCCAGTTGGTGGGCGCGCTCCTCGGCCTGCGGGAGGATCGACTCCCGCCACTGCAACGCGTCCGCGGCCGACCGGGGGTGTGTGTAGGTGAGGACGGGCAGAACGAAACTCTCGGTGTCCCAGAACGCGTGCCCGTCGTAGCCGGACCCCGTGAGACCCTTCCCCGGTATCGGCCGCCGTTCCAGCCGCGCCCCCGCCTGGAGCAGGTGGAACAGCCCGAAGCGGACGGCCTGCTGTATCTCCGCGTCGCCCTCGACCTCCACGTCCGCACCGGCCCAGAACTCGTCGAGATACTTCCGCTGCTTGGAGAGCAGGCCGTCCCACCCGGTGAGGCGGGCGGCGGCCAGAGCGGCGACCACCTGGTCGTGCAGGGCGGGGCGGGAGCGCTGGGCCGACCAGCCGTAGGCGAACAGCTTGATCAGACGCAGCCGCTCTCCAGGCTTGAGCTGCGTCGCCACCGTCAGGCGGCTCACGTCGTCGGCGCCGTCGGCCTCGGCCCGCGTCCCGGAGGGGCCGTCGATCTGGTGCCGCATCGCGGCGGCCACGCGCAGGTTGCTGGCCCGGGTGCAGTGGACCATGACCGCCACACCGGACGTACCGGAGGCGTTCTCCTCCAGGACCAGCGGCGCCTCGAGCGCCGCGGCGGCACGCGGGTCGCGGTCCATCCCGGGCAGGGTCTCGTTGGCGACCAGTTCGGACTGGACGACCACGCCCAGCGGTTGCCCGACGGCCTCGACCTCGTAGTGCACGGCGGCGACCGCCCGGTGAGTGAACGACACCAGCCGTGTGGACCTGATGCGGACCTCGCCACCCGCCGGAGAGGTCCAGTGGACCGTGCGGGTGAGGGTGCCCGCCCGGAGGTCGAGCACCCGCTCGTGCTCGTGCAGCGTGCCGTACCGGACGTCGAAGGGCTCGTCGTCGACGAGCAGCCGGATGAGCTTGCCGTTGGTGACGTTGACCACGGTCTGCCCGGACTCGGGATAGCCGTAGCCGGCCTCGGCGTACGGCAGGGGCCGCAATTCGTAGACGGAGTTGAGGTAGGTGCCCGGCAGGCCGTGCGGCTCGCCCTCGTCGAGGTTGCCGCGCAGGCCGATGTGCCCGTTGGACAGCGCGAACACCGACTCGGTCTGCGGCAGCACGTCGAGGTGCAGACGGCACTCGCGGATCCACCACGGCTCCACGGTGAAGGCGGGATGCTGGATCATCGCTGCTCCAGGAGGTCGGCGAGGTCGGTGACGACGGTGTCCGCACCGTGATCGCGCAGTGCGTCGGCCTGTCCGACCCGGTCGACGCCGACGACCAGGGCGAACCGGCCGGCCCTGCCCGCCTCCACTCCGGCGAGGGCGTCCTCGAAGACGGCCGCCTCCGAGGGCTTCAGGCCGAGGGCCTGTGCTCCCGCGACGTACATGTCCGGTGCGGGTTTGCCGGCGAGATCGCGCGTCTGGGCGACGGCGCCGTCGATCCGCGCCTCGAACAGGTCGGCGATGCCGGCGGCGGCCAGGACCCGAGCGGTGTTGGCGCTCGACGAGACGACCGCCGTCTTCAGCCCGGCCTCCCGGACCGCGCGGACGTAGCGCACCGATCCGTCGAAGACGTCGACGCCCTTCTCGTCGAGGACACTCTGTACGAGTGCGTTCTTGTGGTTGCTGACGCCGTTCACGGTCAGGGCGTCCGGCGGGTCGCCGGGGTCGCCCTCGGGGAGGTCGATCCCTCTCGAGACCAGGAACGACCTGGTGCCGTCGAGTCGTTTCTTGCCGTCGACGTAGCTGTCGTAATCGGACACCTCGTCGAACGGCGTGAAGGGCGTCCCCGTACGACCGGCCCACGTCCGGAGGAATTCGTCGAACGCCCGCTTCCAGGCGGCCGCGTGGACGGTGGCCGTCCGGGTCAGCACTCCGTCCATGTCGAACAGGCAGCCGCGGACTCCGTCAGGCAACCCCAGCATCAGACCTCCTGGGTATGACATTCCGGAAATAGAAGGCCTTTCTTCTCGGGTCTCTACCCAACCCGGAAGCGCACGCGCATCCGAACTTTTGCCGTTTTCGGCGAAAGATTGCATCAGATCGATAAAAGACCTTCCCTCCAGCAGGGGACGGGAGGTACCTTCGCCGCAATCACTTTGACGCGGAGGCGCGTTGTGAAGCGGAGCACCATGCGGCCGGAGAACGTGCACCAAGCGACCCTTCTGAGGCTTCTCCGGGAGGGCGGCCGTTCGCGCGCCGAACTCGCGGACGTGGTCGATCTGTCACGCTCCAAGCTCAACGTGGAGCTGGACAGGCTGATCGAGCTCGGCCTGGTCGAGTCCGCCGGTCTCGCCGCCTCCCGAGGGGGCAGGCGGTCGGGCAAGGTACGGCTCTCGCCCCACACGCGCTTCGCCGGGATCGACATCGGGGCGACGTCGATCGACGTCGCGATCACCAACGGCGAGCTCGAGGTGCTCGGGCACGTCAGCGAGCCGTGCGACATCCGCGAGGGGCCCGCCGTCGTGCTCGACCGGGCGGTCGAGCTGCTGGGCAAGTTCCGGGAGAACGGGCTGTTCGGCCAGCTCCACGGAGCGGGGATCGGAGTCCCCGGCCCGGTGAGCTTCCCCGAGGGCGTCCCGGTGGTGCCGCCGATCATGCCGGGCTGGGACCGCTACCCGGTGCGTGAGGCGATCGGGCAGGAGCTCGGTTGTCCCGCGATGGTCGACAACGACGTGAACATCATGGCCCTCGGCGAGCTGCACGCCGGCCTGGCGCGCAACGTCGACGACTTCCTCCTGGTGAAGATCGGCACCGGGGTCGGCTGCGGCATCGTGGTCGACGGCAAGATCTACCGGGGCGTCTCCGGAAGCGCAGGCGACATCGGGCACATCCGGGTGGACGATCTCGGACCGGTCTGCGCGTGCGGCAACTCCGGCTGCCTGGAGGCCTACTTCGGCGGCGCGGCCTTGGCGAGGGAGGCCACCGCCGTCGCCCGCGGGGGCGGGTCGCCGTACCTCGCGGAACGGCTGGCCGCGACCGGCGAGCTCCGTGCCGAGGACGTGGCCGCCGCCGCGGCGCAGGGCGACGCGGAGGCGATCAGGCTCATCCGCGACGGCGGCCATCGGGTCGGGCAGGTGCTGGCCAGCCTGGTCAGCTTCTTCAACCCCGGTCTCGTGATCATCGGCGGCGGGGTCGCCCGCCTCGGCCACGTCCTGCTCGCCGAGATCAGAAGCGTGGTCTATCGCCGGTCGCTGCCGCTGGCGACGGGCAACATGCCCATCGTGCTCTCCGAACTCGGCGAGATCGCGGGCGTCGTCGGGGCCGCCCGTCTCATCAGCGACCACGTCTACTCGGCCAAATAGCCCGTCGAGCCACCCCCCAGGAGAGCCGCATGGCCGACGAACCCCCCGTCTTCCCCCAGGAGCGCGCGATGACCGAGGTCGACCCGATCGCCACGCCCGGCCCCGGCGAACGTCCGCCCGGAGCGGCCCACCCCGCTTCCCCGTCCGTCCTCGCCCGGC
>NZ_BOOQ01000062.1 GCF_016863315.1 Planotetraspora silvatica
CCCACGGTCGCCGCGACCATCAGCGGCAGACTCGCCGCCGCGATAAGCCGACGTGTTCTGGGGATTGCCACAGGATTTTGCTCCTAGATCGAACATCAGGGGCAGGGGGATCGGGGGCGCCAGGACTCTCTCTTCTGCGGGGAAGGGCCTAGGGAAAATCGCCCTGGCGCGGTCACTCGTTACGTGTAGGTGTACGAGAACCACGCTGCGTTAGTGGAATGTTCAGGAGAGCGTTAGGCGTCGGCCCCCGCGACGGCCCGACCTCACCCGGGGGACGATGGCCCCCTGGGGACCAGCTCAGCGCAGGCGGCGTTCTTGGCGGTCGATCTCGATCATGCAGCACACCCTGCACGCGGCGTTGAGGTACAGCGACGGACGCACATGCGACTCACGACCCCACGTGAGAGGGAAGCCCAGGACGGATGCGCCCGAGGGGATTTCATGGCTGTGCGGAATATACGCGGGATGATCTTCCTCTCCGGCTGTGGTTGACGACAACCGTGACGACAACGTCGGCCACCACAAGCGCACACCGGCGGCCGTTCAGCACCCTCTGACCTTGTGTCGAAGGACCGCAGCAGGGTGAATGCTCCGCCTGAAAAGCGGAAGGTCGGCAGTTCGACCCTGCCCCTGACCACAGCACCTGAACAGCCCAAACGCCCCGAGGTGATCACGCCCGGGGCGTTTTTGATCTCTCTTTACGGCAACCCTGACGGCACGTCTCTCACAGGCGCTGTCGACACCGAATGGTTCCCTAGATCAAACGGCCCCAGGGGACGTGTCTCCAGAGTTCGGTTTGAGAGTCGAGCTCTCGTCTGTGGGGTCTATGTCAGGTACAAATCCGGTGTCAGACGAGCTGAACAGTTCGCGATCCAACTTCGCCTCTGCTTCACGTGCCTTACGGCGGCGTTCGTCGTCAAGAATCTCTTTGATGTATTCCTGCTCGGCGAACCAGTTCTTCACGGTCTGAACTGCCTGCAGGTAACGAGGTGAGCCCTTCGGGAGGGGCTTGCCACGGCTGAAGGCTGCAAGGCACTCCCGAGCGTGGTGACACGCCATTCGTCGTGTGATCGACTCGGCCGCTCTTAGGTGATTCAAGAGAAAGTCGGCATTCCATAGTAGGAGATGAACATCTTCCATGGCCTGCCACAATGCATCGTTCGAGAAGTCGTCAATGGCCATCTGGAGAACTAGAAGGGCGTCGTCGCGCTGCTGCGTCCAGCTAGCGTCCGCTTCTTTCAGATTGGCCACGCCTGCTGCGTAGTCCCTGGTCGTGACCTTGTCTCTGAGGTAACGGATCTGAAGATCGGCACTGGGCTTGTCCTCTAGGCGCATTAAGGTGACGATCGCGTCACGCGCACGGGTCAGCGCAGTGCGCTCCTGATCTTCCACCCGTTTGTTGTGCTCTTGCCTTGCCTGATGCCGTAATGTCAGCAGCGTGCCAGTCAGGGAAGTGCCCGCACCTAAAACTGCCCCAGCAAATCCCGAAATGAGTGCCCAGTCCATGAGTCAACTGTCCTCCGAGTAGCCATGCCTGTCACCAAAAGCAGTAAATGCAACGCGTACGAGCCAAACCCGGCCCCTTGATGGTCCGCCGCAGTTCGCCTTAACGTCGCGGCATGGCGAAGACGTCCGCCCTTAGGGGTGGGCGCTCTCGGCGTTCGTCGTGTGCTGCCCAGCGAGCTCGGCACGGATTCGCTTCGCTCGCGGTGCTCCTACGCTGAGATCACGCCGGAGAGCACGCAGGCTCGGTAGCTCACCGGTCGAGAGCACCGCGGCGTACCGCTCGCGAGCGGTCGAGAGCATCGGATCCGTGGCCGCGATCACTTCGGGATCGGGCAGGTCCGCCCCCTCGTAAAGCTGCCAATTGGCATCTTTACCTGCGGGTGCCGACGCACGCCGGATCAGGCCCATGAGGAGCTCGAAGGAGATCGTCAGGGTGAGCACGGGGAGCGCGGCCGTGACCGCACCGATCGGCCCGTACGCGATGCGTGGAGCACGTTCGCTTTGATCGTTCGCGCCACGCCGGCCGCGAGCGCGACCTGGCCGAGGTGACAGCAGCGCTGACAGCAACGTCCCCACACACGGACAAACGCCGGCGACCGCCTACAACCTGCTGACCACGGCCCTTGTCATCCAAGCATGGTGATTGGTCCGCCTGAAAAGTGCAGGTCAGCAGTGCGCGAGCTCGTATAGATGGATGCTGATTCGCGTATGCAAGAACGGCGCGCGGTTATCGGTAACCCAGATTTTTGACGGGTCGAGTGTGGTCGGGGGCCTGCGTCCGGGCCGGCCAGTGGGGCCGAGTTGCGGCCCATGGCACGGATGGGATATCGCAGAGTAGATTCGTCGGAACAAAGCAGGTATCAAGGATCTGCTCTGGTCGTTGAGCCAGTGCATGCAAGGAGTCAGATGGAAGTCCGGATCAGGAGCACCGACGGCGACAGCGGCGACCTAATGGCCCTCCGCGAGTGGCTCGATGCCGAGGACGATCTCCGCGGCCGGGTCCGGACAGCTCACGCACCGATTGGCGACACCGACCTCGGCGCGCTGCCTGAGTTGCTGACGATTGCCGTCGGCGCGGGCGGTATGGGATCCGTCCTGGCCTCCTCGCTGAAGACATGGCTGCTGGCGCGCAGAACGAGCGCGAAACTGACCGTTGAGGCCAACGGGCGCTCCATCAACCTGGATATCACTACCACGGACGATGTGATTCCTCTGTTGGCGCAAATCATCAACGCCCCCAATGACGACTGACGCCGCGTCGTACGCCGCTTCCCAGGCCATTCTGATTGGCGTGTCGGCGTACGAGCACGCCGCTTTTCCTCCGATTCCCGCAGTTCGCAACAATCTGCGGGCTATGCAGCAGGTGCTCACCGATCCGGCGTTATGTGGATGGCCACCTGAACGGGTCACTGTCATTTCCGACCCGCGGTCGGCCGCCGAGCTTGGGACGCAGATCGCCGACCTTGTAGAGGAGACCACTGGGACATTGCTGCTGTACTACGCGGGTCACGGTAATCTGTCCGAACGCGGCGACCTGTGCTTGACGGTAACAGCGACCCGGCGTGACCGCCTCACGTTCACTGGCCTGCCCTGGCAAGCTGTGTCGGAAGTACTGAGCGGTTGTCCGGCCACTATTCGCATGGTGATCCTGGACTGCTGTTTCGCGGGTAGAGCCATCGAGGCACTCGGCGGTGACAGAGACTCTGACATCGCCGATATCGCCCACATCCAGGGCGTGTACACGCTGACTGCGACCACCCGCAACAAAGTGGCACACGTGCCTCCGGCCGACCAGCAGGGCGAGGCCTTTACCTCCTTCACCGGTCAGCTCTGCGACCTGGTTCGCTCTGGCATACCGCACAAGCCTGCGTGGCTCACGCTGGGCGACATCTACCCTGTGCTGTCTGCGCGTCTTAAGGAACAAGGCCTGCCGAAGCCCGACCAGCGCGGCACCGACACCGCGCCGTATTACCCCTTCACGCGCAACGCGGCCTCAGCGGCTCAAGTCACAGATCCGAGGGCCATCGCTGCTGTCGTCACCTCCCGCCAGCTGATCTTCGCGCTTGCCCGCGCGCTCGCGCACGCCGTAGCCAGTGCGATTGCCGCGGCCAGCGCCCGTGCCAAAGCCAACGACCTGGGGCATGAGCTGGTCCGCGAGCGGGCGGCCGACGGGCACGTCGCCCGTGCGTTTCACCGGATCGGTGACGCTGCTCGCGACCGCACTCGCGCCGTTGCCAGCAAGGGTGCCCACAGTGCGGCAGACGGGCTTACCAGGGACCGGGACCGGGCACTGGACCGTGCACGCGCTTTGGCCGACGACCTGGCGCACACTCTGGCCCGGGCGAACGAACTCGATGGCGATTGCGACGAAGCGCTCGCCCTTGCCAGCGCTCGCGCTTCCGACCTCGCTCAGATGCTGACCAGCCCAAGCCTTCGTAGTCTCGCCGAGGCGGCGGCCCGGGCTTTGGCCCAAACTCATGTTCGTCGGGTTGGATCTGCGTTGGAGGCGGTACACCTAGACGCTTCCGGGCTCGACCTGTCGGAATTGAGTGATGTTAACCCGGCCAATCTAGCCGCATTCGTCGGTGTTATCTGGACCGAAGAGACGATCTGGCCGCCGGCGTTGGCGGAATCGGTTCGCCAGCGATCTCGCGAGATCAGGCCGGGCGTATACCAGGTGGATCACGCGCCAGGCGACGAGGCTCCCGACAGTATCGACTCAGCCGATGCCGCGACGCCATGAATAGATACTTGCCAGGGGATCACGCAAGCGGGCTGTCGACGCGTTGCCGTACAGCAACAGATACAGCAACATCGCCTCACACGATCACACCGCACTGGCCAGCACCTACCGCCAGGCCTGGAGCGAATGCCGTCGACCTGGCCCTTGCCCTTCTCTTGTAAGCAGAAGGTCGGGTGAGTGACCAACTGCGTGACGACGCCTGCGGAGGACCGCGGGCTGTCATCGGACGGTGGTGACAGGATCGTGCGTTAGGACAAGAAACTGCGGCGAGGCCGCATGTGGCACAACGTGTAGACGTCCGTGGGCAGGATGCGCTGTAGTTCTGTCGTGGAGAGCAACGACGACAAAGATGGATTGGTCGCTCGGTTCCGGGAAAGGCTACCGAGGCGCCGGGTGACCGGGTTCTTGTTGACTGGTGGGGCAATCGTCGTTGCCGCCGCCACCGTGGTCACCGCGGTGATCGGACCTCGGGAAATGGCTCCGTACGTTCCCCTGAGCGCAGTCGGGGCTCATCGCACGCTTGCTTACGTGAAAGCGGGAGATAGCGGCCAAAGTTGCCAATAGAGATGGCAACGGACGATCATCTCGCTGTCTGGTGGCATCAATGTGAGGCTAGTAAACGGATGCCTCGGCTAGTGCACCTAATGAATCTATCCAGTGACAAAAGCGAGGGAGGCCACCCTCCGTCTTTTCGCGGATATGAGCAAAGACGTCTCGAACGGGAAGGCGCATATAGTCCTGCGCCTTAGTGAGAGTTCCTATGTTCTTGTGGGCGACGAAGTTACGGATGCAGCGAATCTCTTCTAGTGGGCTTTTTAATATTATTCCACCTCCGGTGTCGATCATTGAGGCTGTTATGGATGAATCGATGATGCCCGAATTTTCGAGACAGAGGCCTGCGGTCATGTCGGGTAATGCTAGGGTATCAAACCATTTAGGCTCACCGTTCATTACCCTGATCTTGCTTCCTCTACGTCGAGATAGTTGCTTTAAGATCTCTGTAGCAGCCTGTTCATCACGACTTTCTGTCGGTGTGTATAGATTTCCGGAAGTCCCCTTGGATGGACCTGAGCAGCTCATAAGAAGTAGGGATCTCATGAACCTATTCCATGCGTCCCAAAGAGAGACGACGCATCCGTCTTCCAGTGGTCTGTAGGGTACTTCAAAAGCGTCTACGTGCGGCGTATTGTCGAGAGCAAGAAAGACTCTCTCTATCTGTGCTAGCTCTTCGAAGAATTCCTCGTGCGCCTTGGCTAGCTCAATTGGATGATGCGGCATCGTCTACCGCGTTGGCAAAGCAGCAGCGAGGGCCGCGCACATGAACTCGAAACGAGGTTGACGGCTTTTCATTCTTTGAGTAGTAGCGCGCGCCTCTCTGAATCGTCGCAGAGAAATCGGAATCTCATCGTCGTTATCTGCACTTAAGGCACCGTTGAGAGCACGCATTGACTCTACGATTTCTTCTTTGTCCCTTAGCATCTCCTCTGGATGCGGCAGGGAGTCAAATTCGAGCTTTCCCTGCGGAAGAATCCCCTTAGCGTACATGATTGCCGCCGCGAGTATAAGGAAGTGCGGCCGTTGAACTATTGGTTCCTTCTTTAGGTCGACAAGGAGGTCGGTGGCCTGCTGGAATATGGAAACCACTTCCTCGAAAGACGGGAGATGGTTTGTATCGAAGTCCTTATGAGAGGTGTATTCGTACAGCTTAGTAATATCGGCTTCCGCGCCATCGGCTACCCCTTGGAGGAAGTATCCGATTACTTCTGCTACCACCGATTGATCGGCCATCCGAACTCGTTCCCTGTCGGAGAGCACTCCTAGATCCCATGTGTCGCGAAGCTTGGGAACCAGTTCTTTGACCAACTCGCTAAACTCGTTATCGAATCGGGCATTTCGAAGTTCTGGCTCGTTGACTGGAATGGCGTATGAATTAATTCTTAGAAACACTTCAAGAACGTCATCGTCGCTTGCATTGATAAGCTGCTCGCAAGTCAGCTTGTATGAAAGAAAGGCGTCCTTCTCGTCATCATCGAGATCGGAGTAGCGTTTTCCCTTATACTCCTTTGCTTTCGTTCCGAGGGGGAATCCGTCCCGTTCGAAATCTATTATCGCCCGCAAGCGCTGCTGTCCGTCGACGACGTCTCGTATCGTTCTACGTGTATTACGATCAACTTGTGTTCGGAGGAGTAGTTTCGGGATTGGGTAGCCTCTCAAGATTGAGTCGATTAGGTAGGTCCGCGCTGGCGTTAGCCAAACCGGGCCACGCTGGAACTTAGGATTTAGTATTAGTTCCTTATCGTCGTTCCACTTGAGGAAATCTGCGATCGTGTAGTGCTGTGGTGTACTGCCTTGCATCTTTAGTCCTTTCAAGGGAAACTTATGTAGAGACGTTACAGATCTTCGTGGTTACGCGTAGGTATTACACTAATGGTTTCAAAGTGACGATTCTAGCCTTCTTCGCTACGGGTTTTAGTCCAACGGCTGCACTCTGTCGAACCAGCCAAAAGAGGCCCGTCACCAGCGGAAACGCGGTGCCGGGCCTCTTGCTGTCTGTGGCCTAGTTATGGTCCTCAACGGCGCTCTACGGGGCGCTCGCGTCGTATGTTGCGTCGGTGCTCAGTCGGGGGTGGCCGAGACCACACGGGCCGCGTGCCTTACGGCGTCCGTTAGCGCCTGTCCGGTCGCCCAAGACGGAGGGGGCATGCCGGGCCCGACTGGGCCGGTCGTGAGGTCACGTACGCCGCGCCGTATCCTCGCGCGCGGCGCGGTCCCACGCCTCTGGGTGACGGGCGTCGACCTGCCGCGCGCCGCGGAGCGGCGGCGGCTGGCGGCCGTCCGCGCGGCCCGCCGGGTCTTCACGAGCATTCGCCGCCGCGTCGATCTGTCGGTCGTCCGCGATCCCGAGCTGCTGCTCGCCGTGGCCGGCGTGCGCGGGCGATCGACCGGGGGACATGCGACATCGCCCGCAGGTCCCTGAGCGGCCGACGTCGACCCGACCCAGAACGAGCCGGAGCGGCTGGAGCGCTGCCGCGAGCTGGCCAAGCTCGACGGCCGCCTGCGTGAAATTCCGTCGGGGTTCCCTGCTATTGATATTGCTTTGCAGGCTTTTGAAGGAGGCAACCTGATCACGTTTGTGGGTCCCCCGCAGGCGGGCAAGGCCCAGCCCCACCGCACCCCCGTACTCACCCCGACCGGCTGGCGCAAGATCGGCGAACTCGTCCCCGGTGACCTGGTCATCGGCGGGGACGGCCGCCCCGTCCAGGCGGTCGCCGTCCACGAGCGCGGCATCCGCGAGGTCTTCCAGGTCTCCCTCGACGACGGCACCTCCACCGTCGCCTGCGGCGACCACCTGTGGACCGTCCACCCCCACGCGCTGTCCTCCCGCACCATAGACACCCGCACCCTGCGCAACCGCGTCGCCACCAACAAGCGCTTCGGCATGCTGCCCGTCGTCGCGCCCGTGGAGTACACCCCGGCTGGTGACCTCCCGCTCGGCGCCTACCTCCTCGGCCTGCTGCTCGGCGACGGCGGCCTCACCGGTGACGGCGTGGTCATCACGCTCGCCGACGACGAGCTGGTCGAAGCCGTACGCGCCGCGCTCCCCGCAGGCGCTCGGATCACCCGCAAGGGCAGCCCCCGTGACAAGAACGGGAAGCTCAAGTACGGCTACGGGATTTACGGCACAAAACACTGGCGGGCGACCGGCACCCCGCCCGTCACCGCCGCCCTCCGGCAGCTCGGACTGCACGGCCACCGCACCGAGGACAAGTTCATCCCGGAGAGCTACCTCCACGCCTCGGTAGAGGACCGCAAGGCCCTGCTCGCCGGGCTCCTCGACACCGACGGCGGCATGGAGGGCAACTCCGTCACCTTCACCACCGTGTCGCCGAAGCTGGCCGACGATGTCCGTGAGCTGGTCTTGTCGCTGGGAGGCTGCGTCCGGGTCCGTACCAAGAACACGAGCTACGTCAACTATGCCGGGGAGCGGATCACCTGCCGTACGGCCTACCGGCTGTCCATGCGCCTGCCGTACGGCAACCCCTTCCGGCTCGCCCGTAAGCGGGAGCGGTACGACGACCACGCCAAGAATCTGCGTCCGCCGAACCGCCGAATCGTGTCCGTCGAGCCCGAGGGCCTCGACAACGTCCGGTGCATCACCGTGGCGAACCCCGACGGGCTCTACGTCACGGAGAACTTCATCGTCACCCACAACTCGACCTCGATGCTGCTGATGACAATGCCGCCCAGGAGTCGGGCAAGGTCCCGCTGTCCGTCGGCTTTAAAATGAGCAACCGCGAGCAGGAGGAACGCCTCCCACGCGCTTGCCTGCCGGGCATTGGGGTCTCACAGGCCTGGTTCTACAAGTGGCGGTGCGGGCGCCTACCCTTCGTGAGCAGCGACGCGCCGACCTGGATGCGGCGATCACGGCGCACTTCGCCGCCTCGTCCGGCACCTACGGATTGCCGCGCATCACCCGAGACCTGCAGCACGATGGCTGGCGGGTCTCGGACAACACAGTCGCGCGGATGGCCGCACTCGGCCTGGTCGCCCGGCGGCGCCGCCAACCCCAGTCGTTGACCAGGCAGGGGAAGCGGGGCGCTCTGTGCGTTATCGCGGCCAAGCGCTGCGGCACGACTCTCGCCGAGGGCGGATGGGTGATCGGCGACAACCTCATCGCCGACATAGCCGGCGGACGCGCCGCCGGTCTCCGGACGAACTGGATCGACCGAGACACATGGCCTTAGAGCGAGCACAACGCCGACCACATCGTCGGCAATGTGCTGGAGGCCATGACGATCCTTCACGAGCACGGGTAGCCGAGCGCGACATATACGCGAAATGATCAAGAGTGGATCGGCAGTCCCTGACGGCATAGATCGAGGTGAAAGGTATCGACGATCCAATGCGGCGAGCGCTCTCCTAAAGCGGGTGCCGCAAGTCTGAATCCTGCCGGGGACCTAGAACAAGGGAAACCTCTCTGGACGCTGGTCTTCCTTCGGTAGGGTCAGAGATCTCTTTTGCCGGCTGCCCGAGATCACCTGTTCCCAACCGCTCACTGGCTCTATTGTGAGTCCATGTGGCATTACGCCCTGTGGGGCTTCGCCGGCGCGGCTATCAACCGCGCGCTGGTCTTCTTAGAAGCCAACCGAGGAGCCAAAGGACCTGCCTGGAGATACCCTGAAGGTCCCGGAGGGCAGTACTTCATCGTGGCATGTGTCCTGCACTGCGGCATCGGAGCCGGGGTCACTCTAGCCGCCGCGATGACGGGGATTATCGCCACTCCATTGCTCGCGCTCGGACTCGGTGGAGTCGCCCCAGTGGCCATGGCGAAAATCGGGCGAATTGCGTTGGATCTAATACCCCCGCCGCCAAATAATGGAGAGGAGCAGGGAGGTGATGGCAGCAATGCAACGTGAGGGATTCTGGCGGCAGTTACTGATCGCTTTCTCAGACGGCGCTCCCTCCTTTCGTGCTCCTTCTCATGTAGCGACAGGAGAAGGCGCCATGCGTCTTCTGGTCGCTATCGCAGATGCATCGCCTGCCTTCTGCCGACCGACCAATGTCCAAATGCCTCTCCTCGATGGGGATAGTGCGACACCTGCATCAGAGACCCAGGTTGACGTGTTTAGGTCTACGGGGCCTGCTGGGCACGAAGTGATCGATGATGCGGTAGCCGAGAGTCGCGCCAGCGTTGCCCCTTATCGTGCGAATAAATATGGTGAATTATCAATTCGTTCCATTTTCGATACAGTCACTCCCGAGGAGGCAAGGGAGGCTGGTGCGGCAGATGGCAGGAACCAGGCGCTTGCCCAGATATTCATCATCGATCCGACCTATCGGCCGACCTTTCTCGTCCAGATCGATTCGTACTTAGATATCCAGCAAAGCCGTCTGCTTATCGAGCGGGGGAAGGCCTTGGGATTGATTGAAAGGGAAGCACGGGTGTCGTCGGCGACGCTAACCATTAGGGTCAATGAGCTTCACTTTCTTTCCGGCGCCATCAAGTCCGCTGCTTCCGCACCGGAAATTGCAGGAATTGACCCGGTCGAACGAGAAAGTGAAGTGCCTTCCACAATGGAGGGAGCCAACCAGGAGCGGATGGACAGAAGGTTTCGGCGATACAACTCTGAGATCGAGTCTAACGTGATCCTGCTCTCCACCGCGAACAGCGATTGGTTGCAGTGCTGGAAGTATTTCAAGGAGGAGGCGCGGATAGCGTTGAAACAGGCCAACATCCTGGTTTCCTGCTATAGTGACGGTCTTCTACAAACTCATCAGCATGCCGAAAAAATCGCTCGGGAATGGCGTCCTCAAGAATTCAGTCTACGTGACGAATGGCTTCAGGATCCCACCGCCGAGCTCCAGATCGCGATCCCTAGGGGGGTGCGCGACAGCGCCGACCAGGCCTGGGACTATTGGATGGACTTGCTGCGAGCGTGATCCGATTTAAAGGACATCTGAGATCAGGGGTCCTTAGTAGTTCGGGGTGGGCCGCGTGCGGCCAGGAGGTGACCGCGCCGACCGGGAGTTTCGACAGCACGGCTACGTCGATCAGTCGGGGGTCGTTGCCTTTAATGAGAGCCAGATGCGAGTGCAGGCGATCGAGGTGTTGGGCGACGAAGAAGCGGAGCGTATCGATGTCTCGACTTCCTGGACCGCGAGCACGTCCAGGTCTATCCGCGTGATCCGCTCAGCGATCAGCTTCTGACCTTCCGGATCCTTCGTCTTGACAAGTCGGCCTTTGTAGGTGCGGATACGCACCTGCTTGGGATCGTCGAGGACATAGCTGGAGGTCAGCTCAGGGCTTCGTCCCTGACGAGCGTCCCTTTGAGCGATCTTGCTAATGCTGGTGCTAACAACAAGCCTGGATGACCATGGACAGGCATGGAATTTCTAGAGCCGCACGCACCCCTCCGAGCAGGTATCTACGCAGGCTTGGATGCCGGTGGACAACTCTGACCTTGCTACGGATCAGATGCTCAGTGGGTCGGAGACTATGACGATCGCTGACTTCGGTGTTCGCCGTACAGCGGTGGGGTGATCGGGAGTACGAAGGGCTGAAGGGAAGCCGGCGACTCACAGCTTCCTGGTCGCCGCACCCTGAGGCCCATCGCGAGGCGAGCAGCAGAGTGAGAACATCCGGCCCGGCCCCAAGTTGATCACTATTGCAGGCCGGTGGAAGGCGGGGCCACGGACCCAGGCGCAGACAGACGACGATGCGGTCGCTGGTCTCCTCGTCGAGGATCGGCACGGCAGTTTCGTGCTCACATGTGTCACGCTGCGTACATAACCGGTGATGGAGTGTATTCCATCAGGATGGGGCCAGGCGCCCTTTCCCAAGCGAGTGGACCGCAGGCAGTGGATTATCGGAAAAGTGTTGGGGTGGTTCGCCTTTTCTCAACGACCCGTTTGTCCTCTGCCGCCCGAGCTTCGCCGCTAACCTTGCGCAACATGGTGACTACAGAGAGTCTGACCGCGCGGGCCGCGCGCATGGAACTGGCTGACGTCCTGGCCGCGGAGGTCGACTCCGCGCGGAGGCAGCCGCCGCTGGAGACGCCTTTGCTGAGTTGGTGGGAGGGCGACGCCATCGTGCAGCTGTTGAAGGCGCTCGCCGCGCTCCTGGGCGATGAGCCGATGGCTGAACTATCGACCGAGATGGCCGAGAAGCTCCGTGCTCGGCTTGGCCCGTTTCCGCCATGGGAATGATGGCAGGGTTCTCCCGGCGCTCGCCGCAAGCACTGGAACGACGCCACGACGCACCCTGGGCCTGGGCACGCAATAGAGCACGTACCCGGGCCTGGGTCTACCTTCAGCCGCCGAAGAACAGTGGATCCGGCACCATCGCTGCCATCCAGGACGCCATGTGCATGAACAGCGCCATCGAAAGTCACCTTCTGTAGCTAAACAATTACACTTCAACCATGAGGGGCGAGGGCCACCTCCGCAAGTGGTTGGGAGCAATCGACGCGCGAAATCTGAATACGACTACCCGAGAACCCCTCCCCCTCCTGCCCTGCTCGTATGATGCGCGCTGCGCAGCAGTTTGCGCTCTTTTACTTGGACGAGTGCTTCCTCGGGGCCTTAGGGAATTCAACTGATCGATACCCTCCACGAACTTCCGCCCGATCTGCACTAGCTGATCTCGTTGACTTCGGCCAAGCTTGTGGCTGGCTGTGCTCATGGAGCGTCGGGGGAACATGACGGCCGGTAATGCTGTCTTGAGCCCTTGGCTTCTGGGGAGCCCGATGGAGATCCTGGTTACCGTCACAGCCGGCGATTCAGCGGACGGGCTGCGTGACTTACGCTCCTGGCTGGCGGAGGAACCGGAGCTGCGCGGACGGGTGGGTCTTGTCGAAGCCGAACCGGCCGCCGGCGCGCTCGGTCCGATTCCGGAAATGCTGCAGGTTGCCTTCGGCGCCGGGGGCGCGCTGGCCACCATGGCCGGCGTGGTGATCGCTTGGCTGGGAAATCGCGGTGGCGAGGTGACGGTGAAGCTCACCCGAGGTGACGCCGTGGCGGAGGTCAGCGCCAAGGGCGTCAAGTCTCTGGATCTGGCGGGGACCCGCGCGCTGACCACCCACATCGCCGAGGTACTCAAGAACGCAGAGGACGCCCGTGGAGCCGGGTGAGCTGCTTCTGGGGTCGCCGGGCGCTCGGGTCCTACTGGTGGGATCGGGCGCCTACGTCGCCGGCTCCCGGCTTCCCGAGGTGCCCGCGATCGCTTCGACGGTGAGTGATCTGGGCCGCTGCCTGGTGGAACGGGCCGGACTGGATCAGGCCAATCTCACCACGCTCATCGACCCGGCCAACCCGGGCGAGTTCGGTGCCGCCTTGGTCGCCGCCGCCGAGCAAGCCAGTGACGTGCTGGTGTTTTACTACGTGGGCCACGGCCTGGTGAGCGCGCGCAACGACCTGCACCTGGCCACCCGCGCCACCCAGGACCTGACCCGGGGAATCGCCGCTCACCAGGCTCTGCCGTATGAGCAGATCCGGCAGGTGCTGGCCGACTGCCCGGCCGCGCTGACCATCATCGTGTTGGACTGCTGCTTTTCCGGCCGAGCGCAGGGAGCCGCCCAGACCGAGGTGAGCGAAGTCTTCACGACCGTGCGGCACGGCATGTATATGTTGACGTCAACCAACCGGGATGAGTCGGCGTGGGCGCCGCAGGGCCAGCCCCACACCGCTTTCACCGGCGCGCTGATCGAACTGCTCAGCCAGGGTGATCCGACCGCTCCCGGGCTGCTCACCCTCGATGACGTTCACCGGCACCTGTCACGGACCCTGGTCGAGCAGGGATTTCCCGAGCCTCGCCGCCAGGCCGCCGGCCACGTCGACCGGCTGCCGTTCGCGCCGAACCCAACCCACGCCGGCTCCGGTCAGGCAGGAGAGTTCAGCCCTTATCGGGGGCTGGCCGCCTTCGGGCCGCAGGATGCTCGATTCTTCTTCGGGCGGGCAGAGCTGACCCGCAGACTGCTTGATCGGGTGGCCGAGCAGTTGGACCGGGAGGGACCGCTGTTGGTCACCGGCCCCTCGGGCTCGGGCAAGTCCTCGCTACTGGGCGCCGGGCTGATCGCTCACCTGGACAGATCCGCCCCGGGCGGCTGGGTCAGCTTCACCCCCGGCGAGGATCCGGTGCGCGTGCTTGCCGAGCGTTTCGCCCCGCTGGGCAGCCTGCATCCGGCGGATGTACGGCAGAGCCTGGAAGCCGATCCGGGTTATCTACGCAAACTGCTCACCTCGCCAGAGGCAGAGCGCGCCACACGCCCGGTCATCGTCGTGGACCAGTTCGAGGAGGTGTTCACCGCCTGCCCCGACGAGCGGCAACGCCGCATCTTCATCCAGGCGTTGCACGCGGTCTGCGCGGCCCCGCTGGCGCAAGCGCCCGCAGTGGTGGTGGTGGGAATACGCGCCGACTTCCTGGGGCACTGTGCCGCCTACCCCGAACTGCTGGCCGCACTGGAACATGCAGTGTTCGTCAGCCCGATGACCCCGGCGCAGTTGCAGCGGGTCATCGAGGAGCCCGCCCACCAGGCCGGGCTGGTGCTGCAGGACGGGCTGGCGGAGCTGCTTTTCGAAGATCTCGGCGCCGGAATGACGACGATGGAAGCGGGGGGCGTCCTTCCACTGTTGTCGCATGCCTTGCTGGCGACCTGGCAGCACCGCCAAGGCCAGACGTTGACCCTGGCGGGGTATCGAGCCACCGGCGGAATCAGCCAAGCCCTGGCCCGGACCGCCGACACCACCCTTGCACCTTTGGACCTGGCTGATCGTCAGATCGCCCGACAGTTGCTTCCCCGCCTGGTACGGCTCGGCGAAGCAACCGACGACACCCGTCGGCGGCTGCGACTGGAGGATCTGCTTCCCCCCTCCACGGAACCGCAACGGGTCATCGCCCAGCGGGTTCTCGACCGCTTCGTCCAAGCCCGTCTGGTCACCGTGGACAACGACACCGTCGAGATCACCCACGAGGCGCTGATCCGGGCCTGGCCCCAGCTACGCGCCTGGATCGAAACCGACCGGGCAGGACTCCTGATCGAGCAACACCTGGTCGATGCCGCGCGCACCTGGGACCACGACGGCCGCGACCCGGCGGGACTCTATCGGGGTTCTCGGCTCACCCTGTCTGCCGATTGGGCCGCCGACCAGCGGCACCGCGACCGCCTCGGCCCCCTCACCCAGGTGTTCCTGACCGCCTCCATCGAAGGCGACCTCGCCCAGCAGCGCGCCACGCGCCGCCGCAACCGACTGCGCGCCGGGGTCACCGCGGCCCTGGCTGTGCTCGTGGTGGCCCTCGCCGCAGTCGGTATCGTCCTCCAGCAACGGACCGTTGAGTTAGGCATTCAGCAGCGCACCGCGGTGGCCCAAGGGCTCGCCTTCCAGGCCGCGGCGCTCCGCGACGACGACCCCGGCAACGCGCTGCGCCTCGGCGCGGCCGCTATGAGGATCGACCCCAACGCCGAAACCCGAGCCGCCCTGGTCGCCACCTTGGTCGGCAACCACTACCGATCCACCCTGGAAGGCCACACCGAGGGCGTAAACGCGGTGGCGGTGACCTCTGACGGGCGCACCGCGATCACCGGCGGTTACGACGGCACC
>NZ_BOOQ01000063.1 GCF_016863315.1 Planotetraspora silvatica
GCGCCCGCCCGGCCAAGTTGGCCACCCTGAAAGGCCACACCGGCACCGTGCTCGTGGTGGCGGTGGCTCCCGATGGGCGCACCGCGATCACCGGCGGGTACGACGGTATCGCGATCGTGTGGGACCTGGCCGACCGTACCCGCCCGGCCCGGCTGACCACCCTGAAAGGCGACACCGGCTCCGTGCGCGCGGTGGCGGTGGCTCCCGATGGGCGCACCGCGATCACCGGCGGGTACGACGACAGCACCGCGATCGTGTGGGATCTGGCCGACCGTACCCGCCCGGCCCGGCTGACCACCCTGAAAGGCGACACCTACTCAGTGACCGCGGTGGCGGTGACTCCCGATTGGCGCACCGCGATCACCGGCGGCAACGACGGCACCGCGATCGTGTGGGACCTGGCCGACCGCGCCCGCCCGGCCCGGCTGACCACCCTGAAAGGCGACACCTACTCAGTGAACGCGGTGGCGGTGGCTCCCGATGGGCGCACCGCGATCATCAGCGGCGACGACGGCACCGTGATCGTGTGGGACCTGGCCGACATCGTCGGAATTGCCGCACGACCACTGAACGCCGCCTGCGCAATCCTCGATCGAGAACTCACCTCAGAGGAATGGTCCCGGTATGCTCCCGGCGTGGATCATCTCAAGATCTGTGGGACCTGACTGGCCGCATTTGCCGCCAGCCCACTCTCTCGGCCTCTAGCGCAACAGACGCGTAAGGCTTATCCCTTTGGTCAAGCGCCCCTGCCCAGCGGCTACCTCTTAGGGGCTCCCGAAGAGTCGCTCAACCGCAGGTGCAGCCTCTTCCCCGACTACTCCCACCGCCCTGTCACCCATCCTCAACGAACTGTTGTAGCAACCGAACGAGATATAGGCGCGAAATGATCAGTGGCGCGCTAACAACTGTACGGGATGCCTTAGCAGGTCACGGTAGTAGACGACCCGAAGTATCACCGCTCTCCTAAAGCGGGTGCCGCAGGTTCGGATCCTGCCGGGGGCACTTTTTTTACCTTGCGATACCACTCCTGACCTGCAGATTCTCTCTTGAGGTGCATCCTGGCTTAGGCAGCTGAGAGCAGCCATATGCAGCCGTAGGTCAATGATCGCGAACCATATGCGAACCAGTCCTGGCCACGTTCGCCCATGTCACAGGCCCTTTCTCGACATGGAAGTGCCGGGACGTTCCCGCGGTAGGCAGCCTCACTGATCCTCCCTAGGCTGAGGCTCGTGCAGCGCCTGGCCCTATTCGACCTTGATAACACCCTCATTGATCTCGACGCCGCATTCGTGCTGTGGGCCGAGAAGTTCGCCGACCGCGGCCTGGGCTTGGAGGGCGTCGACTGGCTGCTCAACCTGAACCGCGATGGCCTCCCACATCGGGAACTCTTCTTCCATGCCGTGCGCGAGCGCTTCCGCTTGTCCGATTCAGTCGAAGACCTGTGGACTGCGTATCGCCGGCGTATGATCGCGCTCGCCGAGCGGCAGCGTGTGCATGGCTTGGGCGAGCCGGAAGACCAGCTCCGTTCGAGTCGACATCTGTCGTGCATTCCCGCAGGCTGAAGGTGGCAAATGGCTAGCAGCGAATACGACGAATACGACGCTATTGTTAGAGTTCCAAAGGGAGCTGATCTTTCAAAATCAAGAAAGACCGCTGGTGCTCACCGTGGACTCACGCGTGGCCCTGACACCAACAAGCTGGGACATGCCGAGATCTTCTTGAAGGACGAGAACAAGGCAGATTCACTAACGGAATCGCCGCCGGTCTGTGTCAACGTCGATGAGTATGCGTCGGATTCCCGAGCACGGAAGCGCTCGGAACTCGAGGAGTTGCTCGGTGACCTGGTTCTTCTTGGTGTCATCAAGGCTGCGGAGAAGGCTGCGCCACACCTCAAGAGATGGTGGAACGATCAAGCACTTCCGTTCACGAAGTCGACGTGGAGCAGACTTGCGCGAACTCGCAAGGCCGACAGCCAAGCCGCACCAACTGAGTCGACCACTTTGATTGGATCTGCACCTGCAGAGACCATGCCTACCTGCGCAGGCGCGGCATCAAGGCAGTCATCCCGATCAAGAAGGATCAGCGGGCCAACCGCCTCAATCGGAGCAGTAAGGCGGGCGACCGCCCATCTTCGATGCCGAGCGGTACAAGGAGCGCAACACCGCCGAGCGGTGCATCGGCAAGCTGAAAGAGCCACCGGGCTGTGGCCTTACGCACTGACAAACGCCAACGTATCTACCAAGGCACCGTCGACGTCGCATCGATCAGAATCTGACTCCACGATCCAGCATCATGATCTATGGGACACGCCTTAGGGCGTTGTTACCCATCGAGAGCATCGTTGATCTTGCCGTTGATACGGTGCTGCTGACTATCTATGCACTTGGCGTAGACGCGGAGTAGCACATCGACGCTGTGGCCGGCACGTTTGGCCACCTCAGCGGGCGGAACACCAGCGTATAGCCAGAGCGACAGCGCCGTATGCCGGAGATCATAGGTACGCGCCGCCAATGGCGAGCCCACCTGCTCCGGAGTCAGAGCCAGCTTCCGCGCTTCCAGCCAGACGTAGGCATGGGCAGAACTGGAGTAAGTTCCTTCCTTCCCAGTGCGGAACAGTCTCCTGTCCGTTGCTGTGCCGTACGCATCGACGTGTTCGCGGAGAGCGGCCACTAGGGCGGGCGGGATAGGGATCTCTCGAGTTTCCTTCTCCGCCCGATGCTTTAGCCGTCGCGACTCGTGAATCTCCCCGGAATTCGTCCACCGCTTGGTCGCTTGGGGACGGGCGCGCTCCAGGACGAGTAGGCCCCAGCCCGACTCCGGCAGCGTACAGTTCTCCAGTCGTAGAGCTGCGGCCTCCGGGCGTAGCGCAGCGTAGTAGCCGAGATCTAGACGCGATGCAAGGATTTGGCCGTGGGCACCGCAATCACGCTGTCGCTGAACGGCATTGACATCGACTGGGGCAAGAACCGGTCCTGGAAGAGCCACTTCTGGCTCTTTCCGCCAGGGAGCCTCACGGACGTCGAGTACCTGTACGCCAACGATGTCATCGAGACAAAGCCCGGGTTCCAGACAACCTTGAACGAGGCCTACTTCCGGCTCCGTCATCTCGGCTACTCCCAGCAGGAGACGAAGACGAAGTTCGACGACGCCGTGGCACGCTGGAACCGCACGGCCGACTTGCGCCTCACCTTCGCAGACTTCCGCAGTGCTCTTACCAGCGTCGACTTTGCCTCGCTCACGCCGGCGGACTTGGAACCGTACGTCTGGGACTTCAGAGCGTTCGTGGTGAACCTGCTCGCTGCATGGGACACGGACGGGGCGTTGCTTAAGGACTTCATCGCTGGCCTTGACTTCGCACTCACCCTCCGGGTGCTTGCCGATCGCGTCGAGAGTCGCTCACTACCACTCCGATGGCACCATCAAGACTTGGTCGACAGCGGGTGGGTAACAGTCGAGGATCTGACTGGCATCGATCGGCGGACCTTCATCATCAACCACACCATGCTGTTTGGGCGCCTACAGGATCACGCAGGCGTGACCGCAGTGAGCGCATTCGACACCTGGCTCGCGGGCCACGGACTTCCCCGGGCGACGCCCTACACGAAGATGAAGTCGGATGGCACGGTGACCCACGAGACGACGACCCTGCCTACCGCCGTTCGCAACATGATCCATCACCCGGAAAACCCACACAACGCTCTATCCGACGACAACCTTCGCGAGAGCGTCGAACTTCTTCTAGGGATTGCGAAGTCCCTCTCGAACCCACTTCCCGGCCTGGCCTAGCCCAGGCCAACGGGCGGGGTCAGCCTGCTCCGGTCACCTCTCGTCGCCGCCGCGGAGCAGCTGGTCGACTCCGACGGCTTCAAGCAGCTGGTGGTGTTCGCGAACTCACCGGAGGGTCAGGCGCTGACCGCGGCCGCCGGGGCGGGGGAGCTGCGCAGGCCGGACCCGTGCAGGTGTGCGGGCTGTGCCGGGAGGCAGCATCTCGCGCACGTCCGCCGCTGATGGGCGTCGCGGTGGCAGGTTTCTGCCCCCTGGGGCCGTCAGTCCGAGGAGTGACGGTTGGTCCTGGGCGACAGGCGCGGGCACACCATGTTGTCTAGGCCGCTGCCTCTGTAGGGGGCCGGTTGGAGGATGGGCACGCGCGCCCGGGCCTGCCCGTCGCGGAAATCCAGAGAGAGGTGTTCCGCCACGAAGCTCGCTGCCGCTTCAGCAGACATGCCTCGGTTGCCCTTGGTGTCTCTGAGGACGACGCCCTCCGACAAGTTCTCACGCACGATGATCTCGACGACCCTGCTCTTCATCGGCGCGTAGACGGTCTCTGACCATGCCCGCGGCGCGTACTTGAGGAAGGAGAGAGTGGGTTCGCCGCGGCTCCAGCGGAAGAGGGCTTCGGCCGGGTTGAGGAGAAGGTATGCCCGGCAGTTGGGATACCAGTCGGAGCCGATGCCCCCGATGACGAGTCCTTCCCTGGTCCCGGACTTGATCCGGTTGTACCCGTCGCGGTCGATCATCTCTTCGGGGTCGGTTCGCAGGTACAAGCGGTGAAGCGCCAAGTTCGCGGCAAGGCCGTCGAGCCAGTGCAAGAACGAGTCCCTCCACCGGCTGTACGACGTCTCGGCCCGTTGCTGAATCTCCTGTTCGAAGATCTTCAACGCCCACTTCGGGTCCTGCATGTCCTTGATGGACCGCCTGAGGGTGCGCATGAAGACCCCGCTGAGCGGAGCCAGGTCTCCGCCCTCGTCGCTGATCGCGAGCGCGTTGAGGTAGCGGTTGCGGTCGCCGGCGACCCTGATGATCAGAGGCGGTAGACCGGCAGCCCCGACGATGATGTTTGCGAGCAGGCGGGCAACTCGGCCGTTGCCGTCCTCAAATGGATGGATGTGAGCGAGCCACGCATGTACGGCCGCGGCTGCCAGGACCGGAGGCAGGGAGCGGTTCTCCCGGACGCGGGCGTACCAATCCACCAGCTCCATCATGGCGCCGGGAGTGTCAGACGGCGCGAAAGGGACGTGATCAGCCCCAGCGATGCTGTTCACGTAGATCTTGTAGCGGCCGGCCGTGCGGTGGTCACCCATGACCATGTGGTGCAGATTCCGGACATCCATCTCGGTGAACTGCCGGTCGGCGTCCCGCATGACGATGTCCGCCAGCAGTTTCGCGCCGTGAATCTGGAGAACCTCACGGGTCCTCGCGTCCGCATGGAGTGACTGCGTGATTGCGAACCGGCCCAACTCGTTTTCGATGTCCGACGCGGTCTTGCCGCTCAAGATCTCGTAGGTGTGTGCGAGTAGCTCGGGCCCGAGTCCCTCAACGCGGTTGCTCTCATGCAGTTCCTGCACCCTGTGGGCTCGGCGGAGGGACTTCTCTAGCCCCTTGAGATTCCGGATGAGCTCCTGCCGGGCGACGATCGCCGCAGACGTGATGGCCTTGATGTTGTCGAGCAGCGCCTGAACACGGTCGCCCCTCTCAGCGAGGGCGGGGATGGAGTAGGGCGATCCATCGAGCCCAGCCTGTAGGTCGGCCACGGTCCACTCCGGACGTGACCATTCGAAGACCTGAGATGTCGCCAACCTGGACCTCGCTGAAGGTGGGGGGACAAAGAGCCTACTCGTGATCTCTCCGGCTCTCTTCGTGTTTTTCAACAGGTATACCGGCCACGGACCCAGGGTGGGCGCTGCTACCGGGGCGACGCGGCGGCCGTACACCGACGCCGCCTCCGACCCCGGACCTATAGCGGGAGGCACTACCTCCGCGCTGGTAGATACGGGTGATCTCCGCCTTGAGTTGCTCATCGCACTACGCTCGTGGGGACGGAGGCCGGGTGCGGGCTGCGTAGTACGTCGAGGGCGCGGCCTGCAGGACCCGGCAGATCGGCTCGACACCGAACCGGGAGCGGTGGGCTCCATCAATCCCGGCACAGTTCACACTTACGGTGATGAGGCGAGAGCCCTTCTTGGGGAGCGTCATGAGCCCCTTCTGATCATGGCCTGTTCCGTGGCCGTTCCGTGAGAGCGCCGAACACAGCGGCAATCAACGGAAGGCCACGGCAAGCGTATGCCCTGGTCAACGGCAAGATCCAGGAGTTTCCGCAGGTAGCCTAGGGGTGCGGCGGAGATCACCCAGATCTACGAGGGCACCAGCCAGATCGAGCGCCCGATTGCGGGTCGCGGACATGATCGTGTGGCTCATTTTGACGTCGCTCCAAGCGCTAACGCTTTGGCATCGGACGCAAACCCTCCGCATGGGCCTTGCGTCCTATCTCCGCAGACACCCCCAGCACAGGAGCACCAAATGGCGCACGATCCGGGACCTGACCACTTCCACGCCGGACAACCGCCCCAGGGCCCTAGCCACCAGCCGGCCAGCTGGCAGCACGCCTATGGTCAGCCTGGAACGTTCCCACCGCCTCCTCCGCAACCCAGGAAGCGTAAGGGCCCCATCTTCTGGCTACTGGTGGTCGTGGTGCCGTTCCTGTTGCTGGTGAGCTGCGTGACCGTGGTGGCGACCGCAGTCAGCAACCTGCCCGCCGCGGTGACCTCGCCACCGACGAAGCAGGCCGCGGCAGCTACCGCCCCGCCGACAGCGGTCGACGAAACCCCCGCCGGAGATGCCGCGACAGAAGAGGCTGCAGATCCGACACCTGCCGCTAAGCCGGAGCCGAAGCCCAAGACCTACAAGGGCACCGGCAGCCGAGTCGTCCGGATCCAGCGGACCGATGAGATCCGTCTCGTCACCTCCACCGCGCGGGGATCCGGAAACTTCGCTGTCTGGAGCATCGGCCCCGATGGCGACGAACAAGATCTGCTCGCCAACGACATCGGCAGTCACAAGGGCACACGGCTCATGAACATCAACGGCGAGGAAACCGTCGCGCTGAAGGTAGAAGCGGACGGGCCCTGGACGATCGCCATCAAACCTGTCACCACCGCACGTCAGTGGTCCACGACCAAAGCGGCCGGCAAGGGCGATGACGTCCTCATCCTGAACCCGAGCAGTTCGGGGTTCCAGACGATCACCTCGAAATTCACCGGCAGCGGCAATTTCACCGTGTACGGCTACGACGGCGACGGCAACGAAAGCCTGCTGGCCAACGAGATCGACAGATCAACAGCAGAAAACACCCTCCCCGATGGGACCTTCCTCGTCCGGGTCGAGGGCATGGGCGCCTGGACGCTCGCACGCACCGGGCTCTAACAGACAGGGAGGTCACAGGCATGAAGCCGGCCGGAGCATCCGGAGACCGAGCGCTCTACCGCATCACCGATGCGATGTACCTGCTCAGTTTGAGCCGCAGCGTGATCTACGAACAGATCCGATCGGGTCGGCTGCGTTCGGTGACACAGGGGCGGACACGCCTCGTTCCCGCATCGGCCATCACTGAGTACGTCTGTCTCCTGGAGGAGGAGGCTCATCATGGATAACGGCGTCACGGGCGTGGGAGGCTCAGAGCCTGCATCTGTACTGACCGCAGGCCGTCGGCGACAGGCGCTACACGATGGAACACATGGATAAGTCGACGTTCGACGAGGTTTCGGTTCTCTGGGCAGAGCACCTCGGTGCGTTCGAACCTGATGATCTCCGGGAGGCGGAGGTCTTCGGCCGGCCCTTCATGCTGCTGGATGCCTACTTGGCAGGATGTGTGACCAGCTATGTAGGCAGTCGTCGAGGTGTCCTGGGAGCCGATCAGCTCCGGATCATCAGCGATTGCGCCCGCGATCTGCGGACTCTCCTCTCACAACTTCGCGGACAAGAGGGGCGGAGCTACGTTGCCAGGCTCGCCCGCATAGCTGATCTGATCTTGAGTGACCACCCGGAGACTCGCCCACTGTCAAAGCATTAGGCCAGCCCGGCTCGTGATCACATACTGAGCTGCCATGTCCCCCGCGAGCTGGATCTGTGCAGATAGAACCTCATCGGCAGAACCAAGCACCTCGAAGGACAATTCGAAACCGCCCACCGCCTGTGCCAGCCTCAGTTCGAGTGTGGCCTTGGCACCCACCAAGGGGTAGCTGTACCAGCGCCCCTCATCCTCATCGTCCGTATCCGGCAGGGCAGTACCGACCGCCATCCAGTCAAGATCATCGAATGCATAGCCGACCAGCCACGCGAGAACTTCACAGAAAACTCTCGTGTTTTCCTCCCAGATCCATCCCGTATGGATCAGATTTGACCGATGCAACATCCACACCCCACTGCAGCACGAGCCCAAATCGCAGAATGCGTACACACTAGAGGCGACAAATGTCGAGGCCGGATGCGTGACCAACTGCGTGACGACGCTCGTGGTCGCGGCTGGACACTGATGGAAGTTCACGGACGATCAGAGCAGGTCAGCAACGTCCTTCACCTATCACTGCTGTGGTGTTCGCTGACTGGCAACAGGGGTCTGCCGTCGTCCTGGTCGTGACCTGGTTGGCGGACCGAGAGCGCGCTGAAAGCAGCTCGACGAGGCGTCCCGGTTGTGGGCCGGGAAGTTCGCTGACGAGCATGGCTTGGGACAGCGCGGCTAACGGCGGCGGGTCTCGTCGGTGAGGAAATGCATTGGCGGGCACTGCGGTGCGTCAGCCATGCTCGGCTAATTCGTCACCCAATGCGGAAGGATCGCGCTGTGCTGGACCTGGAAGGGCAGATGCATCACGTCTGGAATCCCGACGTCCGTCCCCTAATACAGGAGGCATTGCGCTGCTACAACGCTGGCGCCGTCAGGGCGGCCATTGGCCAGACGTGGATCGCTGTCGTGGCCGATCTAACCGAGAAGATCGTGCGGTTGGCCGACGAGGGAGAAGGCGACGCCAAGGACTTCCGTACCCAGTTGGAAACTGCCCAGGCAGCCGGTCTTGCGGGCGAGGGCATCGCCGCCATGCAAGCCATCGAGCGCACTATCTTGGACACTGCGGCGAAGCTGGAACTCATCGACACCATCGCCGCTCGCGAACTGGACCGGCTTCGCCAGGATCGGCACCTGTGCGTCCACCCGTCCCTACGCCGCCTGGGCGAGACCTACCAGCCGCTGCCGGAGAGTGCCCGCGCACACATGGCGATCGCGCTGGACGGGCTGCTGATCCATCCGCCCGCTCAGGGCCGCAAGGTGATCGACGACTTTATGGCTCATGTGGCCGAGCCCCTATTCTCGGCTCGTCCCACCCACCTGCTGGCGACCTTCTTCAACCGGGTCCGGCCCGCGGCTCGGCGCCGGATCGTCGACCTGGCGGCCAAGCACGCGCTGGCCGAGTTGCCAGGTCCGGCGGAGATCGCGCCACCGATACTCGCCAACCGTATGGCCGTCTGCCTTGGCGCATTCGCTAATGGGGACAGGGCTATGGTGGCAGCTGCTCTGACCAAGTCCCTGGACCGGTTGCGCCGTGCTGAGGGTCAGGTCCAGCTGCGTGCTGTCGCCCGCCTGGCTGAGCTGGACGCCTTTTGGGACCTGGTCGACTCGCCGCTCGCTATCCGTGTCGAGGAACTTGCCGCGGGCCTGGTCCCGCCCTCTTTCTATGACGCGCTGGAGCCAGAAGGTGCTGAGGCTCTGTCGGTAGTGCGTAGCGCTCAGGCTCGTGCGCTACTGCCCAGTCTGGAGTCCACGGTCGCCGCCCTGTGGGTCAGCAACCGAGCCCAGGTCATGGCCCGGCACATCGCTCCCTACTTTCTGGACTGGGTACCGGGTCTGTTGCAGGAGGCCGCAGGTTGGCGGCAGGCCGAAGAATTTACCCGGACGGCCGTGATCCCCTACGGGCCATTGCTGACTGTCGAGGTGCTGGAAACGTTGCTGTCGGCGTGGTCGTCCAATGCCCAGTGCCGTACCGCCGGGGGGATGCTCATGCTGTCTGTGGAGCTGTTTCGCGCGACCGCTCACTTGCACGCCAGCGATCATGCTGTCTGGGCGCAATTTCTGCAGGAGGTCCGGAGCCTAGAGCCTGAGCCGAGCTTTTACCGCTACACGGAACTTGAGGCGGAGCTTAGACCCTGAGGACTCGCGCCGTGCCCGTTCGTCGCTGCTCGCACAGGCTGGTGTAGTCACCCAGTTCCGGCGGAACTACCCGACTGAGCGGGCGCCATCCACGGGAGATAGAGCCTCATCGGGCCAGTACTCGAGAACGGCCAGCGTCCGAGGTTGCCACAAATCAAGGGACCGGAGACGGCGGCTGGTGAAGAATTATCCAGGCTTACTCAGGAGGAACTAGCCGTGATCGTTATGCGCTTCGATGTCGGAGTCGGGGACTTCGCTCTCGACGTCCAGGAGGAGAGTGTCCTACTCCTTAAGAGCATGGGCACGATCTGCTTGCAACTGGGTCTAGAGGTCAAGGCTCCGGTTGACCAGAAGGTCGGCAGGTTGCTTGCCCTTCAAGCCGACCTCTACGGCACCCATGGGTCGTACCGGATGCTCCTCAGCCGTGTAACGGAGATGGTGCCGTTTACCCCGGAGATCGGCATCGAGCGTCGCACCCTGAAATTCATCCTTACCTCAGCCCAGCTCCATGCGATTAACGAGGCCCGAGATGGAGACCTTCGCATGCAGTTGGAGGTGGTGGGAACCTTGCCGCAGGCAATCGGCTACCCCGGCAGCACGACGGAAGTGCTCCACTTCAGTGTCGCCAGGAGCCGCTGGGTTGACCAGATCAACGCTCTCGGTCCGTCTGTAGCCTTTGAGATGCGCGTGCCATTTCCGTTGGAGGACGCCCCACGGGCCGAGCCGGCACAGCACTTGCGGTCCGCCCAGCGTCGGCTTCTTGAGGACGACATCGATGGTGCGATTCTGGATGCGCGGCGCGCCCTTGAGTGGATCCGGCTTCGCAGTGGTTGGACGTGGCCGCTCAACAAGGACCACCGTCTGCGTGGGAAGGACGAGCGGTGGGCAGCTATCCGCGGGGCCGTCGAGGATCAGGCGAGCGGATCGGTACACGCAGACGCCGTCACCTCGGCGTTCAAGTACAGCATGGACGAGGCGAAGGCGTTAATCAGCATTACCGCCGCCCTCCTGACGGTGGTCGACGGGCCCGTCTAAAGCTGGAGCGGTCTTACGTCGCCGCGTAGCCCGGTGACGTGTGAGATGTTGTGCAGAGGCCGCGATGATCGCGGACGTCGGCACTCGCCATATGGCGCTGGGGCGATCGCTGCCGCGGCCCTCCTCCGTCGGGCCTTGCCATCGGTGACCATGGCCGAGGTGACAGCAGCGTCCCCACACACGAGCACATGTCGGCTACCGCCCACACCCCTCTGACCACGCTTTCCTCCGTCTGAGCAGGGTGATTGGTCCGCCTGAAAAGCGGGCGGTCGGCAGTTCGACCCCGTCCGTCAGTACCTGCATTGATCAACGAGAGCGCCCCGAAATGATCAGCGCTCCGGGGCGCTCTCGTTGCGCCGATGGACTCTGGATTGATTTAGGCGTCCACCTCATAGCGATACCAACGCCGTGGATCTCCGTCCTCATGCACCCACAGCGTTCCGCCTCTGCCGATCTTTCCCCGTGCCCAGCCGGTCGGGTGCCGGTCGCCTGGTAGCAGCAGGTGTTCGCGTTCCGTCTCGGTGATGGCTCCGCCCTGCCGGCGGGCTCTGCGGATGTCCCAGCGGAACCCGCCGCGTGCTCGGTGCTGATCGAGGAAGGCAAGCTCAGGACCGGAGACGGCCAAGCCGCTGCATCGCGTGACGGGGTTCGGTGTGACGCTCCGGACGCCGTTAGCGTCGATCTCGATCAGCGGAAAGTCGGTGTAGGGGCAGGCGTGGACCATGTCACGGCCGACATTCAGTGCATAGCAGTCGCACCAGTCGACGCCTGGAGTGTGGGACGGCGCCATTCAGGGCGGGCCACCGTTTTTGTCCCAGCGCGCTAAGCCGATCATGAAAGTGTAGGAGCGGGTGCCGTCCGGGTTAGTGGACCAGTAGTTCGACTCGTCGAAATAGCTGGTCCAGATGTTGCCCTGGGCATCCGTCATGAGCTGTTCGATGCCGTCACCGGCGTAGAAGGCGGACCGGGTCTGTCCGCCTCCGTCGATCACCTGGACGTTGTCGGTGAGGCGTAGTTCGGCCTCGGAAATCGGTTCCCGGCGGCGCTTGAAGTCGATGCCCACGGGCTCACAGCGGGCGGTGGCCAGCACGATGCCGTCGCCGAGGGTGTCGATGTGGGTGAACCATGGGTCGAGATCTGTCAGCGGGATCTCGCGGATCTCGGCTCCGTCGCAGATGACGGCGGTCGCGTCGTAGCGCGGGGGCGGCCGGAGTTTGGAGAAGTGCGGGATAGGGGTGAAGCCCTGGGCGGGGTCGGCAACCAGGGCGGCGAGCCGGCCGCAGTGGTCGATGGTCGAGGCCAGGACCTCATAACGGGCGTAGCGGTCGGGAAGGGTCGCGTGCAGCGCGAGCCGGCAGTCAGCGACCATGAGCCTTTCTCGTTGTCATCCAACGATGATCGCATACGGGACAGGGTCGAGTCGTCGAGTCCGGGGTGCCCAGGAGGTGCTTGGGCCTGGGGCCCTCCTCTCCGGGTGTGCTCGCCACCTAATGGCTAGGGTGATCGACGCGTCCGCGCGGGATATGTGCGGGATGATCATCTATCGCTGTGCGGCAGTTCGAAGCGTAATCCCAGGTGAGTGGCTACGCGGCGGGGCGACTCGCAGTGTTCTTGAAACCGCTAGCCCATAGCGTCGGATGATCGCGTTAGTCGGTGGTGCTGAGGGCGCGCAGTGCGCCGTCCGTGAGGACGTGACCTGCTTTGGCCGGGATGGTGACGCCGGCTGCATCCAGCCAGCCGGGGTCATGGTTGGTTTCCCAGGCGATGATGTCCGTCGCGACAGCCAAGGCCCGGTCGTCGTCGGTGTGCACAAGCGCTTCGGCCAACAGCAGGTACGCGCCTGGTTGAGTGCCGTGGAACTTCTGCGCCATGTGGGTGATCTGGTCGCCGATCCGCCGTCCATGGTGGGGATAGAGCGCTGCCAGGCAGGCCAGCACGAATCTCACCGCGGGCGGCTCTGTCTCCCATTGCGACAGGAGCCTCGACAGTTGGTCGCCGACGACGAGGTGAACGTCCTCCGTCCATGTCGCAGGTATAGGTAGGCCGCCCTGGACCACGGCGCGGTCGGCGTCGCCGAGCAGGCTGTCGGCCCATCGGTCGGCCGCGATGAGGAGCCATACATAAAGGTCGAGTCGCTGTCTGGCGGGGAGGGCCCCAGAGACGATCATGCGCGTGAGGAACGGCAGCGCGGGCGCGGTGGCCGAATAGCAGGACCCCTGATGCAGGAGGTTGTCGCCGAATAGTTCGTCGAGGGTCGGGTTCCAGTCGCCGAACGGATCTGCCAGTGCGCGCAAGAGTTCGGGGATGTCCTCGGCGGAACCGTGGGCGTGCGCCAGGTCGGCCCATGGGATGTCGTCCAGTCCGGACAGGTCGATAGGCACGTCCTGTGCGGTGTCGGGAGTCAACGCCAGCGGTGCTGGTGGTGGCGGGGCGACGACCACGACGGCAGGGGTCGGGGGGTGTGCGCCTGGGTTGGTGCAGACGATCGGAACATCGGCGTTGTGGAGGGCGGGCAGCATGCTGACGTCGCAGCGGCTTCCACCCTGTGGGTAGCCGCTGTGCTTGCGGGCGACGGCGGCGGCGGCGCGGGCGACTGCGTCGATCATGCGGTGACCTGTGGCGTCGACGGGATACGGTCCCTCGTCGAGGGCAGTCACCCTCCAGACCCCTTGGGGTGATGGCCAAGCAGTGACTCGGGCGAATCCATGCGCCGCCAACGCTTGTGCCAATTCCCGTGCGTGATGGTCATCAGGTACGAAGAACTCGTGAGTACCGCCCATTGCAGACCAACCAGCCACGTCATCGTCTCCTTCGCGCGTGAAGTCCTCGGCAAGGCTGCCAGGCATACCAGTAACTGCTGTACAGCAGTGAGTACAGCAACAGCCCCTCACGCGATCACACTCCACCAACCCGCATCTACCGATTGAGCAGGATGGCGAGTCATCTACGAGGGGCTTGCACTTCACTCGTAATGAAGGGGTCAAGGGTTCGATTCCCTTAGGCGGCTCCAGCTCAGAGGCCCTCTCGGATGATCCGAGGGGGCCTTTTGCTAACACCCTTGCCATATCTGCGGCGGCAGCTTCAGCTGAGCGGATCACGTGGGCGTATACGCGGAGTGTGATCGCCGGATCGGCATGTCCTAGTCGAGCCGCGACCACATGGACCGGGACGCCGGCCAGGAGCAGCGTCGTCGCGTGGATGTGGCGGAGATCGTGCAGACGGGCGTAGGGCAGGAGTTCGGCGGGGGTCCGCCCCTTGTCCGCAGGCTCGTTGTACGCCTTGATGAGCTTGCCCGGCAGCGCCGTCACGGTGGTCGGGTAGATCGGGCCGCCCCATGCGGTGGTGAAGATATGGCCGTTGTCTTCGACCTTCCAGGCATCACCGATCCGGCGCCTTTCCACCTCCCGCGCTGCAAGGTGCTCTCGCAGCACGGTCACCGTTCTTTCGTCGATCGTGACCACCCGCGTCCGACCGCTCTTGGTTGTGCCCGCGATGTGCTCACCATCGACCACGCCTGTCGAGCCTTTGACGGTGACCTGCTTCCCCTCCAGATCGACGTCAGCCCATCGCAGGTTGAGAAGCTCACCGCGCCGGGCGCCCGTGTAGGCGGCCAGATGGAAGAAGGCATAGAGCCGATGCGATCGAGCCAGTTGCAGAAAGGTTCGGAGTTGGCCGGCCGACCAGATCATTCCGGGTTCCTTTGCATCCGTGCGGGGGCGCTTGGCCTTTTCGACGGGGGAACTGCTCAGGTACTCGTGGACTAGGACGGCATCACGGAAAGCCCGGCGAAGGATCGCGTGAGTGTGGATGACGGTCGAAACCGCGAGCGGCTTCTTGCCACGCCCGCCCTGGGCGAGCAGATCCCGGTACAGCTTGGTGATCACGGAGGGGCGAACCGCCTGGAGCCTGGTGTTACCGATGTACGGCTTGATGTAGAGGCGGATGCTGATCCGGTAGTCCTCAAGCGTTCCCGGCTTGATCTCCATGGCGTGGTCCTCGATCCACATGTCGAGGTACTCGCCGACAGTGATCTCGTTCCGGTCGACGTACTCGCCCCTCCGGGAGTTCACCCGCGCTTCGTCCCGGGCGGCCTTGGCGTCGTCTTCCGTGGCGAAACCGCCGACCCACTTGGGTTTGCTCTCGCCGGTTTCCGGCGCCTGGTACTCCGGCAAGGCGCACCAGCACGCCGGCAACCTTCAAGCACTGTCGGCCCTCAGTGGGCTTCCCCTGCGGATCGCCGAGGTCGAGCCGGGGTCAACGTAGCGATCCATTTTTGTGCGGCACGGGATCGGTGCTGCGCTGGGTGAGGCCTTCGAGGTAACGGGGCGCAGTGCGGCGAGCGACGGTGATGAACGCGGCGAGCGTGGCCGAAGGGTTTTCGGTACGCCAGGCGAGAGCAAGCGGTCGGTGTGGTAGCGGCGGGCGCACAGGAACGAATCGAACGCCGTGGCGGCCGAGATTCATGAACGACGTGGGCAGCAGAGCAATCCCGATCTCGGCGGCCACGAGCGCCAGGATGGTTTGGATCCGGGGTGATTCGTCGGCGACCGGTGGCTGGATGTCGTGTATGCGGAAAAGTTCGACGATATCGGCATAGGTGGTCGGGGCCGCGGCGCGCGTCCACAGGATGAGCGGCTCTTGGGCAAGGTCGGCGGCGGCGATCTGGGCCTTGTTCGCGAGTGGATGTTCGTCCGGGACGACGACCGCGAGCGGGTCTTCGATGAGGGTCTCGACGGCCAGGCCGGGCTCGTCGATCGGGCCGCGGAGGAATCCGATATCCAGCCGGT
The DNA here is from genome assembly GCF_016863315.1 of Planotetraspora silvatica. GTDB lineage: Bacteria > Actinomycetota > Actinomycetes > Streptosporangiales > Streptosporangiaceae > Planotetraspora > Planotetraspora silvatica. Next base: position 15,796 of record NZ_BOOQ01000063.1, read on the forward strand.
GTTCGAGGAGTTGAGCGACCTGCTGTGCGGTGCCTTGTTCGACAATGTCGAGCTTGACGTCGGGAAACTCCCGGCGGTGTTCGCGCATGACGTAGGGGACGACTCCGTCGACGGCGGCCTGCAGTGCGCCGATGCGCAGGTGGCCAAGGTGGCCGCTGGCCGCTCGGCGGGCGGCTGCGAACGCTCGTTCGCTGTGGGTGATAGCCAAGCGGCCTTCTTCGAAGAGCGCCTGACCAGCGTCGGTGAGCTCGATCGGTCGGCGTGACCGGTCGATGAGCTGAACTTGGAGCTGGCGCTCCAGCTTACGGATCTGCTGGCTCAGGGGTGGCTGGGCGATATGCAGGCGCTGCGCCGCACGCCCGAAGTGACGCTCCTCGGCGACGGTGACGAAGTACCGCAGCAGCCGCATGTCCAACTCCATCATATCCACAGTATATATTGCATGACCCAATATGTCTTGGACATTACATGTAGCCGCTGCTTAGTCTGAGTTTGCGTCAGTCCACATAGGTGCAGGAGGCGGGACCAAGATGACTCTCATCGAATCGCCCACCGATTACCTCGATCTGGTGGAGCGCTACTTCGAGCAGCCGTGGAGCGACGGGTTGCCGGTCGTGCCGCCCACTCCGGATCGGGTGGCGGCGGTAGTCGAGACCCTGGGTGGTGAGCCCCAGCACTTGGAGGCCCGTGTTCCTCCACGGTGGGGCAGCCTCACCCGGGAGTTGCTGGCGGTGAACATGGTGATGGCCGGCTGTAAGCCGGAGTACGCCCCGGTGGTCCGTGCCGCAGCGCTGGCGATGTGCGACGCCCGATTCAACCTCAACGGAATCCAGGCGACCACTCACGTGGTCGCACCGCTGGTCGTGGTCAACGGGCCGATCGCACGCCGGATCGGCATGAATTCGGGCGGGAATGTGTTCGGCTCGGGCAACCGGGCCAACGCAACGGTCGGGCGGGCCCTTCGGCTCATCATGCTCAGTGTCGGCGGCGGCATTCCCGGCGAACTCGATAAGAGCACCCTGGGGCATCCGGGAAAGTACACCTACTGCATCGCGGAGAACGAGAAAGCCAGCCCTTGGGCGCCCTATCACGTCGAGCACGGCTACATGCCCGACGACAGCACCGTCCTGGTGATCGCCGCTGAGGCTCCACACAGCGTGACAAATCACGTCTCCGATGATCCGCAAGGGATCCTGGACAGCATCGCCTCGGCCATGGCCACGATCGCGCACAACAACGCAGTGCTGGGTGGCTCATGCACGGTGGTCATCGGAGTGGAGCACGCCCGCACGATCGCCTCGCACGGATGGACCAGGGACGACGTCCGCCGCTACCTGTGGTTCACCGGCATGAACTCGTGGGACGAGGTGAGCTACGGCAACCGTTACGCCCCGCCCGGCGGGGTCACCTATAACCGGAACCTGCCGAAATGGTATCCGCGTCGGTCTGGGCAGCGTCTGCCGATCGTGTTCACCCCGGACGACATCCACCTGTTCGTCGCGGGTGGTGCTGCCGGCCGGTTCTCGGCGTTTCTTCCCGGTTGGAGCACGGCGACGACGCCGGTACTCCGTGCGGTCGATGGCGACACCACATTCAGCAGCCCGGCGAGGGAGCTTGAGTGCTCCGACGGGTCCTGCCGGCTGTGACAAAACCGGACAACTAGGCCGGAGCGACAGAACCGACAGCCCTGAACGTACTCGGCGCTCTGCGCCGCTCACAGCAAGGAGGCTCACGATGATGACATCCGACAGCGTCCGGATCTATGACCCGCGTGGAGTCGTGGAGGTGGAGCAGAGTCCCCTCGCCCCGCGTGCACGCGAGATGGTGCGTTTGCGTCTCGGCGTACTCAGCAACACGAAATGGAACGCGGCGAAGTTGCTGCGCGCGACAGTGCGAGCCCTCGAGGCGGGTGGAACGCGGTTCGAGTCTGTGAACTTCTACGACAAGGAGCACTTCTCCTCCGATGCGTCCCCCGAGGTCATCGCCGCGATCGCGGCGGAGAACGACGTGGCACTGATCGCCATTGGGGACTGTGGTTCGTGCACCTCCTCGTGTGTCAACGACGGCGTGCGACTCGAACAGGCCGGGACTCCCGCCGCAGTCATTGTCACCACGGAGTTCGAGCACGAAGCTCGGCTACAGCGGGAGGCCAGGGGGATGGCCGGCCTCGAGATGGCCGGCCTCGAGATGGTCGTGGTCGCTCACCCCATCAGCAGCCTCACCCTTGAGCAGCTCGACGATCGCGCGGCCGAGGCCGCGCCCCAGGCGTGCGACATCTGGTTCCCTGCAGGTCATACGGAACGACCGGCGGACAACGCCACTCATTCGGTCGTCTAGATCTGCGCAGGCCTGCTGGGTCTATTCCGCCACGTCGCATCTCAGGCGCCGCGCTTTTGGCGCTGAATTCTTCACCATTACGCGCACGCCATCGCATGACGCGATCGCTGAGCCATTGCCACACAGCGAACCTGGTCAGGAGGAGACGGCATGACCCGATTGCCGCTAGATGGTCTCATCGTCGCCGACTTCTCCCGCGTGCTCGCGGGACCGTTATGCACCATGACCCTCGGCGACCTGGGAGCGGAGATCATCAAGATCGAACGTCCCGAGGGCGATGACACCCGGGCGTGGGGACCGCCATACGCAGGAGGACACAGCACCTACTACCTCGGCGTCAACCGGAACAAACGCAGCATCGTGCTCGACCTGCGAGATCCTGCGGACGTCAAGATCGCCCGAACCCTCGCCGAACATGCGGACGTGCTCGTGGAGAACTTCCGCCCCGCCACGATGGGCAAATTCGGACTCGACGAGCCCAACCTGCGGGCCGCGAACCCTCGACTGGTGTACTGCAGTATCTCAGCCTTCGGCGCCGGCGTCGGCCAGGACCTGCCTGGCTACGACCTGCTGGTGCAGGCGATGGGCGGCCTGATGAGCATCACCGGGCCCCACGAGGGCGAGCCGACCAAGGTCGGGGTGGCCATCGTCGACGTACTGGCCGGGCTGTTCGCGACCGTCGGCATCCTTGCGGCATTGCGCGACCGGGACCGGACCGGGCATGGACAACGGGTGGAAATCAATCTTTTGTCCGCACTGCTGAGTGGGCTCGTCAACCAGGCGGCAGGGTACGTGCTAACCGGCACAGTGCCGCATGCCATCGGCAACGCGCATCCCAGCATCGCCCCCTATGACGTCTTCGATACGGCCGACGGTCCCCTGGCACTGGCGGTCGGCACAGACCGCCAGTTCGCCCGACTATGCCGGATCATCGGCGAGCCGGACCTGGCGGCCGACGACCGCTTCCGGACCAACGAGTTACGTGTTCGGCACCGCGGTGAGTTGCGGACGTGCCTCGAACGGCGACTGGCGACACGTCGCGCCCGCGAGTGGACGGTGGCACTCACGGCGGCCGGAGTACCCGCCGGCGCAGTGAACAACGTCGGCGAGGCATTCGCGCTGGCCGAGGACCTTGGCCTCGCGCCGATCCGCCGCACCGCCGATCTGGACGCTGACGGTGATGACGCCGATCCGCTCGGCCGTCAGGTCGCCAACCCGATCGCGCTGTCGGCCACGCCCGTCACGTATCGCACCCGCGCCCCGCGCCTCGGCGAACACAGCCAAGGCGTCCGCCGCTGGCTCGACGAACTGGACCTGCAACGCAGGACCGCATGACTGAGGAAGGAGTTGCCGATGACCACAACTGCGTCCACCACAATGCCAAACGCTCGCGAACGCCCGGTGGCACCACCCAGCGCTGGCGACTTCCTTGATGTCGACCGGTTGCTGTCCGACGAAGAGCGGATGATTCGCGACACGGTGCGACAGTTCGTGCGCCAAGACCTTCTGGACCGCCTGCCCGAAGCCTACGCGGACGGCCATCTGCCGGACGGCCTTCCCGAAGCCGCCGGACGACTGGGACTGCTGGGCATGCACCTGCACGGATACGGATGCCCCGGCACCAGCGCGGTCGCCTACGGGCTGGCGTGCCTCGAACTCGAGGCGGGCGACAGCGGGATCCGCAGCTTCGTCTCCGTCCAGGGATCGTTGGCCATGTACGCCCTGTTGCGCTATGGCAGCGAAGCACAAAAACGCACATGGCTGCCGGGTATGGCGGCGGGAAACCGGATCGGGTGCTTCGGGTTGAACGAACCCGACGCGGGCAGCGACCCGTCGAACATGCGTACCACCGCCCGCTTCGAGGACGGGCACTGGGTGCTCAGTGGCACCAAGATGTGGATCACTAACGGCGGCATTGCCGACATCGCCATCGTGTGGGCAAAAACCGGCGACGGTATCCGGGGATTCGTCGCCCCCCGCGGCACCGACGGCCTTTCGGCTCGCGACATCCAAGGCAAGCTGTCGCTGCGCGCATCGACCACCTCCGAACTCGTCCTGGCTCACTGCCGGTTGCCCGAGGACGCGTTACTCCCGCATGCACGAGCTTGGGAGCCACCAGGGCGGACGGCGGCGAACGTAACCGGATTGATCTGAACAGCTGGACTGCCCGCGATCTGGTGGGCGAACTGATCCGGACAGCTATGGAGATCGTTTGGGGACCTTGTAAATAGAAGGTCTCTCACGCAAGAGCCCTGGCTGTACAGCCACGACTACAGCCAAGGGGGCGAACACTCCCGAACTTCGGCGAGTGTCCGCGAACACTGCCCGCCCAGGTCAGGGGCGTCTACGTCGATTCTGAGGCGGTGCGCGGCCGGGCGGGAGCGCCCCAGCAGAGTTTTTGCAGGTAGTTTGTGGTTCAGAGCGAGTCGGTGCAGGTAGGGAGCGTGCGGAATTCGAACCCGGCCTACAGGCCGACTCGAGGTCAGGCCTGGCCCTACGTCACCGGCGCCGTCAGGGGTCGAGGTCGCGGATCCCGACGGCGTCGTGACGCCAGAACGGCTCGGAGTAGACCAGCGTGGGCCGTGCATGATTGGCCTCGGGCACGGTAGTCGGAGGCGACCGCAGACCTTTCCCGCACTGTGGGACGAAGGTCCTGGATTCCGCATGGCTTTGGTTCCTGGCGTGCAAGTCCTACAGCCCTGTTCCCCCGTGGTGGGCCGAGGTGTGCTGTAGAGGTACACGAACAGGTCATCGCGTACCCATCTACGCAGCCCACGTCGCGGTTTCCAGCAAACTCTCACCGGGTGGGGCGTATATCGCGGGGCATAGTCCCGCTGACGCGGACCCGCGACATCAACGTCCCGTATCCATCCACCCCCGATCTCGCCTCTCGCACTAGATGTGTGGGGGCTGTGCGGAGCCCAAGAGGATGAACACGAAACACAAATGTTCCGTCGTCGCACGCATGACACTGTTCACCGGCGTGGTGGCCGCCATGCTGTCCACGTGGCTGGCCGTTGTACTGATGATCGCCATCCATCGTTTCGCCGCCGGCTCGCTCATCCAGGATGTCCGCGCGACCGCCGGTCGGGTGGCCCAGAAGGTCGAGCAGCAATCCCAGGCGTACATCCCGCTGGTGGGTAGTCGGGTCCGCAACATCCAGATCGTCGATCCGCGGGGGCATGTCGTCGACTCGACACCAGCGCTACACGGCAAGCCACCCATGGCCCAATTCACCCCGGACAGCCAGGACAGCAAGCATGCAGTCGTGTGCAACGGGGTCTTCGGAGCCAACAAGTGCGACATCGTGGTCGCGCAGTCGGCCCACCGGGATCATGCGAACTGGACCGTCTATGCCTCCGCACCCGTGGTGCCCTGGTCGGTCGTGCCTTGGCTGGCCACCCTTGTCGGCGGGTCCGCGATCATGTTGGCCGTGGCCATCACGTACCTCGGCAACCGGATCGCCACCGTGTCCCTCCGGCCGGTTGGCGCCATCCGGAGAGAGCTCGACGAGATCAACGCGACCTGTCCCGCGCGCCGGGTACCGGTTCCTACTGGCACGTGCGAGATCCACTATCTGGCCAAAAGCGTCAACCACACGCTGACCCGCCTGCAAGGAGCGATGGAACGGCAGCGCCAGTTCACCTCGGATGCCTCCCATGATCTGCGCAGCCCTATCGCCGCGATGCGCGCGGAAGTCGAGGACGCGATGTTGGCGTCCCCGGAGGCCACCATGAACCGGGCCGGGCACGCCGTCTTGTCGAGCCTGGACCGGCTTGAGGCGATCGTGTCCGACCTGCTGACCCTCGCCAAGCTGGACGCCGGCACGCCGGGCGGAAACGAGCCGGTCAATCTGGCCGAACTGGCGGAGGCGGAGTGCAGTAGGCGCCACCATACGAGCAAGACGCTCCTGTGCTATCTCCAGCGGGGCGTGGTGGTGCTGGGAGATCGGCTGCGCCTGGGCCGACTGCTCACCAACCTGCTCGACAACGCCGATCGGCACGCCGAGGCCATGATCACGATCAAGGTATGGCAGGCGGAGAGCGAGGGCCCGCGTTTCCCGCACGGCGTCGCCGTACTGGAGGTGGTCGACGACGGGCCGGGCATCGAGCCGGACAAGCGCGAGGTGGTGTTCCAGCGGTTCGCCCGGCTGGACGCCGCCCGCCGCAAGGACGCCGGGGGCACGGGGCTGGGCCTGCCGATCGCCCGCCAGATCGCAGAGTCCGGCGGAGGCACCCTGCGGATCGAAGACAGTGACCGCGGCGCACGCTTCGTCTTGCGCCTGCCGCGCTACCTTGAGGCCCCTCTCGTATACAGTGTCCAGACCTGATCTCCGGAACGGAGGGGCCTCAGTTCCGTTCCAGTTCCGTCCAAGGTCGTAAAACGCCGGAAGTCGACCAGAAGCGTTGCGAGTCGTATTGCCTGGTCAGGGCACTACTCAGTGTCTCGGCGCAGGTGGAGAAGTGGCAGGGGAGAGTTCGAGCTCTACTACGACGTCTGATCGTTTCCGCCCGGTGACCTGCCTGTTCACCGTGCGTCTGGGCGTCGATCAGCACGGTGGCGTAGCGGTGGCTACCGGGTCAGCTGGAGCTTCGGGCAGACTCGGTCTCGGTAGCCGTCGACAGGCGAGCACTCGTGCGTCCGGGACCCTTCCGGGGAGTTCTACCCCCAGATCGTGCCCCTGTCGGTGCTCGGGAGACTTGATCGCTCACTGGATGTCGTACCAGGCAGTCGGCCTCGAGCACTAGATCATTAGGTTGCGGATGGGTCTCCCGCGAGCTGCTGAACGAGGTGTGCCGTCAATGGCGAGGAGGAACTGAGGCGCTGTTCGTTGGGGATGACTGGGTTGAGGAACACCATGATGTCGAACGGCAAGACGAAGCGGGACCTTCGTCCCTGACTGGGGGCGGCACGTTCAGGCAGGCTGTAGGATGTGAGACCCGGTTTCGGCCGGGTTGTAGGTCCCTTTTTCCCCCGGGAAGAGTGCATGGCACTCCGGGCCTCGGTGCAACCCGTCAACTTTCACCCCGACGGTGAGCGGATCGTCGTCCTCATATCGAGCGGTTCGAAGCTCTCGGTGGCCGCGGCGAACGCCGTCGTCGCCTTCGAGACCGACGAGTACGACGTCGAGACGCGCACGGGCTGGTCCGTGACGGCGGTGAGGCGCTCGCGGACCGTGGGCGAGCCCGGAGAGGCCGCCGCGTTCGCCCGCCTGCCGCTCGCGCCGTGGGCGCCAGGGCGTGACCACTACATCGTGGGGGGATCTCCAACGGCTTTTCGGGCGCCGGATCCACCGCTAGGCAATCGGCACCCGCCAGAGCAGCCAGGTTCCGCCGGATTCCGCCCGTGCCACCTCGAACGCGCCACCGAGTCCCCGCGCCCGTTCCTCGAGATTGCGCAGCCCGCGGCGCCGCCCGCCGGCCGGGACTCCCACCCCGTCGTCCTCGACGGTCAAGGTGAGCCATCCCTCTTCGGCCCGTACGGTCACGTCCGAGCGATACGCCTTGGCGTGCCGGACCACGTTGGATAGGGCCTCGCGGAGCACGGCCAGCAGGTGGTCGGCGAGCTCCGCCGGCACCTCGTTGTCGAGCTGGCCCTCCATGCTCAGACCGGGCATGAAGCCGAGGTGTCCGCGGGCGCTCTCCACGACGTCCACGATCCGGGCCCGCAGGCTCGGGGTGCCCGCGTCGTGAGGCGGTTGAAGCGCGAAGATCGTCGAGCGGACCTGGCTGATGGTTCCGTCCAGCTCGTCGATGGCGCTCTGCAACCTCGACGACGCCTCCGGCCGTTCCACGAGCCGGACCGTGCTCATGAGCGTCATGGCCACGGCGAACAGCCGTTGGATGACGACATCGTGCAGATCTTTGGCGATGCGGTCACGATCCTCGAGCAGCCCCAGCCGCTCCGCGTCCTTACGCGTCTCGGCCAGCTCCAGGGCGATGGCGGCCTGCCCGGCGAAAGCGTGCAGCGTCCGGAGTTCGGACGCGCTGAACGGGATCCGCCCCGAGCGTTTGCCCAGCGACAGGACGCCTCGGACGGCCCCGGCCGCGCCGAGCGGTACGGCGGCCTGCGGGCCGGGGCTGGCCGCCGAGAGGTCGCCCTCGGCCGGGTTATCCGCCACGAGGGGCTCGCCGGTGAGGAGGGCGCGCCCGGCCAGGGTGCCGGCGATCTCCTCTGTGGTGTGCCGCCTGTCGGCGTGTCCCTCCTCGTCGACCATGCGGAGGGTGCCCTCGCCGGCTCCCGGCAGCACGATCGTGATCTCGTCGGCGTCGGCCATCTCCCTGGCACGCCGCGCCAGAAGAGTGACCACCTCGTGTGGCTCGGCTCCCGACAGGAGCGCTGTGGTGATCTCGGATGAGGCCTGCAGCCAGGTTTCGCGGCGCCGGGTCTCCTCGTACAGCCGGGCGTTCTCGATCGCGACGCCGGCCGCGGTGGCCAGGGTGACGACGATCGCCTCGTCCTCCTCGTCGAACTCCTCTCCGCCGCGTTTCTCGGTGAGGTAGAGGTTGCCGAAGACCTCGTCTCGGACCCTCACGGGGACGCCGAGGAAGCTTGCCATCTGGGGATGGCCGGGTGGGAAGCCGTACGACTCGGGGTGCTGGGCGATGTCGGCCAGCCGCAACGTCTGGGGCTTCTTGATCAGTAATCCGATCAGACCCAGGCCGTGAGGCCAGTGGGCGATCCTCGCGATCTCCTCCTCGGTGAGTCCGACAGGGATGAACTGCACGAGTGTGTTGTCCTCGCCGATGACTCCCAAAGCGCCGTAGCTGGCGTCGACCAGGGTGGTGGCGGTCTCGACGATCCGATACAGCACCGTCTCCAGATCGAGGTCGCTGCCCACCGACACGACCGCGTCCAGAAGCCGGTGGACGCGATCGCGCGTCGCCAGCACCGCGTTCAGGCGCGACTGCAACTCCGCGAGCAGGTCGTCAAGCCGCATGTGCGGAATCAGCGAGCGCGGCTCGTTCTCCGCCATACCGGGAAGTTTCCCATTTATCACTCGCCCGCACCGGTCTCAGAGGATGTTTGATACCGATTTGGGCTGTCGCGCGCCGGTTCGGGCATAGGTACTGTCCGGTTCTGGTCGGACTGGCGGTCAGGCGGGTGGACATGGAGTTCACCATGGCCCAGCGGACCATCGACTCTGACCTGGATCGGCCAGCGGGTCGGGTTCAGCGTGGCAGACAACGGCGCCGGTCGCTTCGACAGGGTCGGGTGGTCAGGCCCGCGCAGGCCCGGCGACCCTGAACTGCGCCGGTGCACGGCGCCGCGCCGTTCTTCACCGTCAAGACGGGCAGGTACACGGTCAAGGACGTCTCGGTGTTCCCTCGCTGAACCCCGCCCATGCCCCCGTAGGATGCCCTGACCGGGATCACCGGCCCGGACAGGGCCCCAATCGTGGTCGGCTCATGCTTCGGTCCGGCGCCGCGGAAGCACCCTTCGCGCGGTTGGCCGCCTGATCCGCCTTCTCCAGCCGATGCTATGTCCGGAGCCGGTGACGGGAATCGAACCCGCGCTGTCAGCTTGGGAAGCGTATGGATCACGCCTCGTATGGGCGCTGAGCTGGACTTCGGGCCGGTCGTGAGTGACCGTGGTTGACCCCTCGTCACCCTGTCTAATTGCACGCTAATTGCACGACGATCAAGAATGTGACCTCGTGGGGGACTACCAGCGAGCGCTGATCGGCCGCATGGTCGAATACCTCGACCTGTACGCCTCGGGCCAGACACCGCTGTCCAAGCTGGTTGAAGATCTCTGGGGACTGTTTGAAGTATCGGACCCTGGTGAGCTCGAGATCAGAGACTCCTTTCAGCGGCTGTGGTCCGATCTTGATGGAGAGTGTGAGTTGCGGACTCAGCCCTGGGCGCCGGCCGGGGTGGCTGACGATGATCGCTTGGCCAGCGTCATCAGTGAACTGCGCATGTGGGCTACGCAGGTAGCTGCGGGCGAATCTCCCTCGCGCCCGCGCACACCTCCGCCTTCCTGATCATCCCGTCGGCCGTCGACCCGCCCGAAGGGGAAGCGGGCCATGGACAGCGGGTCCAGGTGGAGCGCCCCGCTGGGTTCTGGCGCGGTTTCTGTGAGGTCATTGCTCTGGGTGATGGTGGGTCAGGGTGTGAGCAGGATCCTCTTGCGGAGTAGGTCGAAGTTGGCGCGGCCGAACATCTGACGTTTGATCATCTTGATGCGGTTGACGTGGCCTTCGACGGGTCCGGAGCTCCACGCGTGAGTTAGCCCGGCAGTCACCGCGGCTTGGTCGCGTTCGACGCCTCGGATGAAGGAGTTGAGCCCTGGCAGATCGCTTGCTCGGGCGCTGGTGAGCCACTTGTGAAGTTGGTCGCCGTGCCGTTCGCTCATCATGACGGCGAACGCGCGGACGTGCGCGGTGGGTTGGGCCAGCTCAGGACAGCGATCGAGGATCTGCGCGAGTCCGCGGGCGTGCTCTTCCTCCAGGTTGGCGGGGTGTCGGATGATCCATCCGACTACATGGTGAAGGGACTGTAAGACGACACGAACGGCTCTGTCTCTCTTTCAATGGACAGACCCCCCTTAGGCGGCTCCAGTTCAGAGGCCCTCATGATGATCATGGGGGCCTCTTGGGTGTCTATCTGGGTGTCTACCCTTTTCGATCATGATTTGAAGATTCGGTCCATGACGGCCGCGCCGCCCTGGAGCACGGGGTGCCTTCGGCAGTCTTGAGCACGACTTCGGCCTGGGCCATGGTTAGCGCCTTGGACGGACGGCCCTCCTGACCCTTGGGCACCGCGCAGAGATCCACGACGTTCCTCTTGACCTTGTCGCGTGCCATCGCCCGCTTGACCGACCGGTTCAGGTAGGAGCGGAGGAGTCGCACGGTGCAGGTGCTGAGGATGGCGGCCTTCTCGGCGAGCCACTTGGGTGGCGTACTTGGCGATGTAGCCCGCGACCCCGCGCGTTCGCTCAGCCCTTCCGCTTGGGGGTCGAGCAGGACGGGGCGGATGTCGAGTTGGTCACCCCACCGCAGCACCCACCGGCCCAAATCGCTGATCGGCGACTTCACCGACACCCGTTTCGCGGCAGGAGGGATCGCACGGACCAGCAGGTCATGATCGGTCCAGTCGGGAGGTGGCTCGTGCGCCCCTCCGGGCCGTCGAGACGGATGATCATCGAACTCGCCGACGAGCCCGACCTCGACCTCACGCCGCAGGAACTCAGAGACAACGGCATCGACCTCGTGATCTAAAGCGAGGACGATGGCGAGCGAAAGAGAGGGCAACCCAACGAATGATCGCTCTATTGACACACACCCGGTTCAGATTTTCTTTGCTGGTTCAAGAGGCTCGCTGCGCCCGCCTGCCGCCTGGCTGCTCCTGCGACTTGGCGGGCTGCGCTAAACGCTCACGGCGCGGTCTTGATCGCGGTAGCGCGGGGGATGGGTGTAGGGGGTCCAAGGGGCGGTGGGCTCCGCCCCGTTCGGTCCGCGGACCGCTCGCGCCAGCCGCCCGTCCTCATTGAGGCGGGCGCGGAGGAACCCTACGAGACGTCCCACTGGGACGGGTAGCCGGAGCAGGTCTGGACGACCTTGGCGAGCCGCTTGGCCATGTTGACCCTTGTGTCCGGTCACGTCCAGCGGGGTGGTGTATG
>NZ_BOOQ01000064.1 GCF_016863315.1 Planotetraspora silvatica
ACCCACTGGACATCGGGGGTCCCTTGACGTCGCGGTGGGGCTGCTCTTCGCCTCCGCGACAGGTTGTCCCTCGCGATCGGCGTGGACAGTGGTCTGTGCTGGAGAACGGACCTCTTCTTTGCCACGGACCGCTCGAAAGCGCTCCCGCGACGGTAAAGGTTCGTTCAAGGCCACCCCCTGCCGAGAGGGGGCTTAGTCCACGTGCTGGACTGGTCATGGGAAAGGGGGCCCGGTTTGTGAGCGTTCGGCGGTATACGGAGAGAGCTCGCCTGATGCTGTTTCTCGGCGTGGCGGTCGCATTGCTGAGCACGCTCATGTCCGGGATGGTCATTTTCATCGTCCACCGCCTGGCGACTGAGTCGCGCACGGCCACGGTCAACGGGACGGCGACCGAGGTGGCCTCTCTCGTCCCCCGGGGAGAATTGCGAAATCCGATCCCTGATCAGGTGGTCCCCTACGTCCAGGTGCTCGATTCGCAGCGGAGGGTGATCGCCTCCACCGAGAACTTGCGCGGACGGCCGCCCATCGCGAGCTTCCTGCCCGCCAACACCGAGAGCGAGCGGACCGAGGTCATCTGCGGTAAGGCGATCCCAACAGGGGAGTGCGCCCTGGTCGTCGCCGTCCAAGCCACCGACAACGGCAAGACGTGGACCGTGTACGGCGCCGCACCCTCGATCCCGTTCTACGTCGATCCCCTTCTGGCGTTGTTGCTGGTCGCCGGTACGGTGATCATTGTCGGCCTCATCATCTTCGCCAGCTATCGGATCATCGTCGGATACATCGAGCCTGTGAGACTCATCCGGGCCGAGCTGGGTCACCTGCGACCCACACGGTTGAGTGAGCGGGTCCCGGTGCCGTCACGCTCCTATCGGGAGGCTCATGATCTGGCGACGACGGTGAACAGGACGCTGGATCAGCTGCAGGCCATGATGGAGCGGGAGCGTCAGTTCACCTTCGACATCTCTCATGACCTGCGTAACCCGATCACCGCGATGCGAACAGAGATCGAGGACGTGCTGCTGGCCCCGGACGAGGTCGACGTGGTCAGGCTGGGCACGATCCTGCTCACCGACCTGGACAGGTTGCAGGCGATCGTGTCCGACCTGCTGATACTGGCCAAGCTGGACGCCGGGGCGCCGACCACCTGCGAGTGGGTCGACCTGGCGGAGCTCGCCACCACCGAATGCGTTCGCCGATCCGGCAAGCAGATCATTTGCGAGGTGGCCCCGGGAACGGTGGTGAAAGGCGACCCCGTACGGCTCGCGCGGCTGGTCAACAATCTGGTCGCCAACGCCGAACGGCACGCCAGTTCCAAGGTCACCGTTCGTGTGTCGCGTGAGGGGGACGATGCGGGGCCTGACGCGGGAACGGCGGTGCTCGAGGTCATCGATGACGGCGAAGGGATAGCCCCAGGCGATCGTGAGGCGGTGTTCGAGCGTTTCGTACGGTTGGCAGCCGGGCGCAGGAAGGATTCCGGCGGCACCGGGCTCGGCCTTCCGATCGCCAGGCAGATCGCGGAGAGCCATAACGGGACGCTGACGATTCAGGACAGCGATCGGGGCGCTCACTTCGTCCTGCGGGTCCCTCTGCGATCGGCGGACGGCGGCGCCAATTGGTAGTGGCCGTGCGGCCGGCTTGATGTCTGATCTTCCTGGGACCTCTGCACCGCCATCTGCAGGCGACGCCTCACCCAATGATCGTTTGAGTTTGGACTGCCTTCGCCAGACACGCTGTATACTGTATACGACCCGTTAAAGGGGGATTCATGGTGGTTGACCGGCGACAAGTACTGCGCTTCCTCGCCTCCATACAACTGCACGACGAGGACGGGCACCTCGACGATCTCGAGATCCTGCGGCGCATCACCGACTGGGTGAACGGGCTTGAGGACGACTTGCGTCTCGCGCAGGACCTGCAAAGACTGTGGATCTCGCAAATGCAGCAGTCCCGTCGCTACACCTGCGCACTGCTTGCCCAGGTGATCGACAGCCCGACCGGCCCGACCATGATCACGCGTATCAAGCTTCGCCACGCCGAGATGCTCCGTCGGTGGCCGACTCGGGATCAGTACTCCGACAGCAGGGAACTGCTGCACGAGGCCTTGCTGATCGCACGGCACGACGCAGACGATCCGTCCTTGCCGGAGTGGATCCGGTCGGACAATCTCATCCGGGTGATGTGGATCGAGAGACTCACGTACGCCTTGTGCGGTGAGGTCCGCCCCGAGTAGCCGGCGGGCGATCATGAAGGACATCGGCCGCGCCCTGACGTGGAATCGCAGTGCCCGGCACCGTCGCGCGGGAACGCCGTCTCGGCGGCTTGGCTGCCTGGTCAGATGAGAAGGCCCGTGAGGCATACAGCGAAGATCAGATAGAAGGCGGCCGCCGGCGACAGGGTCTTGGCAGTGAACCGGCCCGTCTTCAGCAGCACCAGCAGGTAGACGATCGCGACCATGGTCACGACGCCGGACAACAGGAGCGGGGCGTCGAATCGCCACGACGTGAACAGCAGGCCGAGTCCGCTGGGCACGGTGGCCTGGATCATCATGGCGCCGGAGATGTTCGCCAGAGCGAGGTGCGTCTTCCCCTGGCGAACCCAGATGATGGCGTTCATGATCTCTGGCAGTTCGGTGGCTATCGGGGACAGCAACAGCGCGGTGACCGCGGCCGACAGCCCGAGCATCGGCCCGATCACATGGAGTTGCCCCACGAAGATGCGGGATGCCAGGAAGATGATCGCGAGCGTCGCGAGGGTCTGGACGATCACCGCCCATGTGGCCGGAGTCGCCCGGCGGCGCTGAAGCAGCAACGGCCCGAGGTCGATGTCGTCGCCGTGATCGGACTCGGCGCGGATCTCGCGCCAGAAGTAGACCCCGTAGGCGGCGAAGAACAGCAGGCCCAGCCAGGGTTTGACGGCGAAGGCGACCAGTCCCAGGCCCACCTTCACCACAAAGATCGCCAAGAACCAGGTCTGGTCTCGGGCCAGTTTCCTGGTCTCCCCGACGTCTCCGCCCGATCCGGCGGGCGGAGAGGAGTCGGCGGCGATCGCGTCGGCCGTCGAGGCCGTGACCGTCACCGGGACGCGGTGACGTCGCCGGGTCCACATCATCCAGCCGGTCACGCCGTAGGCGACCGTCGCCAGGGCCAAGGGCCCGCCCATGGCGGCTCCGACACCGATGTCCTTCTGCTGCCCGCTCGTCCCGAAGACCACGGCCACGAAGGTGACGGCGCTCTCGGGCAGTGCCGTTCCGAACGCGGCGAGGATCGTTCCGACGGCCAAAGGCCCGACGTCGAGTCGCCGGCCCACCCACTCCACGGCGTTGACGAACCACTCGCACGCAAGGTAGATCATCGCGGCGCAGGCGATGAGTATGACAAAATGGATCATTAGGGGGCGGTTCCTTCCGCGCCATGCGGTGAAGCCACGCCCGAAGCCGTCCTCCGGACCTCGACCCCGCCGCAACGCGCACGTCGCCTCTGGGTCGAAGGTCTCGCCCACCCGCTGCGGGGCCCGGCCACCGGGAATCTCTCAAGATTCCAGCGTGTCGACGACCGGCGAAGGACTACTCCCCTTCAAGGGCGGAGCATACCTGAAGGATTCCTGACACGGCCTGGCCGTGATCAGCGTGACGGCACCTCCGCCCTATGTGGAGATACGTCCTATTTGCACTAGTATGATGTATTCTGTATACTCGGAACTTGCGGCACGTGTACCGATGACCCTCATGGTCCGTACTCGTTGCCAGTTCGTTGCCCGTGGCGCGCCTCCCGGGGACCGTCCCGAAGCGCGTGGCCGTCGATCCGCACTTTTGCGGAGCCGGGGATCACTTTTGCGAGGTTCGGCGAGCGCCGGCGTCTGCCGGTCGGCCCTGTGAGGCAGTTCCTGCCCGAACCTGTGAGCCGGCCCGGCGGCATGGAAGCAAGGAATCGACTCCGCATGCCAACCCATCGGTTCTCCACGACCGTATCGCCTGTCCATCACCGGCTGGATCGCGCCGGCAAGCGCCTGCGCTCCGTCATCGGCGGCGTGGCCTTGGCCGCGTCGGTGATCTCGACCACCGTCGCCCCGGCCAATCGGACGCACGCCATTCCGCTGACCTATGGCCAGGACGTATCCGGCTACGAGTCGAACCACGACTGGAGCGCCAGCCCGGCGAAGTTCGGCATCGTCAAGGCGACCGAGGGCCTGACGTACCGCGACCCCTCCTTCGCCCGGCAGTGGCAGGAGCTGGGCAAGAAGGGCATGGTGCGCGGCGCCTACGACTACGGCCACCCCGGCAACGACCCGATCGCCGAGGCCGAGCACTTCCTCTCCGTGGTGAACGACCAGCCGGCCAAGAAGGGCGACCTTCTCGTGCTGGACCTGGAGACCACAGACGGCCAGTCCGTCGACCACGTCAACACCTGGGCCAAGCGATGGCTGGCGTACGTGAAGGCCGAAACCGGCGCCACCCCGCTGTTCTACAGCGGCTGGGACTTCGCCGACACCTACGGCCACGGCCTGGCCGGCTACCCCTTGTGGGTGGCCTACTACGGCAGAGCCAAGGGCGACGTGACGCCGCCTGCCGACTGGAAGACCTGGACCATCCACCAGTACACCGACACACCCATCGACCAGAACGTCTCCGCCCTGAGCTCCCACCAACTGCGCCTTCTCGGCCGGCGCTGAGCCCGGCGACGCAGATGGCCGGAGTCCGCGAGACATGGGTGGGCCGCTGCCGCAATCGCGTCAGGGCGTGAGCTGGAGCGATCGGGAGAGCACGAGCCCGGCGGCGCCGAGCAGGGTCGAATCGTCATGGAGTGCGGAGAACGCGATCTGCGGCTGGCTGCCGGGATGAGCGGGAGTGCGTCGTCGCACCTGTTGCTCGAGCTTCCCGCGCAGTGCTTCTCCTCCGGCCACGACGTCGCCGTGCAGGATGAACAGCCCGGGGGCGAGCAGTTGCTGGATGTTGGTGATGCCGATGGCGAGATTGTCGACGTACCGGTCGAACAGTTCGCCCGCACCAGGGTGGCCCTTGGCGGCGAGGCGAGCCAGCGGCCCGACCGTCAGGGTGCGCGCCGAGGGCAGATTGAGCTGGACCGCCTGGTCGCGCAGCCAGCGGTGCGTGGCGATGGTCTCCCAGCAGCCGCGCTGACCGCACTGGCAGGGCAGTCCGTCGGCCTGCACGATGCTGTGCCCGATCTCGCCGCCCGCGCCGCCCGGCCCGCGGTGCACCGAACCGCCGAGCACCAATCCGACACCCAGTGCCTCGCCTGCGTAGAGCGAGGCGAAGGTGGACAGCCCACGCCCCTGTCCGAACCAGCGGTCGCCCAGCGCTTGGACGCGGGGGTGCAGGTCGACGTAGACCGGCAGGCGAGTGCGCTCCGCGATGAGCCGGCCGATCGGCAGGCCGGCCAGGCCGGGGGCCAGATTGACCTGCACGATGGTGCCGGTGTCGGTGTTCACGATGCCGCCGACCGCGATGCCGACGCCGAGCGCCGTCGGCCGGTCAGGGGTGAAGAGGTCCTCCAGCGTGTCATTGACCGCGTCGACGACCGAGCCGGTGTCGCGGGTGTCCGCCGGATACTCGCGCGTCGCCGTGCTCAGGATCGTGCCACCCGCGCTGACCAGGGCGGCCTCGACGTGCCCGGGGAGGAGATGGACGGCGGCGATGGGTTGGCTGGTGGGGGAGAACCACAGCGGCCGCGACGGCTTGCCGCCGGCCGCGCTGCTCGGCTGGGGATCGCCCTCGGCGAGCATTCCATTGTCGATCAGCGGCTGCACGATGGTGCCGATGGTCGC
Source organism: Planotetraspora silvatica (assembly GCF_016863315.1). Lineage (GTDB taxonomy): Bacteria > Actinomycetota > Actinomycetes > Streptosporangiales > Streptosporangiaceae > Planotetraspora > Planotetraspora silvatica. The sequence continues at coordinate 5,782 of NZ_BOOQ01000064.1, forward strand.
CCGGCTGACCTCCGTGAGCCGGGCCAGGTCGGCACGGGAGAGCGGGCCGATGTCGTAGAGGGCTTGTATCACCCGGGCGCGATTCACCTGGCTGACCGTGTTCGGGGAGATCAGCGGCGAGTACGGCCGGCGCGTCGGGTCCGGTGGCGCGGGGCGGGTCGACTCTGATCGCACGCTAATGCACCTCCCGATCACCGCGGAGCACTCGACGCGGCGCGCCCAGGGCGGGTACGGCCGTGCGGAGGTTACAACGTACTGCACCGTGGGAGTCGCGGTGCAGTACGGAGCGAAACGCGACTGCGGACACGTCGTCCTCCTGCCGCCGATCGATCGGCTGCCCCGGCCGGTGGTCCAGCTGGTGGCCTCACCGCATCACCATCCCCACCTGTATGTACGGAGCACGAACATACCTTGCCGAAGGTGCCGGGTCTATATGTCTGCCATAAGTTATTTACCTGCGCACTTATGATCAGCTGGCTCAGGAAAACCCCAGTGGGACCTATTGACAGAGCCAGGTATGTAGCTAACCTTAACTAACTCCCGACGTCCGGCCGCGGGCCTGGCGTCGCCCCCGGGACGTGGTTCTTCAAGCAAGAGACGGTGTCATATGAACACAAGGCGTAGGGCTCGGCTGCTTCCGCTGATCGGCGCCTGCACAGCGGTGGTGGCCGCCGCAGGCTGTGCGGCCGGCGGCCCCTCCTCCTCGTCGGCGGCCGCCCTCGACGAGGCGAGTTGCAACCAGATCACGAGTGGGGCGTCCGCCGGCGCCCCCGCCTCACTGGGGCAGCCGGGCTCAGGCGGCCATGGCCCCCAGATCGAGCAGGCATCGCTGCGAACCGGCACCCCCAAGGCCGCGCCGGGTGGCACCAAGACCATCAACTTCGTCGGCGGCGCCTACACCGGCACCACCGAGGCCTACTGGAAGGACCTGGCCGGCAAGTTCCAGGCGGCTAACCCGGGATACACGGTCAACGTCAGGATCATCGACTGGAACAACATCGACCAGCAGGTCAGCACGATGATTCAGACGAAGCAGTACCCGGACGTCCTGAACGAGAACAAGTTCTCCGGATGGGCCGCCAACGGTCTGCTCCAGCCGGCCGACTCGCTGGTCGCCCCGTCGGTCGAGAACGACTTCATCCCGGCGTTCAAGCAGAACAGCGTGTACCAGGGCGTCCAGTACGGCCTGCCCCTGATCGCGAGCACGCGTGCGCTGTTCTACAACAAGGACATCTTCGCGAAGGCCGGCATCAGCAGCCCCCCGGCGACGTGGGCCGAGCTGGTCGCCGACGCGCAGAAGATCAAGGCTGCCGGGCACACCGGATACGGGCTGCCCCTCGGGGCCGAAGAGAACCAGGGCGAGTGGTCCATGTGGATGTGGTCCAACGGCGGCGACTGGAAGTCCGGCGACCAGTGGGCCGTCGACAGCCCGCGTAACGTGCAGACCCTGAACTTCCTCAACTGCCTCGCCAACGTCTACAAGGTGACGCAGCCCAACCCCGGTCAGACGAACCGCACCGACGGTGTCTTCAGGCCGTTCGCCAACGGGCAGACCGGCATGATCGAGGGCGCCAGCTTCGCCCCGAGCCTGTTCAAGCAGTGGAACTCCACCGTCGATTACGGCGTGGCGCCGATTCCGGTGAACAACAACACCAAGCAGTTCACCCTCGGCGTGCAGGACTACCTGATGTCGTTCAAGAACCCCGGCAACAGCGAAGCCGTCTCGAAGTTCCTGAACTTCTTCTACCAGCCGGACAACTACGAGCGCTTCCTGACCAGCCAGGGCTTCCTGCCGACCACGCAGTCGGCGTCCACCGCCCTCAAGGACAACCCCGACTTCGCGCCGTATGTGGGCCTGTTGCCGATCGCCAAGTTCTATCCGTCGAGCGACCCCGGCTTCCCCAAGGCGCAGGGCACCCTCGAGGCGCAGCTCGGCACCGCGCTCACCGCGGGCGCGGACACCAAGTCGGTCCTGGACCAGATCCAGGCTTCGGCGACGCAGGCCAACGGCAGCTGAGCGGTGGCACTGAGCATGCGGCGCCATACATGGCGCCCGTTGGCCTGGATCTCGCCGAGCGTGCTGCTCATCGTCGCGGTGATCACGCTGCCGGCGGTGCGGATGGCGTGGACGTCACTGCAGAGCACCGACGAGACGGGGGTCGGCCACGGGTTCGCCGGGTTGGCGAACTACCGCCGGCTGTTCGCCGAACCCGCGCTGGCCAACGTGCTGAGCAACACCGTGGTGTGGGTGCTGCTCGTCGTGGGCGGGTCCATCGTGATCGCGCTCGGCCTCGCGCAACTGCTGAACCAGCGGTTCTTCGGCCGGCGCCTGGTGCGCTGGGCACTGATCGTGCCGTGGGCGGCCTCGCTGGTGATGACCTCGACGGTGTGGCGGTACATGCTGGAGGGCGGCAACGGGATCGTCAACCGGTTCCTGATGGACCTCGGTGTGATCAGCGCCCCCGTCGGCTGGTACCAGGACCCCCGATACGCCTTCTGGTCGGTGGTCGCGGTCGGCATCGTGGTGACCGTCCCGTTCACCACCTACGTGCTGCTGTCCGGGTTGCAGGCGATCGAGCCGCAGGTCTACGAGGCCGGGAAGATGGACGGCGCCGGCCCGTGGAAGGCGTACCGGCACATCACCCTGCCGCTCCTGCGCCCGGCTCTGGTGATCGCCACCATCTTGGTCACCATCTACGTCTTCAACTCGTTCCCGGTGATCTGGGTGATCACGGGAAGCAACCCGGGCAACTTCTCCGACACCACCGTCACCTGGGCATACAAGATCGCCTTCCGCCAGCAGCTGGACACCGGTGAGGGGGCGGCACTGTCGGTGTTCAACGTGCTGCTTCTCATCGTCGTGGTGCTGCTGTATCTGCGAGCGGTGAACGCCGATCGCGACCAGCAGACCCGGCTGGGCCGTACCTGGGCGGCGGTGTCCGAATGGTTCGCCGACCGATGGGGCCGGGGACCTCAGGTCCGTCCGGTGAGCCCCGCGCCGGCACGGACCCGGCGGAAGATATGGCCGAGCCTGCGCCCCGTGGTGCTGCCGCTGGCCGGGCTGGTCGTCGCGGTGTTCTTCCTGGCTCCGTACGCGGTGATGTTCCTGGCCTCGTTCAAGGACGGCGCCGACCTGTACGCGGTGCCGGCCACCTACCTGCCGCAGCACTGGGTCTGGAGCAACTGGACGAACGTCTGGCACGTGCTGCCTCTGACCTCGCTGTTACGCAACAGCCTCATCATCGCGGTCGCCTCGACGGTGCTCGTTTTGGTGGTCGCGGTGCCGGCCGCGTACTACACCGCCCGCAACCGGTTCACCGGCCGGGCGGCGTTCCTGAACCTTGTGCTGATAACGCAGGTCCTCGCCCCGGTCGCACTGGTCGTCGGCCTCTACCAGGAGGTCGTCTACGTCCACGGGGTCAACCAGTACTGGGCGATCATCGTGGTCAACGCGGCCTTCAACCTCGCCTTCGTCACCTGGATCATGAACGGCCAGTTCGCCGGCGTGGACCTGGCCATAGAGGAGGCGGCCATGCTGGAAGGGCTCGGTCCGATGCGCCGGATGTTGCGCATCATGCTGCCGGTGGTCCGTCCGGGTCTGGTGACGGCGCTGGTCTTCACCTTCATCCAGGTGTGGAACGAGTTCGTCATTTCCCTGACGGTCTTCAACGACCCGACTCACGGCCGGGTCACCCTGCCTGTCGGCATCCAGCAGCTCGTCGGCCTCAACCAGACCAACTATCAGTACCTCTTCGTCGCGTCGCTGATCGCGACGGTACCGGTCGTGGCGCTGTTCGTCGCCATCGAGCGGCACCTGGTCGGCGGACTGACCGCGGGGAGCGTCAAATGATCGAGTTGAGTGCCGGGGACGCCGCCATCCGGGTCGACCCCGCGGACGGCGGTCGCCTGGCGTCCCTGCGGGTCGGCGATGCGGAACTGCTGGGCTCCGGCGGCCCGAACGCGCCCGGGCTCGCCCAGATCATGTACGGAAGCTTCCTGATGGCGCCCTTCGTGGGCCGGCTGGAGGGGGCCAGGTTCCCGTTCGGCGGCCGCGAGTGGACGGTGCCGGCGAACATCGCCCCGCACGCCCTGCACGGTCTGGTCTTCGACCGCGCCTGGACCGTCGACGGACCTCGGGCCATCGCCGTCGAACTGGACACCCGGTGGCCGTTCGGGGGCACCGTCCGGCAGGAGTTCGACCTGACGCCGGACACGCTGACGGTACGCGCGACGGTGGCCAACGAACACCGCGGCATGCCGGCGATCGTCGGCTTCCATCCCTGGTTCAGGCGCCGGATAGACGGCGGGCCGGAACTGGCCTACAGCTTCGAACCCGGCCTGCGCTATGTGTGCGACGAGGACGGCATCCCGCAGCACCTTTCCGCATCTCCCGGCCGACGGCCGTGGGACGACTCGTTCACCGCGGTCGCCCGCCCGCCGGCCCTGCACTGGCCCGGCCTCGACCTGACCGTCGAAAGCGCGGCCGGCCACTGGATCGTCTGCGAGACCAAACCCGACGCGGTCTGCGTCGAACCGCTGTCCGGGCCGGTCAACGGCCTCAACACCCGCCATCACCAGATCGTCGAGCCGGGCGCGCCGCTGCACTTCGCGATGACGCTGCGCTGGGCCGTACGCCAACTGACCGACAGGAATCCATCATGACCGTCTTGGACTCGTTCTCCCTGCGCGGCAAGGTCGCCGTGGTCACCGGCGGCAGCCGCGGCATCGGCCGGGCACTCGCCCAGGCGCTGGGCGAGGCGGGCGCCGCGGTCGCGGTGACCGCCCGAACCCTCCCGCCTGCCGAGCGGGCGGCCGAGGAACTTCGCGACGCCGGCATCACGGCGCTGCCCGTCAGCCTCGAGGTGACCGACCCGGCTCAGGTCGACCGGATGGTGGAATCGGTCACCCGGCACCTAGGTCCGATCGACGTGCTGGTCAACAATGCCGGCATCAGCATCGGCCGCCCGGCTCTGGACACCCCGGACGAAGTCTGGCGGGAGGTGCTGGCCACCAACCTGGACGGGCTCTGGTACTGCACCAAGGCCGTCGGCGCGCAGATGGTCGCCCGGGGCGGCGGGAGCATCGTCAACATCGGCTCGATGTCCGCCATGATCGTCAACCGGCCTCGCTGGCAGCCGGCCTACCTGGCATCCAAGGCGGCGGTGCACCAGCTGACCAAGGCGTTGGCCGCCGAGTGGGCGCCACACGGAGTGCGGGTGAACGCGCTGGCTCCCGGCTACATCCTCACCGAGGCGTCTCCGGTGGACCAGCCGGAGTACCGCGAGTGGTGCGTCGAGCCGGCCGCGATGAAGCGGTACGGACTGCCCGAGGAACTCGGCCCGGCGGTGGTCTTCCTGGCCAGCCCGGCGTCCAGCTTCATGACCGGCTCGGTGGTGGTCATCGACGGCGGATACACGCTGTTCTGACCGAATCCGACGGGTGATCCGGCAAGCACGGCACCCTGGACCGGTGAGAGGTGTTGTAAGCCGTGCATGCGCACCTGTCTCTGATCGGCTCCGGTGGTTGCGCTCTCCCAAGAGGGTCTTTTTATCGCATCACGCCAATACCCTCGATTATTGGAATTGCCCCGCCCGCTACAAAGCGTCCGCCAAAATCCGAGGTCATGACCTTGTGGAGTAATCGTGGGCTTCCTAGCGTGAAGGAATGTCCCACTCATACTCCCGGCGCTCATTCATGGGAGGGACGCTGGCCACGGGGCTGATCGGCGTGGCGGGCAAGCCGGTCCAGGAGAGCTCTCCGATCGCCGGTGACGTCGTGCCCTTCCACGGGGTCCACCAATCCGGCATCACCAGCCCGCCGCGCACGCCGCAGCAGCAGGGCATCTTCGTTTCCTACGACGTGACTGCCGAGAACCGTAGTGAGCTCAACGAGCTTTTCCACGTGCTGACCACGCGGGCGCGTTTCCTGACCAGTGGCGGCCCCGCCCGGCCCGCGCGGGACTCGTCGGGCTCCGGCCTCCTCGGCAGCACCCTCGTGCCGGACGGTCTGACCGTCACCGTCGGCCTCGGCTCTTCGCTGTTCGACGACCGCTACGGGCTAGCCGGCCGCAAACCCACCGAACTGGTCCCCATGACCGCCTTCGCCCACGACGATCTCAACCCGGCCGAATGCCACGGAGACCTTCTGCTGCAGCTGTGCGCGAACCACACCGATGCTCTGGTGAACGCGCTGATCGACCTTCATGCCCGCACTCAGGGGCTGATGCGCCAACGGTGGCGCATCGACGGGTTCCGCAGCCCGCAGCGGCCCAGCGGCACTCCGCGTGACCTGCTCGGATTCCACGACGACGTGGCGAACCACTTCCTGACCGACGTCGAGGGCCGCATCGAGAAGTTCGTCTGGACGCACGCGCCTTCCCCCGAGCCGGCCTGGACGACCGGCGGAACCTACCAGGTAGTCCGCATCGTCAGATTTGACCTGGATAAGTGGGACAAAGTGCCGGTTGAACAGCAACAGAGAATCATCGGCCGCCACAAGGTCACCGGCATCCCGTTGAACGGCGGCACCAACGAGAACTCGCCCACGGTCTACGACCCCCAGGGCAAGGTCATGCCGTTCAACTGCCATGTCCGCCTCGCCAACCCGAAAACAGCCGACTCTCCCTTCGCTGCTCCCAACCCCTACGTCCCGGCCAAGGTGCCCCCGGTGCACATCTGGCGCCGCAGCTACCAGTACATGCGCGCGCCGGACGTCAACGGGCGCATGGATGCCGGGCACGCCTTCTGCTGCTTCCAGCGCCGGCTGCGCACCTACGTCGAGATGCAGCAGCGGCTGGAGAGCGAAATGCTCGTCCCGTATATCAGCCCGACGGGCGGGGGCTACTTCTTCGCCCTGCCAGGCGTGATCAACCGTACGGACTACTACGCCCGTGCCCTGCTGACCTGATCGAACCGCGGCCTGGAGGGGACCGGCGGGCAAGGAGGAGGGCCAGGCGGGAACGCGCCGACAAAGGTGCTGATCGCCATGTCTGAGCAGCAGGAGGTGCTCGTGATGACTCGCCGGCCGGACCACAGCGAGGACGGGACCGACCGCCCTCAGGAGCCCTCTGATGTGGAGTGCTCACGGCGATCGTTTCTGGGGTACTCGGTGGCGGGCGCCACAGTGCCGTTCCTCGTCCGCGAGGCGTCCCTCGCCGCCGACACGGACACGACCACGGAGTCCCCGGCCGACGCGACGAATTTCGTCGTCCAGGCGACGCCGTCCTGGTATTTCATCCAGCGGGAGAACGGCTCACAGGAGATGAAGTGGGGCCCGGTCGGGCATGCGGTCATCGGCGGCCGGCCCGGCGGATACGGGGAGTTGATCCCCAACGATCGGATGTACATCCACAACAGGGCCCGACCTCCTGACATCGACCGCCGGACATGGCGGCTGAAGCTCAACGGCGACGCCCTCACCCGCCCCCGCTCGTTCACCTACGACGAGTTGTTGGCGATGCCGTCCGTGACGCTGAAGCGGACGATCGACTGTGGCGCCAACTGTGCCGCCTTCTTCCCCAAGCTGCCGCCCGGCGGAGCCGACAATCGGTGGCTTCCGGTCGGCTACACGCAGTGGCATTTCGGTGCGGTGGGCGCCGCCGAGTGGAAAGGGGTACGGGCCAAGGACGTGCTGGCGGCGGCGGGGGCCGACTCCCCGGTGGATGTGAAGTTCACAGGGCTGGACGTCATCGCCGACCCGGGCTTCCCCGGTGGGACGGTCCACTACTCCCAGGTCGCCCCTGCCGACAAGGTGCTCAAGGACGACACCCTGCTGGTGTACGGCATGAACGGACAGGACCTGCCCATCGACCACGGCTACCCGCTCCGCCTGCTGCTCTCGGGCTGGGTCGCCGTCACCTATGTCAAGTGGCTAGGTGAGATCGAGGTGTCGAAGCACCGCATACCGCCCGCAGGGCTGCAGACGAATCACATGCTCACCGGTCCCGCCTATCCCACGCCGGCCTCCGTGAGCGTCGGTCCCGTGCGCAGCGCCATCGAGCACGACAGGGAGATCACGCTCGCTCCGGGTGACATCACCCTGCGCGGGCGGGCCTGGTCCGGGGCCGGTGCGATCGAAAGCGTCGACGTCTCCGTGGAGAAGCTCGCCTCGCCCGGCCGATGGGTCACGGAGATGCCATGGCGTACGGCAAGGCTGCTGAGCACGCCCGAGCCCTATATGTGGGTGCGTTTCGAGGTGCCGTGGCCAGGGGTGAAGCCCGGACAGTACCGCGTGATGTCGCGCGCGAAGGACAAGGCCGGAAACGTCCAGCCACGCCCGGAAGACGTCGTCTGGAACCAGCACGGGCTCGCCTACAACGGACACTATCCGCTCGACCTGATCGTGCTTCCGCCCAGCGACATGCCGTGACCCCGGTCGCTGCCGGGGCCTCAACCGCCGCTCAGCAGTTCGGCGAAGCGATCAACCTGGGTCACGTCCGCCGCCCAGCAGTAGAACACGACCTCGTGGGCGCCGATGTCGCTCATCTGGGCGATCGCGTCGGAGATCTGGCGGCGCCTGGTGAGCATGTTCGCCACGGAGCCCTCGGCGAACCCGGCCGGCAGATTCAGGTAGTGGGGTCCGCTGTAGTAGCGGTACAGCGAGTCACGCGCCTCTTCGACCACGTGATCCGGCCCCAGGACGGCGTTGAACTGGGCCACCAGGCGAGGGCGGCCGGTGCGGCCCTCGTTCCGCCATGCCTCTTCGGTGGTGCGGAACAGGCGGCCGGCGTCGGTGAGGTGGGTCGCGCACAGGAAACCGTCGCCGAACCGGGCGGCACGCCGGATTCCGGCCGGGCTGAAGGTGCCGAAGAGCACTTCGGGTCCGCTCGCGGCGGCCGGCCTGGGTCCGATCGGGCCGATTCCCTCCGCGTACGGTTCCCCGGACCAGATGCGGCGCATCACTTTCATCATCTCGTCCAGTCGCGCTCCCCGGGTGTGCACGTCGACGCCCGCCGCTCGGTAGTCGTCCAGTCGCGCGCCCAGCCCGATGCCGAGCGTCAGGCGGCCGGCTGACATGCGGTCCAGAGTCGCCGTTTGTTTGGCCAGCACCTCGGGATCGCGCAGCGGGGCCAGCAGCACCTCGGTCTGGACCCGAATTCGGGAGGTGGCCCCGGCGAGCATGCTCAGTGCCACGATGGGCTCGGGGTTGTCGCAGACGAGGCGGTCCAGCAGGCCGAGCGTGCTGAACGGACCCTCGTCCGCGCGTCGCGCCCACTCCATCAGGCCCGCGGGATCGCTGATGGGCAGACCGAGGCCGACGTCCATGTTCCCCCCAGCTTTCGCCGAACGCCGACTCCGCTCCCGTGAGGTCGTCCGGCGTCCTTACGCCGGTCCGTCGGTGGCGCCCGCGGACGTGTCCCTAGCGTGCGACGACCGCGAGCCCCAACTCGTGGGCGATGCGGGCGCCGAGGTCGGAGTCGACCTTGGCCCAGTAGTCCTTGACGGCACGCTCCTGGATGAAGCGCTCCACCCCCTGGCTCAGGTGCCAGACGATGTTGCCGACAAGATGGTCCCGATCGGTCGGGGTCATCACCTGGCGGTAGAGCGTGCCGGGCTGGACGAAGTCGTCGTCATCCCGGTGTGCCTCGTAGGCCGTGCGCATGATCTCGGCGGCGTCCACGAACCAGCCGGGATCGCGGTAGCGCTGCGGATCGGCCTTGGGGCCGCCGTAGCTGTTCGGCGCGTAGACCGGCTGGTCGCCACTGTGGAAGTAGCGCATCGGGCCGTCCTTGTTGTAGTTGTGCACCTCGCTGATCGGCTGGTTGACCGGCACCTGCGCATAGTTCGGCCCGATGCGATAGCGCGCCGAGTCGCCGTAGGCGAACATCCTCCCCAGGACCATCCGGTCCGGGCTGGGGCCGATGCCCGGGACGAAGTTGGCCACGTCGAACGTGGCCTGCACGATCTGGGCGAAGAAGTTCTCGGGGTTACGGTCGAGTACCATCCGGCCGATCGGGATCGTCGGGTAGTCCTTGTGCGGCCAGACCTTGGTGATGTCGAAGGGGTTGAAGCGGTAGCCGGCCGCGTCCTCGTACGGCATGATCTGCATCTCCAGGCGCCAGGACGGGTAGTGCTCGCGGTCGATCGCCTCCCGAAGGTCACGCCGGTGATAGTCGAGATCCTGGCCGAACATGGCCTTGGCCTCCGCGTCGGTCATGTTCTGGATGCCCTGCTCGGTCTTGAAGTGGTACTTCACCCAGAACTTCTCGCCCCCGGCGTTCTCCCACATGTACGTGTCGCTGCTGTAGCCGTTCATGTTGCGCCACGTACGCGGCGTGCCCCGGTCGCTCATCAGGATCGTGACCTGGTGGGCCGACTCCGGCGAGAGGGTCCAGAAGTCCCACTGCATGTTGTTGCTGCGCAGGCCGCTGTCGGGCATGCGCTTCTGGGAGTGGATGAAGTCGGGGAACTTCATGGGATCACGCACGAAGAAGACCGGCGTGTTGTTGCCGACGAGGTCGTAGTTTCCCTCTTCGGTGTAGAACTTGAGAGCGAAGCCGCGCACGTCGCGGTCGGTGTCCGCGTAGCCCTCCTCGCCGGCCACCGACGAGAAGCGCACGAGCATCGGCGTGCGCTTGCCCACCTGGTTGAGGAAGGCGGCCTTGGTCCACTGGCTGACGTCGGCGGTCACCTCGAAGTATCCGAAGGCCCCGCCGCCCTTGACGTGGTACACCCGGTCAGGCACGGGTTCGCGGACGAAGTGGGCCAGCTTCTCGATCAGGTAGGCGTCCTGCAGCAGGTTGGGCCCACCGGGGCCGACTGTGAGCGAATGCTCGTCACTGGACACAGGAAGGCCAGCGTCCGTGGTCGTGTTTTTCGCGTGATTCCTCATTTTTCTCACCTACTCGTTCTCGAAGATCTTCCCTATCTCTTCGGCGAGAAATGAGCCGTTCATGCAATTGTTTTCCGCGCGGCCAGTGCCCCGATCATGGGGTTCCGCCCGGTTCTCCAACCAAGAAGCAATCGTACGTAAGCGCAGGTCACGCGAGGGTCATCGCTCGACGGCTTCCGCCACTTCAGTGGTGCACGAGCGATGTCGGCGGAGTGCGGGATCCGCCGCACCGCGCCGGTCCCGACGTCGGCCGAGCCCAGACGGGCGGCCCTGGCTGAGGTCCAGCGCAGATGCACCGTTTGTTTTCTCATATGTCATGTCTTGCGAAATTCGTATCTGGATTTTGTCTGGCCGAAGCCGGGGCGCCGGGAAGGATGACGCCATGACCGAAATCGTCGCCGGTGTGAGCGTTCCCGACAGCCCGCTCGCGAACGAGGCGACCGCGCTTTTGCGTGAGGCCGGGACGCCGCTGCTGCTCGACCACTCGCTGCGCTCGTTCCTCTTCGGCTCGGCCGTGCCGTGGCCAGGGGAGGCGCCGGACTCGGCAATCCAGCCGCCGGTAGGTCTTGTTACCCGCCTTTGACCTGGTGCTTCCTACCATGGGCTGGGATGGATAGTTCGCTGGGAGAGTTTCTCCGTGCTCGGCGCCGGCTCGTCACCGTTGATCAGGCCGGGTTGACACGTACGGGTGGCCTTCGCCGGACTCCGGGGTTACGCCGCGAGGAGATCGCGATGCTGGCCGGTGTCAGCGTCGATTACTACACGCGGCTGGAGCAGGGCCGGGAACGCAACCCATCGGATCAGGTGCTCTCCGCACTGGCGCGGGCCCTGCGACTCGACGCCGCGGCCACTGAGCACCTGTACGCGCTGGCGCGCCCGTGGGTATCCGAGAACAAGGATGCTTGGGAGGCCGATCGGATCAGTCCTCACGTGTTGCGCCTCATCGAGTACATGGAACCCATGTCGGCGTTCGTGGTGAACCGCCGCCTGGACATACTGGCCACGAACCGAGTCGCCCGCGCCATCTTCGAGGGGTTCGAGTACAACACGAATCTCATCCGGCTGACCTTCCTCGACCCCGCGGCACACGAGTTCTGGCGGAACTGGGAAGAGGAGGCCACGGCCAATGTCGCCCACCTGCGAGCCGCGGCGGGCGCGAACCACGACGACCCGCGCCTGCGCGAGCTCATCGAGGAGCTCTCGCGGGGAAGCGATGCATTTCGCCAGCTATGGGCTCGCCACGACGTACAGGTCAGGACCTCGGGGTTCGTACGCCTGTACCGCAGTGAAGTCGGCCAGTTCGACGTGTGGCATGAAGCGTTGCGCTTCGAGAGCTTCCCTGATCTGCGCATCTTCAGCGCCGCACCCGAACCCGGCAGCCCGTCCGAGAGTGCTCTGGCCAAGCTGTGCGCAGCCAAGCAGACCGAGGCCTGAGCCGGCTTCAAAGAACGAACACGTAACCACCAGCGGAACCACTCAGATTTCCGTGGTGTGCCAGTGGATGCCGGTCAGCTGCTGCGAGCGCTCCCACAGGCGACGGCCGAGCTCCGGATCCTGGGCTACTGCCGACAGCTGCACGTGTGCGGGATGTCCAGACCGTCCGCCCCGACCGTCAGGTCCGATGTAGGAGCCGGCGGCGAGATCGGGCTCGGTCGCGGCGAAAAGCTGGGGCAGCGCTCCCATCTCCGGACTCTGCGCGAAGAGCTTGCCGGAAACGCGCATGACGATCCCCGTGATCCCGGTGCCCCTGCTCTGCATCGGCGTGTTGCTGTAGCCCGGGTGCGCGAGAATGCTGGTGATCGGCGACGATGACGACTGCTCGCGCCGGGCGAGCTCCACACCGAAGACCGCGTTGGCGAGCTTCGACGCCGAGTAGGCGGCGAGAGGCGTGTACTTCCGCGACCACGCGACATCGTCCAGATCAAGTTCGCCCTTCTCGTGCATGTACGACGTCACGGTGACCACCCGCGGCGCCGGCGAGCGGCGCAGCGCCGGTTCCAGCAACGCCGTGAGCGCGAAGTGGCCGAGGTGATTCGCGGCGAGATGGCGCTCGGCGCCCTGCGCGGTCACGGAGTGCTCGACCATGGAGATGCCCGCGTTGTTGACCAGCACGTCGACGGACTTCTCCTCGCCGATTTCCTGCGCCGCCCGGCGGATCGAGCTCAAATTCAGCAGATCGACCTGACGCACCTCCACCTCAACCCCGGGATACGCCCTACGCAGCGAGGACGCCACCTCTTCTCCCCGTGCCGCATCACGGACGGCGAGCAGTACCCTCCCGCCGTGCGCCGCGAGTTCACGCGCCGTCAGCAGACCGAGACCGCTGGTCGCACCCGTCACGACGAAGGTGCGGCCCTTCTGCTCGGCCATTCGGTCCGCGGTCCATCCGCCACCGCCCGGCTTGTTTCCGTTCGTCCTGGAACCCGTCGTCATCTCTTGATCTCACTTTCTTGTCGACGCGGCCTTGATCAACCCGTTTCGGCAGGTCTGGGAATGCGGAAAAGCTAAACCTTTCCATTAATGTGAAGGTCAAGCGGCCGACGGTGAGCCGCCTACGGTGCGACGGCGAGGCGCACCGGCTGCACGGATTCCCAGTCAAGGAGGGCGATGTGAAGATCGGAGATCTGGCCGCGAAGACGGGTGTCGCACCGCGGCTGCTCCGTTACTACGAAGAGGTCGGCATCCTGCACCCGTTCCGGAGCGGCAACGGATACCGCACCTACGGCGAGCCTGCCGTCGACCGTGTCCTGCAGATTCGCGAACTTCTCGACGCCGGTTTCACGACGGAGATGATCCGCGAGATCCTGCCCTGTCTCGAGGCCGAGAAGGAACAAACGGAGGCCGCGGCGTGCCGGCCGGCAAAAGATCTGGACGGAGTGCGACGTCAACTCAGCAGCATCGAACGGCGCATCGACGTGCTACAACGCAACCGGCACGCGATCGAGATATATCTGCGCGCATGGGAGGACGCCATGGCGGCTGCGCCTACAGGTGCCGATGGAGTCCCGGGCCCGGTTGCGGAGTGACGGCGGCGACATGCCGGATCCCATCTATGGGGATCCGGCCTTTTGATCGGCTGGCCCCGGTCTGACCCCCGCATCGAAGAGGAACGCGCAGTCTCGCCTCATTGACAAAAAATTTTTGTACGTAAAGACTGATTTTCGTTATGAGAGACGTCGTCTACCTCGACCAGATCGAGCAGGCTGAGGCTCTGCTCAAGCCGCAGCGGATCGAAGTGCTGCGGCAGCTCGCCGAGCCCCGGTCGTGCACCGAGGTGGCGGCCGAGCTCGACCAGACCCCGCAGCGGGTCTACTACCACGTGAAGCGCCTGCTGGAGGCCGGCCTGGTCCGTCAGGTGGCCGAGCGCCGGGTGCGCGGGATTCACGAGGGGATCTACCAAGCGGCCGGCCGGTCCTACTGGCTGTCCCCGAGCTTGGTGGGCCGGATCGGGCTGCGCCAGACCCGCGACCGGCTCAGCCTGGGCTACCTGATCGACCTGATGGAGGACGTGCAGGCGGACGTCGCCACGCTCGACCTCACCCGGCCCGACCTGCCGTCGATCGGCGTGTCCGGAGACATCCGGGTGCGCCCGGAGCAACGCAAGGCGTTCCTCGACGAGTTGCAGCACACGCTGCAGGACCTGTTCACGCGCTACGGCGGTGCCGAAGGCGACGCGTTCCGCCTGGCCGTCGCCTGCTATCCGAAGGGAGATCCCGATGACCGAACCTGATCTGCGCCTGCGCGCGGTCGTTCCGGCCCCATTGAAGGTCGCGTTCGAGGCGCTGACCGACCCGGCCGCGCTGCGTGTGTGGCTGACCGAGCACGCCGACGTCGACCTGCCCGGCACGTACGAGTTCTGGGGCCGCTCCACGCCGGACGGCGCTGAGCCGCACCAGCGCGTGCTGCACGTGGACGAGCGCACCATCCGGTTCGCCTGGACCGTCGACGGGGTCGAGTCCACGGTGCAGTTCGAGCTGGCCGATGACGAGGACGGCACGCTGGTCACGCTGAGCCAGAGCGACCTGCCGGGCTTCTCGGAGGTGCTGGCCGGCACGGCCGGTGCCCGTGGCGCGCTGCAGACGTTCTGGTCGCTGGCGATCGCCAACCTGGCCGACTATCTGGCCGGTCGTGAGCTGACGCCCAAGTGCGACTTCACGTCCGCCGAACTGCACGCGTCAGTGGTGATCGACGCGGCACCGGACAAGGTGTTCGAGTCGATGACCCGGCCGGAGCAGTTCCGCCAGTGGTTCGGCGCCAACGTCGACATCGAGCCCTATGTGGGCGGCCGGTTCGCGATGGGCGGGTTCGAGCTGGACCCCGAGGGGGCCCGGTTCGTCGAGTTCGAACCGGGCCGCAAGGCGACCCTGCGGTGGGGCGACGGCCAGACCGACAGCTGGGAGCTGGAAGGCTCGGACGGCAAGACCCGGCTCACCGTGATGCAGAGCGGGTTCGACCCCGCCAATCCGCCGTACCCGGGCTGGGCCGGCTGGCTGGGCGGCATCGCCGCGCTGCGGCGCTACCACGAGCTGCCCCGCTGGCGCTCGATCTGGCGCCAGGTCGAGGTCGCCGGTGTCCCCGAGGGCATCATGGCGATCGACCAATGAGATGAGTGCCCCGGAACGCGTTCCGGGGCACTCATCGCCGCTCACAGCTCGGCGATGGCGGATCGACCAGATGTCGAGCCGGCCGGCGTGCGTGCATTGGCCGGCCTCCCTGGCGATGGCAGGGCCAGGGAGGCCGGATCACGGGATCGTGTCTATCCCTACATGAACGGTGTGGTCGGCCCTCCGGCGGAGCGTGTCCTGGAGTTCTGCCACGGGTTGGCCTGGCTGCAGTTCGTCTGGAACGGCGACACCTGCAAGGTGAAGTCGCGCATCAGGTGCTGACTCTGGTGTTCGTGCTGGCGAGCATGCTGGGATTGATGGTTGGAGTTCCGATTGTGGTTTCCGCGGCCGCAGCCGCCGCCCCACCCGCCCCAGCCGCCGCCGCCGCCGCAGCCGCCGCGGCCACAGCTGCTGCCACACCCGCTCCCGCGGCTGCAGCTGCTGCTGCCACAGTCGCTGCTGCGTCCGCAATCGCTGCCGCTCCAGCCGCCCCCGGAATCGCCCCAACCGGTGATGACGCCGGCGTTCGCGGCACTCGTGAAAGCGGTCGCGACCGTAAGGGCGCCGCCGGTCAGCGCGGTGCTGATTGCGAGAGCCCCGACGACACTTTTCAAGTTGGGCATTTGGTTCCCCCTTGAACGGACTTGTGTCCTATTTCGATTTCTCTAAATAGCCGAGAAATTCGACCCGGCATTTGTGTCGGGTTATCCATGCAATGTCTTATTTTCCTCACCATCGCTCGAACAAACGATGATTGGCGGCTTTTGTAGATTACTTATCTTGTTATTGACGGCGTTAATCCTATATTAGGTATTCTGTCATAATATAATTCAATATGTCCGGTATGTGATGTCTGGATATACGTGATTCCCCGCCCGTATGGAGCACGGCTGCGAGCAAGGTCGGGAACGGGAAGACATCGGGCGGCGGGTCGATCTCGAGGCGGCTGTTCCGGCCTCACTCGGGCATCCGGCCCGCGTCGGTGAGTGCCGGCGAGAGCTCCGTACTGTGCGTCTTCCAGCGATGCGTACGGAATGATCCCGTCGAGGCGGTGGGGGACGGGTGAGCGTGAGTGGGCTGTCGCCACGACTCCGGCGCGACGGAGGCAGGGGTCAGAACGGGACGCGGGCGGTGGTCACGGGGGCGGCCATGTCGTGGTCGCCGGTGACGACCGCGGCGGGAGGGGTGTCGGCGCGTCCGGAGAGGCCGCGCAGGTATTCGATGGTGTCCAGCCGGACGGTCGTGTCCGGGGTGCCGTCGCCGATCTCGAAGGTGCCGCCCGCCGGACCGGTCAGTTCGAGCGTCACCGGGTGCCCGGTCCAGCGGGCGTGCAGGTCGCGCAGGACCTGCTCGACGACGAGCCGGTCGTGGGCGCCGGTCTCCAGCGGCCGGCCGATGGCCCGGCTGATGTCGTCGCGGTGCATCCACAGGTCTCGCGGGAGGAACACGTCGTAGACCTCGGCGAGGGAGAGCCGGAAGGCGCCGAAGTGGCCGTCCTCGGAGGGGAAGGTCATGCGGCGGACCAGGGCGGGGCGGCGGCGCATGACCAGGTTGGCCTGGGGCCACAGTGTCAGGAAGCGCTCGATCACTTCCTGGCGAGACCTGCCCGCGTGGAGCGCGGCCCCGAATCGCATGTGAGCGTCCAGCTGCCGCAGTTCCGGATAGGCTCTGGCCGCCTTGCGGTCGCGCAGCAGGAACAGCCAGGGCCGGATCTGCTCTTCGGCCTGGGAGATCAGGTGGCGGACGATGTCGCCGACGGTCCAGGCGTCGCAGACGGTGGGCTTGTCCCAGTCGGCCGGAGTCAGGTCGGCCAGGAGGCCGTCCCAGGTTGCGAGTTCCGCCGCTCGCAGTTCGTAGGCGTCTGCCGGACTCGTCATCGGGACGGCCCCGACGTTTATTGCGGCCTCTGCTGTCATGGCTGGTCGCCTCCTCCGTGAGGTGCGTAGTGGGTGAAGAACAGGTCCAGGACGGTGGGCGCCAGCCGCTCGAAGCGGCCCTCGCCGACCGGGGCGTCCGGTTCGTTGGACATCTGCTGGCTGACGACTCCGGCCACCAGGGTGTTCAGCAGCGCGACTCCCTCGTCGGTGGCGGCGCCGGGGTGCAGACGACGGGCGGCGACGGCGCTCTCCAGGATGGCTCGCACCTCGGTGACGTTGTCCACGGCAGGAGCGAAGGACTCCGCGGACGGTGCGAAACCGGGAACCGGCCGCCAGAACAGCAACTGCGCGCGCACCGGATTGCGCCGCGTCCACTCGATCAACTTCAATGCGCCGACCCGCACTCGATCGAGCACGTCCAACCCGGCCGTGGCCTTGTGCAGGGTCTCGTTGAGGTCGCGGGCACTCTGACCGAACAGCGCATCGTAGACCGCCGTCTTCGACGGGAAGTACTGATACAGCGAGGGTGTCCGCATCCCCATTCGCCGTGCCACCTCGGCCAGGCTCAGCGCGGCGACACCTTCTTCCGCCATGACCTCCACTGACAGGTCGAGGATCTCGCTGATGGTCTCTTCGCGCCTGCGTGCCCGCCGGTCCACGTCTCTCCTCCTTCGCTCTACATGCTCAAGGATTCACTAATGCCATTAGGGAAGTCAATGATGGATAGGTAATCCTAGCTCCCGATGCCACCGCTGCTCTGCCGTGGATCACGGTTGCCGGGTCGCCCGGCAGTCCGACTTGTTGATGGACCTGGGGGAGCGGGACCACCGAATCAGGATGTGCCGGCGCCGGCCACTGGGGCGACAGCCGCGATGAAATCGCGGGCCACAAGAGCCTCGCTTGCGAACGCGGAAAGTCGGCCCGCGCGCCGGACGGCCGATCGAACGTTCCCCCGTGTCAGGAGGCGTCGTCGGGAGCGATGCCCGGCAGTCCTTCGAGTTCGCGCACCCGCTCGACCATGTCGGTGATCGCGTCCAGGCTCTTGGGGGACAACCCGGAGGCGCGCAGCGCGATCTGCCGGACCGAGGAGTCGCGCAGGGCGCTGAGCAGTTGGAGCTCGGCGTCGATCTGCTCGGTCGCCGCGTCGTCGAAGAAGTACGCGGGCGGCACGCCGAAGAAGCCGGCCAGGGCTTCCAAGTGTCGTTTGGTCGGGTTGTCGCGTATGCCCTTGCGCAGTTGCCAGACGTAGGTGGCCGAGATCGTCGGGCCGCCGCTCTCGCGCACGGCTTCGGCGACATCTTCGAGGCTGTACTCCCCGCCGCCGCGCGGGCGCACGGTGGCGAACAGGTGGTTCAGCTTGTCCGCCAGTGTCCGCTCGGTGCGCGGTTCGGCGTCGGCCATCGATCTTCCTCCCCGTGCGCTCACCGTGGTGGACCCTGCTCGGCACTCCCAGCTTACCAGCCAGAGTAAATGGCGTCCCCCGTCATGGATTCATGGTAGTTGACACTCATTTAATCTCGGTTTAAATTCACAGCGTCTACATCAACTGAGATAAACGCGAGGCTGTCGAGCGCATCACATCGGGCCATCCACACAGCAGATGTGCGGTGCTCGCGTTCGTCGAAATCTCCCGCACGAGCCGCCGAGCCGGGCGGCCGAAAGACGTTCCCCCGTGTCCTTCGCACCCCCCGAAAGGAAACACATGAGAATGCGCACCGGCGTCGCCGGGCTCGCCGTCGCCGCCGCGGCACTGGGAGCCATGGTCGCGATCTCGCCCGCCGCCTCCGCGGACCCGATCCTGAGCGCGACCGCGCTCAGGGCGAAGACCGACCAGTACCTCTTCAGCATCTCGATCGGCACATTCCTCACCAACCGGGGCTACAAGTACTACATCACCCAACTCGACTGGAGCTCCGACGGCTGCTCGACCCCGGGCCTGAAGGTGAACAAGCCAGGCGGATTCAACTTCTTACCCTCGTGCCAGCGTCACGACTTCGGCTACCGCAATTACAAGAAGCAGAGCAGGTTCAGCGAGCCCAACCGTGCGCGCATCGACAGCAATTTCAAAAAGGACATGTACAACGTCTGCAACGGCTACAGCGGACTCCTGTCGGCATTAGGTGTGGCGTGCCGCCGATATGCCGACGTCTATTACAACGGGGTGCGCATCTTCGGCAACGCGTCCGCACCCGCCGACGGGTCCCCCACCGCACCCCCCACCGCGCCCGTGACCGACGGCGACATCCGGGTCGACGCCACCGAGATGGCAGCTGTGGATCTGGAGATGGCCGCCGCGCTGGCCGAACTGGGCATGACGCCGGACGAGGTCGAGGCGGCCGGCACTCCCGTGGAGTAGCGAGCCACCCCGATCAGTACGTCCATTTGCGGCGGCGGTAGGCGCGGGCGACATCCCGGAGGAAGACGATGTCGCTGTCGAGGTCGCCGCCGCCGTGCACGGCGGGCGGCGCCGGTGAGCCCGACGGGCGGGCGCCGCCCGCCTTGGCGCGCAAGGCGGCGCTCAGGGTGGCCGCCTCGACGAGTGCGTCCAGCTTGGGGCCGGTCAGGCCGCTCGCGGCGGCCTCGCCGCAGGTGGCGGCGACCGTCTGAGCGTCGAGGTAGCGCAGCAGGGTCAGCCGGCCGTCGCGGATCTCGATGACCCGCCGGTACAGGCGCAGGCTGAGATTGCGGGGCCAGAGCATCTCGACGAGCCGCGAAGCCGGCGGCGCGAGCGCGATGTGGGGAACGGCTCGATACAGCGCGACCCACAGCGGACGCAGCCCGTGGTAGCTGCGGTATTGCTGGAGCCAGCCCAGCATCTGCGGCAGGCGCACCCGCGGCCCCCACACCGGCATGGTGAAGCCTGCCACGATGAGGACGTGCGCGAGCGGCGGCAGGAACTTGTCCACGTAGGCGCTGACAGCGTGGTCCAGGTACGGGGCTCGGAACCTGTGCTGCAGGAAGAAGAACATCTTGTGCACGTGGTAGGCGAGGGCGTCGACCGTGCCGACGACCGCGATGCGAACACCCCATCGCAGTGTGGGGCCGGCCGCCAGGTTGGCGTAACGCCAGCCGAGGCGTATCCAGCCCACACAGACCGGGGCCAGTTCGGCCAGATAGACGAGCCAGTATTCGAGGACCCAGGGCGTGGCGGCATAACGTTCGGCGAAGCGCACGTCGTCGACCGGGGTGTGGGCGAGCACGAAGAAGACGGTCATCGCCGCCACGCCGGCCACCGTCCACCACGCGTGCCGCAGGGACCGCGCTCTCGCCACCTCCGGTGGGTGATTCATGTAGGACAGCAACATCTGCAGTGACCAGATGACCAGCAGCATGCTGACGTGGCAGAGCAGGCGCGCGAGATTGGGCACGCCGGTGAACCTGCCGATCGCCGCGTAGGCCACCGGCGCGTTGGCGGTCTGGGAAAGGGCGAGGCCGCTGAGCGCGAGCAGGACCGCCGTCCTCATGGGATCGCGCGGGAGCCGGCGGGTGGAGATGATCCGCCACGCCAGCAAAACCCAGGTCAGGACGGCGGGTCCGTACAGACGGAGCCACTCGCCCCATACGCTCATCAGGTCTCGGGGCCGGGGGGCTGCTCGGACCACTCCAGCGCCGCCTGCAGCCGCTCGGAGATCGCTCCACCACGCGTCGAGGTCACCGACCCCGCATGTGCCCGCTGCCAGATGAGCGAGGCGAGCAGTTCAGCCTCCTGCTCCTCGACGGCCGAGTAGCCCGAGCGCCGCAGGACTCTGCGGACCATCTCCGGATCCAGGTGGGGCAACAGCCAGCGGGTGTCCTCCTCGGCCGACTGCGGCACCCGGTAGTGGTCGCAGAGGATATGGCTGAGTTCGTGCAGGATGATGTGTTCCTGGTGCGGCATCGTGGTCGCCTGCTCGTAGAAGATCACGTCGGCCGACTCGGTGGCCACCCACAGCCCGTAGACGCCGGCGCCGCCGGTCAGGGGCCGCAGATGGATGGGCCGCCCACGTTGCTCGGCCACGACCGCGCACAACCGCCGCACATCGAAGGGCACAGGAAGGGGCAGTTGCCGAACTCGGACCTCGCACTCGCGACGTAATCGCTTGAGCGTGCTCCCGTCGTGGCTCACAACTGCGCCCTTGAGGAGACAGAACAGCGGCCCCGATGGTCACGGCCCATCCCGGCCGTCATGCGAGTCATCTGCCCTCCCGCGTCAACCACGCAGCGCAAGAATTCACATATGGAAGATCGTATTCAGGACGCGAACAGCATGATCGGCGGGCACCGAGCAGCCCTCCCAGGCGGGTTCCGGAGCCGGGCAGCTCCGGCGGTGGCTGATCGGGCGGGGATGCCGCTTTCCGGATGGATGGGCATGGCCCGCGGCCCGAGCGTGTCGAAGTGGCGGTGATCTCGCAATCATCGCCGGGTGGGAAGGAAGCGGCAAGGAGTTTCCCGGCAATTAGCCTGAAATATCGGTCGAAAATGCGCTTGGTGGTTTGGCGTTGCCGGCGGCGCGTCCGGGTTCATCCGCGGCATCTGAATATCACCCACGCGGGTCGGATACCGCCGTCATCGATCCGTGGGAAGCAGGGTTCCGAGGGGCCCGAGGTCGAGATTGAGGTCGGCGGGCGACAGGCCGAAGCGCTCGCACAGCTCGGTCATCGCCTCCTCCAGGCGCATCAGGGTGAGCCCCAGGGTCTCGACCTGCTCCTCGGTCAGGTCACCCTCACCCATCCGCCGGATGCACTGCCGCTCGACGAGCTGGCGCACCAGCTCCACGAGCGTCAGGACAAGGCGGCTCAGGTCACGCTCGACCGCCTCGGGATCGGTGTTGAGGCGCCACCGGTCCGAACGTACGGTGTCCCGGCCGGGCCTGTCGGCGGCGTCGTCACCGCCAGGACGGCTCATAATCCGCCTCCGTCTCCGTCTCATCGGGGGCCCGCACGGACGCGATCAACGCCCGCAGCGAGATGCGGACGAGCTCGATGTCGGCGATGGACAACACGAGTTCCCCGGTCACGACGACCCCGCCCGCGAGCAGTCTGTCGAGAAGATCCACGAGGGCTATGCGCTCCGGCGGCAGGCGGCCCTCCTCGGCCAGGGCGGCGCCTCGGCGGATGTCCGGTGTCACCGCGCGCCTCCCTCCCGACCTCCCGTCTCGAGTTCCACCGCGGTGAAGGAGTAGGGCGCCCAGGGACCGGTGAGCTCCACGTCCATGGCCACGTCCATGACTTCGCCCAGCACGCCCATGCCGGCGCCGTGACCGGCGCCCGGCCCGGGGCCTGTTTCCGTACCGGTGCCCGTTCCCGGACCGGCTCCCGCCGCGGCCTCGCGGAAGGCCGCGACGGCCGCGGCGAACTCCGTGCTCCGCTCCTCTTCCACGAGATAGGCGCCGTTGAGGACCATCCACTCCTTGCGGCCGGACAGCTGCGGGTCCTGCGGGCGATGCCGGCGGCCGGCCACGGCGATCTCTCCCAGCGCGGCGTGAAGTCGCTCGGCACACGCGACCGCGTGGCGCCACAGGTCCTCACGGCTGCGCAGGTTCGCCTTGCGGCGCTGGAGATAGGCCGTTCCGGGACGGGCGGCCCTCTGCCCGACTGAAGTCTCACGCTCGGCAGCACCGCCGGGGCCGGCGTGGGACGCCGATTCCGGATCGACGTACGCCTTGACACCCCACTCCCGCCGGCCCGCGACACGTGACAGGACCGCGAGGAAGTCGTCGTGCCGCCGAGCGAGCAGTGCCCGGATCTGTTCCTCATCGCTGTAGACGGTCACCAGTCGCACCGGTGCCGTCGGCCCCGCCTCCGCCACACCCTCGACGACCCGGTGGTGGGCCCTGGCCACCTCGCCGACCCAGTCCAGGTCCTCCAGCAGGTGTCCCAGCGGCTCCTCGCCGAACTGATCCAGCGGAACGGTGCTCACGTAAGCCGCCAGATCTCCGCGGCTGATCTTGCGCACGGGCGCGTCGAGAACCCCTCGCAGCCTCAGGCACGCCTCGCCCGCCTCGCTGGTCACGGCGTACAGGTAGATGCCGGAGTCAGCCACCGCGCCACTCCCATCCGCGCCCGTCCGCCTCGCGCCTCTCGGCCCCGCGCACGTTCCCTCCGCGCACGTCCGCTTCGCGCCTGACGGCTTCGCGCCTGACGGCTTCGCGTCTTTCCGCACGTCTCTCGATTTCTCGAGGACGCTGTTCGGGCACGCGCATCGGGAGACCCTGACGCTCGTCCAGACGCTCCTCGATCGCGGCCAGGCGGTCGCGGAGCCGGCGGTTCTCGTCGGCGAGCTCCCGGTTCTTGCCCGTCAGCCAGGGATCGTGCTCCCACCAGTCGATGCCGAGCTCTCGTGCCGTGTCCACCGACGCGATCAGCAGCCGGAGCTTGATCGTCAGCAGCTCTATGTCGAGCAGGTTGACCCGGATGTCGCCCGCGATCACCACGCCCCTGTCGAGCACTCGCTCCAGGATGTCGCCCAGGTTGGAGGACTCGCGGCCGCCCATCATCGGCTGCATGGAGGAGGAGTCCCGCAGGACGGGCCTGGATCTGGCCGGATCCGTCATCGCGACGAACCCTCCCCGATCTCGCTCGTGCCGCGCCGGTAGCGCCGCAGCCGGCGGTAGGACCGCAGGTCTCCCTCCTCGTCCAGCTCGGCCTCGTACACGGCCAGGATGTCACCGGAGGACGGGATCCGGCGGTCCTCCACGATCTCCACGTGCACCGTCCAGCCGTCGTCGGCCGGTTCCACCAGCGTGACGGCCTCCGCGTCTCGCACGGTCAGGTCCGCGATGTACCGCAGACCCCGCTCTCCCGCGGTCACCGCCGTCATGGCGCGGCGCCGCCTGCGCGGCTCCGGCGCCCGCTCACCGTGTTCGACCATCACCGCCGCGATCTCGTCGAACTCCTCATGCTCGTACGCCTCCGCGGCCTGCTCGTCGCCTGCTCTGCGCCTGGGAGGCACAACATCTCACCCTCTCCGCGTGCCTGTCATCGTGCTGAGGATCCGCTCCACGGCCTCGGACTCCTCCTCCGCGGAGATCAGACCGGAGCGCCTGGCCTCCTCGAGCTCCTCCAACCGGCGCCTGACGACGGCCGGGTCCTTCAGCTCGTGTTCCACCTGTTCCTGAATCAGCTCGCCGAGCCGGATCACCGCCCGCACGGGCGCGACCGGCCAGGTGAAGATCAGACCGATCAGTCCCACTGGTTTTCCTCCCCTCCAGCGGCCCGCTAGGCCGAGGTGACGAAGTCGTACACGGCCATCGGTCCCAGGACGCGAACGTCGATCCGGTCCGCCCACTCACGCCGCAGTTCGCCGAGCACCATCTCGAAGTCGGCCTCCTGGTCCAACCGAACCATGAAGGCGACGTTCGCGGCGTCCCGCTCGTGGGTGGCGTCCCGGATGACGGCCGCCACGGTGCACGGGGCGAAGCAGTCGACCACGGTCTGCGTGTCGGCCTCCCGCTTGGCGGCGATCGCCTGGGTGATCAGCTCCCCGATGCGGATCCGCTCGCCGCGGGTCGCGTCCTCCGGCAGTCCGCGTATCTGGTCACGCAGCCGTCTGACCTCGGCATTGTCCGCGAGGATCTCGTGGAGCACCGAGCGCTCCCCGTAGGTCGCCCTGATGACGTACTGGACGTGCCCTTCGATCTCCTTCAGCGCGGCGACGAACTCGTCATGGTGCGGCTCCAGCAATTCGCCCACCACGGCCTCCGGCGACGTCAGCACGGCCCCGAACCTGAGAGGCAGCACCGGCACCTCGGCCGCGGCGCCGTCCAGCAACGCCTCGTGGCCGACGAGGTCCTCCGCGCGGCCGAGCGGACGGTCCACCGCGACATCACTGACCAGCGCGCCGATCTCGCCGTGCCGGATGAGTCTCACCCGCCCGGGCGGGTCGCCCACGCCGACGGCGTCCGGGCTGATGTCCACGTCCTCGGGCACGATTCCGTACACGTAGCAGGCGATGCCGCCTTCGCCCCGCGCGGCGGCCCCCACCGGCCGCGATGTTTCCGTAGAGCTCGACATCTCAGCCTCCGCTCCTTCGCCGCACACGTCGCTCCGGCTCGGGTTCCTCCACTGTGCCCGCGATGTAGTCGTGGAGTTTCTCCCCGGCGGCCTCGATCACTCCCTGGGCCACACCCTTGGACTTGTTGTGCGCCACGCCCTGCGTGACGTCGCCGATGAGCTCGGGAAGCCCTTCCTTGCTCTGTTCGAGGTCCAGCCGATTCACCGCCTCCGCGAACCGCAGGTAGGTGTCCACGCTCGCCACCACGACACGCGCGTCGATGGTGAGCACCTCGATGCCGACGAGCGAGACCCGGACGAAGGCGTCGATGACGAGGCCCTTGTCCAGGATTGTGTCGATGACGTCCGCCAGGCCCGAACCCGATGGGCGGTCCGGCAGTCCTCCGCCGCCCGAAGGAACGGTCACCGTCATTCCATCCACCTCCTTCTTACAAGGACCTCTCCGGCGGGGTCACGCCCCCGAGAGTTCACCCTCGATGTGACCCCACCAGGTGCTCGGTCTCCGGCGCTCTCAGACGTCCCGGCGCCGAGCGTCACCGCTTCCGGCGGCTCGCGGAGCCCGCCTCACCGGCCGTGCCGTAACGACGCCGATCCTCTCCTCGGCTCGGCCGGGGTTCTGCGCTGCCGTCGGCGCCCCTCGGACTCCTCGTCCTCGTCGGCCTCGTCTCGTTCCCTGGCCGGCCGTTCCTGCCCGCGTCTGCGCGCCGGACGCTCCGCCATCGGCCTGCGCGGCCTGACCGGCCGGGAGGGTGCCCTCTCGCGCTCCTCGGCCTCCGGCTCCTCGAACTCCTCCTCGCCCTCTTCTTCTTCAGGCTCCTCCTCAGGCTCCTCGCCCTCCTCGGACTCGGCCTCCTCCTCGTAGGGCTCTTCCTCTTCCGCCTGCTCGACGTCCTCCGGTTCGCGGCCCTCCCGCTCCTGCGCTTCCTTCTCCTCGCGCAGGGCGGTCTCCTGGTCCTTGACCACCTGGCTCTCGTGGATCTCGCCCCGCCAGCCCTCGACGTCGTCGGGATGCAGCAGGACCTGCGTCATGACATGCCGGCGGAAGTGCTTCAACTCCAGCCGCGC
Organism: Planotetraspora silvatica; assembly: GCF_016863315.1. GTDB lineage: Bacteria > Actinomycetota > Actinomycetes > Streptosporangiales > Streptosporangiaceae > Planotetraspora > Planotetraspora silvatica. The sequence continues at coordinate 32,149 of NZ_BOOQ01000064.1, forward strand.
CCGCCTGCCCTGCGCACGCCAGAGGTTGCCGGTGCGCTCGAACATGCCCTGAGGGTGGTACTCCAGAACGAGCAGCACACGCGTCAGGTCGGGCGTGATCGCATGGAACGTCACCGCGCCGTCGACGAATCCCTTCGGCCCCTGCGAACGCCAGATGATCAGCTTGTCCGGCGTCTGCTCGACGATCGTCGACTCCCACGTACGGTGGGACCACCACACCTGCGCCTTCCAGTCGAGCTTCTCGTCGGCCTTCTGGTTGACGGTCTCGACCTTCTTCATGAAGCTCGGGAACTGCTCGAACTGGGTCCACTGGTCGTAGACGACGCGCAGCGGGGCGCCGATGTCGATGGACTCGACGATGTTGATCAGCTTGATCTTCTTTCCCTTGCCGCCCTTGCCTCCACCGACGCGGCTGAAGATCCCCTTGATCTTCTCCTTGGCATAGGTGGCGATAGCCGACCGCATGGGATGGCTTCCCCCGCCGTCCGACCCGGTCAGCGTGCCGATCAGTCCGGAGATCCCCGATCCCCCCGTCAGCGCGGAGAGCATCCCGGATCCGGACTTGCCGGTCACCGCCTCGATCAGGCCCGAACCGCCGTCCTCCACATAGCCGGTCAGTCGGCCCGCGAGCCCGTCCAACTTGCCCGTCACGTTGGAGAGCGCACGTTCGGCCACCGCCGTGGCCAGGTTCTGGAACTCCTGACCGAGCCTGGCCGTCGGCAACTCATTGATCCCTGCCTCGAACGGCCCTTCCCTCGTCTGCTCAGTCGCCTGCTCGGTCATGGCAGCTCACCTCCGAGCCCGTGTGACGGGCCTCGCCGGGCGCTGCGGCCGACGCCGCGGCTTCTCCTCGGGCTCTGTCTCCTCGGGCTCCTCGTATTCGTCGTCGTAGGGCGCCTCGTCGTACTCGTCCTCGAAGTCCTCTTCCGGCTCTGGCCGGGTGGGGGCCTTGGCCCTCTGTTTGGGAATGCGGCTCCCGATCTTTCCCGCCGCCCCACTCACGCGCCCGGCGGTCTCTCCCACCCGCCCGGTGGCCTCTCCCGCGACCTCACCGGCCTTTTCGCCCGCCTGTCCGGCGGCCTCGGTGGCGGCTCGCAGCGACTCGGCCCGCTGGTGCAGCCGGTCGCTCAAGGAGTCGATCTGCTTGCTCGTCGCGTTGACCGCCGCCGCCTTGCCGATCTCCAGCAGGTCACCACGCACGCGTTCGGTGATCTTCCCGAGTTCTGGGGAGGCTCCGCCGAGCAGCTTGGTGCCCTGTTCGAGTAGACCGCCCACGCCGCCGGCCTTCAAACGTCTGGCCAGCACGGCCATTGCCAGCGTGGCCGCCAGCCTGAGCTTGTGGTGCCTGCCTAGGTAGTAGCCGGCGACCACAGCCGCCGCGACCTTGCATTCGTCCTTCATCGTCGCTCCTCACGCGCTTGCCCTGCCAGATTCGGCGTGTCGCCCCGGATTCCCCTGGCGGGCCGCCAGACCAGCGAATCCCCTGCCCCTTAAACGGACACAGAAACACATATGGCCGCATACATCGCAAAATCGTCAGATGGGTTATTACTTCAACATCTGACTGAACTGCTCGGACATGAGGTCTTTGGGTGATTCGAGGGGTG
>NZ_BOOQ01000065.1 GCF_016863315.1 Planotetraspora silvatica
CTAGCCGCAGGCTCGCGGCGTGGCTCGTGTCGCCGAACAGCCGCTTGCCGGCGCCGAGGACGACGGGGTAGACCATGAGCCGATACTCGTCGACGAGGCCATGCTCGGCGAGCGTCCGGACGAGTTGCCCGCTGCCGTTGACGAGGATGTCGCCGTCCGACCGCCGCTTGAGCTCCACGACCTCCTCGGCGATGTCTCCCCTGATCACGGTGGAGTTGCTCCATCCCGGCTCGCCCAGCGTCGTGGAGACGACGTATTTCGGCATGCCATTCATCCTGTCGGCGAAGCCCATCGGATCAGTCCTCGTCGGCCAAGCCGCCGCGAAGCCCTCATAGGTGACGCGGCCCAACAGGAGAGCGCTGGCGGCGAAGATCTCGTCGAGCTTGAACTTGTGGCCGTCCTCGCCGCGATCGAACTGGAAGGCCCAGCCCGAGCGGTCGAATTCCGGATGGTCACCGGGACCTTCCATGACCCCGTCGATAGTCAGGAACTGCGACACGACGATCTTCGACATTCCGTCCTCCTTGCTGGGGATCAGCGCAATGGTGCGGCCGGCCCCGACCTTCAGGAGCGGTCGACGATCGGCCGTTCCGGGGGCGCGGCGTTAACTGTGCTACCGAATACTAGTTCTGTCAAGGCAGAAAAAATTGTCGGTGCTCGTGTCTCGGATCTCGGTCCGTCACCTCGACCACAGCTTTCAAGGCGGCCCGGCCCCGCAAGGCCAGTCACTTTCCTAGGGCATCCGTCAAGCATGTGGTGGGACAGAACCGTCAATCATGTCGCGGGACTGGACAAGACGCTGACGCTGATGTGTGACCACCTACATGTCGCGTGGTCAGCGTGTTAAAGATCGCGATCAGCGGACGCGTATGAGACGCGCGGCCGATGAGCAGCCCTTTCTGAGCAGCATGCTCGGGCGATGCCGTGCTGACGTTGCCGCCTCCTGGTCTGCCCCCATCCTCCTTGTAGCTGCCGGTCCCCAGGTCGGGAGCGCCGTGTCAAGGGTCTGCGAAGCTGATCGCGAAGCGACGCCGTAGGCGTCCTTGACTCGGCGGGCACGGCCGGGACACTCAAGCAGCGAGGAGGACAAAGGACCCTGGCACGAAGTCTCGATGTCAAGACACCGCTGACCGCAATGATCGAGGTCCGAACGTACCGTCCATGGGTCTTGTGACAGGATCGCGTGATGCTGCAACTCACCGATTTCATCATCGACTGCCCGGACACGATGAAGCTGGCGGCCTTCTACTCCGAGGTGACGGGCCGCCCGATCAAGGAAGGCAGCCACGAGAACTGGGCCGGCATCAAGTTCGGCGAGGTCGAGCTGGCCTTCATCCGGGTGGACGACTACCGCGCTCCGCAGTGGCCCGACAGCGAGCACCCCAAGCAGTTCCACCTCGACTTCGAAGTGAACGAGATCGAGTCCGAGCAGCGCCGCGTCCTCGACCTCGGCGCGACGCTGCAGCAGGACTTCATCGGTCCCGACGGCTACGGCTGGCGGGTCTACACCGACCCGATCGGCCACCCCTTCTGCCTGTGCCGCAACAAGGGCGTCATCTGGACCGACCAGGGCCTGATCTAGCCCAGGCGTAGCCATGCCGGGTCGGGGTGGTCCCGCGAGTGAAGTCACCGCCCCTGCTGGGCTCGACTGGGTCGATGGCAGGCGGGGTGGGCACTCATCCAAGGACACCGCCGCCCTGTGCAGGTGATCGCCTCGATCTGGCGTGCCCGCTGCGGGACCTGTGTCGAGCACGCCCGCATCCACGCCCCCGGCCTTCGGCTGTCATCGTTGCTTTGCTCGGTCCTTGTCGGACTGTCCTGGCATCATGCACGCATGCTTCCCCTGCTTCCCCGCAACGGCGAAAAGACCCTTGATGCCGACGAGCAGCTCGCCGAGCTCGAGGCCGGCCAATGCTGAGGCAGGTCGCACAGGGTGTGTGGGTCCATGAGAGCGAGTTCTGCCAGAGCAACGCCGTTGTCGTGCTGGGCCGGGGCGGCGTGTTGCTCATCGACGCCGGGATCCACGGCGATGAGATGGCGTGTCTCGCGAACGACCTGTCCGATGTGGGTCAGGCCGTGGTGGCCGGCTTCTCGACGCATCCGCATTGGGATCACCTGCTCTGGCACGCGAGCCTCGGTGGAGCGCCGCGTTACGGCACCGCGCTTTGCGTGACTACTGCCCGAGACCGGCTGGCGGGCGGGATCGATCCGGTCCGGCTCGGCATCCCCGAGGACGTGCCGCTGGAACTGCTCGGGAACATCACCGGCCTGCCCGAGGCAACTGCACGAATTCCGTGGGATGGCCCGGTGGTGCGGATCCTCGAGCATCAGGCCCACGCACCCGGCCACGCGGCGCTGCTGATTGAGGAACACCGGGTTCTCGTCGCCGGCGACATGCTGTCCGATGTGTTGATTCCGATGCTCGACGTGAACGGCACCGTTGACCCGGTTGAGAACTATCTCGCCGCGCTGCGGTTGCTCGAGAGCGTGGCGGGCGGCGTTGACATTGTCGTCCCCGGCCACGGGTCCGTCGGCGGATTCGACCAGGTACAGGCACGGATCGACCAGGATCGGGCGTACGTACTCGCGTTGCGGAACGGCCAAGTCCCCGCCGACCCACGGGTCGGCCCATCGGCCAAGCCTGGCTGGGAGTGGGTGAGCGACGTGCACGAAGGGCAACTCCAACGCCTTGCCCAAAGAAGCGAGCGCGACGGGACGCCCCGCTAGCGATCAGTGTGCGGCACGCGGTGGTCCCTGCCAGTGCCACACCCACGGTCACGCGCCTGCGCATCCTGCGGCCCCGCTTCACGATCTCGGCCAGGTGGGGAGGCTGCACGAAAGCGGCGGGGTGACGGGAATCGAACCCGCGCTGTCAGCTCGGGAAGTGCGTGGGTCACGGCCGTTAGGGGTGTTGACCTGGGCATGCGACCTGGCATGAGTGACCGTGGTTGACCCTTCGTCACCCTGGTTAATGGCCCGCTAATGGCCCGAGAGCCAGCCTGACTGGCTCAAGGTGGATCGATAGCGGGCGTGGATCTTGTCGGCCGAGCACCGCCACGCTCACGTAACCGGGCGCCAACGTAGGCCGCCAGCTCGTCCGGTTTTGACAAAACATTTGAGATCAAATATTGGCTCCCGGGACGATGTCGTACTGATGGAGAGTGCGAGGAGGATGGATCCAGGTAAAGGCCTTGTATTCGCGAGCGGGGCGACGGCTTTCCTCCCGAAGGCGGCGCTCACGAAGACGGAGATACCGCAGGCCTCCCTCCGATCCTGCACTTGACACGGGCTGACGTACGGGTGATTTATGGATTTATGGGGCATTCAACCCATGCTGACCGCGAAGCTGTCGACAGGTCCAATTTCTGCCGATCATCGTGGCCTGGTTGGCGTGGCCGCGCCCGGGAGTGGAAGCTTGTCGTCGGTTTGCTGCAGGCGGCCAAGGTCGGCCGGGGTGGGGTCTTACTGGTTGAGGGCCGGTCGGGCGTCGGAAAGAGTCGCATGCTCGGCATCACCGCCACCGCGGCAGCGGGGATGGGGCTAGGAGTCGCCCAGGGCGCGGCGGACGAACTGACCCAGCTGATACCGCTGGCCCCGCTGACATCGGCGCTCGGGAAATCGGGCCGCGCGCTTCCCGCGGGCGGTCACATGAACATCTGTGGTCCGGCCGATCAGCGACTGCTGCTGGTAGAACAACTGCAGGGACCGTTGGAGCAGCGGGTGGCTCAGGAACCGATGCTTCTCGCGTTGGATGACGTGCAGTGGGCTGACCCGATAACTCTGCTGGCGTTGCGGTCGATGACCAGAGATCTCGCCTCCTATCCGCTCGTCTGGATGCTGTCTCGTACGAGCGGCAGCGGCGACTGTCCGCGCCTCGACTGTCTGTTCGATGTGCTGGAACGTGATGGCGCGATCCGGATCACGTTGGAGGCGTTGGACGAGCGAGCAGTGGCAGACGTCGTCACCGACGTCCTCGGGGCAGCGCCCGAACCGGACGTGCTGGCCCTGGCCGGCATCGTGGACGGCAATCCTTTCCAGCTCGTCGATCTCCTTGAGAAGCTCAAAAGCGAGGGCGTCTTCCAGATCGCCGATGGTCACGCGCGGATGGCGGCATGCCTGCCGCATGCTCAGGCAGTCACCCAGGAACGCCTGGAGGAGTTGTCCACACGGACCAGGCATCTGCTCCAGTGCGCCGGAATCTTAGGCCGTTCGTTCTCGGTGAAGGATCTGGCCGAAATGCTCGGCCAATCGACCAATGGTCTGTTGCCGATGCTGGAGGAGGCGACGTCGGCGGGCATCATCGAACCCGCCGGGGAGGAGCTCACCTTCCGGCACGATCTGCTGTGGCAGGCGGTGATCGGGACCATCCCCACCCCGGTCCGCCGGTCCCTGCACCACGACGCAGGGAAGATGCTGCTCAAACGCGGCGGGTCGGCCGTTCCCGCCGCCGCGCACCTGATTCACAGCGCCGGCCGCGGTGATACGTCCGCACTGCTCGGATTGGACCAAGCGGCGCGGGAGGTGCTGCGGTCCTCACCGCAGACCGCCGCCGACCTCGCCCTGCGGGCGCTTGAACTCAGCGGCTCCGCCGACCCTGACTGGTTCGGTCGCGCCGCCACAGCGGTCGACGCCCTGACGGTGATCGGACGGCTGTCCGAGGCAGCCGATCTTGCCCGTGCCGCACTCGGCAGGGCCCCGCCTCTGCACGGCCCTCGCCTGCGATGCGCGCTGGCGCACATCCTGCTGCTGAGCGGCCGACCGGCGGATGCGGTATCCGAGGCCGAAAGCCTCCTCGCCCAAAAAGACCTGCCCGAGGACCTTCGCGGCATCGCCGAATGGACGATGTTCTGGGGGCTTACCTGCCTGAACGACTTCCGGAAAGGACGACAACGAGCGGAAGCCGTTCTGGCCGACCGCGAGCGGCACGCCGATGCCGCCGTCGTCGGAGCTCTCCTGTTGCTCGCTCGGTTCGCTATGGTCGATGGGCGGATCGCCGACTCGTTCGCGCATCTACGCGAAGCCTTGCACATCACCGACCGCGGCACCGTCGAAGCCATCCAGCGCCCGTATACGCGCCTGATACTGAGCCTCCACTACAGAGCCATGCGTGAGTTCGATGCGGCCGACATCGCCATCCAGGCCGCCGAGGAGGAAATCAACGACCTCGGGCTGACCGTGCTCGCCGCACAACCCGCACTGTTCCGCTCCGTGCTGAATCTGGGCGTCGGTCGACTTGATGACGCCGCCGCCGAGGCTCAGGCCGGGAAAATGATCGCCGAGGAGTTGGGCACGCACGGGTTCATCCGCGTCGGACTGTCCATGCTCGCTGTCGTTGCCCTGCGGCAGGGTGACCTCGACGCCGCGGTCGGGCACATCGAGCGATGTCAGTCCATCCCCGCCGCGCCCGAGATGTTGTTCGGATCGGTGTGGGAAAGGTGGGTGATGGCGGCGGTGGCCGAGGCCCAGGGTGATCCCGGGCGGGCGATCGAGATCCTCCACGCCATTTACACCGACGATGAGGAGCGGCGCTGGGCACTGCTCACGACGCCTCTTACGGCCGCCTGGATGACTCGGCTGGCGCTGGCCGCGGCGAACCGTCCGTATGCGCAGGCCATCGTTGACACGGCCGAGTACCTGGCCCGAAACAACCCGGACTTCCCCGTCTTCGCCATCACGTTCGCCCACGCCCGCGGCATTTTCCACCAGGACCCCGACGCGTTGGCCGCCGCCGCTGATCAGCCTGAGCCGTGGGCACGCGCCTTGGTCGCCGAAGACCTCGGCGTCTTGTGGGCCACCACGTCCGGCGCCGATGCCTCGGCGAAGGCCGTCGACAGCCTGGATGAGGCGCTCGACGGTTATGAGCGCATCGGTGCGCTCTGGGACGTGGCCCGGGTGCGAGCCCGGCTGCGGGCGCTTGGCGTACGGCGCCGCCACTGGACTCAATCCCAGCGGCCGACCTTCGGATGGGACAGCCTCACCGACACAGAACGCGCCGTCGCCGGCTTGATCGCCAGAGGGATGACCAACCGCCAGGCCGCCGAGCGGATGTTCCTGTCGCCTCACACGGTGTCCACCCACCTTCGCCGGATGTTCAGCAAACTCGACATCGCATCCCGCGCCGAGCTGGCCTGCATCGTTGCCAAAGAATGCCCTGAGCTCATCAAGGGCGCTTAAGCCCAGGTATGTCGTGAGCGCCGGATGGTCTCCGATCGCCAACGCTTGGGCGGAGCCCATGTCGATCAACCCGAGATATCCCTCAACGGCGCACGCACGGCCGTAGTCGCCTTCCGAGTCCGGATAGTCCCGTGGTGCGCCTCGCTCGCCGCCCACCTCGCGGCGGTCCAGGCCGCCGAGCTCACCGACAAGAAGGAGCATTGATGGACCCCGAATCGCCACAACTCGCCTTCATCATCGGCGGGGCGAACCTGGCCGCCAGGGCAATGGCTGCGGGCCTGGTCGACGAATGCCGGCTGTTCGTCTGGCCCATGATCGTCGGCGGCGGCAAACCGGCCCTGCCAGCGGGCATCCGCACCGACCTCGAGCTCCTCGACGAGCACCGATTCGACAACGGCGTCGTACGCCTCCGCTACCGCATCCCAACATGACCGCTCCCCAGACCCCTTTCTCAGTAGTGCCGGTGGATGACGGTTCCTCCTAGCGCTGCAACGGCGCGGAGATCACAATGTGACGGTGTCGGAATCACGCGGGCGTACCTGGTCTCTTGCCGTTCCCTGGCTGGTAGTCGTGGTGGCCGGTTTGACGGTCGCTCTGTTGCTGGCGTTCTCTGGCGCATACGGCTTCCTGGGCGACGAGATGTACTTCGTCGTGGCGGGGCGGCATCCCGCTTTCGGCTACGTAGACCAGCCGCCGCTGACCCCGCTCCTGTCCGCCGCCTCGGTGGCCCTGCTGGGAGTCTCGCCGACCGCGGTCCGGGTGTTGCCGGCCCTGGAGACGGCGCTCATCGTCGTCCTCGTCGCGCTCATCTCGCGCGACCTCGGCGGGTCCCGGCGGGCGCAGTTCCTGGCGGCCGTCACGGCCGCTGTCTCCGGCTATCTCGCCGCCGGCCACATGGACACCACGACAGGTCTCGACCTGGTCGCCTGGGCGTTCATCCTGTGGCTGATGGTCCGGCTTCTCGCCGGTGCCGATCGGCGCCTGTGGCTGGTGGTGGGCCTGACCGCCGGCATAGGGCTGCAGAACAAGGACACCCTGTTGTTCCTGGCCGCGGGGCTGGCCCTCGGCTTGCTCGTCGCCCGGCGCTGGGACGTCGTCCGCTCGGTGTGGCCGTGGGCGGCTGTTGGGATCGCTCTCCTGCTCTGGGCGCCGAACCTCGTCTGGCAGGCGGCGAACGGCTGGCCCCAGCTCACCATGGCCTCGCGCATCGCCGGGTACGCGGCCGACAACCGCGCCCAGATCCTGCCCCTGCTCTGGCTCTTCACCGGACCGCTTCTGTTCGCTGTGAGCCTGGCCGGATCGGTCTGGCTTCTGCGCTCAAGGGACGCGGTCCCGTGGCGGGCGATCGGCATAGCCGGCCCCGTGGCCCTCGCCTTCGTCGTCGTGACCGGGGGCAAGGCCTACTATGCGATCGGTAGCGCGGCCGTGTTCATGGCCGCCGGTTCGATCGTCATCGACCGCTGGCTCGCACGCGGCCATGCTCGTCTCAAGGGGTCGATCTTCGCCGTCGCAGCTGTGGTCTCGGGTCTGTTCCTCGCGTTCCTGACGCTGCCGGTTCTGCCTGTCGCCACCTATGCCGCCAGCACCCTTCCGGCCACGGTCCCGGACACCCCGAACCAGATCGGCTGGCCGACGTTCGCCTCCACGGTCGAGGGCGTGGTGGCTGCCCTGCCCGCCGACGAGCGCGCCCGGGCGGTGATCCTGACCAATGACTACAGTGAGGCGAGCGCACTCGACCTGCTCGGATCGGGGTTGCCGCCCGTCTACTCCGGTCACAACTCGTACTGGTCATGGGGCCCGCCACCGCCTCGACGCACGGTTGTCGTCCACGTCGGCGACTGGCGGCCCACCGACTGGAGCAGGTTCTTCGTCGGCTGCCACGACGTGGCCCGGATTGACAACGGAGTGGGCGTTCCGAACGGCGAGCAGGGTAAGGCCGTCTCGGTCTGCACCGGTCTGAGATCGTCGTGGACCGCGATGTGGCCCGGGCTCCGGACCATCAGCTAGACGAATCGTCCGGCCATTGTCGTTCTACGACAACCTGACCAGCAGTTCCAGGACTTGCCTGTAGTGGACTTAGAAACAGGCTCTAATTGCACGTCAATTGCACGGAAGATCGAAATGGCGCTAAAAAAGATCAAGGCCCGGGTCGAGAAACTACCTCTGACCAGGGCCTTCGTCGTTGGAGCGGGTGACGGGAATCGAACCCGCGCTGTCAGCTTGGGAAGTCTTTCAACAGCATGCGTGCTGACCTGCACAAACGCTGGCCTGGGCATATGTGGGTCGAAGTGAGTGAGTGACGGTCACGTCCCGCTGAGTGGTGTAACTCCAGCCGATCATGTGGGGTCGGCGAGCAGGGTCACGCTTCTGGAGGTGATGCCGGGCACGCGGGCCAGTGGTTGATGAGCGCAGCCGCTCCCTACCGGGTCAGCGGTCGAACCACGCTTTAGCAGAGGGTAGGAGCAACAGAAGGAGTACGACGGCGGGCAGGACCAGGCTGTACATATTGGGAGGGGGGTCGAGCGTACGTCCGGAGACGTAGGTGAGAGCCATGAGGCACTCGAGTCCAAGCGCGGCGATCCTGACCCGTCTTCTACGCGAGATCCATTTGCCTGCCCACCAGCCGATCAGCACTGCGATCACAACGCTGAGGCCGAGAACCAGTGATGTCAGGACATCACCTTTGCCGCCCAATGCCGCTAGCGGAGCGATAAGCAGCACGCCGGACAAGAGTCCCAGCGCCCCTTGAACGATCATGATGGACTGGGCACTTTTGACCGCGAGCGACATACGCTCGTTCTTCTCTGCAGCCTCAGCCACGGGACCTCTTGGGGGTTAGCAGTCTTATAGACACTGGACGTCTGGTCGTGTGTCTCATAGGCGCTGTGATGGTGATCAGAGCGTACTTTCTGTGACGTCATGGCATCGGCCACGGGGTAGGCATGGTGTATGCCAAGGCACAGAAGAGCCCGAAGATCGCTTATGAACCCGCGGCGCAGCCCCAGTTTGGAAGATCTGTGTACATGATCCTCTGAGCTGCTGCGACGCTGGTCACGCGCCCCATCGTCTCGCTCGTGACCTTCCGTGACTTGCCGTGAGTCACCGCTCTGACGGGCACGTGACGGGCACGGCTGCGGCTCACCGACGGTCCAGGTGTCTCGGTGGTTCTCAATATTTCGTAGCTGATCGCAGGGCCATGAGCCTGGGTGTGCCTTCTGGGCCAGCGACCGTACGGCCGGAACCCTCCTGCCTTCTGAACCGGGCGCTAACTTCCAGTGGTGGAGACTCCTGCCACACTCACGGGTTCCGGGCCACGTGACAGGACTGTCTGGGAGCCGTCATGCTGGAGCAATTGTCAAGACCTGTGGATGAGGTGTCGGTCAGCAACGCCGACTGTTGATCTTGGAGTTGGCAGTGTTGCGGGCCCGTCGGCACCACGGCATCCGCGCTGGATGAGGATCCCGACTGTCGTCCTGCAGGCTGCCCCGTGGCGGGATTCACGCGTGCGGCCGGTAGAAGGCGATGGCGTTGTCGTGAAGGACTCGGCGGGCGGCCTCCTGTCCCAGGGTGTCGAGCACGACGTCTAGGTCGCTGTCGGCGAACGGTCGGGGTGCCCGTGGGCAAGGAAGGTCGGTGCCGAAGAGTAGCGCGTCGGGATTGGCGCGCCATAGGCGACGCAGGGCCTGCCCGATATTGAAGTCCGTTCGGCCGAACCCGCTCGCCTTCACCCGGACCCCGGCCTCCGCGAGCTTGACCAAAGTGGTCAGGCCAGCAGCGGAAAGGCCCAGGTGATCGATGCTCGCCGCAGGCAGGGAGGCGACAAGATCGGCCAGGTCGTCGAGGTCTCGCGCGTCGACGTAGAGCTCCACGTGCCAGCCGACGGTCGTGTGCACCCGCCGCGCCGTCGCGGCGAGGTCATCGAGGACGCCGCGGCCGCCCCGATGCAGGTTGAACCGGACGGCCCGCACTCCCGTCGCGTCCAGGGCCACGAGCTCCTCGTCGGTCACCGTCGCGGGCACCTGGGTGACGCCGACCCACCCCGGCCCGAGCCGTTCGAGCGCGGCGAGAAGGTAGAACTGGTCGAAGCCTTGCGTGGAGGCGGACACCACCGCACCACCCGCCAGTCGGACCGGCAGCGCCCCAACGCGGGTCAGGTAGTCCTCGACGGTGAACATGTCCGGCAAGAACCCCGCGTTTGCCGTCATTGGGTAAGCGGGGTCGAAGATGTGCATATGGCTGTCGAACACTGGCAGGACGTTCGCGTCATCGGGAACGCGGCGCTGCTCTACCTGCATGACTCTCCTGACCCTCGCTAATATCTTGACGTCAAGATATATGACGTGCCATTCCGCTGTCGTCCCGGAGACCACATGCCCTCCCGCAGGGCGCGCCCCGGTGGGCAGCTCCACCAAACTCGCTCCTGCGCCTCGTGCCTACCTGGTTCATGCCGCTTGATCCTGGCGCTCGACGAGCAGGCCGCGTTCGAAGCGGGCTCCGGCGCGGACGAGCGCCACGAGATGGGGCGCGTTCACGGCTCGCCAGCGGGCCTGGGCGGACTCGATGAGCTTGAAGACCATGGCCAGTGCGGCGGCGCGGGAGCCGGCACCCTTGGTGACCTTGGTCCGCAGTCGCACGGTGGCGAAGGCGACTCGATCGGGTTGGTGGTCCGCAGGTGGATCCAGTGCTCGGCGGGGAAGTCGAAGAACGCGAGGAGTTCGTCCTCGTCGTCCGTGATCCGCTTGACGACCTTGGGGTACTTCGCCCCGTAGGCCCGCTCGAAGTCGCGGACGGCTTTGGCCGCGTGTTCCTTGTCCTCGGCGTTGTAGATCTCCTGGATCGCGCGCTTGGCCGCGGGCTGGGCCGACTTCGGTAGCGCGTCGAGCACGTTGGCGGTTTTGTGAACCCAGCACCTCTGATGGCGGGTGTCGGGGAACGCCTCGTTCAGCGCATTCCAGAAGCCGAGCGCGCCGTCTCCGACGGCCAGGACCGGCGCCCGCATGCCCCGGCGGGCGCAGTCCCGCAGCAGGCCCGGCGGCTCATAGTGATGCACACCCGCCGACTAAATAAGCGAGTTCGCCTCATACGTCACATATGGGACGATCCCGTCATGCCTATCGACCAACATCTGCTTGCGCTGTTCACCGTGACCGCGATCATCGCCATGATCGCTCCTGGACCGGACATGTTGTTCGTTCTGGGGTGTGGGATGCGGGGTGGTCCACGCGCCGGCTTGCTCGCCACAGCCGGAGTGGCAACGAGCGAAGCCATCCACATTGCCGTGGCGGCCGCGGGACTAGCCGCCCTCTTCGCCGCGGTGCCGTTCGCCTTCACCGTGCTGCGCATCGCCGGAGCCGCTTATCTGATCTATCTCGGCATACAGATGATTCGTCACCGCAAGGGTGTTCAGGCTGAGGTGACGGTCGGCGGCGGTGGGATGTCGGGCCGCCGGGCGTACCTCAACGGCTTGTTGACCAACCTGCTGAACCCGAAGATGGTCACCTTTACGATCGCCTTCCTTCCCCAGTTCATCAACCCGCAACTGGGTCAGGTCTGGGTGCAGTTCGCGATCCTCGGCGCCATCCTGATCGCGTTGGAGTTCCTCGTCGACGGTACGGTCGGTGTGCTCGCAGGACGGATCGGAGGATGGCTTCGTCGCCGGCATACCGCTCGCCGTCGAATCGACGTCGCCACGGGAGGCGTATTCATCGGGCTGGGAGTACGACTGGCCGTCGAGCACTGACATTGCGGCGGAGCGCACCCGGGCGCTTGGTTGGTGTTGTCCCCCAGCCAGGTGACTGCTATCGCCAATGAGTGTTCGAACGTTGCTCGTGGCTCGTTCCCGGGTTGGACGGAGGGCGGGGCTGCTCAGGCAGCTCCGCCCTTGCGCATATGGGGCAAAAGTTTCATAGGGCTGCGTGTAGGTCGCTGCACTGTTGCTGAATGTCATCGACATTTCCGAGCCTGTTGAGCCGCTGGCGTTGCCCGAACTGGTGAAGAAGCGTTGCCGCTTCTGATCGACGCAACCACGGGTGGTTGGTCGGCGGTCAGCAGGTGGTCTCCGCAGAGCGGACAGTGTGCGTCCTGCCTGGTGAGCAGGCGCAGCGTATACCGGTTCAGCGCGGGTTTGACCCGCGTGCGCCGCCGTGCCCAGTACTCGGCCAGGGCGGGGTCATCGGGGGATGCCCTGCCCAGCGCACTACTGTGCGTGACATTCGGCCAGTGAGTCCCTTGAAATCCCCTTTACTAACGCAGGCCCCAGTGACCACCATGATTCCCTGTGATCACAAAGCTGATGGAGCACTATACGAAGGAGACCTCCGAGAGTACCCAGCTCACAAGGTCGCCTGCGGCGCGCATCCTCGACGTCGGGGGCGGCATGGGAGTGCACGCACAGTGGCCGGCCTCAGACGGCTACGGGGTGCATCTCATCGATCCGGTGCACGCGTGAGCGCAGCGCGGTTGATCTTCGCAGCGCAGGCCTTACGCGGTCTGGCGTACGGCCTGGCCGCCGTCCAGCTCGCCACGCTGCTGCGGGCCGAGGGGCTGCAGGCCGCCGGGGTCGGTCTCGTGCTGGCAGTCGTGATGGCCGGGGGCGCGCTGGCCAGCATCGCCCTGGCCCGCTGGGGCGACCGGTTCGGCCGTCGCCGCTCCTACGCCGTGTTGTACCTGGCCCTGGCTCTGTGCGGGTCGCTGATCGCGGTCGGAGCTCCCGTGTGGCTGCTGAGCCTGGCCGCTCTGTCGGGCGCGCTGTCGGTCGAGGTGGTCGAGTCCGGGCCGTTCACCACCGTGGAGCAGGTCATGCTGGATGGCAGCGGCGTGGCCGTGCGCGGCTTCGGCCTCTACAACGCCGTCGCCGCCGCCGCCGGGACCGCCGGCGCGCTGCTGGGCGCGCTCCCGCCCTCACGGTCGCTGCTCGGCGCAGTGTTGCTGGCCGTGGGCGTGGCTGGTGCATTGCTGGCCCTGCGGCTGCCCGCCTCGCTCGAGGTGGCCTCGGTTCAGGTCTACGCACCGGTCCGCCCCCGCCCGGTCGTGGTCCGGCTGGCGGCGCTGTTCGCCGTGGACAGCATGGCCGGAGGTTTCGTCGTGCAGGCCTACCTGGCCTACTGGCTGGGCGTCCACTACCAAGCCGACACGGCGAGCATCGGGCTGCTGTTCGCGGGCTGTGCCGTCCTGCAGGCCGCCTCCTTCCTGCTCGCGCCGGTCCTCGCGGCCAGGATCGGACTGCTGAACACGATGGTCTTCACCCATCTGCCGAGCAACCTGCTGCTCATCGGCGTCGCCTTCGCCCCAGGATTCCCCGTGGCGGCGTTGCTGCTGCTGGCCCGCGCCTGCCTGTCCTCGATGGACGTGCCCACCCGCCAGGCCTACGTCATGGCCATGGTCCCGCCCACCGAACGCACCACCACAGCCGCCATCACCAACACCTCCCGCTACCTGACCCGCCCCGCCGGTCCCGCGCTGGCCGGGCTGCTGCAGCCCCTCGGACTGGCCTGGCCCTTCCTCATCGCTGCGACCGCCAAGAGCCTCTACGACCTGGCCCTGTGGCGGATGTTCCGCCGCGTCGAACTCCCCTCTGGAGACGCATCGCGATCTGGGTGACCGGGCCCGGCCCAACAGGGCTGCACGCCCGGACGCCAGTTGAGTGCCCTCAGGCTGGCGGGCTCTGAGTGCGTCACCGCAGGAGTAGCGATCAGCAAGTGCCGCGCGCGACGTTAGGCTGTCGGTCCGCCGGAATATTTCCTTTTTCGACGTAAATCGTCGGCCTTGGTTGCTTCTCGTCGTGGGGGTGGCATGCGCACAATCGCGCTGTTCGCTGCGTTCGTAGTGCTCGTTACCGGATGTTCATCACATCGCGACGACAACCCGAGGCGGCCGGCTTCCACAGCGCCGATGAACGCTCCAGACATCCCCGCCACAGCAGGCGTTCCCGGCGAGACATCGTCGCTGCCCGATCTCACCAAGAATGTCGAGGGCGCGATCCTTCTGCAACACGCCGACGATACGGCGCAATCCTGGAGCGGGGAATTCAAGGTCGGGGGAGCCTTCCAAGTTGTCGGCGCCTGTGTCGGATCCCCCGACAAGCTCACCATCGAGGTCGGTGAGCGCGTGAGCGAGACGTCCGGTGTCAGCTTCGGGTGTTCAAACGGGCTGGTGCGTTTGGACGGGCCAGACGGTTACCTCAACGAACCCATTCCGGAGACTGAGCAGTCATACGCCTTAAGGTCAGCGTTCCGCAGGGCGCCAGGTGGAGCATTCTGGTGTCCAAGCGGTCTGTATCGCCGAGTGCCCCATCGACGCCCTTACCTGCCAGTTCCGCATCCTGCGCGCCGCCGACCTGCCTCAACCTGGACATGACGATCCCGGCGACCCCGCCACCTCCTGTAGTGGCCTAGCCCGGCAGAAGCCGAGGCAACCTCGTCCGGCGGGCACTGCTGACGCGGTTCCACGGCGCGACGACCATGGACCAGCTGCCACCTGAGGCGGCGCCGTTCACCAACGCGCGGATCGCGACCATTGGCCAGACGCAGATCGGCGCCCGGCCTGTCGACCACCCGGAGTGCCGGCAGTGGACCCAGGGCGTCTGGAGCGCCGCCCCCTTGAAGAACGAGTCCCACGGCGTACTCGGCGGCGCCTTCCTCGTCGACACCACCAACGGTGCCTTCGGTGGGCCGATGATGAGCGAGTCGATCGTGTACGCCTCCGCACCCGCCCTGGACCAACTGGCGGCCACCCCTCCCGGGCAGTGTGCCACCGTACGGCTGACCGATGGGCAGAACACGTGGACGGACCGCTATGAGCAGGTCGCGCTCCCACGTCCCGCGGGCGCGTGGGGATACCGCCTCCGGGACCCATCCGGAGGTTATCCGGTGACCTGGGCCGCCCTGATCCGACACGGCGACTACCTCATCGAGGTGCGCCTCGTCGCGCGCCCCTTCACGGCAGACAATCCCGACGCCTGGGCCAGCGAAAAGGCCATGCTTACCGACTTGGCCAGTCAGGCATACGCAAGGGCCGCTTCGATCCTGGGGTGACAAAGGCTAGCCGCCGTACCCAGACCGCGTGGGGACGCTTGAACACGTGCTGTCAGCTTGGGAAGTCTTTCATCACCATGCGGTCTGAGCTGGGGAAACGGTGACCTGGGCGTATGCCGGTCGAGTAACGGTGAGTCCCCGTGAATCCCCGCTGGTTGCCGACCGTACGGGCACGCAACGGGCACGGCATGGCAGCTGAGGGCCGGTGACGGATGGCGATGTGCGGAGGCGTGGCTCGGGGGCTCACAGATCCGAGTCGGCGGCCAGACCCACCCTCCAGACCCTGCCGGTCGGTCTGCGGCTGGGCGTCGTGCCGCGCTGGTCATCCCAGTGTGGTGGCGCGCCGGACCCCTGAAACCACCTTCGGCCGAGATCCGGTACTTCGGTGGGTATCACCATGAGGCCATGAGGCCCGGCAGATCCTTGATCACCAATGAGCGCGTCCGTCGCGGCACGCAGCTTGGGTGTGGTGCTTCCGAGACGCCATGGCCGCCCGGGTAAAGGGATCCGGGCCTTCATGCGTTATTGGGGCGTGGAGCAAAGAGGACAAGAATTCACCAAGTTCTACACCGCCTCCAAGGATGACTGCCTGCGGATCGTGCTGGTCAACGTCGGCGACAGACAACTCGCCGAGGACCTGGTGGCGGAGGCGTTCACCCGGGCCTGGACGTCCTGGCGCAAGGTGCGCGAGCACCCTGTACCACGCGCCTGGGTGGTACGGACAGCGCTGAACGCCCACGTGTCCTGGTGGAGGCGCCGCCGGCGCGAGCTGACAGTGGACGATCCAACAGCGTTGACACGCCTGGAGGGCAGCCAGCTGGCGCGTTCGGCGGACCTGGGCCTCGACCAGGCGCTGGTTGCGGCGCTCCGGATGCTTCCGCTCAGGCAGCGCGAAGTGATCACGCTAAGGGTCTTCTTCGACCTGGATACCGATGCCACGGCGAAGCTGCTCGGCATCTCCCCGGGGACCGTTGGCGCGCACCTGCACCGGGCGCTGGCCACGCTCCGCACGCAAACACAATCCTTCAGCGACCAGGAGGTCACCTCATGAACGACGACGACATGCTGGCGGCAATGCGAAGCTCCCTCACCAGCACCAAAGATGCCCTCACCCACGTGCACATGGACCAGCGGCCCGAAGCGATCATGGCCCGGGCCCGCGGACGCCGGCTGCGCGGCGTGGCGGGGGTGGGCACGGGCGGCCTGGCGCTAGCAATTGGCTTGGCGCTGTCCTTGTCCGGCGGTACGTCTGTGGCGTCCGGCGGCCACCCTGGCGCTCCCAGCAGTTCGTCTGCCGCCCGGGCGGTCCACGTCAACCTGGCCGCATGGTCGGTCAATACGTCGCCGAACGGCTTGGTGGAGGTGACGATCCGCGAGCTGAAGGACCCAGCGAGGCTGGCCAAGACCCTGGCTGACGCCGGCGTCCCCGTGGTGCTGACGTCCGGCCCCGTGTGCACATCCGACGACCAGCTGCAGGTCTCCCAGGTGGTGCGCAAGCTGCCCGGGCCCGGCGGCCTTGTGATGAGCCTCAACCCGAAGGCGATGCCAGCCGGAACGGAACTGGTGATCGGGATCGGCACCCTCCGGATCGGATCCGAGCAGGGGCCTGGTGCGGCGTTCGGCCTGCAAAAGAAGGGGTCGCCGCTGAACTGCTCCGGAAAGCCCAAAGTAGCCACCAAGTAGCTCCCATCCCACTGGCCGCAAGCCAGGACGGCCAACCACACGACGGTCTGAACCGTGAACCCCGTGCCGGCGGGCTCACGGTCCAGGCGGCTATCGCCGACGCGCTGGGCAGGCTCGCCACGGAGGCGCTGAGCAAGGAAGATCCAGATGGATCGGGCACGGAAGATCGAAAAGGTGTCCAAAAAGATCAAGGCCCGGGTCGGGAATCATCCTCTGACCTGGGCCTTCTCGCGTGGAGCGGGTGATGGGAATCGAACCCGCGCTGTCAGCTTGGGAATCGGCTAGTGATCTACCCTCTCTGAGCTGGGAAACAAGGGGTGCAGCTCAGCGCTGGTCGAGTCCCCGTGACTTCCCATGAGTCCCCGCTGATCGCCGTTCAATCTGGCACGCATCTGGCACGTGATCTAGTGTCGGATACGAAAAACGTTCGCCTGTTGTCCGTCTGGCTACGTGTTCAATGCCGGAGGGCTCGGGATGTAGGCGATTTCCATGTTGTGGCCGCCGTGCAGTGAGGTGACTGTTGGCGGGTTGGTCTGAGGGAGCTGGCGCGTTGTCGATTGAGGTCGATCAGGAGGTCTTCGCCGAGATAGAGGAATACATCTCTCATGAAACGGTGATCATTGTCGGCGCGTCCGATCCTCGTGCAGCGGGGTACGGCCTTCTCCAGGCAGCCCGACGCTTCTCTTTTGTCGCTGAAGATGGGCGGGAAGTGAGCGTTGAGGAGGCGGAGTACGGTGATCTCTATACGCCGAACTATGTTTCGGACATACGCCTTGCACCCCGGGGCCCCTGGTTGTACGTGGATTGCAAGGGCTACGTCCCGCCGGCGATGGGCGAACGGATGATCGCGATCCTGGTCGAGGAGCTCGAACGAGTGGGTGTGAGCGGACGTATTGAGGTGCCCTCTCTCGATGAGTTGAACGAGTATGTGCCGGCAATGTATTTGTTCCATGGCCTAAAGTTCTCGGTGATACCCTTCCCCTGACCTGAGCCTTCGCGAGTGGAGCGGACGACGGGAATCCAACCCGCGCTGTCAGCTTGGGAAGTCTTTCACCACCATGCGGTCTGAGCTGGGGAAACGGGGACCTGGGCGTATGCCGGTCGAGTGACCGTGAGTCCCCGTCATTCCCCGCTGGTTGCCGACCGTACGGGCACGCAACGGGCACGCGCCTTCCAAGGGCGTCGCGTTCGAAGTGGATTTCCGCGTGTGCCGTTAGACGGCTTACGTCCCGAATCCAAACGCTATGATCAAGCGCATGCTTCGCATCGCCACTGCCAGTTTCTTCTCCCTCGGGATTCTCTTCCTTCTCCTTGGAATGATCCCCGCGAACGAACCTGGTGGAGGAGACGGCTCGTTTCGCCTGCAGATGGCGACGGTTTTCATGCTGGCCGCGATCGTCACCGCCGTGCTCTACCGCGGCGAAAAGAAGTAAGCGCCTCCGACTGGGGGCGCTCGTTCTGTAGGCCGGGTTATGTTCACAGCGTTTCTCTGACCTGCGGCCGATCTCCGAAACCTAGCCTGAACTGGGATTTCATGTTCCAGCAGTTGCCAACAGTTGCGGAGATCTCTCGTACTCCGGCGGAACAAAGACGGAACAGAGGTGGCGTCTCAGGCGCAGTTCGCGGACCTGGAAGGTGTGGTCGGCTATTGGGAGGCCCAGGTCAAGAAGATGTCGCGGTCTTCAATCGGCCAGGCCACCTGAGCACCCGGCAGACGGCTTCTCGCTCTTCCTTGAAGGTAGCTAATGAAGGGGGCAGCGGGAGTTCCAATCCACTCCTCGGGAAACTCGGGGCAGGTCTGGTATTCGTAGCAGGCGATCGCCCAAAGGATGACGCCCGGATCCGGCTCTCCAGGAAGACGGTCGAAGGCATAGGACTGTACGGAGTGAAGGTCGGCCAAAGCCTCCTTATCGAGCGCGGCGACCCGCTCGGCGTCGAGCGTGTCCAACTCGAACCCCACGTACCAGGCAGCCATGTCGAAATTCTGTCCCCACAAGATTCGGCCGAGATCATCGGCTGTCTCCAGAGAAAGCACTACCCGCTCCAGTACCGCCGGATTCTCCGCCGATCTCCGATCAAACCGGTATCGCGCGTACTCCTCTCCTTCCCATGCAAGAGCAGCGGTCAGCAGAGCATCAATGTGAATCTTGGGAAGCAAGAACTCGCTCATGTAGCAGACCCTTCGTGTCGATAATTTCCACCCGATGGTTAACAGTGCGTGCTTTGCCACATTGTTTGGGGCGCAACCCACAGCATTCTGTCTAACCATGCCGTTTGTCGTCGACCCAGTTGATCTAGCCGACATGAAGAAAGGCCTGTTGACCTGAGGTTTCCCTCTGATCGACAGACCTTGTTGCCTGTCGGGACGACAGGATTTGAACCTGAGACCCCTTGACCCCAGGAAGTGGGGGTAGGCGTTTTTGCAGCTCAACGGCCTTCAGGTAGCCATGCACGACGTTTGGTGACGTGCACGTTGTTCGGCTACGTGCATGACGTGTGGTCCCCAGGTGGTCCCCAGTCCTCTATACGTGGAGCACTCGATGTGTCCGGGAGTACGCCCCTGGTGGTGCCCTCCGTCAAGGACAGCCACCGGGCCATATGCGACACTCCGTGCGTGGGTAGTCAGAGGAGGGAACGGCTGGTGCCGCTGATGCGGCCCGCTTTTCGCGGCTTGTTGTGGGGACTATGCGCCGGCCTAGCCTTGGGCGTCATCCTCACCCTGTGGCTGTTCCGCGACGGTCGATGGGATCGCGTCGTCTTCTTCCCCCTCTTAAGCGGCATGATCTGTGCCTTGAGCGAGATTCGCGAGGAAAGCAAGCGAAAAGCGAAGGCGGAGAGCCAGCCCGACGCCAAAGCGGATCAGAAAGGGCTTAGGTCGGGCGGAATGCCGTAGGCACCCGAAGGCCGAACTGTCATATCAGCTTGGGAAGTCTTTCAACACCATGTGCCCTGAACTGCGCAAACGCTGACCTGGGCATATGTAGGTCGAGTGACCGTGAGTCCCCGTGAGTCCCCGCTGCTGGCCGACCGTACGGGCACGCAACGGGCACGCCAAACGCTCATCGTGTGCCAAGCATGACCGCACTCGCTATGCCTCTCGGATCGTCAGTTCTCCCGCGCGTGGGGCTCGTCCTCGGCCCAAGGGGCTTGGCGCTCGGTGCCGGTGTCGAAGAATGCGTTCAGGTAGTCCTTTGGTGCGAGGTCGCTGTCGCGTAGCAGAGAGAAGATCTCTGTACCGGACTGGATCGACTCGTCTGCCAAGTGGTAGGCCTGCGCAAGGTTCAGGTACTCGTACGGGCCCGCGTCGCAGTACTCGGCGGCCTCCTGTTCCGCCAACTCGATGGCCTCCTCCAGAGAAGTAGCCCGCCAGACCGTGATGCGCTCCTCATAGCTGTCGTACGGCCCCTTCCAGCGGAAGACGCACCGCACCGCGTACCAATCAGCCTTGCTCTTCTTCGGCTTCTTGCCCCGTTTGCGCACCGGCATGAGCCTATCGGGATGGCAGTGGTGAGCATCCGGCGGCGGTGACGGCCATCGTGTTCTCCGAGGGGAGGAGTTGGCGTTCGGGGAGCCGGGGGGGTGCAGTTTGCGTATGCCTTGCCTGACGACTTGCGGTTGAAGTAATCAGGCATCGCCGCAACCTGCGACAGAACCCTGAACCACCGCGATGACCTGCACCAACAGTCTCGGTGGTTCTCGGCATTTTGCGGCTGCTCACAGTGAGATCGTCAAGCAGGCACTCGGCGTGGAGGACGACGACGATGGTCCGCCACTCATTGGAACCAAGATCAACTGATCTGGCACGAATCCTGGCACGCGAGTGAGAAAGAGCCCCAGCAAAGATCAAAGCCCAGATCCCGAATCCATCGGTTGACCTGGGCTTTCGCGCACACCAGGCAGGAGATCACCGCGTAGAACAGACCGCTCTGGGCCAGCGCGCGAGTTGCCGACCTGTTCGGGCCGTCTACTGCGTCGAGGGTGCGACCCAGGAGCGCACCTGCTGGGCAAGCGCGGCCACGTGCTCAGGGGGTGTGGTCTTGACGATGCCGTGGCCAAGGTTGAAGACGAACGGGCCGCCGCCGAGAGCGCGCAGGATGCGGTCTGTTTCGGCGTGGAGTGCCGGGCCGCCCTTGACGAGGAGTTGAGGATCGAGGTTGCCCTGCACGCAGCGGCCCAACTCACGTTGCACCTTCTGCGCCGCCCATCCCAGCGGCACCGTCGAGTCGAGGCCGACACAGTCCACGCCGGTGGCCTGCACGAAGCCGTCGTACGCCAGCCCGGCACCGCGCGGGAACGCGATGATCGGAACGCTCGGATGCTTCGCCTTGAGCGCCGTGACGATGGCGGCGACTGGCTTGACGCACCAACGCTGGAAGAGCGGGTCCGGGAGTATCCCGGCCCAGCTCTCGAACAGTTGGATCGCCTCGGCGCCTGCCTCGATCTGACGGTCCAAAAACTCGATGACGGCTGTCGTGAGCAGATCGATCAGGGGTTGGAAGCTGTCGGGGTCGCTCAGCGCCCATTGCTTGACGAGGGCGTGCTCGGAGTCGCCGCCGCCGCGCCCTTCGACCATGTACGTCGCGACCGTCCAGGGCGCACCGGCGTAGCCGATCAGCGCCACATCGTCAGGCAAGGCGTGCGTGAGCTGCCGGACCGTCTCGTAGATCGGGGCGAGTTCTTCGTGCAAGCGAGACGCGCTCAAGAACTCGGTGATGTCCGACGCCGAACGGATCGGCGGTGTCAGAACCGGGCCATCACCTACCCGGTACTCCAGGGTCTGACCCAACGCCGCAGCGATCTGCGGAAGATCCGCAAACAAGATCGCCGCATCCAGCGGGAAGCGTCGGATCGGCTGCAGGGTGACTTCGACCGCGTGCTCGGGCGAATTACACAACCCCACCATCCCGCCGGCCGCCTCGCGAACGCCGTGATACTCAGGCAGATAGCGCCCAGCCTGCCGCATCAACCAGATCGGCGGCCGTTCCGTCCGCTCGCCCGCAAGCGCACGCAACAGCAACTTCTTCGGTCGCACCCCACCAGGTGCATGATCCAGACCAACGTCGCCCCGCGTAGCGGTTTCCACGCTCTTCCGTCCTGTTAGATGCACGAGCTCACCCGGCCTGATCGGCACGATCTGCCCGCGGTGAAGACGCCCTGCAGCCTACCAAGGGCCGCCGGCTGGGCCAGATCAGAGCGACAGACCATGGGCCACAACAGGTTGACAAAATCGACGATTTCGCAGCCATGGGCCCGTTCGTGTTTGAGAGAGCCCAGGACGAAGCGGCGCTTGCGGCTGTGCCCGAGTTCCGTACTCAGGAGCAGCGCGAGGCTCCGGTGGGGGGTTCTCGGCGATGGCATGCTTCCGGCGACCCCGTAGGTATCCCATGCAGTCGCGTAGCAGCGGCCGAGTCGGTTGGGGTGCGACGACGAGGGCGGCTCGGCGGTGGTCCTAGTCCCCGTGGGCTAATTGCACGCACGATCGAAATGATGTCGAGAAAGATCAAGGCCCGGGTCGGGAATCATCCTCTGACCTGGGCCTTCGTGTGTGGAGCGGGTGACGGGAATCGAACCCGCGCTGTCAGCTTGGGAATCGGCTAGTGATCTACCCTCTGCGAGCTGGGGAACAGGGGGTGCAGCTCAGGCGTGGTCGAGTCCCCGTGACTTCCCGTGAGTCCCCGCTGATCGCCGTTCAATCTGGCACGCATCTGGCACGGTGATCAAGCGGCGCTCGGGGGGCGTTGTGCCGTGTCTGAGGTGCAGGCCAACATGTCCCGCATGAATGAGGGAACCTTGCGTTCTGTGTCGTCGTGGCGCGCCAGAAATTCAGCGCTCTACTCAGGATCGTCTCCGTATACCAATGGAGACGTCTCCGAGAGCGTCGTTCCAGAAAGAGTCGGAGTCCTCGATCGCCGCAGGATCGATCGCGAGAAGCTCCAACCTCAGACGCTCCTCGACAAGGTCGTCCTGCCCGGCCAGCTCGCTGTAGGTGACGCGCGGGTTCTCCGGTGAGGGGCGTACAACCGCCGCCTGCGCCCCGACCAGGTGGACGTACTCCTGTGAGAACGGTCACACAACAAAATGCATGCGCCGGGAGTCATATACGAAAAAGGACCCGCTAATGCCTCATGGAGGCTGTAATGCCCTCTCCCCTCGTCAGCCGCCGGGTGACACGCACCGCATCGGCGCTCACGCTGGCTCTCGCCACGGGACTGTCCGTTCCGATCGTCCTGGCCACCACAGCAAGCGCCGCGACGCCGTCGGCCACCGCCGCGGTCAACGGCGCTCTTTTTTACAAGGCCGCCTCGGGCCAGGCCAACAAGGTGACCATCACCGAGTCGTTGACCAGCGACCACACGGCCATCACGTATGTGATCGACGACGTCGTCCCGATCCAGGCGAAAACCGGCTGCGCCCACCCCGCCGCCACAGACCACACCCGGGTCTCCTGCAAGGTCGCCCTCCCGGGCGCTCCGAACAGGTACGACACCTTGCGGATGGACCTCGCCGACGGCAACGACATCGTCGCCTTGAACAACACCACCGGCCAGTCCTACTACTTCAACACGATCTACCTTGGCATCGGCAAGGACAGGCTGACCGACACCGGCAAGGTCGACGGCAACTTCGTCTTGGGCCAGGCGGGCGACGACACCATCACGGTGGGCGAGGACGCGACGGTCTCCGCCGGTGACGGCAACGACACGGTCTACGCCAGTGGCTACGTCATCGTGGACGGCGGCAAGGGCAACGACGTGGTCCGTGGCGGCACCGGCAGGCAGGTCCTGTCCGGCGGCGACGGCAACGACAGGATCTACGGCGGGACCGGCAGCGACGTGCTGTACGGAGGTAAGGGCAACGACGTCCTGTACGGCAACAGCGGCGATGACGAGCTGCACGGGAACAGCGGCAACGACAAGCTGTACGGCGGCCCCGGCAAGGACAGGTTCTCCGGCGGCACCGGCAGGGACGCCATTCATCAGAGCTGACGGTTCTCACCGCCCAGGGAACTGCCCGGCACGCGAGTGAGAAACAAGCCCAACAAAGATCAAGGCCCGGGTCGGGAATTGTCCTCTGACCTGGGCCTTTGCGTGTGGAGCGGGTGACGGGAATCGAACCCGCGCTGTCAGCTTGGGAAGCGCATGGATCACGGCTGTTAGGGGTGCTGACCTGGGCGTGAGACCGGTCCTGAGTGACCGTGGTTGCCCCCTCGTCACCCTGGTTAATGGCCCGCTAATGGCCCGGGGATCATGAGGTGTCTCCGGTGGACGAGGCCCCCGCACGTAGGGAAGTGCTAGTCCCCGTTGTGTCTGGCCGAGGGGTCGAAGGCGGACGGATATTCGCCCGGAGGGCATCGATGACCCAGGCGTGCAGCGCGCGAAAGGCCCCAGGGGTCAGCTGGTCGCGGATGGGGCCGCACCAGCGTGGCCACCCATGCCGCGCCGTGCCCATGACAGCGCATCTGAGTGCGGTGTTCGCGCCTCGTAAGACCTTTGGGGCCGAGGCTCGGCGATCTCAAGGTAAGAACCGCGGTCCGGCGGATTCTAACGATGCGGGGGTCGGTCTGCCGTCGCTGCAGCACTCGGTTCCTTCGATTACTCACAGAGGATGAACATGACGTTTCACATCTCCCCAGAAGCGGATGACCTTGCCACCACTCCCGGAGGCATCTACGTACCCGTCAACGGCGGGCGTACCAAGTGGTTTTCCGGCGACGTTTATTCGGTGAAGCTGACGGCCGCGCAGACGAAAGGATCGCTGGGTGTCGTGGAAGCCTCCGTTCCGCCAGGCGGCGGCCCTGTAGCACACACCCATGCCGACCAGGACGAGACGTTCTACCTGCTTGCGGGAGAACTCGAGTTCCTGGACGGTGATAGGACGTTCACCGCAGGGGTCGGTGACCTGGTCCACTGCCCGCGCGGCGTGCGCCACCGCTTTAAGAACGTCGGACTCCACACAGCCAGGATGCTGTTCTTCTACACACCTGGAGGCTCCGAGGGATTGTTCTTGGACGGCGGCGACGACCCGGAGCCGGGCGTCCAGGTCCCGACCTGGGGCCCAGAACGCTTCCAAGGGCACATGCTCGACCTCTTCGCGAAGTACGGCCTGGAGGCGTTGCCTGAAGGCTGAACGTCCCCGCGGAGCATGGTGACGTCCCCTAGGGTGGTGTAACTCCAAGCTGGTGAAGCAGCCCCGGACATGGGGCGAGCCATCGTGTGACGGTCAGCGAGTTCCCGACCAAAGGTTCTCGCGGAGGACATCACACGATGGCTCTGGATCAGTCTGCCCTGCTCGACCTGTTGGAGTCTTTGAAAGCCGCCGACGCCGACGATGCCATCCGCCACGCTCTGTAAGCAGTGCTGTAAGCGTTGATCGAGGCAGAGGCGACCGCTTTGATCGGCGCCGCCTCGCACCAGCGCACCGATCAACGCAGTACGCACCGCAACGGGCACCGAGACAGGCTGCTTGCAATATACGCGCAATGATCTTGGTGGCGGGACCCGGCGCGCAGGGGCATGTGGCAGGTCAGGATCTATGAGCGGACGGAAAAGGTCACGTGCTGTAAAACCGTCGGCTCAGCCTACGCAAGTTCGAAACTTGCACCTGCTACACCAGCCAAAAGAGGCCCCTGATCAGCAGAGATGCCGGTCGGGGGCTTCTTTGTTCATGATCCGTGAGCGACCGTGATTCCCCGCTGTTTCCCGTGGGATATGGCACGCCTGTGGCACGTGATCAAGCTCGTACCCATGCGCGAGAGGTGCTCCGTGAGCCTTCTGTTTACAAGGTCCCCAAACGATCTCCAACGGAGCCCTACCAGCCGGCACCGGTCTGCCAGCGCTGAACCCATTCGATGAAGCCGATGGCTTCTGGACCGGGGTAGGGGGAGGCGCCGACGTCGGCAACAAACCAGATCTTCCCGCGTTGCGTGCCGGTGAGCACCAGGAGCCAGTATGAGAGCTCATCGTCTGTGCCCAAGACGATGGAGCCGTGGTTGTAGACGTCGGCGATGCGTTGGTCGGAATCAGGTGTGGAGTCGATTTCGTCCTCCCAGTGCCATGCGTGGTCGAGAGGGAAGGCGGCCCCCGGGATGCGATCTCCCTGGTCAGGCCAACCCGGTGGAAGCCAGCCGAGGGGCAGGAGGCCGCCATCCTCAGGGGGGCCCAAGGAGGAACCATTGGCGACCTCGGCGATGAACGTGCGATAGGGCTCAGGCAGGCGGGCACCGTTCTCGCCCTCCCAGGCTGCAACGCCTTCTAGTCCTAACGGGGGCTCTCGCCACTCAGCGGGAAACGCGGCCTGAAGCGCTTCGAGGTCCCCGGTAAGGGACGCGTCATTGGTTGCATCCATGGCCCAGTGGTACCAGATGCCTCTGCGGGACGCCTCACGGGACCAAGCGCCGACAACAAGCAGTGTCCGGGTCGCGAGACCGCCCCTGACCTGGTCTTTCGCGATGATGGCGGGTGACGGGAATCGAACCCGCGCTGCCAGCTTGGGAAGTCTTTCAACACCATGCGGTCTGAGCTGGGAAAAGGCTGACCTGGGCGTAGGCGGGTCGAGTGACCGTGAGTCCCCGTGATTCCCTGCGGGTTGCCGACCGTACGGGCACGCAACGGGCACGGCCCAGCATCAGGACCGTCTATGCCATGTCCGGCCGATCATGCTCCTGCGAGGGAACTAGCAGGATGTTGCCCAGGTCCCCGCACCTGCGGTGCCACCACGGCCAGGTCTTCGGGGCGTGCGGGTTGGGCAGGGTGCGCGCCAGGAAGTCACAGTCGAGGTCTTTCACGATTGACGCGATTTCCCGAGCTGCCCGTCTGTCGAGGGCAGTGATGGCGCAATCGATGAGAAGTCGGTCGTCCCAGAGGTCGTATCCGGGGAGGTGAGGTTTCGGCAGGTAGAGCAGCCGCCCAGGATGACGTAGGAAGAGTCGCCAGCGGAGGATGGCATCTTCGATCCGCCGGGCAGGCAGGCCGCGTTCAGCCTCGAAGCGAGCAACTTTGCGACGCGTGTGAGGTGAGAGTTCCGATGGTCGGCGCCGATATTCCAGCAGGTGGGATCGGCAGATGGCATCCAGACGTAGAGCAGCCGCCGACTTGCGGGGCATGACTCTTCTTTCGCGGGTAGCGATCTCCGTCGAAAATTCTACTGTGAAGCCCACCGCGGAGCGGCAGCAGGCCGGCAAGCGCATCGTCTCCGTGCCCGAACTCCTCCTGCCGGATTTCCGGACGCCCCTGAACACGTACGCGGGGGAGGGGGATGAGGGCCTGGTGTTCATCGGGCCGAAGGGCGCCCAGCTACGGCGGACGAACTTCACCCGGACATGAAGCAAGGCGATCAGCGCAGCCAAGCTTACGGGCTTCCACTTTCATGATCTGCGGCACACGGGAAACACCTTCGCCTCGCAATCCGGTGCGACTCTGCGAGAGCTAATGAACCGCATGGGCCACTCGACCACGCAGGCCGCGCTGATCTACCAGCACACCGCCATGGAGCGCGACCGGGCCATCGCCGATGCGCTGGGCAAGCTCGCCAAGGAGGCGCTGACCAAGGAAGATCCAGATGGATCGGGCACGTAACGGGCTCTGAAGATCGAAAAGGTGTCCAAAAAGATCAAGGCCCGGGTCGGGAATCATCCTCTTACCTGGGCCTTTGTTATTGGAGCGGGTGACGGGAATCGAACCCGCGCTGTCAGCTTGGGAAGTGTATGGATCACGGCTCGTAAGGGGGCTGACATGGGCTTCGAGCCGGTCATGAGTGACCGTGATTGACCTCTCTTCACCCTCCCTAATTGCACGCTAATTGCACGCTGATCAGGCGGGCACCCGCGCCACGGGCGTAGTTGCTGCTCAACTCCCACACCGCGGGCCAGTAGTTGATGAGCGCAGTCGCTCCCTACCGGGTCAGCGGTCGAACCACGCTTTAGCAGAGGGTAGGAGCAACAGAAGGAGTACGACGACGGGCAAGACCAGGCTGTACATGTAGGGAGGGGGGTCGAGCGTACGTCCGGAGACATAGGTGAGAGCCATGAGGCACTCGAGTCCAAGCGCGGCGATCCTGACCCGTCTTCTACGCGAGATCCACTTGCCTGCCCACCAGCCGATCAGCAATGCGATCACAACGCTGAGGGCGAGAACCAGTGATGTCAGGACATCACCTTTGCCGCCCGATGCCGTTAGCGGAGCGATAAGCAGCACGCTGGACAAGAGTCCCAGCGCTCCTTGAACGATCATGATGAACTGGGCACTTTTGACCGCGAGCGACATACGCTCGTTCTTCTCTGCAGCCGCAGCCACGGGACCTCTTGGGGGGTTAGCAGTCTTACCTAGACACTGGACGTCTGGTCGTGTGTCTCATAGGGGCTGTGATGGTGATCAGAGCATACTTCCTGCGACGTCATGGCATCGGCCACGGGGTAGGCATGGTGTATGCCAAGGCACTGAAGAAGAGCCCGAAGGTCCTTATGAACCCGCGGATTAATAGAAGACGGTTCGATCGAGGTCTAGGGCTTTGACCTGGAGATGCGGTGTCCGTGGACGTCCGCCGAGTCCCGCCGTCGTTCGCCACACTCCCGTGCGGACACGCACAGTTTCCCTGGACTGATCGTCCCGTATGCCTCGACCCACCGCGGAGCGGCAGCGGGCCGGCGACGGAGGGACAAGCCCGTCTTTGCGTGTACGTCAGCCGGTCGCCGTTCCTCGATCATCGGACGCCAACGGGGACAGACGGGCTTGAGCCGTAGGAGCTGGTCTGCTGGGCTTGCCTGGGTCGTGGCAGGCGGGACGATCAGGCGCCCACCCCAGGCAGCTACGGACCTGGCTCCTGCTCCTGGGCGATCATCCCGGAGCCGAGGCCCCCGCCGGAGGCGCGTAATTTGATGGGGTGCTCTTCTTACGTCGCGTCGTCGCGTGGCTCGGTGCACTCGTCCTTGTCGTAGTCCTCGTGGCGAGTGATCCAGTGCGAGTGCTGTGGGCTTTGCTGAGCAGTTTGTTGGGCAGGCGGGGAGGCAAGGGCCGACATGCGGGCGGAAGCGGAGTAGCTGGCGATCACCCGGAGAGCACCGAGGGACCTCGTAACGGTTGAGGCTGCTGGCAGGCGCGGGTGTGGTCGGCGGCGTGACGCGAGGTGGGCGCGTGCGCTTGGGCATGGCGATGCTGTGTACGGCGGGCGGCCCGAGCTGCCGTCGGCCGGGACCGGCCCCCAGGCCGCATGCCCGGCCGGCGAGCGGGCGTAGGGCCGCTCGGCGGCGCGGAGCGCCGCCCTTGATCCCTATAAGCCCAATTCGGCAGAGAAGCACTTGTGGCGAACTCGTTGCGAGTGGGTCTGTAACGAAAGAGCCGCTTGGGGCGATCTCCTTAAGGCCCCCGCTCCCTCGGCAGGAAGGCGACTCAGGTCGATGGCATGTCGTGTCGAGCGAGAATGAGAAGTCGACCGTGGCGTTAGAGCCTCTTTCGGATTTAGGCGAACCGCTCGAAGACGCCGGTGCCTTGACTCAGTCGCGCTTCCGCTACCAATGTGAATGTATCGCAGCCGTATGCATTGCGATGCTGGTGAGGGATGAAATTGAGAGTGTTACTTGCGAGTGGCACGAGGACTACATCATCTCTTTCCGTGGCGGCCAACTAGAGTTAGTTTCCGTCAAGCATCGCGAATCCGGACGCGGCCCCTGGTCGCTCAATGAGTTGTGTACTCGTGGTGGGCTCATACACTTGTTTGACAGGTGGCGGCTTGCACGAGCGAATTCAACTTGCCGTATCAGCACCAACGCGGGATTGAAGACCGGCCCGCACGAAGCTGATGAGCTAGCTACAGCGTGCGCTCGTGTTCAGTCAGGTGAGCCTGGTGCCGAAGAGGAGATCGCGCAGTTCGGGGACCTGATCGTTGATGTGTTGCTATCTGAGAGGCAGCGCCAATCGGACTCCTCAGCACCAGGTGGCAAAGAGTCTACTAAGAGACGTGGACGTCGACAGGACTCACGACAGCTACGAATAGATGAGCAACTTGACCCGGCCGTCACAGCACTTCGTAATGAGATGTGCCAGTTTCTTGCGTGTCTCCAGATAGAGAGCGATCTCCCTCCGCGCAGCTATATCAGCTCTCATAACATTCTGAAGCTGATGGCCCCAGCGCTTGTGGATCTTGGTAGAGACGACGCTGACGCCGAAGCCTGCTACAACACTCTTCTGCCGAAGATAGAGCAGGCTAATCGAGATCACGATAGTCAGCCGCGGTCGATGGCAGCGTATCTGGCCAATCCTCGCCGGCTAGCTTTCGACAGCCAAATGATTGAGAAGATCGGCCGAAGGACTTTAACGCGGACGGATGTCAAGAATTGCCTGGTCAGTAGACACTCGGCCGGAGTGCGCCTAACCTCCCTTCCTGCTTCGCCAACCGTCAATTTGCGTTCCAGTCGTCTAGTCAAGAAGATGCAAGCGGGTGGCCTGGGACCAACAGCCGTAAATGCGGCCGTTCGCCTCCGAAGCCATTGGATCGCAGCGTGGGCAGAATTCCGGACGGACCTTCCCGGCGATGCCGCCGAACTTGCCGACCTCAAGGCACGAGTAGCGCACTTGGCTGCGCTCGCAGAAGCCGAGACCCGGCCGGCGGAGAGCTATGGCGTAGAAATGAATCGGCTTTTGGCCACACTGCTGCATCCCGAAAAACTCGGACGTCAGTTCCCTATGAGGCTTGATCCACTTCATCTATTGGGCCTGGCGTACGAACTATGCGACGAGTGCTTGATCTGGTTCAGCGAGCCATTTGAACTCGAGGCCGGATGATGTCCGAACCGATTAGGGCGAAGATTGAGGAGGCTGCAGCTCAGGCGCAAGCAGCTACTCGCAATGAAATGGAATATCACCAAGCGCGCGTACTCATCTTGATTAACTCATTTGTGCGCGGACAGAATAAGCCATTTAGTGGACTCACGAAGCTTGCAAAATTAGATTTCTTGCTGCGATACCCGAATTTTATGGAACGGCTGCTACCAAACGGGCAAGAAAGCTGGAGCGAGGAAACGCGCCCAACGTCAATGGAACGCCAGGCGGTTGAGAGTAGGATGATCCGGTACAAATATGGACCGTGGGATGATCGGTATTACCCTATTCTGGGCGCTCTAGTTGGCCGACGCCTTGCAGAGTACGTACCCCGATCGTCGGGGTTAGCCATCCGACTTACAGTTGACGGGCGTCGTCTGGCGCGCGCTTTGGCCGCAGCCCCTGAGTGGGAAATCGTTGCGGCGCGCGCCGAATTACTCAGAGAACACTTTAATATATCCGGTAATCGTCTAAAAGACATGATCTACACTTACCTGCCTGACGCGGTGGACCGTCCATGGCGAAGCGAGATCTGATATGACAACTCATCTGCAAATTCGCGAGCTCGTGATTACTACCAGGACGGGCGAGTACTCGTACCCCTTTCATGGAATCACGGCCTTCGTTGGCCCTGTTGGTGCCGGTAAAAGCACAATGCTGGAACTGATTAAACATGTCCTGGGTGGTTCAGCTACCTTGACTCAAGTCATCGAAGAAAACGTACTCCGCGCTCGGTTGCATATTGAAGCTGGAGAGCGGCGTCTTGTGCTTCAGCGGGCCACGCAAGGGCGAATGAACACTGTTGATGTATATGAAGCTGCGAGCGGTGAGTTGGTTGGCACATTTCCTGTCCGCGAGGGAGGGGGGCGAGATTCCCTCTCTAGCCTGTTGTTGAGCGCTCTCGGGCTTCCCGTCTTGACGATTCCGCGCAGTCGCACGCGGGCCGGATCGGCAACATCGTCTCTCACGTTCAATGACATCTATTCGTACGTCTACTTGCAGCAGGCGGAGATCGATCGATCTGTCGTTTATCATCTGGAAAATTATCGCGAACCGAAGCGTCGAGCGTCCTTTGAGATTATGTTCGGATTGACGGATTCGGAATTAATCGATCTCGAATTGCGGCGGGGTGAGATCGCAGATGCTCTGCGTGCCGCACGGGAACGCGCTGCGACCGTGAAGACGTTCCTGCAAGAAGCCTCCGTTGGCGATGAGCGAGAACTCTCAATAGAACGTCAGCGACTGGAGGAAGAGGCTGGGTCTGCTAGGCAGCAACTCTCGATACTTCGAAACGAAGTAGAGGAGCTTTCCGCGGCTGATGACGCACTTCGGGAAGAGATCCGACTAGCGGACAAGGAAGCTGAGGCCGCCAGAGAGGCTGTGGATGCTGCTTCCTCCGCAGTTGCTAGG
The DNA here is from genome assembly GCF_016863315.1 of Planotetraspora silvatica. Classification (GTDB taxonomy): domain Bacteria; phylum Actinomycetota; class Actinomycetes; order Streptosporangiales; family Streptosporangiaceae; genus Planotetraspora; species Planotetraspora silvatica. The sequence goes on from NZ_BOOQ01000065.1 coordinate 32,111, forward strand.
CGGAGTGCCCTTGTCGCTCAGCTTCAACTTGATATCGCTCGACAGGATCGCCTAGCGGTTGCAGCGCGACAGTTGTCGCCTATCGAATTCCATATTTGCCCTCGTTGCCTTCAGTCCTTAGATAATCGGGAAGTGCAGACTGATCTGTGCCGTGTTTGTCTCCAGCCGGACGCGACAACATCAGAGGCAACTGTTGCAGAACGAGATGAAGCAATCAGACAGCTAGAATCTCAGCTGTCGGAAGCCGAGCAACTTCTCGAAGTGGATCGAGCGCAACTGAGTCGTCTGGCTGGCCAGGCGCGCGGCTTAGATATGATCGCCAATGGACTGCGCACGGAGCTGGATATGCGGACACGGGATTTTGTGTCCCCACGTTTCGAGTCGATTGCTCAAGCATCCGCTTCGGTTGCAAGCGCAGAAGCAAAGCTTGAGGCAGTGGACCGTGTTAGCTCTTACTGGATTCAGTTTAGGGAGCTTGAGGCGCAGATCGTTGCACTTAATGAGGAGGGGCAACGAGTGGCCGAGGGGATTGAAGCGGCTCGAGATCGACTAGCTGGTCGACGTCAAAGGGTTAGTGAACTTAGCGACCTGTTTGATGAGATCGTTCAGTTCTTAGAAGTGCCCTGGTATCAGAGCGCGCGTATTGATCAGGAGACCTATCTACCGATCGTGAATGGCCGGCCATTCGATAGGCTAGCAGTGGCGGGTGGGGTGAAGACACTGGTTAACCTCGCTTACCATTTGAGCCTACTTACGTATAGTCTGCCGCGTTTCGATACTTATTTGCCTGATCTACTCATCGTCGACTCTCCACGCAAGAATATCGGTGCGGCGGCAGAAGACAGGGCTCTTACTGAGCGCATATATCGGCGCTTCCGGATGCTCTCCGACATGCCGAATCGTCGAGTTCAGGTCATTATCGCCGATAACGATCTGCCGAGAATCGCGACTAAGTTTGTGAACGAGATTCACGTCGACTATGACAACCCCTCTGTCCCGGAAGTAGCTCATCCTGGCCCTGATGCCGTGGAGCGCATTGGAGTGAAGAGCACCGATCGAGAAGGTTGAGTGGGATCTTATATCCCAGTATCGAGCTTATTCGAGCAACTCCGGACGTCGCATTGAGAGAGCGCGTCGCGCCCCTAGATAGTGCTCATGAAAGTCCGCTGCGAGGGCCTCGTGACGATAGCGCTGGCGTAAGACGCGGTCTAGATCTCCGGCCCGGTTGACGAGATCGGTGAGCGACTTGCGTTCGATGTCGAAGGCACTCATGCCCTGCTCGACGGCGGCGTCTAGG
>NZ_BOOQ01000066.1 GCF_016863315.1 Planotetraspora silvatica
CATCGTTGCCGGCCCTTTCCGGTTCGGCCCGCGCCTGCTGCGGTACGCAGCTCGCGCGGTGGCGCTGTCGAGGCCCGCTCGATCAGCTTGGTGTCCAGGATGATGCGCCGGGCAGCATCGTTTGCGTACTGGTTATCGAAGCGGCCCAGCAGTAACCGCATGGCGAGCGCTCCCTGCTCGACCATCGGCCGGTCGATGACGGTCAGCGGCGGCCGCAGCAACGCGCCCGTATCAAGGTCGTCGAACCCGATTAGACTAATTTCGCCAGGAATGTCCGTACGCAGGTCGTGCAGGGCCTTGAGCGCGCCCAGCGTCATGAGGTTGTTCGCGCTGAAGATGGCGGTAGGCGGTTCGGGCAGCGATAGCAGGGACAAGGCGAGCTGGTAGCCGCTCTCCTCCCGGAAGTCGCCGACCAGATCGTGTTCGGGAGGGATCTCGACGCCCGCGGCGCTGAGGGCCTTCATGAAACCCTCGCGGCGGCACCGTCCGGGTGTGGTGTCCTGGCTTCCGCTGATCGCAGCGATCCGGGTATGGCCGAGGCCGAGCAGGTGCTCGCCTGCCTGTCGCCCGCCTTCGGCGTTGTTGACCAGGACGGCGTCGAAGTGCTCGCCGCCGAGCAGGTCGCGATCGACGAATACCAGTGGGACGCCGGCGTCCCGGACATACATCGGAGTCCGGTCTTGCTCGGTGGCGGGGGCGAGGATGATGCCGTCCACCCGGCGCAGCATCTCCGCGAGCACGGCGTCTTCCCGCTCGCTGCTCTCGTCCGTGTTGGCCAACTGGATGCGGTAGTCGGTGTGGCGGGTGACGGATTCCATCCCCTTGACGACCGCGGCGAAGTAGGGGTTCGTGATATCGGGGACGACCACGCCGATGGTGTGCGTCCGGCCCGACTTCAAGGACTGGGCGGTGATGCTCGGCCAGTAGTCCATCTCATCCACAGCTGCCTGGATCGCCTCCGCCGAGCGCACCCGTTGACCACGCAGGAACCGCGAGACCGTCGCGGGAGAGACTCCGGCGCGGGCGGCCACATCGTGGATGGTGGCCACAGAACCTCCTCTCTGAAACCGTTCTCAGAGAATGGTTGCAGCATCTACGCAACCCGCGTCAACGGAACAGCCCCGACATGTGGCTGATTTGAGACCTTCCAGCTCCCAGCCTCGCTCAGCGTCGAGCAGCCACATCCGGTCATAGGATGATTTCTATCTAGAGCGACGATTAGTGAAATCGATGTCAGCTGGGGTTTTCGCACCTCCCGCGAGAGCCGAAGGGTCACGAATTTGTGACGCTGTGTTCAGTTCTAGCGCCATCCCCTTGACATCCGATCGACATCGCAGCCATCGTCCTACCAGCAACTACGCGGACAATCGTGCCGTTTTCGGTACGGCGTACCTGCCAGAGGAGTGTCGGGTGATCGGTCCTGAAGGACGGCGCGGACGTTGGCGTCTGTCCAACGCCCGAGGGACACCGATTTCAGGCTGACGCCATCGCGACGGTAGATCTCGTCGCCCATCGCCGTGCCCGCCTGGTGGCGGGCTCACTCCCCGTTTCGTGGTTCCGCCCGTAGGCGTCCAAGAACGGTTGCACGCCTCCGGCCGCCTTGGCCAAGCCAGCGCTTCCCTGTCGGCCGGCGTGAGTCACCCCTCTCCGTCAGGCCGTTTTGCTCACCCCCAAGAAAGGCTCCTTCCATGCCTGCGTCCCTTTCTCGTCGCGCCTTCCTTTCCGGCGTCGGAGGCGTGTCGCTTCTCGCCGCCGGTACGGCGCTGAGCGCCTGCTCCTCCTCCACCACCTCCGCTTCCGGCCCGGCCAAGGCGAACTTCCAGCTCGGATGGGTGGCCAATGTCGAGAACATGGGCCTGTTCATGGCGGACCACGCCGGCTACTTCCGCAACGAGGGGCTCGACGTCACGCTGACACCGGGTGGCCCGTCCGTCGTCGTCGAACCGCTCGTGGTCAGTGGCAAGGCGCTGGTCGGGCTCGACTCCGTCGACACCATCGCCAAAGCACGTAACGAGGGTGCCGCTCTCAAGATCGTCGCCGCGACCATGCAGACCAATCCGACGGCGATCATGTCCCTCGCCTCGGCTCCCGTACGGACGCTGAAGGACCTGGTCGGCAAGCGACTCGGCGTCCAGCAGAGCGGCGTGGAGATCGTGAACACCGTGTTCAAGGCGAATGGCATCGATCCTGCCAGCGTGACCATCGTGCCGATGCAGTTCGACCCGTCACCCCTGGTGGCCGGGGACTGCGACGCGTTCATGTCGCTGCTGGTGAACCAGCCGATCCAGCTGGACCTCCAGGGTGTGAAGACCACGACGTTCACGCTCGCCGAGTACGGCTACAACGTCTGGGCGGACGTGCTGCTCGTCCGTGAGCAGACGCTCGCGGACAAGGACAAGCGCGAGTTGATCGTCAAGATCGTCCGGGCCTCGGTACGCGGCTGGCAGGACGCGCTGAGCGACACCGACGCCGCAGCCAAGATCGTCGTGGAGAAGTACGGCAAGAGCCTCAATCTCGATCTGAAGGCGCAGCAGAAGACCGCTGCGGCGTTCCGGTCCGTCATCGAGGCCGGAGACGCCACGTCGAACGGTCTGCTCACGATGAGCGACCAGGGGATCGCGGCCAACATCGCCACGCTGAACTCGATCGGTATCAAGGCGACCGCCGGTGAGCTGTTCGACACAAGCGTCCTCAGCGACGTCTACGCGGGCAAGACCCGCCTCTGACGTCTCCCTTCTCGTTGCCCTCATACCAACAGGAGCCCACCCCAGTGCCTGTCCCGCACACCGAAGATCCTTGGACACACGTCAACAGCGTGCGGGGATTCCCCGCCGACGAGTTGATCTCCACCCTCCAGAAGTCGATACGCCGCGGCCTGCTGGAGAACGCCCTGCTCGTCGCTCGTGAGATGTACGAGAGCAGCGACGAGCTGGAGGAGGTGATGTGGTCACGCCTCCTCGTCATGTCATGCGAGGACACCGGATCCGGCACGTTCACCGAACCCGTGGTCCTCGATTCCCTCTATCGCATGCACCAGCACCTCCCCCGAGGCACCGGCGACAGGTGGCTGTTCGCGGTACACGCCGTACGGTTCCTGGTCAGCCGTACGAAGGACCGCACGACCGACGAACTGGCGCTGTGGACCATCAACATGCTGGGCAGCGGGGAACGCCTCCCCGAGATCCCCGACTACGCCCTCGACATGCACACCCGCCGCGGGCAGGAGCTGGGCCGCGACATCTCGCACTTCCTGAGGGAAGGATCGAAGGTGGAGAACGAGCTCCCCGGCCGCGACACCTCCTACCGTGACCAGTTGCTCGCCCTCCTGGCGGCGGGAAAGTGGGACGCGTGACCGCCCGCCCGGACGCGGCCCCTCCGCACGCCGCCGACCCACCGAGCACCGTAGGCCTGGCCGCGACCGCGCTCAGCAGGACCTTCAACGTAGGGGCGGCCGAAGTCGCCACGCTTCACGACATCGACCTGCACACGAGACGCGGCGAGTTCACCGCGTTGCTGGGTCCTTCCGGATGCGGCAAGTCCACCCTGCTGCGGATCTTCGCCGGCTTGGAGCGGCCGTCTTCCGGCGCCGCGCACGTCCACGGCCGCTCCCCCGACGACCTGCGGCGTGAGCATCGCATCGGGGTGGCCTTCCAGGACGCCGCCCTGCTGCCATGGCGCAGCGTCGAGGCCAACATCGCACTGCCCTTCGAGGTGGCGGGCCGACCGGTGAGCCGGACGGCGGTGGCGGACCTGGTGCGCCTCACCGGACTCACCGGCTTCGAAAAGGCCCGACCCGCCCAGCTGTCCGGGGGCATGCGCCAGCGAGTGGCGCTCGCGCGGACCCTCGCCGGCGAGCCGGAGGTCATGCTGCTGGACGAACCGTTCGGCGCATTGGATGAGATGACCCGCCAGCGGCTCAACCTGGAACTGCAGCGGATCTGGCTGGAACGTGGGACGACGACCCTCCTGGTCACTCACTCCATCAGCGAGGCGGTGTTCCTTGCCGACACCGTGGTGGTGATGGGCGCCCGTCCGGGACGGATCATCGACGCTGTACGGATCGACCTGCCACGACCACGCGATGTCGGAGTTACACGTTCAGCCGAGTTCCATGCGCTCTGCGACACCCTCAGCGAGATGCTCTTCGGACAGGGCGGCGGCGGTGAGGGCGAGGGTGACTCCAGCCAGGTCGGCTCATCCGAGGACTTGACATGAACCCATTCGTGGCGAGCCGGCGAGCCCCGATCGTGGCCCGCAGCGGTGTCCGGTCGTCGGTGGCCGTGGCATTCGGCGTGGTGGGCCTGCTCTTGATCTGGGCCATACTCGCGCAGATCTTCGCAGGCCTACGGGTCATCCCCCAGCCATGGGCAGTACTGCAGGCGATGTGGGACGACCGGAACATCTACTCCGGCAACATCTCCACCACGCTGTCCGAGGGTGCCATCGGATTCTTCTGGGGCAACGTTCTCGCCGTCGCGCTGGCCGGCGTCTTCGTCCAGGTCCCGGCCGTGGAGCGGCTGCTGCTGCGCATCGCCGTCGCGAGCTACTGCGTGCCGCTCGTCGCGATCGCGCCCATCCTCGTCGTCGTCCTGCCCGGCGACGTCCCCAAGGAGGCACTCGCCGGGCTGTCGGTCTTCTTCACCACCTTGACGGCCGCCGTGCTCGGGTTGCGCTCCGCCGATCGCAGCGCGCTGGACCTCATCCACTCCCTTGGCGGGGGCTCCTTCTTCATCCTGCGCAAGCTTCGCCTCCTTTACGCGCTGCCCAGCCTGTTCGCAGGACTCAAGATCGCTGCGCCTGCGGCACTGCTCGGCGCGATCATCGGAGAGTACCTGGGCTCCAGCAGCGGACTCGGCGTGATGCTGGTGCAGGCGCAATCGTCGTTCCAGGTGGCACGCACCTGGGCGGTGGCACTCGTCATCTCGGCCCTGGCGGGCCTGGGCTACGCACTGGTCGCGATCATCGCTCGATGGCTCACCCCCTGGGCCGGCCGGGATGTGAGTGTGGGGGCGGGCGCGGTGGCATCCGGGGCAGCCGGCGACGGACGGGTGCGATCCCTGCTCGTCGGCGCGGTCGGACTGGCCGGCTCGATCCTCCTGATCGTGGTCGGCTGGTATGCGGTCATCCGGGGTTTCGCCCTCGACCCGTACTTCGCGAAGACGCCGGCGGATGTCGCGACCTATTTGTTCGCCGGCGACGACGCGGCGGATCATCGGCAACGTCTGCTGGCCGCCTTGGGCACGACGCTGCTTGACGCGGGTGTCGGCTATGTCGTGGGGCTGATCGCCGCAACGCTCGGCGCCGCAGTCCTGGTGGCGTTCCGTCGCGTCGAACAGATCGTCCTGCCGCTCGCCATCGTGCTGAGGTCCATCCCCCTGTTGGCCCTGACCCCCCTGCTCGCCCTCGTCTTCGGACGCGGACTACTGGGCGTCACCATCGTCGTCGCCGTGGTCACCTTCTTCGCCACCCTCGTAACGGTCAGCCAGGGACTGCGGGCGGCCCCCGTCCTCGCCTGTGAGGTCATCACGTCGCTGGGCGGCGGGCAGTTGACGGTCACGAGGAAAGTACGGCTGCTCTACGCGCTTCCCTCGCTGTTCGCGTCCGCGCGGATCGCGATCCCCGGCGCCATCGCCGGCGCCACTCTCGCGGAGTGGCTCGCCAGCGGCAAAGGACTGGGCAGCCTACTGGTCTCGGACTACACCGCCTCCCGCTTCGCGGGGCTCTGGTCCGGATCGGTGGTGATCGTCGTCGTATCGGTGGCCCTATACGGACTCGTCACCGCTCTGGAACGTCCGGTTGTCGCGCGTTATGCGCCACAACGAGTGGAGTGAGGACCGAGCCATCGTCGAGGTCCAGAAGCCCGAGAACCTGCCGCTCGACCCCAAGATCGAAGTTAACATCCCCGCCGACCGCAGCTCCGTGGCCTACCACGATGGCCTGCGCGACCTCGGCCTCAGCCACTTCTCCACCGCCTGACTTCGGGAGCCATGATGGACACCGCAACCCTTGCCACCGCCTTCGGCGCACGTCTCCCCCGCTGGGTCACCGCCGAGCTCGGCGGTGTCCCGGAGATCCTCCCGACCGACGACGACCGCATCCGCCTGACCAATCGGCTCGCCGATCGCAACCACCGCGAGGGGACCGGCGGCCCCTTCGCCGCCCTGGTCGTGGAGTCCGCCACCGGACGCCTGATCTCAGCCGGTGTCAACGTCGTCCTGGCCTCCGATTTGTCGTCGACCCACGCCGAGGTCACCGCGCTGTCCCTCGCCCAGACCCGGCTCGGTGCGTGGGATCTGGGTGGCCCGGGTCTGCCCGACCTGGAGCTCGTCGTCAACTGGCGGCCCTGCGTCATGTGCTACGGAGCCACCATGTGGTCCGGCGTCCGCCGTCTGCTCATCGCGGGCGACGGCCCGGAGCTGGAGAAGCTGACGGGCTTCGACGAGGGCCCGATGGTCGCCGACTGGGCCCCCCAGTTCGCCGCCCGCGGCATCGAGGTCGTCCTCAGCCCGCTGCGCGAGGAAGCCATCGAGGTGTTCCGCGCTTACGGGGAACGCGACGACGTCGTCGTCTACAACGCCCGCGGCACCGCTTAGTGGTCGGATCTCGAAGTCCTTCGGGGGTTCATCAGGTGGTCAGGGCGGCAGAGGATTCTTCTTATCGGTCGGCGGGTGTGTGTCGGTTGAGTCTGGCCAGCAGATCGTCCAGGTCGGAGGTGGTGAACTTCCACTGGAACGGCTGTGCAGTGGCGTTGTAGCGGTCTTCGAATGCTTGGAGCCGGTCCCGGACCTGGGTCAGGTCCGTGAAGTCGTTGGGTGTGACGACCTTGCGCTGGACGATCGAGAAGAAGATCTCGATCTGGTTCGTCCAGGAGGCGTGAACTGGGGTATGGACCATGGCCGCGTTTGGAAACGCTGTGATGAGACAGTCGATGGCCTTCTTCCCCCGGTGGGAGGAGCCGTTTCCTTCCCCCGGTGGGAGGAGCCGTTGTCGACGATCCAGAAGACGCGTCTGGCGCTCGCGTAGGGCTCGGTGGCGTCTGCGCGGCTATCCGGGCGTTGGAGCGCCCTCGGGACGCCAGCAGCACGATGGTCGCCCGCTGCCGAGCCGGATGCGGGGTCTTGTGACCGTAGGCCATCTTCTTCAGCCGGTGGCGCTGCGAGGCGGTCAGCACGACGGCCACGGCGGGGGTGACAGGCATGAGGGGAGGGCGGCCGTTCTTCTGGGGACGTGGGTCTGGCCTGTTGCAGATGCCACCGACCGGTGGGTTCGGGTTCGGTCGCCGCCGGTTGTCGGTGAGGGCGTTTCAGGTTTCGGGATGGGCCAGGCGGCCGAGCAGGGCTACCGCGTCGTCGAGGGGCACCGGCTGGAAGAACCGCACGTCGGCACGCTCAACGGCGGCAATCGCGCGTGGGGCCAGGTCGGCGCCGGTGTCGGTGACGCGCAGTCGTTTGGCGCGGGTGTCGGCCGGGTCGACTTCACGCTCGATGAGTCCCTTGTGTTCCAGGGTGCGTAGGACCTGGGAGGTCATCTTGACGTCGGTGCCGGCTTGGCGGGCGAGGGCCAGCTGATTGGGATGCTCGTCCTGGGTGTTGAGCCACCAGGCGCAGGCGAGCAGTACGAACTGCACGTGGGTGAGACCGAGCGGGGCCAGGGCTGTGGCGATGTCGCGCTGCCAGCGCAGGGTGGCATGCCAGAGCAGGAATCCGGGACTGTCGCCGGGGCTGAGGGGCATCAGCCCAGAGCCAGTTCGGCCAGCGAAGCCATCGTGTCGGGCCAATCGGCGGTGATGCCCGGGCCGATCTGCGGGCCGACCTCGTCGGCGCCGGTACCGGTGATCTCCATCCGGTACACCACCCGGATCCGGTCCTGGTCGATCCGGTCGATCCGGTGGATGGTCCGCAGCAGCAGGTCATCGAAGCGCGCCTCGTCGACGAATAGTTCATCTTCGACCGCCTCAGCGATGCGCAGCAGTACCGGGTCGTCCCCCGGCGGCGTCATCGTGATCTGCGTGCCAGCCGAGAACGGGCCACTGATTTCGATCTTCTTGATCTCGGCATTCCAGACGCCCCAGTTCTCAACGTCCGCCCAGAGCCGCCAGATCGCCTCGGGGGTAGCGCTGGTCTCGATGCTGTGCTCGTACTCCCACATGAGTGGTCTCCTCGAGTAGATAATCTCTCCATAGATTATCTACGCACAGTTTATCTGTCTAGTGTGTACAGACCACCACCCCGCAGTGCCGCGATCGCGCACCCGAACCACCGCCCACGCCCGCACCACCGAGGAGGCCCTATCCCACACACTCGAGTTCCGCCGCACCGTCCAGAAATCCTCCCAGCCCTCTGCACAGCACCCATCGCTGCGGCAACCCCCCGAAGGATTTCGAGAGTTGACCACTCAGCCGACGTCGAGGACCTGTTCGTAGCAGCCGCCGAAGCTGCGATCGGTTCAACGAGGTGGGTTGAGCTCGACCGGGCGCCACTTATCTCGCCACGAGCAGCTAGGCCGCCCCCAACGGGGTTCGCGCAGCCAGGTCAGGCGCTGGATCCGGGCAGGCCGCTGACCGGGGCGGAGGCACGCTCGACCCAGGCGGCGGTTTCAGGGTGGGCGAGGATCCAGTCGGCGATCTGGTCCTTGCGGGCCCACCACACGTCGTCGTATTGGCGCAGCCTGGTGAGCACGCGGTCGAGCACCCGGACCCGGGAGGCGTGCCCGGACAGCCGGTCGTGCAGCGCGATCACCATCATCCGGCGCCGGCGCGAGCCTTCCTCATAAAGCTGCTCGAACTCGTCGATCAGCTGCCGTTCGTAGGCGTTCGGGTCGAACCCGGCGAAGTCGTAGCTGACGATGTCGTTGAGGTGCACCGTGTACGGGACGGTCGCGAACGGCTCGCCGTTGATGGCCTGCAGGAAGGGCTCGTCGGCCGACAGGTCGTCGATGTGGTAGCGGAACCCCAGTTCCTGCAGGATCTCCAGGGTGTTGACGCCGGGGCGGATCCAGTAATTGGTGTAGCCGGTGGGCCGCGTGCCGGTGACCTCCTCGATGATCTGGACGTTGCTCGCGATCCACACCTTCTCCTCCGGGCGTGGCAGGTGGTACTGGCGCTGCCAGCGGAGCCCGTGCGCGCCCGCTTCGTGCCCTCGGCGCACGACCTCAGCGGCCAGGGCGGGATGGCGGCGGACCGCCTCTCCGATCATGTAGGTGCTCACCTTGACGCCATGCTTGTCGAACAGGTCCAGTAGGCGCGGTATACCCTCGCGGGCGCCGTACTCGTAGAAGCTGTTCTGCCCGAGATCGGGGAAGCCGGGCAGGATCGGCTCGCTGATCGGCCCCGGGGCGCCGCTGATCGGCTGACCGCCCGCCTCGAACTGCACGGTGATCGAGAAGGCCAGTCGCGCCCTCTCGGGCCAGAATGCGTTTGCTGTCGTCATGGCTACGTCCCCCTGTGCGCCTGCTCGGCGGTCCCGCTCGGACGCGCCCCGATGCAGACTCTTCTGGAGCGCACTGCCCCATGCACAGGCCATCCCCTGCCTACGCGGCCCTATTCGGCCCTCTGACCAGCCCAACATCCGCCCCGATTGAGAAGTGGAGTGCCCATGCCAGACTTCATAGGCTGTGGGCATGCCTATCAAGCCAGGAACGATGACCGCCAAGGGGCAGGAGACCAGGCAGCGCATCGTGGCCGCCGCTGCGCAGCTGATGTTCGAGCGCGGCGTGGCCGACACCACCATCGAGGATGTCCGCACGCTCGCCCAGGTGAGCAATTCGCAGGTCTACCACTACTTCGCAGACAAGACCGCGCTTGTGCGTGCGGTGATCGAGTACCAGACGGACGCCGTCATCGAGCCCCAGGAGCAGCTCTTCGCCCGGCTGGACACCTTGGATGGCCTGCGCGAGTGGCGTAATTTCGCAGTCGCCCGCCAACGCGAACTCAACTGCCGCGGCGGCTGTCCGATCGCCTCACTGACCAGCCAGCTCGCCGAGCACGACGAGGCAGCACGGCTCCAGCTCTCCCACAGCTTCGCGCGCTGGTCGGCCGGCCTCCGTTCGGGACTTGCCGCCATGCATGCAGCCGGCAGGCTGCATCCCGACGCCGACCCCGAGGCGCTGGCCCTGTCACTCCTGGCCTCGCTGCAGGGCGGGATGCTGATAACCCAGCTCAACCGCGACACCAGGCCTCTTGAGGTGGCGCTCGACTCCACGCTCGCGTACATCGAGTCGCTGACCGTGCCATAGGCATCCTCCGGACGCTCCGGCTCGCCGGCTGAGGATTGGCATTGCGATGCCAATCCTCGCGAGCAATTCTGGATCGCGCATGCCAGTACTCGGCATTGCTCACCGACCAGAGGGGTCGGCATCACGTCCAGGAAGGCACGACCATGTACATCCCCACCACCCCCATCCCCGGAGAGTTCGCCGGGCGGCGAGCGCTCGTCACCGGCGGCTCGCGCGGAGTCGGAGCCGCTATCGCCCAGCGCCTGATCAGTGGCGGTGCCACCGTCGCCACCAGCGCCAGAAGCTCGCACGACGAAACCCCCAAGGACTCCACGTTCATCAGCGCGGACATCAGGACGGACGACGGCGCACGCCAGTTGGTCAACGCCGCCCATGAGGCACTCGGCGGACTGGACATCCTGGTGAACAACGCAGGCGCCGCACGCGCGCACTTCGGCCAGATTCCCGACGCGGAGTGGGAAGACTCCCTCGCCATCAACTTCCTGTCCGCAGTGCGCGTGACAAACGCGGCTCTACCGGCGCTGCAGCAGGCCGACCGAGCCTCCATCATCAACATCTCGAGCGGCGTCGCCGCCAATCCGCCCGCGCCCATGCTCCACTACGGAGCCGCCAAGGCCGCACTGGCCAGCTGGTCGAAGGGCCTGGCCGCGCAGCTCGCCCCGGCCGGCATACGAGTCAACGCCATAACGCTCGGCATGGTGGCCACGCCCGGCGGCACCGAGCTGCTGCAGTCGGTGATGGAAGCCATGGGAGCCGGTGTGGAACAGGCTTACTCTGCCATTCCTCTGGGGCGTGTGGGCGACCCCCGAGACGTGGCCGAGGCCGTTGCGTTCCTCGCCTCCGACCGAGCGCAGTGGATCGCCGGGGCCGACCTCCATGCCAACGGAGGAGCCTGATTCGGCGGTCTCCGGGACGGCGGTGCCGGGGATCGCGCGGATCTCGAACTCAGACGCACCACGCTCGGAAACGTCAGCCGTGGCCAACGCGAGCGTCGACGCACCTTCGGCAAATCGTGATCACGTACGCTCAGCAGCCGGTGAGTCCCACCAGCGTGGCGATTCGTCATCAGGTGTGCCTGGGCTGGCGAAGTAGAACGGCACACCGAGGCTGCGGGCTACCGCCTGGCCCTTCTCGACAGCTCACCGGCGATCGCAGCGGTGTCACCCCCCTGGTCACTCATCTTGTGTCGAGGTCCTCGAAGCCCAACTTCAGCCAGCGATGCCCCGCGACGACATGAAGCTCACTGCCTCGACCCAATATGGTCGCCGCCCTGGGAACGGGTCGCGCATCAGGCATCACCAGCCGAGCCGGACGAGACGCCGAGAAGGCTTCTCCCCGGATGCACCCAGCGACCACCCGGTGCCGGTGTTCGTCATACCCGCCGACGAGAGCCACTCGGTCATCGGCGACGACAAGCGCATGAGCGCCGCGCACCTCCGTAGACCAGCCGTCGACCGCGGCAGCCCGCACCCGCACGATTGGGAAGTCCGTGTAGTAGTAAGCCCACGCTTCCTCCCCCGTCACGTTCAACGCGTAACAGTCGGAGATCTCATGGAACTCGCCGTCGTACGGATAATGCCACGCGATGCCCAGCTCAGGCGTGAAGCGGATCAGCCCAGGGGAGCCGATGGGTGCTGGACTGTCCGCCTTACCCCATCCGCGGTTGCCGTATACGCCTTCGTCGAAGTAGCTGACCCATATCTCGCCGGTAGGAGTCGTCTGCACATCTTCGATTCCGTCTCCCAGCACGCCCTTGCGTAGCAGTTGGCCTTCGGCGTCGTAGACGGCGGCGTTGGACTCGGCCGCCCCGTCACGCCAGCGGCACCGGGCGCCCACCAACAGCACGCCGCCATCCGGCATCGGCTGGACATGGGGGTATGCGAGTGACTGTCCGGTGATGGACACCGTCGTCGCCAGGCAGGGACTGTACGTGGCGACCTGCACCGAGACGGGTGCGGCCGTACGCGATTCGGGATAAGACACGCCATTGGGCCGGACAGTGCGTGCGACCAGAGCCTCTGCGTTCTCCTGCGACGCCCACACGACGACCAGTTCTCCCTCAGGACCTGCCGCCGCCGTCACCAACTCCGCACCTGGGGATGGCGGGATCACGTCCGCATGGTGGCGCAGCCGTGCAATACCTGCCTTCCGATTTCTTCCGGTTCGACCTCGCATGGGACATAAGTTATTGATCTCGCGGCCTGCTCACGAATGAATTACCTGGCACGCTTGTACCGATCACGTTCGGACAGATCCCGCGCCCAGGGGGGCGGTTGCGCCCACGGGAGGTGTAAGAGTTTCCGCTGGTAGAGGCGTGGCGTCGTGAAATGAGTACGGCCATCGCGTGATCCTTCGTGATTGCGACATCAAGATCGAAGGAGAAGAAAGCGATGGCCGTGAACGACAGTGTGGACCCTGCCGCGTGGCTGGCGCGGCAGATCGAGACCGGGGATCCGGATCTGTTGCGATCCATGGTGAAGACCATGCGAGGCGTTGATGTCGGCAGAAGCAGACAGAGTCTGCGAAGCCTCCTACGGGCAGCGCAGCAACGAGCGGACCAACTCCCGCAACGGATACCGCACCAGGGAGTGGGACACCCGGGCCGGCACCGTGGAGCTCGCGATTCCGAAACCGCGGCAGGGCTCCTACTTCACCGAGTGACTGCTGGAACGCCGACGGCGGGCCGAACAAGCGCTGGTCAGCGTCGTAGGTACCAGCTACCTGCCCGACGTCTCCACACCCGGCGGGTGGACAAGCTGGTCGAGTAACTCGGCATCACCGGCATCGGTGACGCCCCGGGTTTTGTCCGATGGTATGAGAGGAGGGTCGGGCGACCCGACCCTCCTGCTCGATTTCCTCGTTGGGTCTATTTCTGCTTGGGGACGTACAGCTTGATCGAGTCGATCGTCGCGGTGCCCTCACCAGCGTCGGTGTACGGGTCGCCGATCACGGGGAAGTCGGGGTAACCCGAGCCGGCCGGCCACTGGTCCGGCCACTCCTGCTGGTCGTAGACGCCGTTCTGTACGAGGGTGGCGTTGTAGCGGCCGTCGTACTGATCGGGCGTGTTGTTGTAGTGCCAGATGGGCACGTTGTCGACGACGAAGTCCCGGTGGAAGCGGATCGTCTGGTGCCCACCGTGCAGGAACGTTCCGGTGACCTCTTCGGTGTAGCCGGTCTTGTCCCGCTCGACGGCGAATACGTAGTCGCTGTTCGGCATCAGTTCGGGGACCATCTCCGCCGCCGCGGACGGCGACACCTGCGCCGAGGCCACGCCGTCGGAACAGGTGGTCATGAACCACTGCGAGTTGCCGGTGATTCCGCCCTTGCCAGGGTGGAAGTTCGGCAGGCCGTTGATCCACATGTCCACGACGTTCTTGGTGCTGTCGCGGTACGGGTAGTACGTGTTGGTCGTCGGGTCACAGACGCGCCCGCCGCTTCCCGTGCCGATCCGGTCGGGGTGCTGGGCGAACGAGTCCATGAGAATCTTCCGCCGGTAGTGCCAGAAGTGCAGGTTCGCCGGCTGCGGGTTCGAGAAGTCGACGATGCCGAGCAGGTGGAAGGCGTTATATCCGAAGGGACCGTTCGTCACGCTCTGCCAGTCACACGGATCTGTCGTGATCTCGCTGTTCCACCCACGGGTCCCGATGCCTTCCGCGTACGGGAACTGCGTCTTGCACTCGCCGGCCACTGTCGAGTAGCCGTTCTCCTTGCCGTCGTAGATGACGCTGCCGTTGCGCTCCCCGCCGAAGTCGAGCGTCTTGAGGTGGTACTCGAGACGGTATTCGGCTGGCAGCTTCTGCGTGGTGGTGATGAGCGCGCCGTCGTAGGAATCCGGCGAATTGATCTTAAGAACGTTGCCGCCCTTCGCCTTCTCTGTCGAGATTGTCGGCGGCCGCTCCGGAGTTCCGTTCTTGTCCCAGTCGCGGGCCGATAATGAGGCGGTCAGCCAGCCGTCCTTGCCGAACGGCACCTGCTTGCGGTACGTCGCGTAGCTGCTCAGCGCAGCTTGCATGCCGGGGCCGTAGTCGTTCTTCCACCAGTCCCCGTAGTCGTCCATGATCGTGTCGAAGGGCTGGTCACCGGTGAAGCGGATCCACGGGCTCGAGTCCGTGTTCAGGTCCTTCTCGCGGCCTTGGAAATCCTCCGAGTACTTCAGTTTCCACTTGGTGGCGGCCGCCGCCGACTCGCTGTGTGTGGCCGCCGTGGCCGGGACGCTCACGCCCGGGATCGCGGTCGCCGCGATGACGAGTCCGGCGATACCGGTCCTCAGTGTTCGCTTACTACGCACTGGCATCTCCTAGAAATCCTGCTTGTTGTCGTACAAGCCCAGGTTCAGGTGCTTGCCTTGCTCAGGGCCCGTTCCGCCGGATCGCTGCCGGCGCAGTGACTGCCGCCCCGTCCGGCACAACTGTCGGAACGTGCCCTTGTGGATGTGCTCCTGCGTGCTCCTTGGTCTTTGACGACTCGACCGGCGTGTCCTTGTCCACCTCCTCGCCGTCAGAGCACCTTGATGGCCTGGTCGAGCCCGAGGCGGCCGATCTGGTCGGCGCTGTTCACCCTGGTGACGGCGTAGATCCAGACGATGCGTCGCCCGCCGCGGATCGCGCCGGCGGGCGACTGCGATCAGGTGCCGGACTCGGCCGTGAGCAGGGTGGCGCCCTTGGCGTCGGTGAGTACGAGGCGGGCCTGGGCGCCTGGCGCGACCTTGCCCTCGAGCTTGACCGCGGTGTTCACCGTCCCGGTGAAGGCGCTCTTGTCCAGCGTCTTGCCGGTCGCGGCGTCGACCAGGGTCGCGTGCAGCCGCTGCCCGATCTTGGTCGAGAACAGCCTGCTGGTGACGTTGCCCGACGCGTCCACCTTGACGTCCGCGGCGCCGTTGGTGTTCGCGTTGGTGACGTCGCCGAGGTCCATCGTCGGCAGGAACGTCTCCGTCCACGACAGGGTCTGCCCGGCCTTGAGCGTGGCGGGGGTGAAGAACTTCATGGACGCGCCGGCCCACAGCTCGATGTAGGGGCGGGCCGAGTTGCCCTTGCTGTAGACGTTGGTGTCGAAGGAGCCGTTCTGGCCCCACTCCCAGAACTTCATGCCGGGGGTCTTGGTGTTGTCGCCGACCCGGATGACGCCCTCGTCGTTCTCGTGGTTGACGACGCCCCACCAGTTGCCCTGCTGCATGGTGGCCAGGTCCTGGCCGTAGGCGATGCCCGAATTGGTCCAGTTGGACATCTGCTTGAGCTTGTCCAGCTTGAGCAGGCCGGAGCCGGCGGGTCCGGCGGCCTGTTCGACGCTCTCCATCCACTTGTAGCCCGGGTCGCGGTAGACCGTCTTGACCGGCGAGACGACCGACATCGTCGGGGATCCCGAGTTCGACGGGGCGCCCGGCGCGAGCGTCGTGCACGTCCAGTACTCGAACTGCTTGTCCTCCGCGTTCGGGTTGTTCAGGCTGACCGCCATGTCGACGGTCGGCTTGCGCGCGTCCACGGAGTAGGTGACGGACGTCTTGATGCCGGTGGCGCCGTGCACGTACTTGGACGGCTTGAACGGGTAGTCGACGTCGTCGGTCTTGGTCATGGTGAGCGAGAACTTGCCGTTACTCTCGTTGATCTTGTAGTCCCACGGCACATTCCAGTACTTGCCGTGCTCGGCTTCGGTGAGCGTCGGGAACACGCCGCCGTACACCATCAGCCAGTTCTGGTAGAACGGCGAGTTTCCAGGCGTTCCGGGAGCCGCGGAGGAGAACCCGTACGGGGTGCCGACGGGGTTGGTGTAGAGCAGATCGTGCCCGGTCGGCTTGTAGATGATCGAGAGGAGACGGCCGCCATAGCTGGGCGCGAACGTCGCCTTGATGTACTTGTTCTCCACCTCGATGGTCTTGATGGTCTGCCCGACCACCTTGTCGGCCACGCCGTCCTGCCGGACGGACACACCGTCGTCGCTGACCTTGTAGTCGTAGCGCTCGAAGACGGTGGTGGCGTGCATGTCGACCTTGAGGTAATCCGGGCCGTTCGGGTTGAAGCCCGTGCCCGGCGAGGTGAAGTGCTTCGGGGCCCGGACGGGCACGGAGGCGGTG
This sequence comes from Planotetraspora silvatica, assembly GCF_016863315.1. Lineage (GTDB taxonomy): Bacteria > Actinomycetota > Actinomycetes > Streptosporangiales > Streptosporangiaceae > Planotetraspora > Planotetraspora silvatica. The sequence goes on from NZ_BOOQ01000066.1 coordinate 16,301, forward strand.
CCCGTGCTGGCGGTGCCGGTGACGTCGGTGACGGCCCCCTGGGCCAGCGCCACCGAGCCGCGCGCGCCGGCCCTGAAGGTCTGCCCGCTGTCCAGCTTGATCACGAGGGTGGACGCGTCGGAGAAGTACGCCGCGTCATCGCGCAGCGCCTGGTTCACGTCCTTGCCCGAGGTGGTGCTGAGGCCGGTGAAACGCAGCAGTGCGCGGACCTGGTCGGCGGTGACGTTGGTGCCGCTCACGCCGGTCTTGGTCTCCTTCACCGCCAGGTCGCCGGCCTTGGCGATGCGGTGGCTGAACCGGACCTCGATCCTGTCGCCGGACGCAGCGACCTCGGCACCGGCGATCCCCGGAGCCGCGTAGGCACCTCCGCCGCCCGCGACGGTCGCGCCGACCTCGGCGGTGGCCTGTCCCGCGTTCGTCGTCAGTCTCAGGCGAGTGCCGAGAGTCAGCTGGTAGGTGGCGTCGCGGTTCAGGTCGGCGCCGAAGTACAGCCGGTATCCGCGCTGGTTTGTCCCGGTGAGGCTTTCCACGTACACCGGGTGGACGGATGAGTCGCCACTCGTGAGTGTGATGTCCGATCCGGTGTAGGCGCCGACCGGCATCCCCGACCAGACCGTCCCGGCGAACGTGACGTCCACGGTGCGCGAGTCCACCTGCTCGGCGGACGAGATGCTTGCGAGTGCGGCGTCCTGGGGGTTACCGCGGAACTTGGACTGCTTCGTCGACGAGCCGGGCAGCACGCCGCCGTCCGCGGACCGGAAGAACAGGTCACCGAGCTTGTCGCTTCCGCCATCGAACCACAGCTCATAGGTGTGGCCGTCCAGCGTGGCGCCGGCGCCCAGCACCACCCTCAGCGTCCGGTGGTCAGGGGTGTCCAGGGGACGGACGGTCGTGCCCGCGATCTGCGAGAGCGGCCGGCCGTCGAGCGCCGCGTCCGCACCACCGGCGACGCCGCCGCTGACCTTGATGTACTGGGCCGCGTACGCCGAGTTGGCTGCGGCGAACTGCAGGATGTCCGACCCCAGCGCCTTGTTGAAGGTGATGTCGATCGACTTGTCGTCGACCGAGGACACCTTGCTGACGCGCAGAGACGGTTGCGCCGAGTGCTGGGACTGGGCCAGCACCGGCTGCGGCAGCGACACGACCGCGCCGCCCACCGTGGTCAAAGCGAGCGCCACGGCGAGGGCAGCGCCGCGCGGGCGCGTCCGGTTAAACTGCGTGTTCATGTAGTCCTCTCCTATGAGGGGTGGTCCCGGAGCCCGGTGTGCAGACCGGGCTCCGGTGGCTTTTCAGCTGACTTCTTCGGGATGTGGAGTGGTGTCCGCGTCTGTCCTTTGCGTGGAGTGGGCGGGAATCGTGACGGCAGGACTTCGCCCAGACCTGGCAGGCACCGGAGCCGAGCACGTCCGCTGAAGAGGTTCGAGCTGGGGGATACGGATCAGAGCCGACGGTTCGGTAGAAGGGCGGCCGGTGAACGGAGGACGCGGCGGCGGTCAGGCGGATTCGCTGGAGGACGGCTGTGGCTCGACGTCCGGGGACGCGCCCGCCCGCACCCGCGCGACCTCCTCCGCGCTCGGATAGGACCTGGCGCAGCCGGGCCACCGGCACGACAGCGCCCCAGCGATCACGGCTACCTCGAGCGCGTCGGGGGGAGCCGTCCCGGCGAGCCGTCCGGCCAGGTAGGCGCCGGCCAGCGCGTCGCCCGCCCCCGCGGTGTCGACGACCACGACCCGCGGCGCCGCGACGCGATGGATCTCACCGTCGGTCAGCACCACCGCCCCGGCCGGGCCGTCGGTCAGCACGATCTCCTGCGGACCCTCGCCCAGCGCTGCCCTGATCCGGTCGGGACGGTCCGTGTCGAGCATCGCGCGGGCGTCCTCACTGGACAGGATCACAATGTCGGCGGCGCGGGCGAACGCGAGGTTCTGGTCGGTGTCGGGGCGCAGCATCGGGCGGTGGTTGACGCAGAAGGTCACCGTGACGCCACTGTCGCGGGCCAGTTCGGCCGCCCGCTCCGCGGCCCGGGCGGCACTACCGGAGATCGCCAGCGAGATCCCGCTGACGTGCAGCACCCCGGCGCCGTCCAGCAGGCGCCCGTCCACGTCCGCCGCGCTGAGCCGCGTCGCCGCCGATCCGGACCGGTAGTAGTCGAAGGTGTGCCCGCCGTGCCGCACCGCGTTGACGTACAGTCCGGTGGGAGCGGACGGATCGACGGCGACCCTGTCGACGTCCAGGTGCGCACGCCGCCAGAAGTCCAGCAGCAGGCGGCCCGGGGTGTCCGCGCCGAGGCGAGTCAGCAACCTGGCCGGGGTGCCCATCCGGGCCGCCATGACGGCCACGTTGGCGACGTCCCCGCCGATGCCCCGGCCGAGGTAGTCGGAGGGGAGGTCGTCACGCACGCCCACCTCCAGCAGCCCCTCGCCCACGGCGACGAGGACGGGCGTCCCTTCGCTGCTCGCGGGATCGGTGTTGTCTTGGATCACGCCGGCTTCCTCACTCCCCATTTTCGGTACGGCACAGCGGCGGGCGGATCAGAAGATGCTGTCCGGGTTGCTGTACCGGTCCACGTTGTCCCCGGTGACCAGCGGGGCCTCCAAGGGGGTGTCCTTGCTGGGCTCGGCCCCCGCGAGCACCGCCATCATCCGGTCCAGGCCCGCGCGGCCGATCGTGTCGGCGTTGTTGACCGCGGTGGCGGCGTAGTTCGAGCCGCTCTTGATGGCGGCCAAGGCCTCCTTCTGGCCGTCGGCAGCGACGAGGAACATCTCGCTGGTCCGCCCGGCGTCGGCGATCGCCTTCTGCGCGCCGAGGCACATCGCGTCGTTCTCACAGAACACCGCGTCGATGTGCTTGTTCTTGGCGAGGACGTTCTCCATCACCTTCAGGCCGCCGTCGGAGCTCCACCCCCCGAAGTCCGGGGCGGTCACGACCGTGATGCCGGGCGACTGCTTGACCACGCCGAGCAGGCCGTTCGTCCGGTCCAGACCGATGGTGTTGTCGGCCGGGCCGCCCGTGATGACGGCGAGAGTGCCGGTGCCCTTCAGCCGATCGGCGATGTACTGGCCGTCGCCCTGCCCGATCTGGGTGTTGTTGGGACCGATCCAGCTGGTGTACTGGCCGCCGGCGAACTTGCGGTCCACCAAGATCGACGGGACTTTCTTCTGCTCGATCGCGTTCATCGCGGCCGGCGCGGCGTTCAGCGGGCCGCCGGAGATGATGATCCCGTCCACATTCTGGGTCAGCAGGTCGTTGACGTTCGTCGTCAGCTTGGCCGCGTCCCCCTGCGCGTCCGTGCTGATCACCTTGACGTTGCTGTAGGTCTTGGCCTCGGTCTCGATGGCCTTGGCCATCGCGATGAAGTACGGCGCCTGGAGGCTGTAGTTCGCTATGCCGATGGTCAGGGTCTTCTTCGCGGCGCCTCCGCCGTTGTCACCTCCGCTGCCATCGGAGCTTCCGCACGCTGCGAGCGACAATGCGAGCGCGCCCACGAGAGCACAACCGGCGATCTTCTTCATGGTTCTTCCTTCAGGGTGGGATGGACGCCTCACGACACGGCGAACAAGGCGACGGGGGACGAGGAGAGGGAGGATGGTGTGGGGGTGCGGCTAGGTGTTCTGCCGTTCGCCTCGGCGCACGAGGATCGCGACCGCGATGATGAGCCCCTTCAGCACCTGCTGCCAGTAGCTCTGCACGTCGTAGAGGCTGAGCAGGTTGTCGATGAGCCCGAGAAGAACGACGCCGGCGAGGGTGCCGCCGATGGTGCCGCGTCCGCCCGACAGGCTGGCTCCGCCGATCACGCAGGCGGCGATGGCGTCGAGTTCGAAGCCCTGGCCGACGCTCGGCTGCGCGATGCCGACCCGGGAGGCGAGAATGACGCCCGCGACTCCGGCGCACAACCCGGACAGCGCGTACGCGAGCACCAGGTGACGCCGCACCTTGACGCCCGCGAGCCGCACCGCCTCGCGGTTGCCGCCGATGCCGAGCAGCGCCCGGCCCGCCGACGTGCGGTTGATCAGGACCCAGCCCAGCGCGAACATCGCCAGCGTGATGATCGCCGCGATCGGGATGGCGCCGACATTCTGCGAGCCGAGGGTCAGGAAGTCCGGCGTGGTCGGAGTGATCGGGGTCTTGGAGTAGACGTAGGTGAGCCCTCGGAACGTCGTCATGGATGCGAGGGTCACCACGAACGGAGCCAGCGAGAACCGCGCGACCATGAGGCCGTTGACCGTTCCGCACAGCACGCCGACGACGATCGCCGCGAGGATCGCCAGCGGCAACGGCAGCCCGCTCACCAGGCCGGCCGACATGATGCCCGTCAGTGCGACCACGGATCCGACCGACAGGTCGATCCCTCCGGTGAGGATCACCAGCAGCATGCCGAGGGCGAGCAGTCCGGTGGAGACCATCTGCCGGAGCAGGTTGGTCATGTTCCCCTCGGTGAGGAACGAGTCATTGGTGACGCCCGCTACCACGACGATCGCGACCGCGGCGCCGATCAGCACCAGGACGGTCGGCGACGGGACGGCCGCGCGCCACCGGGCGGACGCCGGTGCCGTGGCCCCCGCCGCCTCACCCGAAACCGGGTCCAGCACCGTTGATGTCTGCTGCTCCGTCATGCCGCGACCCCCACCGAATGCGCGAGGACCTCGTCCTCGGTCGTGTCCGCCGAGCCGACCTCGGCGACGAGCCGTCCGCCGCGCATCACCAGCACGCGATCGGTGGCGCCGAGGACCTCGGTCAGGTCGGAGGAGATCAACAGGATCGCGACCCCCTCCCGGGTCAGCTCGTCGATCATGCGGTAGATGTCGACCCGGGTGGCCATGTCGACCCCGCGGGTCGGCTCGTCCAGGATCAGCACCCGCGGCCGCGTCAGGAGCCACTTGGCCAGCACGACCTTCTGCTGGTTGCCGCCGCTGAGATGGCGGACCGGCATCTCCGGACGTGGCGGGTGGATGCCCAGCCGCTCGATCATGTCCTGAACGTTCGCGGCCCGCCGCCTGGTGTCCAGCAGGCCCGCGCGTGAGATCCGGGCCATCGTCGCGAACGTCGTGTTGTCGGTGACGTCCATGCCGAGGACGAGCCCGCTGTGCTTGCGGTCCTCGGTGACAAGCGCGACTCCGGCACCGATGGCGTCGCCGGGTGTGCGGAACCGCGTAACGGCGCCGTCCAGCTCAACCGTCCCGGACGTCGGCCGGTCGGCGCCGAACACGCACCGAGCGACCTCGCTGCGGCCGCTGCCGACCAGCCCGAACATGCCGACGATCTCGCCCGCCGCCAGATCGAACGAAACGTCGTCGAACACTCCGTCCCGGCTCAGGCCCCGCACGCTGAGCAACGGCTTGCCAGGCTCGGGTACCCGGTCCGGGTAGATCTGCTCCAGCCGGCGCCCGGCCATCAACGCGATGATCTCGTCCTCACTGGTGTGGGCCGGGGTGAGCGTATCCACCACGCGGCCGTCCTTGATGACGGTGATCGAGTCGGAGATCTCCATCACCTCGGCCAGCCGGTGCGAGACGTACAGGATCGCGACGCCACGCTCCCGCAGCCTGCGAATCAGGTCGAAAAGCCGGTCGAGGTCGGTGCCTGCCAGCACGGCGGACGGCTCGTCCAGCACGAGCATCCGCGGCTCGACCGCCAGTGCCTTGGCGATTTCCACCATCTGCTGGCGCGCGACCGACAGCTTGCCGGCACGCACGCGCGGATCGATGTCGGCGAACCCGATCTCCTCCAGCAGCGCCCGCACCCGCGCGTGCGCCGCCGACCAGTCGACCAGGCCGCGTTTGGTGGGCAGCGCCCCCAGCAACACGTTCTCTGTCACCGTCATCTGGGGCACGAGGCTGAGCTCCTGGTAGACGGTCCGGAACCCCAGGCCCTGCGCGTCCTCGGGGCCGCGCAGGGTGAGCGGCTCGCCGTCCAGCAGGATCTGTCCGCCGTCCAGCGGCACGGCCCCCGCCAGCACCTTGATCAGGGTCGACTTGCCCGCGCCGTTCGCGCCCGCGATGGCGAGAACCCGCCCGCCCTCGGCGGTCAGGTCGACGCCGTGCAGGACCTCGACGCCGCCGTATCCCTTGCGGACGCCCCGCAGTTCCAGCTTCATGCCAGGCCGTCCATGACGATGATGGTCTTCTGCTCGGTCATGTCGAGCAAGGTGTCGTGCAGTCCCTCGCGGGCTCCGCCGGTCAGCTTCACGCCGCCGAACGGAAGGTTCTCCGCGCGCAGCGCCGTGGAGCCGTTGATCACGACGCCCCCGACCTGGAGGCGCCGGGCCACCGAGAAGGCCCGTCCGATGTCCCTTGTGAAGATCGCCGCCTGTAGCCCGTAGGCGGACTCGTTGGCCAGTCGCACCGCCTCCATGGCGTCGGCCACCCGCAAAAGCGGTGCGACGGGCCCGAAGATCTCCTCGGCCACGGCCTCCGCATGTGGTGCGACGTCCACCAGCACGGTCGGCGGCATGAACGCCCCGTCCCGGGGTCCGCCGACCACGACGCGCGCGCCGTCATTTACGGCTGTCCGAATCGCCTGGTCCACGGCGACGGCGGCAGGCTCCGTGATCAGCGGGCCGACGTCGGTGGCCTCGTCCAGTTGGTCGCCCACGACCAGCTTTCTGGCCTGCGCCTCCAGGGCCTCAGCGAACGCGTCGTACACACCGTCCTCGACGTAGACGCGCTTGACGGCGCAGCAGATCTGTCCGTTGCCGCGCGCCAACCGCCCGAGCACGACGGCCTCGGCGGCACGCTCCACGTCGGCGTCCGCACACACGATCAGCGCGTCGTTGCCGCCGAGTTCCAGGTGGGTCCGCTTGAGTGTCCCGGCGGCGAGCTCGGCCAGGGCCTTGCCTGCGGCGGTGCTGCCGGTAAGGCTGATCATCTGCACGCCGTCGGCGGACGCGAGGAACCGCGCCAGCTCCGGCCCGCCGGGAACGATCTGGTGCGCCGCCTCGGGGAACCCGGCCGCCTCGATGAGCCGGCCGATCTCCATCAACGTGAGTGGGCACTTCTCCGGCGGCTTCACGATCACCGCGTTGCCCGCTGCCAATGCCGCTGCGGCCTTGTGCGCCCACAGCTCGACCGGGTAGTTGAACGGGACGATCGCCGCGACCACCCCGATCGGCTCCCGGACCGTTACCGCCAAGTGGTTCTCAAGACCGGGGACGGCGTCCAGCGGGATCTGCCGGCCGAAGATCCGGGTCGCCTCCCCAGCGAACCCGCGGAAGATCCGGACCGCGGCTGCGATCTCCTCGCGGGTTTGCCGGATCGGCTTCCCGTTCTCGGCGGCCAGATCCCGGGCCAGTTCCTCGGCCCGCGCCTCGATCCCGTCTGCGACCTTGGCCAACAGCCGTGCCCGCTCATGCGAGGCGGTGGCGGCCATCGCGGTCCGGGCCTCCTGGGCCGTCCGGACTGCCGCGCGCGCCTCGGCCTCGGTCGCGACCGGCATCTCGCCCAGCACGGCGCCGGTCCCAGGGTTGTGAACGGGTAGAGCTCGTCCGTCGCTCAACGGATTTGTCAACGTATAGCTCCTTGCCGGTCGTTCCACTATGTAGAATCACACTTCGTATTGTGGAATCGTCAGCACATTAAAACGGAAGGAAAGGGGCTGTCAATGGGTTACGAACCAGCCGAAAACGTGCGTCACGGCGGCCGGGCGTCGTCGGCCGGCAACGCGGTGACCAAGACGCTCAACGTGCTGGAGGCCGCCGTCGCAGGCCAGGGACCGCGCCGGCTCGCCGATATCTGCGTCGAATCAGGCGTGCCGAAAGCCAGCGTCCATCGCATCCTCGCGACACTCGCCGAACTCGGCTTCATCACCAGTGAGGGCGGCGGCAGCTACCGCGCGGGCCCCCGCATGCTCGCCCTCGCCGAGGAGGTCAAGGCCGCCAGCGCAACCGGCATCGGCGACGTCCTCACCCGGCTCTCCCGGGATGTGCGCCAGACCGTCCACCTCGCGCTGCACAGCGGCGACCACGCCGTCTACGTCCACAAAGTCGAGGCCGACCAGCCCTACCGGATGGCCTCCCGCGTCGGCATGCGCCTGCCCCTGCACTGCACCGCCATCGGGAAATGCATCCTGGCGCACCTCCCGGAGGACGAAGTGGTGTCCATCGTCGCCAGCGCGGGAATGCCCGCGAAGACGTCCGAGACGATCACCGACCTCAAGCGGCTGTCCGTAGAGCTGGCGCAAATCCGCGAACAGGGCTATTCCATCGACAACGAGGAGAACGAGAAGACCATACGGTGCATCGGCGCCCCCGTCTTCGACCGCACCGGTGCCGTCGTCGGCGGCGTCAGCATCTCGACGGTCGCCTTTCTCCTGCCCCGCGAGGAGTTGCTCGCCTTCGCACCCGTCCTGCAAACGGCTGTCGCCTCTCTCACAAACCTTCTCTAATTGCAACGAAAACACATTTAGAGAAATCGCCGGCTACCGATACTCGACCGTGAAGGCCCAATGGTCGCGCAGCGCCATTGGCGTGCTTGGAACTTCACTCAGTACCGCAGCACGGGTCAGGAGCCATCTTGCACATCTCACACTGAACGTCTTTCGTGCGCCCAGCGGCGCAGGAGTTGAAGTCGCCTCCGTGACAGCGCCTGACCTGTGTCTTCATAAGCCCGCCATCGCTTGCCGGTGTGAATCCGGTCCGAGCCGCTGCCGGGATCCCCGATAGCAGCAGGACTGGCAGTTTCGTATGGAAACCCCGTGATGCGAGATGCGGTTAGATCAAATGCGCGGTTCAGGGAGCATGCCGAAATTTGATTCGACACCTCGACCGCGAATGCTCAAAATAGATGAAGCTCTATGGCAATGATCCAGGGGCAACCGGCTGAAGCAACTCCTGGCCCAACATCGAATTCCTCGTGGCCACGGAATGTCACGCTTCCAATCCGCTGCCCCACCGGCACTTTGTGTCTCAGGCGACGGGCAGAGTCCCCGACATTTCCGTCAGGCCTGAATGTCCCGACGCGAGCGCAGAAGAGCCGCCATCAATGTCGTGTACTGCAGTTTCGCCACCAGGGCCGGGCACGCGCTGGTCGGTGCGCGCCTGTATCTTCCGGCCGAACAAGCCGCCGATGCCGCCCGGCGCAGGCAGGCCCGGGTACCTGAGGAGGTGAAGTTCGCGACCAAACCGGAACTGGGCCGACAGATCCTGGCCGGCCTGCACGCCGAAGGCCGGCTGCCGCCGTGGGTGACCGGGGATGAGGTATACGGCCGTGACCCAGGCCTGCGGACCTGGCTCGAACAGGCCGGCACTGGCTATGTGCTGGGGATCTCCAAGTCGACCCCGGTCGCCTTCACCAAGACCCGCCAGGCCAGGGCCGATACCGCGCTGAAGATGCTGATCGCCTCGGACTGGGTCATCGATTCGTGCGGGGGCCGGCTCCAAAGGCGAACGCCGTTACGCCTGGGCCTGGATCGGCACCGCCGACCCACGCCATCACCTGCTGATCCGCCGCAGCCTGGTCCTCAATGCCAAAGGCGTCCGTGAAGTGGCGTTCTACCTGTGCTTCGTCCCCGAGGGGCACCCTGTCACGTTGCGTACCCTCATCACGGTCGCCGGGCGCAGGTGGCCTGTGGAGGAAGATTTCCAGACTGGAAAGGACGCGTTCGGGCTGGACCATTCCCAGGTCAGGACCTACCCGGCGCTGCTTCGCCACCTCGTGCTCACCATGGCCGCACTGGCCGTGTGTGCCGTCACCGCCGCCCGGGCTCGCACGACCAGCGGCAGCACGATGCCGCTACCGATCAGCCCCAACGATGTCCCGCCGGCCGACCCGGGGCTGATCGCGTTGACCGTCGCCGAGGTGAAACGCCTGGTCAACCTACTCACCCACAGATGGCACGATCTGGAACATCACCTGCGCTGGCACATCTGGCGACGACGACACCAAGCCCGGGCCCGCTGGTTCCACCACCGAACACGACTCAACCGCCGACTCAACCGCCGATGTGTGACGGCGCGGACGTGAGCGTGTCCCAGGCGGCCATCGCGCAGGTGATGACCGCTTCCAACTCGGCGCGGTCGGCGCCGTCGCGGGCTTGTATGGAGAGGCCCTGCACCACGGTGGTGTAGTAGCGGGCGATGGCGTCGAGGCTGGCGGGCGGCGCGGTGAGGTCGCCGTCGGTGACGCCGCGGGCGAGCCGGTCTTTGATGGTGGTGAGCATGTCGCGCCGGAGGCCGGCTAGGAACTCTCGGACCGCGTGGTTTTCCACGGCGCCGGTGGGCGCGGCGAGGATGAGCATGCAGTAGTGCGGGGTGTCGGGGCGGGTGATCTCATCGGCGGTGGCGCGCAGCATGGCGTGGATCGCGGCGCGCGCGGTCGGTTGTTCGCGCAGCGCGCGCCTGGGCGGCTCGCCTGAGGTGGTGCCGTAGAGCGCCATGACCTTGCGGAACAGGTCCTGCTTACTGCCGAAGCAGGCGTAAATGCTGGCCGAGGCGATACCCATGGCCTGGGCCAGGTCGTTGAGCGAGGTGCCCTCGTAGCCCCGTTCCCAGAACAGGTCCAGCGCCTGGCGCAGGGCGGTGTCCGGGTCGAATGTGCGCGGCCTGCCGCGAGTGGCCATCGGGATGCGTCTCCATACTTGTTTGCCGTTCGATCAAGTTTACCTTGACCTTCGCCGGACGGCCGTGGCACGATTTTTTGATCGTTCGATAAAAAAAGGAAGCCGATCGTCATGAGCGTTCCCGCAACCATGCGCGCCCTGCAGCAGACGTCACTGAACGGCCCGCAGGACCTGGGCCTGATCACCGACGCGCCGGTACCGAGCCCGGGCCCGGGCGAGGTCCTGATCCGTGTCGCCGCCGCCGGCGTTAACTTCGTCGACATCTCGCAGGCCCGCGGTACGTTCGCAGGCGGCCCGCAGCCGCCGTATCTGGCGGGCATCGAGGGCGCCGGTGAAGTCACCGCCGTTGGTGAGGGGGTGACCGACCTGGAGCCCGGCGTCCACGTCATCGGCGTCGGCGTCCGAGGCGGCGCCTTCGCCGAATATATGGTGCTGCCCGCGGCGGGCGCGGTGCCGGTGCCGACGGGCTGGGCCGACGAGCAGGCGCTGGGCCTGGTCGTGAACTGGCCAACCGCGCTGGCGGCGCTCAAGCCACTGGGCGGCGTCACCGCAGGGCAGACCGTGCTGATCCACGCCGCGGCCGGCGGGACCGGCCAGGCCGCGGTGAAGATGGCCAAACACTACGGCGCTACGGTGATCGCCACGGCATCGCCAGGCAAGCACGAGGTGGTACGGGCGCTGGGCGCCGATTACGTCATCGACTCCCGCGGCACCGACATCGCCGCCGAGGTCCTGCGGCTGACCGACGGCGCGGGCGCGGACCTGGTGCTGGAGTCGGTCGGCGGCGCCACCCTCGACGCCAGCCTGGCCGCGACCAAGCGGGTCACCGGACGGGTTGTCGTCTATGGCGTGGCCGGCGGCGAAGCCGCGATCACCAACTGGGAACTGGTCTACAAGCACCAGATCCACGTCATCGGCCTGAACATCGGCACCCTGATCCAGGCCGCACCGCAGATCTTCGGCGAGGTCATGGGCCAGTTGTTCGGGCTCCTCGCGGCCGGGGTGCTCGGCCCCGGCCAGCCCACCGTGTATGAGCTGGCCGAGGGGCCGAAAGCACTCGCGGAGCTGGAAGCGCGGGCCACCGTGGGCAAGCTGGCACTGCTGCCCTGAGCAGACCGTGACGCCAGGTGGCGGGCCGCCTCGGCGTTTCTGAGGGGCCACATGGGTGTGCGGCTGCCGCGATCATGACGCGTTGAGACACGATCAAGACGCGGCAGTCGCTGCTGCACCGCCGATGAGAAGTCCTCCGCCGGTGGGGCGGCGCTGCCTGCCAGTACAGCGACACGGTGGGCTGTCCAGCATTACTGCAGGCACCCTCGCACAGATCACGATCTCGGACTGCCGTACTAGGCTTTCAAGACCCATCCTCCCGAAGCTCAGGAGGCGTGGTGCCTCGTCAGCTCCATCGTCGGTAGCGCCCTTGGAGGTGCTCCTCTTCTGCCATGTGCGTGATGGGCTCGATCACGGCACAGCAGTCGTCGACGGCTGTGCCGTTGTCCTGGGCGGCGACCCGGGTCGGTAGCCCGGCACAGGCAGGGCTGGTGCTCGCCGCAAGTTCGGTGCCGAGGGCGGTGCTGATGCTCGGCGGGGGCGTCCTAGCTGACCGGTAGCGGGACGCGGTCAGCCGCGCCATCGCACGCGATAAACCCGGCGACGTCGACGATCGCCCCCGGGATACTGGTCGTCCATGGATGAAGTCCAAATGGTCGTCGCCCATTCCGAGCGCGCGACCCTGCGCGTCGGCGACGTGTTCCTGAAGGTGGACGCCGATCAGGCGCGCATCGACGTCGAGGTCGAGGCGATGGCCCTGGCGCCGGTCCCGACCCCGAAGGTCCTGTGGCACAAGCCGCCGGTGCTCGCCATCGCCGCAGTCCCGGGGACGGCGCTCGGCAGCCTCGGCGAGCCGTCGACCGCGTCCCCGGCGGCGTGGGCCGCGGCGGGCGCCGTCATCCGGAGGTTGCACGACGCGCCGTTGCCGCCCCGGCTCGGCCGGGCCGGCCGGGGCCTCGACGAGTTGGCGGCGGATCTCGACGGCGAGTGCGAGTGGCTCGTGACGAACGGCGTCCTGCCCGCCGACCTGGTCACCCGCAACCGCCAGGTCGCCGAGGCCGCGCTCCGGCCGTGGCCTCCGGTGTTCACGCACGGCGACCTGCAGATCACTCACGTGTTCGTCGACGGCGACGAGATCACGGGCATCATCGACTGGTCCGAGGCGGGCCAAGGTGACGCCCTGTTCGACCTCGCCATCTTGACGCTCGGACACGAGGAGCACCTCGGCGACGTCGTCGCCGGCTATGGCACCGACGTCGACCTCGACGTGATCCGCGCGTGGTGGTCGTTGCGAAGCCTGCTAGTGGTTCGCTGGCTGGCCGAGCACGGCTTCGACCCGTTCGCGCCGGGCTGTGAGGTCGACGTGCTGAGATCCCGGCTGTGAGGCTGCGCGGGCCCGACTGCTATGAGAAGTCCTAGCGCCGCCCAAGCCGTCAGCCACTCCTCGTTCAACCCCAATGCCGCCTCATCCACTCGGCCGCTTCACGTCGATCATCCCAGCCGCCCTCATCGCGGCATGAGCGTGCATTCGGTGTCATACGAGTGACGGTCGGGTCGGGTCCAGGAGCTCGCTGACTCCGCCCCGGTCGAGTGCCGCGATGAGCGCGTCCGTTCCCTGCGACACCTTCAGCATGACCTCGGCCGGATGCAGCGGTATTAGCGCGAGCAGGGTGATCCACGTCCCGTACTCGTGCGGCAACCGAGCCACCTGCTTCAGCACGCGCACCGGCCACCCCGTCCGCTCGTCGTGCAGCGCCGCCTGCGTCAGCGGCCAGTCCGCCGGCAGGCACAGCATCAGCTCCGCATACGGACTGATTCCATGCCCATCGGGCACTGTCATCGGCCGCTCGCTCATCCCCGATGTGACCAGCGTCTGGTACGGACGCTCCGCCGAGGGCCCGACCACGTAGACATGCACCCCGACAAGGTGCGAGGCGATCTCGTGCAGGACGAACGCGACCGGTCCGAAGTGTGTGGCGATGTGCCGATCGATGGCCTCGGCCACCTCCTGCCGCTGACCGGCAGCCGCCACGAACCCGTCATACCGCGGCTCATGCCGCACAATCCCCGCCCCAGACACCTCGTCCACGACCGCGCAGTCTAGAGCAGTCGATGGCACGGGCGACCAGGCGGCGACGAGCAACGACCACCCGACGAGCGAACGGCACACGGTCGGCGGCGTGAGAGTGCACCCGTTCAGCGGTGGCCGAGATCCGGGTGTAGCCCTGGGGCCGACGTGACCGCGCGCAGCTCGGCGGCCACCTCGGCGATCAGGTCGGTGAGCAAGGCATCGCTGCCGGGCGCGACCCAGCGGGCGAACGCCACCCGGAAGACCGTGACGCCCGACTCGGTGGCGAGGATGGCCGGGGTCTCGCCGACGCCCTTGGCACGCAGGGCGGCGGCGACAGCGGCCGCCAGCGAGCCCATCTTGCGCAGCTCGCGCTCCTTTAGTTCGGGGCTGCCCTCGATGATGGACTGCCGCACGCGAACCAGGTCGAGGCGGTCGGCGAAGATCTCGTCCGCCACCTGGTGGAAGGCGGCGATAACGGTCTCGAAAGGGGCGGCGTCCGTCTCGGCGACCGCCTTGACCAGGACCTCCTCCAGCAGTTTGCCGCCGCTGAAGAGCGCTTCGCGCTTGTCGCCGAAGAGCCGGTAGAACGTGCGTTTGTCGAGGCCGGCACGGGCCGCGATGTCGGTGACCGTGGTCTGGTCGAAACCGCGCTCGCGGAACAGCTCCAAGGCGGCCGCCTCCAAGCGGCCGTGCGCGTCCGGTTGCCAGCGGGCCATGCCGGCGATGATATCCGATGTCACACGGCGACATCTCCTCGACGAGGCATGTCACATGGTGACATCACGATGTATGGTGATGTCACAAGATGACATCGCTCCTTGGGAAGGAACCACGATGCGGGTATTCGTCACCGGCGCCTCGGGCCACCTCGGCTCCGCGGTCCTGCCAGAACTGCTCTCCGCCGGGCACCAGGTCGTCGGCCTGGCTCGCTCCGACGCGTCGGTCGCCGTGATCGAGAAGCTCGGCGCCCAGGTACGCCGCGGCGGCTTGTCTGACCTCGACGTGCTGCGCGAGGAGGCGGCCGCCTCCGACGGCGTGATCCACCTCGCGTTCCGCCACGACCTCATGCTGACCGGCGACATGGCCGGCGCTGCCGAGGCCGACCTAGCCGCCCTCAAGGCACTTGCCGACGGTCTGGACGGCTCCGGCAAGCCGCTGGTCGGCACGAGCGGGACGGCCATGCTCGTGATGGGCGGCGTCGTCGGCCGCCCTGGTACCGAACGGGACGTGTTCGCGGGCGGCTACCGCATCGACGCGGAGAACTTCGTGGCCGACCTCGCCTCGCGCGGCGTGCGCTCGTCGATCGTCCGGCTTTCGCCCACAGTGCACAGCTCGCTCGACCACCACGGCTTCATGACGGTCATCATTGCCACCGCCCGGCAGAACGGGTACGCCGCATACGTCGGCGAGGGCGCCAACCGGTGGCCGGCCGTGCACACGCTCGACGCGGCCGACCTCTACCGGCTCGCCCTGGAGAAGGCCCCGGCCGGCTCGCGCCTGCACGCGGTCGCCGACGAGGGCGTCCCGTTCGCCGAGATCGCCGCCGCCGTCGGCCGCAACCTGGGCATCCCGGTCCGGAGCATCAGCCCCGAGGAGGCGGGCGACTACTTCGGCTTCCTCGGGTCGTTCGCGCAGATGGACAACCCGGCGTCGGCCGCGATCACCCGCGAACTGCTCGGCTGGACCCCGGCCCACCGCGGCCTGATCGCCGATCTGGACGAGGGGCACTACTTCCAGGCATGAACCACAAGCGGCGGCCCGGGACTTGTTCCCGGCCGCCGTTTCGGTTTGTCGGATACTCGGGACGAGCCCAGCTGCTCGGCTTCCGACAGGGGGTTACTCCCGGCCGTTGGTCACTGCTTCGTGTATTCGGCCAGTTCCCAGGGGTCATGTGCCGAGAACACTGCCACGCCGTGGTCGTTCGCGAGCGAGCGTAGAACCTCCTGGCTGGACACCCGCCGCTTCGGGTCGACCTGTCGTACCCCGCATGCCCCGCGCTGTGCCCGCCGAGAGGTACGAACAGGATGTACTCCGGCAGGCCCGCCAGTGGCCGGACCCCCTCGGCGCCCTTCCATGTCGTGCCCGTGCCGGGATAGGTCACCCAGTTCGGTCCGTGCGCCCAGTGGCCGGGCCGGTGGCGCAGGCTGGGCGCCCCGGCCAGCGCCGCGTCCAGTTCCGCCGCCATGACATGCACCTGGGCCTGGGGGGAAGTCCGGCAATCCCCCGCAGTGGTCCACATCCAGATGGGTGACCACGATGTGGCGTACATCGGCGGGGTCGTAGCCCAGCGCAGCGACCTGCCGCACGGCCGTCTCGGCAGGGTCGAGCAGGGGCTCGACTTGCTTGATTGACATCGGCGAAGTGGCCAGGCAGAGCGGGCTGGCTGCTTCGGCGCTGCGTTTCTACGAGCGCAAGGGACTCATCGAGGCCGACGGGCGCAATGGGCTGCGCCGGGCGTACCGGCCGGAAATACTGGAACGCTTGGCGCTCATTGCCTGCGCCCGCGACGCGGGGTTCACGCTGTCCGAGATCGCCGAGTTCGTGCGGGCCAGGCCGTCCGACGCGCGGCTGCGTGAACGCATGGCCGCCAAGGAACGCGAGGTGGACGAGCGGGTCTCCCAGCTCACCCGGCTGCGTGACAGCCTGCGGCACGCGGTGGTTTGCGAGCACGATCCGCTGATCGAGTGTCCCGACTTCAAGCAGGCCGTACGCCGCATAACCCAGGGATGATCACGCGGAGCTGACCTACTTCTTGCGTCGCAGCGCAGCGCCACCTCCCGCACCGACACGTCGAACCCGTGCCTGCCCCCGGGCGGCAGCAGCCAGGTGGCTCGCGTAGCGCCCTGACGCCGCCTGCGCCGATTTGGTCTCCAGGAGGCCGTCTCCCCCGGTGAGATCGCGGCGGTTGCGGGCGGCGACACGTAACACCGTCCTGAACATTCCGCTAACGCAGCGTGGCCCTCGTGCGCGTACGCGTAACGAGCGGCGGCATTTAGGCGATTTTCCCTAGGCACTTTCCCCGCAGAAGAGAGATTTCTGGCGCCCCCGATCCCAATGCCCCTGATGTTCGAGTTAGGAGCAAAATCCTGTGGCAATCCCCAGAGCACGTCGGCTTGTCGCGGCGGCGAGTCTGCCGCTGATGGTTGCGGCGACCGTGGC
>NZ_BOOQ01000067.1 GCF_016863315.1 Planotetraspora silvatica
TTAGAGGTCCTAACGCAATGCGCGTCGGAGGCGTCGCCGGCAGAGGGGAGTTCTTATTGGTTTGCCGCAGGCCAGCCCGGTCGGATAGGAAGCCTGCATGCTAACGGGCAGCAAGGTCGGGCTGAGGGCCCGGCACGAGGACGACATCCCGGTCCTGCGGACCGAGCTCTACGACGACGTGGTGAACTCCTCGCGGGCCGAAGGCCGGCCGTGGCGGCCGATCACGCCAGGTTCGGAGGACTCGCGGCTCGTAGTGGACGACAAGGAGCAGGGGCGCGTCCCGTTCTCCGTGGTGGAGCTGGACGGCGGCACGCTGGTCGGCACCGCGACGCTGTGGGGCATCGACGATCACAATCGGTCCGCGCACATCGGGTTGGCGCTGCTGCCGTCCTCGCGCGGCAAGGGCTACGGCACCGACGCGGTCGCGGTGCTGTGCCACTACGGTTTCGTCGTGCGCGGCCTGCAGCGGCTGCAGATTGAGACGCTATCGGACAACGCCGCGATGCTGCGTTCCGCCGAGCGCAACGGGTTCGTCCGCGAGGGCGTGTTGCGCTCCTCGGCCTGGGTGATGGGCGAGTTCCTCGATGAGGTGCTGCTCGGGCTCCTCGTCCAGGATTGGAAGCCGGACTCGAAGAGCTAGGCTGCCGCCTGACGGTCAAGGGCGGGCCGCGGAGCCGATATGAACGGCCGAGGGCCAGGACGGCTCATTGCGTTGGGACCTCTTAGGCCACCGCCCGTATGGTCGGGTCGCCCCCGGCCCGGCCGATGGGACCGACAAGCTGGGGCGGGCACAACACCCGCCCCATCCGCCCATCCAGCGCCGAGGAAGGCTGCCTGGGACACACCCGGACACCCGGTCCCGGTTGTCCCCTCTCCAGAACAACCCCGGGACCAGAACACCCGGTCCCTGAACACCCCGGGCCCCGAACATCCCGGTCCCTGAACACCCCGGGACCAGAACATCCCGGGACCAGAACATCCTCGATGTCAGCGCATCTTGGCCGCTTCGGCGCGCAGCCTCTCCCCCTTGGCGTGGGCTTGATCCCGCAGTGCCACCTGGAAGTCCTCCATGCGGGTCCGCAACCCGTCGTCCGACGCGGCGAGGATCCGTACCGCGAGCAGCCCCGCGTTGCGCGCGCCCCCGATGGCCACGGTCGCCACGGGAACCCCGGCAGGCATCTGCACGATCGACAGGAGGGAGTCCATGCCGTCCAGATACTTGAGCGGCACGGGAACGCCGATGACGGGCAGAGGCGTGACCGAGGCGAGCATTCCGGGCAGGTGCGCCGCTCCCCCGGCTCCGGCGATGATCACCTTGAGCCCGCGGGAAGCCGCGTGTGTGCCGTACTCGATCATTTCGGCGGGCATCCGGTGGGCCGAGACGACATCGGCCTCGAAGGGCACGCCGAACTCCGCGAGAGCCTCGGCCGCCAGCTTCATCACAGGCCAGTCCGAATCGCTTCCCATGACGATCCCCACCGTGGGCCGGGACGCGTCAGCGGCCTCATCAGCGGAGCGGGGGTCAGTCATCGGCCGGTCCTTTCAAGCAGTCGGCGGCGTGCCACGCCCGGGCACGCACCTCGGCCAGGTCGGTGCCGAGGGCGGTCACGTGCCCGATCTTGCGGCCGGGCCGTACGTCCTTGCCGTAGAAGTGAATCTTGATTCCGGGGTCGTGGGCCAGCACGTGCTCGTACCGGGAGAAGATGTTCGGGTCGGACCCGCCCAGCAGGTTGACCATGACCACGACCGGCGCGGTGAGCGACGGCGAGCCCAGCGGCAGGTTGAGCACGGCCCGCAGGTGCTGCTCGAACTGGGACGTCCTGGCGCCCTCGATCGTCCAGTGACCGCTGTTGTGCGGTCGCATCGCGAGCTCGTTGACGACCAGGCCCGACTCGGTGGAGAACATCTCGACCGCGAGCAGGCCGGTGACGCCCAGTTCCTGGGCGATCTTCAGGGCGATGTGCTGTGCGGCTGCGGCGTCCTCTTCACCCAGGCCCGGAGCCGGAGCGATGACCTCGACGCAGATGCCGTCCTTCTGCACGGTCTCCACGACCGGATAGCTGACCCCCTGCCCGTGCGGGGATCGGGCGACAAGCACGGCCAGCTCCCGCTCGAACGGCACGAAGGCCTCGGCGAG
Organism: Planotetraspora silvatica; assembly: GCF_016863315.1. Lineage (GTDB taxonomy): Bacteria > Actinomycetota > Actinomycetes > Streptosporangiales > Streptosporangiaceae > Planotetraspora > Planotetraspora silvatica. The sequence goes on from NZ_BOOQ01000067.1 coordinate 2,138, forward strand.
CAGCGCCACACCCGATTCCAGGGGCTCTCGGGCCTCTTCGGCGGAAGCGCAGACCCACACGCCCCTGCCGTCATATCCGCCGCGGACCGCCTTCAGGACCACCGGCCATCCGTGCTCCTGAGCGAATGCCTCGACGTCCGCGGCCTCGGAAACGTGCGCCCACGCCGGGCACGGCACGCCGATCGCGGTCAGCCGCTCACGCATGACCGCCTTGTCCTGGGCGTGCACGAGCGCGTCGGCCCCCGGGTGTACGGCGAAGCCTTCGCCGAGGAGCGCCCGGATGTGCTCGGTCGGCACGTGTTCATGGTCGAACGTGACGGCGTCGCACCCCTTGGCGAACTCCCGCAGGTCCGCGAGATCGCGATAGTCCCCCAGTCGCGTGTCGACGATGACCTTGGCGGCGCTCTCGTCGCGCGAGTTGGCCAGCACTCGCAACTCGATGCCGAGCGCGATCGCGGCCTGCTGGGTCATCCGGGCGAGCTGACCCGCGCCCACCATGCCGACGACGGGGCCGTCCGGACCTCCGACGGGGACGACCGCTTTACCAGTCGTGGCGCCGGCGGGACGCGGAGCAGCGGCGGGATCGGCCTCGCGGCCTGACGGGGGAACGTTTGGGCTGTTCACGACATGTCAGCCTACCGATTCCCCACCTGTACGGCTCCCGCGCCCCGATCACAACGCATGCCCCGGCGGGCGGACGATCTACTCCGGCTACTCCGAGGTGGCGCCGGGGGTGATGTCCGCCAGAGACCGGCGCATGGCGACCGTGGTCATCTCGTTGTCCTTGGACACCTCGGTGGCGAGCATCACCAGTTCGGTCCCGGTGATCGCGGCCGGATCACTCTTCCCTGTGTAGGCGCGCACGTCCGCGTCGCCGTACCGGGGATGGGCGAGCGAGGAGCGCCCGGAGCCGGGTCGCTGGGCGTAGACGACTCTGAGCGCGTGGAACACCAGGGCGCCGCCGTCGGCCAGGACCAGCGCGTACGCCTGGCCTTCCAGCTGGACGTCGACCGACAGCCGATCGGGGCGGACCTTGGCCGGCGCCCGGAGCAGCTCGGGAAGAAGGTCTCGCATCCGATCTCCGGATGAGAACTTCACGCCGCTGACTCCGGCAGGATCGGTCAGGAAGGCGACGTACCGGGTCGGCACGAGCCTCGCCTGTACGGCGATTTCGGGATTGTCATCGGCCGACTTGCTGTCCACATCGAACTTCGGCGTCTTGTGGAGGACGGGGATCGGACCGGCTCCCAGCCGCCACCGCCCTTCGGCCTGGACGAAGACGAAGAAGGTCGGATCGGGGTCGTGGGCCAGCGCGACGAACCACGCGCCCCCCTCGTCGTCACTCGCTCCGGCGCCCGGAAGCAGATACTCGACATCGCCGTACTTCCCGAGGTCGAGGCCCGTGCCCCCGTCCTTCGCGGCCTCACAGGCGTGTCCGGCGAGCGCACCCTCCGCCCAGGTCGTCAAGGACGTGACCTTGGCGCAGTCGTGTCCCTTCCATGCCTCCTTGAGCTCGGTGAGCGTGGCGAAGGCGCCTTCGGCGTCGGCCTTCGTGGCCGCGACGGCGGTAGCCCCGTCGGAATCGCCGCCGCGGGAGCCGGACGCCTGACCGAAGGTCTCGTTTCCACAACCCGCGAGCACGATGAGCGCGAAACTGAGGGCCGTGATTCTGCGTAGCACGGTGGGGGCCACCTCTCCAGAACACGCAGATTCCAGAACAAAGTGATCCTGCTCGGGCGAGAGCGTAGTGTGTGCCGCCCCCGCGTATGGCTTATAGATGGATATTTTCTGAAATGTTCTAACCAGCGGCAGGGAAACACCAGGTGACGAACACGCGCAGGTAGGGAGCATCCCCCACGGGGGACCTATACCGGTAGCCTGGGATGACCTCGCCGCCGACCAGGAAGGACCGTGCGGGACGTGCAGTTTCTCCGACGTGCCTACGAGCGGTTCGCCACGCTCCTGCACGAACTGCTCAAGTTCGGCATCGTTGGCGCCGTCGCCTTCGTCATCGACTTCTTCGGAAGCAACTTCTTCCGCTTCGGCCTCGGTCTCGGCCCGCTGACCTCCAAGGTCCTCGCCACGATCATCGCGGCCACCTTCGCCTACCTGGGCAACCGCTACTGGACCTACCGGCACCGGGAGCAGAGCGGGCTCGCCCGGGAGTACGTGCTGTTCTTCGTGCTCAACGGGATCGGACTGCTGCCCCCCCTGATCGTGATCGGCTTCGTGACCTACACCCTGGGACTGCACGGCCTGGTGGCCTACAACATCGCCCAGATCATCGGAACGGTCATCGGCACGCTGTTCCGATTCTGGTCGTACAAGAAGTGGGTCTTCCTGGCGGCTCCGGTCCAGCCTTCGGTCGAGGACATCGCGCCTCAGGCGGGACCGCTCACCACCCGGTGACGTCCGTGGTCGCGGGCATGCCTTAAGAAGATCGCGAAGGTCGCCGGCCGGGGCTTGACCAGCTCGAGACGTCCGCCGTCGGCGGCGACCAGAGCCCTCGCCAGGGTCAGGCCCAGCCCGGTTCCCCCGCCCCCGCTGACGCTTCGCTCGAATACCTTGGGTCCGAGATTGTCCGGGATGCCCAGACCCTCGTCGGCCACCTCGATCACGACCGACATCCCCGTACTCGACGTGTTGATCGTCAGCGACCCGTCACCGTGCTTGAGGGAGTTCTCCATCAAGGTGGACAGCACCTGGCTCAGGCCACCCGTGGTCCCGAGGGCGCTGAGCCCGCGGTCCCCCGCGAGCACGAGCGAACGCTGCGCCCGCCGGAACGCGGGTTCCCACTCGGTGATCTGCTGCTCGACGACGTCGTCCACGTCGATCGGCGCCGCCTGCGCGTGTCGCTGGCGGCGAGCCGCGGCGAGGAGCTCGTCGATGACCGCCGTGAGCCGCTCGACCTGCACGATCGCGGCCTCACCCTCTTCACGGACGATCGCGGGCTCGCCCGCGGCGCCGACGATCTCCTCCAAGCGCATCGTCAGCCCGGTGAGCGGCGTGCGCAGCTGATGGGAAGCGTCCGTGGCGAAATCGCGCTCTCTTGAGAGCAGATCGGAGATCCGCAGCGCACTGCGGTCGAGAACCTCCGCGACCAGGTCGAGTTCCGGAACGCCGTAGCGGTGCCGGCTGGGCCGCGCGTCGCCCGACCCCAGCCGCTCCGCGATCTTGGTCAGTTCTTGGAGCGGCAGGGTCAGGCGGCGCGACGTCACGGAGGCGAGCCCTACGGCCGCCCCGACTGCGATGATCGCGAGTGCGATCGTGAGCACCAGCCTCGCGTGAATGTCCTGTTCGATCTGGGCCGAGTCTCGGCCGATCCGGACGTAACCGTTCTCGGAACGGGCCTCCTCGGTCATCTCACGGCCGGCCGGTGGCGGCGTACCGACCACCAGCAGCGGGTTGCCCCGGACGAACACCTGTATGTACCGGTCCGGGTAGTTCTTCCCCAACCGGTTGGGATCGATCGTCTGGTCCTGGCTGACGGAATACTCCACCCCGATGAGTAACCGATTGGCTTCGGCTCTCAACTCCCGGGCGGCCTCATCGTTGATCAACCGGACGACGACCACGGCGAGCGGCACGCCTAACAGCAGGACGGCGATGACCGCAACGAGCAGCATCGAGGAGAGCAGGCGCCGGCGCACGTGCTAGCTCCTCCCCAACGAACCCGCCACGCGGGCCTACTCGCGCTCGAAACGGAAGCCGACCCCTCGGACGGTCGTGATGTACCGAGGTTTGGCGGCGTCGTCCCCCAATTTCCGACGCAACCATGAGATGTGCATGTCGAGTGTCTTCGTGGACCCCCACCAGTTGGTGTCCCACACCTCGCGCATGATCTGCTCGCGGGTGACGACCTTCCCGGCGTCCCGTACGAGCACGCGGAGCAGGTCGAACTCCTTGGTGGTCAGGTGTAGTTCCTTGTCTCCCATCCAGGCCCGGCGCGAGTCGGCGTCGATGCGGACGCCCTGCACCACCGGGGTCTCGGAGGTTCCGCGCCGGAGCAGTGCCCGCACACGGGCGAGCAGTTCGGCGAGGCGGAACGGCTTGGTCACGTAGTCGTCGGCCCCGGCATCGAGACCGACAACGGTGTCGACTTCGTCGACACGGGCGGTGAGGATCAGCACCGGAGTGCCGTGTCCCTCCGCTCTGATGCGGCGAGCAACCTCGAGCCCGTCCATCTCTGGCAGGCCAAGGTCGAGAACTATCAGGTCGACGCCCCCCGACAGGGCCCTTTCGAGGGCCTGCGGGCCATCCGGGCTCACCTCTACCTGATAGCCCTCCCGGCGCAACGCGCGCGCCAGCGGCTCGGATATCGAGGTGTCATCCTCGGCGAGAAGTACGCAGGTCATGGAGCGATCGTAGGACCTTAGGCGATCGTTTCCCGGCTACAGCGCGCAGTTTGACTTGTCGTTGACCCATCAATTGACCTGGGCAAACACTGATAAATCTGGGATAGTCAACACGCAAGGGCCGCAACGATCCGGGCATGGCCCCGCTATCCGGTCCCGATGCGCGGCACTTCCGCCTCAGCCGTATGACAGACAAACAACGCCCGCCGGAGAGGATCCGGCGGGCGTTGCTTGACGCGCTGGGGCGGAAAGCGACCGGCGTCGAGTACGGCCGGGCCCCCGTGATGCCTCAGGAGGAGGGTGACGGAGGCTCGGCGTAACGCGCCAGATAGAGCTTCTCGCCCAGGCTCTCGATGAGACCGAGCTCGGTCTCCAGGTAGTCGATGTGGTGCTCCTCGTCGGCCAGGATCGTCTCGAAGATGTTCGCCGACGTGACGTCGCCCCGTTCACGCATCAGCGCGATCCCGGGACGGAGCCGCTCCACCACGCCGATCTCGAGCTCGAGGTCGGCCTGGATCTGCTCCCTGACGGTCTGCCCGATGTGAAGCGTGTTGAGCTTCTGGTAGTTCGGCAGCCCTTCCAGGAAGAGGATGCGGTCGGTCAGCACCTCGGCGTGCCGCATCTCATCGATGGACTCGTGCCGGGTGAAGGCGGCGAGCTTCGTGTACCCCCAGTGCTCCTGCATCTTGCCGTGCAGGAAGTACTGGTTGATGGCCGTGAGCTCGGAGGTGAGCTGCTCGTTGAGCAGCGCGATGATCTCCCTGTCGCCCTGCATGACGCCTCTCGATCTATGCGGTGGTGACGAGGTCCTCAGACCGTTTCAGGATCGCACAGATCTTTCGAACGCATGACGCGCAGTCACCTCCGGCGCCCGTCGTGTCTCTGACCTGCTTCGCACTCGTCGCACCTGCGGCGATGCACTCATGGACCTCGTTTTCGGTCACGGCGCGGCAGATGCAGACGTACACGGCGATGCGAAGCCTTCCGGGGAACGGGGCGTAAGGTTAGGCATGCCTAAGGTAACCCACGCCGGTAAGGCTTGCCTATGTGATACCAATCACACCGCTGCCGCCGGGAACTCGACCACGGACCGGAGCACCTCACCGCGTTCCATCTTGGCGAAGGCGTCCTCGACCTGGTCGATCGAGATCGTCTCCGACACGAAGCCCTCCAGGTTGAGCCTGCCCTGGAGATAGAGGCCGATCAGCATCGGGAAGTCCCTGCTCGGCAGGCAGTCGCCGTACCACGAGGACTTGAGCGAGCCACCGCGCCCGAAGACGTCCAGGAGGGGCAGTTCGAGCTGCATCTCGGGGGTGGGAACGCCGACGAGGACGACGGTCCCCGCGAGGTCCCTGGCGTAGAAGGCCTGCTTGTAGGTCTCCGGGCGGCCGACCGCCTCGATCACGACGTCGGCTCCGTTGCCGCCGGTGAGCTCACGGATCGCCTCGACCGGATCGGTCGTGCGGGAGTTGACCGTGTGCGTGGCGCCGAACCCGCGGGCCCATTCGAGCTTCTGGTCGTCGACGTCGACCGCGATGATGGTGCCCGCTCCCGCGACGCTCGATCCGAGGATCGCGGCGTCGCCCACCCCGCCGCAGCCGATGACCGCGACGGAGTCTCCCCGGGTCACGCCGCCGGTGTTGATCGCCGCCCCGAGCCCGGCCATCACGCCGCAGCCGAGCAGGCCGGCGACGGCGGGCCTGGCCGCCGGGTCGACCTTCGTGCACTGTCCCGCCGCGACCAGCGTCTTCTCCACGAACGCCCCGATGCCCAGCGCCGGGCTCAGGACGGTGCCGTCCGCCAACGTCATCTTCTGCGTGGCGTTGTGGGTGTTGAAGCAGTACCAGGGACGGCCGCGCAGGCAGGCCCGGCATTCACCGCACACCGCGCGCCAGTTGAGGATCACATAGTCGCCCGGCGCGACGTCCGTGACGCCCGCGCCGACGGCCTCCACGACCCCGGCCGCCTCGTGGCCGAGCAGAAACGGGAAGTCGTCGTTGATGCCACCCTCGCGGTAGTGGAGGTCCGTGTGGCAGACGCCGCAGGCCTGCACGTTCACCACGGCCTCACCGGGTCCCGGGTCGGGCACGTGGATGGTCTCCAGCGTCACCGGCTTGCCCTTGCCCCGTGCCACCACGCCCTGCACCTCGTACGGCATGCGTACCTCACCCTTCAGTTTTCGGCCCGTGAGCCCCATTCGTATCTTGCTTAGTCTCCTTGTCCCGCTCGCCGGAGTACATAGGGCTGGACAACCCCGAGGCCGCGCACGGGTCTGCGACGGATCTTCAGCAGCTCGACGCCGGGCACGTCGCCGAGCGTCCCCTCCATGCCGTCGTCGACGACGATCGTCCCTGGCCTGGCGAGCGACGTGAGGCGGGCCGCCAGATTCACCGTCGTGCCGAAGACGTCGCCCATCATGGGCAGCACCGGGCCCCAGGCCAGGCCGATCCGCAGGTCCGGCCCCTTCTCGTCGAGCTTCATCTCGTCGAGGAGGTCGAGGGCGATGAGTGCGGCCGCCCTCGGCTCGTCGGCGGTGAACAGCACCTCGTCACCGAGGGTCTTCACCAGCCGGCCGCCGTGGGAGGCGATGACGTCGGAGGCCCGTACCTCGAAGCCCTCGAGCAGGTCGGCCAGGGCCATCTCGTCGAGTTGCCGGGAGACCCTGGTGAACGCCACCAGGTCCGCGAAGCCGACGGCCAGCGTCAGGCGCGACGGCAACGCGTCGTCGCCCACGGACGGCGAGATCAGGCGGCTGACCACGGCGGCCAGCTGGGAACGCCAGACGTGGACCAGTGTCTGCTCGAAGTCGGGCAGCAGGGCGCGCGCCGTCTCCATCACGCGGACGAGATCGGCGTCGCTGGGCGGGACCTGCGGGTCCAGCGTCCCGATCATGATCTCGGCCTGCCACTGGGCCAGCCTGGACGTGGTGCGGCCGAGCGCCCTGGCCATCCGGATGACGGTCTGCTCGTCGAGAACGCCCGAGTCGATCAGGCTCCGGATCCGCCGCAGCGCGCCGAGGTCGGCGTCGGTGAAGGCCACCGCGTCATCGGCGAGCGAGGCGAAGCCCAGCGCCCGCCAGACGCGTCCCGCCAGTTCCTGCGGGACGTCCGCCGCCTCGGCGATCTGGCGGCGCGTGTAGGTGGGCGCCGGCCCGAGGAACAGGCGCTGGACATCGTCGGCGCTAGGCCGTCCTCCGGTCTCCACGTCTCCCCCAAGCCGTCGTAGACCATCGCCCTCGGGCCGTCACACCGGCGTCCGAGACCGCCGTCGCCTCACTTGCCGTCGATGTTCCCGTCGGAGGCGTCCTCCACCAGCCGGAACAGCTCCTGCCGTACCGTCTGGATCTTGGGAATGTCCTTGTAGTCGATCTCCCCCTTCTCGGAGGCCGACTCGACGCGCAAGGTGCCACATCCCAGGATGCGCTCAAGGAAGCGCTGGTCCGAACTGACGCTGTTCACCTTGGCCAGCGGGATGTCGTCGTCGGCCTTGTTCAGGATGCCGGTGCTGATCGCGAAACGGTGCGACGTGAGCGTGTAGGAGGTCGTCTTCCACTTCAGGTAGGGGAAGAACGACCACCAGGTCAGCAGCACGACGGCGACCACCGCGACGGCGATCCGTGCGATACCCGAGTACTCGAAGTCACTCGGGATGAAGTAGATCGCGACGCTCGAAACCGCCACGACGAGAATGAGAGCGAGGAACGGCACGATCAGCCGCTTCCAGTGAGGATGGAACGAGTGAACGACCCGCTCCCCCTCGGTCAGATAGTGATCCGCGAGACCCATGGCGCAAATCGTGACACGTTCGCCCTGGGTTTGCATGTCCACTCGCCAATGGTTCGCTCACGCGCCTTCGACTCGCCGCACATGGACGACGTCACCGGCGCTGAGCGAGTGTTCCTTGCCCTTCGAGCGAACCAGAAGATAGCCCGCCTGGTCCACCCCGACGGCCTGCCCGACCAGCACCCGCTCCCCGGGGAGCTCCACCCGCACCTCCTGCCCGATCGTGCCCGAGCAGGCGAGATACGCCGCCCGCAGCCCGCAGGCGTCGGCGTCGCCGTCCGCGTCGACCCACTGCCGGTAGTGCGTCTCGATCTCCCGGAGGATCTCCCTGAGCAGCGGGTCGCGGTCGGCGTGGACCGCCTTTTCGATCGTGAGCGAGGTGGCCCGGTCGACCGGCAACTCCTGGGGCCTCGTTGACACGTTGAGGCCCATTCCCACGATCACAGCGCTGTCCACACGCTCGGCGAGGATCCCCGCGAGCTTGCGCTCGCCGACGAGCAGATCGTTCGGCCACTTCAGCCTGACGTCCACCCCCGCGATCCGCCGTACGGCCGATCCGGCCGCGACCGCCACCAGAAGGGAGAGCCAGCCCTGCCGGGCCGGCGGCACCTCCGGGCGCAGGAGGATGGAGAACGTGAGCCCGGACCGCGGCGGCGCGGCCCACACACGCCCGAGGCGGCCACGCCCGGCGAACTGGGACTCCGCGACGAGCACGGCTCCCTCACGGGTCCCCTCGCGTACGGCTTTGGCCAAGTCGGCGTTGGTGGATCCCGTCCGCTCGACGACGGTGACAGCCGACCACAACGATCCTGGACGCACCAGAGCATGCTGGAGCGCCGCTTCGGACAGTGGCGGCCGGTCGAGATCGGCATAAGGCGAGTCCGGCACATCCCCAGGTTAACGGGCCGCGCTCCGGAGATCCGCCGGGTCCACCACCCCGGCGTAATGTGTGCGGCATGAACCCGACTCTCGCCGTGATCATGCACAGATTCGGGAAAATACCCTCCGACCAGCCCGAACTCGTTTCGTGATCATGCACAAGTTCTCAAAGTGCCCCTCCGAGCAGCGAAGAAGCGATTCGTGACCATGCAAACGGACGAGAGCCGTACGAACCGACCTGGACCCGTCACCCGGATCCGCGTGCGCGAGGTCACCGGCACCGCCGTACGCGACCGTCGTGACGACCTCGCCACCGAGGAACCCCTGGAGATCCGGCTGCTCGCGGGTGGCGAGAGCCGTACGGTGGCGATCACGATGCGCACGCCCGGCGCGGACTTCGAGCTCGCGGCGGGATTCCTGCACGGCGAGGGGATCATCGGGCCGGGCGACATCTCGGCGATCGGTTACTGCACCGACGAGGACCTCACGCCGGAGGAGCGCTACAACACTGTCACCGTGCGGCTCCGCACATCGACGATGCCTGACATTTCCGCACTTGAGCGCCATTTCCTGACGTCGAGTGCGTGCGGAGTCTGTGGGAGCGCCAGCCTCGACGCACTGCGAGACCGCTGCTCACCGCTCGACGCCGGCACGAAGATCGAGGTCTCCCCCGAGATCCTGTACGGCCTGCCGTCGATGTTGCGCAAGGCCCAAGGGGTGTTCGGCAGGACCGGCGGCCTGCACGCGGCGGGCCTGTTCACACCCGACGGGACGCTGATCGCGGCCCGGGAGGACGTGGGGCGCCACAACGCGGTCGACAAGCTGGTGGGGTGGTCGCTCACGACGGACAGGCTGCCGCTCGACCAGCATGTCCTTCTGGTCAGCGGGCGCGCGAGCTACGAGATCATGCAGAAGGCGCTCGCGGCGGGCGTCCAGATCGTCTGTGCGGTCTCGGCGCCGTCGTCGCTGGCCGTGGATCTGGGACGGGACTTCGGCATGACCCTGGTCGGATTCCTTCGCGACGAACGGTTCAACATCTACTCCGGTACGGAGCGGATCACGACCTGATCGCATGATCACGAATGACATCGGGCCAGGTCAGCGGGCATCTTCACGAATTCGCGCATGATCACGCCGGATGTCCGCCCAGGCCGGACGGACATCCACGAACCTGTGCATGATCACCACAAGTGTTGGGGCAGGCCAGAGGGCCTGTTCACGAACCTGTGCATGATCACCACAAAACAAGGTCAGCCGGTGTTCTGGAGGCCGGCGGCCACTCCGTTGACGCTCAACAGCAGGAGGGTCGACAGGCGTTCCCGCTCGTCCTCGGACAGGTCTCCGTCGGCTCGCAGCGCCGACAGCGCCCGCAACTGCAGGTGGCTGAGGGCGTCCACATAGGGGTCGCGGAGCTGGACGGCCCTCGACAGCACCCGCCGGTTCTCCAGCAGCCGGGTGTGGCCGGTGACCTCCAGCACGAGTCTCCGGGTCAGGTCGTACTCGCCGAGGACCTGCTCGACGAAGTCGTTGCGGCCTCCGAGGGCGAGATAACGCGAGGCGATCGCCCGGTCGGTCTTGGCCAGCGACATCTCCGCGTTGTCGAGCAGGGAGGCGAACAGGGGCCATTCCTGGTACGCCGACCGGAGCTCGTCCGGCCCGTCCTCGGACACGACGGCGTTCAGGCCGCTGCCCAGGCCGTACCAGCCGGGCAGGTTGACCCGGGTCTGGGCCCAGGCGAACACCCACGGGATGGCCCGCAGGTCGTCGAGCGACCGCGGGGCGCCGAGGCCCCGGCGGGCGGGACGGGAGCCGAGCCGGAGCGAACCGATCTCCTCCAGCGGGCTGACCAGGGCGAACCACTCCGGGAAGCCCGAGGCCTCGGTCAGCGACCGGTACGCCGCCTCCGACGCGCGGGCGACCTTCTCCGCCAGCGCGCGGAACTTCGCCGCCGCGGCGGCGTTGCTCGACTCGACAGCGGTCGTCGAGGCCAGCAGCACCGCGTTGGTCACCTGCTCGATGTGCCGCCTGGCGATCGCCGTGTGCCCGTACCGGGCGAAGATGACCTCGCCCTGCTCGGTGACCTTGAACCGGCCGGCCACCGACCCGGGCGCCTGGGCGAGCACGGCGCGGTTGGCCGGGCCGCCGCCTCGGCCCAGGGCCCCGCCTCTGCCGTGGAAGAGCGTCAGCCGCACGTCGTTGGCGGCGGCCCAGGCGGTGAGCGCGGCCTGGGCGTCGTAGAGGCGCAGGGTCGCGGCGGCGGGGCCGAGTTCCTTGGCCGAGTCCGAATAGCCCAGCATGACCTCGATGCGTCGCCCGTTGTCGGCGAGCCGCCTGCGCACGGGTTCGAGCGACACCATGCCGTCGAGGACGGCGGTGGAGTTGTCCAGGTCTTCGCCCGACTCGAACAACGGCACGACGTCCAGCACCGGGGTGCGGTCGCCGAGAGCATGCGCGGCCAGTTCGTGGACGGCGGCGATGTCGTCGGCCGACCGGGTGAACGACACGACGTACCGGGGGCACGCGGTCACACCGAAGCGCTCCTGGATCCAGCCGATGACCCTGATCGTGGCCAGGACCTCTTCGGTGCGCTCGGAGAGCTTGCCCGAGGCGATCTCCTTCAGCGCCGCCGCGTGGACCTCCGAGTGCTGGCGCACCTCCAGCTCGGCGAGGTGGAACCCGAAGGTCTCCACCTGCCAGATCAGGTGCTGCAGTTCGCCGAAGGCCTGCCGTACGGCGCCGCCTTGACGAAGGGACTCCTGCGCCAGCCGGAGCGCGGCGAGCAACTCGGACGGCGACCGGTAGGCGAGGTCCAGGTCGCGGCGGCGGGTGGCCGCGATCCGCGCGGCGACGAAGACCAGCCACTGCCGGTGCGGCTCCTGCGGCGAGCGGGTGGCCGCCTCCGACACGATCTCGGGATAGTCGTCCTCGGCCTGCGACAACGCGGAGCGGAGCGCCGCCGAGGGCGGCGTGTAGAGGTCCGAGGCGGTCAGCGTCCGCCCGATCCGGGTCGCGGCGTTCTCCAGCGCGATGAGCACGTGCTCGGCCTGGATGAGGACGGCCTCGCGGGTCACCTTGGCGGTCACGTTCGGGTTGCCGTCGCGGTCGCCGCCGATCCAGCTCCCGTAGTGGATGAACGGCCTGGCGAGCGGCTCGCGCGTCCCCGTGCCCGGGGCCAGGGCCGCGTCGAGCGACCGGTAGATCTGCGGCACCGTGCGGAACAGGGTCTCGTCGAAGGCGGCCATCGCCGTACGGACCTCGTCGAGCGGGTCCAGCTTCGTGGACCGCAGCTGCGACGTCCGCCACAGGATGTCGATCTCCTCGAGCAGGCGCCGGTTGGCCTCCTCCCGCTCCCCCGCCCCGACGCCCGGCGCGTTGTACCGGTCGAGCTCGGTGCTGATCCGCTGGATCGCGGTCACCACCGCGCGCCTGCGGGCCTCGGTGGGATGGGCCGTCAGCACCGGGCGGAACTCCAGGCCCTCGAGCAGCTCGGTCAGCCGGTCGTCGCCGCGCAGTTCCTGTACGGCTTCCGCCAGCGACTCGCGCAACGGGACGTCGTCCCTGTCGCGCTGCCGCAGGATGCGGATGCGGTAGTGCTCCTCCGCCAGGTTGGCCAGATGGAAGTAGCAGGTGAACGCCCGGGCGATGTGGACGGCCCGCTCGATCGGCCACTCGGCGACCATGGCGGCCACCTCGTCGGCGGTGGTCTCACGGCGGCGCGCGGCGATGACGGCTTTGCGCAGCCGCTCGACGTCGGCGAGGAGGCCGGGACCGCCGTGCTCGGCGATCACCTGGCCTAGGAGTCCGCCGAGGAGGCGAACGTCGGCGCGGAGCTCGTCCGGCATCTCCGCGACGGCGTTGTGGCGTTCGGCAGGGGCGATGGCGGCCATGCTTGGAAGGCTAGCGAATAGGGACTGATCGCCCGAGACCGGTCTCACCCATTGGACTAGACCACTGCGGCGGCTCCCCTCCTCAGGTCGCCCGCGAGACTGCCGCGAGGATGGAGGGCAGGCGGGCGAATCCCACGAGCCCCGCCAATCTCCGGCCCGCCCACGCCACGGCCAGCCCGTACGGCACGGCGAGCACGCCCACCCACCCGTAGCCGAGCAGGACAGGAAGGACGATCGGCAGCGCCGCCGCGCTGGTCGCCGAGAACCCGGCGAAGGCGGAGCCGAACGCGAGGGGGCCCTGGCCGGGCGCGGCCCCGCTGAACGCGTTGAGCCGTTCAGGAAGGGTGTAGGGCAGCACCACACTGATCACCGCGCCCACTCCGAGCGCGACGCCCAGCACGCCCCATGCGGTGAGCGCCGCCGGCACCGCCCAGGCGGCGTTCCCCGCCAGCAACGCGGCGACGACCGAGATCACGCCGAGCAGCGGCACCGCGATGACGGCCATCGCGAGGTGCCTGCCGGCCAGGTCGGTACGCAGGTCGCGCTCCGAGGAGATCGCCACGGCGTTCATCCAGAGAGATCGGCCGTCGATGCCGAAGGAGTTGCACGCCTGTATGCCGATCATCAGGGCGGCCAGGCAGGCGGGGCCCGCGGCGGAGAACAGCCCCACCGGGCCGTTGTCGCCGCTGAGGGTGAACATGATGATTCCGCTGACCACGATCGCGGTGAACCAGGTGACCCGCCCCCGAGGCTCTCGCCTGGCGTATTTGAGCTCCTTGGCGGCGACGCCGCCCAGCATGCCCTGTGGGAGGAACCGGTCGATCCACGACCGGCGGACGGAGCCGCCGCCCTGGTTGGACACGTCCGGCATGACGAGGGCCCGGCGGAGGGCGACGATCCACAACCAGGCCAGCAGCGCCACCACGCCGGCGAGCACGACCACATCGGCCACTCCGACGAGGCCGCCGTCGGCGATCGCGTGAGCGGCCAGGCCGGGCGGCGTCCAGCGCAGCACCGCACCGGCGGAGGAGAGCAGGGCCTCCGGGTCTCCGGGAAGACCCCGGTTCAGGAGCAGGTTGGGCAACTGCGACAGCAGCAGGACGCCGACGGCGGCCACCGCGAGGACGTCGCGCCCGCGCCTGCTGCGCAGCGCGCCCGACAGCGCCGTGGTGAGCACCCGCGATGTGACCAGGCAGAGGGCGAACTGGAGCACGACGGCCACCAGGCCGATCAGCACTCCGCCCACTCCGTCGGCCAGGGCGGCGACGCCCCCGGCCAGGATGACGAGCGACGCCAGCGGCCAGGGTCCGGTCGCCGACGCGGCGGACATGCCGACCGCGAGTTGACGGGTGGTGAGCGGGAACAGGGCCAGCCGCGACGGGTCGAGCGTCTCGTCGACTCCGAAGATCACCAGCGGTATGACGGCCCATCCCAGTGCGAACAGCGTGAAGACCACGATCCCGACGTTGAGCGCCACGTCGGGGGATGCCAGCCGAAGGAGACTGAAGAGAACGAAACCGCCCAGCGCGAACGCGAGGGCGGCGAGCAGGGAGAAGGCGAAACCCACCTGCTTGATGAGGTCTCCCCTGAGGTTCCCCAGGATCAGCCGGAGTTTCAGCCGGACGAAGAGCGTCGTCATCGCGGGCCACCCGACGAGCCGAGCCACGACAGGCCCTCGTCCCCGCTGCCCCGGGCGCCGACGAGGTCGAGGAACGCCTCGTTCAGGGTCTGGTCACCACGCACCTCGGCCAGCGGGCCCTGCGCGACGATGTGGCCGCGGCTCATCACCGAGACCCAGTCGCAGAGCCGTTCGACCAGGTCCATGACGTGACTGGAGAAGATCACGGTCGAGCCGGACTCGGTGTATCTGCGCAGGACGTCGGTCAGCGTGTTGGCCGACACCGGGTCGACCCCCTCGAACGGCTCGTCCAGGAACAGCACGCCGGGGTTGTGCAGCAGCGCGGAGGCCAGGCCGATCTTCTTGCGCATGCCGGTCGAGTAGTCGATGACGAGCTTGTCCTGCGATTCGACCAGGTCCATGACGCGCAGCAGTTCGTCGGCCCGCCGACTGGTCTCCTCGAGTGGGATGCCCCTGAGGCGGCCGCTGTAGAGCAGCAACTCCCGGCCGGACAGGCGCTCGAACAGCCGAAGGCCCTCCGGCAGCACACCGATGTGCGCCTTCACGCTGACGGGATCGGCCCAGACGTTGTGACCGTTGATCTCGATCAGGCCGCCGTCGGGCAGCAACAGGCCGGTGATCATGCTCAGCGTCGTGGTCTTCCCCGCCCCGTTGGGTCCGACGAGGCCGGCGAAGCTGCCCTTCGGCACGATCAGGTCCACACCCCCGACGGCCACCTGTTGCCCGAACCTCTTGTACAACCCCTGTGTCCGCACCGCTTCGACCATGAGCCCCACTCTGCCAGTCCGTGCCCTTGCACGGCTTTCGCGCCGGTTGACGATTCGAGATCATGGTGGTTGCTCCGGCATGCGTCCAGGTTTCCCCGTATCGGGGACGTCCCGCGTTTCGATGCGTGGATCAGGCGGAATGGCTCAGAACGGCGCACGCCCCCGTCGCGGGTGGGTGTCACATGCTGGTTACCCTGTCGGGAATAACTGCGGGCGAACCCGACGTGGTCCGCGAAATCGACCGCGAGAATCGAGCGACTCCCGCAGCGGACGAGGGCTGGTGAGCGACCATGAGCACGGGGCGACCCGGACGAGGAGAGTGCGACCGATGACTGCCGAGCGAGCTCACGAGGTCGACATTCACACGACGGCCGGAAAGATCGCCGACCTGGACCGGCGGCTGCGTGAGGCCGCGAACGCCGGTTCCGAGCGAGCGGTGGACAAGCAGCACGCCAAGGGCAAGATGACCGCCCGCGAGCGACTGGTCGCCTTCCTCGACGAGGGCTCGTTCGTGGAGTTCGACGAACTGGCCCGGCACCGGTCGACGAGCTTCGGCATGGAGCAGGAGCGTCCGTACGGCGACGGCGTGGTCACCGGGCACGGCACGGTGGACGGACGCCCGGTCGCGGTGTTCGCACAGGACTTCACGGTGTTCGGCGGATCTCTCGGCGAAGTGTTCGGCGAGAAGATCGTCAAAGTCATGGACCACGCGCTGAAGACCGGCTGCCCGGTGGTCGGCATCAACGACTCGGGCGGCGCGCGAATCCAGGAGGGAGTCGTCTCCCTGGGCCTCTACGCCGAGATCTTCAAGCGGAACGTGCACGCCTCGGGCGTGATCCCGCAGATCTCGCTGATCATGGGCCCCTGCGCGGGCGGGGCCGTCTACTCCCCCGCTCTGACCGACTTCGTCCTGATGGTGCAGGAGAAGTCGCACATGTTCATCACCGGCCCGGACGTGATCAAGACGGTCACCGGCGAGGAGGTGACGTTCGAGGAACTGGGGGGTGCGCACACGCACAACTCCAAGTCCGGGGTCGCCCACTACGAGGCCTCGGACGAGGAGGACTGCCTCGATTTCGCCAAGGCCCTGCTGTCCTACCTGCCCTCGAACAACATGGACGCGGCTCCCGAGTTCGGCGTCGAGGTCTCGCTGGAGACGACCGCCGACGACAGGGAACTCGACACCCTCATCCCCGACTCGGCCAACCAGCCCTATGACATGCAGACGGTCATTCGGCACGTCCTGGACGACGGCGAGTTCCTGGAGATCCACGCCGGCTTCGCGCCGAACATCGTGGTCGGCTTCGGTCGCGTCGAGGGACATTCGGTGGGGGTGGTCGCCAACCAGCCGATGAGTTTCGCCGGGACTCTCGACATCGCGGCTTCGGAGAAAGCGGCTCGGTTCGTCCGCACATGCGATGCCTTCAACATCCCAGTGTTGACATTTGTTGATGTGCCTGGATTTCTTCCTGGGACAGATCAGGAATGGAATGGCATCATTCGCCGGGGCGCGAAACTCCTCTACGCGTATGCCGAAGCGACGGTGCCCTTGGTCACGGTCATCACCAGGAAGGCGTACGGCGGGGCCTACGACGTCATGGGCTCCAAGCACCTCGGCGCCGACGTCAACCTGGCCTGGCCCACCGCGCAGATCGCGGTGATGGGCGCCCAAGGCGCGGTCAACATCCTTTACCGGCGGGAGCTGACGGCGTCCGACGATCCCGACGCCGCGCGCGCCCGGCTGGTCGGGGAGTACGAGGACACGCTGGCCAACCCTTATCTCGCGGCCGAGCGCGGTTACGTCGACGCGGTCATCCGGCCCTCGGACACCCGGGTCCAGGTCGTCAGGGCACTGCGCGCGCTGCGCAACAAGAGGGCCTCGTTGCCCCCGAAGAAGCATGGGAACATCCCGCTATGAGTGAGCGAGAGCCGTACCTCAGGATCGTGCGCGGCGACGCGACCGCCGAGGAGATCGCGGCGCTCGTCGCCGCACTGGCCGTACGGACGACCCCCGAGGCGAAAACCGTCCTTCGTGTGAATAACTGGAGGAATCCGGCTCTTCGGATGCGCGGGGCGCTGCCCCGTGGAACGGGGGCATGGCGGGCGGCGTTCATGCCCGGCCACAGGTGAGCGCCACGCGATTAGATCAGTCGAACAGGGTGTCAACTGGCCCAAGAGTTGGGACTATCTAGAAAGTGGGGGAATATAGTCAGCCGATCAACTAGTGACGAGTCCTGGAGGACACCAATGGCCGTCCCGGACTTCAACGCACACGGCATGACCGCTAAGTATGCCGTTCTTGTAGACGTGGGTTACCTGTATGCCGCAGCGGGCGAAGTCCTCTTGGGAGCGAAGGAGCGCAAGGAGTACCGCGTAGCGGCGGACGAGCTCATCCAGTCCCTGCAGAAGCACGCTCTTGAGCGCATTCCCGGCGAACTGCTCCGCGTTTACTGGTACGACGCGGCCCGGGACCGTGTTCCGACCGTCGACCAGCGCGTGATCGCCCAACTTCCCTGGGTGAAGGTCCGCCTGGGCAACCTGAACGCGCGGGGCCAGCAGAAAGGCGTGGACGCGCAGATCCGCAGCGACCTCGAGGCCCTGGCCCGGCACCACGCCGTGAGCGACACCGTGCTGATCGCCGGCGACGAGGACATGGTGCCGGCCGTGGAGGCCGCCCAGGCCTACGGCGTGCGGATCCACCTGTGGGGGGTCGAGCCGCCCTTCGGGACCAACCAGGCCGAGCGCCTGGTCTGGGAGTCCGACACGGTGGAGATCCTCAACGCCGATTTCCTGCGACCTTATTTCAATCGTGCTCCCGTTCCCGTTCCCGTCACCCCTGCCCCGTCGCCGGCCCAGGTGTTCGCCGGCCGTACGGTCAAACCGGTGCCGAAGGTGCCGGCCGGCGGTCAGGTGGCGAAGCTCGGCCCCGGCAGGCCGCACGTCGAAGAGGTCGGCGAGCATGTCGCGCAGAAGTGGATCCTCACCCGGGGACGCGACAACATCCGCGACCTGCTTCCCGGGCCGATCCTGCCCACGGTCATCGACACCGAGTTGCTGATCGAGGCGGAGAAGGAACTCGGCCATTCGCTGCGGCCCTACCCCGAGGCCAGGGTGTGGCTGAGGGACGGTTTCTGGGCCCGCGTCTACCGGGAGTTCGACCTCGGCGTCGGCGTCTCCAGCAAATAGCCGGCCTCCGGGCGAGGTCTGATTTCCGCTGGTACGGAGAAGCGACCGACGCATAACGTCGTAGGTGTGACCACGAAACAGCTCGACTTCGACGCGTGCTACGTGGCGGTCTCCGCGCGGGACGCCCGATTCGACGGGCGGTTCTACACGGCGGTCACCTCGACCGGGATCTACTGCCGCCCGATCTGCCCGGCTCGCACGCCCGCGAGGAAGAACGTGCGGTTCTACCGGCACGCGGCGACGGCCGAGGCCGCCGGCTTCCGGCCGTGCCGCCGCTGCCGGCCCGAGCTCAGCCCCGGTGATCCCGGCTGGGACGTGCGTGCCGACCTCGTCGGCCGGGCCCTGCGGCTGATCGACGACGGGCTGGCCGACGAACGCGGCGTGGCGGGGCTGGCCCAGCGGTTGCACGTCACCGAGCGGCATCTGCTCCGCCTGTTCGTCGCCGAACTGGGCACCGGCCCGCTCGCGGTCGCCCGGACCCGGCGGCTGCTGCTGGCCAAGCAACTCCTCACCGAGACGCCGCTGCCGATCACCGACGTGGCGTTCGCCGCGGGCTTCGGCAGCGTCCGCCAGTTCAACGCGGCCATGAAGGAGTCGTACGGCTTCGCGCCCGGAGAGCTCAGGAAGGCCGCCGGGCCTCTGGCGTCCTCCCGCACCGCGCCGGCGATCACGACCGGGCTCACGCTCCGGCTGGCCTATCGGCGGCCCTACGACGCGCAGACCGTGCTCGGCTTCCTCGCCGCCCGTGCGATCCCGGGGGTGGAGACCGCCACCTGGTCGGCGCCGGCGGACGGCGGAGCCGCTCAGGTCACCGGCTTCAGCCGGGCCGTCCCCGGCGGCCGGATCACGCTCACCCCCGCGGACGATCACATCAGGCTCACCGTGCGAACCTGCGACACCAGACACCTCGCCAGGATCGTGGCCCGCTGCCGCAGGCTGCTCGACCTGGACGCCGATCCCGGGGCGATCACCGCCGTCCTCGGCTCGACCGGCCTCGCGCCGCTCGTCGGGGAACACCCGGGCCTCCGGGTGCCCGGCGCGTTCGACGGCTTCGAACTGGCGGTGCGGGCGGTGGTCGGCCAGCAGATCTCAGTCGCCGGCGCCCGGACCCTCCTCGGCCACATCGTCGCCCGTGCGGGCAGCCCCGCCGTACCCGACGCACTGCCCTACGCCGCGCCCGACGCACTGCCCGACGTCGCGCCCGGCCCGGAGCCTGATCCGACGCGGCCCGGCGGCGAACCCGCGCTGCTCTTCCCGACGGCGGAGCGGCTGGCCGACGCCGACCTCACGGGTCTCGGGCTCACCGATCGCGGGATCGCCGCACTCAAGAACCTGGCGAGAGCCGTCATCGATCAGGACATCGACCTCGACGGCGCCGAGGACCCCGCCGACACCGCGGCCAGGCTGCTCGAGATCCCCGGCATCGGCCCGTGGACCACCGGATACATCGCCCTGCGGGCGCTCGGCGATCCGGACGCGTGGCCGGAAGGCGACCTCGGGCTCACCAGGGCCATGACGCGGCTGCGCATCCCGGCCGAGCAGATCGAGCGGTGGCGTCCGTGGCGTGCCTACGCCGCCGTCCACCTGTGGAACGCCGACGCCGCCTGACCCGGACGCCTCAGCGGCGTACCGTGCTCTGCACCTCGCCGACGGTGACACCGCGCTCCACCGTGACCTGCACAGGGGCGAAGGCGAGCCCGACGGCGCCTCCCGTGCTGGCCCCGGTGACGTCCCAGACGGTCGTCACCGTGAGCCGGTAGGCCCTGCCTCCCAGATCGGCCGAGGAGCGCAGATACTTGACGCCGCAGGTGAAGCCGGCACTCTGGTCCCGCTTGCCGGTCGGGCCGCACGCGCTGCGGGTCTCCGCCCGGGGGGCTCCGGGCTCGGAACCGACCTCGGTCCTGTCCAGCGTGGCCGTCACCGTGGCCGACATGACGCCCGGGAGCGTGGCCGTCACCGAGCGGGTGGTCGCGCCGATGCCGTCGAGCCAGACCCACGTGGGCAGGTTCACGTAGCTCTTGGCGTCGGGGTTCAGGTTGATCGTCGGTTCCGGCACGGTCAGCGCCGCACGGGCGATCTGCAGCAGTTCCTCAGCCGTGATCCCCCCGGGCGGCGTGGTGCCCTGCGGCACCCACAGCGCACCCTCGAGGCCGGCCCAGCAGGACATCCCGCCGGGGTCGGCCGAGTTGTACGCGGGGCTCCACCACTTGCCGGGCTGGCCGACCTTGTCCTTGTACTGCTTGAGGAACTCCTGGAACTGCTCCTCCGTCGCGCCCGGATTCGTGCGGTACCACCAGTCCTGCACGCCCTCCTGGCTCTGGAGCATCTCCTCGGCGGACTTGCCGGGCTCGTACCAGCACGGCCGGGGGACCCGATAGCCGTCGGCGCTGCCGCCGAGGCCGTTGCCGGACAGCGTGATGCTGGAGTTCTCCAGCGTCACGCCCGCCGTACGGCCGTCCTGGTAACCACCGCCCTGCGGCCCGCCGGGGTCCCCGGCGGCCGCCACCGTCAGCGACGCGCCGGCCAGCAGGGACACCAGCAGGAATCGCCTGCTCCTCGGCAACCGTCCGCGCCTGGTTCGCTCCGTGCTCATCGGACGCACTCCTTCGCGCGCTCGTCGGGATAGGAGGCGTGCCGGAACAGCATGATGCGCCACGTGCCGTCATCACCCTGTCGTACGGCCGCGACCTGGAAATACGTCGATCGGGGCGGTTTGGTCCACGCGGGCTGCGCGGGCACGGGCGTGCCCGACCGGTCGGTGACCCGCACTCCCGACTCGTCCACGCACGCGTCGATCTGCGCGCCATGCCCGTCGACGGAGGCCACCCGCAACGCGTAGAGCTTGGCCACGCCACGCGCCGACCACTTGCCTGCCACGAACCCGCGCACCCACTTGTAGGCGTCACGGGCGGCGGCGTCCTCGACTCCGCCGAGGTAGGACTTGTCCTTGCCCAGGCTGCCGACCGCCCGCCAGCGGCCGGCGTAGTAGTCGGTGAACGCCTTGACGATGGCGGTGTGTGAGGCGTTCAGCCCGTCGGGCCACTCGGTCTCGACCTTCAGCCCGGGGCCTGCGGCGACCGTCTCCGCGCCCGGCGGCTTCACCGCTCCCGCTCCACTCGAGGGCTGACCGGCGACCGCTCCCGCAGGCGTGAAGTCGCGCTCCTGCGGCGATCCCCCGCAGGCCGCCAGGAGGGCGCAGATCGACACCATGGCGGCGGCTCTCCAGCGCGTCAACAGCGGCCTCCGGTCGGTCCTCCGGTCGGTGGAACCCCCCGCCGGGACGACCGTAGCCATCGTGACGGGAAGTGATCCACCGTTATGCGCGGATCGGCATGATCCGGAGGTGGCACGGGCACGCAATTCGGGGCTCCGATCAGGCGAGACGGGGGGTTCTGAGGTCGGAACGGGCTCCGCGGCGCCAGGCCGGGAGGAGCTCCTCGATGAGCGCCTCCGTCTCGGGGGCCATGCCGCCGCCGTACGGATGGGAGGCCGCGCGCCTGTACAGGCCGTCGACGACCACCCGGAGCTGAGCCTGGTCGCCGCTGCCGTGCGCGGCCCTCAGCAGGTCTCGCCACAGGCCCTCGTCGTCGGCGGTGAGCAGGAGACCCGCCCGCGCCGCCGCCACCGCGGCCTGCGGATCGCCCTGCGCCAGCCGGATCGCGCACAACCCGTGGGCGGCGTCGGCCACCCGTGCGGTCACGTCGTATTCCAGGGAGTCCGCCGCCAGCCAGGCGTACCTGTTGCCCGGCCGTCCGTTCAGGAGGGGCCCGCGCACAAGGGCCAGCGCCTTGTCCAGCAGCGCGGCCTGCGCGTCGTCGGACCGTCCCGCGTCGGCGAGCTCACCCGCTCTGCGGACCAGCGAGTGGAACAACTGCCAGTCCGTACGGACCTCCGGGCCGAGGCGGATCCTGCCGGAGTTGTCGAGGAAGAGATGTGGCCGCCCCTCCGCGTCCTTCCCGAGCCATTCGGCCACGCGCGCGATGGTGGCGTCCCTGACGACGGGCTGAACTCCGCGGGGCCACAACACCCCGCCCAGGACGACGGGATGGACGCCGGCCCTGTGCGTGGCCAGATAGACGACCAGCTCCTGGGCCAGCGCGGCCCTGCCCTCCTCGAGCGGGTTGACCGGGCTGATCTCGATCGGGCCGAGGATGCGCACCTCGATCGACGGCGGATCGTCCTGCACGTCTTCGACCGGCTCATAACCGGTGAGCGGCTCCCCCTCGGTCTGCTGAGCCGTACGGAACAGGCCGATCACGGCGTCGTAGTGCCTGCGGGGCAGCAGGTGGGCGTCGACGTCGAAGCCCAGGGCGTCGATCCGCGCCCTGCCGTCCTCGGTGATCTCCCAGTTCCAGGTCGCGTGGTCGACTTCTCCGGCGAGCACGAATCCGCTGGCCGTGCGCATGTCCTTGCCCAGGATCGCCAGGCGGCGAGTCTCGTCCTCGTCCGGGCGAATCGCCGACAACAGGTAGTGCGGCGTCCAGGCCGGGTCGGCCACACGGCCGTGGATGCGGCCTCTCAGGACGTCCTCGCCCCGTTGGACACGCTCCTCGAACTCGGGCAGCACCTCGGCCAGGCTTCCCGCCGTCCGGATGCGGTCGGGCGCGAGCTCCGTCAGCTCCTCGCCGAACCCGACCAGGGTGATCCGCATGTCGTCGGACCACCGGTTGGTCGCCAGCTCCACCGCGAGGGCGGACAGGCCCGCGACCGTGTGCGCCCCGGTCATGGCGACCACGCCGCGAGCCGCCTCCAGGTCGATCAGCACCCGGCCGTCGTCGCCGCTGCCCAGCGACACCAGCCCGGGGTACGGCGCGGGCACTTCGGCCAGGGCGTTCTCGTCGATCCTGCGGCCTTCGTGGGCGGGCAACCGCCACACCTGACCGCCGTCACACGCCTCCCAGGGCTCCGGGGCGTCGTCGTCGGCAGGCTGGATCCACAGGTCGAGCCCGCGGGCGGACAGGTGCACGGCGTAGATGGTCGGCGGCCGTCTGTCCGCCTCGGCGAGGAGTTTGCCCAGCAGGCGCAGGCCGATGTCGAGCATGCGGCTGCCCGGGGTGTCCGCGCCCAGGCGGATCGCGACCTCTGCGCCGGCCGCGTCCCCGCGCGGCCGGGCGATCCTGCGGCCGGAGACGCGCCGCCAGAGCTGCTCCCTCCTGCGCCGCCCGAGCAGGGCGAGAAGGCCGGCGGAGGCCAGCGTCGCCGCGCCGAGATAGTCGATGAGGTCCAGCCCCGCGGCGGAGTCCTCGGGATCGGCCACGGGCGCACGTCCTGCCGGGGCGCCCGCGCTCTCGGACGACTCGCCGGGGGCGGGCCGGCTCGGGGCGGCGCTGGACGGCTCGGCGGCAGGCGGGGCGGCCGGGGCCGGGGTGGCGGGTGCGGACGTGGCAGGTGCGGACGGCTTGGCGGTGGCCTGCGCGGTAGGGGTTCCCTTGGGCATCGCGGGCGGCGGGAGCACGATCTCGGGCTTCCCCTGGCCGGGGAGTCCGATCCCCGTCTCGGGCGGGTCGGTCTCGTCCGGCCCGGCCGTGGGGCCGGTCGCGGGCGGGTCGGCCCTGCCCTCCCCGGGCGTCGTGGCCGGCTGGGGATCCGTGCGAGAGTCGCCCGGCTGAGGCGTCTCCGCCTTCTCCACCTTGTCCGGCTTATCGGGCTTATCGGGCTTGTCGACCTTGCCGCCGGGTGATCCCTGGTACTCGGCGAGGATCTCCGAACGGTCGTCGTCGGCCGAGACCACGTGGACGTGGCGGGCGTCGTCCGGCATGTCGAGCACCCAACCGGGCCGGATCAGGTCGGCCATGCGCAGCCTGGTGCCGTCGGGCTGCACCTTGTGCTGGTTGAGCCGGTAGATCTCGTGGTAGCGCCGGCCGTCACCCAGGCACTTGTCGGCGATCTCCCACAGGCTCTCGTGATGGCGGCCGTGCGGCGGCTGGACGATGTAGACCTTCTTGACCTCGCGCGCTTGGACGGGCTCCTGCGCGGCGTCGAGGGCGATCGGCGCGGACAGGGCCACCGTCTGCGGGGTGATCGGGGCGGGGGCTCCCATGCGCACGATGGGCGCGGCCACCACGGTCGCGGTGAACAGCAGCAACACCGCTGACACCAGGCGGTTGGCGAGCGCCTGGGTGCCTCCCGACAGGGGGACGCGGGCGGGCAGTCCGACCCTTCTGATCCCGGCGTACACCTCGACGACCAGGCACAACACCAGCTGAAGCCAGGCGAGCCAGACCAGGACAAGGAGGATCGCGACGATCGTCTCCGGTCCGAGTTGCCTCGTGAACAGGTCGGCGCGGAGCAGTTCCCTGGGCAGGGGCGGCCCGGCCAGGGTGAGCAGCGCGTACGGCACGCCACCCACGAGAACGACGAGGACCAGCAGTGCCCCGAGCCCCGCGAAGACGTCTCGGACCGTCCGGCGCGGCGCGATGCGAACGGGACGGCGACTTCGCCACTGCTCGGGTGGCCGCCGCGGAGCGGGCCCCCGGGACGCCGGCGGCCGCGGTGACGCACCCGATCCACGCGGGCGGGGAGGGGGACCGGCCGACTGCGGCCAGCCGCTTCCCTTGGGACGCCCGCGTTCACGCACGTCCTCCGAGCCGTCCTGCGGGGACATGCCCAGTCCCGAGGGCGGCCGGCGACCCGGCGGTATGGGCTTGTGGGACACCCGTCATCCCTCCCCGGGGTCGTCGTCCGATGGGCGGTGTACCGCCGCTGTGTCACTCATCAGGCACCCTCATCCGGAGCGGCGATGGCACTGCCTTCCATGTCGTAGGCGTCGAACCCGAGCATGGAGAGGAAGACGGTGTCCCAGTGGGCGGAGACCACGACCGTCACCTCGGTCGCCGTCGGCGAGCAGTCCTCCATGGCCACGCCCTCGGCCGCCTGTGCGTCCACGACCTGCTCGGCCTTCGCACAGACGTCGTCGTCGCCCAGAAGTCTCACCTGGCCCGTGTTCCTCAGCAGCGGGACGTCGATCTGGTCGGCCGCGCCCCGGGCGGCCTGCTCGGCGATGTCGGCGGCCTTGAGCCGGGCGTTGATGGCCGCCCCGCCGTCCACCAGCAGCCCGGCCAGGAGGAATACGGCGAGCGAGAAGACCACGACGAACACCGACATCGAGCCACGATCACGCGCGGACTTCCGAAGAGGAGTCATTCCACCCTCCGGAACTGCTCCAGCGGAACCACGGAACTGCCGGACATCTGCTGCACCACGCTGAAGCCGAGGAACGCGAGGTCGATCTGGCACGACACGGTCACCTTGACGACACCACCCGGTTCCCATTCCGCTCCGTCGACGCTGACCTGCGGCGCACAGTCGGCCGTCAGGGTCTCGGCCGCGGCGAAGCCGGCCGCGTCCTCGGCGTCGCCCAGTGTCCGCTGGACCGAGGCCGCCCGCGCGGCGTCCCGAGCCGCGCCGTTCACCTCGCCCTGGGCCTCCACGATCCGGCCCGCCCCCACCAGGAACATCAGGAAGATCAGGAAGACCGGTGCCAGCAGCACCGTCTCGACGGCCATCGATCCGGCCTCTGACCTCGCTTCACGCCGCGACGGCGCGGTCGCTTCCCTTGGCGAAAGCCGTACATGCCTGATCATTCGCACCCCGGGCTGCCGTCATCGGGGCGGAAACATTCGGTGGGACCGCCGAAATGCGAGGTGATCGTGAACGTGCGCGCCGGAAGGAGCGGCACGACCTGGACGACGGTGCCGGTCACGTCCACGCCGCGCTCGTCTCCGTTCTCCCAGGCCGACACCGTCGCGTCGCTGAGCAGCTGGGGGCCGATCGCCTGCACGATCTCTTCCGCCTTGGTCTCCGCCTCGCCCTGCCAGCCGCTCGATGTGCCGGAGGCACGGGCGATCCGAGCGCCCTCTCGCGCGGCGGCGTCCGCGACCTGGCGGCCGTGGATCCACAGGGTCATCTGCACGATCAGCAGCACGATGGCCAGGATGATGGGCATGATCATGGCGAGCTCGACCACGGTCGCCCCGCGCTCTCCATGACCATGCCCACGGCCGGCATCGGCCTCGCGGCGAGACCCGCGGTGCCGTCCGACACGTGAACGCTCCTCGCGCAGGTCGTCTCGGGACACGCGTACGGCACGCCCATGCCCGTCGGGCCCCGATGGACGATCCCGACACGGTGGCATGCCGGATTCGCCCGGCCTGCGGCCGAGCCCTCCGCCGGCCCCCCGAGAGGCCGGAAGTCGTGCGCGTACGCCTGCGAGAGGTCTCATCAGCGTTGCCGGCGCCTCGTTAGAAGCTGTCTTCGATCTCGCCCTGCTTGTCCGTCACGAGGCCCTGGATGAGAGTGGCGAGGCCGAGAGCGACCGCGGCGATGATGGCCGTGATGATGACCCACTCGACGGCCGACGCCCCCCTGGTGGGTGCGGTCCGTGCGCGCTCGATTCGGACGTTGAGCATTACGACGAGGTAGTTGATCAGGTTCATTTACGATCCCAACATTTTCATCGCTGCAGGAAAACTGAGGAAGAGCACGAAGCCCGCGCACAGCAGTAGCTGGGCGACGAGCATCTTCTGGGACCGCTCTCCCGCCTTCCCTTCGAGCTCCGCGAGTTCCCGGCGGCGGAGGGTGGCGGCTCGTGCGGTCAAGGAGGCCCGGACTTTGGCACCGTCGTCTGCCACGAGTCCGAGAGCGGCTGACAGGTCGCGGAGTTCGTCGACGTTGATCTCGTCGCCGAGCTGACCGAGTGCCTGCCACGGGGTGATACCGACGATCCTGGCGCTGGCGAGGGCTTCACGGATCCGTTCCATGGCCCAGTTGGTACCGGACGGTGCACCCATCCCGCCGGCGGGAGACGAGGCGGGACTGCCGACGGACACGGCCGTCATCAGCGCTTCGGGCACGCCGCGCCCGCCCGCGAGATTCATGGCGACGAGATCGAGGAACGCCCCCACCGCATGGCGGAAGTCTTCTCGCCGAATCGCCGCGTCCCGCCGGATCTGTATGTCGGGGAGCACGAAGAACACGAGCGCCACGGCGAGCGCCGCCCAGAGGGGAATCTGGGGCGACACCCCCCAGCCCATGACCGCCATCCAGCCGACGATGAGCGGAAACGACAGCAGGCCGGACACCGCGAGCAAGATCTTCGTGGCCAGGAAGCCTTCGAAGGATCTTCCCAGCAACGCCAGGTCCGCTCTGATCGAACGGAGTTCCCACCCCCTCGATGCGTAGAAGCCGGCCAGCCGGGCGCCGAGGGCCAGCCGGAAGGGACTGGCCTGCTCCTCAGGGGAGATCAGCACCGTCCTCGGGGCGTCCCCACCGGCACGGGCGGAATCGAGGGCGGACAGCCGGGTGATCAGACCGGGCCGGGCCGGGAACAGCGCGCAGAACAGCAGAAAGAGGCCGAGCCCCAGCACGCCGCCCATCAGTACGGTCGCGATCACGACGCCCCCTTGAGTACATGATCACGATTGGCGTGGATGCAGGTGACGTGCGTGCCGGCGAGGACATGCATGATCACGACGCGAGAAGGCGCCGGTCGAGGATCGTTTCCCCGAGCTTGTGCATGATCACGTCTGTTCATTGAGCAGGTCACCGCCTCTCGGGTCGAAGCTGTGCATGATCACGTCCGGCTGAAGCGGGGTGGGGCGGTGATACGGGGCGAGGATCCTGGCGGGTTTCTCGAACTTGGCGAGCCGCCGCATCCAGGCGAACCCGGCGCCGAACAGGCCTGCGACGACGACCAGCACGGCCTGACCGAGCAGTGAGTTGTAATCGTCGACGTAAGAGCGGTTCAGGACCACGAGGCCTCCGGCGAAGAGCAGCGCCGCGATGACGATGATCTTCACGCTCGTGCGCGTCGACTGACGCTCCGACGAGACCCGTCGGCGCATGTCGAGCTCCTCGCGGGCCGATCCCGCGAGCGCGGACAGGACGTCGCGCAGTCCGGGACCGCGCAGTTTCGAGTTGAGGATCAGGGCCGCCACCACGAGGTCCGCGGACGGATCCGCCAGTTCGTCGGCGAACATCCGCAGGGCGTCGGCAAGCGGCACGCGGGTGTGAAGCCGGTCGACGAGTGCCCGCAAGGGTGCCTGCAACGAGGGAGCGGCCACCCGGACGGACACCGGAATCGCCTGTTCCAGGCCGGCGGCGCCGGCGATCGTGTCGCGCAAGGACTCGGTCCAGGCCGCGAGCCCCTCCAGGTGCCGTATGGCGAGGCGTTCCTCGGCCGATCCTCCGGCGAGTCCGCGCCAGGCCAGGACGAGCACGACGGCGCCCACCGCGATCACGGGCCAGCCCGTCACCACCAGGACCAGCACGCCGACGACGGCGGCCACCGCCGTCCTGGTGGTCAGCGTCCGGAGCAACTGGGCCCGCCTGGCGCTCGTATCGGGAGTCGCGGGTCTGGTGCGCATGCCGTACAGGGCGAGCACGAACAGGAACAGGCCGCCGCCGACCACCGCTCCGCAGAGCAGCACCAGCGGGTCGAGGACGCCGGGAGGCACCAGCCGCATCAGAGCCCTCCCCCGTGGCAGGTCGTGAAGGGAGCGGACGCCTTCATCGCCACACCCCCTGCATGGGGTCGTAGCCGAAGTGGGCGAGCTCGTCGGCGCAGGAGATCGGCGCGTGCGGCACGACGCCACCGTCCGGGGAGGCCACGAAGACCTCGGAGGAGAGCACCCGGCCGTCGACTCCGGTGACCTCGCGCACGCTGGAGACGAAGCGCCGCAGAGTTCCGCCGAAGTGG
>NZ_BOOQ01000068.1 GCF_016863315.1 Planotetraspora silvatica
CCATCAATCCTGTCTCGTCACGCCTCCCGCCCCCGGCAGGGCCACGAACCGCCACACCCCCGTTTCCCCTTCCGTGGCCCTGCCGGTTCCCTTCCCCGTTCTGTGCCTGACCTGGGCGCTTGGGCGGAGGGCGTGACAGAACAGTTGAGCCGGGCTGGGCTCGAACTTGGTAAACAACCTGTCGACTGCTGGACGGTCGTGATGTCGCTAGAGTCCGTGCCTCCGAAGTATGCGCAGCTTGTGCAGACACTTCAGCGGCGTATTGAAGGCGGAGAGTACCCTCCGGGTCCCTTCTCCGCGATCACATCCAGGCGCGTAAGGGCGTCCGTTTTGATCAGCTGATCAAGCAGATCACGGCCCGGATGCCAACCACCGATGGGGTCAAGAAGCTCGGTATGCCCAAGAGCACGCCCGTCTTGGAGGTGTACGCGGCCGTGCGCGATCCGGGGGGACACCTGCTCGCCGTACTTGCCGTGGGGCTGCCCGGCGACCGTCACGAACTGGAAGACGTCTACCCCATCGACTGATGTCGCTGGCTACTGGGACTTATTGCGTCGCCGCCGCCCTACGTGCAGTGGTTCGATGGCGACGACAAATGCCCCCGTATGGCACCGCTTCGGGCAGAGTGCTGCCGGTGGTGTCTCCTCATAAGGAGCCGCAGTCCATGGCCCTTGCGTACGTTCAGCTCGCCTCGGGATGGGACCTCAGCCTGTCCACCATCAGGCTCTCCTCCACCTATGACGGATGGCTGGAAGGTTATCCCTTCGCCCGGATCAACGACCGAATGGTGTCCGGCCTCGTCGAGAAGGCCCGGAAGACGTACCCGTCTCTGCCGGTCCACCTCATCGACCCCCCGCGCACCTACCCTGACCAGGAGCCTGGCGCGTTCGGGCCGATGGAGCTGTTGCCGGCCGTGAATTGCGTTGGCGTGTTCAGCGCGTCTCCAGTGAACGAGGACAACGACTCGGTGTTGTACGAATCCGTGCTCGTCGTGGCGTGGTACCAGGCAGACATCACCCTGCCAGTCGGAGAGGACGCTCTGCCAGCCTTCCGGGCGCTGGCGTGGGAAGACTTGGCCCTGGACCAGGAGCGTTAACACAACGGGAGAAGCCCCCAACCCGATCGGCTAACACCCCGGCACGCCCTCACTGGCGCCAGGCGGTCCCCTACACACTTCCGGCTCGTTGGACGTAGAAGACGAAAAGACCTGCCCGATCGGTAGTAATCCTGCCTGTCTTGCGGCGAGTAGAAGGGCCACCAAGGCCGCGGCGAATAGAGCGGCGGCCACCTTCCTTCTCGTCGCCAACGCGACGAAGAAGCCGATCAGAGGCAGGCCTATGGCGGCAGCTGCGGTGGCGACGACCAGTAGTAACGCCAATTTCGGGTTCGGCGAGTCAGTCCCATCGATGCCGTTCATGAGCTGAACAACGGCGAAGTATGCGAGGACCGGCGTCCCGATCAGCCAGAAGATCGTCAGCCGGATCAATCCTGTGCTGCCTTGCTTGCCTGGGCCTTCGGATTTCATGATCGAAGTGTCTGCTCCATAGCCATGCACGTATAGGGGCGAGCTACTCATGTCGACATGAGTAGGTGTGCGCATTGAGTGGATCGCCCAAGGGCAAGAGCAAGCTGATGATCCCGCTCCCTCCGCCCTTGATCCCTCTGCTCAAGCTGCACCGTGAGGTCCAAGAGGCGGAACGCGCGACCGTGGGGGAGAAGTGGCAGGACTGGGATTTGGTGTGGTGCCGGCCGGGCGGAGGCCCGATCGAGGCGCGCGATGACTGGGAGGAGTGGAAAGAGTTTCTCCAGTTGGCCGAGGTCGAGAAGGACGCCCGCGTGCATGACGCCCGGCATACGGCCGCGACGCTTCTCCTGGAACAGGGCGTTGACATGAGAGTCGTTCAAGTGATCTTGGATCACTCCCAGCTCCCCACAACGAAGCGCTACACCCACGTCACGGAGAATCTGGCCGGTGACGCGGTGACGCGGTGACGCGGTGACGCGGTGACGCGGTGACGCGGTGACGCGGTGACGCGGTGACGCGGATGGGCCGCGCACTGTGGGACAACTGAACAATTGCAACCAGAAATGCAACTGGGCAGGCTTCCAAACGATCATTATTTGGGAGTCTGCCCAGTTCATTGGGGTGGGGCGCCAGGGACTCGAACCCTGAACCTACGGATTAAAAGCTGATCGACAGCTTGGGCAAACTGCCTCTGAGCTGCGGTCGCGGGTTCGGGGGAGTCCGGCCCTCTCCAGCTGAGTCTGGGGACGTTGCCGTCAACGGTTGCCGTCAATCGGCTGGGGCACGCGCGTGATTATTGCGGCTGATCGCGTTCTTCCGGTGTGGTGACGAAGCTCCCCATGCCGGGCTCTGTGTTGATGAGTCCATCTGCCCTCAGCGCCCGCATCACCTTCTGGCCAGTGGCGTTCGCGATGCCAAACTCCTCGATCAGGTCAACCAGGGAGGGGATTCGCTCTCCAGGCTTGTATTCGCCAGAGGCGATACGAGTCTTGATGATCTCGTATACCTGCCGCCACCTGGGCTGATTGGCCTTCAACTCCACCACGCAAGCCACAGTAGGAAGACACTGCGCGCTGTGGCGATGGACAGTGCGCTATAGCGCGCCATAGCTTTCTTTGCCTACGATGCAGCTCATGGACACACGGAACGAGAGTGGGACGGGCAGAGAGAGTGCCATGGACGTCTCTGTCCTGACTGTCGCAGCCCTCCGGGCGGAATTCCCCGGCTGGCGCATCTGGCACAGTTCGGCAGGCCGTCTCTGGGCGACACGCAACGGCCGGCACCTGACTGATGAAGAGCATGGCCGGGGCCTGTGCCAAACCATCGACGGCGACGACGCTTCTCAGCTAGCCCAGGGGCTTCGTTGCCAAGAGGAACTGGCCGGAGATGGCTAACAGGAGCCCTGCGGTGCCGAGGAAGCCGAGTAGCACGATCGACAAGGAGTTACGGGCTCTCGTACAAGAGTTGATGGACGACCCTGTGGAGTGGGACTGTCCAGAAGTGTCAGCGCATCTGGGCCGTGCGCTGCCGAATCGGGACACCTTGGCCTGGGTGGCTCAACCCCGCGGGTCTTACCGAGTGGTCGAGTACACCTGTGCATGTGAGGCCGTGTTCTATGAACTCGTCTCCTGCGGTGGCATTTACCAGATTCACAAGGTGATCCAGTCTGAGCCGCTTCAGCACACCTATGCAGGCGGCTGGAGGCAGAGTGAGGCACGTCTAGTTTGGTGCCAGCTTCTAGCGGGTCGAATCCGATAGCAGGTTCGCTGACTTTGCGCTGGTCCTGGACGTGCCCCGAGCATGCCCTGCAATCTCTGGTCTCTTCCTCGTTCAGACCGTGGACCGCCCTGTGTTGTCGAGGTAAGCCAGGAAGGCGCTGTGCAGCCCTAGCCTTGTGTGGTCGGTGCCGTTCTCGTCTATCAGGTAGACCATGCCCGTATCGGCGCTGTCGCTGCCGCCGTCGATGGTGACGCAATAGCCGAACATCATCGACGTCAGCTCGCGACGGATGAGGAAACTCAGCCGTCTCTCGGTTTCCAGAAGGTTCCTCGAGTCGGGCAGCACCCCGTATTGGCCACTCATGATCTGAGATGTCAGTGTCTCGATAGTGCCGTCGAGGTTGTCCGCCCACGACTCGAAGACAGCGTTGATGATCTCCTTGGATTCCGCCATGCGACGAACCGTATCGGGCGCATACGACCAGTTTGGAAGACTTCGGTCCATCCTCATGTGACCTGCCGATGTGCCGGTCAGGGTGCGTATGACGTTGTCCGTGAGTCCCCGTGACCGCCCGTTGTAGACCGCCATATCTGGCACGCCTGTGGCACGTGCCCACGCGTATGCTGCCGCCATGCTGCCCACATTCGACTACCACCCCGATCCGCTAGCGACGGGATCGGTGACGGCATCCGGCAGCGCATGCGTAGCTTGTGGGGAAGCACGTGGCTACACCTATACAGGCCCCATCTACTGCATGGAGCCCCTCGGCGGCCGGCCATGCCCCTGGTGCATCGCCGATGGGAGCTTCGCTGCCCGCTATGACGCGGAATTCGCAGACCTGTACGACGTTCCAAGCATCGTTCCGAGCGAGACGATCGAGATCCTCAGCCGGCGCACTCCAGGCTTTTCCAGTTGGCAGGGTGATCGCTGGCTCTTTCACTGCGGTGACGGAGCCGCCTTCCTCGGAACGGTAGGGGCCCAGGAGCTTGCTGCCTTCCCGGATGCAATGGAGATGTTGCGTCAGGAGGCATCGGAAGGATGGCCCACCGGCCAAGTGGAAGGGTTTCTCGCAGCTCTGGACAAGGACGGCAATCCAAGTGCCTACTTGTTCAGGTGCCGCAAGTGCGGAGCTCACTTGGCCTTCGCCGACTACACCTGATCGCCCTCCGGCTTGGTCCCGTCCATGCCTTCGGTTCGCAGACTTCCTGCTTGCAAAAGGGAGCCAGTCACCACGTGGAAAGCTCCTCGGCCTGCTCCGGCGTGTGGTGGCGGATGTCAGTGTGAGGTGTTGTGCGGTCTCGTTGCTGTACTTTGCGGCTGTACATCGTTCGCCCGGCGCGACTTTGCCTTAGCCGTCTTCCACCCCAGCCGCTACACGAAGGACCGGAGAACGGCGCGGTCAGTGGGAGTCTGGTCTGGGGATATGGACGCCGGCGGCGCGGAGCTTGGTCTCGAAAAGCGCGGCCAGCCGCGCCGCGGCCGGCGTCTGCTCTTCGCCGTGGTGGGCGATCAGCGTGTAGCGGGTCGCGGCCTCGGTGCGGGCTTGCAGGCCGGTGACGGTCTTCAGCAGTGCGGGGTTGGCGAGGTAGTGGTCGGCCACGGCGGTGGCGAGCTCGGCGATGCGGGGGTCGTCCGGTTCCCAGGCCGCGGCTTCGGCTGCGCGCTTGGTGAAGGCGAGGAGCCGGGTGTCTTCGAGGGAGTGCTCGAAATGGGTGAGGTAGTCGTCGAGGCCTTCTGGGACCAGGGCCTTGGCCAGCACCCAGCCCTCCCTGGTGGCCGCCACCTCGTCCGCGGGGAATCCGAGGCCGAGCATCCGCTCCAGCAGCGCCACAGCGCGGTCGGGCAGCAGAGCCCGGTTACCATCGGCAAGCCGGTGCAGCGTGTCACGCCGCGCGATCAACTCCTCGATCCGTTCGGTGAGCTGCCGCTCGACGTCGGCGAGCGCGGCGGCGAACAGCGTGGCATCGGCGTCGATCAGGGGTCCGATCTCGGCCAGCGGCACCCCGGCGCCGGCCAGCGTCCGGACCCGCACCAGCCGCAACAGATCGGCCGATCCGTACCGCCGGTAACCGGAGCTGTCGCGCTCCGGCTCCTCGATCAGGCCAAGCTTGTGGTAATGCCGCACCGTCTTCACCGTGACGCCGACGAATGCCGCCGCCTGCCCGATCGTGACTCCGTTCATCTGCAAAATCCTGCCTTGTGCTCGAGCTCGGCGACTACGCACACCACAGCCGAGCATATGGACGGGCCACGCCGAGCCCGTTGAGCGCGGGGTGGCCCCTGTTCGCGTTCTCCCTGATGCACGGCCGGAAGGGGTCGCCCCTTGAGGCGTGCGGGTCACAGGTGTTCAGTCCGTCGGTTGAGCCGGATCGGCCTGCCCACCGCCGAACACCTCGTTGAGGAGCCTTTGCTGGGCGTTCTGGAATGCTGGTGCGATGGACAAGTCGGCGTCGTCCACGCAGTTCAGCGCGGCGGTCAGGGTCTTGCTGCCGTCGGGTGTGCTGTACATCAGCGCCGCGTGGCCCACGGCGGCTCCGTTGTGGGAGATGACGGTGCCGCCGCCGTCCGTGGTCAGCACGAACACTCCCAGGCCGTAGTCCATGTTCGGGATGCCCGTCGGGTGCGGGGTGCACATCTCGGCCAGCAGCGGGGCCGGCAGGAGCTTGCCGCCCAGCAGCGCGGAGATGAACGTGTGGAGGTCCTGGGTGGTCGAGATCATGTCACCGCCGCTGGAGATCCAGGAGGGGTTCTGGCGGGTGATGTCGATCGTCTTCTGCTCCCCGCCGTCCTCGTAGCGGTAGTAGGCGTGGGCGTGCGGGCCGGGGATCTCCGGACCGTCGGGCACCATAGTGCCCGACAGCCCGAGTGGCCCCAGGATCAGCCGCTGCATCTCCTCGGCGACCGAGCGGCCGGTGACCTTCTCGATCAGCAGCCGGGCCAGCACGTAGTTGGTGTTGGAATAGCTCCAGCCCGTCCCCGGCTCGAACCGCGGCGGCTTGGACAACGCCAGCTCCACCAGCTCCTGCG
Organism: Planotetraspora silvatica; assembly: GCF_016863315.1. Lineage (GTDB taxonomy): Bacteria > Actinomycetota > Actinomycetes > Streptosporangiales > Streptosporangiaceae > Planotetraspora > Planotetraspora silvatica. The sequence continues at coordinate 6,272 of NZ_BOOQ01000068.1, forward strand.
GCCGGTAGGTCTTGAACCGGTTGTCCATCCACTCTTTGCCGGTGGTGCTGTAGGGGATGGGGATGCCCGGCGCGATCGTCCCGTCGTCGTAGACCTCGCCGCTGAAGTTGAACACCCCGCTGGTGTGCTGCAACAGCATCCGCACCGTGATCCGCCGGTCCAAGCCGAACTCGGGCAGGTAGTCCGCCGCCGGGGTGTCCAGCCCGATCTTGCCCTCGGCCACCAGTTGCAGCACCACGGTCGCGGTGAAGGTCTTGGTGTTGCTGCCGATCCGGACGTGTCCGTTGATCGGCGGCTTGGCGGTCCCGCCCAGCTCGGCCACCCCGGCGCTGCCGGCCCACTCGCCCCGCTCATCGTGCACGCGCAGCGTCACCCCGACCAAACCGGAATCGACGATCTCCTCGATCGCCTTCTGCAGCTCCGGGCGATCTTTCCCGGCAGCAGCCGCCGGCGCAGCCCCGCTGTCCGCAGTGGCCATCCCGGCGGCGTCGAGGGCGGCGGTGATTTTGCGGGCCATCTCGGCCAGGGCGGGGTTGGGTGCCCCCTGGCGGAGCTGGGCGGCTGCGTCGATGGCGATGAGGACGATGCTGCGGAAGTTGTCGGCTTCTGCCGGATCCTGCTTCTCCAGCAGGCGCATGGCCGCGGTCAGGGCCGGAAGCACCTGGTCGGCGAGTTCGGCGGCGGACTTGCTCTTCAGGTCGATGTCCTTCGACTTCGCGGCGAGCACGTGCCCGATCGGGCCGGTCGCCGACGCCAGGGTGACGGAACCGTTCATGGCGGTCTTGTGGGGCTTGCCGGTGGCGTCCGCGGCGGCCATCAGCGACACGGCGCCGTACGCGGCGGTCCGCAGGGTGCTCTTGTCCTGGTCGGAAAGGGTGATGGACATGGTGGTGTACTCCTTCAAATCTGTTATGTCCGGTCGGCGTCGTGCCGCTGCGACGAGCTTGCACCCTGACCCGAGGTCAACCTCAACCGTGATCTAGCTCACAGCTACTTTTTGGGGGTTTGGGACAGCTTCGGGAGCAGGACGCCGTCCCCGTCGGGTGACAGAAAGCGTGAAATTGAGGAGAAGATGCGACTGGTTACCGCATACGCGCGCAACTTCGTTAAACCCGAGCCCTATCGCCTCAAGCGCCTGGCAGAAGCCGCAAATATGTCCATATCCGGCGCGCGGACCATGTACGAGGACGGAGAGATAGTCGCAGTAGAAGAGCGGCTCAACCGCCGTCATCCCAAAGAGCCCCAGCAGATTGAACAGGATGACCCATTATTAAAGGAGACCAAATCCGTCAAATCGGCATGGTTGACAGCCACGCAGCGACGAGAGGTCCCGGACGGCAGCTTCATCTCCTGAGCCGAACGTCTTTCCCCTGCGCAAGCTGTTCGGGCTGAGGTTCATCTCCTTGTCGGCGGGCATAGCCATGCGGGGCCGGGCGCCCGGGGTCAGGCCGTCCTTCGCGTGTTCCATGTTCCCGGTGACCTTCCACGCCCACTGGTTGTCCTACGTGCACAGGACGGCTTGACCCTGGGTGGTTGGTCTGGCATCCCTTGCGGGGCCGGCGGGGAGATGAACCCCGCCCCACCACCTGCACCCTTTGCACAGGTCCCCTCATCTCCGAAGTTGGCCGGGGTTTGGGGCAGCGCCCCAATGGTCTTCCCCCCTCACCGCCTCCTTCACTTCTTTCTCTCGCTTCGCCCGTGCCGTCCTCTGGTTTCCGGGTTCTTCGGCTCATGCCTGCTCATGGCCATGACCGTTCACCATTTGGAAGAGAGATCCCATCTGGCACCAGCCGCAATGCCGCCATCTGATGCTCACGCCGCTTGTCGGCGTGGTGCGCGCCGCCGCCGGCGGGACCGGCCGAAGAGCCGCAGCCCGCCGGTGGGCGGGCGCGCGACCAACAGGTAGACCTTGTGTCCGTGCCCATCTCGTGAGTGCGGGCCATGATGACAAGCTGGTCAGCGCTGTGCTTCCCCTCGCTCGACCCCTCCGCGGTGCCACCGGAAGCAGCTCACCAAGCGCCTCCTCCACCGATCCATCTCCGGCGTGCCCGTCCTCCTTGCGGACCGCCTTCCATCGGATCGTCGAGCCTGCCCCTCCGACTTCACCGCTTCCTCTCCTCCCCGCACCGATGCTCCGCCGAAGGCGGCTTGAACGAGTAAAGAAACTTTGGACCACGAGTCATTCGACATCGGGGTCACCGCAGAACGGCCTTCGCCCTCGTGTAGGCCGCGGCCGCGAGGTCCTCCAGGAGAGCCTGCTGCACCGCCAGGTCATCGGTCTTCGGCTGGAAGGTCATCTTCACTTCGACGATGTGACCGCGCAACCGGAAGACCGACGTCCACAAATCTGGCTGGTCTCCCGACTGGTCCACGATGCGGTAGGCCCAGGGGGATTCACCCACCTTGCGAGTCAGGCTGACGTCCTCGATGCGAACATTCCACAAGTTCTGGCCGTCGCCGACGCGTGTGGTCCTGCATTGCGGCGGGGGCGGTGCGTCGGCTCCGTCGAGAGCCGTCGACACGATGGCCTCGCTCATCATCGGCTTGCCGAAGAGCCCGTTGGACATGTCGACCATGAGTGCCACTCCAAGGATCCCGTCGGGATCACGGTCGGCTGAACCTACGGCCTCGGCCCACAGGCCCTGCGTCCATCTCCGGCACGTGGGGTCAGCGAATTTCACGTAACCGAGTTGCGAGGCCCAGAGTTCGTCGGCTCGGCGATTGCTCAGCTTCACGACGGTGGCAGGCGGACCCTGAACCTTCGCGCCGTTGAACCCGGGCAGTAGCGCCTGGCGTATGCGTGCGCCGTCACTTCCCTTCGGGTACGGGTCGCGAGGCCACGGGACGGCCGGCTCGAATGGAGGAAACGTGATGTGGAGTTCGTCCGTGGTCTCGGATGTCTGAGGAACGGCGGGAACTGCGGTGGGAGTGGTGGAGGGAACACTGCCTGGCGACCAACCGTTCGAACGCGCACACCCGACCGGCCCGAACAGCCCGAACGCCACCAAGAGGACGAGGCCGAATGACCTTGCCGTTTGTGTAGTCCTGCTCAGCAATTGGTTGAGCACCACCTCTCATGGACGAGAGGGATCATAACCGGCGAAAGCGCCATTCCGGATCTTGTTTCGGGGCGTATCGCGATCGGCGCTCACCAACGGATATGTCTTCTCCTCACCATGATCACGAATAGGACCGATTCGGCTGGCGACTCACGACCGGCCGGAAGCTCGCTGCTCCTCCGGCGCGGTTACAGGGCGAGCAGGACCCGACCGTCCGCGTGTTTGTCGGGTGTTCCTGGCCTGTCGGCGCCGGGCTGGTCGATGGGTTCGTCAGCGTCGATAGTGAGGCTTTCGCGGGCGTAGGCGGTTTCGAATTGATCGGCTGAGGCCTTGATCTCGGTCACTTCGAGCGGGCGGCCGTCTTTGTCGAGAATGAGTCGGCGAATGAGCAGGATGGGTTGGCCGATGTCGAGGCCGAGTCGTTCGCGTTCGTCGGCGTAGGGCATGCGGGCCGTGACGAGCGTTTGCCAGGTGATCGGGCCTCGTCCCTCGGTGATCGCGTCGTAGAACGCACTGGCGTGAGAGTGATAGAGGCTCGCCTTGGTGTTCCAGTCAGGGATGATCTCAGCGATGGTGGAGCTTGTGACGTCGATGACGGCGCGGTTGGCGTGCATCCACAGGCTGTGGCGCCGCAGGACATTGCTTCCGGTACGGATGCCAAGAAGGGTCGCGGTATCGCGGTCGGCGGCTGTGAGGTGGCTTCGCCCGTAGACGGGCTGGCCTTCGTCGTCCTCTTCGCGGGGTAGCGGGATACGAATCCATCCCCATGCGCGGGCAGTGTCGTCGAAGCCCCGAGTGGCGAGGTCTTCGCGGGGCCAGATGCCCAGCAGGATCACGTAACGATCGGGCACAGGCCGCACGAAAGTCCCACGTCCGCGTACAACGCTGACGAGTCCTTCGGCTGATAGGGCTTTGACGGCGTCGCGGACGGTGGGGCGGGAGACGCTGTATCGACTGGCCAGGGCGGTTTCGCTGGGTAGCGGCGTACCGGGGGTGTAGCGGGCTTCGAGGATGTCGGTCCGCAGCGCTGAGGCGATGACTTGCCAGAGAGGGATGTCGGTGTCGCGGGGCTGGTCGTCCTCGGCTGTGTCCTGGTCGGGCACGTCGTAGGTCCTGTCATTCACGGGAACCCTCCTCACCTTCTTGTTCGTTCTACTTGTACTACATGTTGACATGGCACCACAACGTCATGCAAACTTGTAGTACAGGAGTTACTAGCGAGGAGGTGATGCGGTTTGATCAACGAATCGAGGTACGACGAGGCACGGGAGGGATCACACGAGGGACGAGATAGGCAACGGAGCGGGGAGTCGGCCGCGGGCCGCCTGAACCGAGATGGTGACGGGCATCCGGCATGGCTGGTCGATCTCGCGCGGGTGGTCAACGATCCGGGATACGACCGGTGGCGGTCGATGGTCGCCGCGACGGGTGGGTGCGCGAATCCGGTGCATCTGTCCGGCGAAACGGCAGTGGTTGACGGTCGGACGGGTGAGGTCCTGCATGAGTACCGGACGGCGGACGAGCCGACCGGGTTCGTGCTGGTGGCGTGCGGGAATCGGCGGGCGTCGGTCTGCCAAGCCTGCTCAGCGATCTATCAGGCGGACACGTTCCAACTGATCCGGGCGGGCCTGTCGGGCGGGAAGGGCGTACCGGAGTCGGTGAGCAGGCATCCTCGGGTGTTCGTGACGCTGACGGCTCCCTCGTTCGGGTCGGTGCATACACGGCGGGAGAAGGACGGACGGGTGCGGACGTGCCGCCCTCGGGCGCGGGATCGGGTGTGCCAGCACGGACTCCCGGCCGGGTGCCACATGCGGCACGAAGTCGCGGACGAACGCTTAGGTCAGCCGCTCTGCGCTGAGTGTTACGACTACCCGGGTGCGGTGCTGTGGCAGGCGCACGCGGGCGCGTTGTGGCATCGGTTCACGGCAGAGGTGCGGCGGGAACTGGCCAGGCTCTCAGGGATGAGCCGGGCCGCGTTCGGTGAGCTGGCGCGGGTTTCGTTCGCGAAGGTTGCCGAATACCAGCGGCGAGGGTTGGTGCACTTCCACGCCGTGATCCGGCTCGACGGCCCAGGGGGCGGCGCGGATGCGCCTCCGGAATGGGCGGACCACGAGTTGCTGGTCCGGGCGATCGGCCCAGCCATCCGACGGGTGAAGGTCCGCACGCCACGCAGCCGACTCGGCTGGCGGGAGCTGCTGTGGGGTGACCAGCTCGACATCCGCCCGATCGTAATGGACGAAACCGCGGCTGCCGGTCTGAGCGAACGGGCGGTCGCCTCCTACATCGCGAAGTACGCGACGAAGGGCGCGGAAGCCTCGGGAACGGTGGATCACCGGTTGTCGTGCCCGGTGTGTAAGGGGTGCGGACGAGAACGGTTCATGGTCTGCGGGCGCTGCCACGGGACGGGACTGAAACCGGGCCTGCATCTGGACGCGCTACCCGTGACCGAACACGCACGACGGATGATCCGTACCTGCTGGGAGCTCGGGGGCTGGCCAGAGCTGGCGGAACTGCGGCTCCGGCCGTGGGCGCACATGCTCGGTTTTCGCGGCCACTTCTCGACCAAGTCGCGCCGCTACTCCACCACGCTGGGCGACCTAAGGCGGGTTCGCGTGGACTACCGGGCCGGCGAGGCGCGCACGGCATGGGCTGCCTCCCTTGGGAGACGCGACCACACTCGTGCTCGGGCACTGGCGGTTCGCCGGGACGGGCTACACACCCGGTGAGGCGATCATGGCGGCCGACGTTCGGCGCCGGGTCGAGATCGCTCGCAACATCGCCGCCGAACGGGAGGACTCCCATGGCGGATGACTTCCTCACGGTCGAGGAGGCCGCACAGCTTCTCAAGATCGGCAGATCCACTGTCTACGACCTTCTCCGTTCCGGTGACCTGGCCTCGTTCCTTGTCGCCAACCGTCGCCGGATTCCTCGGTCCGCCATAGATGAACTCGTCGCCCGACTCATGAAGGAGGCTTCTTGATGGCCAAGCGAACGAAGCAACCGAACGGCGCCGGCAGCGTCTACCAGCGTAAGGACGGCCGATGGGAAGGCGCGGCCTTCCTGGAAGCCCTGGATGGGACGCGCACTCGGTTTCGCGTCTACGGCAAGACTTGGGAGGAGGCCAACGCCAAACTCACCGAAGCGCTGGCCAACGCGCGCAAGGGCATACCGGTCGAGACGACCAAGCTCGGCTTCGGCGACTACCTGACGTACTGGCTCGAACAGATCGCCCGGCCGAAGGTCCGGCCTTCTACGTACCGGAGCTACGAGACGTACGTGAGGTTGTACCTGATCCCCGGGCTCGGCAAGAAGCAGCTCAAGAAGCTCACGGCTCAGGACATCCGGACATGGCTCGTCAAGGTCGCCAAGACATGTCAGTGCTGCCTACAGGGCCACGACGCCAAGCGACCGAAGCAGCACAAGGATCCGACCAAACAGCAGAGGTGCTGTGCGGTCGAGAAGTGCTGCAGGAAGGTCCCGTCCCCGCGGACCGTGCAATATCTTCACGCCCTGGTCCGGTCCGCTCTCGCCCAGGCGGTACGGGAAGATCTGGTCCTTCGCAACGTCGCCAAGAACGTGCAACTTGGCACCGTCGAGCGCCCGGAGATCCAGGCTCTGACCCTCGACGAGGCGAGGCAGTTCCTACGGCAGGCGCGTAAGGGCCGGTTCTACGCCGTGTACGCGGTCGCCCTGGGCGTCGGGCTTCGACGAGGGGAGGCCCTCGGGCTCCGCTGGGATGACGTCGACCTGAACAACGGCGTGCTGCGGGTGAGGCAGGCACTCCAGCGGCAGAAGGGCGAAGGGCTGAAGCTCGTCCCCCTGAAGACGCAGCGGTCGCGCCGGACGATCCGGCTCCCGGACAACCTGGTGAAGGTGCTGAAAGAGCGCAAGGCCGAGCAGGCTGCGGAGCGTCTGGCGGCGGGGTCGGCCTGGCACGACCCTCACGGCCTGGTCTTCACGACCCATATCGGAACAGCGATCGAGCCGGAAAACCTCTATCGGCATTTCCGGGCGGTATGCGATGCGGCGGGCATCCGGCGCGTCAGGCTCCATGATCTACGGCATACCTGCGCGACGATTCTCCTCGCTCAAGGAGTGGACACTCGAACGATCATGGAAATCCTCGGGCACAGCACAATCGTGCTGACCATGAACACCTATGCCCACGTCATGCCTGAGCATCAGGCGAAGGCCCTGAACAGGCTCGAAGAGGCATTGGGCGGGCTCGCCTAAAGGACGTTGCCGTCAACCGTTGCCGTCAACAACCCCAAACGATCAACGTAAGTGGATTGTTTTGCAGGTGGGGCGCCAGGGACTCGAACCCTGAACCTACGGATTAAAAGTCCGCAGCTCTGCCATTGAGCTAGCACCCCTCGCTAGAAGCAGGGTACCGAGGGTACCGCGACTTCTGCGACGCGCTTTACTGGGCGATCACGATAGCCCGTCATCGCCGAACATGACACCGAACCACGGTCACCTATAGGCGGGCAGGCCGGTCAGCGCCTCGCCGAGCACCAGCGTGTGGATCTCCTGAGTGCCTTCGTAGGTGAGCACCGACTCCAGGTTGTTCATGTGCCGGATCACCGGATACTCCAGTGTCACGCCGTTCGCTCCGAGCACCGAGCGGGCCTGGCGGGCGATGTCCAGCGCCGCTCTGACGTTGGCGAGCTTCCCGAAGCTGATCTGCTGGGGCCTGAGCCGCCCTTCTTCTTTCAGCCGTCCGAGATGGAAGGCGGTGAGCCCGGCCTGGCCCAGGGAGACGGCCATCCAGGCCAGCTTCTCCTGGGTGAGCTGGAACGCCCCGATCGGCTTGCCGAACTGCACCCGGGTCGTCGCGTAGTCCACCGCGGCCTCCAGGCACGCCCGCGCCGCGCCGACGACTCCCCAGACGATCCCGAACCGGGCCTCGGAGAGGCACGAAAGCGGCCCCTTCAGGCCGGTGACGCCGGGCAGGACGGCCGACGCCGGAAGCCGTACGTCGTCGAAGTAGAGCGAGGCGGTGACCGACGCGCGGAGCGACAGCTTCCGGTGGATCTCCTGGGCGGAGAACCCCGGCGTCGAGGTCGGGACGACGAAGCCCCGGATGCCCGAGTCGGTCTGCGCCCACACCACGGCGACGTCGGCGATCGAGCCGTTGGTGATCCACATCTTGGAGCCGTTGAGGATCCAGTCCCCTGAGGGATCCTGCTTGGCGTTGGTCCGCATGCCGGCCGGGTCGGAGCCGTGGTCGGGCTCGGTCAGGCCGAAGCACCCGATGGCCTCACCGGCCGCCATCGCCGGAAGCCACTCCTGCTTCTGCTCCTCCGATCCGTACTTCCAGATCGGGAACATGGCGAGCGAGCCCTGCACGGAGACGAACGACCGCAGCCCCGAGTCGCCTGCCTCCAGCTCCCGGCAGGCCAGGCCGTAGGAGATGGAGTCGAGCCCGGCACAGCCGTAGCCCTCCAGGTGCATCCCCAGCATGCCGAGCCCCCCTAGGGCGGGGGCGAGATCGCGTGCGGGGAAGACGCCCTCCTCGAACCAGCCCCCCACATACGGGAGGACCTGGTCGGAGACGAATTCCCTGGCGGCGTCCCTGACCATTCGCTGCTCGGGCGCCAATTGGTCGTCGAGATTGAGGAGGTCGTCCATGAACGCCAGAGTATCCGGGCATCGTCGGGGTTGGGCCAGGGGGAATCCCGATGTGCGGAAGTCTGTGCAAAGGGCAATCTGATGACATGAACGAGATGAACACCAACGGTTCGGTCAAACAACTCCGTCGCACCAGGAATGGAAAGGTCATCGCGGGGGTGTGCTCCGGAGTCGGCGAGTACATCGGCGTCGACCCCAACATCCTCCGCGTGGTCCTCGCCGTCGCCACCTTCTTCGGCGGCCTCGGAATCGGCGTCTACGCGGTGGCGTGGATCCTGGTTCCCGAGGAGGGCAGGGAGGGCTCCATCGCCCAGGACCTCATCAACAAGAACAAGGACGGACGCGTCTGGCAGGACGCCAAGTCCGGGTGGGACAAGGCCCAGGCCGGCTGGTCGCAGGCGAGCTGGAACCGCCCGGCACCGCAGCAGCAGCACCAGCCCACGGGTTACCAGCAGCACCAGTCCACGGGTTACGAGCAGCACCCGTACGGCCGGCCCGACGCGCCGGCCCCGGCTCCGGCTCCCACCTCCGCTCCGGCTCCGGCCTCTGACGCGGCCCCCGCCGCTCCCAGGCCCGCCACCGCGACTGAGGCCGCGCCCACGGCCCCGGCCGACCCGCCCGCCCCCAAGCCCGAGGATCCGACGCAGGCCTGATCTCAGGTGGCGGCGCGAACCTTGGCGATGATCTCCGTACGAGTTTCGGTCCAGAGCATGCTCAGCACGGCCGCGACGGCGAAGCCGCCCACGCCTGCCAGGGCGACCACAGGCTCTGGACCGAACTGCTGCGTGAGCACTCCTCCGATGAGGATGCCGACCCCCTGGGCGGCCAGCAGCCCGGACTGCACGAGCCCGAAAGCCTGCCCGCGCTCCGCGGCCGGGATGCATTGAACGAACGCCGCGTTGGCGGCGAGCTGGTAGGCCCCTCCGATCCCGGACAGCGCCCACAACGCCAGCACCCACTCCAGCGGCGGCCGCATCAGGCACGCGACGAGGGGCGCACAGGTCAGCATGGCCATCCATCCCATCGCCCGCAGACGGCCCGTCGGGGTGACGAACCGCCCGAAGAGGAACGCCCCGACCACGGTCCCCGTCGGCATCGCCGCCATCAGCAGCCCCGTGATCACCGGAACCGGGAGCGTGCCGTCATTCAGGGTCGCGGCATACGGCACGGCGATCCCCTCGGGCAGCACGTAGAACCCGCACAGCCAGGCGAACAGGACCAGGGTCCGCAGTCTGCGGTCGCCGAAGACCAGTCGGGCACCCGACATCGTCATGGTCCACATCGACAACCTCCCGCCCTCCTCGCGCCGTGACGAGGGGCGCCGCCGTACACCCGCGACGATCACCAGTGCGGAGCCGAGGAAGGTCGCCGAGTCCAGCGCGAGCGCGCGGTACGGCCCGAGCACGGCGATGAGCGCCCCGCCGGCCGCGAAGCCGAGCATCTGAACCGCCTGGTTGGTCACGTTCTGGATGGCCGATCCCACGACGTAGCGGTCACCCTCGAGGACCTCGGGCAGCAGCGCCGCCCTGGCGGCGGAGAAGGGCGCGCTGAGCAGCACGACGCAGAAGACGAGCACGCACAGCACGGCGAACGGCATGCCCGGCACGGCCATGGTCGCGAGCATGCCCGCGCGGAGCAGATCGCACAGGAGCATGACGCGCCTGCGCGGATAACGGTCGGCGAGCCCGGCCAGCAGCGGCCCGCCGATGATGGGCGGCAGGTAGGTCAGGGCGTAGACGGCGGCCGTGGCGAGCGCCGACTGGGTGCGGCTGTACACGAGGACGGCCAGAGCGACCTGGGCGAGCTGATCTCCGAGGAGCGACAACCCCTGGCCGAACCACAGGGCACGGAACTCCCTGATCGCGACGACCTCGCCGTAGGTGATGCGGGTCTCGGCTGGACGGCGGTGCCTTCCGGAAAGTCTGCCGGGCTTGGTGGCCGCCAATGTCACTCCGCTGAGCTCCGGGGATGCCGCACGTGCCGTACCGTGCCCCGCCGTACGGCACCTGTGCCGTGCTGTGCTGGGCTTTTGCCGTTCTGTACGGTGCGGACACCACCCGAGTGGGGCCGCACCTGACAGATCGTGGTCAACATGTTACCTACGGTGCCCGGGTGTTTCGACCCTTTGCGACTGCGTGATTACCAACCGAGTTCGTGAAGCCTCTCATCGTTGATGCCGAAATGGTGGGCGATCTCGTGGACCACGGTTATCTGTACCTCTTCGACCACGTCCTCTTCCGTCTCGCAGATCTCGAGCGTCGGGTTGCGGTAGATCTCGATCCGGTCCGGGAGGACGCCGGAATACCACTCGCCGCGTTCCGTCAGGGGGATGCCGGTGTAGAGCCCGAGGAGCCCGGGCTCGGGCGGGTCGTCCACGACGACGACCACGACGTTGTCCATGACCTTGGCCAGATCGGGCGGGACCGTGTCCAGCGCCTCGGCCACGAGCTCCTCGAACCTGTTGAGCGGGACGTCGATCACCTCCTCATCGTGTCATCAGGACGTCGCCGTCCGGTATCGCCGCACGGCGAGTGGCACGAAGACCGCCAGGATCAGCACCGACCAGCAGATCGTCGACGTCACCGGATGCCGCAGCGGCCAGGACGCCGCGGCGGAGCCGGGATTGCCGAAGAGCAGGCGAGCGGCCGAGACGACCGCGCTCATCGGGTTCCAGTCCGCGATCGGACGCAGCCAGGACGGCAGCCCCTCCAGCGGAACGAAGGCGTTGGCCAGGAACGTCAGCGGGAAGAGCCAGCCGAATGTCGCCGCGTCGGCTTGCGCGCCGCTTTTCACGAAGAGCCCGATGTAGGTGCCGATCCAGATCATCGCGTACGCGAAGAGGGCGAGCAGCCCGAACCCCGCGAGGGTCTCCAGCGGCGACCCGTGCGGGCGCCATCCGGCGATCACCACGCCGCACAGCGCCATCATGGCGACGGAGAGCAGGTGTATCGACAGGTCGGCCACACTCCGCCCGACCAGTACGGCGCCGCGCGCGATCGGCTGCGCCCGGAAGCGGTCGATGAGCCCGAGGGCCATGTCCTCGCTGACCGCGGTCGCGGCCGCCACCGCCGTCAATGCCGCGACCTGCATGAAGATGCCCGGCATCAGATAACTGCGGTAGTCCCCGCCGCCGGGCAAGGTGATCGCACTGCCGAAGACGTATCCGAACAGCACGGTCATGATGATCGGGAAGACCAGGAAGCCCGCCAGCTCGCCCGGCTGGGCGCGCAGGCGGGAGTAGGTCCGGCCCGCGATGGTGAGGCTGTCGATCAGGGCCCAGCCGAACCGGGCGGATCTCGTGGCGGGGGGTTCGAGCACGGTCATGCCGCGGTCACCTCGGTCAGCCGCAGGAACACTTCGTCGAGCGTCGGCCGGCGCAGGCCGAGGTCGTCGACGGGGATGCCCGCCGCATCGAGGGCCGTGGCCACTTTGATGAGCGAGGCCGCGCCGTCCTCGACGGGAACGGCGAGCCGGCGTTCGCCCCGGTCGATCTCCGGCTCGCCGGGAAGGACGCCGCGGACCACCTCGATGCCGGCGGAGAGGTCGCCGGCATCGCGGAAGGCGATGCTCACCCGCCCGCCGCCGACCTTGCCCTTGAGAGCGGACGGAGAGCCGGACGCGACCACTCGGCCGCTGTCGACCACGACGATCTGGTCGGCCAGATGGTCGGCCTCGTCGAGGTACTGGGTCGTGAGGAGCACGGTAGTGCCCTCGGAGACGAGCTCGCGGAGCAGGTCCCACAGGGCGAGCCGGCTCCGCGGGTCGAGTCCTGTCGTCGGTTCGTCGAGGAAGAGCACCGGAGGGGCGACGATCAGGCTCGCGGCCAGGTCGAGCCTGCGGCGCATGCCGCCGGAGTAGGTCTTCACGGGCCGGTCGGCCGCCTCCGCCAGGCCGAATCGTTCGAGCAGCTCGCCTGCCCGGCGCCGTGCCGTACGGCGGGGCAGGTGGTAGAGGCGGCCGAACATGACGAGGTTGCGCTGACCGGTGAGCAACTCGTCGACGGCGGCGTGCTGACCGGCGAGACCGATGCGATACCGGAGGCGGTCGGCGTCGGCGACCACGTCGCAGCCGGCCACGCGGGCCGTGCCGCCGTCGGGCCGGAGCAGCGTGGTCAGGATGCGGACCACGGTCGTCTTGCCCGCGCCGTTCGGGCCGAGGAGGCCGCAGACGGTCCCCTGAGGCACCTCGAGATCGACCCCTTTCAGGGCGTCTACCGCGCCGTACCGCTTGCGCAGTCCTTCCGCATAGATCACGGAGCCTCCTTAACGTTGTTAAATATAACGCCGTTAAGCGTGCATTGAACGTTGTTAAGCTGTCAACCGTGGCACTTGAACGGGACAAGATCGTCGCGACGGCGCTCCGGCTGCTCGACGAAGTCGGGCTGGAGAAGCTGACGCTGCGGAGGCTGGCGGCCGACTTGGGCGTGCAGGCTCCCGCGCTCTACTGGCACTTCAAGAACAAGCAGGAACTGCTGGACGAGATGACGGAGGTCATCACCATCCAGGAGGGGCCGCGGCTCGGACCGCTGGGCGAGGGGGAGTCGTGGGAGGCCTGGCTGGCGGAGTGGGTGAAGGAGCAACGCCGGGTGCTCAACTCCCACCGCGACTCCGCGCGGCTGACGGCGGGAACACACCCAGGTGAGGGGATGTTGGCTACCGTCGAGATGATCCTGGGCTCGCTCACCCGGGTGGGTTTCACCGTCGTGGACGCGATGTGGGGTGTGACGGCCCTGTTGAGCTTCCTCAGCGGCTTCGTGCTTGAGGAGCAGGCCGACAGGGAACGGGGAACCGGTGACTGGTCACAGTTCCAGGAGGCCGTAGAGATCCTTACCCCGTATCCCCACCTTCGTGAAGCGATGATCCGGATCGGCGGTCCCCAGAGCCAGGGCGCATTCGAGCACGGCGTGACCCTGATCCTCGAGGGCATGCGGGCGCGTCTGGCGGCGAGTTCGGGTAGGCAGGAAGGACATGGAGATCTCGAAGTGGAAGGAGACCGCCCGGCGGCTGGGTAAGGGCCGTACGGCGCGGATCCTGGCGATCATCCTGGCCGCGGTGGCCGGGGGATGGCTGGGCCTGGCCGTCGGCGCGTCCGTGGACACGCCGGTGGGTCCCGCCGACATCGGGATGTCCCTGCGTCCCTCGTGGAGCGGCGAGACCGTCGTCGACGTCCGTCCGCTCGGCACACTGAGCTTCGACACCCACAACAGCCCGGTACAGCTGAGCCTGACGATCAATGCGGTCCACCCGGATGCGGCCGAGGAGATCCTGAACAACCCGCGATGGGCCGACCGGCTTCCGACGATCATCGGGCAGGACGTGACCGACGGGCTTCGCCACCTGATCATCCGGGGACTGATCTTCGCCGTCGCCGCCGGATTCATGACCGGCCTGGTGGTCTTCCGGCGCCTGTCCCGGGCCGCGTGGACCGGGGCGGGATCGCTCGTCATGGTCGTCGTCGTGGGCGGGCTCACCGCCCTGACGTTCAACCCCCGGTCGATCTCCGAGCCCCGGTACACGGGCCTCCTGACGGGCGTACCGTCCCTGGTCGGCAGCGCCCAGTCGATCGCGACCCGGTTCTCGGAGTACCGCGGCCAGCTCGCGAAGCTGGTGACCAATGTCTCCCGGCTCTACGAGGCCGGCTCCACTTTGCCGATCTACGACCCGGATCCCAGCACGATCCGGGTCCTGCACGTTTCGGACCTGCACATCAACCCGATCGCCTGGAACGTCATCAAGTCGCTGAAGGACCAGTTCAAGATCAATTTGATCATCGACACCGGGGACATCAGCGACCACGGGACGAGCGCGGAGAACGAGTTCGTCGAGGAGATCGGCCGCCTGGGCGTGCCGTACGTCTATGTGCGCGGCAACCACGACTCGATGGGCACGCAGCGGGCGGTCGCCAAGCAGAAGAACGCGATCGTCCTGGACGGCAACGCCGCGACCGTCGACGGGCTGCGGATCTACGGCATCGGCGATCCCCGCTTCACGCCGGACAAGTCGGTGCAGCTGTCCGACGACTCCAGCCAGGAGCTCACCGATCTCGGCCGTGCGCAGGCCGAGAGGATCGCACCTCCTGAGGCGCCGAGGTCGGCGTCGACCTCGAGCCCGGGCAGGATCCCCACCGACATCGTGGCGGTCCACGACCCGACGGTGGGCCGGGGACTGTCCGGTCAGGTGGCGCTGGTGCTGGCCGGCCACGTGCACCAGCGGTCCACCGAGATGTTGCCGACGGGTACGCGGCTGATGATCCAGGGATCGACCGGCGGCGCGGGTCTGCGCGGCCTGGAAGGGGATGAGCCGACCCCTTTGATGGCCTCGGTGCTTTATTTCAACAAGAGCACGCACCGGCTCCAGGCCTGGGACGACATCACCGTCGGCGGCCTCGGAGAGCAGCGAGTCGAGGTTGCGCGTCGTATCGAGCAGGACCCTGGCCGTAGAATTCTTCCGGAGTCGACGACGCCCCCGCAGCCAACGGGGACGATCACCGGCTCCCCGTCGCCAATCGCTTTGGCATCGGGGGCATACGTCCCCTATGCTTCAGAGGTCTCCGACGGAAGGCGTCGCGGAAACAGGGCAGTGCCCTGAGCCCCCATCGTCTAGCGGCCTAGGACACCGCCCTTTCAAGGCGGCGGCACGGGTTCGAATCCCGTTGGGGGCACGCGCGATCGCCAAGCGTGACAGCGGAACGGAAAGTCGATGACCTTCCCGAAGCTGGTAGGCTAGGCGAGCTGAACAAGACGGAAGAGATCTTCCGGACATAGAGGTCCTGTAGAGCAGTTGGAGTGCTCGCCACCCTGTCAAGGTGGAGGTCGCGGGTTCAAGTCCCGTCAGGACCGCGTACGGCGGTAGCCGCCGAGGTCAGGTAGCTCAGTTGGTACGAGCGTCCGCCTGAAAAGCGGAAGGTCGGCAGTTCGACCCTGCCCCTGACCACAGCACCTGAACAGCCAGAACGCCCCGCCCATGATCTTATGGACGGGGCGTGAGTGTTTATCTGAGTGACTAAGGTTCCGGGCCCAGCGGGAAAATCTTGTCCATTACCGTCGCCCCCTCCTGCATGACGGGGCGGATCTGCTTGCGGTACACCGTCTCTGTCACCACCGTATTCGTGTGACCGACCAGACGCGAGATGTGCTCAATCGGGACATCGTGTGCGGATAGCAACGACACGAAGCTGTGCCGCAGTTCTCTCGGCGTCCATTGCCCCCGGTCGATCCCTTCCGCGTTCTTGATGGCAAGACGGAAGTCACGCCGGACATTCTCCGCCGTCATGGCGGTCCCGTTCCGAGTGCCGAACACGCGACGCTCGCTCAGCTTCTCAGGGCCGTGCAGGCGTGCCTGTTCCTCCATGAGCGACTTCAGGGTCAGCACGCACCGCATAGGGATGCGCAGCGAACGCCGGGACTTGCTGGTCTTGGTGTCGCCCGACTGCCGGACGGAACGCCACACGTAAATGGCGACCTGTTCGTGTTCCCAATCGACTTCGGTCACAGGTCGCCAGGATTGCCGCTCCTGATCGAAGACCACGATCATTGTCGTCCAGTGCTGAAGCGGCTGTCCGCCGGCCCGCGCAGCGGACCCGCGAGGGATGGTGCCGCCTGACGTCGCGTCAGGTGCAAGCAGGAGAAATGGCCGATGTCGGGTCTTGTGCCTGACGTCGCGTCAGGCAATAGCGTCTATTCGGGTGATCACATGGACGAGCAATCTTGGAAGATCGGTGACCTGGCCGCGGCGACGGGCCTCACCGTCCGAGCTCTGCATCATTTCGATCGGATCGGGCTGCTGGTGCCCATGCTGCGCACGCCCGCCGGGCACCGGCTGTACACGGACAGCGACGTCCGCCGGCTGTACCGGATCCTCGCGTTACGCCAGCTGGGGATGCCGCTGGCCCATATCGCCGATTCGCTCGACGGCGACCTTCAGGACTTCGGCTCGGCCGTACGCGCCCAGCTCTCCCACGTCGAGCGAACCATCGAGACGCATCGGCACCTGCGCACCCGGCTCACGGCCTTGCTCCAAGCCACCCTGCGGGCCACCGAGCCGTCCATCGACCAACTCATCCAAGCCATGGAGGCACTGGTGCAGGCGAACGACTTCACGCCCAAGCAATTGGCGCAGGCGAAACGGCGACACCTGGAGCCCGGATTCCCTGACAGGTTCGCCGGATGGCGGCGGCAGGGGACAGAGATCGTCGCCGAGCTCCAGGCCCATATCGACGGCGGAACGGACCCGGCCGATCCCGCTGTACAGGAGTTGACACGGCGATGGACCGCGGTGATTCGGGACATGGCGGCCGGGGAACCGGCCATGATGTCGTCGATCTATGCCCGCATCGAGCGAAAAGGGCCCGAGGTCGCCACCCGCGGTGTACTGACCGCGCAGGTCTGGGACTACCTCCAGCGGGCGTTCGCAGTTGGCTTCGGCACCTGACCCGCTCCGGCGAGTCAGGAGATCAGGCGCTCGCGTGCCCGTTGCGTGCCCGTTCGGTTGGCGATCAGCGGTAAGCAGCGGGGACTCATGGTGACTCGACCGCCATACGTCCAGGTGAGCGTTTCCCCAGCTCGGATAGCATGATCTTGAAAGACTTCCCAAGATGACAGCGCGGGTTCGATTCCCGTCACCCGCTCCACACACGAAGGCCCAGGTCAGAGGATGATTCCCGACCCGGGCCTTGATCTTTGTTGGGCTTGTTTCTCACTCCCGTGCCAGATTTGGCAGATCAGTTGATCTTGGTTCCAATGAGTGGCGGATCATCGTCGTCGTCCTCCGCGCCGAGTCCTTGCTTGACGATCTCACCCATGGCGTCAGCGATGGCACGATCTCTGTCCTCGGCGGCGTGCAGATAGACCGTGGCCGCTTTCGTGCTGGAGTGACCCATGCGGGTCATCAGCTCCTTAAGGGTCGCGCCAGTTGCCGCCGCGAGCGTGTTCCCTGTGTGCCGAAGGTCATGGATGTGGATCTTCGGGAGTCCTGTCTTGGCCAGTGCCTTCGCCCAGACTTTCGTGAAGTTGCTGCGCCGAAGTTGGGCACCCTTCTCCCCCACGAACACCAGACCATCAGGTGCCTGCTTGCTGAACCGTTGAAGGTGCCAGGCGAGATCGCCGATGATCACCTCCGGAAGCGCGACCACCCGAGCGCCGGCATCCGACTTGGGACGCCCCGTGATCAGCTCACCCGTCTTCATCTCGGACACCGACGCCTCCCGGACGGCAGTCGCGAATGTCTGGCAGCTATCGGGGGCGGGGGGAGTCCGGCCGGGGTTGCACCTCCGTCGCCGGCCCGCTGCCGCTCCGCGGTGGGGTCGACGACAAACGGGGTGGCGAGGCCTAGTCTTGCGACGAAACGGCGATTCCGTTCATTCGGTGCGTCAGGACGGGGTGGCGCAGATCACAAAAGTGCTCCACTTAGCGTCTTCATTGGTGGAATTCTGGAACCGAAGGACCCAGGAATTACTTGCGTCATCCGCTGCGGATGTAGGGATAGTAATGAACTGATTAATATTACTAATTGCAGCGCTCAGTAGCCTAGCTCCACCGGAAATCGGCACCTTCCCGCTAGGGCACGGGACTGATTGTTCAGGGGTGAGGGAGGTGCGCGGTACCGTGACGATTGGTCCAGGCACGAACTCAAGGCCCAAGACACCCGCTGGACCTCGATTGCCCATATCTCCCTTGGGACCTTGCGGACCCTGTGGCCCTTGCGGACCCTGATCGCCCTTGGGCCCTCTGGAGGTCTGGAATGCCTCTGCTTCCGTATCGCTCTTCTGGAGCGGCGTCACAGCCGTGGCGAAGTCGCGCATCAGATGCTGGCGCTGGTGCTCGTGTTGGCGTCCGTGTTGATGCTGATTATGCCTGTTGTTGTTCTTGTTCCTAGGGTCAGAGTGAGGGAGGAAGCGAACGGCAGTGCCAAGGCCTGCCTTGTTCGCGGGAGAGACACCTTCAGTTGCGGCGCGGGCGGTGACGACGCCTCCCAGGGATACACCTGTGCTCAACAGGGTGCCGATCGCCATGGCACCGAGAAGACTGCTGGACTTGGGCAACTTTATTTCCCCCTGAAAGGTATTTCCATTTTGGACTTTCTGGCATATTCCAAGTGGCCGACAGCTGCCAACATTGACCGTCCAGTCCGAGTCATTCTTACACCGCCTAGATTGCCACACAGTCGAGCAGTAAACGCCCGCTAGCGACTCCTATCTTTCCATTTGACCTTTTCTTAATAGTGGCCGCCGACATGGCCCTTTTTGTCCTCCGTTATCACCATGGCGCTTTTCTGCACCAAATTAGGCGCAGATCGCCTTTATGGGAGCACGCTCGGGCCCGTTCCTCTCGTCTGCTGTTGGCCCATCTCGTAGCGGCAGCGGGCCTGACGTGCTCGTTGCGTGCCCGTACGGTCGGCAACCCGCAGGGAATCACGGGGACTCACGGGCACTCGACCCACATATGCCCAGGTCAGCGTTCTCGCAGCTCAGACCGCATGGTGATGAAAGACTTCCCAAGCTGACAGCACGTGTTCAAGCGTCCCCACGCGGTCTGGGTACGGCGGCTAGCCTTTGTCACCCCAGGATCGAAGCGGCCCTTGCGTATGCCTGACTGGCCAAGTCGGTAAGCATGGCCTTTTCGCTGGCCCAGGCGTCGGGATTGTCTGCCGTGAAGGGGCGCGCGACGAGGCGCACCTCGATGAGGTAGTCGCCGTGGCGGATCAGGGCGGCCCAGGTCACCGGATAAGCTCCGGATGGGTCCCGGAGGCGGTATCCCCACGCGCCCGCGCGGGCAGAGAACTGGTTCGCCTAATGACGGGGTCTCGTCGATGTCGTGGACGCCGGCGAGGGCACATCTAGGGCACATGACAGCGTGATCAGCCGCGAAATGACGAGAAGCGCCGAGATATCAAAGCCGCAGGTAAGAGGCACCATTGGCGCTCCAATGCTGGTCAACCACACCACCGTGGCAGTTCACGAACTACAGCTACTCAGGCTGAGTCGCGTGCCAGATGCGTGCCAGATTGAACGGCGATCAGCGGGGACTCACGGGAAGTCACGGGGGCTCGACCAGCGCTGAGCTGCACCCCCTGTTTCCCAGCTCAGAGAGGGTAGATCACTAGCCGATTCCCAAGCTGACAGCGTCGCCGGCCTACTGCCGCTTGCGGTTGTGTCGATAGACACGGCGTGATGGACGAGGGGTGCGGGCGTGGTCAGTGGCCGGCGCTCATGCCGCCGTCCACGTGGAGGATCTCGCCGGTGACGAAGGGCGCGTTCTCCAGGTAGACGACCGCCTCGACGATGTCGTGGATCTCGCCCATGCGGCCGACGGGCTGCAGGTCGGCGAGGAACTGGTGGGTCTGCGGGTCGTGCATCGGGGTGTGGGTGGTGCCTGGAGAGACGGCGTTGGCCCGGATGCCGCGAGTGGCGTACTCGATGGCGAGGGACTTGGTGGCGGACTGCAGGCCGCCCTTGGTCAGCGCGGCGAGGACGGACGGGACTCGGGAGTCGGGGTTGTCGACGATGCTGGCGGTGATGTTGACGATGTGCCCGCCGCCCTGGGCGAGCATCTGGCCGACGGCGAGCTGGGTGAGGTGGAAGAACCCCGCCAGGTTGATCCTGGTTATGGTGGCGTAATCCTCGGCGGTGTAGTCGGTGAACGGCTTGGCGACGTAGACGCCCGCGTTGTTGACCAGGGTGTCGACGCGGCCGAACCGCTCGACGGCCGCGGAGATCACCCGTTCGGCGGTGGCCGGGTCAGCGATGTCGCCCTGGACCGCGAGGACGCCCGCGTCCTCGGCGGGGGGGATGGTGCGCGAGGTGGCGACGACCGCGTGGCCGAGCTTGCGGTAGGCCTCGACCAGGCCGGCGCCGATGCCCTGCGAGGCCCCGGTGATGACGGCAACCTTCTGATTCTGCATGCTCATGACATAACTCCGGATGTTCGACCGAGCGCGAGCACGGGCTCAGGGATGGGATGGGATGGGATTCCTCGACCTCGGCTGCCGCCGCCGGTCGACTCTCCGTTGTTATTGGTGTGCGTGTCGCGACCCCGTCGTTGTCTTACGTCGGGGCGGACCACCAGCTCGATGCCGAGGAGCATGCACCACTTAGCACGAGCTGCCACCCCAGACGATTACGGGGCAAAGGTTGCTGGACGCGGCACTGACCTGCGGAGGGAGGTCATGCGTCACGCCCCCGCACCTACCCGCTCGAACAATTGTTCTAACCCCTGCGCGCGGAAGGAGCGTCGCAGGTCCCCGTCTGGGTGTCCAACTGAGTGACACCCGCAGTGCCCTAACGCACCCGTCCAAGCACTCCCATGCACACCCCTAATAGCCCCCCACCAGGGTCCACACTGTCGTTCACGGCCATCGCTTTCTTCTCCTTCGATCTTGATGTCGCAATCACGAAGGATCACGCGATGGCCGTACTCATTTCACGACGCCACGCCTCTACCAGCGGAAACTCTTACACCACTCCCGTGGACGCAACCCGCATGGTCGACCGGAGACGTGCACAGCGACTGAGTCGTAAACGGACCGTACCGACGGTGATCGTCGCCGAACACTGGCAGAACGAGACGGGCCATGACCTCGTCGCATTCCACGCTGAAGCTCTCCGATCCCGAGGCCCGCTGCGTTTCTGGGCTACGAGTCAGCGGCGGCCGAGGCACCGCGGGCTAACGTCGAGGGCGCTGCTCGATGACCTTTGCATGTACGAGCGTGCCGACGAGCTCGATGTGAAGAAGGAGATCGGCAGCGGCGTCCCTGGAGTGAAGCTTGACCTTGGAGTACGTTCGAATGAGCCCGTCGGCGTTGATCACGGTGCCCGGCGAGCTGACGATGAACAGCTTGCTGTGCACCATTTCCGCGTCGACGCGCAGGACGCTCGCAGTGATCACCGCGCGGGTGAAGTCGAGGGTGACTCGGCCGTGTCGCGCGCGAAGCTTGATGCGCGCGGGCACCCGCCACCGCCCCTCCTTCACGTACTTGCCGCCCCCTTGGTCGATCACGAGTACGTCGTCGGCTGCAGGCGCGAGGTCAGCGGTGAGTCCGGCCAGATCGCCGAGCGTCCGGGCCGCCAGCGCACGCTCCAGCCGGGTGTCGAGTTCCTCGGCATCGAGTCGACCGTCACCGGCGGCGATTCGCAACGCGTCCACGACACGGTCCCGATCCCCGTGCGATGCCCGCAGATCGGGCAGATCATCCGATATGGGAAGCACGCTAG
>NZ_BOOQ01000069.1 GCF_016863315.1 Planotetraspora silvatica
AAACGCGATCATCTTGGCTGCCATAAGGCTAGACCTCCCAGTAGCAGGGTGGTTTCAACGGACCGAGCCGACGCCCGCGACGGCACGGGCCCGCTTTCCTTTCGCAGGCCCCATCGCCTCGATCCCGTGAGTTGTCACTCTCGACCTCAGAGTGCCAAACACGTGTTTAGCACTCTACCCCTGCGAGTGCAAGCGGAAGCCAGCCTGACCAGCTTGTACAGGTAAGTCCGACCGCGAGGAAGGCCCGGCTCGTGGGACGAACCGGGCCTTACGTAGGGGGTGCTGAACGGATCAGACGGTCCGGACGCCTTCCGCCTGGGGCCCCTTCTGGCCCTGCGTGATGTCGAACTCGACTCGCTGGCCCTGCTCGAGGGCCTTGTACCCGTCCATCATGATTGCCGAGTAATGGACGAACACGTCCTTACCACCGTCTACCGCGATGAAGCCGTAGCCCTTGTCCGCGTTAAACCATTTGACGGTGCCCTGCGCCACTTTCCGACTCCTCTTGCTGGGCTGGGGACCACGCCAAGAAGCCCCCGATTACGTCGATCGTCCTCGACCATACCCGTGTCAAGCCGTGGCACAACAGAGTCAATCCGCAAACCACTTCGTGACGTTCGCTCAAAGCAGGAAACGGCGAATATTCAGTTAGGGGTCGGATAGTTGATTATTGCACCATTCCCCAACGGCGATTGACTTCGATAATGATAGAAGCGCATGTCAGACGCACGCGCGCGACCGAATCGTTCAGCCGCCGGCCACAGCCGGGATGACGGAGATCTGGCTGCCACCGGGCGTGGGTGTGTCGAGTCCCTCAGTGAATCGGACGTCCTCTTCACCCACATATACGTTGACAAAACGCCGAATCTTGCCCGTTTCGTCCAGGATCCGACCTCCGATGCCCGGATAGTCGACATCCAGCTTCTGCAGGACTTCCCGGAGCGTTCCTCCGTCGCCGGATACCTCCGCGGCTCCGCTGGTGTATGTGCGCAGAATCGTCGGAATCCGCACTGAAACGCTCATTTGTCACTCGC
The DNA here is from genome assembly GCF_016863315.1 of Planotetraspora silvatica. Taxonomy (GTDB): domain Bacteria; phylum Actinomycetota; class Actinomycetes; order Streptosporangiales; family Streptosporangiaceae; genus Planotetraspora; species Planotetraspora silvatica. The sequence goes on from NZ_BOOQ01000069.1 coordinate 1,035, forward strand.
TTTCTTGCTTCAGTTGGGCTTGGAGAAACGACTTCAGTTGGCGAATGCCGTACGGAATGCCTCAAGGGAAGGACGGATGACGGCGGTGGGCCGCGCCTCGGCGGCGACCGCGTCCAGCGTCTTGAGCCCGTCTCCGGTGTTGAGCACGACGGTCTCCGCGTCGGGGTCGAGCACGCCGTTCCTGACCAGCTTACGAAGGACGCCGACGGTCACGCCGCCCGCGGTCTCGGCGAAGACGCCCTCGGTCCTGGCCAGCAGGCGGATCGCCTCGACCACCTCACGGTCGTCGACGTCCTCCACCGCGCCTCCGGTGCGCCGTGCGATGTCCAGGACGTACGGCCCGTCCGCCGGGTTGCCGATGGCGAGGGACTTGGCGATCGTGTTCGGCCTGACCGGCTGGACCACGTCGTGTCCCGCCTTGTACGCCGCGGAGACCGGCGAGCAGCCCTCGGCCTGGGCCCCGAAGATCCGGTACGGCCTGTCCTCGACGAGCCCGAGCTTGATGAGCTCGCGGAAGCCCTTGTCCACCTTGGTCAGCTGCGAGCCGGACGCCACGGGGATGACGATCTGGTCGGGCAGGCGCCAGCCGAGCTGCTCGGCGATCTCGTAGGCCAGCGTCTTGGAGCCCTCCGCGTAGAACGGCCGGAGGTTGACGTTGACGAAGCCCCACTTCTCTCCCAGCTCGTCGCCGATCAGCTCGGAGCAGAAGCGGTTCACCTCGTCGTAGGTGCCGTCGATGGCGACCAGGCGGCCCCCGTAGACGGCGGCCATGGTGATCTTGGCCTCTTCGAGGTTCGCGGGGATGAAGACGCAGGAGTCGAGCCCGGCACGGGCCGCCGCGGCGCCGACCGCGCCGGCGAGGTTGCCCGTGGAGGAGCAGGAGAGCGTGTGAAAGCCGAAGGCCCTGGCCGCCTCGAGGGCGATGGACACCACGCGGTCCTTGAACGAGTGGGTCGGGTTGCCGGAGTCGTCCTTCACGTGGAGGGAACGCATGCCCAGCTCGGCTGCGAGATTGTCGGCCTTGACCAACTTCGTCCAGCCGGGCTGGAGGTTGGGCTTGGTGGCCACGTTCTCGGGGACGGGGAGCAGCGCCCGGTAGCGCCAGATGTTGGTCGGGCCGGATTCGATGTCCTCACGACGGACATCGCCGAAGTCGTACGCCACCTCGAGTGGCCCGAAACACTCGGAACAGGCGAAGATCGGCCCGAGGTCGTAGAGGGTGCCGCATTCGCGACACGACAGACCGGTCGCGGGGCCGAACTGGGGAGCATTTGAGAGCGCCATGAAGCGAGGCCTTTCCCTCATCTTCGCTCGCGACCGCCCTGATCACGAGCCGGAATTGGCACCTGTCCCGGCCGGCCTCGTGGTCACGAGTCGGACGCCGGGAAGGTTGCCGGGGCTTCGCAGGGCCGGTCCCTCCACCCCTCTGGATGAGCAATGTTCAGTTGTAGACCCGCCGAGCAGGTCCCTAGCACTGTACCCCGCCGTCCCGCATGTCCGTTCCGTCGTCTCACGATCCGGGACGCGGGCGTCCATCGCCGCTCAGCGGTAGGCGTCGCCGAGGACCGCCTGGACGTACTTGCGCGCCTGGTGGATGCGCGACTTGGCGGTGCCGATGGGGATGCCGAGCTGGTCGGCGATCTCCGCGTAATCGAGCTCGCAGATGTCGCGTAAGACCAGCGCGTGCGCCAGATCGGGCTTGTCCGCCTCCAGCGCCTCCATGGCGTCGAGCAGGTCCAGGCGCGACCCGGCGATGACGCTGACCCTCCGGGGGTCGGGCCGCTGCTCGGGCAGTTCCTCCGCCTGTTCGGACGACCGGCGCTTCAGCGACCGGTAGGTCGTCCTGGCGCAGTTCACCGTGACGATGTGCAGCCAGGTGCCGAAGCGCGAGCGGCCCTCGAATCTGCTGATGTTGCGGGCGACCGCCAGCAGCGTGTCCTGCGCCGCCTCCTCCGCGTCCTGCCGGTACGGCAGAAGCCGCTCACAGTGCCGGATGACGTCGGGCTCGATCCGGCGGAGCAGTTCGCCGAGCGAACGATGATCGCCTTGCGCGGCCGTTCTGGCCAGCTCGTCGACCGCCTCGTCCAGTGCCATAACGGATCAAGCCTTTCCGCGATTGACCGACATCCTATTGATCGCTGTCAGCTTTGATTAATCTTCGTGCATGCGCGCCCATTCGGTCTTGATCGCCTCCAATCGGGGGCCGGTGGCCTTCACCCTGTCGGACAACGGTGCGCTGACCATGCGCAGGGGCGGCGGCGGCCTGGTCTCCGGCCTGTCGGAGGTGGTCAGGGACACCGACGTGCTGTGGGTCTGCGCGGCGTTGTCCGACGGCGACCGCGGCGCCGTACGGCAGGCGCCCGGCGGGCGGCTCGACCAGGCGGGCAACGACACCGGGCCGGTCCGCATGCTGGACATCCCCCCGCCGATCTTCCACCGGGCGTACAACGCGGTGGCCAACTCGACCCTGTGGTTCGTGAACCACCTGCTCTACAACACCCCGATCGCCCCGCAGTTCGACACGCGGTTCAGGCGGGAGTGGGAGTCCTATCGCGAGTACAACGGCGCCTTCGCACTCGCGCTGGCGGAGGAGGCGGCGCACGACGCCAAGGTGATGGTGCAGGACTACCACCTGACGCTGACGCCCGCGATGCTCCGGGTCGAGCGACCCGACCTGCGCATCGCCCATTTCTCGCACACGCCGTGGGCCCCGCCGGAGTACTTCTCGCTGCTCCCCGACGACGTGGCCGCCGAGGTGCTGTCGGGGATCCTGGGGGCCGACCACGCCGGTTTCCTCACGGCCCGGTGGGCCAGCGCGTTCATGGACTGCTGCGAGACCTTCCTCGGGGCCCGGATCGACCGTGGCGGCCGAACGGTGACCTACGAGGGCAGGACCACCCGGATCGGGGTCCACGCCCTGGGCGTCAACGGGAAGGCGCTCCGGGCGCGGGCCGCCGAACCGGACGTCGAGTCGCACATGACGGCCATCCGGGACCTGGTCGGCGACCGCAAGCTGATCGTCCGCATCGACAGGACCGAACTGTCCAAGAACATCGTGCGCGGGCTGGCCGCCTACCGGGAGTTCCTGGGCCGGCACCCGGAATGGCACGGCAAGGTCGTGCATCTCGCGTTCGCCTACCCCTCTCGTCACGACCTGCCCGAATACCGGGAATACACGGCCGCCGTGCAGCGGTGCGCCAAGGAGATCGAGGACGAGTACGCCACCGACGACTGGGACCCGCTGATCCTCAACGTCCACGACGACTATCCCCGCTCGCTCGCGGCCTACCGGCTGGCCGACGTGCTGCTGGTGAACCCGATCCGCGACGGCATGAACCTGGTCGCCAAGGAGGGGCCGATCCTGTCCGAGGGGTGCGCCCTGGTGTTGTCGCGCGAGGCGGGGGCGGCGGCCGAGTTGGGACCGGACTCGCTGCTCGTCAACCCGTTCGACGTCTCGGGCACGGCCACGGCCCTCCACGAGGCGCTGATCCTCCCCGAGGACGAGCGGATCAAGCGCGGCGTCCGGCTGCGCGAAGCCGCGACGGCCATGCCGCCGCACCGCTGGTTCGAGGACCAACTGGCCGCTCTGGGCTGATACCAGCACGGATGCTAGCCTTTCCCTCCATTTGAAGCGCGATACGGGGGCCTTGGTGGACTCTGCCACGACCGTTCAGGCATTGCGTTTCAATAGGGATCGTCCCACCTGGTTCATCTATCTGGTCCTTGCCACTTTCGCGACATATCTCTACGGTCTGTCGGCCGCGCTGCCCACGCTCCGCGCCGAACTGGGCGTCTCCCAGGCCGTCGGAGGATTGCACGGCACGGCCATGGCGGTCGGCGGCGTCATCGCGGGCCTCACGCTTCCGCTGCTCAGCGCCCGGCTCGGCCGCCGCGTCACGGTCTGGACCGGACTCGTCGTGATGAACGCCGGCATCCTCATCGTGATCCTCGGCCACTCGCTCCCCTTCACCCTGACCGGCTTCGCCGTGGCCGGGACGGCGGGCTCGGTCACGCTGTACGTCGTGATGGCCGCGCTCAGCGACCACCAGGGTCCCGCGGGTCCCGCCGCCATCAGCGAGGCCAACGCGGTGGCGGTGATCGCGGGAATCGCGGTCTCCTACCTGTTCAGCGTGGTCGCGAGTTCCGCGGTCGGATGGCGGGCCGCGCTGTGCGTCCCGATCGCGGGCACGGTTGTGCTCGCCCTGACGATGGGCCGCGTGTGGGTTCCCGCCCGCCTCACCGCCGCCCCGCCGGCTTCCACGGAGGCCGGCGCCACCCGCAAGATCCCGTACGGCAGGCGCTTCCACATGGCCGGCGCGGTGCTGCTGTGCTGCGTCGGGCTCGAGTTCACCTTCAACCTGTGGGCGGCCGAACTGTTCGCCCAGCAGACCGGTCTGACCGCGGCGGCCGCCGCGAAGGGCCTGACCGCGATGCTGGCGGGCATGGCCGTCGGCCGCTTCGGCGGAGCCCGGCTGACCCTGCGCTTCCGGCCGACCCCCCTGTTCCTCGGCGCGCTCGCCGTGACGCTGCTGGGATGGGCGCTGTTCTGGCTCAGCACGTCGCAGGCCGCCGGTTACGCGGGGCTGGCCCTCAGCGGGCTCGGCATCTCGCTGCACTTCCCGCTGGCGCTGGCCCGGATCATCGACGCGTCGGGAGGCCGGCCGGACCAGGCGTCGGGCACCGCGTCGATCTGGGCGTCGGTGGGCTCCGGCGGCGGGCCGTTCGTCCTCGGAGTGCTGGGTGACAGCTTCGGCACGCACGCGGCGTTCCTGCTCGCGCCCGTGCTCATCGGGTTCGCCGCGGTAGGCGTCCTCAGCTCCCGTTCAGCCGCTGAGTGATCGCCCGGAGCAACTCCACCACACCGGCGGGGCCGTCGACGACGATGTCCGCCCGCTCCGCCAGCGCGGTCACCTCGGCGGAGCCGCTGCACACCCGGACGCCGGGAATCGGCGCAGCCACGACGGCGTCGAACGCGGCGAGGTCGCCCAGATCGTCTCCGGCGAACATGACCGACCGGGCCCTCCGCTCGGCGAGGAACCTCGACAGGGCCCGGCCCTTGTCCATGCCCGCCGGTCGCAACTCCAGCACCAGCCGCCCGGGCTCGACCACCAGCCCCGTCTCGGCGGCGAGATCGGAGATCGGCCCGCGCAGCTCCTCCAGCGTGGCCTCGGGATCGGGGCTCGTCCGCGTGTGAACGGCCACCGCCTGTCCCTTGTCCTCGATCAGGACACCGCCGAAGCCGCGCACGATGATCGGCAGACGCTCGCGCACCTGCTCGAGCCCTCGGAACGGGGGCGGCGCGGTGATCCGGCCTGCCTCCCAGCGCTCCAGCCCGTAGTGACCGAGGATGACGAGGCCGGGCACGTCGGCGAGGGACGGCCCAGAGGCGCTCGCCCCGAGCGCGAGAGCCGTACCAGGGGGACGACCGGTGACGATCACGATGCCGCCGACCCGCTTGGCCAGCTCGGCGAGCACTCCGGGGGCTTCGGGATGGATCCGGGCGGAGGCGGGGTCCGCCACGATGGGGGCGAGCGTGCCGTCGTAGTCGAGCCCGATCACCGCGCCCGACGGGTCGGCCAGCAGTGCCTCGAGCCCGGTGTGTTCGGGAAGCATCATGGCCTCAGACCGAAACGCCGGGCCGCACGGTCGCGCTGGCGGCCGGCCCGCATCCGGCGTAAGCGTTTGACCAGCATCGGATCATGCTCCATGGCCTCGGGCCGGTCGATCAGCTCACCGAGGAGCTGGTAGTAGCGCGTGGCCGAGATGCCGAACGCCTCGTGGATGGCCTGTTCCTTCGCTCCCGCGTAACGCCACCACTGGCGCTCGAACGCGAGGATCTGGCGGTCTCGATCCGAGATGGCAAGCCCATCGCCGTCGGCCGGTTCGGTTTCCATCCGCTCCTCCTCGATGGGCTCGCGGCGCCCGCCATCATCGTAGTAGGCAATCCCGGGGTGTTCAGGCCGGAAGGGCAGTCGTAATGTCACCAGGTGTGACCTCAGTAATCACGCTTCTGACCGACTACGGGCTGGAGGACGGCTTCGTCGCCGCCTGCCACGGAGTCATCGTCGGGATAGCGCCAGAGGCGAGGATCATCGACGTCGGGCATCTCGTCCCCGCGGGGGACGTGCGGCGCGGCGCGGCCATCCTCGCGCAGACCACGCCTTACCTGCCCGCCGGCGTCCATCTCGCCGTCGTCGACCCGACCGCCTGCGGCGCCGGCCGCGCAGTCGCGGTGGAGGCCGGCGGCCGGGTGTTCATCGGGCCGGACAACGGTGTCCTGTCGTGGGCCCTGCAGGCCGCCGGCGGCGCCGAGGCGGCATATGAGATCGCCAACAAGGACCTGTTCCTGAAGCCGGTCTCGCCCACGTTCCACGGCCGGGACGTCTTCGCACCCGTGGCGGCGCACCTGTGCGCCGGCAGCAGCCCCGCCGACGTGGGACCGCCGGTTCCGACCGACAGCCTGGTCATGCTGCCGGCGCCCATGAGCCGGCTTCGCGACGGGGCCGCCGAGGGCGAGGTGCTCTGCGTCGACCGCCACGGCAACGTCCAGTTGTCGATCACCGCGAGCGACATGACGTCTCTCGGCATCCGTACCGGCGACATGCTGGCCGTCTGGCTGGGACGGCGGCAGATCACCGTGCAGTTCAGGGAGACGTTCACGGTCGTGCCGCCCGGCGATCTGGTCGCCTTCACCGATTCCGCCGGCCTGGTGGCCATGGCGATCAACTGCGGCGACGCGGCGGAACGGCTCGGATTGCCTCCCGGAGCACACGTACGGCTCTCGCCGATCCGCCAGCAGGCGTGACTCGGGCGAGAGCCGTAGGTGGGAGTTCCCCGAGGGCTACGACTGGACGTGGACCACGTCGAGGGCCTCGGCGAAGTGGCATGCGCTGAGGTGGTCGGTGCCCGGGCGGATCTGGAGGAGGGGCTCCTCCTTGGCGCAGATGTCCTGCGCCTTCCAGCAACGGGTGCGGAACCGGCAGCCGGACGGCGGGTTGGCCGGTGACGGCGGGTCGCCCTGCAGGATGATCCGCTCGCGGGCCTCGCGGCCCTCCGGGTTGGGCACCGGCACCGCCGAGAGCAGCGCCTGGGTGTAGGGGTGGCTCGGCCGGTCGTAGATCTGGCTGTCGCCACCCAGTTCGACGATCTTGCCGAGGTACATCACGGCCACGCGGTCGGAGATGTGGCGGACCACCGACAGGTCGTGGGCGATGAAGATGTACGCCAGGTTGAACTCTTTCTGGAGCCGGTCCAGCAGGTTCATGACCTGGGCCTGGATCGACACGTCGAGCGCGGAGACCGGCTCGTCGCAGATGATGACCTCGGGCTGCAGCGCCAGGCCGCGGGCGATGCCGATGCGCTGCCGCTGACCGCCGGAGAACTGGTGCGGGTACCGGTTGATGTGGTCGGGGTTGAGGCCGACCACGTCCAGTAGTTCCTGCACGCGCTTGCGGCGGCCGCCCTTCGGGAGGACCTCCGAGTGGATCTCGAACGGCTCGCCGACGATGTCGCCGACGGTCATCCGGGGGTTCAGGGAGGTGTACGGGTCCTGCATCACCATCTGGATGTTGCGCCGCATGTGCTTGAGCTCGGCGCCCTTGGCCTTGGTGATGTCCCTGCCGTTGACCTTCACCGACCCGGACGTGGGCCGCTCCAGCGCCATCATCACCTTGGCGAGGGTGGACTTTCCACAGCCCGACTCGCCCACGACGCCCAGCGTCTCACCGCGGCGAAGGTCGAAGGACACCCCGTCGACGGCCTTGATGGCGCCGATCTGCCGTTTGAAGACGATGCCCTGTGTCAGAGGGAAGTGCTTGACCAGGTCGCGGACTTCGAGGATGGACTCAGCGGGAGCCATCGACAACCTCCCTCCAGTAGTGGCAGGCGCTGCCACGGGTGCCACTGATCGGGTACAGCGGGGGAACCGCTGTGGCGCAGTCCTCCCGGCGGTAGGGGCAACGGGGGTGGAAGGCGCAACCCGACGGCATTTCGAGCAGGTTCGGCGGCATGCCCTTGATCGCGTACAGTTCCTGGCCCTTGAGGTCGACCCGCGGGATCGACTCGAGCAGACCCTTGGTGTAAGGGTGGGCCGGGTTCCGGTACAGATCGTGAACCGGCGCGGTCTCGACGATGCGGCCGCCGTACATGACGGCGATCTTGTCGGCCACGTCGGCGACGACGCCGAGGTCGTGGGTGATCAGGATGAGGCCCATGTTGCTGTCGCGCTGAAGGTCGGCGAGCAGCCCCATGATCTGGGCCTGGACGGTCACGTCGAGCGCGGTCGTCGGCTCGTCGGCGATCAGGATCTCCGGGTCGAGCGCGATCGCCATGGCGATCATGATGCGCTGGCGCATGCCGCCGGAGAACTGGTGCGGGAAGTCGTTGACGCGATCCCTGGCCCCGGGAATGCGGACCCGGTCCATCAACTCGACGGCCTTCTTCTTGGCGTCGGACCGCGAACTGCCCCGGTGGATGCGGAACATCTCCGCGATCTGCCAGCCCACGGGGAAGACGGGGTTCAGAGCCGAAAGGGCGTCCTGGAACACCATGGAGATGCCCTCGCCGCGGATCCTCCTGCGCTGCTCCTCAGGGAGCTTGAGGATGTCGACCCCGCGGAACCGGATCGCCCCGCCGGCCACCCTGCCGGGCGGCATGTCGAGGATGCCCATGATCGTCTGAGCGGTCACGCTCTTGCCCGAACCGGACTCGCCCAGCACCGCCAGGGTCTCGCCGGGATTCACGCTGTAGGTGACGCCGTTGACGGCCTTGGCCACGCCCTGACGGGTGTGGAACTCCACCTGGAGGTTCTCGACCTCCAGGAGGGCGCCGCTGTAGGAGCCTCTGCCCGTGGGCCCGGAAAGCACTTCTACCACTTGCTGTGCCTCCTCAGCGAAGCTTCGGGTCGAGGGCGTCGCGTACGGCTTCGCCCAGCATGACGAAGGTCAGCACGCACAGGGACAGGAACGCCGCGGGGAACAACATCGCGTGGGCGCCGGTCCTGATGTAGCTGGTGTGGTCGGCGATCGCGATGCCCCAGGAGATGACCGGCTCGCGCAGGCCGATGCCGAGCAGCGAGAGCGTCGCCTCGGCCCCGATGTAGCTGCCGATCGTGATCGTGGAGTACACGAGGATCGGCGCCAGGGAGTTCGGCAGAAGGTGCTTGAAGATGATCCGGAACGGGCCGGCCCCCAGTGCACGCGCCGCCTGGACATAATCCTGGTGCTTCGCCTGGATCACCGACGAGCGGGCGATGCGCATGAGGATCGGCCACCCGAGCACCGCGAGCACGATGATGACCACGGCCATGATCGTCACCCTGTCGGGGCTGCTCTGCGCGGGCGCCACGGTGCCGAGGATGATGATCGCGCCCAGCACGTACGGCACGCCCAGGAAGATCTCACCGATGCGGGACAGGATCGAGTCGACCCAGCGCGCGTAGTAGGCCGCCAGCACTCCGGCGACGCCGCCGAGGATCACGGTCACGAGTGTGGCGAGCACGCCGACGATGATCGAGGTGCGGGCGCCGTAGATCGTGCGGGCGAAGACGTCGCGTCCCTGCAGGTCGTATCCGAACCACGCCTCCCCGCTCGGCGGGTCCATGCTCTTGGCGAGCGTCGCGTAGTCGGGGTTCTTGTGCGTGAACAGCGACGGGAAGGCCGCCATGAGCAGGAACAGGATCAGCATGATGAAGGAGATCCAGAAGATCTTCCTGTGCCGGAGGATGTCCCACGTGTCCTGCCACAGGCTGCGCGGCCTGTTCGAGGACGACACGACCGATGCCGCGGGTCCTTCCCCGCCGTGAATCAGGTCCTGCGTTACGGAGGGGTCACTCATAGCGGATCCTCGGGTCGAGCACGCCGTAGAGGAGGTCGACGAGCAGGTTTGAGACCAGGTACACGAGGACGAGCAGCGAGGCGATCGGGACGACGATCGTGTAGTCCTGGCCTGTGATCGCCCGGTAGAGAAGGCCGCCGATGCCGTGGATGTTGAAGATGCCCTCGGTGATGATCGCGCCGGACATCAGAGAACCCACCTCGGTGCCGAGGAAGGTCAACACGGGGATCAGCGAGTTGCGCAGGAGATGGACGCCGACCACTCGCCTGTTGGTCAGACCCTTGGCGATGGCCGTCCGGACGTAGTCGGAGCGGCGGTTCTCCACGATGCTCGTCCGCGTCAGGCGGGCGGTGAACGCCATGTTGAGGCTGGCGAGCACGAAGGCCGGGACGATCAGCTCCATGATGGGCGCCTCGTCGGACACCGTCGGGGTGATGATCTGGAACTGGACGCCGAGCAGCCACTGGAGGAGGAAGCCGGTGACGAAGACGGGGAGCGACAGCAGGAACAGCGTGGAGATGGTGACCACGTTGTCGATGAAGCCGCCGCGCTTGAGGCCGGACAGGACGCCGGCGCTGATGCCGATGACCGCCTCGATGGCGACCGCGAGGAGCGCCAGGCGGATCGTGATGGGCCAGGCGTCGGCCAACTGGGTCACGACGGGAACCTGGTTGAAGTCGACGCCGAGGTTTCCGCTGAGCATGTTCTTCAGGAACTGCCAGTACTGCAGCAGGATCGGCTGATCCAGGCCGAACTGCGCCCTCATCGCGGAGACGTAGCTGTCCGGGCAGGGCCGCTGACCGCATCGGCCGGCGAAAGGATCACCCGGGAGTTGCCACACCATGTAGTTGATGAGGAATGTCGTGCCGAGCAGCACGGGTATGAGTTGCAGCAGGCGCCTGATGGTATATCGGCCCATGCGCACCTCCTGTCTGACGCTAAAGGTCGTACAGCGTCCCCCGTAGGTCAACACAGGGGCGGGCGTGATTGGACAACGACCGAGGCCGGCCCCGGTCTGGGACCGGCCTCGATGATGTGCGAGTCCGGAGGCTACGCTTCCTTGATCGCGATGGAGAGCGGGTCGAGCTCACCGAACGGCGTGACCTTGACCCCAGTCACCCACTTCGAGGTGCCGGCCTGCAGACCGTACGACCACAGCGGGATCGTCGGCATGTCCTGAGCCAGCATAGCCTCGGCCTCCTGGTAGAGGGAGACGGACTGGTTCTGGTCAGTGGCGATGTCGGCCTCGTGGAGCTTCTCGTCCAGGGCCTTGTTGCTGTACAGCCCGTCGTTCGAGGACGCGCCGGTCTTGACCAGCGGGTTCAGGAAGTCCTCGATGTGCGGGTAGTCCATCTGCCAGCCGGTACGGAACATGCCCTTGATCTTGTGCTCCGTGATGACGCTGCGGAACTCGTCGAACGTCGGCATGGACCGGCCCACCACGGTGAAGCCGGCGTCGGCGCCCAGGGCCTGGTTGATGCTGTTGGCCATGGCGTCCACCCACTCCTTGTGCGCGGAGTCGCCGTTGTACCAGATCGGGAATTCCTTCGGCGGGGTGTAGCCCGCGGCCTTGGCCTTGGCCAGGTAGTCCTTGGCCTTGACCGGGTCGTAGGTGCAAAACTCGCCGCAGGAACCGGCCTTGTAGCCCTCGACGATCGGGGAGACCCAGCTGTCGAGCGGCACACGGCCCTTGTTGAAGATCTTGTCGGTGATGGTCTTCCTGTCGACCGCCAGCGAGATCGCCTTGCGGAAGTCGGCGTTGCCGCCGAACTCCTTGTCGAACAGCGGGAACGACACCGTCTGGATGACGCCCTGCTGACCCTCGATCGCGCGGTCACCGAGGTCGGTCTTCCACTTGTCGCCGGCCAGGGCCGACGGCGGGATCAGCTCGGTGAAGTCGAGGTTGTTGGACACCAGGTCCGCGTAGGCAGCGTCGTCGTCCTTGTACATCTTGTAGACGATCTGCTTGACCTTCGGCTTCTCCACACCCGCGTAGTCGGGGTTGGCGGCGACCACGATCTGCGAGTTGTGGTCCCACTTCACGAACTTGAAGGGGCCGTTCGTGACCGGGTTCGACGCGAAGCCCTTGGGGTCCTTGAAGAAGGCCTCGGGCAGCGGGGCGAAGGTGATGTAGCCCAGCTTGGTGCGGAACACGGCGGTGGGGGCGGCGAGCGTCACCTTGAAGGTGGTGTCGTCGACGACCTCGAGGCCGGCCAGCTTGTCGGTCTCCGGCTTCGGGGCCTGCTTGGGCCCGTCAGGACCGTCGGGGTCCGCGGTGTTGACCTTGTCGAAGCCCACGATGTCGGCGAACCACGAGCTGCCGATCTGCGCGTTCGGCGAGTACGCCGTGTAGTTCCACGAGTCGACGTAGTTCTTCGCGGTCACCGGAGTGCCGTCGCTCCACTTGAGCCCCGGCTTGAGCTTGATCGTCCAGACCTTGTTGTCGGTCGTGTCGATCGACGCGGCCTGGTCGAGCTCGGGGGCGGCCGTGTCGGGGTTGTACTTCACGAGCTTGCTGTACACGAAGTCGTTGACCGTGCCGCCGCAGGTCTCGTTGATGTTGCCCGGCACGAAGCCGGTCTGCGGCTCACAACCGCGGATGTAGACGGTGCCCGTGGCCGTACGGGGGTTGCTCCCGCCGCCACCTGAGCTGCCGCTGCCACCGCCGCACGCGGCGACCCCGAGCGCTAGCAGCGCGGAGCCTGCGGCGATCTTCGCGCCCTTAGTCACGCGCATAGTGGATTGGTCCTCCCTCTAAGGATGGGCGTTCGCGCTGGTAAGGTCCCCGGTTTTCCAGGCGTGGTCAAACCAGCTGACGCCCTGTCAGTCGTCCGCGAGCATCCCTCACCCGACGCAGCAGAGGAGTCTCTGCCGCGTTGCAGTTCGGTCACACGTGCGTCAGTAGGGCGTCACACGCATACCAGCGAGCCAACCCCAAATAGGTATCTCGGGTATAAAGCGCTCAACTACGGTAGATATACCACTTCTACGACTCCCCATGGATCCGGGGATGTCGTAAGGTCCGTGGCGTTGTCCTCGCGTCACGGCGTCTTGGGCTACCTTTGACCAGTCGCAGCGGCGTCCGATGCGACAGATGTACCCCACTCCAGGGAGGAATCGGCCGACCACCGTCGCCGACTTCTCATCGACCACCATCCAATAGAGTCCTTGCCATGAGCCAGCCGGAGTCCGCGGTCGCGGACGCCCAGGCGGGCGGCCGAGCCCAGGAGTCGCTGGCCGCACTCGCCGAGCGTTACGGATTGCGGCGTGCCATCGCACGCCCCTCACTCCCCGCCTATCTGCGCCAACTGTGGCAACGACGGCACTTCATCGTGACGTATGCCACATCGAAGACCGTATCCAACTACTCACAGTCAGCACTCGGCCAACTATGGCAGGTGCTCACTCCGCTGCTCAACGCAGCGGTCTACTGGTTGATATTCGGTGTCATCCTCGCGCAGAGCAAGTCGATCCATAACTACCCCGCGTTCCTCATCACCGGGGTCATGGTCTTCACCTTCACCCAGCGGACGGTGACGGGCGGCGCCAAGTCGATCTCGTCGAACCTGTCCCTGATCCGGGCACTGCACTTCCCCCGGGCGACGCTTCCCCTGGCGTACGCGATCCAGGAGTTGCAGGTGCTCGGCTGGTCGATGGCCGTGCTCATCGTCCTGGTGCTGGGCACCGGAGAGCCGATCAGCTGGCTGTGGCTGCTGATCCCGGTCGCGCTTGTGTTCCAGTTCGTCTTCAATCTCGGGGCGAGCCTGTTCATGGCCCGCGTCGGCGCGTTCGTTCGCGACGTCTCCCAGTTGCTGCCGTTCATCCTGCGCACCTGGCTGTACGCGTCCGGCGTGTTCTACATGATCACCGAGAGGACCAAGGGCCTGCCGAGCGCCCTGCGCTGGGCACTGGAGTTCAACCCGGCGGCGGCCTACATCGAGTTCATGCGCGATCTCCTGATCTACCAGAGGTTCCCGGAGCGCTGGGCGTGGGTCACGTGCATCTTCTGGGCCGTCTTCGCGGCGATCGGAGGCTTCTGGTACTTCTGGCGAGCTGAGGAGAGATACGGCCGTGGCTGATGTGATGCAGGAGCCGCTGAGCGAGGAGCTGTCGAACATGACAGTGGGAACGCCGACCGTGATCGTCGACGACCTGCACATCGTCTACAAGGTCTACGGCGCATCCGCCAAGAAGGGCAACGCGGCCAACGCCCTGAGCCGCCTCGTCCGCCGCCAGGGCCGCCCGGAGATGAAGGAGGTGCACGCCGTGCGCGGCGTCTCCTTCGTCGCCAACCACGGTGAGGCCATCGGCATCATCGGCCGCAACGGCTCGGGCAAGTCGACGCTGCTGCGGGCCATCGCCGGCCTGCTGCCGGCGCACAAGGGCGCCGTCTACACCAACGGACAGCCGTCGCTGCTCGGTGTCAACGCGGCGCTCATGAAGGAGCTCACGGGAGAGCGCAACATCGTGCTCGGCTGCTACGCCATGGGCATGTCGCCGACCGAGACACGGGAGAAGTACGACGAGATCGTCGACTTCTCCGGCATCGGGGACTTCATCCAGTTCCCCATGTCGACGTACTCCTCCGGAATGGGCGCGCGACTCCGCTTCGCGATCTCTTCCGCCAAGACTCACGACGTCCTGCTGATCGACGAGGCCCTGGCCACCGGCGACCGCGAGTTCAAGAAGAAGAGCAAGGACCGCATCATGCAGATGCGCGAGTCCGCCGGCACCGTCTTCCTCGTCGCCCACAACCTCGACGTGATCGAGGAGACCTGCAACCGGGTCATCTGGCTGCACAAGGGCAAGATCAAGATGGAAGGCGATCCGCAGGAGGTCCTGGGGGCCTACAACCGGGTTTGACCACTCATGGGAGGGTGAACCGATGCCCACACCGCCACCGATTCCTTACGACCACCTGCCGGAAGTCCCCGCGCTGAACGTCGTCAGTGACGACGTCCGCGACGGGGAGCGCAAGCCGGAAGCCCACGTGTACAACGACTGGGGGATGACGGGGCAGAACCTCTCCCCGAACCTCCAGTGGTCCGGAGCGCCGGAGGGCACCAGGAGCTACGCGGTGACCTGTTACGACCCGGACGCGCCCACCGGAAGCGGTTTCTGGCACTGGGTGCTGTTCGACATCCCCGCCGACGTGACCGAACTGCCCACCGGAGCCGGCACCGCCCCCGGCTTCAAGGGCCTGCCCGAAGGGGCGGTGCACGCGCGCAACGACTTCAACGCCAAGCAGTACGACGGGGCCGCACCGCCTCCCGGACACCCGCACCGGTACCTGTTCGCGGTGCACGCGCTCGGCGTCGAGAAGCTCGGAGTGGACAGCGACACCTCGCCTGCCGTCGTCGGGTTCACCATCACCGCCAACACACTCGCGCGCGGCTATATCGCACCGGTGTACGAAACCTGATGCGCGTGCGACCCCTGTTCTACTATGATTCGAACGGAGATTCGATCTAGGGGAAGGGGTGGCATGAGCGACCTGGCGATGGCGATCGACCACTTGGCCGCCGAGGATCCCATAGAGTTGCCGGCCGGCACGCTCGCCGAGCAACTGATCGATCTGCACTGGCAGATGGCGCGGCTACAGGCTCAGATCGCCCGGCGCACAGGTGTGCGCGTTCCCGTCAACTGATCCCCTCCATCACGAACGGAACGGCCGGTGCCCCCTCGGGGGACACCGGCCGTTCGTTTTTCGCTTCGGCGGCTACGGTCGGTTGCCGCTGCCGCGCACGTACCCGTTGTTGTGCTTCGGCAGGGTCCCCCTGACGGTCCTGGGGATGCCCGTGACCGCGGTGGATCCGGTCGCGTCCGTCGTGGTGGCCGCGGAGGTGACGAGCGACGTGCCGGTGGTTGCGGCGGTCGTTCCAGCGGGAACCAGCGTCTGGTTGTTGACGTTCGTGGCCGTGGTGGTCACGCCCTGGTTCACCTGGGTCGTGGTCGTCTGCGCCGTGGCCGCCGCCGTGGCCTGCAGAGCGGTGGCCGGCGTGTCGCACGGGATCAGCGCGAGCAGGCCGCCGGAAGCCGTCCCGGCCACCCCGACCGCGGCGTTGAGGTCGAGGAGCGCCGTGAGGTTCGCGACGAGCCCCAGCTTGGCCGCGGCGGCCACCGTGGCGGTGGCGGTCGGAGCGGTGGCCGCGGCGACGGCCGGAGCCTGCCCCGTGACGGCGAGAGCCGGCTTGCTCGCGTCCGCGACCGCCACTGCGCCGGCGTTCACGTTGGCCAGCACGGTGGCGTCGACGTTGGCCGTCACGTTCGCGGTCGCGTCGATCACGGCCGTGAGGTGGGCCTGCAGGTTCGCGACGACGTTGGCCGTGAGGTTGGCCGTGATGTCGGCCGAGATGTCGGCCGCCAGGGCGGCGGCCGCGGCGATCTGAGCGTTCGCCCGGGCGTTGAGGCTGGCGGTGGTGGTGCCCGCCAGGTCGGCCACGGCGACCAGATCGGCCTGCAGGTCGGCGACGACGTTGGCACTCAGGCTCGCCACGGCGTTGACCTGGGCGCTGGCCCCTGCGGTGGCCGCGACGACCGCGTGACTCTGGAGGTCGGCCAGGAGGTTCGCCACCGCCGTGATCCGCGAGGTGCACACGTTGTTGCACACGTTGGCCTGTGCCGGCGCAGCCATCAGGCCGGCGACGCCGACCGTGAAGGCGACGACGGCTGTCCTAACCACTCGATTCATTACTTGCCCCCGGTTCATATTCCTTTTCACGAGAGTGGGAATGACGAACCCAAGAACCCCCGTGCGTCGGCGTGCGTGCCGACAAAGACGACCGCATTTCTATCACCCCCGCGCACCGCGGGAATGTCCTCTGTCCCAGGGGCTGTGACCAGGAGCGAGACCAGAAAAGTACGGATATAGGCCAGTAGCCCATGACTCTATGGTCAGGCCAACCCCGGCCCGGGAGAAAGGCATGGTAAACATGCCGCCCAGGCCGGGGGACAGATTTTTCCGGTCACTTTTATTAACGCGCGTGGTGTCAGGCGCTCAGGCGGGCAAGAGGCGCGGCTTCGAGGTCCGGTTCGAAGGGGAAACGGTCGGCGAAGGCCGGCCGGAGGTCGGAGAGCCAGACGGCCTCCGGGTCGTAGCGAGCGAAGAACGGCCGACCGACGATCTCGGGGTCGCGGGCCTGGATGAAGTGGAGCATGAACACCTTCTGCCCGGCGATCTCCGTCACGCCGTCGACGCACACCTTTCCGGGCGTCGCGGACATCGACGGTCCCCTGACGGTCCGGCACACGCCGGAGACCTGGGCATAGGCGTCCCGGAAGATCTCGTAGGCGTCCACGAGAGGAACGGCGAAGTAGTCCTGAGGGCCGGTGTCACGCTCGACGAACATGTAGTAGGGGATCATGCCGAGCGTGCTCTGGCGCCTCCACATGCTCGCCCAGGTCTCCGCGGAGTCGTTGATCGACCGGATGATCGGCGCCTGCGTCCGGATCACGGCGCCGGTGTCCCTGATACGGCGGACCGCCTCCTCCACGATCGGCGACTCCAGCTCGCGAGGGTGCGAGAAGTGCGCCATGAAGGCGAGGTTCTTGCCCGATCTCACCACCTCGGCGAACAGTTCGAGCGTCGCGTCGGCGTCGGGATCGGTGACGAACCTGGCCGGCCAGTACGCCAGGGACTTCGTGCCGATGCGGATCGACTCGATCTGCTCCACCTGCAGGAGCGGCTCCACGTAGCGCCTGAGCACGGACTCACCCATGATCATCGGGTCGCCGCCGGTGAGCAGCACGCTCGTGACCTCCGGGTGTTCCCCGACGTAGGAGACCAGGCGCCCGACGTCGTCGGACGCCATCTTGAGGTCGGGTTCACCGATGAACTGCGCCCATCGGAAGCAGTACGTGCAGTAGGCGTGACACGTCTGTCCTTGCTTGGGGAAGAAGAGCACTGTCTCGGGGTATTTGTGCTGCATTCCCTCCATGGTCTCCAGGCCGACGCGGGGAACGTTGAGCTCCAGTTGTCCTGCTGGGTGGGGATTGAGCCGCATCCGGATCTCCGCGGCGACCGCCTTGAGCTGTGCCGCGGAGGCCTCGTCGCGGAGGAGATCGGCCAGCCGGGACACATCGGCCTTCGGCAGCATGTCCTCCTGGGGGAAGACCAGGCGATAAATGGGGTCATCGGGGGCAGCCGACCAGTCGATCAACTCGTCCACGACATAAGCGTTCGTCCGGAACGGCAGCACCGTGGCCACGGCGCGCACGCGCAGTCGCGCATCTCCATCGAAGCCGGCGCGGCCGAGCAACTCATCGAGGTGCTTGGCCGTGTAAGCCCGGAAGCCACGCGTGCCCTGGGAAGGGATCACTCGACCTTCCTTTCCTGGTAGATTTTTGGATCTCCGGTAAACCAACCGCCCTCGCCACGCGTCGGTCTCACTTACTCGGACGCGACCCACCCACAGTTGGTTCCACTCCGGCGAAAGTTCGCAGTGAAGAATTCCGGGGTTATCGCGACATATCTCGTCAGGAGCTACCCTGAATTTGTGACTTCCTTGACTCCGTTCGCGGGCGACGACCCCGCTCAGCGCGCCTCCGACGCGGACCGCGATCGGGTCGCGGGCATCCTCGGAGAGGCACTGGCCACCGGCCGCCTCACCACGGCAGAGCACGCCGACCGGCTCGACGCCGCCTACACGGCCGTCACCCTCGGCGACCTCGTCCCCCTCACCACCGACCTCCCCGTGACGAGCACGGCGCAGGCCAGTGCCGTAGCCGACCGGCAGAAGATCATCGCGGTCTTCAGCAAGGTCATCCGGCGCGGGCGCTGGGTGGCCGGACGCCACACCGAGTTGCGTTCGACCTTCGGCGCCCTGATCGTCGACCTCTCCGACGCGGTCATCCCGGGCCGCGAGGTCACCCTTGAGCTCAACTCGTTCTGCGGCAAGCTGATCGTGACCGTGCCTCACGAGGCCCACGTCATCGACGAGGGCCTGGCCGTGTTCTCCAAGCGCGCGGTGACCG
The DNA here is from genome assembly GCF_016863315.1 of Planotetraspora silvatica. Lineage (GTDB taxonomy): Bacteria > Actinomycetota > Actinomycetes > Streptosporangiales > Streptosporangiaceae > Planotetraspora > Planotetraspora silvatica. The sequence continues at coordinate 19,842 of NZ_BOOQ01000069.1, forward strand.
CCGGCAAGGACGGCGACGGCCCGCTGATCCGCGTCACGGGACGTGCGACATTCGGCAAGATCGTGGTGTACAGGAAGCCGTCACCCTGAGGGCCTACCATTCGGGCATGTTCCAGATCCGGGTGAAGTGACCAGGGTGAACGGCGTCACGTCCGATTCGCTCCGAAGCCGCGTGCTACCGGTGGCCCTCGACGCCATGGGCGGCGACAACGCGCCGGATGAGATCGTCGCCGGAGCCGTCCAGGCGGTGCGTGAGCGCGGCGTCCCCGTCGTGCTCGTCGGCCAGCCCAGGGCCCTCCACCAGGCACTCCTCGCGCACGACGCCGTTTCAGAGATCCCCGTCGTCCGGGCCGAGGAGGCCCTGGCGATGGACGAGGGCGCGCTGGCGAGCCTGCGCCGCCCGCGCTCCAGCATCGCGATCGCCTGCCATCTCGTACGGCGAGGCGACGCGGCGGCCGTGGTGTCCGCGGGGTCGACCGCCGGGGTGGTGGCCACCGGACGGCTTCGTCTGCGTGGCCAGCAGGGTGTGATGCGCCCCGCGATCACGGTGCCGCTGCCCACCAGGCCGCATCCGACCGTTCTGCTGGACGCCGGTGCCAACGCCGACGTCAAGCCGGAGATGCTGGTGCAGTTCGCCCACCTCGGCGTCGCCTATGCCGAGACCGCGCTCGGCCTCCCCCGGCCGCGGGTGGGGCTGCTCACGATCGGCGCCGAGCCCGAGAAGGGCAGCAAGCTGGTCAAGCGCGCGCACGAGTTGCTCTCCGGCACCTCAGGCATCGACTTCACCGGCAACATCGAGGGCGACGACCTGCTCACCGGCAAGGTCGACGTCATAGTCACCGACGGTTTCACCGGCAACGTCACCCTGAAGGCCCTCGAAGGCAGCGTGCGCTACGCCTTCGGCCAGCTCAGAGAGACGATCAACGAAAGTCGGCTGGCCAAGGTCGGCGGCCTGCTCCAGCGGGCGAAGCTGAGAGAGCTCGCCGCCCGGCTCGATCCCGAGGTGCACGGCGGTGCCGTACTGCTGGGGCTCAACGGGACCGTGGTCATCGCGCACGGCTCCTCCAGGGCCAAAGGGATCGCGGCAGCCTGTGAGCTGGCCGCGCATCTCGCCGCCCAGGGGATCGTCTCCCGTATCGGGGAACGCATCGCCTCGGCGAACAAATCGCACCGTCGCCGGTAAGCATCCACGCATACCGGCCCCATTAAGCTTTGTGCATGACCGACCCGCAGCTCATCCTCGCCGAGCGGGTCCAGCAGGCGCTGGGCACGGCCTTCGGCCAGGAGTACGCCTCCGAAGATCCGCTTATCAGGCCCTCACAGTTCGCCGACTACCAGGCGAACGTCGCGCTGAGCCTGGCCAGGCGGCTCCGACGAGCGCCACGGGAGGTCGCCCAGGCCGTGGCGGACGCCATGGACCACACCGACGTCGCCGTCGAGATCAGCGGGCCCGGCTTCCTCAACATGACCCTGAGCGACGACTGGATCGCCGCCCAGGCCGTGATTCAACTCGCCGACGACCGGCTGGGTGTGCCGCAGGCCGCACCGAAGAGCATCGTGATCGACTACTCGGCGCCCAACGCCGCCAAGGAGATGCACGTCGGGCACCTGCGGACCACGATCGTGGGCGACACCCTGGTCCGGGTCCACGAGCACGTCGGCCATGACGTCACCCGGCAGAACCACCTCGGTGACTGGGGCACGCCGTTCGGGATGCTGATCGAGCACCTGATCGACATCGGCGAGAGCGAGGCCCTCAACCGGCTCGCCTCGGGCGACGGCAACGCCTTCTACCAGGAGGCCCGGCACAAGTTCGACAACGACCGCACGTTCGAGGAGCGCTCCCGCAGCCGGGTCCCGCTGCTCCAGGGCGGCGACCCGGCGACCCTGCGCCTGTGGCGGGAGTTCATCGAGTACACCAAGCGCTACTTCAACCACGTCTACGACGTGCTGGGAGTCACGCTCACCGATGACCACATCGCAGGCGAGAGCATGTACAACACCATGCTCGCCGACGTCTGCGACGAGCTCGAGCAGTCGAGCGTGGCCCAGATCAGTGAGGGCGCGCTGTGCGTCTTCCCGCCCGGTTTCACCGGCCGCGACGACCGGCCGCTCCCGCTCATCATCCGCAAGAGCGACGGCGGGTACGGCTACGCCACCACGGACCTGGCCGCGATCCGGTACCGGGTGCGCGACCTCAAGGCCGACCGCATCCTCTACGTCGTGGGCGCCACCCAGTCGCTGCACTTCCAGATGGTCTTCGCCGCGGCGCGTATGGCGGGGTGGCTGCACGACGACGTGAGCGCCGAACATGTCCAGATCGGCAGCGTGCTGGGCGCCGACGGCAAGATGTTCAAGACGCGGAGCGGCGCATCGACCAAGCTGACCGAGCTCCTCGACGAGGCCGTGAGCCGGGCGGAGGCGGTCATCGCCGAGCGCGGCTACGAGCCCGCCGCCCGCAGGGAGATCGGCCGCCAGGTCGGCATCGGCGCGGTGAAGTACGCCGACCTGTCGGTCAGCCACGACAGCGAGTACGTCTTCGACTTCGACCGCATGCTGGCCCTCACCGGCAACACGGGGCCCTACCTGCAGTACGCCGTGGCCCGGATCCGGTCGATCTTCCGCCGGGGCGAGCTCGACCCTGCGGACTTCCCCGGCCCCATCACTCTCGGCGAGCCCGCGGAGCGTGCCCTCGCGCTGCAGTTGCTCGGGTTCGGCTCGATCGTCGAGACCGTGGCGGAGTCGTCGGAGCCGCACCGGCTCTGCAACTACCTGTTCGACCTCGCCCAGGCGTTCACGAGCTTCTTCGAGACGTGCCCGGTGCTCAAGGCGGAGGAGCCGGTTCGGACGTCGCGTCTCGCCCTGTCGGCGCTGACGCTGCGGGTGCTGGTCCAGGGCCTCGACCTCCTCGGCATCGAGGTCCCCGAGCGCATGTGAGCGGAAACGTGTGAATGGACGTGTGTGAACGGGATCATGCCTGATCAGGTCAACTCCCGTTCACCGTCCGGCGCGCCTCTACCCCTCCCACCCGGCCGGGCGTCTAGTCTGGCGCGGGTCAAGGGAGTGCCAGCCAATCCCTCGGGGAGCGTTCGCGTGAGCATGGACCTGACCACGAGTCCGGACCCTGGAAGTAAGGCCGACGCGACGGAGCTGCACCGTTACGCGGAGGCGCTTCTCGTCAGCCTGGCCGCAGGCGGAAGCGCCCCGAGCCTGCCGCCAGGCGTCACCGACGTGCCCGGCTACTGGCTCGCGCCCGCGGTCGAGGCCCTCGGGCTCATCATGTCGGGGCAGGACGCGCTGGAGCCGCTCGCCCTGGCCGCGGAACTCGACGAACAGCGGACGTCGCTGTTCCTCTGCCTGGCCCTGGCCGTATGCGGCCTCGGTGACCGCATACACGCGTCATGGCTGGGCACCGCCTTCGGCGAACTCTCGAACGACCGTCCGGTCTCCTCCGGCCAGCGCGCCCTGTGGCTGGCAGCGGCCCGCGGCGCCTACGGCCCAGTGGGGAAGATCTTCGTCCTGCGGAAGCTCGACGCCGTGGTCGTCCCGCCGGAGGACGAGCTGTGGCTCAAGGCCCTCGTTCCCGACGAGCCCGCTCCGGCGGTGCCGACATCCTTCGACGGCTTCCCCGAACTGGTGGCCGTCCCTGAGATCACCACCTCGGCCCAGGCCGTGGCCCGGCTGCGCCGGCTGCGAGAGCGCTGCTCCGAGATCACTTCCGTACCCCGGCCCGCCGAGGTGTCCAAGGTCGTCTCCGGCACGGTCTGGACGGATGACGAGCCGCTCGCCGTGCTCAGATCCCTTGCGGGTCAGGAGAGCGCGGAAGGGCCGTTGAGCTCGCTCAGTGGGCATCTGCTCCACGACGTCCGTCCGGGAGCCGACCCGCATCTCGCGGCGCTCGCTCTTCACGTGGCGGCGCCCGCCGTCAAGGCCGCGGGCGAGTCTCTCGTCGAGACCATCAAGGCGCCTCCGCCTGAAGCCGTGACCGTTCCGATCCTGGGTTATCCGATCACACTGCGGGCCGAGGGGGCCGACCAGCAGTCGATGAGCACGGCTGAGCAGCAGATCGTGACCGAGTGCGTGCCGCGAGGGTCGACACCGTGGCCTGGTTATCTGGTCGGCGCTGTGGCGGCGGTGGTGTTCGTCGTCGGATTCGTCGTCTCGTTCCTGCTCACGCTCGCGGGGGCCGTGCTCGGTGGCTGGAGCGGGTATCTCATCTGGCGCCACAGGGTCCGGGAGCAGGCCGACCTCCGCCGGGTCCAGGCCCGGGTCGGCGAGTTGTCCGACGTATCGGAACGAGGGGTTCGGGCACTGCGCGAATACGGCAAAGAGGCCGCCACGCGTGCTGAAGCCTCCGCGGAGGACCTGGCCGAACTCTGCCGTGTGCTCCGCCGCGGCCCCCGTGCCGCCTAGGGCCGCGTAACCGGCCCCTTGGGACGTCAGCCCCTTGGGGCGCCAGGCCCCGGGCTCCGGGAACCTCGGCGAACGTCGTTTCGCCAGGCGGCGTCGGTCCTCGGGTGACCGGTCCCTGAAGACCATGAAGCCGACCCCTGGGACCGGGCGACAGGCCCGTGCAGAAGCCGGCCCTTCAGGACGGTGAGCCTGCCGCCCCCTCAGGCCGTGGAGACCTCGACGTTGGCCGGGGTCAGCAAGAAGACCTTGTCCGCGATGCGCTCGATCCGGCCCTCACAGCCATAGGCCAGCCCCGCGGCGAAATCCACCATCCGGGTCGCCTCGGCGGTCGACATGCTCGCCACGTCCATCACGACCGTGTGCCCCTCACGGAAGTGACGCCCCATGGTCAGCGCGTCGTCGTACTTCTGCGGCCGCACCATGACGATGCGCGCCGGCTCACCCGTCGACTGCCAACGCTTAGCGGCCCGCTCGGACGCCGGCATCCAGTCATCATCCCCGTAGTCATCGTCGCCACCGTAGGCCTCGTCGTACTGCTCTGCACCGCCCAGGCCAAGGTAGCTCGCCACCTTGCGCACTGCCCCCATCGGCATGTCCTTTTCCGGCTTGTCCTTTTCCGGGCTTGTCCCGATACGTGGGACGCTAACTGACGATTCAGGGGCACCCCGCCGACACGCCCAGGCATTTAATTGAATTTGGCTTGAGAATGTAGCGAGTGAGTATGTGCACGGGGAACCGCCTGCCCCAGGCGGCGCGGCCCGAACGCCCGAACGAAGATCGTCGTGTTCCACGACGCCTGCCCCGACGGGCTTGACGGCAAGATCAGCAGGCCGTGGCATGTCCGCCGGCGGCTCCCTGGCGAGGCTCAACAGCACCGGTCATTGCTGGATTTCGCGGGGGGTGTTCGTATTTGCGGGGGT
>NZ_BOOQ01000070.1 GCF_016863315.1 Planotetraspora silvatica
CCCGCGCGTTGGACGGCGGCCCGTACTCGTTCGTGTGGCTGGACGCCCTGACGCAGAAAGTCCGCGAGGGCGGCCGGATCGTCAACGTGCACGCTCTGGTCGCCACCGCGGTCAACGCCAACGGCAACCGGGAGATCCTCGGCCTGGACATCACCTCCCGCGAGGACGGAGCCGGCTGGCTGGCGTTCCTGCGCGGCCTGGTCGCCCGCGGCCTGTCCGGGGTGCAGCTGGTCATCTCCGACGCCCACGCCGGTCTGGTCGAAGCGATCGGCGCCACCCTGCCGGGCGCGTCCTGGCAGCGGTGCCGGACCCACTACCTGCGCAATTTGCTGACCACGGTTCCGAAGTCGGCCCAGCCGTGGGTGGCCACGCTGGTGCGGACCATCTTCGACCAGCCGACCACCGAACAAGTACGAGCTCAGCATGCCTGGGTCATCGACGCCCTCCAGGCGAAATACCCGGCCGCTGCCGACCATCTCGATCAGGCACGCGAGGACCTGCTCGCGTTCGCGCAGTTCCCGAGAGATATCTGGAAACAGATCTGGTCCAACAACCCCCAGGAACGGCTGAACAAGGAGATCCGCCGCCGCACCGACGTCGTCGGCATCTTCCCCGACCGCGAAGCAATCATCCGCCTCGTCGGCGCCGTGCTCGCCGAGCAGACCGACGAATGGACCGAAGCCCGCCGCTACATGGGCCTGGACGTCCTGGCCAAAGCCCGCCTACGCGTGATCCCCGGCGACACACCGACCCAGCAACAACTCCCGGAGACACTCACCGCTTAACCTGCAGAAACGGATCACGCGGAGGTCGACTCATACACCACCCCGCTGGACGTGACCGCGATCAGTTCGGCGCTCAATGCCGAAGGAATCCCGACGCCGGCAGGGCGGCGCCGGTGGCAGAAGTCTTACGTGGATAGGTTGCTGCACACTCGCCACGCCGGAATGCTAATCAGCGCTCGTCGAACGGACTCGTAGGCACTGATTACACGAGGGTCCTTTTCGCGAACCGGGCTTTGGCTACCGGATGACAGTAGTGCTCCGACCGCCGCTCAGGGCAGCTGCCGTCCCGCTTCGTCGAGGCCGATTATAGGTACGAAGGCGATGATGTGACCGTGGTCGGGACACCACCGGCTCTATCTTTGTCTGGGACCGACGCTCTACCTCACAAGCATGATCTGAGCGCAGTCTCCGGGCAGCAACCCTAGTGCTGTTGCTGTCGAGCAAGGCCCAAGGCTCACACTCAAACTCGTAGCGGCAAGCTGTTGGGCGAACAGTGGACGGTATGGGCGGTCATTGGCTCAATCGGGTTGCCGTGCTGCTGATGAGCGAGGAAGGTACGACTTCGCACTGGATCCCTTCGCTGCAAATCAAGGGATCAGTACAGAGAGGGCAGGAGTTCCGCTGCAGCCTCGTTGAACTGAATCTGTAGAGGTTCGAGTCGTTTGCTGCGCTCTTTGGCTTCCTCCAGGTTCTTGGCCCAAATGCAATCGCCGGCGACTGTTCGCAGCTCTGCCGCCAACGAACGCAATTCGTCGTCGAACACCCGCGCTCGCGAGGATTCCAACAGCAGGACAGCCGCTGACCAACCCACCGCTGTTGGCGTCTCCCACTGCCGGACAGGCCATTTCCCCGACTCCCGCGTGATGGCGAGAACTCTGTCCAGCTCAGCGTAAACAGATTTGATCAGCTCGGAGACCGCTGACTGAAGCGTCTGAATGCTGTCCCGCTGAAACGCATCCCGGGCAGACTTGCGCTCACGCTCGTACTGGAGATCACGTAGAGCGGCCTCATGCCTGGTCGTGAGCCGTTCTTTGTAGATCGTTAAGATAGATGTGGTGAGGGAGCCGAGTAGGACTCCCACGAGACCGAAGATTGCCTCATCAGGCATATGACCTTCTCTTCCGCATGGCGCCGTCAAGAGCGGCACATTCTTAGCATCGAGAGGCCTTATGGCGATGCCTCTGCTTCTAGCTAGATGACACACTCCCTGGCTCCTGGCCGGGTGGTAGGTGTGGAAGAGCAATAATCCCGTAGTCAAGAGAGTCCACCTGGCAGGATTCAACCCTGGAGCACTCGCTGCTCACCCAAGCTGACCTGCTTAAACGCAAGAAATTGCTCATGCTTGTTGCTTGATCATCCCGTACATGTCCCGAGGCATGGATCGCGGCTCCCCGTGACCAGGCGTCTCTAGCATTGGTCGAAGCGGCGACGCGTGAACACTCCATCGCGCTGCTGCTTGAGACCGATCAACCCACCCCAAGTCGACGGGCGCGGCGTAAAGGGCTCGACCAAAACCGTCGGGGCCGCCGGTGCGCGACCCCGCCGGACGAACGCCTTCGCTCAGCCTCAGCGGCTCGCGTTGAAGGTGAACCACTGGCTGCAGACCCGCGCCTGAGCGGGACCGGCGGTGAGGGTGACGAGGGCTGTTGCGGCCAGGGCCGTGGCGACGAGCACGCGACGGATTATGAGCCGCCCTTCCTGATCACGGGAAAATGGGCTGGAACCGGAGGGTCAGCGGAAGCGTCCCTACAGGTGTTCGATCACTCGCAGGGGGTTTCAACGTAATCTTGGTGGACGGTTTTCACGCCCCAGCTGTACGCGCTGCCGTCGCACGCCCCGCCGAAGACACCGACCACTTGGGTGTAGGAGTTGTCGGAGTAGTACGTGCTCTTGCAGGCGTAGCCGAGGGGGCAGGCCCTGGCTTGGGCGGGACCGGCAGGGAGGGCGACGAGGGCTGTTGCGGCCAGGGCCGTGGCGGCGAGGGCGCGACGGATCATGCAAAGTCCTTCCTGAGCACGGAACGGCGTGGGTTCCGCCACCCGTCGGGCGGCGGCCCAACTCATGATCGGAATGATCCGTCACGATCACATGAAACGCAATACGCACTCATATTCATGTGATCTGTAGAGCGCAAGTGCATGCGTCCTGCTCGCCGAAATATGCAACGAACAGGGGGGAAGCGTTGGTCGAATCCTGGTTGAGGTGCAGACTTACGCGCAGTGGATGACGCTTCAAGATCCGTCGATCTATCGGTCATATCAGGGGTACGGAGTCGTCGCTACTACTACTCGGAGGGCTCCATGACCCAACTTGCTTGGTTCCGGTGGCCCGTAACACGGGGTTATTGGCTAATCCTTGAGCGGTGCGGGCGAACTGGTCGTGGCAGATATGGTCTTTCTGGGGCCCCGCCGTTCCAATAACGATCAGCATCTTGACCAAGCGTTTGGCTTGTGGAATACATTCGCTCAGACTGCGGTGTCGTGGTCGTTCATCGTCGCTTGCGAGGGCCACATGGATGAGTCCGCCGACTATGTCATCGTTGGGGCCGGGAGTGCCGGATGTGTGCTGGCCAGACGGCTCGCCGACATCGGGGCCCGCGTCATTCTGCTGGAAGCAGGCGGATCCGACCGGTCGAGGTTGGTGCGCAAACCCGGGCTGATCGCCGTGTTCCACAACATCCCCGAGCTGAAGAAGCGGCTGGACTGGGGCTACTACAGCAGCCCGCAGGCCGCCGCGCTGGACCGCAGGATCCCGCAGACCCGTGGGCGGGTGCTCGGCGGCTCGGGGTCGATCAACGGGATGGTGTTCGTGCGCGGCCATCGCCGGAACTACGACGACTGGGCGGCCGAGGGCTGCCAGGGCTGGAGTTACGCCGACGTCCTGCCGAGCTTCAAGCGGATGGAGAACTGGGAGGACGGCGGCACCGACCTGCGCGGTTCCGGCGGTCCGATCCAGGTGACCCGCGCCAAGGACATCACCCCGGCCTCGCAAGCCTTCATCGAGGCACTCGCCGACACCGCGGGCGTCATGAAGAACGACGACTACAACGGCGAGTACCAGGAAGGCGCCTCGCTCTTCCAGCAAAGCGCCCACCGCGGGCTGCGTTACAGCTCGTCGGTCGGGTACCTGGACGGCCACGGCCTGCCGAACCTCAAGATCGAGACAGGCTGCCTGGTGACTCGCGTCGTGCTCAGGAACGGCCGGGCCACCGGGGTGGACGTGATCACCAAGGAGGGGCACCGGACGATCCAGGCGACCCGGGAGGTGATACTCGCGGCCGGCACGTTCGGCTCGGCGCAGCTCCTCATGCTCTCAGGCGTCGGTCCCGCCGCGCACCTGCGCGAGCACGGCATCGAGGTTGTCGCCGACCTGCCGGTCGGGGACAATCTGCACGACCACATGTTCGTCCCGATGACGTATCTCATGAAGTCGGCCCGCAACAGCGGCACCGCGCGGTACTTCGCCGCAGGGCTGATCAGGGAGACGCTGCGCGGCGGCACCACCTGGGTGAGCCGAAGCGTCTTCGAGGCCGTCGGTTTCGTCCGCAGCTCCATGGCCTCCGGCGATGTCCCCGACATCCAGATCCACGCGCTTCCCTGGGGATACCCCGGCCCCAACCAGGACGCGCCCATCCGGCACAAGGTCGACCCGCGCCCGTCCCTCACCCTCATGGCCACCCTGATCTACCCCAAGAGCCGGGGCACTCTCCGGCTCTCCTCCGCCGACCCCACGGCCGCGCCGGTCATCGACCCCGCCTACCTCGCCGAGTCGGACGACCGCAGGCTGCTCCTGGACGGGATGGATCTCGTCCGCGACGTGATGGCCAATAAGATCATCTCTGCCGATGTGACCGGCGAGCTCGCCCCCGGCCCCGCCTACGCGGACCGGTCCGCTCTGGCCGCCGAGGTGCCGAACCGCGCCACGACGGTGTACCACCCGGTCGGCACGTGCCGGATGGGCGCCGACGAGCGGGCGGTGGTCGATCCGAAACTTCGGGTGCGCGGCATCGAGGGCCTGCGCGTCGCCGACGCCTCGATCATGCCGTCCATCACCGGAGGCAACACCAACGCCCCCGCGATGATGATCGCCGAACACTGCGCATCCCTCATGCTCCAGCCCTGAGTTTCGTGGGCCGTTGTGTCCCAGGACCTTACGGTGATCCGTGCGCTTGTCGAACGGGCTCGTCGGTCTGGACCGCCTTCGACGCCGAGTTGCACCTCGATGGCACGCGACGTCATGACCGGTCGGCCGACTGAGGTCAACGTTGTCACCCGGGCAGGCGACGGTGACGTTGTCGCTCGTCCGCGGTGGCGCGGCGCCGACGAGCAAGTCGGGCCAGGGTGGTGACGGTGTACAGGCCGAAGCTGGCACCGGCGACCTGGAGCAGCTGGGTGGGGAAGTCGAGGACCTGGGACAAGGTGGGCTCTCCTGATAGCGCCAAGAGGGCGATCGGAGGGAGAGAGGTGCGCAGGGAGTGGCTTCAGCGCGTCGACGCCCAACGTGCGCTGGTGCGGCGCCGGCACCGAGGCGCCCCACTGCTGAAGGGGCGACCGGGGTGGTGTTCCTCGCGACATCGGGCTTAGAGGTCCTAACGCAATGAGCGTTTGGAGGCGTCGCCAGCAGATAGGAGTTCTTATCGGTTTGCCGCCGGACAACCCGGTCGGATAGGAAGCTTGCATGCTAAAGGGCAGCAAGGTCGGGCTCAGGGCCCGGCACGAGGACGACATTCCGATCCTGCAGGCCGAGCTCCACGACGACGTGGTCACCCACTCGCGGTCCTATGGCCAGCCCTGGCGGCCGATCACGCCCGGCTCGAAGGACTCGCAGTTCGTGGTGGACGACAAGGAGCAAGGGCACGTCCCGTTCTCCGTGGTGGAGCTGGACGGCGGCACGCTGGTCGGCACCGCGACGCTGTGGAGAATCGACAATCACAACCGGTCCGCACACATCGGGCTGGGGCTGCTGCCGTCCGCCCGCGGCAAGGGGTACGGCACCGACGTGGTCGCGGTGCTGTGCCACTACGGTTTCGTCGTCCGCGGCCTGCAGCGACTGCAGATCGAGACGCTGTCGGATAACGCCGCGATGCTGCGCTCCGCCGAGCGCAACGGCTTCGTCCGCGAGGGTGTGCTGCGCTCCTCGGCCTGGGTGATGGGCGAGTTCCTCGACGAGGTGCTGCTTGGGCTCCTCGTCCAGGACTGGAAGCCGGACTCGCAGAGCTAGGCTGCCGTCCGACGGTCGAGGGCGGGCCGCGAAGCGGACATGAACGGCCGAGGGCCAGGACAGCTCATTGCGTTAGGACCTCTAAGAGGTCCTAACAAAATGATCTCTACCCGTACCCGGGCAGAGATGCCGAACGTCGATCTGCGCGTAATGGCGAACAGCCGCCGTGGATCGTGCCGGACGAGTTGTGGGAGCGGATCGAGCGGCTGCTGCAGAAGGTGGAGCGGCAGCGTCACCCCCGGCCGTAAGCGAACGGCCCGCAGTCGCACCCCGCACGGCTCCGGGCTTGGTGCGCGTCGATGATTGAGTCGGGAGTTCTTGGTGGATTCAGGGCACGAGGAGGACGCGGCCGAGTTGGGAGCGGCTTTCCATGATCCGATGCGCTTCGGCCGCCTTGTCGAGCGGCAGCCGGGCGTGCAGCCTGGCGCGTAGTCTCCCCTCGACCGCGTGCTGTGTGACCTGGTCCATGTCCTCGCGTGCTTGCTTCGGTGCGGCGGCGCGCCAGGCGAGCAGTGAGAACCCCGCTACCGATCTCATTGCGAAAAGGCTGGTCAGCGGGATGTCGGTTGCCCCGCCGCCGGCTGCTCCGTAGACGACGGCCCGGCCGAACGGTGCCAGGAGGTCGAGGCTGCGCGCCAGGATACGGCCGCCCACGGAGTCCAGGACGACGTCGACTCCTCCTGGCGCGGCTTCGCGCACTCGTTCGGGCCAGTCCTCCGCGGAGTAGTCGACGGCCGCGTCGGCGCCGAGCGTGCGGGTGAAGTCCAGCTTGGCGGGGGAGCCTACTGTGGCGATCACGGTGCCGGCACCGGCGATCTTGGCGAGTTGTACGGCCAGGTGTCCGATGCCTCCCGCGGCGGCGTGAATGAGCACGGTCTCGCCGGGCGCCAGCCGGGCGGCGCGCAACGTGCCCAGCGCCACGGGGGCGCCCATCGGCAGCATGCTCGCGGTGGCGTCGTCTATTCCCTCTGGCACGGGCGCGAGCCATTCGGCGTCGGCGAGGACGTGGTCGGCGAAGGCGTCCTCGGCCAGTGCGGCGACCCGCCGGCCGGTGAGGCCGGGGTCGACGCGGGGCCCCACCGCGTCGACCGTGCCGACCACGTCGCCGGTGAGCACGGCGGGCAGGTCGCGCCGGTAGATCCCGCCGGTCTCGGGCCCCTGGCGGAACTTCACGTCGACGAAGTTGGCGCCGATCGCCTCGACGCGGATGCGCACCTGGCCGGGGCCCGGGCGGGGGATCTCTGTCTCTTCCATGGTGAGCACCTCGGGACCGCCATAGGCGTGATAACGGATTCGGCGCATGCCGTCCTCCCTCATTGAGGATAAAGTGGACCTGCGGTCAAGTTCGATGGGAGCGTACTTGACCGACGGTCCAGTTGTCCACGGGAAAGAGGAGCTGATGATCGAGGAGCGTCGCGAACGCGCTGATGCGGCACGCAACCGTCGCGCCATCCTGCGGGCGACCGAGGACCTTCTCGCCCGGCACCGGCCCGAGCAGATCTCCATGGAACAGGTCGCCGTCGCGGCCGGGGTCGGTAAGGGCACGGTGTTCCATCGTTTCGGCAGCCGGATGGGGCTGATGGTCGCGCTGATGCAGGAGCGGGCCTACGCCCTGGAGGAGGCCGTGGCGAGCGGACCTCCGCCACTGGGGCCCGGCGCCCCGCCCGAGGAGCGGCTGACGGCCTTTCTGGACGCGATCGTCGACGTCGTCGGCCGCAACAAGGGGCTCCTCGCGGCGCTCGGCCACGCCGCCACGGCGGCGCCCAGGCCGGAGTGGAAGGAGCACGGCGAGCACCGGGGCGAAGGCGGTGACCACGTTCCGGACTCGCGGGACGACCATCCCGTCTACCGGTTCTGGCACGGCCACACCAGCGCACTGATCGCCGCGCGGCGCCCCGACCTGGACGGAGAGCTGCTGGCGCACATCCTGCTGGGCAGCCTTCAAAGCGAACCGGTCCTGCGGCTTCTGGAGCGCGGAGAGGCGCCGCGGCTGGCCACGTCGCTGCGCGTCATGGCCGCCGGGATGCTCGCGGCCCCTGCCCCCTCCTGAGGCAATTTTGTTAGGACCTCTTAGGAGAGCGCTGGTCACACATCTGGCTCATATTGCCTGACCTGCGGGGACGCGCCACTCAGCTGTCCCCTCCCGTGCGTGTCCCGCAACGGTGAGTTTGCTGGCGATCCCGAACGAGTCGAGTCCTTAGCGAATCGGCCAGTTCTAACAACGTGTCCGCGCGACGTGAGGCCTTCGCCGCGTCACTCGGGCCTCCGAGGAGTCATGCTGGGCGTGTGGCGAAACGAGGCCCGAACCGAGCGCCAGCCACGAAAGACCAGCGCTTGAGCCAGCAGGGCCGAACGGGATCGAATGTTATGGTCGGCGGATCCGTGCATCCCAGGGGGCATTCAGGATGAAACCCGCTGTCCGAGTTGCCCTAGATGCCGATCGTCGTGCGGAACTGGCGCCGTATGTGGTGACGGCGATGCTGCCCTTAGGTGAAAAGAACCTCGAAGTGAAGATCTGGATCGAGGATCCTACGCTGGCTGACTGTATGGGCGCCCGGATGGTCTCACACGCTCCCGTCGCGGTTCGGCCCATCGCTGCCACGGTCTCGGTCGTGCTGTTAAGCGGTTCTCCGACGAATTATGAACTGGCCATCGAAGAAGGGGTGCGGCGTGCTCTCAACACCCGCGCCCAAGAGGTCATCGCCTTCAAATGCATGACCATGATAGAAGCTGATCTGGCCCTGAGGTCGGCGACAGCGATCTCGTTGCCGGGACGGTTCGAGGGCATGCATGGAGCGCTACTTCGGCTCACGTACAAGAACCCGGTTGATGTCCGGAGCCAGACCGGGACCGTGGCACTCCTCGGCGCGTCCGGCGCCGGGAAGTCCCACATCATCGCGCAGTTCCTCGCGGATCCAGAGTACGAGGTAGCCGTCCTTGCCGAGGATTGGTTCGTGGCCTGTGCCGATACCGGCAGAGCGTATTCCCTTCCGGAGCGACGCATACTGCTCAAGCACGAGACCGTGTCTATGTACTCCGGAGCCGGGCCGGCACCTGAACCGTCGTATCCCGACCCGGCCGACGGCACCCGGGCTCTTTATGACGCCAATCGCCTGTTTGCTACCGGCTCCAACGGGGGCGGAGCGGCCGTAATCGACACACTGGTGGTCCTGCGAGCGGAAGGTTCGGCTGCCCCCCACATCCGGCGGCTGACAGCAGAGGACGCCCAGTGGATTTGTGCCGGCGAATATTCGGGGTATTACCAAGCGAACGAACAACTTCTCGACGGGAGCAGCGAAGTCTTCACTGCGACCCAGATAGACCGGCGTCTAGCGAATCTCTTGCGCCTGGCCGAGCGGACGTCGGCCTTCGTGTTCGCCGGAAGTCGTGTCATAAACGGTCACGCCGCTCTTCGCACGCTTCTCTTTTCGAGGTCAGGGCCTGATTCGGATGGCCTACGCAGGTCACCCGCACAGATCTCGCAGGACGCGGACGGCTCGCAGGGGATGGAGCACTGAGATCGAACCGGCGAGCAACAGCCCATCCACCCTCAGACTCAGAAGTTGCCGTATGTCGGCGACATCAGTGGCGGACGGCTTGGACTGGTCGCACATGCTCTCCAGGATGCGCGACCCGACAATGACGGGGCGCTGTGCACGTCGGCAGATCTCCGCCGTGTTCCGTACGACCTCCCAGACCGCGGATGGTTCGAGTTCGGTACTGAGGTCGTGTCTGCCGATGAGTACGCCATCCGCGACTTCGGCTATGCGTGCCGCTTCAGCACAGCCGCGCGCCGACTCAATCTTGGCGAAGACGGCAGCGCCGATCACGCTGTCACGGATGCTCGCGATCTGGGACGCCTGCTCGCAGAAGGACACGACGTAGGCGTTGGCTAACTCCGGACCAAGGCGAGTGGCCAGCTCGAGTTCGGACGCGGTCGGACAGGAGACGCGCAGTGCCGCGTTCCGCCGGGCGACGCTTCTGGCCGAGAGCGTTACAGGTGATGCCGCCACGCATCGCATTGCCACTTGCGTTTCGCCCACAGCGATGACGGAGAACACGTAGGCGCCGTCGGCGATGTCGATCTCATCCCCGACGGTCACATTGTCGACCAATCGTCGACCGTGATCAACGTGAATGATCTTCGACCCCGGACTTCTTCCGTGTCCTTCCTCGATGCTGTCGGTGAGGACCACCTCGTCACCGGTGGTGAGGCGGCGGGCGCCGGTGAGTCGCCTGACTAGAGGCTTGTCGCCCGGAAGATCGAGCAGCACCTTGATGCCCCTGTCTCGTGCGGCGTGGATCCAGGGAGTCAGTGCTCCGCCCTCAAGGAGTGGGAGGACTCTTCCCTTTGCGATGATCCGAACGCCTGTGCATCCCGCCTCTGACAGGTCGGCAGGGGCCGGCCATGTCGTATGCCGATTTGACAGGGTCACAAGTACGTCGGTTTTCATGCTGACACTCACAGCAGTCATCTCCGCGGGCGCTGTTGGGTTCGGCCGAAAATCCCAGGTTGATGATTACGGCCATCCGAAACATGAGTATCGGCATTCCTAGGAGCGTTCCATCTCGTTTCCCGATCACTGCACCACGTGGGCATATACCGCCTATGGTAAAGCCACGGTCGTATAGCACATACTGGAGAACGCCATGAGAAGGATCCGCTGGCGCGATTGGCTCGAGGCGGTCGCTGCGCTCCTCACCGTCACCGGTCTAATTCTGCCCATTGTGATATTAGTCGCGGTGTCGGCGGGTCTATGGGAATCAAAGGACCCCCTGCAGGACATTCGACACGTTTTGGAGTTGGTCAGCGGGGCGGTCTCTGGGTTCATGCTGGCGGCAGGAATAGCGCTGTTCAATTTGCGGCGGCAGAGTATGGCGAATGGAAGAAGTACGGCAGAGGTCGAAAAATCCGTCCAAGCCCTGCAGGCGATGGTCTTTCCGGAGGTCGACGGTGTGCTGAAACGCCGTGAGGTCATGCCGGGATGGCCCATGACCTTGCGAGGCGGTCGGCGGCTGTCGCTAAGCGGTATGTCGCTGCGCGCGTTCTCCCTGGAGAACCTGGGGAGCGTCGAGCACATCCTGGAGGCTGGCGGTAGCTGCAGGGTCTTGTTGATCGAGCCGGGATCCAAGGCCAGCGCGGTCGCGGCGCTGAATTTTCTGAACGACGCCGATCCGTCCGAGTATGATCGTGACGTTCGTCAGAGCCTTGATAGGTTCGCTTCCCTTCGCAATCGTTACGCAACTCAAATGCAAATTCGGGTGCTTGATCATGTTCCGGCCATGAGCCTGGCCGTTGTGGACGAAGGTCTTCCCGAAGCGCGCACTTTCGTGGAGTTTTATACGTATGAAGGCTCTTCGAACGCTCGACCCCACCTAGAGCTTAAGCCGGCCACTTCTCCGGTATGGTATGTATACTTCACTAATCAGTTCGAAAAGATGTGGCAACGGGCCACAAACTATTGACGTGATTCAATGGATGGTTGTCATGAGAGTTGACCGGATGCCAGGTGTGAAACGCGATTCCCTCGAGGTCGCTTATCGCGGAAAAGTCTTTGATGTGGTGCTGGAGCCGACGCAGGACGCAAGTGGACAGTCGGTGTTCGCCGAATTTGCGGCCTGTGACGACGTGGTCAGGGTCTATCCGGTTGACGATGAGAATGTGTGGCTCATCAGGGAGAAACGTCTCGGGATGGGCAGTGAGCTGGTTCTACGGACTGTGGCAGGCGGAATCGAGGAAGGAGAGGAGCCCGTTGTCGCGGCCGAGCGCGAGCTACTCGAGGAATTGGGGATCGTGGCTGACTCTTTCGAGGTATTTCACGAGTCGACACCGATGCTGAAGGCGTTGCACACCGTCTATCACGTCGTTGCTCGGGGCCCGAGAGTGTCGACCAAGGCCTCGCAGTACAGCGATCCCGCCGAATACATCGAACCTGCGATCTTCCCTCTCGATCAGGTCGAGAACCTTGTCTGGGACGGCTCGATTCGGGAGGACATCATCGCGTTCGGGCTACTTCGGCTGCTTCGTTCCCTGAACCGATAAGCGGTCGCGCAACGCGGTAGGAGCTGTTCGGCATCGTCAACACCGTCGTGCGCTGGACCGACGAAAACCTCGAAGCAGTCCACGCCGCCCGCGCGGCGTACAAGACCACCAACGGCTGACCGGACGGTGTGCCGGTGGGCCCGTACACCTACTTCGCCGGCAACTGATCAGCCCCAGCGCTTGGCGTGCAGCCTCAGGAAGTCGTCAAGGCTGGTCTGGCAGAAGACGTAGTCGCTGTCCAGCCGTTCCCGGGTGAAGCGTTCCGGTGACTCGCGGCGCGTGCTCATCCCCATCGCCGTCCAGAACGCCGAGTCCGGCATCTCATCGTCATCATCGAGGAATTTGGCGGCCTCGGCCGTAGTGTCGCGCGCGAGCTTCCAGCCCGACACGATGCCCTGATACTTTTCGCCGTCGGTGGGATCCGTGGCGAAGAACAGGCCCTCCCGCAGAGCGCGGCGCGCGTACACCGCGCTGATCTGCAGCCACTGGCCCGCGTCGATGACCTCGGACACTCCCCGGCCGAATGTCAGCGCGTCGCGTCTCGCCTCGGCCTCGGTCTCGTACCGTACGCAGATCTCGATTGGCGGAGCCCCGCCACCCGGCTCTTCGAAGCGGAGCGTCCAGGCGTTGGGTCCTTCAATCAGTGCCGTCAGTGCCTGGTGGTTGCGCGCCGCGTCCCCGTGGCTCCCGTCCGCGGAAAGAGTGAGGCTGATGTAGAGATGCGCCTCGACGAGCGTCCTCGCGTACCGCATCTTCTTCCGCCCTTTCGCATGTCGACCCGCGGGGGCTGAATCGCCCCCGCATGAGCCGGCGGGTCTTCGCTTCGATCACGCTACCGGGCGGTCGGCGACCTCGCGCGGCGAGTTTTACCCCGGCGATGCAGGAGTGCGCGGGCAGTACAGCCAGCAGATCGGCCGCGATTCCTGTCGCCAGGCGGCGTTCAGAGCATCCATTCGTAGCGGGAGGTGGTGGTGAAGTGCTCCCGGGCGCGGAAGCGTTGACCGTGGGTGGCTTGACCCCCGGCGCGGTCGGCCAGGGCGACCATCCGGCGGGCCACGCTCTGCAACGCCTCGTCGCCGTAGGTGCGATCCGCGGTGAACCTGGTCACCACGGTGATCAAACTGCTGGCGCGCATCTTCTGGACTAGGGCGATAGATCTGGTCAATGCGTGTCCCTTTTGTCTGATATATGCATGAATGTCTGCTATCACAGGAGAATGACCAAGATTCTTAGCAAACTCTTCTTCTGTTTCCGGACCCCTGGGGGCATACTCTCCTGCAATAGAGCAGATCTATCTTCCGAGGAGTGGCCCGATGGCGGCAGGTATGGAGAGACTCGGCGACGGCGAACATGCCGGCGACTCCGACCGCTACCGTCCCGGCTATGAGCTGGTCGCGGAGCAGTTGCTGGCCTACATAGCCGAGCACCACCTGCGGCCCGGCGACCGGCTCCCCACGGAGAAGGGGCTCGCCGAGATCCTCGGCGCCACCCGCAACGTGACAAGAGAAGCGGTCAAGGTGCTCGCCGCGATCGGCAGGCTCAGTGTCCGCAAGGGCGCCGGCATCTTCGTCGCCTCCTCAGATGCGCCCGCCAGCCCCGCCGACGAGGAACTGGCGCACTTCCAGCCCACCGACCTGCAGCACGTGGTGATGCTTCTGGACTACCGCCGGTTGATAGAGGGGGAGACCGCCGCGCGTGCGGCGACCCTCGCCACACCGATCCAGGTGCGTTCGCTCCGGGAGCATGCCGAGCAGTCCATGTCGGCCGCTAACCAGGCCGACGCCAAGGGTTTCGCCGATGCCGACGAGCTCTTCCACAACGCGGTCAGCACCGCGGCGCAGAACGTGTTCCTCCAAGCCGCCGTCGCGAACATTCGCAAGTTCGCGCTGCAGTCTGACGTGCTCCTGTTCCACGGCGACGTGCCTGGATCGCTCGAAGTGGCCGGCGCGCAGCACATCGGCATCGCCGAGGCAATCGCGGCCGGCGACCCCGAGACCGCCGCGAAGCTGATGATCGAGCACGTCGAAACCACACGTGACCAGTTCGAACGCCGGATCCGCGACCGGCTGGTCACCCGCACATAACCCGGTCGCCCGGGTTCCGTTCCAGCCGATCCGTTCGGCTCACTTCAGTCCTCGGCCGGAGGACTGCCGCGTGATCACCCCTCCAGTTCCCGCACGCGTTGATTGGGATTCAATGTCGGCATTATCTGTGTCATTTCGTGCTGCCCGTAGAGCGTTCACTGCGGCGGCCGGGCTCGCCCTCGCCGTCACCGCATTGGTGCCCGCCGGCTCCGCCTGGGCCGCGGACGCGCATTCAGCGGACGTCAGCGTCTATGTCTCGCCGGTGACCGGCCGGGACGGCAACTCCGGGACCAAGGCCTCTCCGTTCAAAACGCTCGACCGTGCCAGAGACTACGTCCGGGGCATCTCCAAGCGGGCAAAAGGCGACATCGATGTCGTGCTGGCCGACGG
The DNA here is from genome assembly GCF_016863315.1 of Planotetraspora silvatica. Classification (GTDB taxonomy): domain Bacteria; phylum Actinomycetota; class Actinomycetes; order Streptosporangiales; family Streptosporangiaceae; genus Planotetraspora; species Planotetraspora silvatica. The sequence goes on from NZ_BOOQ01000070.1 coordinate 14,523, forward strand.
CGATTACCCGATCACGGATACCTTCACGCTGACCAGCGCCGACTCGGGCAAGAACGGACACCGGATTACCTACCGGGCCGCGACCGGGGCCCACCCGGTGCTGGATGGCGGCAGCCGGGTGAGCGGGTGGGTGTTGTCGGATCCGGCGCGCAACATCTACAAGGCCCACGTCGGCGGTATCGACACGCGTCAGCTGTACGTCGACGGGGAGCTGGAAACACGCGCCCGTACCGGCGACAACCCGCCCGGGTTCTCCAAGACCGCGACCGGATACGCGATCATCGACCAGAGCCTGCAGAGCCTGAAGAACCAGTCGGCGATCGAGGTGGACAGCCGCTGGGGCTGGATGCACTACCGCTGTCCGGTGCAGAGCATCACCGCGACCGCGATGACGATGCAGCAGCAGTGCTGGCACAACGCGAACCTGCACCAGGGGCAGGAGATCCAGACGCCGAGCTGGCTGGAGAACGCCTACGAGTTCCTGGACACCCCCGGTGAGTGGTACCTAGACAAGACCACAGGCGACCTCTACTACATGCCCAAGCCCGGCCAGGACCTCGCCACCGCGACGGTGACCGTGCCGCGGGTGCAGGACTTGGTCGACCTGAACGGCGACATCGATCATCCGGTGAGCAATGTCGGCTTCGAGGGGATCACCTTCTCCTACGCCACCTGGCTGGCGCCCAGCTCGGCGGACGGCATGGTGGAGGGGCAGGCGGGTTTCCGGATCGTCGGCACGGACAACCCCGACTTCGACTCCACGCGGCTCAAGTGGGTCAAGACGCCGGGAGCGGTGAACGTCACCTACGGCCATGGCATCTCCTTCGCCGGTAACACCTTCACCCACCTCGGCGCGGTCGGGCTGAACCTCAACACCGGTTCTCAGGGCACGGTGATCAACGGCAACGTGTTCAAGGAGATCGCCGGTACCGGCGTGCAGGTCGGTGGGACCGACGTGATCGACGCGCACCCGGACGACGCGCGGTCGATCACCAAGAACAACAGGGTCACCAACAACGTGGTGACGAACGTGGCCGACCAGTACGGCGGTTCTCTGGGCATCTTCGCCGGTTACACCGATCACAGCGTGATCAGCCACAACAAGGTCTACAACCTGCCCTACAGCGGGATCTCGGTCGGCTGGGGCTGGGGCCTGACCGACAAGGGCGGCGACACCAACTACCCGGGCAACTCCGGCGTGCCGGTCTGGGACACCCCCACCACGGCGAAGAACAACATCATCACCGACAACCGGGTCTTCGACATCATGAAGCACCAGGCCGACGGCGGGGCGATCTACACGCTGAGCTCCAACCCGGGCAGCGTGGTATCGGGCAACTACATCTCCGACATCCCCACGCCCGCCTACGGGGCGATCTACCACGATGAGGGCAGCCAGTACTTCCACACGACGCAGAACGCGTTCTGCAACGTGGCCTATCAGTGGCTGCTGATGAACCACGGGCTGAACATCGACGCGGAGTACAACTACACCACGCAGCCGCAGTACACGACCCAGGCCAACACGTTGAACTCCACGGTCGCCAACAACACGACGGTCGACGGCTGCCAGCAGTTGCCGGCGTCGATCGTGGACAACGCGGGTCTGCAACCGCAGTACCGCCACCTCGACCCGGACCAGCCGTCCGCCGACCACTCCGCGCCGTCGGTTCCGGGCACTCCCTCCGCGGTGACGGCGTTCCCGACCGTCGCCCAGCTGAGCTGGCCCGCCTCGCAGGACAACGTCGGCGTCACCGGCTACTCCGTCTACCGCGACGGCGACCTGGTCAGCGCCTCCAAGGGCCCGCAGACACGCGTCACCGGCTTGACCGCAGGACGGAAGTACACCTTCACCGTGACCGCGCGGGACGCGGCGGGCAACCAGTCACGCAAGAGCAAGAAGCTCACCGTGACGATGCCCGCCGGTACCGACCTGGCGCTGAACAAGCCGGTGACGGTGTCCTCCTATTCGGACCCGAACATCCCGTCGCTGGCCGTCGACGGTGACCTGTCGACCCGGTGGGCGCAGGGGCTCGGCCTTCCCGACCCGTCGTGGATCCAGGTCGACCTCGGTGCGCAGTACAACGTCAGCGGCGTCATCACCACCTTCGAGAAGTCGAGTGGGTACAAGTATCGGCTGGAGGTCTCGACCGACCAGAGCCACTGGGTGACCTTCGACGACCACACCGCCACGAGCACGAACACCTCGGCGAACTACTCCGCACTTGCCCAGCCGATCGCCGGCCGCTATGTGCGGCTGACCGTCACCGGGTCCAACTTCAGCGGCGGCAGCATCTACGAACTGCAGGTCTACGGCGCTCCACTGGCTACGGGAACCGACACGCAGGCCCCCGTCCTGTCCGGAAAGCCGTCGGCGAACGTGCTGCTGCCCAGCACCCTGGACCTGAGCTGGCCCGCCGCGACGGACGACACGGGGATCGCGGGCTACACGGTCACCCAGGACGGCAAGCAGATCGCGCTGACCGGGCAGACGACACTGCGCGTGTCCGGGCTGACCCCCGCGACGCCGTACACGTTCTCGGTCACCGCACAGGACGCGGCCGGCAACACCTCCGCGCCGAGTCAGCTGACGCTGACCACCCCGGCGGACAACGATCTCGCGCTGAAGAAGCCGGTGACCGTGTCCTCGTATTCGGAGCCGAACATCCCGTCGCTGGCCGTCGACGGTGATCTGTCGACCCGGTGGGCCCAGGGCCTCGGCCTTCCCGACCCGTCATGGATCCAGGTCGACCTCGGTCAGGTCACCTCCGTGAAGAGCATCGTGACGACGTTCGAGCTGACCAACGGCTACAAATACCGGCTCGAGTACTCGCAGGACGGAACGGCGTGGTCGACGTTCGACGACCACACCGCCACGGCCACCACGGACCGGACCAACCCCTCCTTCGCCCCGGCGCCGGTGCAGGCGCGGTATGTCCGGCTGACCGTCACCGGGTCGAACTGGAACGGCGGCAGCATCTACGAACTCCAGGTCTACGGCGGTTTCTGAAGCAGGTCCGGGGCGAACGGCGCCCCCTGAACAGAAGGTCAGAATGAAGATCACGCATGTTGAGGTCCACCGGATCCACGTCCCGGCGGCCGACCCTCCGTTCCAGTGGAGGCACGGACTGGGCGGCAGCGCCCCCGCGGGCGAGGGCGCGGTCCTGCGCATCGGCACCGACGAGGGCGCGGAGGGAGTCGCGCTGTTCGCCCGCCCGGGTGCGGCGGTCATGCTCGACGACCTGGTGGACCGCGTGTTCCGCGAGGAGCTGCTCGGGCAGGACCCGTTCCAGCGCGAGTGGCTGTGGCACCGGGTGTGGGAACTGGACCGGATCCAGGAGCTCCCGCTGCCTACCCTCGGCCTGATCGACATCGCCCTGTGGGACCTGGCCGGCCGGGTGAGCGGACAGCCCACCTGGCAGGTGCTCGGCGGCTTCCGTACGGAGATCCCGGCGTACGCGTCGACATCGACCTTCGCCACCACCGAAGAGTTCCTCGACGTCGCCGATCAGTGCCTCGAACTCGGATACCACGGCATCAAGCTGCACGCCTGGGGCGACGCCACCCGGGACGCGGCGCTGTGCGTCGCACTGCGCGAGCACGTCGGCCCGGACGTGCCGCTCATGTACGACGGCTCGGCCGGGTTCGACCTGCCAGATGCGATCCGGCTCGGCCGCGCCCTCAGCGAGGCCGACTACCTCTGGTACGAGGAGCCGATGCGCGAGTTCAGCATCACCGCGTACCAGCGGCTGGCCGAGGCGACGGACGTTCCCCTGCTGGTCGGGGAGACCTCCGACGGAGCGCACATGAACTCCGCCGACTTCATCAAGTCCGGTGCGGCGACGTTCGGCGTGCGCGCGAGCACGACGCTGCGGGGCGGCATCACCGGTGCGATGCGCACGGCCCACCTGGCCGACGCGTACCGGATCCGGGCGGAGGTGCACGGTTCGGATATCCCGAACCACCACCTCTGCATGGCGATCTCCAACACCACCTACTACGAATCACTCGTGACGTCCCGCACCGTGGTGCGGGAGCGGCACGTCGACGCTGCGGGGTTGGTGCACGCCCCGCAGGGGCCGGGGATCTCCCTGCCCGCGCACTTCGACTACGGACCTGAGCTGCGGCAATTCGTCGAGCCAGGCGCCTGAACCCCCCTAAAATGCAGAAAGGCATATCCATGAAGTCACCCGAGCCAGCGAAGCCAGGCATGCGGCGCCTGGTGTCGCGCAGTGCCTTCGCACTGCTGTCGCTGTCCGCGGCCGCAATGCTTGGCGGCTGCGCGAGCGCCACCCAGTCGACCCCCACGGCGAGCCCGTCGGCCGCCTTCAAGCCCGCCGCGCAGACCGCCGGCTCGCAGATCACGGTATGGGCGGACTCGACCCGGCTTCCGGCCGTGCAGCAGTACCAGAAGTCGCACCCCGACGTGAAGATGAACATCGTCACCTACGACGGCAGCGCGAACGGTTCGACCTACCTGCAGACCAAAGTGCAACTGTTCGACCGGACCGGCAACGGCTGGCCAGACGTCGTGTTCGGCAGCCCCACGGACGTCACATGGGCCTCCCAGCCGACCAGCCCGTCCGCCACGGCGTTCGCCGCCCCACTGGATGCGAACCTGGTGCCACAGCAGACCCTCGACGGCTTCGCCAAGGGTTCGCTGGCACCGTGCCAGTTCAACGGGCACACCTACTGCCTGCGCAACGACATCGCGCAGGTCGTGCTCTGGTACAACAAGACGCTGATGGACAAGTTCGGCTACCAGGTGCCCACCACCTGGGAGCAGTACGAGGCGCTGGGGGAGCAGGTCGCCAAGGAACACCCCGGGTACCTGGTCGGCGCCGTCGGCGACACCAACTCCCAAGAGTCCTACTTCTGGTCGAGCCAGTGCCCGGCGTTCCAGTTGGAGGACCCGGCCACGCTCAAGGTCGACCTGGCGGACGGAAACTGCACCCGGATGGCGACCCTGCTCGACAAACTGATCGCCGCCAAGGCGGTGACCACGCAGGGCTTCTTCAGCCAGGGCTTCGCCAAGGACCCTGGCGGCAGCAAGGTGCTGATGGCCAACGGCCCGTCCTGGTACGGGCAGTACCTGTTCAACGCGGCCTTCAAGGTCCCGGCCGGACAGATCGCCGCCGCGGCCCCGCTGACCTGGGAAGGGGAGACCACCGCGGCCACCGGCAACGTGGGCGGCGGAGTCTGGATGGTGTCCTCGCACAGCACGAACCTGAAGGCGTCCACCGACCTGGCCACCTGGCTCACCACATCCAATGACTTCCAGGCGAACGCGCCGACCTACCCCGCCTACGTTCCGGCGGCCAAGGCGTGGCTGGCCAACCCCGCGAACAGCAAGTACTTCGCGACCGACATCAGCGACGTCTTCCAGCAGGCGGCCGATCTGGTCTGGACCGGCTGGTCGAACACCAAGTTCAGCGACGCCACGGCCTGGTCGAACGTCGTACTGCCGGCGTTGACCCAGGGCAAGACCCTCACCGAGACGCTCCCGCAGTGGCAGACGGCGATCACCGACGAGGCGAAGTCCGTCGGATACACGATTGCTACCAAATGACCGCATTGAACACCGGACATGAAGCAGTGTCCTCTGTCACGCCGGTCCGTCGTCGCGCCGCCACGCGAGGACGGGCCGGTCTGGCCGGCTACCTGTTCGTCTCCGGCTACGCGATCCTGCTGCTGGCCTTCGGGATCTTCCCCACGGTGTACGCGTTCTTTCTGGCGCTGACCAACGACCGCGGCCAGTTCACCGGGCTCAACCAGTTCATCAAAGTGGCGCAGGACTACCGGTTCGCGCCCGCCTTCCTCAACATCTCGCTGTACCTGGTGATGTGGCTGCTGTCGGTGGTGGTGCTGACAGTCGTCGTCGCCATCGTGCTGCGCAGCCGGATGAGACCGAGACTCTCGGCGATCTTCCGCTTCCTGTATTACCTGCCGGGCGCGCTCGCCGGCGTGGCGAGCGTGCTCGTGTGGCTGTTCATGCTCGACCCGGCGGTCAGCCCCGTGTCATGGCTGCTGCGTTCCCTGGGTTTCGCCGACTTCGCGGCGGTGCTGTCGCCGGGCGATCTCCCGGTGATCCTCGTGCTGATCGCATTCTGGACCGGCGCCGGCGGCTGGATCGTGGTGATGTACGGCGCGCTCAACAACATCCCCGACGAGGTGCTGGAAGCGGCCCGGACGGACGGCGCCGGCCCATGGAAGACCGCATGGCACATCCAGATCCCGATGATCCGCAAGTGGATCGCGTACATGGCCATCCTCGCCTTCGCCGGCGGCACACAGCTGTTCGTCGAGCCGCAGATGCTTCAGACGGCGAGCCTCGGCCGAGTCAGCCCGACATGGTCACCCAACCAGCTGGCCTACGTCTTCGCCTTCCAGCACGGCGACTTCAACGGCGCCGCCGCGATCTCGATCTTCCTGCTCGCGCTCGGGCTGATCTGTGCCGCGCTGCTGGTGACCCGCTCCGACCTGTTCAAGGTGGACGAATCATGACGAACGCCTCTAACGCGTCGGCGACTCGGCGCCGTCAGACGACCCTGGTGCCGAATCTCATCGTGATCGCGCTGTTCGCGGCACTGCTGCTGTTCTTCGTCGTGCCGGTCGTGTGGCTGCTGCTCGCCCCGACCAAGACGGCGAACGAGCTCATCCATGACAACCCGCTGTCTTTCGGGTCTCTGGCCAATCTCGGCGCAGCATGGCAGCACCTGATTGCGTTTCAGGACCACGCGCTGCTGATGTGGCTGCGTAATTCCGCGGTCTACTCCATCGGGGCGCTCGTTATCACCCTGGCCACCAGCGTCCCCGCCGGGTACGCGCTGGCGCTGACGAAGTTCCGGGGCCGGAAAACCCTGCTCGTAATCACACTAATGGTCATGATCATGCCGACGGCGACCTTGGTGTTGCCGATCTTCCTCGAGCTCAACCAATTCGGGCTGATCGGCACGATCTGGTCGGTGATCCTGCCGTTCTCGTTCTACCCCTTCGGCGTCTATCTGGTGTACATCTACTTCGCGACGACCCTGCCGAGGGAGATCCTGGCCGCGGCGCGCATCGACGGATGTTCGGAATGGCAGCTGTTCACCCGGATCGCGCTGCCGCTGGCGAAACCGGTCGCCGCGCTCGTCGCGTTCTTCAGCTTCGTCGGCAACTGGAACAACTTCTTCCTCCCGTACCTGGTGTTGCCGAACAGCGACCAGTTCCCTATTCAGGTGGGGCTGAACCAGTTGCTGTCGTCCACCCCGTCGTTCAACCCGGTGGCCGGTGCCGGCCTGAACATCACCAGCCCGGAACTGGCACTGGCGATCATCATCGCCATCGTTCCGGTACTGGTCCTGTTCCTGTTCTCACAGCGCGCTCTGGTCTCGGGCATGCTTGCGGGTGCCACCAAGGGATGAACCGCCGGTCGGCCGGCGGCTGTCAGTACCGCTTTTCGTGTCACCTCCGGCGATCTGGGAGTATTCGTGTAGCAGGGCTGCCGAGCCGGTCTCGGCGGCTGACCGTGAGGCCGACGTCGAGAGGGACAGGGAGTGCCGGAGCTGGCCTGGTTCAGCGCACGGTGTGAACGGTGCTCGTTGAAATAGTCCTCGTAGTCGGTGAGGACCTGCGCAGGAGTGTGGCGTTCATAAGGATCCGGTCAGAATCGCGCGGGGGCACACCACGGCGAAGCAGTACCGGGCGAGCGGGACCCTCGCCACACGGAAGAAGTCGGCGGCCAGGATCCCGTCCGCCGCGCAATACAGGGCACGGATTGTGTGCCGGGTCGATGGTCGCCCGGGTCACCCTTGGGATAGGTCCGAAAGCGCGCTAAAGGCTGCCCGTTCTCGAGTGCCCCCACTCGCAAGCAGCGTCTCTCCACGCGGCACCTGCGTTAGGAGATCGCGAGTGACGCCGACAGCTCACAGGGCTTGAGCTGCGCTGACTCCTGGCACCGCGAGCAGCAAGGGGAAGATCATCCCGCGCATGTCCCGTCTTCAGCTCGATGAGGACCCCCGATGTGCTGAGATGCCAGGGCTGCTGGGCAACAGGCACGCACGAGGCTCGCTCCCGAAGCTCACCAGAGAACTGCATGAACCTCCTGAAGACGCCGACCTGGCAGATCGTGGGCGAAAGGGATCTTGCGATCGGGGTGTCTAGAAAGTGCCTAGAAACCGCCCAGGGCTGGGCCTTGTTCCGCCATGATGATCAAGTGGAGTCTCCGGGAGGACGCTAATGATTGTCCAGTGGTGTATCAAGGGGATTTCCCTCGGCGGTGACGATGAAGCAAAGCAGCTGATCGACTCAGGGGAAGGACTCCACTGCAACTGGTGGCGTGATGTCCACACGATCACTCCGCTTCAGATTCGCGAGAAGCTCACCTCAACAAATGCTGATCATCACGTCAATCAGTTCGATGGTATCGATCCGGGCAGTGGGCGTCCCTTTCGCGAAGTCACACCGTTCATCTCCTTCACAGCCGGCACCGTTGAACGTGATGCTGTGGCTAAGACAAACCTCTTCCACAGCGCGCGTTCCGTAGCGCTCTGGTTTGGTACAGACTTCGGCCAGCGCGACCACGCCTATCTCTACACCTGCTGGGTCGTATTGGCACCCCGACCTGCAGTGGAGATCGAAGGTGTCGCCGAGGAGGTGCGCGATCTAAATGCCTACCGGCGCTTCTCGGCCTTCCAGACCGAAGGAGAGATCCTCGTCAAGATCGCACTTCCGGATAACCAGATACGAGACTGCGAGAAATGGACTTTTGACCGTCATCGGAAGATCTTCACGAAAGAGTGGGCGCACATCAACCCCCGCTTCACCTCGCCTGCGCAACTCAGTAACATCCGCGATGTGATCTGACATGGCGGAGCATCACCTTCGGCTGCTTGGTATCGAAGATTCCTTTGTCACGGCCCGGATGAACTTCCTTGAGTCCTACGCCAATACCGTCCAGCGTGAACTTACGGACCAGGGGGAAGGAGCGCGCGTCGCCGGGCAGATACTGGACGTCGATGACGTCCGCTGGACTCAGGTCATGGAAATCGCCTCGGCGTTCCGCGAGGCGGCATCGTGGGCAATCCTGGCCGATGGAAGTGCCCGGAAATTCCTTCTGCGCGCTGCGGACATGTACGACTGGGCAGGACTCGCCTTTGGAAGCTTTCTACGCACGATGGCGAGACCGCGTCCCTTTGATGATCTAAACCGCGCCGTCGAACGACTGGCGGTGGCGAGCAGCGGGCGAGAGGCTCAGACTCCTGCCGCTCTCCGCCCTCCGCAGCAGCAGGCGTACCTTCTCTTGGCCTGCACGGCCGCGTCCAATGGGGACGGCGAGATCCGACAATCCCTACGGGCGATCGCCAGCGAATCTTCACATCAGCGAGGGGTGACCCCATTCGGAGCTCTTGGTATACCGATCCGTCAGCCTTGGAACATCGCAATTGAACTGCTGCGCGAGCCAACCTTTGAGTCCACGGACATGATCGCCGAGCACTTAATCTCGATGTATCGCCGCTACGCCGCGGCCATGGAGTTAGGCAGGGCCAATGGCTACCTGTGGCATCACGGGGCTGCTCCGGTGGAGGTCGTAGATCTTGACCTCATCGGGATAACCGCCCTGGCCGCCACGCGCCTAG
>NZ_BOOQ01000071.1 GCF_016863315.1 Planotetraspora silvatica
GGCGGGTCAGGAACCCTTCGCTCCCGTTGGCGTGGCCGCTGGGGAGCGGCGCCTGCGGCGGTTCGGCGACCGAAGGTACTCGGGGCTCGCTCATGCGAGGCTCCCTTCCATGATCATGTCGAGAACTGCGTGTTCGTCCAGCTCCTCAGCGCCGGACTCGTGGATGATCGAGCCTTCCTTGATCACCAGGACGCGGTCGGCCAGCCCGAGCACCTCGGGGACCTCGCTGGAGACCAGCAGCACCCCCACGCCCTCGTCGGCCAGCCGTCTGATCACCGCGTAGAGCTCCGCGCGGGCGCCCACGTCGACGCCGCGGGTGGGCTCGTCGAGCAGGAGCAGTTTGCGGCCGTCGACCAGCCATCGGGCGAGCACGGCCTTCTGCTGGTTGCCGCCCGACAGCGTCCTGATGGCCCGCCGGGGGTCCGGCGGCCGGATGCCGAGGGACTCCGCGTGCCGGCGGGCGTCGGCCATCTCCCGGCCCCGGTCCAGCCAGCCGAACCTGGAGTACTTGCTCAGCGCGCCGAGCGTGATGTTGCGGGCGACGCTCTGGTCGAGGAGCAGCGCCTGGGCCTTGCGCTCCTCCGGTGCGAGCCCCATGCCGAGCCGTACGGCACGGCTCGGGCTGCCGGAGCGGACCGGCTTGCCGTCCAGAATGACCTGGCCGGTGGCGCGGCGGGCGCCGTACACCGCTTCGATGATCTCGGACCGGCCCGAGCCGACCAGCCCGGCCAGGCCGACGATCTCACCGGCGCGTACGGAGAAGGAGATGTTCCGCACCCGGCCGGGGACGGTCAGCCCCTCCACCCGCAACACCTCCGGGCGGCCGTCGTGGCTGCCGGGGACGGGACGCGGCGGGAACACGTACTCGACGTTCCTGCCGGTCATCAGCGAGACGATCGTCGAGGTCGAGGTCTCCCGCGCGGGCAGGCCGACCGCGACCGTCCGGCCGTCCTTGAGCACGGTCACCCGGTCGCCGATCTCGCGGATCTCCTCCAGCCGGTGGGAGATGTAGACGACGGCCACACCCTGCGCGGTCAGCTCACGGATGATGCGGAAGAGGTTGGTCACCTCGTCCTGCGCGAGCGCGGCGGACGGCTCGTCCATGATGATCAGCCGGGTCTCGTGGGACAGGGCCCGCGCCATGCTCACGACCTGCTTGGCCGCGGGCGACAACGCCCCCACCTCGGTCGTCGGCCGGATCTCCGGGTGACCCAGCCGGGTCAGGAGGTCGCGGACCGCCTTGGATGCCTGCGCCGTACGGGTGAAGCCGAACCGGGCCAGCTCGTGGCCCAGGTAGATGTTCTCCGCGACGCTGAGCCCGTCGACCAGGTCGAGTTCCTGGTAGATGGTCGAGACCCCGAGCCGGATGGCCGCGATCGGCGTGGACAGCCGTACGGCCTCGCCGGCCAGGGTGATGGAGCCCTCGTCCGGCTGGTGCGCGCCGGCGAGGATCTTGATCAGAGTGGACTTGCCCGCGCCGTTCTGCCCGAGCAGGCAGTGCACCTCACCCGCGCGGACGTCGAGGTCGACGCCGTCGAGCGCGCGGACGCCGGGGAACTGCTTGACGATCCCGCGCATGACGAGAAGCGGCGCCGTGTCGGGGGGTGACTCCGGCATGGGTTGCCTCCTGGATCCTGTCTGGCTGTTTTGAGGTTGTGGACCCGTCCGCCCGGCCGGGCTCGATGCGGCACCGCCGGTGACGAAGCCGAGGTCGGCGTACGGCTCCGACACCGGGTTCGGCCCGGCCGGGCGGACGGGGGACTGGGGTCAGCGAGGTGGCTTCACACGGTGGGACACCGGGTCGGCTCTCCCTTCGGTGCTCTCAGAGGAGGGCATCACGCTCGCGCGGACGTCGACGGTGGTGGGGTCGGAAAGGACGCGTTCGACGACGATGCCCGCCGCGCCGCGTGAGGCGGCGCAGAAACCGAAGTCGGACGCGACGAAGGAGCACCGGGCGATCGACCCGGCCACCCCCCATCGTTCGAGCTCGGCCTGCGCCACGGGGATGAGCTGGTCGGCGAGCCTGGCGAAGTAGCCGCCGAGGACGATCACCCGGGGGTTGAAGAGGTTGACCAGCGTGGCCGCGCCGCGGCCCAGCCAGCGGCCGACCTCGGCGACGGCCTCGGAGACATGCGGATCGCCCGCGGCCTGGCGCGCCTCGATCTCCGCCAGGCGCTCCTCCGGGTCGCGGACCACTCCGTCGTGCGTGCCGTACGCGTTGTCGGGGGTGACCATCCGGACCAGGACGGCGAGCCCGACCTTGGTCTCCCAGCAGCCGATGCGCCCGCAGCCGCACCGGTCGCCTGAGGGGTCCACGGGGACGTGGCCCACCTCTCCGGCGAACCCGTCCGCGCCGCCGAGCAGCCGGCCGCCCGCGATGATGCCGCCGCCTATCCCCACCTCTCCGGTGAGATAGACCAGGTCGGGAGTGCCGGCCGCGACTCCGCTCGTGAACTCGGCGAGCGCGGCGAGGTTGGCGTCGTTGTCGATGGTGACCGGCACGTCGCGCGAGACGTCGGCCCGTTCGAGCACGTTCGCGACGGGCACGCCGTACCAGCCGAGGTTGGGCGCCACGTCGACCGTCCCCGTCGTGGTGTCGATGAGCCCGGGGACGGCGACGGTGATCCCGGCGACCCTGACCCCGAGCAGGGCGAGCTCGTCGACCGCCTGCTTGATCGCCCTGGCCAGCTCGTCGAGGGAACGTTCCGGTGTGCTGTTCATCGCGTTGAAGCTGATTCGCCAGTCGAGCAGCACCCGGCCGGCGAGGTCGGTCGCGAACGCCGCGATGTAGTCGACGTTCACCTCCAGGCCGAGGGCGCCGACCCCCGAACCGTCGAGGGTGAGCGCGAGCCCGGGACGGCCGACCGCGCCGGCGTGCTGCGGGCCGGTCTCCTTGATGAGGCCGCGGGCGAGAAGCTCGCTCGCGAGGCTGGTCACCGTGGTCTTGTTCAGTCCCGTCTCCGCGGCGACGGCCGATCTGGACCGTGCGCCGTGCTCTCTCAGGTGCCTGAGCACCAGGGCCAGGTTGGAGCGGCGCACGGTGGCCTGATCGGCCGGGCCCCGCCGAGGGGTGCCCGGGCCGCCGTTCCATGTGCCCTCACGCCGCACGCAGACCTCCTTGCGAAAATTGCACGCCGAACCAGACCACTCTCGTGGCCGGACGGAATTAATTTGCATGGCTCGTCGAATTAAAAGCGCGGTTTCGAAGATCGTGCAAGCGTCGAAACGCTTCGCCTTCCGTAACTCTTGTGTAACGCGGAACGGCGGTTCGCGTGATGCGGATTCGTTACCTACGGCGTGGGTGCGCGCCTGTGATGCCCATGTTATAAACGCGTTAATTAATCTTCGATACATACAAAGGCGGCCCGGCGTTGACTCAGAGGCAATCCCCCACACGCTCGGCGAATGGTCTCGCCCAGCCGCTGGGTCACGCCTCCCTGCGGCGCGCCAACCTCGCGCTCGTGCTGCGCCACCTGCGTGAAGAGGGCTCCTGCTCCCGGGCGGACATCGCCGACTCGACCGGCCTGCACCGTGCGACCGTCTCCAACCTGATGGCCGAGTTGCTCGATCGCGGGCTGGTCCGCGAGGTCGGGACGGAGCGGGCCGGAGCCATCGGCCGCCCCCGCCGTGCGGTGGCCCTCGACGGCTCGCACGTGGGCGCGCTCGGCATGGAGATCAACGTCGACTACATCGCCGTCCACGGCACCGACCTGAGCGGCCGGGTCCTGGTGGAGCGCCGGATCGGCTTCGACGCCATGGGCCAGGGGCCCGACCGGTCACTCGCGGAGCTCGGCCGGGTCACCCGGCGGGTCATCGGCGACATGAAGCGGGCCGGGGCGTCACCCGGCGGCATCGTGGTCGGAGTGCCGGGACTGGTGGACAGCGGGCGGGGCGTGGTCGCCTTCGCGCCCAACCTCGGCTGGCACGGCCTCCCTGTCGCCGACCGTCTCCGCGAGGAGCTCGGCGGCCTCCGGGTGCCCGTGACCGTGGACAACGACGCCAACCTCGCCGCGCTCGCCGAGTTCACAAGCGGAGTCGCGGCCGGCACGGCCGACATGGTCTCCCTCACGGGCGAGGTCGGCGTGGGCGGCGGCATCATCGTCGGCGGCCGCCTGCTGCGCGGCGCGGACGGCTTCTCCGGCGAGGTCGGCCATCTGCCCGTCGACCCCGGCGGAGCCCGCTGCGGTTGCGGCCGGGTCGGCTGCTGGGAGACCAAGGTCGGGTTCGCCGCCCTGGTCCGCTCGGCCACCCCCGACCAGGCGTACGGGCTGGACACCGTGCCGACCCCCGATCCCGAGGAGCGGGTGAGGGAGATCGCGCGAGGTCTCGCCGACGGCGACGAACGGACGATGGGCGCGGTGGCGGAGGTCGGCAGGTGGCTCGGGCTCGGCGGCTCGATCCTGGTCAACCTCTTCAACCCGCGCGTGATCGTGATCGGCGGCTACTTCGCGAGGCTCGCCGAGCAGCTCATCCCGCCGGCCCAGGCGGAGCTTGAGCAGCTCGTCATCGCCGGGCCCGCGGCGCGCTGCCGTTTCATGGCGTCAAATCTCGGTTTCGGCGCCGCCTCCCGGGGCGCCGCGAGCATGGTGGTCGATCACATCATGGACGATCCGACTGCGATCGGCTCGGCACCGGTCGCACATAACATTGCAGGTCAAAGACTATGACTTGCATAAATTAAGGAGGTATTCGCAGCAATCTGGAGTCGGCACCTCCAGTCATGAAAGCGGCATGAGCACCACCCGCACAACCGGCAACAAGCGCGGCGGCGCGCGCCTTGCCTGACTGAGCCCCCCTAGGTCAGGAAAGGACCCTCATGTCTCCACGTCTTCGGCCGTGGGTTCCCCTCTTATCCGCGTTTTCACTGGTGCTGGCAGCCAGTGTGGCGACGGCGCCGGCGGCCCAGGCCTCTGTCATCCCCGCCTCCGACTACCAGCAGGTCCAGCTGGCCGTCGGCGGCGCCGAGCTCGGCGAGGCGATGTCCCTCGCGGTGCTCCCCGACCGCACGGTGGTGCACACCGCCCGTGACGGCACGGTCCGGGTCACCGACGCGGCCGGCAACACCAAGGTGGCCGGCAAGCTCAACGTCTACACCCATGACGAAGAGGGCCTCCAGGGTGTCGCGGCGGACCCGAACTTCGCCACCAACCGGTTCATCTACCTGTACTACTCGCCCACGCTGAGCACGCCCGGCGGTGACGCTCCCACCAGCGGCACCCAGGCGCAGTTCGACCAGTGGAAGGGCGAGCTGCACCTGTCGCGGTTCACCCTCAACGCCGACAACACGCTCAACATGGCGAGCGAGAAGGTCGTGCTCGTGGTGCCCAACGACCGCGGGCAGTGCTGCCACGTCGGCGGGGACATCGACTTCGACGCCGCGGGCAACCTGTACCTCACCACCGGTGACGACACCAACCCGTTCGAGTCGAACGCGTACACGCCGATCGACGAGCGCACCGACCGCAACCCGCAGTTCGACGCGCAGCGGTCCGCGGGCAACACCAACGACCTGCGCGGCAAGCTCCTGCGGATCCACCCGCAGCCCGACGGGACCTACACCATCCCCGCCGGCAACCTGTTCGCGCCGGGGACGGCGAAGACCCGCCCCGAGATCTACGGCATGGGCTTCCGCAACCCGTTCCGCATGTCGGTCGACAAGGCCACGGGCATCGTCTACCTCGGTGACTACGGCCCCGACGCGGGAGGCCCGGACGCGAACCGCGGTCCCGGCGGCCAGGTCGAGTTCAACCGGATCACCTCGGCGGGCAACTACGGCTGGCCGTACTGCACCGGAACGAACACCACGGCCGAGACCTACAACGAGTTCACCTTCCCGAGCGGCCCCTCGCAGGCCAAGTACAACTGCGCGGGCGGCCCGACGAACAACTCGTTCCGCAACACCGGCCTGACCACGCTCCCCGCGGCCAAGCCCGCCTGGATCAGGTACGGCGGCGAGGCCGGCTCCCCGCCGGAGTTCGGCGGCGGCTCCGAGTCCCCCATGGGCGGCCCGGTCTACCGGTACAACGCCTCGCTCAACTCGGCCGTGAAGTTCCCGCAGTCGCTCGACGGCCGGTTCTTCGCCGGCGAGTACGGCCGGCAGTGGATCAAGGCCATCGAGGTCAAGGCCGATGGCACCCCCGGCGACATTGGGGCCTTCCCGTGGACCGGAACGCAGGTCATGGACCAGGCGTTCGGCCCCGACGGCGCGCTGTACGTCCTCGACTACGGCACGGGCAGCAACAACCAGGCACTGTGGCGCATCGAGTACATCGGCGGCACCAACCGCAACCCGATCGCCAAGGCGGCCGCCGACAAGACCTCGGGCGCCAGCCCGCTGACCGTGAACTTCTCCTCGGCCGGCAGCTCCGACCCCGAGGGCGGCGCGCTGACGTACTCGTGGAACTTCGGCGACGGCACCACCTCGACCGCGGCCAACCCCACCAAGACCTACACCGCGAACGGCACCTACACGCCGACGCTGACGGTCCGGGACCCGCAAGGCCTGACCGGCACGGCGAGTCTCGTCGTGAGCGTGGGCAACACCGCACCGACGATCACGCTGAACACGCCGACCAACGGCACGCTCTTCAGCTTCGGCGACACGGTGCCCTACACCGTGACCGTCTCCGACCCGGAAGACGGCACGATCGACTGCACCAAGGTGACCGTGACCTACTTCCTGGGTCACGACAACCACCGTCACCAGATCACGTCGAAGACGGGTTGCTCCGGAACGCTGACGACCCCGACCGACGGTGAGCACGACGCCGCGGCGAACATCTTCGGCGTCTTCGAGGCCTCCTACACCGACAAGGGCGGCCTGACCTCGGTCAGCACCCGCACCCTCCAGCCCAAGCACCGCCAGGCCGAGCACTACGGCGCGATGCAGGGCATCCAGCTCGCCGACCACGCCGGCGCCGAAGGCGCCAAGACGGTCGGCTTCACCGACAACGGTGACTGGATCTCCTTCACGCCGTACGTCCTGACCGGCGCGACCAGCATGACCGCCCGGGCGTCGTCCGGCGGCGCGGGCGGCACCATCGAGGTGCGCACGGGCTCGGCGACCGGCACGCTCCTCGGCTCCGCGACCGTGGCCAACACCGGCAGCTGGGACACCTTCGTCAACGTCAACGTCCCGCTCACGAACGTGCCGAGCGGCACCCAGACGCTGTACCTGGTGTTCAAGGGCGCGACCGGGCAGGGCAACCTGTTCGACCTCGACGCCTTCACCTTCAACACCAGTAGCGGCGGCACTTCGACCACGACCGAGGGCGAAGCCTTCACCTCGCAGTCGGGCGTGCAGCCCGCGGGTCACGCCGGCGCGAGCGGCGGCACGACGCTGGGTTACATCGACAACGGTGACTGGGCCGGCTACTCGTCGGTGAACACCCAGGGAGCCAAGACCTTCTCCGCCAAGATCTCCTCGGCGGGCGCGGGCGGGACGATCACGATCCGTTCCGGTTCGCAGACGGGCACCGTGCTCGGGTCGGTGGCGGTTCCCAACACCGGCAGCTGGGACACCTTCCAGACGGTCTCCACGACCCTGACCGGCACGGCGACGGGCTCGCTGTTCCTCAGCTTCACAGGTGGGGCCGGCTCCCTGTTCGACATCGACACCTTCACCATCACCCGCTAGCCAGGCGCTCCGACAAGGCGGCCGCGCGCGAGGCGTGCCCAAGCGGCACTCCTCGCGCGCCGGCGAGCCGTACATGAAAGGACAGCCATGCGCAGAGTCATGCGGCGTGGTCTGGCGCTGGTCGCCGCCACGCTGATCGCGACCCAGTTCGCGCCCACCGCGGCTCAGGCGGCCGATCCCGCCTACCAGGTGCTGGTGTTCAGCAAGACGGCCGGGTTCCGGCACGACTCCATCCCCACCGGCATCCAGACGATCCGCGACCTCGGGACGGCGAACAACTTCACCGTCACCGCCACCGAGGACGCGAACGCCTTCACCGCCGCCAACCTGGCGCAGTTCAAGGCCGTCGTCTTCCTCAGCACCACGGGCGACGTCCTGAACGACACTCAGCAGACCGCCTTCACCAACTACATCAACGGCGGCGGCGGCTACGTCGGCATCCACGCCGCGGCCGACACCGAGTACGACTGGCCGTACTACGGCCAGCTCGTCGGGGCCTGGTTCAAGAGCCACCCGGCGATCCAGCAGGCGGTCGTCAAGAACGAGGACCGCACGCACCCCGCCACGTCGGGCCTCGCCGCGACGTGGACGCGGACCGACGAGTGGTACAACTACCGCACCAACCCCCGGTCCACCGTCCACGTGCTGCAGAGCCTGGACGAGACCAGCTACTCGGGCGGCGAGATGAGCGGGGACCACCCGATCACGTGGTGCCACCCGCAGGCGTCCGGACGCTCGTTCTACACGGGCCTCGGGCACACCATCGAGTCGTACGCCGACCCGAACTACCGCAACCTGCTGCTCGGCGGCATCCGGTACGCCGCGGGCATGGTGCAGGCCAACTGCAACCCGCCCACCACCCCGCCGCCCACGGGCGACACGACCACGGTCGAGGGTGAGGCGTTCACCTCGCAGTCGGGCGTGCAGCCGGCGGGTCACGCCGGTGCCAGTGGCGGCACGACGCTCGGTTTCATCGACAACGGTGACTGGGCGGGCTACTCGTCGGTGAACACGCAGAACGCGAAGAGCTTCTCCGCGAAGGTCTCCTCGGCGGGCGCGGGCGGGACGATCACGATCCGCTCGGGTTCGCAGACGGGCACCGTGCTCGGCACCGTGGCGGTTCCCAACACCGGGAGCTGGGACACCTTCCAGACCGTCTCGGCGAACCTGACCGGCAACGTGACCGGGCCGCTGTTCCTCAGCTTCTCCGGAGGGGCCGGCTCCCTGTTCGACATCGACACCCTCACCATCTCCAGGACCACCACCACGCCTCCTCCGGTGAGCACCACGACCGAGGGCGAGGCCTATACCTCGCAGTCGGGCGTGCAGCCGGCGGGTCACGGCGGCGCCAGCGGCGGCACGACGCTCGGTTACATCGACAACGGCGACTGGGCCGGTTACTCGTCGGTGAACACGCAGAACGCGAAGACCTTCGCGGTGAAGTACTCCTCGGCGGGCGCAGGCGGGACGATCACGATCCGCTCGGGTTCGCAGACGGGCACCGTGCTGGGCTCCATCGCGGTCACCAACACCGGCTCCTGGGACACCTTCAGGACCGTCACCACCAACCTGACCGGCAACGTGACCGGGCCGCTGTTCCTCAGCTTCTCCGGAGGGGCCGGCTCCCTGTTCGACATCGACACCTTCACCATCACCCGATAACGACCCACCACCGGAGTGGTGCCCGCCCGCGACGCCCGTCTGAGGCGCCGGGGCGGGCGCCCTCCCCGAACTCGTGACAAGGGCCCGGCTCGTCGGCGACCGGCCCGGTACAACGGCCGGTTCGTCCGCGAATCGGTCCAGGAAAACGGCCGGGCTCGTCGGCGACCGGCTCAGGGAAAAAGGGAGTGACCGATGAAGATCGGTGTCTGGCTGGTAGGTGCGAGAGGTTCGGTGGCCACCACGGTCGTCACGGGAGCCGCGGCGTTGCGCGCCGGGCTCGCGGCGCCGGTGGGCTGCGTGACAGCGGGTGCGGACTTCGCGGAGGCAGGACTGCCGCCGCTCGACACCCTCGTCTTCGGCGGGCATGACATCTCCAGCACGCCGCTGCCGAAGAGGGCCGAGGAGCTGAGCAGAGCGGGCGTCGTCCCGCCGCCACTGGCCGACCTGGTTCGCCACGAACTCGAGGCCGCCGACGCGGAGATCCGGCCAGGCCTCGCGAGCGGGGTGCCCCGGGAGGACGAGACCCAGGCCGCGCTCGCCCAAGCGCTGATCAGGGACATCACCGACTTCCGCGACCGTCTCGGGCTCGCGCGAGTGGTCGTGATCCACGTGGCCTCGACCGAGCCGCCCGTCGCCCCCCACCCGGCTCACCAGAGCCTGGAGGCGCTGACCGCCGCGCTGGAGACCCCCGGAGCGGCCGTGTTGCCGCCGAGTTCCCTCTACGCGTACGCCGCGCTCAGCGCCGGCTGCTCGTACATCGACTTCACGCCGTCCACCGGGGCGTGGCTGCCCGCACTCGACGAGCTGGCGAACGCCCGGGCCGTGCCCTACGCGGGCAGGGACGCCAAGACGGGGGAGACCCTGCTCAAGACCGCGCTCGCCCCCATGTTCGCGGCCCGCGCCCTGGCCGTCCGCTCCTGGTCGGGCACGAACCTGCTCGGCGGGGGAGACGGCGCCACCCTGGCCGACCCCGCCGCGGGCGAGAGCAAGAAGATCTCCAAGGAACGCGCGCTGCCCGCGATCCTCGGGTACGCCGTCGAGGGCCAGACCCACATCGACAACGTGGCGCACCTCGGCGACTGGAAGACCGCCTGGGACCACATCACCTTCGAGGGCTTCCTCGGCGTGCGCATGTCCATGCAGTTCACCTGGCAGGGCTGCGACTCGGCGCTCGCCGCCCCCCTGGTGCTCGACCTCGCCCGGCTGCTCGCCCGCGCGCACGAGCGCGGCCACGCCGGTGCGGTCGAGGAACTCGGCTTCTTCTTCAAGGATCCCGTCGCGACCGACGAGCACCGCCTTCAGGTGCAGTACGACCTGCTGCGCGCCTGGGCCGGGAAGCTGGCGTGAGCCCGGCTGCTCGTCCCATGCCCGACCTCGCGACGCTGGCCGAGCTCGTCCGCGCGCCCGCGGCCCTCACCGTTCCCGGTGACACGACCGCGGGCGGAGCGGTGAACCCCGGCCTCGCGTTGTCGTCGGTCTGCCTCTACTGGGCCGGCATGGCGCTGAACGACTACGCCGACCGCGACCTCGACGCGCGGGAGCGGCCCGAGCGGCCGATCCCCTCCGGACGCGTCCGGCCGGGGCAGGCGCTCGGCCTCGCGGCCGGGCTCACCGGGGCCGGCCTCGCCCTCGCGGCGGGCGCCGGCGGACGACGTGCGCTCGGGGTCGCGTCCGGGCTGGCCGCCGTCGTGTGGGCCTACGACCTCGCCCTCAAGGACACCGCCGCCGGGCCGCTCGCGATGGCCGCGGCGCGCGGCCTCGACGTGCTCCTCGGCGGTACGGCCGGAGCCGGCGCGGGAACCGATGCCGCCGACGGCCGGGCGGCCCTGCTCACCGCGGGCGCCGTGGCGGCGCACACCTACGGTGTCACGGCCCTGAGCCGCGGCGAGGTCACCGGCGGCTCCACGGCACGCTCGGCGACGGCGCTGACGGCCACCGCCGTGGCCACCGGGCTGGCGGCCGTCCATGTCCACCGGTCCGCCGGGAGCACGGGGGCCGGCGTGCGCAGGGCGGCGGGGTTCGGCCTGACGGCGGCCTACGCCGGGCTGGTGGGCGGGGCGCAGCTCGCCGCGGCCAGGCGCCCCGACGCGGGGCGGACCCGGGCGGCCGTCGGCCAGAGCATCCTCGGGCTGCTGCCGCTCCAGGCCGCGCTCGCCGCCGGGCGCGGCCGGCTCGTCGTGGCGGCGGCACTCGCGGCGGCTCATCCCCTCGCGAGGAGGCTGTCCAGAAAGGTGTCCCCGACGTGAGATTCGGCTACGGGACCAACGGATTGACCAACCACCGGCTCGACGAGGCGCTCGCCGTCCTCGCCGAGCTGGGATACGACGGCGTCGCGCTCACCCTGGACGCGGGGCACCTCGACCCCTACGCACCCGACATCGGCCGTCAGGTGGACCACGTCGCCAAACGGCTCGGGGAGCTCGGCCTCGCCGTGGTGATCGAGACGGGCGGGCGCTACGTGCTCGACCCGTTCCGCAAACACCATCCGACCCTGCTCCACCCCGCCGAACAGGCGGCGTCCCGCGTCGACCTGCTCCGCCGTGCCGTACGGATCGGGGCGGACCTCGGCGCGGAGGCCGTGTCGTTCTGGAGCGGGATCCGTCCGCCGGAGGTCGGGGTGGAGGAGGCCTGGGCCAACCTCGCCACCGGCGTCGTGGCCGTGCTCGACGAGGCGGCGGCCCGCGACGTCACGCTCGGCTTCGAACCGGAGCCGGGGATGCTCGTCGAGGACATCGCCGGGTTCGAGCGGCTCCGCGAGCTCACCGGGGCGCCCGACCGGCTCGGCCTGACTCTGGACATCGGCCACTGCCGCTGCCTGGAGCCCGATCCGGTCCCCGACAGCGTGCGGCGGGCCGGGCCGTACCTGGTGAACGTGCAGATCGAGGACATGCGCCGCGTTGTGCACGAGCACCTGGAGTTCGGTGATGGGGAGATCGACTTCCCGCCGGTCCTGGCCGCGCTCGACGAGGTGGGATACCGCGGCCTGGTCAGCGTCGAGCTGCCGAGGCACAGCCACGCGGGTCCCGCGGTCGCCGAACGCTCGTTGCGCTTCCTGCTCGAATCCTCCAGGGAGGACCGATGACGACATCGAATGTGCCGGAGATTCCCCCGACCGTACTGCCAGAACTGAACGCACTGCCAGAACTGAACGCACTCCCCGTGCTGCCCGTGCTGACCGACGAGGGCTCCCGCTGGCTGGAGGCCGCCACGGAGCGGGTCCGCGCCGACGCCGGGGCGCTGACCGCGCTGTTCCCCGCGGCCGGGCGGGCCTGCGGCCGGGGACCCGTCCCCGGCGAGCCCGGCTGGACCGTCGACGAGGCGGTCCGGGTGCGACTGCTGCTCGCCCTGCCCCAGACGGGCGCCGAGCTGGGGGAGACCCTCTTCGAGCTCTACGCCCACGGGGACGCCGCCGAGCGCCTCGCCGTGCTCAGGTCACTGCCCGCCCTCGAGGACGGCGGCGGGCTCGGTGACGCGGGGCTGCCGCTCGTGCGGGACGCCCTACGCACCAACGACGCCCGGCTGGTCCAGGCGGCGATGGGCCCGTACGCGGCCGAGCACCTGTCTGATCACGCCTACCGGCAGGCGGTGCTGAAGTGCGTGTTCATCGGCGTGCCGCTCGCCGCGGTGGCCGGGCTCGACAGGCGCTCGGACGAGGAGCTGGCCAGGATGATGGCCGACTTCGCCGAGGAGCGGCTGCTCGCGGGACGCGAGGTGCCGCCGGACGTGTGGCCGGTGCTGGAACGCCACCCCACTCTCCTGACCAGGATCCACGCCCTCATCGGGGAGGAACGCTGATGCGCATCTTCGACCCCCACATCCACATGACCTCGCGGACCACCGACGACTACGAGCGCATGCGCGCCGCGGGAGTTCTCGCCGTGGTGGAGCCGGCCTTCTGGCTGGGCCAGCCGCGTACGTCCCCCGCCAGCTTCGCCGACTACTTCGACGGCCTCCTCGGCTGGGAGCCGTACCGTGCCGCCCAGTTCGGCGTCGTCCACCACTGCACGATCGCGCTGAACCCGAAAGAGGCCAACGACCCGCGCCTCCAGGGCGTCCTGGACCTTCTGCCGCGCTACCTCGCCAAGGACCGAGTCGTCGCGGTGGGCGAGGTGGGCTACGACGAGATCACGCCGGCCGAGGACGAGGCCCTCACCCGCCAGCTCGCGCTGGCCGTCGAGCACGGACTGCCGGTGCTCGTGCACACTCCGCACCGCGACAAGGCCGCCGGAACCCGGCGGACCATCGACGTCGTCCGTGAGTCGGGCCTGCCGCCCGAGCGTGTGCTCATCGACCACCTCAACGAGATGACGGTCGGCATGGTCGCCGACAGCGGCTGCTGGATGGGCTTCTCCGTCTATCCCGACACCAAGATGGACGTGGATCGGATGGTCACGATCCTCGGGGAGCACGGACTCGACCGGGTCCTGGTGAACTCCGCGGCCGACTGGGGCCGCAGCGATCCGTTGAAGACACGGGCGGTCGGCGACGCCATGCTCGCCGCCGGGTTCTCCGAGGCGGACGTCGACACCGTGCTCTGGGCCAATCCCGTCGCCTTCTACGGGCAGAGCGGCCGTCTCGACCTCTCGAGCATCACCGCTGAGGCCGCCACCTCTGAGGCGACCACTGAGGCCGCCACTGAGGCCGCCACTGAGGCCGCCACTCAGGCCACCACTGCTCATGTCACCACCGCGGCCACCGCCGCGGTCGCCGCCGGCGGCGACTACGCCGGCAACACGGTCTTACGCGGTTCGCCCGCGTGAGGAAAGGCACTCGGGGGTCCCCGCCGCGAGGCGGGGAGCACAAAGGATCCACAGCACGTCCTTGGGAAAGGTGGGCGATGACCCGCAGGAAGTTCGCACCGACAATGAGAAAGGCACTGGCCTTCGTGGCCGCTGCCCTTCTCGCCTTATCGATCGGAATCGTGTCCCCAGGAATCGCGGCCGCCGCCGCGGATCCCCCATTCAAAGCGCTGATCTTCTCCAAGACCGCCGGTTTCCGGCACTCGTCGATCCCCAACGGCATCGCCGCCATCCAGAAGCTGGGCCAGGACCACAACTTCACCGTCGACGCGACCGAGGACGCGGGTGCCTTCACCGAGGCCAACCTGGCGAACTACCAGGTCGTCATCTTCCTTTCCACCACGGGTGACGTGCTGGACGCGACCCAGCAGGCCGCCTTCGAGAAGTACATCGAGGGCGGCGGCGGTTACGCCGGCGTCCACGCGGCGGCCGACACCGAGTACGACTGGCCGTGGTACGGCAAGCTCGTCGGCGCCTACTTCAAGCAGCACCCTGCTCCCCAGCAGGCGACCGTGAAGATCGAGGACCCGGCCCACCCCTCCACCAAGGGCCTGCCCACGACCTGGTCCCGCACGGACGAGTGGTACGACTACCAGACCGACCCGCGCGGCACGGTACACGTCCTGACCTCGCTCGACGCCTCGTCCTACACGGGCAGCACGATGGGCGCCGACCACCCCAACACGTGGTGTCAGGACTACGACGGCGGCCGCTCCTGGTACACCGGGCTGGGGCACACCGAGGAGAGCTACACCGACCCGAACTTCCTGGGCCTGCTGCTCGGCGGCATCCAGACGGCGGCCGGCGTGGTCGACGCGGACTGCTCGGCGAGCCTGGACGGCAGCTTCGAGAAGGTCACGCTCGACGACAACACCTCCAACCCGATGATGCTGGACGTCGCCCCCGACGGCGCGGTGTACTACATCGACCGCCTCGGCGACGTGAAGGCGATCAAGCCGGACGGCGGCCTGGTGAACGCGGCGCACCTCGACGTCTTCACCGCCAACGAGAGCGGCCTGCTCGGCATGGCGCTCGACCCGGCGTTCGTCACCAACAAGTGGATCTACTTCTACTACTCGCCCAACGGCAAGGTCGTCGACCGGCTGTCGCGCTTCACCGTGAAGGACGACAGGACCGTCGACCTGGCCAGCGAGAAGGTCATGCTGGAGATCCCGGTGCAGCGGGCCGAGTGTTGCCACCACGGTGGCGGCATGGTGTTCGACAAGGCCACCGGTGACCTGTGGCTCGCCAACGGCGACAACACCAACCCGTTCGCCTCCGACGGCTACGCCCCCATCGACGAGCAGCCGGGCCGGTCCTCCTGGGACGCCCAGGGCACCGCTGCCAACACCAACGACCTGCGCGGCAAGGTGCTGCGCATCCACCCCGAGCCTGACGGGACCTACACGATCCCCGCGGGCAACCTGTTCGCACCGGGCACGGCGAAGACCCGCCCCGAGATCTACGGCATGGGCTTCCGCAACCCGTTCAGGATCGGGATCGACCCCAAGACCCACAAGCTCCTCGTGGCCAACTACGGTCCCGACGCCGGAAACCCCAGCGCCACCCGCGGCCCGGAGAACACGGTCGAGTGGGACATCCTCAACAAGCCCGGCTTCTACGGCTGGCCGTACTGCGTGGGCAACAACAAGCCCTACATCGACTACAACTTCGCGACCGGCGCGTCGGGTGCGGCGTTCAACTGCGCGGCACCGAAGAACGACTCGCCCAACAACACGGGTCTCACCGACCTGCCCCAGGCCCTCCCGGCCATGGTCTATTACCACTACGCGGCCGACCCGGCCTTCCCCGAACTCGGCGGCGGAGGCGCGCCGATGGCGGGTCCCGCGTACCGCTTCGACCCCGCGCTGGTCTCCGACCGCAAGTGGCCGGCCTACTGGGACGGCAAGGCGATCTTCGCGGAGTGGAACCAGGACAAGCTCTACTCCTTCCAGCTCAACGAGGACGGCAGCAAGCTCGTCGACATCAACCAGATCTTCGGGACCATGGGCTTCAAGAAGCCGATGGACATGAAGTTCGGGCCTGACGGCGCGCTCTACCTGATCGAGTGGGGCTCGGGTTTCGGCGGTGACAACACCGACTCGGGCGTCTACCGCATCGACTACGTCAAGGGGAACCGGGCGCCGATCGCCAAGGCGACCGCCGACAAGACGTCGGGTCCCTCGCCTTTGACGGTGAAGTTCTCCAGCGAGGGCTCACGCGACCCCGACGGCTCGCCGATCACGTACGCGTGGGACTTCGACGGTAACGGCAGCACCGACTCGACCGAGGCCTCGCCGACCCACACCTACCAGGGCAACGGCGACTTCAGCGCCACCCTCACGGTGACCGACGAGGACGGCAAGACCGCCGCCGCGAGCGTGCCGATCACGGTCGGCAACACCGCGCCCACGGTGACGATCAACCTCCCGCCGAACGGCGGCTTCTTCGAGTTCGGCGACCAGGTGAAGTTCACCGTCACGGTCACCGACCCCGAGGACGGGACGGTCGACTGCAACAAGGTGCAGATCCAGGCCGTGCTCGGGCACGACACCCACGGCCACCCGCTGGACCAGTACACCGGCTGCAGCGGCACCGTGCAGACCACGCTGTCGTCCGGGCACACCGAAGGCGACAACGTCTTCTACGTGCTGGAGGCCAGCTACACCGACAAGGGCGGCGCCGGCGGCTCCAAGTCGCTGACCGGCCGGGGCCAGGTCATCCTGCAGCCCAAGCGCAAGCAGGCCGAGTTCTACGAGACCACCGGACGCGTACCCGACGGCACCGGCACCGGCGACCCCGGCGTCAAGGTCGAGACGGCGTCCGACCCGCAGGGCGGTTTCGAGGACATCGGCTTCATCGAGGACGGTGACTTCTGGTCCTTCAGCCCGGCCAACCTGGCGGGCATCGGGCGGATCACCTTCCGCGCCGCGTCCGCCTCGACGGGCGGCGTGATCGAGATCCACTCCGGTACGGCCGACGGCCCCCTCGTGGGCAAGGCGACCGTGCCGAACACGGGAGGCTGGCAGTCCTACCAGGACTTCCCGGTCGACCTGACCTCTCCGCCGACGACGAGTGGGCCGCTGTTCTTCGTGGTCCGCAAGCCCGCCGGCGGCAACAACGACTCGCTGCTGAACGTCAACTGGGTCGACTTCGAGGGCCAGGGCGTCACCGACAACCAGCGGCCCACGGTCACCGCGACGGCGACGCCGACGCGGGGAGTGGCTCCGCTCCAGGTCGCCTTCCACAGTGAGGGCAACGACCCGGACGGCAACACTCCGCTGACCTACAAGTGGAACTTCGGCGTCGCCGGGGCTCCGCAGCCCACCACGCAGGACGCGTCCTACACCTACCAGGCGCCGGGAACCTACGACGCCCAGGTGACGGTCACCGACACGAAGGGCGCCGCACGGACCGAGCACGTCCAGGTCGTCGTGGACAGCCCCAGCACGACCTGCCTCACCGGCAAGTCGGACGGCTTCGACGGCACCACGCTCGACCACAACAAGTGGACAGTCATCAGGGAGAACCAGGACCTGACCGTCTCCGGCGGCAGCCTGCACATCCCGACCTCCGCAACCGAGATCTACAGCGGCGGCAACACGACGCCCGTCCCGAACATCGTGGTCCAGCCCGCTCCGAACGGCGCATGGCAGGCCACCACCAAGGTGACGATCGCGGCCCGCACCGAGTACCAGCAGGCCGGTCTGCTCCTCTACGGAGACGACGACAACTACGCCAAGCTGGTGATCCAGGGTCGCGGCACGAGTGGCGCGGCCGGACGCATCATCCAGTACATCAGGGAGGAGAACGGCCAGCCCAACGAGGTGGCCCAGTCCAACTCCGCCAGCCTGGGAGCGTCGTTCCCCGACACCGTGTACCTGCGGTTGTCGAGTGACGGAACCCGCCTCGCGGCGGCGTACTCCGCCGACGGCGAGACGTGGACCCAGATGCCGCAGACGGACAAGCTGATCGCCGGGATCAACAACCCGCGCATCGGCCTGACCTCGTTCGCCAGCACGGGCAACCGTACGGTGATCGACGCGGCGTTCGACTGGTTCCAGCTCCTGCCCGACGACACCGCCACCGGCCCCGCCGACCCGAACGACGAGTTCGACGGCACCTCGCTCGACCAGTGCCGGTGGAGCACCGTCGTCCGTCCGGACCCCACCGCGGTACGGGTGAGCGGCGGCAACCTCGAGATCGACACCAGCAAGGGTGACATCTACGGGACGGACAACTCCAACCCGAAGAACTTCATCCTGCAGACCCCGCCCGCCGGGGACTGGACCGTCGAGACGAAGGTCGACGGCAGCGCGTTCAATGAGCAATACCAGCAGGGCGGTCTCATCGCGTACGGCGACGACGGCAACTACGTCAAGTTCGACTACGTCGCCGACAACGCGGCGGGTTCTGCGGTTACCCGCAGGCTCGAGCTGCGCAGCGAGGTCGGCAACACCGTGCAGGACCCGCAGCCCGGGGTGTCCAACCTCACCCAGGGCGTCTGGTGGCTGCGTCTGGCCAAGCAGGGCAACACCTACCACGGCTACTACTCGGCCGACGGCGCCACGTGGACCGAGGTCGGCTCGCCGACCCCGGTGACGAACGCCGCCGTGAGCGGGGCCAAGGTCGGCGTATACGCCTTCGGCGTCAACCAGACGGCGGTGAAGACGGCGAAGTTCGACTACTTCCGCGCCTCGTGGGGCGAGCAGCCGGACACCACCCCGCCCACGGTCTCGGCCGCGACCGTCCCGGCGGCTCCCGACGGGGCCGCCGGATGGTACGTGTCCAGCGTCGCGGTCGCGGTGACCGCGGCCGATGAGGAGTCGGGTGTCGACAAGACCGAGGTCAGCGTGGACGGCGGGCCGTTCGCGGCCTACACCGACCCCGTGGGCATCTCGGCGGACGGCACGCACACCGTGGCCTACCGGGCGACGGACAAGGAGGGCAACACCGCCGACGGTTCCGTCACGGTGAAGAAGGACGCCACCGCCCCGCTGACCACCGCGCAGTTCGCACCGGCCAACGACGACGGCTGGCACGGAGCCACCGTGCCCGTCACCCTGTCGGCGACCGACGCGACGTCCGGCGTGGCGGGGATCGAGTACGCCCTGGACGGCGGAGCGTGGAAGCCGTACACCGAGCCGGTGAACGTGACCGGCGACGGCACCCACACCGTGGCCTACCGGGCCAAGGACAAGGCCGGAAACGTGGAGACCGAGAAGGCCGCCACGCTGAAGATCGACGGCACCAAGCCGACGGTCCTCGTCGCCGGCATCGCCGCCGGGCAGATCTACGGCGACAGCCAGGACGTGCGCATCACCTGGCAGGCCGTGGACAGCACCTCCGGCGTCAAGACCCTGGCGGGCCGGCTGGACGGCGAGCCGTTCCAGTCCGGGCTGCTGCGGTCGCTGTTCGAGTTCCCGCTCGGCACGCACGAGTTGAAGGTCACCGCGACGGACAACGCCGGCAACAAGACGGTGCAGTCCGTCTCGTTCGGCATCACCACCTCCACGCGTGACATCGCCAACCTGATCGACCGCTTCGCGGCGACGGGCTGGCTCAACCAGAAGAACGCCAAGAATCTCCAGGACCAGCTCGACAAGGTCCAGAAGGCTGAGGTCAAGGGCAACGACGACAAGACGATCAAGGAGCTGAAGAACTTCAAGACCCTCGTCGCCGACCCGAAGGTCGTGACCGTGGCCGACGTCAAGACTGTGCTGACCCGCGACGCCGACGCGATCATCACGCGGCTGAACGGGCCGGCCGCCTGACGCCCGCGCCCAACTGAAAACCGGAGGGGCGGCCCGTTTCCGCGGGCCGCCCCGTCCGGGCTCGTTCACACCCGTTCACACCTCCGCGCTCGCACCCGGCTGCACCCCGCACCCGTCCGCACCCTCACTTGCCCGCGCCCCACCGCGCCAGCCCTTGCCTGCCCCGTCCGTCCGTCGGAGCGAAGGAACGACATCGTGAGATTCCGGCATCAGGACGGTTCGACCGTCCATCTGGCCTACTGCACCAACGTCCACCCGGCTGAGGACCTCGACGGCGTGCTCGCGCAGTTGCGCGACTACGCGGCGCCGGTACGAGAGCGGCTCGGCGTCGCGCGGCTCGGCGTCGGCCTGTGGCTGTCCCGGCCCGTCGCCGACGCGCTGGTCGCCGACCCCGCACAGGTCGTACGGCTCCGTGACGCCCTCACCGACCATGGGCTGGAGGTCGTCACCCTCAACGCGTTCCCGTACCGAAGCTTCCACGACGAGAGCTCGTCCAAGCTGCGCGTCTACCGTCCCGACTGGACCTCACCGGAGCGCCTGCACTACACGCTCGACGTGGCGAGGCTGCTGGCGGCGCTGCTCCCCGATGACGTCACGTCGGGGACCGTCTCCACCCTGCCCCTGGCCTGGCGCAGCCCGTGGACGCCGGACCAGGCGGCGGAGGCGAGGCAGCGGCTCGGCCAGCTCGCCGAGGGTCTCGCCGTCATCGCCGTCGCGACCGGCCGGACCATTCGCGTGGGCTTCGAGCCCGAGCCCGGCTGCGTCGTGGAGACCACGGCGCAGGCGGCCGAGCATCTGTCCGGCCTCGACCCGGCCTTCCTGGGCGTCTGCCTGGACGCGTGTCATCTGGCAGTCCAGTTCGAAGAGCCCGGCGAGGCGCTCGACCGGCTGAGCGCGGCGGGGCTCCCGGTGGTGAAGCTTCAGGCGTCGTGCGCCCTGCAGGCCGACCACCCCGCCGATCCCGCCGTACGGGAAGCGTTGCTGGCCTTCGACGAGCCTCGATTCATCCACCAGACTCGCGAGCGGGACCAGTGGCCGGGAGCCGACGACCTCGGACAGGCGTTGTCGGGGGACCTGGCCGGCGCCTCGCCGTGGCGGGTGCACTTCCATGTGCCGCTGCACGCCGCGGCCGCGGCACCGCTCGGTTCGACGCAGGACGTGCTGGACGGGACCCTCCGGGCCCTGCTCGGAGGCCCGGCCGCCCGTACCCACCACGTCGAGGTGGAGACCTACACCTGGCAGGCGCTCCCGGAGGACCGTCGTCCCCGGACCGGAGCCGACCTCGTCGAGGGGATCGCACAGGAGCTCGCCTGGGCTCGTGATCGCCTCATCGACCTCGGACTGAAGGAGGAGACCCGATGAGACCGCTGGTGGTCGTCGACGTGGTCGGGCTGACACCCCGGCTGCTGGAGCACATGCCCAACGTGGCCAAGCTCGGCGCGCCGTCGGAGCTGCGGACGGTGCTGCCTGCCGTGACGTGCTCGGTTCAGTCGACCCTGCTCACCGGTGCGATGCCGCGTGACCACGGGATCGTCGGCAACGGCTGGTATTTCCGCGACGTCGGAGAGGTCCTGCTGTGGCGGCAGCACAACGCGCTCGTCGAAGGCCCGAAGATCTGGGACGACGCCAGGAAGGTGCATCCCGGCTACCGTGTCGCGAACATCTGCTGGTGGTACGCCATGGGCGCCGCCACCGACTTCACGGTGACCCCCCGGCCCATCTACCACGCCGACGGACGCAAATCCCCTGACTGCTACACGACCCCGCCGTCGCTGCGCAACGACCTGACCAGGGAGCTCGGGCGCTTCCCGTTGTTCTCCTACTGGGGGCCGAAGGCGGGCATCGCCTCCAGCCAGTGGATCGTGGACGCGGCCCGGCTCACGCTCGCGCGCGAGCGACCCGACCTGACGCTGGTCTATGTGCCGCATCTGGACTACGACCTGCAGCGGTACGGCTCCTCGGGACCTGAGGCGATCGCCGCCGCCCGGGAGATCGACACGGCGCTCGGGCCGTTGCTCGACGACGCCGCGGCGGCGGGCGCCGTCACGGTCGTCCTGTCGGAGTACGGCATCACCGACGTGTCCCGGCCGGTCGACGTCAACCGGGTGCTGCGCTCCGAGGGCCTGCTGTCGGTCTATCGACAGGCCGGCATGGAGTATCTCGACCCGTGGACCTCGCGGGCGTTCGCCGTGGCAGATCACCAACTCGCCCATGTATATGTGCGGGATCCCGCCGACGTCCCCCGGGTCAGGTCGCTGATCGGCTCGCTGCCGGGCGTGGACGAGGTCCTCGACGAGAAGGGGAAGGCGGCACACGGGCTGGACCATGCACGGGCCGGTGAGCTGGTCGCGGTCGCCGCGCCGGACTCGTGGTTCACGTATTACTACTGGCTCGACGACGAGCTCGCACCGGACTTCGCCCGGTCCGTTGAGATCCACCGTAAGCCCGGCTACGACCCGGCCGAGCTGTTCCTGAACCCGGCCGATCCCCTGGTGAAGGCCAAGGCCGCGCTCGCTCTGGCCCGTAAGGAACTGGGGTTCCGCTACACGATGCCTGTCGTGCCGCTCGACCCCTCCGTGGTGAAGGGCAGTCATGGCCGTCTGCCCGCCGACCCGCTGGACGGTCCGGTCCTGCTCAGCAGCGAGTCACTCGACCGCGAGTCGTACGCCGCGACGGACGTCAAGTCGCTCCTCCTCCGGCTGGGCGGGCTGCAGCAGATGTAGCCGCTGGGTTGTGTCGTGAGTGTGCCGTGAGTGTGTCGTGACGCCCGCAGGTCACGGCCAAGGCGCTGGGGTCCCCATGCCTGGTCGTGCCCTGCGGCGCCCGCGACGCGCAGCGGCGGTGTGCTGCTTCCCGGTGCGTGACTCCCGGTGCGTGATTCCCGGTGCGTGATTCCCTGTGCGTGATTCCCTGTGCGTGACATCCGGTGTGTGGGCCGCCGCTGCGGACGGCGCTGCTGCGGACGGCGCGGGTGTGGGCAGCGCGGGTCACTTCAGGTTCGCGCCCGAGGACTCCTGTCATGGCGCGCTCCAATGTGGACCGACTGATGGCCCATCTGAGGGCCCATCTGATGGGTCGTCGCCCGCAGTAGTGGTGGAAGGTCGTCCGTGTGCCGTGTATCTGGGCCGCCCGGTGTAGGTGAAGGCCCAGCGGTCCTTGCCTTCACGTCGGCGTGCGTAGCGGTGGGGGCGGCGGTAGCGGTCGCGGTTGTGGAACTGGCAGGCGGGTCCGAGGAGGCGCAGGTTGGTCAGTCCGCCGTCGGT
>NZ_BOOQ01000072.1 GCF_016863315.1 Planotetraspora silvatica
CCCCTGTGCCTGATTGGCTGTCATCTGGATATCCGTTCTCTGTTTTGTCACTGCTTGTCGCCCGTGACGCGATCGATGGCGTTGCTCAGCCGTTCCCGCTCCCGGCTGATCCACTGACCCTCCGGGTAGTTCCGAAGAAACGCCTCGGCGAACTCCACGGGGTCGTCCCCGACGACCGCGCGGATCGGGGTTCCGTTCGCCGCGCTCTGTTCGAAGAGATCGGCGAGATCCTCCAGCATCGCCAGCAGGCTGTCCGCCTTGCCCGGCCCGAAGAACATCATGTATCGCTGCAGCGCCTCGATCGCCGTGTGATAGTCGGCGGGAAGCTGCTCCGAGCGCGCCTTGTACTGCCGGTAGCGCCTCTTGTCCTCGAGCGGACCTGTGACCATCTCCAGGTACTGCCGGTAGCGACTCTTCTGCTCGTTCGACTCTGTGGCCATGTCTAATTGCCTCCTTCGCGGAGCTGTTCGAGCCGTTCAGTGAGGAAGCTCCAGGTCCTCCAGAACTCTTCGAGGTGCTCTCGTCCCTGAGCGTTCAGGGAATACACCTTGCGCGGCGGCCCCTTCTCGGACGGGATCTTCTCCACGTCGACGAGGCCGCGCTGCTCGATCCTGACGAGCAGCGCGTAGACGGTGCCCTCCGCGATGTCGGAGAAGCCCTGATCCCGCAGCCACGCCGTGATCTCGTAGCCGTACGCGGGCCGGCCGGACAGGATCGCGAGGACGATGCCCTCCAGCGTTCCCTTGAGCATCTCCGTCACCTGCTTGCCCATGACCCCCCCTTCAGCTACTCGGTAATACTGACTACTGGTACATAGTAACGCTGAATAGTGACGCCGCAAGCCCCCCGTGGCGGTGAAAAGTGTCGGCTCTTGCCACGCGATGGCCTGAATCGTCGATGACACCCACCGTCGCCGACCGCTCTGATGCCGGGCCGTCGCCGTCCTGACGCGGCCGCTGACACGACACCGCACGGTCGACGGCGAGCGCGAGCCGAACGGGAAACGGGAAGCTGATTTCCCAGCTCAGATCGTGCTCGGCGGCTGGTGCCACGCTGGTTGGCGGCGCCCTCAATCGGGTGGGTGGATACCGCCTGGTGGCTCCCATTCGACGAGCTCGATCACCACACCGTTGGGGTCGGTGAGGCGTAGCACCCACTCGCCCCCAAGGTCCTGGTGGAGCGGGACGCCGATGTCGGCCCCTTCGTTTCGCAGCCGCTCGTACTCGGCGGCGATGCCCGTGATCGCGAACGACACGATCACACCCGCCGGCCGGAGGCCGGGCCGGTCCGTCTCGGGGTCGTGCCGCACCAGGACGAGGTCGACGGCCGCGTCGTCACGGCCCAGTGCGACGAAGTCCGCATTGATCAGGATCTCGCGGAACCCGAGATGGGAGGTGAAGAACTTGCTGGAGGCCTCGGGGTCGGCGACCGTCAGGGACACCGCGGACGAAATGACGTTCATGGCCGTGCCGTGGGGTCAGAAATCGACATGTTCGGCTCCTCCCAAATTGCGCGATCTTTGGATGGATCAAGCATCGCGTCGGGAAGATCAAGGAACAACGGCGACTATCGCAACGGTCGTTAACCCCACAGTTGATGGTCTCAGTCGGGCAGCGGTCCCAGGTCACGCACGACCCGGGCGAAAGCCCGGATGAGGTCGTTCTCTGCTTCGCTGCGCCACACCAGCCCGTACTCCAGCGCACCCATGTCCGTGACGGGCAGGTAGACGATGTCGGGGCGGGAGTAGTACCGGCTCCCGTGGACCGGGAAAAGGGAGACCGTGTCCCCCAAGGCCGTGTACATGAAGATGTCCTGGATGCTGCCCACGGGGTCCGCGCGGTCGATCGGCCGGCCCTTCGGGGTGAGCTCGGGAACGTAGCGGTCGAACCAGTAATCGGGTACGGGCTTCACGGCCACGTGCAGATAGTCGCCGACCGCCTCCAGGGATGCCGAAGATCACTTGGCGAGGGGGGCATCGGCAGCCACGGCCAGCACTCTCGGCTCGGCGAAGAGCAGGGGACCCACGGTCAGGTCGGGCTCCTCCACGGGTAGCCAGGTGACCAGGATGTCGGCCTCCCCGTTGCGCAACTGCGCGAACGGATCCGCATAACCCGACATCCGCAGGCGGAGCTCCCACTGCGGGTGGCGGGTGCGGAAGGTCTCCCAGTACCGGCGCAGTTCCGGCTCAGCGGTCCGGCCGAAGTGCAGCTCCTCGGCCAGGGTCAGAAAGATCTCGATGTCCCGTAGCTCCACGCGGATACCGTCCTCCGCCCTCCGTCGAGATCGTTCACGGGGGCGCAAGTATGACATATCGGGCTATTGGAGGAGTTATCGCGCCTCGCGGGAACGGCCATGCCGTCTGCGGAGCGGCGGGACCGTCCCGCGACAGGTCATGAATCTTGGAAGTTTGTTGCGAAGATTGGTTTGTAATGCAAACCTAATGCCCATGGCAGACGAATCGGCTCTATCCGCGGACATCGCCCGGCAGGTCTTCTCGACCACGGAGCACCTCACCCGACGTGTGCGCCAGGCACAGCGCGGCACCTGGTTCCCGCTCGCGCTGCTCGGCCTGGTGGTCGTCGCAGCCGCGCCCTTCTACCGCTTGGGACGGCACGCCGTGACGTGCGACCCGGCCCTGGGCGCCCGCGGCGGCGTGGAGATCATTTACAGGGGCACCTGCGTCCAGGTCGTCGGCTGGCCGGCCGGCGTCTACTGGATCTCCGCCTTCGTCCTGGCATACGCGGCGATCGCCGCCTTCTATGTCCACCGGGCCCGTAGTCGTGGGGTGGGCGCCCGCATCCTGCCGTATGTCGGCGCCGGAGTCGCGGTCGGGCTGGTCTTCGGCGTCCTGTCGGGATGGGCGCAGCAACTGAATCTGGCGGGCATGTCACCGTCCGGCCCCGTCGCCGTCGGCCTGGTGCCGCTGATCTCCATCAGCCTGGCCCTGTTCGTCCTGGCCCGCGTGGAACGCAGCTGGGCCGTGCTCAGCTTCGCCGTCGGCTATCTGGTGGTGACGCTCCTGGCCTGTGGCATCGGCACGCGCAACCTGGGCCTGCACATCGACACGAGCGTCTCACCGACGTGGAGCTTCCTCCCCGCCCTGGCGGTCACCGGCGGTGTGCTCCTCCTGGGCGGAGCGGGCTTCGCACTCGCCGAACGGCGCCACGCATGACCCACCCCGCGAACGGGCTCGACGACGTCGTTCACCAGCGCGTACGGCTGGGCATCCTGACCATCGCCCACGAAGCACGGCGAGTGGAGTTCGGCTTCCTGCGTACGACGCTGGACCTGACGGTCGGCAACCTCTCCCAGCACCTGACCGTCCTGGAGAAGGCCGACCTGATCAAAATCGAGAAGGGCTACGAGGGCAAACGCGGCCGTACGTGGATTCACCTCACGGCGGCCGGCAAGAAAGCCCTGCGCGACGAGATCTCCCGGCTGAAAGAGCTCATCCGACAGGTCGAGGAGACTCAGGAGGAGGACCTGACCTGAGGCCAGGGCTTGCGGGCCGATGGAATTTCCGTGTGCGTCGGGCTGACCGCACCGAGATAATGACCGAATGCCGAGCCGACTCGCCGTCATCGCGATCGATGCCGTCGACCCCGACCTGGTCGCCGACTTCTGGTGTGCCGTACTCGGCTGGACCATCCTCGTGCGAGAACCCGGCGGCATCACCATCGGCGACAACGAACGGTCATGGCCGATGATCGACATCTTCGCCGTGCCCGAGGGCAAGACAATCAAGAACCGCTTGCACTTCGACCTGCGTGCTGACGGGCTGTCGACGTCCGATGAACTTGACCGCCTGCTGGCGCTGGGAGCGCGACACGTGGACGTCGGGCAGTCGTCCGACGTGAGCTGGGTGGTGCTGGCCGACCCGGAGGGCAACGAATTCTGCCTACTGTCCCGGTCGGTCCAGCAGCTGACCGAACCGGGGTAGGGGGCACGGTTTCGCCAGGAGGGCGGTCGGCATGAACCGGCCGCTCCTCTGCCTTACGCGTAGATCGGCCCATTTCGGTGCACATCAGGCGGCGCCTTCGGCTTGCCAGATCCTGCTGTGCAGGTCGCTGCCCCGGATGACCTGGACGCGCCACGGTGTCAGTCGTAGCACGTGCAGCTCGGGGTCTTCGGGGCTCTTCCAGAAGTTCCCCAGGTCGTAACCAGCCCCGTGTGGGCTGCCTTGCCGGTAAAGAGTCCACACCCGGCGCTTGATCTCCGCGTCGTCGATCCATTCGGCCACGGTGTCCACGTTCACGGCGTTCTGGCGAGGCGTCCAGTATGAGAAGGTGACGTGCGGGTTCTTCGCGAGATGCGCCGCCTTGACCGGAGTCCTGTAGGTGGCAAGCCAGCCGGCCGGGCGGCCGTCGACCACCTCCCAGATCGGGATCAGCACACGCGCCCGTGGACGGCCCTTGGCATCCACGGTGGTCATGGTGGCGTAGACGATGTCGCCGATGTAGGCGTTGAACTGGTCCTCGACGAGGGTGAACGACGTCACCTTGGTGTCCATGCGATCCTCCGATCGTGGTCAGGCCGAGGCCCTGGCAGGCGCTAGGGCGGTGTCCGGGGTGTCGGTGCGGGCGCGGATGCCGAAGGCCGTGATCACCACGGCGATGACTGCGGCGGCTGCGGGCACTGTCAGGGCGGTTCGGATGGCGTCGAGCTCCGCTTCGGGGGTCGTGGCGTCGCCGAGCGTCGCGATGTTCACGGCGGTCACCGCTGACAGACCCAGCGCGGTGCCGAACTGCATCGCGGTGTAGAGCAGGCCGCCGGCCAGGCCGTGCTGGTGTTCGTCGATGCCTTCGGTGGCGGCCATGGTCAGCGGACCATAGGTCAGGGAGAACGCCAGGCCGAGCAGGACCATGGTCGGGAGCATGGCGGCGTAGGCCCAGTCCAGCCCGATCGGCAGGAACAGCACGTAGGCCACGACTGCCAGGACCAGCCCACCGAACAGCACGCGGATGTTGCCGAACCTGCTCACCAGGCGCGGCGTCACAGTCGGGGCCAGGACGGTGTCAATGCCGATCACCAGCATGGCCAGGCCGGTTTGCAGGGTGCTCCAGCCGCGCAGTTCCTGGAGGTAGAGGGTCACCAGGAATTGGAAGCCGGCGAACGAGGCGAGAAACAGCAGCGCCCCCAGGTTGGCTCGGACGAGCGGGCCCGAGCGCAGGATCCTCGGGCTCACCAGGGGGTTGGCCGCCCGCCGTTCGATCATGATGAAGGCCGTCAGCAGTACCAGTCCCGCAGAGAATGCCGCGATCGTGATCCAGGTGTCGTTCCTGGGGTCCTCCAGCCGGACCACTCCGTACACCAGCAGCACCATCGTGCCGGTGATGCTGAACGCCCCGGCCAGGTCGAAGCCGCCTCGCGAACGCTCTGGTGTGCCGTAATCCTTGAGGAGGGGAATCGCCGCCAGCAAGATCATCGCTGACAGTGCCACCGGGGCGAAGAATACCCACCTCCAGCCGATCGAGGTCAGCAGACCGCCGGCGACGAGGCCGAGGCAGAACCCGCCCGAGGCTGTTCCGGCGTACACCCCAAGTGCCTTGGTGCGCTGCGGGCCCTCCGGGAAGTTGCCGGTGACCAGCGCCAGCCCGGCGGGCGCCATGAACGCGGCGGCGACGCCGGTGACGAATCGAGCGACCAGGAGCACCCAGCCTTCGGTGGCCAAGCCGCCCAGACCCGAGAAGATCAGGAAGACGGTCAGCCAGGTCAGGAACATGCGGCGGCGGCCCAGCAGATCGGCGGTGCGGCCGCCCAGCAGCATGAACCCGCCGTAGCCGAGCACGTAGGCGCTGACCACGCCGCTGAGCATCCCTGTGGACAAGCCCAGATCCGCTCGGATCACCGGCAATGCCACGTTCAGCATCGCCACGTCGATCCCTTCCAGGAAGATCGCTCCGCCTAGTACGAACAGCACGCTCCAGGCGCGTACGTCCATGCGGTCGTTCGGTGGGGACATGGTCCATTCCTCTCGCGGAACGGGACCGACTCGCGGTTACTTACACGGCTGCCGGTTCCCACTTGTAACTAGCAGCATGGTTGGTCACTATTGATGACCATGGAAGACGGCACTTCGAAGTCCGTCGGTTACTGCGGGGATACCGGCGGCGACTACGACGTTCTGCAATGGGACACCCGGGAGGACTGCGAGGTCCGGCAGATTCTCGATCGTGTCGCCGACAAGTGGTCGCTGCTGGTCATCGCTCTACTCGATCGGCGCACCCTGCGCTTCACCGAACTACGCAACATGATCGACGGGATAAGCCAGCGAATGCTCACCCGGACCCTGCGCCACCTGGAGCGCGACGGTCTGGTGAGCCGCACCGTGCATCCGACGGTGCCGCCGCGCGTGGACTACGAGCTCACCCCCATGGGCGCGACCTTGCATGAGACCATCCGCGCGCTGGTCACCTGGACCGAAGAGCACCAGAACCAGATCGCCGCCGCCCGCGCGGCCTACGACGTCCGCGTGGCGGCCGAACACCAGGCGGCGGAGCGGGAAGCCGCCGAACGTAAGGCCATCGCCCGAAACGTCCTGGCGGATAGACGCTGACCACAAAAGCTCATGAGCGGGTTTCGGCACCGGAAGGGCGATTGCGCACTCGGGGCATCGCCGCACGATCATGAAACACGAGGAGCGTTCGCCCTACTGACCGCCCATGACCTCGGGCAGGACGGTGCTCTACGGTGCCCAGCGTGTGGCTGCGGTGGTGGACGTTTCCGTCAGCGCTGCAGTCATCCACGCCGTCATCCACGCCGCCGAAACGGACTTTCGCGGACAGTGCTGGATGATGCATCAGCGAACGAGCAGTACCAATGCGATGAAGGCTGCGAGCACGAGGACCGTGGCCGCAGCGATTGGGCCACGAGCGCTGGCTCCGATGACGACGCGGCCCTGCGTGATTTCCTGATTCAACGCACGGTAACGGACGGTGGCGTAGCCAAAGCCGGCGATTGCCGCGCCTACGAGCACGCCGCCTGCGGCAAATGCGTAGACCTCGTTGTGTGAGCCGAACTTCGCCGCTCCCAGACCGAAGGCCATCATGGCCAAGCTCGTCCGCAGCCAGGCGAGGTAAGTGCGCTCATTGGCCAGGTGCTCGCGAACCCGGAGATCGCCGGCTGGGATGGACGACTCGTTCACCGATCAGGCACTCCCCGTCCGACCGATTGGGCCCTCTTTGCGACCCGTTCAGGGCAAGCCGTAATTCGCAATGGCACGATGATACAAGAGGTTATGCCAGGTGGGGGCCTCGGGAAGAGGCTCAAGCCAGTCGTGGGAGGCGATGAACCTTGAGTGGTCCCCGACGTGGAAGCGAGCCTGATCATCCCTCGCCTGACGGGGTCGGAGAGCGAAATGTCGTCAAGCCGACTCCCCCCGAGCTCATGGAGGACACCGGGACCGGTCTGGACTACGGGATTCGGCCGGACCGCACGCCTGGCTACATCACCCCGATCGACCGCTTCTTCCTTCGCAGCCACGCACCGACCCCCCATCTGGACGCGGCGAGATGGTCGCTCCGGATCGAAGGAAGTGGGGTACGCGAGCCGATCACCTATACCTACGCCGATTTGTGGGATCACTTTCCGCTGATCTCAATGGTCCGAACGATCGAGTGCGCCGGTAACCGCCGTGTGCTGTTCGGCGAGGAGTACGGGCGCAAGTTCGAGGGAACCCAGTGGGGCCGCGGCGCGATCAGCACTGCCGAATGGACCGGCGTCCGTATGCGCGACCTGCTCGAACCGGCGGGGATCACCCCAAGAGCCCGCGAGGTCATGCCGGAAGCGCTCGACGAGATCCAGGCCCGCCGGCCCATGCCGCTGGCCAAGGCGCTGGCCGACGACACCCTGCTCGCGCTGGCCATGAACGGCGAGACGCTGCCGCTCGATCATGGGTACCCGGCTCGGGTCGTGGTGTCCGGATGGCTCGGTGCCGCCAGCATCAAGTGGGTGGGCCGGATCGAAGTCTCCGAACATCCGCTGCACGTTCCGTGGAACACCGAAGACTACGTACTGATCGGTCCGGACTACCCTCCGCAGGCACCCTCACTCGGTATGCCGATCACCGGCATACCGGTGGCGAGCCTGGTGGAACTGTCCTGGCCGGCACAGCTGCGGCCGGTACCGCAAGTCATCCGGGGGCGTGCGTTCGCGGGAGAGAATCAGGTCACGGCGGTCGAATACCGCATCGACGAGGGTTCCTGGCAGGAGGCGTTCCTGGCTCCGCCGGAGATAGCGGGCGCGTGGGTTCGCTGGCAGTTCAGCTGGGATCCCGAACCCGGCGATCACACCATCCGGGTACGCGCCACCGACGACCAGGGCCATACCCAGCCCGACACCGTCCCATGGAATGACCTGGGCTACTGCTACCACGCGGTGCTGTCCCACCCCATCCGAGTCGAATCCACGACCTGAGGCCTATCAGGGCTCGGAGAACAGGCGGGCGAACTCATGACCGAAATCATCGCAGGGGTGGAGGTTCCCGAGACGGCGGCGGTCGCCGAGGCCACCCGCCACATCCGGGGGATGACCAGCCCCCTCATCTTCCATCACTCCCGGCGCGTCTTCTTCTTCGCCGCGCTTCACGCTCGCGAGGTCGGTCTGCGGCCGGACCCGGAGCTGCTCTACCTGTCCGCCATTTTCCACGATCTCGGCCTGCTGACGCCCTTCTCCGACGTGGAGCAGCGCTTCGAGCTCGATGGCGCCGACCACGCACGCAAGTTCCTGCTCAACCGCGGTTTTCCGACCACGGCCGCCGACGTGGTCTGGGAAGCTGTCGCGCTGCACAGCACGCCGGGGATTCCCGACCGGATGGGGCCGGAGATCGCCGCCACGCACCGCGGCGTGCTGACCGACGTGCAGGGTGTGGGCTTGGACAAGCTGGATCGTGGCCTGGTGGACGAGATCACCGCTGTTCATCCGCACGGCGACTTCAAGAACGGGTTCCTGCAAGCCCTTCTCGAGGGAACCAGAGACCGCCCGGACACCACCTACGGCACCATTAGTGCGGACGTATTGGTGCACTTCATTCCCGGTTTCCGTCACGTCGGCATGGTCGAGCGCGTCATGGGTTCGCCCTGGCCGAGCTGATCGGAACATCGAAGTGATCAAAGGGCATCCCGATCAACCCCGCCAAAGACTGCGGCAGGACCCTCCGCTCAGGCGGATCTAGATCGGCAATCACCAGCACAGGCGACCGAATCGGTCCGGCGCGTCAGTCCGAGGCGACGCTGCGCCGGGCGTAGGCACGAGCGGCGCGGGCGCGGTCGCCGCAGCGGGTGGAGCACCAGTGGCGCCGGCCGTGGGTACGCATGAGGAACCGGTCGCAGGGGGCGGAGCCACAGGCGGCGAGGATGCCGGCGTCGGGACCGGTGAGCAGGTCGGCGGCGTCGGCGGCGAGGGTCGCCAGTGCGTGGTTGACGGCCCGGTCGGTGGGGTGTGCCTGGATGCGGCGCAGTCCCTGGGCCCCGTCCCAGGCGAGGAGGGGTGCGGTGGGTACAGCCGTGAGTGCCTCGTTCACCGCGCGCAGGGAGTCTTCGGGCGGGGTGGTGCTGTCGACGCGGGCGGCGAACAGGGCGCGTACGTGTGCGCGAAGCGCCCGCATCCGCTGTGCACACACCTCGTACAGCTGCACGTCCGGGGTGGTCAGGTCGTGGGCGGCGAGCCAGTGCATGGCGGATCCGGGGGTGGCGAGCAGGTCGTAGCTCTGGCCGGCGGGCAGGGTCGCGACGGTATCGGCGAAGTCCAGGGAGCGGTACTGGTCGGCACCTGGAGCTGGGGGCAGAGCGGTCTGCGCTGTGTCGGTGGCCAGGGTGTCGTCCATGCCTCTCATGGTAGCGATTGCATTTTTCCGTGATGTCCGCCTAGTCTGATGTCACGTTAAACAGAGATTTTTTCCGTGAGAAATGAGGGAGACGTGATGTCCCAGCTCAATGCCGATCAGTTCCCGGTCCGCACGTACGGCGGCCCGACCGCCTTGTTCGAGTACGGCGGCCTGCGGTTTTTGACCGACCCGACGTTCGACGGCCCCGGCGACTACGGGCGGCCCGGCCGCCCGGTCCTGACCAAGACCGCCCCCTCCACCGGCACCCCCGCCGATCTCGGCCCCATCGACGTGGTCCTGCTCTCCCACGACGAGCACGCCGACAATCTCGACACCTCCGGCCGTGCCCTGCTCGCCGACGTCCCCCTCACCCTGACCACCCCCAGCGGCGGCGAGCGCCTCGGGCAGAAGGTCAAGGGTCTGGCCGACTGGGAGACGGTCGAGTTGGAGCGCCCGGGCGGCGGCACTATCACCGTCACCGGTGTTCCCGCCATCCACGGCCCCGGCCCGCGCGAGGAGGTTGAGCCCTTCACCGGCCAGGTCGTCGGCTTCGTCCTGACGGGAGAGGGCCTGCCGACGGTCTACGTCAGCGGCGACAACGCCTCCCTCGACGCCGTCAAGGAGATCGCCGAGCGCTTCGCCCCGGTGGACACCGCCATCCTGTTCGCCGGCGCACCTCGTTTTCCCATGCTTTTCGACGGCAACCTGATCGTCCTGGACAGCGCGCAGGCCGCCGAGGCCGCCCGGATCCTCGACGCCCGCCGTGTCGTCCCGGCCCACCACGACAGCTGGGCCCACTTCACCGAGGGCCGCGAGGACCTGGAGGCCGCCTTCACCGCCGCGGGCCTGGCCGACCGCCTGGACCAGAACTGGACGCAGCGCTCCTCAGCCTGAACCGCCGCCCAGAACCGAGACATCATGTCGGGGTGGGGGCCCGAAACACGCCGGGCCTCCAGGCCCGGCCACAGCACCCTCTACCTGCGGTAACTGCTCGGTTGTCGGTACGCCGGTGGATACTGCCCGGCATGGCGAGCTTCAAGGACCAGGACCTGACTGATGCCGAGTTCCGCGAGTGTGACTTGACCCGCGCTCGTCTGATCGGGGTGGTGATGCAGGACGCTGTGATCGACGGGCTGGTCACCAATCTGGTGGTCAACGGAGTCGAGGTGACGTCGTACGTCGAAGCCGAGCTTGACCGCCGGTATCCGGTGCGGCTGCTGCTCCGCTCAGCCGATCCGGCGGACCTGCTGCAGGCTGTCCGGCAGCTGCGGGCCGGCTGGGCGGAGACGATCGAGCGGCTGCGAGCGATGCCCAGGGGTTCGGAGCAGCAGCGCGTCGGCGGCGAATGGTCGGCGGTAGAGACCCAGCGCCATCTGGTGTTCGTGCACGACTCGTGGTTCCGCCGCTGCTGTCTGGGATCGACCGAGCCGTTCACCGCGATCGGGCTGGCGTCCGAGTTCGTCCCTGACCAGGAGGAGCAGGGCCTGGACCGAGCGGCGGCCCCCAGTCTCGACGAGGTGCTGGCCGCGCGAGACGTGCAAGGCGCTGAGCTAGAGCGTTGGCTGTCGACGGTGACGGCCGATCAGCTCTCGGCGCCCGCGCCAGTTCCGGCGGGCCCGGGTTGGCCGCCGTACGCCAGGGGAAAGTCGGTGCTGGAGTGCGTTCAGGTGGTACTGGACGAGGAGTGGGCGCACCACGGTTTCTGCGTTCGTGACCTCGATCTACTCGGATCATGACCCTCGCCACGAGGTTGCGTGCGACTAGCAGGGATTCACTCTCATGCCGCGATCCGCGGGTTACGCAGCGTCACGCCGAGCTGCCCCGGTCGCCGTCCGGACGTGCCGAGATGAGTGCGGCGCGCGGGCTGTTGCACCGGGGCCGGCCGCCGCTGCGCGCGGGGTTTCGATCGGGATCCGTGGGCGCTACCGCAGTTGGTCGCGGCGGCGGGTCAGGTAGGCGGTCTCGGCGGTGTTGCCTGCCAGTTCGATGGCCTTGTCGTAGGCCGCGCGTGACTGCTGGCTTTGGCCCAGCCTGCGCAGCAGGTCGGCGCGGGTGGCGTGGTAGGCGTGATAGCCGGCCAGCTTGTCCTGGAGACGGTCGACTGCTGCCAGTGCCACCTGCGGGCCGTCGAGTTCGGCGACCGCGATGGCCCGGTTGAGGGCGATGATCGGCGAGGGGTCGACGCGGACGAGTTGGTCGTAGAGGGCGAGGACCTGCGACCAGTCGGTGTC
The DNA here is from genome assembly GCF_016863315.1 of Planotetraspora silvatica. Lineage (GTDB taxonomy): Bacteria > Actinomycetota > Actinomycetes > Streptosporangiales > Streptosporangiaceae > Planotetraspora > Planotetraspora silvatica. Next base: position 12,055 of record NZ_BOOQ01000072.1, read on the forward strand.
GCGGGTGTCGCGGGCGGAGGTGTGCACGGCGTTGATCGCGGCGAGGATCTGGTAGCGGCCCGGAGCCACCCCGGCGGCGGCAGCGGCCAGGCGCTCGCGCACCAGCCGGTGCCCCTCGGCGATCAGCGCCGCGTCCCAGGCCCCCCGGTCCTGCTCGACGAGCGTGACCAGTTCGCCGCCGGCCGAGACACGGGCGGTGCGGCGGGCCTCGGTGAGCAGCATCAGCGCCAGCAGCCCGGCCACCTCGCCGTCGTCCGGTAGGAGGGCACGGATCAGGCGGGTGAGCCGGATCGCCTCGGCGGTCAGGTCGGGCCGTAGGGGATCGGTGTCGGGGCCGGTCGCCAGGTAGCCCTCGTTGAACACCAGGTACAGGACGGCGAGCACGCCGGAAACTCGCGTCGGCAGATCTTCGGCGGACGGCACGCGGTAGGGGATGCGAGCCGCCTTGATCTTGGCCTTCGCGCGGGTGATCCGCCGCTCCAAGGCGGTCTCCCGCACCAGGAAGGCGCGGGCGATCTCGGGCACGGTCAGACCGCCGACCATGCGCAGCGTCAGCGCCACGCGGGTCTCCATCGCCAGCGCCGGGTGACAGCAGGTGAAGATCAGCCGGAGCCGGTCGTCGTCGATGGCGCCGAGAGGCTCGGGCGGTACGCCGTCGTACACCATCTGAGCCTCCTTGTGCTTGTCGTCGCGCTTGTTCTCGCGCCGGATCCGGTCGATGGCCTTGCGGTTGGCCGTGGTGGTCAGCCAGGCGCCGGGGTTGGGCGGTACGCCGTCCGCCGGCCACCGCTCGACGGCGGTCGCGAACGCCTCGGCCGCTGCCTCCTCGGCGATGTCGAGGTCACCGAAACGCCTGGTCAGGGCAGCGACCACCCGTGCCCACTCCTCGTGGTGGGCGCGGGTGATCGCCTCCTCGACGTCGCTCACTGGAACGGCCGCACCTCGATCTTCCGATCGCAGACCTTCGACGCCTCGGCGGCGAGCTTGAGCGCCACATCCAGATCGGGGGCCTCCCACACCCAGACGCCGGCGAGGTACTCCTTCGACTCCAGGAAAGGCCCGTCGCTGAACACCGCCTGCTCGCCCCGGTTGTCGATGACCGTGGCCGCGTCGGTGTCCGCGAGTCCGCCCGCGAAAACCCAATAGCCCTCGGCGATCAGTCGTTCGTTGAACGCGCTGATGGCAGGCTGCCTGTCCGTGCTGCCGGGATTGCTCTTGTCATCGATCACGGAAACCAGGTACTGCATCTGAAGATCATCTCCTGTGGTGTCAAGACAGCGTGGTTCGGTGGTCAGGGACTTCAAGCCGTCGGCGCATACTGCGGGCGCCCGGCCGGCCGGTAGACCTGGATCGTCACGCCCTTGGAGTCGACGCGCGACTCGACCAGGTCGAGCGCAAGATCCGGGCCCGCGTCGGGGAACAACCGCGCGCCCTGGCCGACGACCACCGGGACGGTGATCAGAGTCATCTCGTCGACCAGTTCGTTGTCCAGCAGCCACCGGGTCAGGATGCCACTGCCGTGCGCCTGCAGCTCACCCCCCGGCCGGGCCTTCAGTTCTCGGACGGCAGCCGCGACGTCTCCGGACAGGACGGTCGTGTCCGACCACGCAGGATCGGTGAGCGCGGTCGACGCCACGTACTTGGGCCGTGTGTTCAACGCCTCCACGACGCCCTCCCAGCCAGGGGCATCCTGGACCGTCAAGGTCCCCCATGAGCTGGCGAACAGCTCGTAGGTCCGCCGGCCGAACAGGAACGCGTCGGCGCGCTGGTAGGTCTGGTTGATGAACGCGTGGGTCTCGTTGTCACCCTTCCCCCGGGCCCATCCGCCGCGCTCGAATCCGTTCCTGCGGTCCTCGTCCGACGCGCCTCCGTTTCCCTGCATCACTCCATCGATGGTGACCTGAGTCACGGTCGCCAGCTTCATGATCGCGGTTCCTCTGCCTTGGCGCCGCCCCTTGTGGGCGGCCTCACCCCTGCTACGAACACCACCGCCCCGATCCGACACCTCCTCCCGGATTTCTTTAAAGAACCTTCCGGGACGCCGGTCGTCAGCGATCCAGCAACGCGACGGGTTCGGGGCGACCGCGCTCCCCCCTATGCCGACTCTCCATCGGGACGGGTCTGTGGCCGGCGATTAGTTTGGGATGCTGCACCGGTCTACCCACCGATACCGCCTGACTCGAAGGGATCACTGCGATGGCAAAGGTCATCTCCACGCTGTTCATCTCGGCCGACGGTGTGGCCGAGATCAACCCCGATTGGCACTTCCCCTATTTCGACGAGAACATGGGCCGCGCCGTCGGCGAGGACTATGACACCGCTGACGTGCTGCTCATCGGCAGGGAGACCTACGACAGCTTCGCCGGAGCCTGGCCCGACCGCGAGGCGGCCGGTGGGGACGACGCACCGTTCGCCAAGCAACTCGGGGACGTGCGCAAGGTGGTCGTCTCGCGCCAGCCGCTGGAGTTCTCCTGGCGCAATTCCGAGCTGATCAAAGGCGATCTCCTCGATGCCGTCACCTCGCTCAAGGCCGATGCCGGCATCAGAGGCATCCTCATCCCCGGCTCGATCTCCGTGGTGCAGCAGTTGCTCGCCGCGGGGCTGGTCGATGAGCTGCGCCTGCTGGTGCACCCGGTGGCGGCGCGTAAGGGCCGCAGGCTGTTCGACGACGGCGAAGCGCCGTACCACCTGAGAATGACGGCGACGGAGGCGTTTCCGACGGGCGTGATCCGCGTGATCTACTCGCCGACCGAGGCACCCACCAAGGTCGGCTACGACGAGGTCAAGGACCAGGTGCCCGGCGGGAAGTAGTGGCCTGTCGCACCCCCCGACCCCGCGCGCCCACCCCCAGTCGCTCGAGCCGGAACCCGTCGAGGTCGACGACGACCTGCCGCCACGTGAGGCGCACCACATGGCCGGCTCGACGGCCGCCAACCTGCCCCCACCGCCCAGGCACGGCCGGTGGACGCTCCGCGCACGCCGTCGCCAGCATCCCCGCCGACCGCGTCGGCCTGCAAGAACAAGCTCGGGAGCTTCTATCTAGGGATAGAGACGGACCCTCTGAGTCGGCCGGCTTGACAACGGTATTGCGGTGACCGTTTCAAAGAAATTCAGGGTAGGCCGACGAACAATCCGACTGGCTAGGGGAAGGCCGTCAACGACACCCAAGGTAACTTCGTATTGAATCCGCGCATCATCAAATAAGCGCGACGGTCCAGACCCCATGCTCGATGTCATGGTCTTCGGAGACAAGCTGAAGACCGTATGCATGGGAGTGCTTGGACGGGTGCGTTAGGGCACTGCGGGTGTCACTCAGTTGGACACTCAGACCGGGGGACCTGCGGCGGTCAGGCCACCGAGTACGCGCGGTTCACGATCGTCTTCGAGCTATTGCCCGCCGCGTCCGTGACCTTCACGTTCAGCGAGATCGTTCCGGAGGCCGGGTTGGGGACGGCCGTCGCCCATTCGGAGTTCGTGTGGGTGACATGGAGGGCGTGCCAGGTCTTGCCGTCGCTGGTGGAGTACCAGGCCTGGACGGTCTTCGCGGTGTCCGAGTGGAAGGGTGTGCCGTTGTGAGGGTCGACACGGTCCAGGACGAGGCGGACTGGGGTGCTGCTGCGCGGCTTGGCGCGGTTGGATTGGTTGAGGCCGCTCGGGACGAAGCGTGTGAGGAAGACGGGGGCGATCTGCGGGCGAGCCGGGTCGGCGTAGAAGTGGAAGGTTGCCCTTGCAGAGGGGGAGAGCATGCCCACGGGGAACGCGACGCCGGGGTGGTAGCGGATGGCGGAGACGTCCAGCGTGTACCACCCGCGAACACTCGCGTTCGCTTCGAAGAGGTGCGAGACGTGCGTCCAGACCTCCCGCGTTTGCTTCGCGACCACCACGCTGCCACGACTGAGGGTCGAGGTCACCTTGAGGCGGTTCTCGAACCCCGTTGCGGACGGGTCCTGGAACATGTCGGCGGTGTTGAAGTAGATCTCACCGAACCGGACGTAGGGAAGGCTGTGGGCAGGTCCCCATGCCGCCCGGTAGAAGATCTGGGAGTACGACTTCCCGGCGGCGAGATCGCGCACGCTGTCGTAGCTCCCCATGAAGCCGTCCGCGGCGAATTCGGCCGATCGGATGTCCCACTTGCCCGCCGCGAGGTGGGCGGTGAAGCTGTACGGTCCCGGAGCCGCCATGACATTGATTCCGAGACCAGACTGGCAGGGCGAACCCTGCGGAACGAAAGAGAGATCCTCTTCCGTTCCGCCGTTCGGGCCGCGATCAGACTGGACATGGACGGTGGCCATGGACGCGGCGTGGAAGGTGCCATGTGGGTTGGCGGGCACAGCTGTGGTGCCGCCACCGGCCTCGTAGGCGCCGTCCGCGCTGGACCACCGCGAAAGATAGGCGAACCGCAGGAGCGATGACGCGTTCGGGATCACGTAGACCTTGCCCGCTGGACCGCCCGCTTCCAAGGGGGCGGGCTGGTTGCCCGCGCATATCCCGGCGACGAGTTCCTGCTCGTAGGCGTTGGCGGTGTCCAGCGACACTTTCAGCAGCGTGCCCCGCCTAGCGTCGAGCGTGACCTTGGTGGTGCCGGAGACCGTCACGACGGCGGCTCCGATGGTGTCGATGTCGGTATTCCAGTCGCGGATGTCGGCGACGACCACGTATTGCCCCGGAGCCACCGTGACGGGACGGCCGCTTTGCTGCACACCCAGATAAGGCTTGCCCGTCTTGGCGTTGAGGATCTGCACCGCGGCCCCGACCTTCGGGGCGCCGTCTCTGCCGATCGTGGTGACCGTCAGCGAAGGGCTCGCCGCTGTGGCGGGCAGCACGGAACCGGAGACCAGGAATGGAGCCACCACGGCGGCAGTCGCCACCACTGCTCGTAGATGACGGCGCACGACGTATCTCCCGGGGAAACCAGAACACGCAGGGACAACTGACGAAAAAGCGGTTGATCCTAACATCGAGCGCCTGGACTCCGGATACGGCGGCACCGCCCACTGGAGGTACGGACCTTGCAGGCGTCGGAACGCACGAACGAACGGTGTGTTAACCCTCGCCACCAGTCTCGGCTTGCGAGGCTGACCCGGGCCTTTGCCGTTGGAACGAGTGAGGGGAATCGAACCCGCGCTGTCAGCTTGGGGTGGTGGTCTTCGATCAGGAGCGGCAATCCTGGCGACCTGTGACCGAAGCCGGTTGGGAACACGAACAGGTCGCCATTTACGTGTGGCGTTCCGTCCGGCAGTCGGGCGACACCAAGACCAGCAAGTCCCGGCGTTCGCTGCACATCCCTATGCGGTGCGTGCTGGCCCTGAAGTTGCTCATCGACCCGGGGCGATGGACGCCAAGACAGCTGCGGCACAGCTTCGTGTCGTTGCTATCCGCGCGGCTATCCAGTGGCAAGCCGAGGACCGTTCGGAAGGAGATCCGGGTCTTCCGCTCAATCAGCGTCGGAAGCGGGCAGCGTTTCGGCGAGCCCCACGGCCATCGCGCGGAGCAGGAGCTTGAGGCGGGGTTCGAAGTCGAGCGCGATGTGCCCCCAGGTGGGAACCTGCTCGTACAGTTTGGCCAGGGTTGGCGTGGGATGGGAGACCTGCCAGAACCCGCTGGCGAGCGGAAGCGTGGCGGCGATCATCGACTGCAACTGGCTCGCCGACATCGTGCTCACACGCTTCAGCATGTCGATGATCTCGTCGTGCGCCACGAACGCGTTCGTCTTATAGCGGCGGGCCCGCTCGATGTCGACGTCGCCTTCCAAGTCCATCGGGACGTGTGCGAGGAGATCGCAGAAGACCGGTAGCGACGCGATCGTCTCCGTGAGCACGTCAGCGACGTCGACCGGCTGCAGGCGGACCGGCCCGGCCACTCGGGCGCCGATCGTGTCGCGCCAGTGGCCCCAGCCGCGCTCGGCGAGCTCCAGCAGGAGCTCTTCCTTGCTCGCGTAGTAACGCCGCACGCCAGTGCGGTGGAGGCCGGCGCGCTCGGTCACCGCCGCGACGGTCACGAACCGAACGCCGCCGAGCTCAAGCGCGAGCGCCTCTGCGGCAGCGAGCAGGTCCTCCGAACGCTGCGCCTTGTCCTCGGCCGATCTCGCTCTCTCCCGCATCCCACAAGATTAACGCACGCAATGATGCGCTACGCATGGTACTGTCACGCGTAACGCATCATGTAGTGCGCTAACGTGAGGAGAGTCGGACATGAAGGCTGTGCAAGCCACCCGCTTCGGAGAACCGGCCGTTCTTGAGGTCATCGAGCTGCCCGATCCAGCGCCGGGGCCGGGCGAAATCGCCATCGACGTCACCCATGCCGTTGTCGGGCTCATCGACCTCTTCTTCCGCGAAGGTCGCTTCAAGGACCGGCCCGGGATGCCGCAGCCGCCGTTCATCCCGGGTCTCGAGGTCGCCGGAACGGTGCGGGCGCTCGGTGATGGAGTGCGCGGGTTCGAGATCGGCGAGAAGGTCGTTTCGATGTCCAACGGCGGCGTCGGCGGTTACGCATCGGTCTTCATCGCGCAAGCACCTCACGCGGTGTCCCTTGAGGGCCACGACATCGACCCCGCTCTCGCGGTCTCTGTCGTGCCAAATGCCGCGATGGCGCACGTCGCGCTGACGCGCGTCGCCCATCTGGTCGAGGGCGAGAGCGTGCTGATCCACGGAGCGCTCGGCGGATTCTCCGCGGCGTTCCCCGGGATGGCGAAGCAGTTGGGCGCCGGCCGGGTCGTCGGCACGGTTCGCGCGAGCAAGCTCCACGCCGCCGCTACCACGAAGCTCCCGTACGACAAGATCGTCGACTCGGCGGAGCTCCCAGCTGCGCTCGGCGAGGAACGCTTCGACATCGTCATCGACCCTGTCGGCGGAGAGGTGCGCAGCCAGAGCCTCGATCTGATGCGCCCCGGCGGTCGGCTCATCGCCTCCGGCAATGCCAGCGGGGACTGGGGTCACTCGGTCGAGACCAATCGGCTCTGGTTCGGAAGCGTCGCGGTCATGGGCTTCAACGCCGGCGCCTACCTGCCCACACACCCGGACACCGTGCGGCCCGCCCTCGAAGCAGCCGTCCAGGCTGTCGCCGCCGGACTCGGCCAGACCGAGGTTGACGTGCTCTCGTTCAGCGAGGCTGTAACCGCTCACCAACGGATGGCAAGCCGGTCACTCAACGGGCGCATCGTCCTAACCCCCGGCGAACCGGCGTAAGCGACACCGTTGGTGACGTCCCCAGGCGCGGGCGACGCTCAAGGCCGCCACGGAGCACCGACTGTACGCGCTGTACGTCCTGGCGCTCTGCCTTGGCCTGCGGCGCGGAGAGCTATTCGGCCTCCGCTGGGAGGACGTCGACCTCGACGGCGAGAAGCTCGGCTGAACATCGGGACGGGGGAAACAAAAGCGCTCGGGGCTGTCGGCTCCGAGCGTTCATTGTTGCGCGAGCTGGGCCCTCACCCGTTCTGAGAGAAGGGGCAGATAGTCGTATCCGACTTCGTCCAGCTGCATGCGCACCCACTGGGCTGCCTGGCTGTCAGTTGAGTCGTCATACGCCAGCCCTCGAAGGTGGAACCTCAGACTCTCCACCGCTCGCCGCTCTCGCTCCTGATTACTGCTCCATCTGAAATCGCCCGGAAGGTTGTGACAGATGTCCGCGATCATCCTGATGCGTTCGAGGTGGCTGAGCGGGCTACTCGGCTCTTCCCCTTGCATCTCCCGGCGCATGAGGTACGTGGTGAAACGTATCTCGATGAACCCCATGCCCATCAGATGGCGTACTGCGTCCTGAGCCGACACACCCGCCTTCCGAGATCGTAAGAGCCGCCAGCCCATGACTTACTCCTCTGATCAAAGGCGCGCTGTCGTCAGCGTTGTCGTCAAACCCAATCAAAAACGCCCCGGCCGTGATCTTCCGTTCTAGCGGTCGTCGCAACGCCCCAGCTCGGGGAGTGCGATGGACTTCGAGATCCGCAAGATCCGGACCCCGCAAGGGCGGAAGAAGCTGACTGCAGAGCGGGAGGAATACTTCCGCCTCATGGATCAAGGCTTCAGCAGCCTGGAGGCGTGTCGGATCGTTGGGATCAACTCCCGCACCGGGAAACGGTGGCGCAATGGCTGGAACCCATCAGGCACGAGGAGGGGGCACCGCCCATCACGCGGGTGGTGACCCCTTCTGGGCCGTCCCGGTTTCTGCGCGAAGACGAGCGGATCCACATCGCTGATCGTCTGCGGGAGACGGTATCGATCCGCGAAATCGCACGTGAGCTGGGCCGTGCCCCATCCACGGTCAGCCGGGAGGTGCGCCGCAACCGGCACCCCACCAACGGGCAGTACCGGCCGCATGCGGCTCAGGCCCGCGCCGACTCCCGCCGGCCACGGCCCAAACCGAGGAAGATCGGCCAGAACCCCGAGCTGCGGGCATACATTCAGGACCACCTGCATAAACGCTGGAGTCCCGAGCAGATCTGCCAGAGCCTGCGCAGGAGCTTTCCTGACCGGCCGGAGATGCACGTGTGCCACGAGACGATCTACCAGGCGCTCTACGTTCAGGGCCGCGGAGAGCTGCGCCGCGAACTGGCCCGAGCCCTGCGCACCGGCCGTGCGATGCGCAAGCCTCGCCGCCTGGCTCAGCAGCGTCAACCTCGCTACAGCGCACCCATGGTGATGATCAGCGAGCGGCCCCCCGAGGTCGAGGACCGGGCCGTGCCTGGACATTGGGAGGGCGACCTGATCATCGGCAAAAATCACGCGTCGGCCATCGGCACCCTGGTCGAGCGCACCACCCGCTACGTGATGCTCGTCCACCTGCCCATCGACCGCAGCGCCGAGCGAATGCGCGACGCCCTGATCACGACCATGCAGACGCTCCCGGCCCACCTCAAGCGCTCCCTGACCTGGGACCAGGGCAGCGAGATGGGCCGCCACCACGAGTTCACCATGGCCGCTGACATGCCCGTCTACTTCTGCGACCCGGCCAGCCCGTGGCAGCGCGGCTCGAATGAGAACACCAACGGCCTACTCCGCCAGTACTTCCCCAAAGGCATCGACCTGTCGGTCCACACCCGCGAACACCTCGACACCGTCGCCGCTGAACTCAACGCCAGACCAAGAAAGACGCTCGACTGGGATACCCCAGCCGAGCGTCTCGCTATGCTCCTCGCCACCAGCAAC
>NZ_BOOQ01000073.1 GCF_016863315.1 Planotetraspora silvatica
ACGATCACGCCGATCGCCATGATGCTGCTGTTCGTCTACGTCTTAGGCGGGGCCATCAAAACGGGGTCTGAGTCCTATGTGAACTACCTGCTGCCCGGCATCCTGCTGATCACGATCGCTTCGGGCATCGCCTACACCGCGTTGCGGCTGTTCCTGGACATGAAGGGCGGGATCTTCGAGCGGTTCCAGTCCATGCCGATCGCGCGGTCGTCCGTGTTGTGGGCGCACGTGCTGACCTCGCTGGTCGCCAATGCGATCTCACTGGTGGTCGTCGTGCTCGTCGCCCTGCTCATGGGCTTTCGCTCGTCGGCGGGAGTGCCGGCCTGGCTCGCGGTCGCCGGCATCCTCATCCTGTTCACCCTGGCGTTGACGTGGATCGCGGTGATCCCCGGCCTGACCGCGAAGAGTGTGGACGGGGCGGGCGGGTTCGCCTACCCGCTGATCTTCCTGCCGTTCATCAGCTCGGCGTTCGTGCCCACCGACACCATGCCGGGCCCGGTGCGCGCCTTCGCCGACAACCAGCCGGTGACCTCCATCGTCAACGCCATCCGCAACCTGTTCACCGAGCAGCCGGTCGGCACCGACATCTGGATCGCCCTCGCCTGGTGCGTCGGCATCCTCATCGTCGCCTACATCTTCGCCAACAACGCATACCGTCGCAGGATCTCCTGAACCCGGGTCGACCGGGTAGGGCGAGTTGAGGGCAGGATCAGAGCATGCTGACGATCGGTCAACTGGCGGCGTACGCCGGCGTCACGGTGCGGGCGGTACGGCACTATCACCAGATCGGACTACTGCCCGAGCCGGACCGGGATGCCTCGGGATACCGGCGTTACGGCGCGACGGCGGTCGTGTCCCTCATCAGGATCCGCACCCTCGCCAACGCCGGCGTGCCGCTGTCTGAGATCAGTCAGATGCTCGAAGCCGACGCGTCGACCTTCGCCGAAGCGGTCCAGAGGATCGACAGCGACCTGCGCGGCGAGATCGAACGGCTTGAGACCAGCCGCAAGCAGATCGCGCAGCTCGCTGCCGGGGACAGTCTGGCGCTCCCGCCGGAGGTGATCTTCTATCTCGACCGGCTTCGGGAGATCGGGGCGTCAGAGCGGATGGTGGAAGGTGAGCGGGACGGGTGGATCCTGGTCGCGGCTCGTTGGCCCGATCACATCCGCGAGGTCATGCCCATGAAACTCGCGCAGCTCGATGACCCGCAAATGGTTCGGCTCTATCGTCTCCTGTCGGAGCTCTTGGAAAGCGACGCCTACGACGACGATCCGCGTGTGGAGGAAGTCGCCGACATCATGGTGAGGTTGTCCGAGCAGGCATTCACCTCCGGCGAGATGGACCGCGGCGAGGTGGTGCGTGACGATCTGGCGTTCGACCTGCTGGACGCACTCAGCGTCGAGTACGACCCGCGGGCGAAGCGGCTGCTGGACGTGGTGCGCGAGCGTGGCTGGACCCGTTGGACCCGGCTGGCGGAACCGCCCGGCTGACCTCTACATCGTCCGCTGCATCGCCTTCTGCCGGCGGACGGCGACGGCGGAGCCCGACTCGCGGCGCGCCATCCGGCGCAGCACGACCGGCGCGAGCAGGAGTCCCGCGATCGCCCACAGGCCCAGGACGCCGACCGTCTCCAGGTGCCGCCAGGACTCGCCGGCCTCGGCGGCGGCCAGTGTCTCCGGCAACATCGCCGAGCGCAGGCCCAGACCCAGCCAGTAGAGCGGGAAGACCTGGGCGACCCACTGCAGCCATTCGGGGAACGCGCTGATCGGGTAGAACACGCCCGAGACGCCCATGAGCATCATGATCGGCAGCGTGACGAAGCCCATGCCCTGCGCGGTGTTGAACAGGGAGCCGAGGACGGCGCCGATCGGCAGCAGCGCGACCAGGCCGAGTGCCAGCACCCAGACCAGCGTCACCCACGACGACACGCCGCCCAGCTCCAGCCCGTCGAACAGGAACAGCGCCGGGACCAGCGGGATGAGCAGCCCCACCACGGCCGTGCCCGTCCTGCTGAGCACCTTGCCGGTGAGGTAGCCGACCATCCCGTTCGGCGTCGCCTGGCGCGCAGTAGTGTGCCGTCCTCGCGGTCCATGGTCAGGGACAGGGCCAGGGCCACCATCCCGTTGAGCACGACGTTCATCCCCAAGATGCCGGGGATCGACTGCGAGCCCAGGGAGAAGCCGGTCCCCGGCACCGTGTTGTGCCGCAGGAGGAACATGACGACCAGAGCGATGATCGGGAAGAACAGCACCGACCAGAGGTCCTGCCCGTTGGTCGTGCTCTGCCGGAACTCGATCCAGCCGCGCTGCAGGCCCGCGCGGACGGCGACCATGCGAGAGCTCATCGGGCCACCTCCGTCAGCTCGCTCGGCGCCTCCGTGCGCCGTCCGGACTCGAATTCGTGCACCAGCGTCATGTAGACGTCCTCCAGGCTGACCCTGCGCACCTCCAGGTCGCCGATCGCCTCGCCGTACTTGGCGAACAGTTCGCGCACGCGCCCGGTGGCGTCCTCGACGGACTCCACATGGTGCTCACCGTCCCTGCTGTAGCGGACCTCGGCCTTGCCGGAGACCCGCCCGGCCAGCTCCGCCGCGTTGCCGTCGGCCACGATGCGGCCGCCCGCCAGGATCACGATCCGGTCGGCGAGCCTCTCCGCCTCGTCCAGGTCGTGCGTGGTGAGCAGGATCGCGGTGTCCTCCAGATCCGACAGACGCTGCACCAGCTCGTGGAACTCGCGCCGGGCCTGCGGATCGAAGCCGACGGTCGGCTCGTCGAGGAACAGCAGGTCCGGCCGGCCCACCAGCCCGATCGCCACGTCGAGCCGGCGTCGCTGCCCGCCGGACAGGGAGCCGACCACCGCGCTCGCGCGGTCGGCCAGACCCACCAGACCGAGCAGCTCGTCGGCGTCGTACGGCCGGGCGCGGTGTGGTGTGCCGTACGGCGTGTAGTAGCGGCCGAGGTGGTCCAGCAGCTCGCGGACCCGCCATTTGCCGTGGTCGCGCCAGGACTGCAGCACGATGCCCAGCCTGGCGCGCCAGGCCTCGTCTCCGTCGTCGGGATCGACGCCCAGCACGCGCACCTCACCGGCCGAACGCCGGCGGAACCCCTCCAGGATCTCGATCGTCGTCGTCTTGCCCGCGCCGTTCGGGCCCAGCAGGGCCACCACCTCACCCTGGTGCACGCGGAGATCCACCCCGTGGAGCACGTCGGCGGACCCGTACCGCATGCGCAAGCCGTAGGTCTCGATGACCGGCTCGGCGCCGTGATCCGGGGGGAGTGGACGGACGGGGTCTCCTGGCCTGTGGTCGTTGTCACCTGCATCCATGCCTTCAAGCGTCTCATTGAACCTGGTTGTTTAGAGTCCTGATGATGATCACTGGCATATGGTGGGGCCATGGGCGTTCAACCCTCAAATAGCGGTGTCAACACACGTGCGACGATGCGCCCGGTCGATCTGGCGCGGGCCGCGGGCGTCTCCACCCAGCAGATCCGCAACTACGCCGACGCGGGCATCCTGCCGCCCGCCGGACGGACCCCCGCCGGCTACCGCCTGTTCGACGCACGGCATCGCGACGCGCTGCTCACCTACCGGGCGCTGGCGAAGGGATACGGGTGGGACGCCGCCCGCTCGATCATGCAGGCCCTGCACTCCGGCGACCTTCCCCGGGCGCTGGCCCTCGTCGACGCCGTCCACGCCATGCTGCATGAGCAGCGCCTTTCCCTCCAGGCGACGGGCGAGGCGCTCGAAGCGGTCGCGGGGCAGGCCTCCGGCGCCTCGGCGACGCCGTACTCCGGCATGCGCATCGGAGAGGTCGCCGCCCACCTCGGTGTGCGCACGTCGGCCCTGCGGGTGTGGGAGGCCGCCGGTCTGCTCGCGCCGCGGCGCGAGGCCGGCACCGGGTACCGGCTCTATGACCCGGCCGACGTCCGGGACGCCCGCATGGTCGGCATGTTGCGGCAGGGGCACTATCCCCTGTCCCAGATCGGGACCGTCCTCGACGGCCTGCGCCGTACAGGCGGCAGTGAGGCGCTGCGCGCCGCCATCGCCGACCGCCGGGCCGCTCTGACCCGGACGGCCGCCGCCATGCTGGAGGGCGCCGGCCACCTGAACCGCTACGTCACCGACCACACGGGGGCTCAGGCACAGGCGACCACCGGTGCCTGACACCTGTCCTCAGTCGCCGTCGGGTGCTCCCGTCTCCATCAGGCGGCCGTCGGCGAGCCGCAGCCAGCGGCCTACCTTGATCTCCGAGAGGAACCGCTGGTCGTGGCTGACCACCACGAACGCGCCTTCGTAGGCGTTGAGCGCGCTCTCCAGTTGACCGACGCTGACCAGGTCGAGATTGTTGGTCGGTTCGTCCAGCAGCAGCAACTGGGGCGCCGGCTCGGCGTACAGGACACAGGCCAGGGTCGCACGCAGCCGCTCGCCTCCGGACAACACTCCGACAGGGAGATGAACGCGGGAGCCCCGGAACAGGAATCGGGCCAGCAGGTTCATCCGCTCCGCCTCCAGCATCCCGGGCGCGAACGCGGCCAGGTTCTCCGCCACGGTCCGGTCGAGGTCCAGCAGGTCGAGCCGTTGGGACAGGGAGGCGACCCGCCCGTCGGCCCGCCTGGTGCCGCCGCCCTCCGGCCTCACCTCGCCGTTGATCACGCGCAGCAGGGTGGACTTGCCGGCGCCGTTGGGGCCGGTCAGGGCGATCCGCTCGGGCCCCCGGATCGTCAGGTCGGCTCCTTGTCCCGCGAACAGGACCCGGTCACCGTAGTGGACCTGCATCCGTTCGCCGAGGAAGACCGTACGTCCGGCCGGGACGTTGGTCGCGGGCAGTTCCAGCGATATCTTCTGCTCCTCGCGCAGGGCTCGGCCGGCCTCGTCGAGCCGGGCCTTGGCGTCGCCGACCCGCGCGGCATGCGTCTCGTTCGACTTTCCCGCCGACTCCTGTGCGCCCCTCTTCATGTTCCCGGCGAAGATCTTCGGCAGACCGGCGCTCTTGAGGTTGCGGGCGGCGTTGCCGGCCCGGCGCTCGGCCCGCTCCCGGGCCTGCTGCATCTCCCGCTTCTCCCGCTTGACCTCCTGCTCGGCGTTGCGGATGTTCTTCTCGGCGACCTCCCGCGCCGCGCGTACGGCCTCCTCGTACGCGCTGAAGTTCCCGCCGTAGGAGCGGACCTCGCCCCGGTCGAGTTCGGCGATGCGGTCCATGCGGTCGAGCAGCGCCCGGTCGTGGCTGACCAGCAGCAGGCAGCCGTTCCAGTCCTCGAGCACGCCGTACAGCTTGCGCCGGGCGTCGAGGTCGAGGTTGTTGGTGGGTTCGTCGAGCAACAGGACGTCGGGCCGCTTCAGCAGTTGTGCCGCCAGTCCGAGGGAGACGACCTGGCCGCCGCTGAGGGTGCGCAGGTGCCGGGTGAGGGTGACGTCTCCGAGGCCGAGCCGGTCCAGTTGGGCGCGGGTGCGCTCCTCGATGTCCCAGTCGTTGCCGACCGCGGTGAAGTGCTCCTCGCTCGCGTCTCCGGACTCGATGGCGTCGAGTGCCCTGATCACCGGAGCGATCCCGAGGACCTCCGCGACGGTCAGGTCGCCGACGAGGGGCAGGCTCTGCGGGAGGTAGCCGAGCACCCCCCTGACGGACGCGGTGCCGCCGCCGGGCCGGTACTCGCCGGCGATGAGCTTGAGCAGGGTGCTCTTACCCGCGCCGTTCGGTGCGACGAGGCCCGTGCGGCCGCCGCCCACGGTGAAGGAGAGGTCCTGGAAGACCGGGGTGTCATCGGGCCAGGAGAAAGTGAGGTTCGAGCAGATGATGAACGCGTCGGACATGCGAGAGCCCTCGAGTGTGATGCGGGCGTGCCGGGGACGCCCAGCAGGGAAACAGGGATTTATGGAACGACGAAGCGGCCACGGCCGCGGCGCTCCTGCGCGCCCGCCGGTGGCCGATCACTTCCGGCATCACCCGGAGATGTCGTCGTCACCCACCACGTGTGGTCTCCCTGTCCCGATCACTGGCCAACCACCTTACTTCGTCTCCCCGCCGGGGCGGGAACGGGGGGAGTGCCTCCGTACGGCAGCCGGCCGGCCAGGCGGCGGGTCAGCCCGAGAAGCGGCTGAGGAGCAGCGCCAGTCGCTGCTCATGATGGTCGCGCCGGAGCCTGCCGTTGCGCATGAGCGTGAGGAGCCCGTGCAGCCCGCTCCAGAAGGTCTCGGTGAGCGTCTCCAGGTCGTCGTCCCGTACCAGGGGCCGTACGGCCTCGAGGAACTCGCCGAAGGCCTCCCGCAGGGCGGGCGGCGTCTCGGCACTGCCGAACCGCAGGTCGATGACGTGCGTGAACATCGCGTCGTACAGTGCGGGCCGCCGCTCGCCGAACATGGCGTACGCGGCCCCGACCGCGGCCAGGGCCTGGCGAGGGTCGGTCTCCGCCGTACGGGCCGCACGCAGTTCGACGGCGAGGTCGGCGAAGCCTTCCAGGGCGACCGCGACCATGATCGCGTCCTTGCCCTTGAAGTGGCTGTAGAGGACGGGCTGGCTGTACTCGATCTCCTCGGCGAGCCGTCGCGTGGTCACCGCGTCCCAGCCCTCTGATTCGGCCAGTTCCCGCGCGGCCGTGACGATCAGCTGTTGCCGCTCAGCTCGCTCGCGCTCCCGGCGCGCCTGTATGGACATGGCCATCATTCTAGCGCCGCTAGCGGATCTGTCGAGGCTATGTTAGTGTCGCTCTCGTACCTAGCGCTGCTAGCAAGGAGAAGGTCGTGCTCACCCCCACCGCTTACGGACTGGCCATCCTGCTCAACCTCTTCATCATCTTCATCGGCGTCCGGTTCCTGGTGGTGCCCCGTGCCTCGGCCGCCGGCTATGGGGTACCCGCCAAGGAGAACGGCGACGCCGCCTACCTCACCATCAAGGGCCTGCGTGACTTGACCTACGGCTTACTCGGCCTCGCCCTGCTCGCCTTCGTGAGCGCCCGCGCCGAAGCCTGGTACATGCTCATCGTGGCCCTCGTCCCCCTTGGCGATACCCTCATCGTCCTGCGTCACGGCGGCACCAAGGCGGTCGCCTTCGGCATCCACTTCGCCACCGCCGTGGTCGTCCTCATCAGCGCCGCCCTGCTGTTCATCGTCTGAGACACCCAGTCCTCCGCACGCAACCCCCTCAAGCAAGGAGTCCCCCCGATGTCGCTGATCGTGCCGAACTTCGACGAGTCCGTCATCGTCCGATCCGCAGAGGCCGAAGTGATCGGCCAGGCCCCGATCACCATCCGGCTGCTGGCCGACAGCAGCTCGACCGGCGGAGCGCTGTCGACCCAGCGGGTCAGCCTGATGGACGGCGCCGACGGTGCCAAACCGCACCGCCATGACGGCTCCGCCGAGCTGTTCTACATGCTGGACGGCACGGCGCAACTGTTGTCCGGTGAGCAGGTCGTGACCGCGGAACGCGGTGACCTGGTCATCGTGCCGCCCGGTCTCGCGCACGCCTTCGCCGCCGCACCTGGAGAGAACGCCGACATCCTCATCGTCATCACCCCGGGCGTCGAGCGATTCGAGTACTTCCGGCATCTGGAGCGCATCGCCTACGGGAAGGTGCCGCCGGAGAGCCTGCTGGAGGTCCAGGAGCTGTACGACACCTACTTCTTGAACAGCACGGCCTGGAACGACGTCAGGTCCTGAAGGCGCGGGCCGTCCCTACCCGGCCAGGAGATCGCGCAGTGCCTTGACGACGTCGGCCGGCGCTTCTTCGGCCATGAAATGGCCGGACGAGACGAAGATGTGTTCCAGGTGGGGGGCCCAGGCCCCCCACAGTGCTGTACTGGCCCGGAGCGGGCAGCGCGCTGCTCACCCTCGGCCCCGTGGCGCTCCACCTCGGCGATCTCGCCGTCGCTCTCGGATGCCGCGACGACGCCGCGGATTGAGGGGGGAGGCGTCAGTAGGACGCCTCTGAAATCGACTGGGCGCGGAAGACCTCGATCTCCGCTTCCTTGTCGACTCCCACTTTCCGGAGCTGAAGGGTCCTGCTGCCGATCTTCAATGAACGGTGACCGTCGATCTCCGTGGACTCGAAGACCGTCACCACGTGGCCGTGCATGTCGTGGACGGGCGCGTACTCGAGTCCGTCGGGTATGTCGAGCTTGATTCGTTTCAGATGGTCTGTCACTCCCACAGTGTGGAGCCTCGGGCCCGGCATCGCCATGGTGTGACGGCGAAGGTTCCGAGTCCCCGCCGAGCGGGGGGAACCAGGTGGACGGCGGACGCCCCCGAAGAAGACAAGCGCGGCGGGAGCGATCCCGATCGGCCGGACGAACATGCCCGAGTTCGGCATGCGCTGGCACACCGACAACGCGCTGCGCGGCCCGACGGTCAATCCCTGGCCGGCGGGGCACACGCCGGGCGGCTCGAGTGGCGGGGAGGCGGCCGCGGTGGCGACGGGGATGTCCCCGCTCGGAATCGGGAACGACGGCGCGGGCTCGCTGCGCCGGCCCGCCCAGTGTTGTGGCGTCAGCGCGTTGAAACCCTCGCTGGGCAGAGTGGCCGCCGCGGTGGTGGAGGCGTCAGCCGGGACGCTGACGCCGATCGGCCCACGCTGAGGGGGCCCGTCGATCCGGTGACCCTCAGCCTGAGAGTCGTGCGATGTCCTCATCGGACAGCCGGAGCGCGCCGGCCGCCACGTTCTCGACGACGTGGCCGGGATCGCCGGTTCCCGGGATGACCAGTACGTGCGGGCCCTGCCGCAACATCCATGCCAGCCGGACCTGGGCGGTCGTCGCGCCGTGAGCGCGGGCGACGGCGAGGATCGCATCGTCGTCGCTGTTGCCGGCGCCGGTGTCACGGCCTTCGCCGGCGATGGCGTAGAAGGGCACGAAGGCGATGCCCTGCTCACCGCAGACCCGCAGGAGATCGTCGGATTGAGGGGCGCGGCCGTCCCGGCCGTAGCGGTTCTGCACGCAGACCACCGGCGCGATGGCCTGGGCCTGCGCGAGGTGGCGGGGGACGATGTTGGAGACCCCCAGGTGACGGATGAGCCCCTCCTCGCGGAGCTCCGCCAGTACGCCGAAGTGGTCGGCGATCGATTCGATCGGTGCGACGCGCAGGTTGACCACATCGAGGTGATCGCGGCCGAGCTGACGCAGGTTCTCCTCGACCTGGCCGCGCAACTTGTCCGGCTCGGCGAAGGGGACCCAGGCGCCCGAGGGGTCGCGCCACGGTCCGACCTTGGTGACGATGACCAGATCGTCGGGGTAGGGAGCCAGCGCCCGGTTGATCAGCTCGTTGGCCGAACGCAGCGACGA
The DNA here is from genome assembly GCF_016863315.1 of Planotetraspora silvatica. Taxonomy (GTDB): domain Bacteria; phylum Actinomycetota; class Actinomycetes; order Streptosporangiales; family Streptosporangiaceae; genus Planotetraspora; species Planotetraspora silvatica. Next base: position 9,270 of record NZ_BOOQ01000073.1, read on the forward strand.
GAAATAGAACGAGGCGGTGTCGATGTGGTTCACGCCGAGTTCGACCGCACGCCGCAACACACGGATCGACCGTTCGCGATCGCTCGGCTCGCCCAGGTCGAACGGCGCACTGCCCGTGAGCCGCATCGCCCCGAGTCCCACGCGATTGACCGTGAGGTCGCCGAGATTCCACGTGCCCGCGGCCGCCGCGGTGATCGTCTCCGAGTTCATGAGGGGATTCTGCCAGCCCTCATCGGAAGGTCGCCGCCTCGCTCATCCTCCGCCCCCGGCCTGGCGGCGCCGGATGGCTGACCGTCTTCGACATCGGTCAGCCGATGCTCCTCCAGCCGCTGCGTTTTCGTTTCTCACGGAAGTCGTCCGAGATTCCATGAGAAACGAAAACGCGGCCCCTTGCCCCCGCATCCGCGGGCTGCGGCGCCAGGCTTCGGCGCCAGGCTTCGGCCCCGGTCCGGCCACCAGTCCGGCCTCCTGCGAGATGAGGGCACGAGCCTGGCGCCTCGGTACTCATGAATATGGCTATTCAGATTCATGAGTATCTGAGAGGGTGCTCATGGACAGAGGCACGGGGGAGGCGATCCGATGGCCTTGCGGCATGCCGTGCTGGCGGCGCTGCTCGACGAGGAACTGAGCGGATACCAGCTGACGAAGGCCTTCGACCTGGGCGTGGCCAACTTCTGGCACGCCCAGCCGCAGCAGTTGTACGCCGAGCTGACCCGGCTGGAGCAGGACGGCCTGGTCACGGGCCGGGAGGTGGTCCAGGAAACCCGGCCCAACAAGCGCCTGTTCCGGGTCACCGACGCCGGCCTGGCCGAGTTGGAGCATTTCACGGCACTTGCCGCCAAGCCCTCCTTCATCCGCGACGACCTGCTCGTCAAGGTCCAGGCCGCGGACCACGTCGACACCGAGACGCTGATCGCGCGGCTGACCGAGCGCTCCGAATTCGCGCAGGCCAAGATCGACCTGTTCGGCAGGCTGCTGCAGTCCATGCGGGGCGACCGTACGGAAGAGGAGTTCCTGCGCCACGGCGAGCGCATCGGGCCCTACCTGACCTGCCTGCGCGGCCTCGCCTTCGAGCACGGCAACCGCGACTGGTGCGAACGCACGGCCGCCGTCCTGCGAGAGAGGAAAGCCGCCCATGCCCGGAACTGACCGGCCTTACCTACGCTACGTCGCCCTGGGCGACAGCCAGACCGAGGGTCTCGGTGACGGAGACGAGATCGTCGGGCTGCGAGGCTGGGCCGACCGGCTCGCCGAACAGCTCGTACGGCACAGCCCCGATCTGCACTACGCCAACCTGGCCGTACGAGGACGCCTGGCCGGGCAGGTCCACGCCGAGCAACTCGCACCCGCCCTCGACCTCCGCCCCGACCTGGCCACCGTGGTCGCCGGGGTCAACGACCTGCTGCGGCCGCGGTTCGACGCCGACGAGGTCGCCGGACATCTGGAGGCGATGTTCGCGGCCCTCACCGCCCAGGGCGCGCGGGTCGCCACGCTCACCTTCCCCGACATGACGCGGATCATCCCCATCGCCCGCCCGCTCGGCTCCCGCATCACCGCCCTCAACTCTCGGGTCCGCCACGCGGCCCGGCGTCACGGGGTCGTCGTCGCCGAGACCGGCCACCACCCGGTGGTCACCGATCCCCGCCTGTGGTCCGCCGACCGGCTCCACGCCGGCCCGCTCGGCCACCAGCGGATCGCCGCCGCGGTCGCCCACGCCCTTGCCCTACCCGGGAGCGACGACTCCTGGACACACGCCCTGCCGCTGGACGGCTCCTCGCCCGCCGGATGGCATGCCGTCCCCGGTGAGCTGCGCTGGGCCGCCGCCTTCCTCGGCCCCTGGCTGGGCAGACGTCTGCGGGGCCGTTCCTCCGGGGACGGCCGCACAGCCAAACGTCCGGACCTTCTCCCCGTTCGGACAATGGCAGGCACCGGGCAGTGAGGAACCGGGCCGAGCCACCGGCAGGCCACGGAGACGACGGCACCGCAGCGCGCGGACGGCTGTGCGCCTATGCCCGCAATGTCGGCGTCATGATCTATGTACGTGTTTGAAATGATCTCTCCTTATCGTCTCGCCTGACGTGCTGGGTGTCACCGGGCCGGCGTCCGGGGGTGCCCCGTTCGTGTGTGGAAACCACGGCAGAGACGAGGTACGGACGTGGGGCAACACGAGGACACAGGCGAGGCCGGGCAGACCGGTGAGCGCACCGGCGGCGTCACGCTGAGCCGGCGATCCCTCATCAGCGGCGCTGGCACGGCGGCCGCGGGCACGGCACTGGCCGTGACTCTGGGCGGCGGGGTGGCGAAGGCGTCCGCCCCGGGCGGCACCAATGGATCGGACAAGGGCAGAGACCTCTCGGATGCGGCGTCGCTCCCCTCGGTGAGGGACATCCCGCGCCGGTCGCGGGTGGTCGACTACGAGATCTTCGAACTGGCGGCGCTGCTGCGGGCGGGCAAGGTGTCGAGCGTCGAGTTGACCGAGGCGTATCTGGAGCGCATCGACAAGTTCAACGGCCCGTTCGAGACCTATGGGAACAACGGGCTCTACAACGCGTTCGTCCGCGTCGACCGGGCCGGCGCGCTCGCCGCCGCCAGGGCCGCGGACAAGCGCCTCGCGGCGTGCCGTCGCAGCGGTGACCCGTTGCCGCTGCTCTGGGGCATTCCCATGGGCATCAAGGACTCGATCGGCATCAAGGGCCTTCCGGCGCAGAACGGCTCGCCCGCCTTCGCGGGGAACCTCGCGCTCCAGGACGCCACCGTGGTCGGCCGGCTGCGGGCGGCCGGCGTGGTCCTCCTCGGCAGCACCATCTGTTCGGCCTTCTCCGGGTCCATCACCGGTACCTTCGCGGGCAACGCCTGGAACACGGCCTATGTCCCCGGCGGGTCAAGCCAGGGCTCCGGTGTCGCGCCGGTGGCCCGGCTGGCGGCGGCCTGCATCGGCGAAGAGACCGGCGGCAGCATCATCATGCCCTCGGCCGCCAACGGAGCCTCCGGCATCAAGCCCTCGCTCGGCACCGTCTCGATCGCCGGGGTCATGCCGCTGTCGCCCGGCTACGACCTGCTCGGGCCGATCAGCCGCAGCGCCCGGGACTCGGCGTTGATCCTCGCCACCATCCTCGGCCCCGACCCGGTCAACGACCCGCAGACGTTGTCGGCCCCCGACCCGTTCCCGAAGATACCGCTCAGCCCGCGCCGGGGCCGCCGGCCTCTCCAGGGGATGACCATCGGCATCCCGCAGACCGACTGGATGAACGTCGGCGGATCGATCAAGGTCGGCGTGAGCCCGCAGTCGACGTACGGCGCGGGTCACCTCGCCGCCTTCAACCGGCTGACGAGCCAGCTGCAGAGCCTCGGCGCCAGGGTCATCCTGTTCCCCGGTCTGGACATGACCGACCCTTCCCAGAACCCCTACTTCGCCTCGTCGGAGGTGCTGGCCACCGTGGACGGCTCGCCCGTGTCTCCGTCCGCGGCGGTCGTCAACTCCAACCGGTACGAAGTGCGCTTCGCCGCGGCGGTCGCGGACTTCTGCGCCAGCGGCATCCCGTCAGCTGCCGCGGTGGCCACCCTGACCGGCCAATACGGTCGGCGGGCTCCGGGAGAGCCGGCCGCGAGCTTTGCCGGAGCGGACCGGTTCAACGGCGGGATCTCCGGCGCCGTGCGGTACGAAGGCGAGCAGCGGCGCCGGCGGCTGATCGGCAACTACACCAGGGCGCTGCGCGACCACGGGGTCGACTTCATGCTCGTCATGTCGATCGGAGACGTCATCGGGCAGCGGTCCGGCGGTCCGGGCTTCCCGGTCTATCGCGCCTACTACCAGGTGCCGAACGCGCTCGGCTGGCCGATGGTCAGCTTCCCGATCGGATACGCGCAGGGGCTGGCGGTGTCGGCCCAGTTCTGGGGTCCCCGTTTCGCCGAAGCCGACATCACCCAGGCGATGATCGACTACCAGGCCAACTTCCCCGAGTACCACAACGCCGCTCCGCCGGATCCCACGCCGCCGGCGACCGCGCTCCCGAACGCCCGGGCCCTGCCGTCGTTCGAGGACAACGGCCCGAGCAACGACCCCCTCATCGGCGAGGACGAGGTAAGGGCGGCACTGAGATGAGCTTCGACACCCCGGCGCGGTTCCTCACCGTCCCCTATGGCACGCCGATCGACATCGGCCTGCTCCCGCGGAGCCCGGACGAGCAGAACGGCCGACTGCTGACGGTCGGCTGGCAGGCGAAGCTCGGGACCTCATTCCTTCCCTACGACCCCGAGGACGAGGAGGTCGGGCCTTACGACCCGTCCCCGCACCCGTCGGTCTGAACGCGCCGCGCGTGCCCGGCCCTGGCCGGTGGTCCAGGGCCGGGCACGGGCCCAATCACGGGCCGGCGATGAAATGAAGGATCACGCTGTGGACGTGATGACTCTTCTGCTCGCCCCGGAAATCCACTTCGTACACATGTGTGCCGACGTTGATCGCGATCGAGCCCGACGAGAAGAAGGATCCCGCCAGCGATTTGTTGCTCACCACACTCACACTGGTGATCTTGGAGTACGGGATGCTGGTGATCGCCACCTTCTTGCCCATGAAGGACTTGTCCTGGAGGACCACCCGGCGGTCGGTGAGCCCCAGGAATCCGGTCCCCACTCCAATGGCGTCATAGACGGCGATGATCTGCTCACCCTGCATGAGACCGGCCTGAACCTGCTGCAGCTGTTCAGGCCTGTCGTGTGGAACGGTCTGGTTCACGTGCGCCCCCTGGTGTTCTCTCCGCGATCAGGCAGGGCCGACACTGAACGCCCGGGCTCACGAAACGATCTCAGGGAACGGACGACTCGACGACATTCTCGCCGTCGTGACAGGCGGCCGTCCGCGCCACGCGGTCACGACGAACCGTCGGCGTCAGCCACGGCCGACGAACGGCATGCCCGTCGCCGTGATCGTCAGGAACAGCACGTTCGCGTTCAGGGGAAGATCCGCCATGAAGAGCACCGCCTCCGTGACGTGCGCCGGGTCGAACGTCGGCTCCGCGGCATGCGTCCCGTCCGCCTGAACGACCCCGCGCGCGATGGTCTCGGTCATCTCGGTGGCCGCGTTGCCGATGTCGATCTGGCCACAGGCGATCCCGTGGGGCCGGCCGTCGAGGGAGATCGATTTCGTCAGGCCGGTCAAGGCGTGCTTGGTGGCGGTATACGCCACGCTGGCCGGGCGGGGGGTGTGCGCGGACACCGAGCCGTTGTTGATGATCCGCCCGCCCTTCGGCCGCTGCTCCTTCATCACCGCGACGGCGTGGTGCGCGCACAGGAACGCACCCGTCAGGTTCGTGTCGACCGTACGGCGCCAGTCGGCCACCGAGATCTCATCGACGGCTCCGGGAGCGCCGAACGTGCCCGCGTTGTTGAAGAGCAGGTCCACCCGGCCCCAGCGATCGCGTACTCGGGTGAAGAGGCCGGCGACGGAGTCGGGGTCGCTGACATCGGTGGGCACGACCAGCGCGTCGGTGCGATCTTCGGCCGTCTCCCGCAGTGGCCGCTCCCGCCGGCCGGCGAGAGCGACTCTGTACCCGGAGTCCAGGAGCGCCCTGCTGACCACTCGGCCGATCCCCGAACCGGCGCCCGTCACCACAGCGATGTCACCGGCCGTCATCGTTCCCCGTTTCGCAATGAGTGTCCATCCGGGATTTCCGGGTGCTTGATTCCACCAGGGCGATCATTCCCCATTCCTGACCGAAAGGACAAAAGTCGATCTTTATGCTGTGCCGTCCCATGCACCGCGACGCGGGGGAGTAGGAGATCGCGAATCGCATGATCATGCGGATGCGCGGTTTCCAGGGCGTCACATTGAACGAATTCCCCGTTGGGAGGCGGTTCGGCTGTCCGTCGAATCCCCTGCCGGTGCCGTACTGATATGCGAAGATGCCTCTCGGTCTCTACCAAAAGGAGCATCCGGTGGCCTCACGACTCAACCCGTACATCAGTTTCGCCGGCAACGCACGGCAAGCCATGGAGTTCTACAAGCACGTCTTCGGCGGCACCTTGGTGCTGAACACCTTCGGCGATTTCGGCGCGCGGAATTCAGCGGAAGCCGACAAGATCATGCATGGCATGCTCGAGACCGGCAGCGGATTCACGATCATGGGCTCCGACACTCCGCCCGGGATGGAGCACAAGCCCGGGGACAACATCTCGGTGAGCCTGAGCGGAGACGACGCCGACGAGCTGCGCGGCTACTGGGACAAGCTGGCCGACGGCGGCACCGTGTCGGTCCCACTGGAGAAGCAGATGTGGGGCGACGAGTTCGGCTCGTGCGTGGACCGGTTCGGCATCTCCTGGATGGTCAACATCGGGCAGCAGGCGTGATCCACCCCTGGCGGTGACTCGGTGGGCGGTGCCCGTCGGGCTCGGATGATCAACCCGTCGTGCGCCTCGGGTGCTACTCGCCGATGCCGTCGAGCTCCGCGATCGCGTCCGCCGGCAACGCCAGGCCGGCCGCGGCGACGTTCTCGCGGAGGTGCGCCACGGAGGACGTCCCCGGGATGAGGACGGTCGTGGCCGAGCGCTGCAGCAGCCAGGCCAGGGCGACCTGCTGAGGCGAGGCGCCCACGCGGGCGGCGACCTCGGTGAGCGTGCCGGACTGGAGCGGGGTGAAGCCGCCCAGGGGGAAGAACGAGGCGAAGGCGATGCCGTCGGCCGCGCACCGCTCAAGGAGGGCGTCGTCCTGCCGGTTCGCGAGGTTGTAGAGGTTCTGCACGGCGACGACGGGCGCCGTGGTCTGCGCTTCGGTGAGCTGGACCATGGAGACGCCGCTGAGGCCGAGGTGGCGGATCAGGCCGTCCTCGCGCAGCTCGGCCAGGGCGCCGAACTGCTCTGCGACGGACTCGTCGGTGGTGCCGTCGCGCGAGCCGAGACGCAGGTAGACGAGGTCGAGGGTGTCCAGGTCGAGGCGCGTGAGGTTCTCGCGTACCTGGGCCTTGAGGTCTTCGGGCTCCAGGGACGGGCGCCAGCTGCCGTCCTCGCCGCGGCGCGCGCCGACCTTGGTGGCGATGCGCAGGTCGGCGGGGTAGGGGCGCAGGGCCTCCGCGATGAGCTCGTTGACGACGGCGGGCCCGTAGAAGTCGCTGGTGTCGATGTGGGTGATGCCCAGCTCGACGGCCCCGCGCAGGACCGCGAGGGCCTCGGCGCGATCCTTGGGCGGCCCGAAGACGTTGGGCCCGGCCAGCTGCATCGCGCCGTACCCCATCCGGCTGATGGTGAGGTCGTCTGCGAGCGTGAGGGTCCCGCCGGGAACGTTGGTGGCCATGTCGTGTCCTACCTGCCTTCGTGAGCCTTGTGAGTCATCGGCACGTCGCGCGATGACCCCGTACGACGCCTAGCTTGCGGCGTGCTCGATCACAGAGGCAGTACCCCGATGTTCCTGGGAGTGACAGGGCATAGTCACCTGCCAGGACGTGGAACCACGGTGCCGGACGGCATGCCTGCCGGCACCCTGACGCAGACGCCGGACAGGGCGGGCCGCCGGATGGCGGCCCGCCCTGTCGCCGGGACCGGGATCAGCCCGTTCGCCTAGTTGAACTCGCCCGCCGCGCCCACGAGCGGCAGCTTGACCGTGCTCTTCGCCGTGTCGAGGTGCAGCGTCGCGCCGGGGGTGGGCCGGATGGTGTACTCGTAGTCGCTCGACAGCAGCACGATGCCGACCTGGTGGCCCGCCGCGAACACATAGTCATGCGGCTGCATGTCGAAGTCGAGGCGGTACTCGGTGCCCGGCTTGATCGGCTTGGACTTCCAGATCGAGTCGCGGTTCTGGGGATCGATCCAGCCTCGCGTGATGATCTTCGCCTTGCCGTTCTGGTCGTAGTCGACGAGCAGCGCCGTGACGTTCGCGGCCGGCTGGCCGAAGGACATCTGCAGCGACACGAGCGGCGTGCCGCTGAGCCTGACCGCACCGGACAGCGTCCCCGACTTGTAGGCCAGGCGGTTGGGAGAAGTCGCCGCGTCGGCGAGAGTCTGCGCCGTCTTCGTCACGTCGTCGACGATCGTCTCGGTCGCGGGCTTGCCGTGGTGGTTCTTGTCATGCCCGGACTTGTCGTGCCCCTTCTTGTCCTGGGCGAGGACGCCGGCGGCCCCGTTCGCGCCGGCCGACAGGTCGAGCTTGGTGTCCACCGCGGTCGGGTCCGGCCACTCGGCGTATTCCACCAGCGTCCGGTCCTCGCGCTGGATCAGGGCCCGGGGGTCCTGCTCCACGCCGTTCTTGTAATCCCACAGGTAGCGGGTGAACCAGCGGTTGAGGACGTCGAGGCTGGGGGAGCCGCCGTGCCCGCCCTGATGCAGGTAGATCTTGTGCGGCACCTTGCGCGCCTTGAGCGCCTCGTACCACTGCGCGGCCTGCTTGGTCTTGACGTTCCAGTCGTTGAGCCCGTGCGCGACCAGCACCGCGGCGTGGACCTTCTTGACGTCGTTCATGTAGTTGCGCTCGTCCCAGAAGGCGCTGTAGTCGCCGGTGACCCGGTCCTGCGCCTTGGCGAGTTCGTCGATGACGCTGCGGCAGATCTGCTTGTCCGCACGCGTGTAGACGTACTCGGCGAGCACGTCGGTGTCCTCGCCCTGGTAGCCGCCGGCGGCGACGACGGCGCCGTTCGCGCGGTAGTAGTCGTACCAGCTGGAGATCGCCGAGATCGGCACGATGGCCTCAAGACCCTTGACGCCGGTGCTCGCGACCGCGTTGGGCAGGGTGCCGTTGTACGAGGTGCCGATCATGCCGACCTTGCCGGTCGTCCACGTGGCCTTGACCTCCGCGCCGGCGGCGTCGTAGGCCTTCGCGCGACCGTTCAGCCAGTCGACGACGGACTTCGCGCCGATGGTCTCGTTGCGCCCACCGGTGGTCGGGCAGCCGTCGGACTTGCCGCTGCCCAGCGACTCCGCGTGGACCACCGCGAAACCGCGGGGCAGCCAGTTGGTCTCCTGGCTGGTGCTGATGGCGGGCTGCGGGCCGGTGGCCGCGGCAGCCGCGACGGCGCCGGTCCCCGCTGCGGCCATCCGCTCGTCGGTCGCCGGGTTCAGCGTCGGACCGCCGCGGTCGTGGCCCTTGCCCGGGCGCACGGCCTCGTAGAGTTCGTGGTCGACGTCGTGGTTCGTGATCGGGTTGCCGCCGGCGTAGTAGGGGCTCACCTCGTAGACCACAGGCGACTTCAGACCGGCCGTCTCGGTCTCCTGGAGCCGGGTGACCTCGGCGTGCACCCGGTCGTCACGTCCGTCGCCGTCGCTGTCGATCGGAGTCTGGACCCATACTTCCTGGCGGATCCAGTCGTTCCGGTTCGACGAGAACACCGGCTGGGTCATGCCGTTCTGGAAGACCGGCCCGACGGGGGTGGCCGCGGCAGCCGGGGCGTCCGCGGCGGCGGGGGTGGAGGTCGCGGCAACCCCGGTGAGGATGGTGACTACGGCGAGGCCCAGCGCCGCGGCGCCACGACGTGCTGATCCAGGACTACGGAGGGCGGTCGGCGGCACAAGGCCCGCCGCCCGTCGCGGTATGGACATCGGCGAACTTCCCTAACGATCAGGCGCCCGGGACACCGGAGAGAGGGGCCTCGAGCGGAGTTAAAGGGACCGTAAAAGGCGGCCCGCTCGAGGCTATGGGGGAGATGCGCCGAATGTCTTTGGACGGCCGTTCTCTCTTGATCGCGGTATTTCCGACAAATGTCGAGATCCGGAGGGTCTCATGTGTCCAGCGGCTGTCCGCGGGTTCAGGCGGGAGCGAACTTCTCCGCCCGATCCGGTGTAGACATCACATGGAGCGACGCGACTTCCTCAAGATCTGCGGTGGAGCGGCCCTGCTCGGCGCGTGCGCCGGCCCTCCTCCGCCGCGGAAGGGCCCGGCCCACCTCGTCTACGCCGACACGACGTCCGGACTGGCGGCCGTGGACGCCCGGAGCGGGCTCAGGCTCGCGAATCCTCCGGCCTCGGTCCCCGCGGCCGACTGGACACGCCTGTACACCCTGTCCGGAGACTCCCTGCTGACCGTGGACGCCGTCACCGGGCGGAGGATCTCCAGTGCCGGCGTGCCCACCTCGAAGGCCATCCGCGCGGTCTCGCAGAACGACCTGCTCGTGGCCTTGGGCGACCCCGCCCCTGCCACGCCGTACGGCCCGCCCGGCCGTCGCACGACCCGTCTGGTGATCGCGGATTCCTCCGGCGGGCGGGCGCCCATGACCATCGAACTGGACGGGAACTACGAGCCCGACGCCTTCTCGGCAGACGGCGGCGCGCTGTTCGTTCTGCAGTACCTCCCGTCGACGGCTCCCGAGGCGTACCGGGTCCGCGTGCTCGACCTGGTGTCCCGCGAGGTGGGCCCGATCCTCGGCAGGGAGAAGACGCCCGTGGCCGAGGAGGAGACCATGCGTGGCGAGGGCCGGCTCGCCGTGCTCTCCCCCCACCGCGACAGGCTCTACACGCTCTACACCCATCAGGCCGACCACCTGCACACCCGGGATCTGGTGGCCGGGCGTTCCACAGGCGTCCACGCCTTCGTACACGTGCTGAGCCTCACCGAGCGCTGGGCCTACTGCCTCGACCTGCCGGAGCCGTTCGGGCACGGCCCCGCGGAGGGGCACGCGATCGCCGTCTCACCCCGGGGCCTCTATGTGTTCGACGGCGCCAGCGGACGGCTCGTGCGAGCGGATGTCGAGGAGCTCGCCATCAAGAAGGTGGGCTCGCTGCCGGCGTCGCCGGGTCCTGCCTTCGCCGCCGTGTCGGCCGACGCCCTCCACCTGGCCGCCGGTGCGTCACTGCTCACCGTCGACCTCGACTCCCTGGCCGTACGGCACGCGGCCAGGACGCCGGGGCCGCCACGCGGGCTGGTGGCGGCCCCGGACGGGACCCTGTACGCGGGCGTCGAGGGCGGAGCCGTACAAGTGGATGCCCGGAACGGGCGCGAGCTCGCCCGGGTACCCGTGCCCGGCCTCACCCTGCTCCGCCACGCGACCGCTCTGCCGGGCGTGTAGACGTCGTGTTCTCCGTCTAGA
>NZ_BOOQ01000074.1 GCF_016863315.1 Planotetraspora silvatica
CCTGTTGTGAAAGTGCCGACGGGCCGGACGAGGTGATGCCCAGGTCCGGCCCGTCCGCTCGTCTCTACAGGTCGAGCTGATACTGCAGGGTCGTGTGCGTGGGCACGTAGCCGAGGCTGTCGCTGATGTGTCTCATGTGCGTGTTGCTGTCGGCGGTGTCGGTCAGGAGGCCGCCGAGGTCTGGATAGCGCCCGTGGGCTCGCCGGATCGACTCTGCCTTCATCCATCGGCCGAGGCCGTGCCCGCGGTGCTCGGGCAGTACGCCGGTGCCGTAGTGCTGGCCATCACCCGTGCCATTGCCGGGGACGACGAGTTCGGTGAATCCGGCGATCGAGTCGTCGCAGGTGTCGATGGCGACGACCGTGTGCAACTGGTCGCCGCGCTCTTCGACGGCCTTCGCCGCAGCCCGGACCCGGTCCACGTCCCAGGCCACGGTGCCGTAGTCGGTGTCTTCCATGGGCATGTCGTCCATGGCGCGGCGTGAGGCGGCAAACGTCTGGGCGAGGGCGTCGGGGACGATTCCCTGCCATGATGCCAGCCGGTAGCCGGGATGCGGACGCTCGATGATCTCGGCGATGGCGATGGTGTCCACGTCGGCCAGTGGCAAGCGGGCGTACCTCAGGGTGAGGACCTTGCGGAAGCCGCGGGCCGGCAGGAATTGGTCGCCGGGCGATCCGGCCTGGGCCTGCGCCATGACGCAGCGTCGGGCGTTGTCCCGGGCGGCGGCCATGGCGGTGTCGAGGAGCCGGGAGCCGACGCCCTTGCGGCGCTCCACGGGATGGACGTGGAGGGTCAGTTCGGCCAGGTGCTGTTGTCCGCCATCGAACAGACGCAGAAAGGCCGTCCCGACGGGGATGGAATCGGCGTCGGACGCCAGCCATGCAAGGCGTCGGCTGTGCGCCCCGTGAGCGGGGTCGGTCAGTGGGGTGATGCGGAGCGACAAGGTGTCTCCGTCGTGAGGAGGTGGCAAAGGTCAGTACGCGGGCTCAACTGCTGGGCACTCCTGCGCATGTGCTCCACACCTCCTCGTCGACAGCGCCGGTCCGGATCAACATAGACGGCTGCGACAACTTAGCTGGCCTATCGGTTCCTCGGCAAAGGGTTAAGTGAAGGCTGGTGCGGCAGTTTGGTCACAGCCACTCATTGATGGCCGCGACCAGCACGGTTGCTTAGTAGCGGACGGCGAGTTTGTCGTACCTCGTGGCCACGGCCCGGTGGCGCTTGAGGCGATTGATCCCGCATTCGACCGCGTGCCTCTCGCGGTAGTCGGCCTTGTCGAACGTCGGCGGCCGGCCCCCGCGGGAGCCGAGCTTCTTTACGGTTGCGGACCTGGTCCTTCTTCTCCGGGATCGTGCACCGGATCCCACGTCGGCGCAGGTAGGCACGGTTCTTCCGGGAGCCGTACGCCTTGTCGGCACGCACCCGATCGGGACGGACGCGCGGCCGACCCGCCCTGATACGGGCCACGCGGACCTTCCTCAGCACGGGTTCGAACTGCGGCGAGTCGCCGCGCTGCCCGTGTGCGTGCCGAAAACCTCGTCCACGTCATGCGACCTGGGAGTATTCGTGGAGGATGCCGCCGAGACGGTCACGTCGCCGGACCTTGAATTGATCTAGGTTCGCGGGCTCAGGGAGCTTGGTGAGCGGACTGGCCTGGCCGAGCGTGCTATGCGGCCTGTGCCCATTGTAATGATCTTCGTACTCGGCCAGGACAAGCCGCAGGTGCGCCTGATTCCACACCAGGGTCCGGTCGAGGATCTCCCGGCGGCAGGAACCGATCCACCGCTCCATGATCGCGTTCGTGCGAGGCGCCCGCACCGGGCTGCTGATGATCCTTATGCCGGCGCTCTGGAACACCGCGTCAAAGGTGGCTACGAACTTGCTGTCCCGGTCACGGACGAAGAATTTGATCTTCTCGGCATGGTCGTCAAGGTCCATCAGCAGATTCCGGGCCTGCTGAGTCACCCACGCCGCGGTCGAGTGGTCGGTGACTCCCAGGACGTGAACGCGGCGGGTCGCGTGTTCGATGACCGCCAGACAGTACACCTGCGCGCCGTTCAGCAAGTCGACGGTGAAGAAGTCCGTGGCGATGATCGCTTCGGCCTGGGCGCGCAGGAACTGTGCCCAGGTCGGCCCGGTCCGCCGCGGCGCGGGGTCGACCCCTGCCTTGGTCAGGATCTCCCACACTGTCGAGGGCGCAATGCGGATATCGAGGCCGGCGAGCTCGCCGTGGATGCGCCGGTAGCCCCAGCCCGGATTTTCGCTTGCCAGCCGAAGGACCAGGCCACGGATGTCGCGCCGTGTGCCGGGCCGACCAGAGCGACCCGCCCGGGATCTGGCGGCCCATCGGCGGCGCAGCAGGTCACGATGCCATCGCAACACCGTATCCGGGGTCACCAGCAACCGTAGTCCCGCCCGCCGTGCCTTGGGGATCGCACCGGCCAGCGCAGCGATCAACGCGCGGTCGGACCATCTCAATCTCGGCCTGCGCACCTGCTGGCGTTGCAGCACGGCGAGTTGGTGACGCAACAGCACAATCTCCGCGTCCTTCCACGCACCCTGCCGGCGGGCCAACCGCATCCAGGAGAACACGCTGACGACGAAGAGATAGACGAACCGCAGACACATGACCGTCCATCGTGCAGCACCACACGCACATCCCTCGTCCACGAACAGATCCGCCTCATTGCAGGTCACACCAGGTGGATGAGGTTATCGGCACCCATAGGTGAAACCTCGTTCGAAGCTTTCCTTGATCTGGGTTTTCGGGTCGGCAGTGCTACCTCCGCGGCCCGTGGCGCAGGCCCGTCCGGTTGGCCCAGAGGGCCGCGACGATCAGGATCGCCGCGAGGCACATCATGACGACGGGCACCACCCGCCACGCCGGTCGCCACGGGATGGCAAGGAGGAAGGGGACGAAGAATCCGGCCGCTATCAGGGGGAACCCGATCAGGCACAGGCGGTCGAACGCGGACCAGGAAAGGCGCGTGGACACCAGCAGCGAGCCGCCCATCAGCACCGTCCCGACCCACCCGAGGGCGCAAGCGAAGGCGAAACCGATTGGGATCCATCCGATGCTGCGGGAACCGCCGATGGACAGTCTCAGCACGTGACCGCGCCACATGTCGGCCATCCCGTGCGCGCCGGGCCGGGCCTCGTCGTACAGCTGCTTGTCCACCGGAATCGTGTACTGGCGGTGGGACGCCCCGACGACCTCGACGATCACCTCGTAATCGACGTCCGCCGCGGCGGCGACGCCCATTGCGGCCACTCTGAAGATGGGCGGCTGGGGCGGCGGGATGGGAGGCGGGTTCGGGAGCGGGTTCACCGGAGGCTGGTGGTCCGGGGTCGTAGAGATCGAGCGCGAGACGACGGTCACCGCCACTGTGGTGATGCAGTCCATCCGCCGGTCGGCTGGCAGGGTGTCGCATCGCGAGGTGTCTGCGAAGTCGTACGCGTCGGCGTAGGTGGACGAGCCCGCAGCTACGGCTACGCAGGCGAGGCCGGCGCCGACCACGAAGAAGATGAACCGGCCGGTACTCCATCGTCTTACCAGGCGGACCACGACTGGGGGTATGAGGCTCATAAACCATGATCCATAGCTGGTCTGGCAGAGGTCAAGGAGGGCGGCCCGGGTACGTCTGAAGCGTTCGGGTGTCGCAGCAGGGACCGCAGGGCCTGGTTGAGCGGATGGAACACCGCCAGGTCGCAATCTACCTGGCGGCGATCGCCGCCAGCGCCCTGCTCGGCTGGGCGGCCCCCGCCATGGGCCCGGGGCTGGGGCACGCGATCAACCCGGTGCTCGGCGCGCTGCTGTTCGTCACCTTCCTCCAGGTCCCGGCCGCCGAGCTGTTCCGCTTGCTACGCGACGGCCGGTTCCTGTCGGCCGCGCTGGTCGTGAACTTCGTCGTGGTGCCGCTCGTGGTCGCCGCGATGTTCGTCTTCCTGCCCGCCGACCAGGTCGTACGGCTCGGGGTCTTGCTGGTGCTGCTGTGCCCGTGCGTGGACTACGTGATCGTCTTCTCCGGGCTGGTCGGCGGCTCCAGCCGCCGCCTGCTCGCGGCCACCCCGGTGCTGCTCGTCGCCCAGATGCTGCTGCCGCCGCTGTTCCTGTTCATGTGCTCGGAGCTGGCCGACATCGTCGAGGTCGGACCGTTCATTGAGGCGTTCCTGGTGCTGATCGTCATCCCGCTGGCCCTGGCGTGGGCCCTGCAGGCGTGGGCCGCGCCGTCCGGCCGGGCAGAAGGTCTCCGACGCGGCGACCACCACGATGGTCCCGCTGATGGGCCGAGACCCTGCTCGTCGTGGTCGCCTCCCAGGTGCCCAAGCTCGGCGACAGCCTCGCCGACGTCGCGGCGGTCATCCCCTTCTACGCCGCATTCCTGATCGTCATGGAGTTCGCGGGCAAGGCCGTGGCCCGCCTCTTCCGCCTCGAAGCCCGGCAGGCCGCGCGGTCGCCTTCACCGGCGCCACCCGCAACTCCCTGGTCGTCCTCCCGCTCGCCCTTGCCCTGCCCGGCGACCTGTCCGTCGCCGCCGTCGTCGTGGTCACTCAGACCCTCGTCGAGGTCGTGGGCATGGTCGCCTACACCCGCCTGGTGCCCCGGCTGGTCCCCGAAAGGATCACGCAGCCGAACGAACGGCCTGCCCCCTCACACAAATGCACGATCACGGGTGCCTGATCATCGCCGGTACGGC
Source organism: Planotetraspora silvatica (assembly GCF_016863315.1). Taxonomy (GTDB): domain Bacteria; phylum Actinomycetota; class Actinomycetes; order Streptosporangiales; family Streptosporangiaceae; genus Planotetraspora; species Planotetraspora silvatica. The sequence continues at coordinate 4,698 of NZ_BOOQ01000074.1, forward strand.
TCGAACCACGAGCAAGATCCTTACAATGCTGGCCGTCAGTGCCAGCAGGAGTAGGACGGAGGGCGGAGGGACGAGCGATGCGACCGTCCCGAGTATGGCCGAGTCGAGGACGATCACGTTTACCGCGCCGCCCAGCGCCGCCAGCCGTACGGCTTGGTAGTGGCGCCGTTCCCGGGCGGCGAGGACCAGCATGAACACGGCCGTGCTGAGCGCGATGCCGAAGGCCAGGCGTGCCGGCAGGGGTATCGACCAGGCCCACGTGTGGCCGGTGACAAGAGCGGCTCCCCAGCTCAGTCCAACGAGTGGGCCGATGACGAGGAGCCGGATCGCGGTTGTCTTGCCGGGAGACAGACGGACGAAAGCGGTGGTGATCGTGTCGGGGTCACCGAAATTGGCCAGCGCCGCCCTGGCCGCCGCCTCCGGATCACCGAGCCGTTCAAGCTGATCCTCGTACGAGGTCGAAAGGCCGTCGGCGAGTTCTTCCACCACAGGACGGGGAAGCCGCTCAGCGAGTGTCTGGATGTGACGTTCGATCAGTTCGTAGCTGGCCATGGGGCACCCCGTAGTGCTGCGGAGATGGCGGCGACGAACTCCTGCCAGTTGTCGCGTGCCCCTGCCAGGGAGCGCCGCCCGTCCTCGGTCAGCTCATACGAGCGCCGCCTACGGCCGCCCACCACCGACCAGTTTCCTATGATCAAGCCCGCCTGCTCCAGCCGGTGCAGCGCCGGGTAGACGGTGCCCGTAGGCAAGTCGAGCCTGCCGTCCGTGGCGTCGCGCAAGGCTTCCTTAACCGCGTAGCCGTGCCGGGGTCCGTCTTCGAGCGCGGCGAGCAGGAGTCCGTCCAGGTGCCCTTTGAGCGCTTCGGCTCTCATAGGTAGTAACGCTACATCTCCTCTTCCCGACAGCCAAGGCTCGGAGTAGCGTCGCTATAGGTAGCAACACTACGCATGGGAGATGCCGTGGACGACATCGACATCTTGGGCACTCCGATTCCCAACGCAGGACCGTTGTTCCTCACTGCGCTCGCGTTCCATGTCGCCGCCGGGCTCACCTGCGTAACAAGCGGCGCGACGGCCGCCCTGACCCGCAAGGGAAGCTCCCGGCATAAGCGATTCGGACGCGCCTACCTCTGGGGACTGGTCGTCGTCTTCATCACGTTGAGTGTCATGTCAGCGACCCGCTGGCGAGAAAACGCCCACCTTTTCGCCATCGGCACCCTGGCGTTCGCCGCGGGCCTGACGGGCTACATGAACAGGCGGCACCGACCGGACATTCACATCCTCGGGATGGGGGCGTCCTACGTGCTGTTTCTCACCGGCTTCTACGTGGACAACGGCCCGCATCTGCCGTTATGGGACCGGCTTCCGCCAGTGGCCTACTGGATGCTGCCCACCCTGATCGGCCTTCCCGTGATCACACGTGCAATCGCGCGTAGACGCCATCCGAGCGCGTCGGCGCGACCATGACACACAGCCAAGCCACGTGCCTTGCGAATTGTGCTTATAGGGATCAAGGGTGGCGCTCCGCGCCGCCTCGCGACCCTCCGCCCACTCGCCGGCCGGGCATGCGGCCGCGGGCCGCATAGTCTTTAGTCCGCTGACACCCCCGATGGAGAGCGATACGGTCGCAGAAACGTCCCTTCGGAAGGACGCCTCATGCTGATCATCGGCACCGAGGAGCCGCTTGCCGTCGCGGTGGTCGGCGCGATCCACAGCGGTGATCAAGAGCGCTTGCGCCGGCTACTGACCGAGAACCCAGGTCTGGCAACGGCTCGGCTCGGTGACAACCCGGACAAGGGCGATGGCTGCGGCATGACACGCTCGCTGCTGCACGTGGCAACCGATTGGCCTGGCCATTTTCCCCACGGTGCGAGAACGGTCGTGACTTTGGTCGCGGCCGGTGCCGACGTCAAGGCCAGATTCACCGGCCCGCACACCGAGACGCCCTTGCACTGGGCTGCGAGCAGTGATGACGTCGAGGTGCTGGACGCTCTGCTCGATGCGGGTGCCGACCTCGAAGCGCCAGGAGCAGTCATTGCCGGCGGCACGCCGTTAGGTGATGCTGTGGCTTTCGGACAGTGGAATACGGCGCGACGCTTGTGGAGCGTGGAGCAAAGACCATGCTCGGGGATGCCGCAGCACTCGGACTGGTCGATCTTGTCATGACCTTCGTCCCTGGTGATCCACCAGCATCCGGCATCTCGCAGGCCCTCCCGTGCGTCGCTGGCTCGCTCGCGGTCTCGGCCGGGCTCACCCGCGTGATGGCCCTGCCGGGAGTCCAGCGGCTACTTCCCAGCTGGCTTCGCACGGACAGCACGCCGGTCAACGTGGCCGCGTTCCACTCGTCCATCTGATGGCCCGAATGCGCGGCCGGGCTAAAGGGTCTTGATAGTCGTCGGCTTCCAAGAGACGCTGAAGGTCCTCCCCCTAACACAAGGAGCGTTCATGCGTCGACGCGTCGCAACTGCCGTACTCGCCGTGCTGATGTCCGTTGGCGCTGCGGCCGCTGTCACGGCAGCGACGGGCTCTTCCGTCGCCGCCGGTCCGTCCGCCGGCGTGCCTGCCTGCTGCTGAGCTGAAGCAAACAGCTCGACGCCCGCCTATCCCCTGCGCAGGGGATAGGCGGGCGGTCTTTGGTCGGTAGCCTGATCACATGAGAACTGCAACGCCGACGGGGCTCACCGACCTTCGTGTCCGCCCGCTGGCCGAGGTCGACGGTAACGACGTGGACCGGGTGCTGGGGCGGGTCCTGCCTGAAGCCATCTCCGTGGAGACGCTGTCGGTGGCCGCGTTCAACTCGTCCATCTGAGCCGTTCGCGATCTACGCTGTCGGCATGAGTTCGACGACTGGCGGCATGGCTGCAAGGCATACGGGCGGTATGTAGCCGCAGCGTTTACCCCGACCGCATCGACCCCCCGTTTTCGCTTGGTGGCTCGAGCGGCGGGGACCCAACACGAAGAGGCGCCTGCCAACCCCACTTCCGGGGGTGGGCGGGCGCCCTTTTGCGTTTCAAATCGCCTATTAGCGCCACGTCGCTTGGTTCCCGGGCTTCGCATTCACCTCCTGATAGCGTGCGCTCACCGTTTAACCCGTGGCGGTCAGAATTAAAGCCGCCGCAGACGGCATGCTTTCATTCGAGGGATAAGTAATGAATTCCGTTAAGGGTGCGTTCTCAGGAAAACGGCGCAGAGTGGTCTCGGCCGCGGCGGGGGTGGCACTCGTGGCCCTGACGCTGGGCCTAGGGTCGATCCCCGCGTCGTCGGCGGCGGCAGACCCACCACAGGTCAAATCCTGGGGAAACAACAGCTTCGGTGCACTCGGCATCGGCACGCCTGTTGCACAGCGCCAAACGCCCGTGACTGTGGCCGGATTGACGGCGGCCAAGGTCACCGCTCTCTCCGTGCGTGATACCCATAGCCTGGCGTTGTTGGATAACGGCACTGTCCAGGCCTGGGGCTCCAATACGCATGGCCAACTCGGCGACGGTACCAGCGACCACCAGTCGATACCTGGGGTTGTAACCGGCCTGCTCAGCGTCCGCTCCATCGCGGCCGGAGGCGGCTTCAGCTTGGCGAGGCTAAGCAATGGCATCGTCCAGGCCTGGGGCGCCAATGACTTGGGCCAGCTCGGCAACGGCGTCGTCGGCCCAGACGTATTCCTGCCCGCACCGGTCACCGGCCTGACCGGCGTCGTGGCCATCGCCGCTGGCTATAACTACGCCCTGGCGCTGTTGTCCAACGGCACCGTCCGAGCATGGGGCATCAATAATTTCGGCCAACTCGGTAACGGCACCACCGGCGGCATCAGCCCCGTCCCGGTACCTGTCGTCGGCCCTGGCGGCGTCGGCGTCCTCAGTAACGTCAAGGCCATCGCTGCCGGTTATGACTTCAGCATCGCCCTGCTCAACGACGGTACCCTCCGCACTTGGGGAAGCAACGCCGAGGGCCAACTCGGTAACGGCACTGCCGGTGGCATCAGTCCCGTCCCGGTACCTGTCGTCGGCCCTGGCGGTGTCGGGATGCTAGGTAATGTCAAGGCCGTCGCCGGCGGGGCCAATCACGCGCTCGCTCTGCTGACCAACAACACCGTCCGGTCTTGGGGCTGGAATGACTTCGGTCAGCTCGGTAACGGCACCACCGGCGGTATCAGCCCCACGCCTGTCACCGTGCTCGGACCCGGCGGCGTCGGCGTTCTAAACGACGTCGCACTCATCGCCGCCGGCGGCAGTCACAGCCTCGCCTATCTGACCAACGGCCCCCTCAACACCTGGGGGAACAACAACAGCGGCATGCTCGGCGACGGCAGCACCGTCAGCCGAGACACACCCATCGGCATCCGGACCGGCCTCATTGGAATCACGTCCATCGCTGGCGGCTCGTTCTTCAGCCTCGCCGCATAACGAAATTTTCGCGATCTGACTCCTAGCGCGGCCTGACCTCGCTGGTCTTCATCGCTTACGCCCGCCCACCCCCTCGCGCAGGGGTGGGCGGGCGTCTTCGTCCGCGAGGGCGTGCTGCGCTCCTCGGCCTGGGCGAGTTCCTCGACGAGGTGCTGCTTGGGCTCCTCGTCCAGGACTGGAAGCCGGACTCGCAGGGCTAGGCTGCCGTCCGACGGTCGAGGGCGGGCCGCGAAGCGGACATGAACGGCCGAGGGCCAGGACGGCTCATTGCGTTAGGACTCTAAGAGGGCATCTGATCTAGATATTGAGCGGAGTGTCTGCTTTAGGCCGTTTTATGCGCCAGGTTTGGGTGGATTCTCCGGTCAATGTCCGGCTCATTATGTTAGCCATCGCCCAATGGATCATGGAGCGGGATCGCTGTGGGAGAGTCTCGTAGTCGCGCACGAGCCGTCGATGCTGCATCAGCCAGCCCAGCGTACGCTCGACGACCCAGCGACGCGGCAGCACCTGAAACCCGCTGCCAGCAAGGCGTTTGACGACCTGGACGGAGATCCCGCGCCCGGCGCCATGACGGATGACGGCGTTGTTGTAACCGCCATCAACCCAGGTCGTCGAAACGGTCGGATGCTCGACGGCGATGGCGTTCAGAATCTCCCGACCGCCAGCAGAGTCCTGCACGGATGCCGCCGTCACCAGCACCGCCAGCACCAGGCCCAACGTGTCCGTGGCGATGTGCCGTTTCCGGCCTTTGATCTTCTTACCGGCATCAATGCCCTGGCTGGATTCGCCGACGTTGCCGGAGGTTTTTACGCTCTGTGCGTCGATAATCGCCGCACTGGGGACCGGCTTGCGACCCTTGCTCAACCGGACCTGCTCTCGCAGCAGGTCATGCAGTCGCTGGGTCGTCCCGTCGGCCTCCCACTTGGCGTAGTAGTCATAGACCGTCTTGTATGGCGGGAAGTCATGCGGCAGGTACTCCCAGGCGATCCCGGTCCGGCATACATACAAGATCGCATTCACGATTTCTCGCAGGTCGTGGACACGGGCCGCCACTCCTGGCCCCTGCCGAGCGGCTCGCCATGCCGTCAACGTCGGTTCGATCAGCGCCCATCGGGCGTCGGACAGGTCACTGCGATAGGGGCGCCTGGAAACCACGTCATGATCAACGACCAGGTCGCCATCCCGATACGGACAGATCATTACGAAACAAGATCAGATGCCCTCTAAGGGCCAGTCAAAGCGACCGCACCGACCCGGGCCGAACAGATGGCGAGCAGGCGCACACGTTCGAAGATGGGCCGGTGCGTCGCTACCACCAGCCGGCCTCTATGCCCGTCCGGCGCCAAGATCCACCTTCGCTCAACAGATCCTAGGCAGCGAACGGGAGGCGTAGGACGAAACGGGCACCGGTGGAGTGGTCGGCGGCGTAGAGGTGGCCGCCGTAGGCCTGGGCGATCTCGCGGGCGATGGGCAGGCCGAGCCCGGAGCCTCCGGGATCCTGGCGACGGGCATCGTCCAAGCGGAAGAGGCGTTCGAAGACTCTTTCGCGGTCGGCCGGGGCAATGCCGGGGCCGTCGTCAATGACTTCCAGGACCGCATTGGGCGGGTCGGTGGTGACGATGATCTCGATCGTGGTGGTGGTGTGCCGTTCGGCGTTGGCCAGCAGATTGCCCAGGAGACGGGCCAGCCGGATTCGGGACGCGCACACCACCACCTGCTTGTCGAGCCGGGTGAGGACGGTGGCGGTCAGAGTGCGGCGTTCCAGTTCGTCCATCACGAGGTGGGCCAGGTCGACCGGTTCTGTGGTGGTGGGCGTCGCGGTGTCCAGGCGGGCGAGTTCGAGCAGATCGGCGACGATGTCGTTGAGGCGCTCGGCGTCTCGTAGCGATTTGCGGAGGACCGGGTGCAGGTCGCTGTCAGGTTCTGAGAGCGCGACCTCTAGTTCGGTCAGCAGTCCGGTGATCGGGTTGCGCAGGTCGTGGGAGGCGTCGAAGACGAACCGCCGCTGCCGGTCGAGGGCCTCTTGCAGGGCCGACGTGGTCTGCTTGAGTCGTTCGTTGACGTCCAGGAGCTGGCGTGCGCGAACGTAGACGTCGGTTCTCATCGTCTCCAGCTCCGCCCGCGCCCCCGTGACGCCGCGTTCGCCGGACCGCCCCAGTTGCTGGACGAGGTCAGTGACCTCGTCGACCCGATGAATGATCAGTTCCACTTCACCGTCCGGGCCGAGGACGGGCGTGTTGATCGCGCTCCAGTACCGGTCCTCGAACACGCCCTGTCTGCCGGTCGCCTCGAGGTCGTACCTTTGCACAGCCATGAAGTCCCGCTCGCCAGTGGCGACAACCCTTTCCAGGGAAGCACGCAGATAATCCTCTATCGCGTCGGGATCGTTTGGATTGGGGGGGAAGACGGCGAAGAAGTCCTGGCCGAGCAGGTCTGCCTGGCCCCGCCCCATCACCTTCAGATAGGAGTCACTGGCCGCCAGGATGACGAAGTCCGGCGTCATTACCAGCAATGGGGCCACGAGGGCCTTGAACACCGCCCCGTAGTCGACTGATGAGTCAGTCACCCGCGCTTCACCTCGATACCCGTTAGCGGCGCGGCTGGCAGCAGGGCCAGAGCGTCCTCGGACGGGCTGCCGGGCTTGGTCTCCAGAGAGTCGACCTATGTCCACTTTGCGACTATATGTCGCATATGGGGGATAGTGTCTACGACGGTCGGACCTCGACCGCCTCGGCCTCCGCGCGGAGCCGCAGCGACTGCTCGGCCACCTCGGTCGGGACTACCGCGGCCAGACGCCGGCCGCCGGCGTCGACGACGGAGGTGATCGCCCCGCGGGCCCGGGCTTCCCCCGCGAGGTCCGACAGCTTCGCGGCGGCCTGGTCGACGTCGAGCTCTTCCATGGCCGGACCGTAACTCTTTGGTGATGCCAATGGGAACGTCCGTTCGGCTACCGGGCAGGCATCTCCACGCGACAAGATTGGCCAGGTCCACGTGGGCGGCCACCTCCACGCGTGTGCGGCGATACGCGATGAAGGAGCGGCGGGCCGCCCGCCGGCCGCGCCGTCAAGCACGAATGTGATTGCACCCGCTCATAAGCCTGCCTCGTTTGCATGCTTTAGGCCTGGCGCTTCGTATTCTGTCCCGCATGCGAAGCCCCCTTGCCGAGTTCCTCCGTGCTCGGCGTCAGCTCGTGTCCCCCGATGAGGTCGGCTTGCCAAGCGGTCACGACCGACGGCGCACGCCGGGCTTGCGCCGCGATGAGGTGGCTTTGCTGGCGGGGGTCAGTCTCGACTACTACGCGAGGCTGGAGCAGGGCAGAGAACGCCGCCCGTCGGATCAGGTGCTCGACGCCCTGGCACGCGTGTTTCACCTTGACGCCGAAGCCGCCGAGTATCTTCGCCGGCTCGCCCGTACCCGGGCGCGCAGGTGTGGGGTCGATGGCGAGGATGAACAGGTCATAGCGCATGTGTTGCGGCTCCTGGACAGCTGGGACCACGGGCCGGCGCACGTGCTGAACCGTCGAACGGACGTGCTGGCCCAAAACGCGCTGAGTGTCGCCCTCTTCGAGGGTTAGAGCACACGGACAACGTTCTGCGGATGCCTTTTCTCGACCCGGCCGCCAAGGGATTCTGGACGGCCTGGGAACAGGAGGCTTATCGCGTGGTGGCCCACCTACGTGCCGTCGTGGGCGCAGACCACGAGGAACCGTCCCTTCTCGAGCTGGTCGGGGAGCTCTCGGAGGAAAGCGAAGACTTTCAACAGATGTGGGCTCGCCACGACGTACGTACAGGCGCGGCGACGCCATTCCCGTTCGCCACCCCCTTGTCGGCGACCTGATCCTCTGGCAGGAGTCGTTCTCCGTCGACAGCGCCCCCGGCCAGCGTCTTGTTACCACCCAAGCGGCCCCAGGCAGCCCCTCCGAAGAGGCTCTGGCCAAGTTGGGCGCCATGATGGGCCGCGCCTAGTCTGTACTAGTCACAGGCGGCGATAGGCGCTGAAGTCCGTCAACTCGACCAGGTCCGCCAGGTCGACGTGGGCGCCGGTGGTTGTGGATGCCACCCCTGCATGAGAACGGCCGGAACCGCCCACCGAGAAACCAGGAGCGCCGCCAGCCGGTCCCGTGGCACGGGCGGTGGTACGAGAGATGGTTCCGCTTCGCGCTGATCGAGATCACGATCACGACGAACATCAGGATGCCGACTGCGATGAAGATCATCCCAGGCCTCGGGGTCATCGTGCCTATGGCGATCATCGCTCCCCCTCCCCGAGCGCGTAGACGACGGCCATACGCAGGTAACCGAGGACCTCGTCCTCGCCCTGGCGGATCTGCACGGGGCTGATGCCGCGGCGGTTGAGCAGCATGACGACGGTGACGCCGGTCCACTCGCCGTACCGGACCGGGTGCCGCTCGGCGAGCCGCACGGCGATCGCGGCCACGCCCAGGCTCTCCTCGCGGGGCTGGAACGTCTCGAGCGCCGCTTCCAGATCGGCGCGAGATGACACGCGCCGGCGGAATAGCCGGTCTAAGAGTTTCACCGCCCCCCTCTTCGTCGGCTTGACCCCGTTCCTCGCGGCCGCCTGCTTCTTCTGCTTGGGCGTGAAGCCGACCTTGCAGGTGTGCGTGAGCGGGTTGTTATAACGGACCTTGCACGTGCTGCAGTAGAGAACGCCGATCTTGAACGGTGACGACTGGCGGCTTCTTGGCCGACTTCTTCGGCGCGGGTTTGACCATGGGGGTGCTCCTCTCCGGAGGGGATCTTGGGCGCGCAACGGGGTGCCTACCTCCCCGTCTACGCGGCTCTACAGGTGCTACGCAGCAGGCCAGCAGGGGTCTGCCGTAGGGGGTGGGAAGCCCTACAACGTAGACACCTGGCGCCTATGAGCTTCAGGCCGTCATGGCGGCGCAGCTCCTCCACCTCGCCGAAGCGGCGCAGGCCTCGAACGTCTCTGTCCGGGTGATCCCGGACGAGGTCGGTCTTCACGCGGGCATGGCGGGCGCCTTCACGATCCTGGACTTCCTCGTTGATCCGGAGGACTTGGACGGGCTGGGGAGCCCCAGCGTGATCTACGTCGAGTCCGTCAGCCGGTCGGAGGTTTTGGACTCGTGCGATGAGGTAGCGCAGTACGAAACAATTTACGATCTCGTGCAGGCGTCCGCGCTCGGGGAAGAGGCGACTATTCAGTTTCTGACCGCTCGGGCTGCAAGCCTTTTGGCTCAATAAGTGGGAGGCATCGTGGGCACCGCGCCGTCCATCGAAATCTGGGAGATCAGTACCTTCTCCAGGGCGGCCGACAACTGTGTCGAGGTCGGCGTCGCGAGCACCGGCCAACGGGCAGTCCGCAACTCGAAGGACCGTCTGGGTCCGGTTGTGTTCTTCACGCTTGAGGAGTGGCGGGCGTTCGTCGATGGGGTGAAGGCCGGCCAGTTCGACGTCCGGTAGTTCGACGGGGGAGCGGCGCGCCCAGCAGTCCGTCTCCGCCGCCGCAAGCCCGGCTGTGCCCGTTGGTGAGTGACTGCGTCATGGGCGGTTCGACGATGTCGAGGTGTAGTCCGGGTCAGTGTTCGAGACCTGTCCCCGCCCCGACATGCGTGGCGGGCCCTGCTCAGTTGGGTGTGAAGCTCGGGGAAAGCCCAAGGGTGTCCGTTCGGTCCGGGGAGTACAAGCGCGCTCCGTCTGGATGCTGGGCCTGGACATTTGCCGATCAACGGTTGCTTCGCCTGCCGTTCCCGGAGTGCGGTGATGCAGAGATCAACGACTGGCAAGACGACGTCCGACACCTCTGTCCTGATCTCGCGACGGTAGAGCCTCCTGCTCACTAGCTGGAACTGCCAGCTGATCGGGATCTTGTTGCCCTGCATTCATGCTGAGGTCGCTGCCGGGCAATCCGATCCGCACACGATGACTCCGAATTCGTGCTTTCTCCGCCCCGGCGGCGCCGCGGTACGCCCACACACGCTCAATCACTGGAACGGTCCCCGGACGAAGGTCCTGACGCCCCGTCGCTCCCAACGAGGAGTTCACCGTGAAACGTGTCCCCATCCGGAAGAGCAAAGTATTCACGTCGCTGGCCTTAACGGCCGTCATGTTCGTGGCGCTGTTTTCGGCGCCGTCGCTGGCGTTCGCCGCCGACACTCCCCTGCCGAGCCCGCCGCTGCCGGCGGCTGTCATGGATGGTCGGGCCCCGAATGGTGGCGTTTACGACGACGACCAGCTGTTTTACAGCTTCTCCACTGTTGGGGCGATCAGCGCCGACGGCAACACAATCGCCTATAGCTTCATCTCCCCGGCGATTTGTACTCGTTGTGGTACCTCCTCCAGTCTCTACGTGCTCAACCGGAAGACCGGCGTGCGTACCCCCGTGACCGGCTGGGGGCCTTACGACGGGGTCGTCGGCCTGAGCGAGGACGGCAGCAAGCTCGTCTACAGCATGGAGGAGTGTGAATGCTGGGGAGGTGTCTGGGTCCAGGACCTTGTCACGAACACGGTCACGAGGGTGGATCAGCCGACCAATAGCGACTACAACCCCGTAGGAGGTGCCTCCTACGACGGGGTGCGCACGGTCGTGTTCCAGTCGATGCTTCCCATGATCGAGGGTGCGGGATCCTACAACTGGTACATCCGTGATCTGCAGACGGGCGTCACCAAGCTGCTGAAAGCCCCTGAGGCTCCCGCCGAGCAACCCTGGCAGACCATCCTCAATCCCGTCCGATCGGCGGTGAGCCCGGGAGGGCGATTCATCCGCTACACCTGGCAGGACGTATCCCTCAACGAGGTGACATCGGTCTACGATCAGGTGACCGGGGAATACACCCGTTTCACCCCGTCCGGAACCGCGGGCGACATCAGCAATGCCGGGAAGATGCCGTTCCTCACCACCGAGCAGCTGGTTCCGCAGGACACCAACGGCGTCTCCGACCTCTACCTCAAGGACTTGGTGACCGGGACGGTGACCCTGGTCAGCGTCGACGAGAGCGGAACGGCTACCGGTGCAGGGTCGAGTCGGCCTGAGATCACCCGCGACAGTCGGTACCTGACCTACGTTTCCACCTCTGGCCAGACGGTGTTCGCGAACCTTACGACGGGTGCGAGGCGGGCGCTGACCGGCCTGGACGGCACCGCATCCTCCGTATCCGGCAGCCTTCTGTCGCGCAACGGCCGTTATCTGCTGACCAACCTCCGGACGGAGTCGGGCCGTTGGGGGATCGGTCTGCGGGACCAGGCGCAGGACTGCGCGGGTGATTTCGTGACCGGTTCCGGTTCCGGCACGATCTTCGGGTCGCCGGTGGACGACGTCCTGTACGGCTCGCCGAGTCCGGACGTGATCAATGGCGTCGGCGGCAACGACGTGATCTGCGGCTTCGGCGGTGACGATGTCATCGACGGCGGACCCGGTGACGACGCTGTTTATGGCGGAGATGGGAATGACCAGCTCGAGGGCAATGAAGGCAATGACGTGGTGGTGGGCGGATTGGGCTCCGACACCATGAACGGTGGCCTGGGTACCGACGCGCTGCTGTACACCTACGCAACGGCCGGGGTGAACGTGGACCTCAATCGGCTGGACGACAACGGCATGCCGGGCGAGGGCGACCGGGTCTACAACGACTTCGAGCAGATCTACGGCTCCAACTTGAACGACACCATCAGCGGCCGGGAGAACGGCGAGAGGCTGACGGGGCTCGGTGGTGACGACCTGCTGCTCGGGCAGGACGGCAACGACGAGTTGTGGGGCGGCGACGGCCACGACGTGCTGGTCGGCATGGCAGGTAACGACTTCCTCAACGGCGGACCCGGCCTGAACGACTCCTGCGCCGGCGGCGCCGGGACCAACACCTTCGGCGACTGCAAGTACACCTCCAACATTCCCTGACCCCTGTCACATGCGACGAGCCCGCGGGCACCCACCCGCGGGCTCGTCGGCTTTCAAGTCGAAGGACCACGATGGATTCGACCTGTTCGGCCTCGGCGTGCAGTCACCCGACGACCTACGCCGGTTCGTCGACCGCTAAGAGCGGCTCAGCGTCCAGCACGCTCCCATCCGCGACCGGGGCTCACACGGACAGGC
>NZ_BOOQ01000075.1 GCF_016863315.1 Planotetraspora silvatica
CAGCAGGGGCGGCCGCTTACGCCGGTTCGTGGCGAGCGTGCGCGAGGTCACCGGCGTCGACGGGCGGGTCCTGTCCTCCGAGGTCTTCGCCCAGGGCCCGGACGGCGTCGCCGTGCCGCACGCGCCGATCTCCTGCGCCGACGAACTCGCCCACTTCGGCTACGACATGGGTTACGGAGCATGGTCATGAACGCCGTGACCCGGATGCTCCTCGCCCTCATCGGTGGGGTGGGAGTGGGCGGCGGCCTGTTCCTGTTCTTCGCGGCCATCCGCGGGTTCCAGCCGAGGCCGGGGGCGCCGAGCCGTACTCAGCAGCGCAGGCAGGTGCTGGCGAAGCTGACCGGCCGGGTCGGCCTGGCCGTGGTCGTGGGCGCCGTCGTGCTCGCCATCACACGTTGGCCTGTCATCGCGATCGGTTCCGGGTTTCTGGTCGTGGCGTGGCATGGCCTGGCCGGAGGCGCGGCGGAGGAGCGCAAGGCCATGCAGAACCTGGAGGCCCTCGCGGCCTGGACGGAGTCCCTGCGCGACACGATCGCCGGCGCCGCCGGCCTCGAGCAGGCCATCCCGGCGTCGATCCGGGCCGCCGCGCCCTCCCTGCAGCCCCACCTGCAGGCGCTCGTCGACCGGCTCTACACGCGGATGTCGCTTCCAGACGCGCTGCAGCGCTTCGCGGACGACCTCGACGACCCCTCCGCCGACCTGGTCATCGCGGCGCTGATTCTCAACGCCAAACTCCGCGGGCCCGGCCTGCGCGAGGTGCTGACCGCGCTCGCGGCATCGGCGCGTGAGGAGCTCGACATGCGGCGCAAGGTCGGGGCCGAGCGCCGGTCCACGCGTCGCGGCGTTCAGATCGTCGTGGGTGCGTCGCTGGCCTTCGCGGCGGCACTGGTCATCTTCAACCGCTCGTACGTCGACGAATATCAGGGTCTGCTCGGTCAGCTCGTCCTGCTCGTGGTGGCGTTGCTGTTCGGTGCCGGTTTCGCCTGGATGCGCCGTCTGGCGAAGTTCACCAAGCCAGAGCGTCTGCTGGGCGAGATGGTCATACCGCAACTGCCCGACGGATTCGGCGCCCCGTTACGCGATCCGGCGCAGGAGGTGGGGATCTGATGTCGGACGTGTCGGCGGCACTGCTGGGCGGGGCCCTCATCGGCCTCGGCCTCTTCGCGCTCGGGCGATTCCTCTTCCCGTCGAAGCCCGGCGTCGCCGCGCGGTTGTCGGCCATGGACGCCCGGCGGTACGGAGCTCAGGCCAGGGTCAGCGTCGTGACGACGGACGAAGTGGTCAGCCCGCTGAGGAGGCGAGTCGGCGACGCGGTCGCGGCCTTCTACACGGCCCGGGGCTGGGAACAGCGCTCCGTCAAGGCGGACCTGGCGCTCCTGGGCAAGTCGTTCGAAGGATTCCTGGCCACCAAGGCCCTCCTCGGCGCCTCCGGCCTGCTCGCGGCGCCGATCATCGCGGCGTGGGTGTCTCTGATCGGCGTGAGCGTCAACCTGACCGTTCCGCTGTGGTCGGCCCTGCTGATCGCCGGGATCTTCTTCATGCTCCCCGACCTGCAGGTCAAGCGGGACGCCGCGGCCAAGCGACGCGATTTCCGGCACGTGGTCGGCGCGTTTCTCGACCTGGTGGCGATGAATCTCGCCGGAGGCCGGGGTGTCCCCGAAGCGCTGATGATGGCCTCCTCGCTGGGCCACAGCTGGGCCATGGTCCGCATCAGAGACGCCCTGTCCACCGCCAGAATCGTCGGCATCACTCCGTGGCAGGCCCTCGGCCAGCTCGGCGAGGAGGTCAACCTCGACGAGCTCCGTGACCTGTCGGCGGCCCTCGGCCTGGTGGCCGAGGACGGTGCCAAGGTCAGGCAGTCACTCGCCGCGAGAGCCGAGACCATGCGCCGGCGCGAGCTGGCGGAGATCGAGGGCGAGGCCGGCGAGCGCTCCCAGTCGATGCTGGTGGCGCAACTCCTGTTATGCGCCGGTTTCCTCGTTTTCCTGAGCTTCCCCGCCGCCATGAAAATGCTGGGTTTGTAGAAGTGGAGCAATGATGAACAAGTTCCTGCCCCCTGGTTTCGACTACTTCATCGCCATGTTGAACGTGCGTGTCCACCGCGCGCGGACGGCGCCCAGCAAGGGTGCCTCGGCCGTCGAGTGGGTCATCATCACGGCGATCATCGCCGCGGTGGCTCTTGGCCTCGCCACTCTTATTCGGAACCTTGTAACCACCAAGCAGGCCGAGATCTCTACCAGCTTCGGTGGCGGCTGATCACGAATCGCCGGTGGACATGATGGAGAGCTTCTCGCCGAAAAGGACGAACCCAGAAACGGGTTCGTCCACGGTGGAGCTTGCCCTGCTCATGCCGGTCGTGTTGGTGATCATGTTGCTCATCGTCCAGATGGCGCTCGTCTTCCACGCACGCCAGATCGCGGATGGCGCGGCGCGCGTGGGAGCACGGGTCGCGCGCGCGGCCGGCACCGGGCCGGGCGCGGGCAACTGGCAGGCGGCGGCGGAGAGCCAGGCGCAGTCGCGCGTGGCTCTCATCGGTGCGAAGGTCCTGGAGAACTCCTCCGTCCAGGCGTGGCAGCAGGGCGACCAGAGAGGCGTCACCGTGACCGGTGACGTCGTCTCGGCCGTCCCCCTGCTGCCGGGCATGACCTTCACCATCACCTCGCGGTTCGGCGGCCCGATCGAGTGCTTCCGCCCCGACGACGGAGACGGGGACTGCCAGTGACGCGCGAGCGGAGCAATCGAGGCGAGCGGGGCTCGATGGCGGTGGAGGCGGTGCTGCTGGCGCCGGTCATGCTCATCTTCCTGCTGTTCATCGTGGGCGCGGCCCGGATCGTGGAGGCCAAGGGCGAAGTCGACGGCGCGGCACGTGACGCGGCACGGGCGGCTTCCGTTCAACGTGATTTCGGCTCGGCGGGAACGGCGGCGGGAGAGGCCGCCCAAGGGCTCGACTGCAGCGGCGGACCGACCGTGAGCTTGACGGGCAGTGACTGGGTGCAGGGCGGGAGCGTCCGCGTGACCGTCGGGTGTGTGGTCGACCTCAGCGCGGTCAGCGGCTTCGGCTTCGCACCCTCGATCAGCATGAGCAGCACGTCGGTCGTGCCGCTCGAGCAGTTCCGGAGGATCCAGTGAGAGCGAGAGCGAACCGGGACCGCGGCTCACTTTCGGTGTTCATGGTGGGGTTCGCCTTCATGGGGTTGGGGCTCGCGGGGATCCTGGTCGACCTGTCGTCGATGATGAACGCCTACCTGCGCGCCGCCGACGTCGCGGAGCAGGCGGCACGCGCGGGCGCCGACACGATCGACCCCGACTACCTCCGCGACACGGGACAGGTCAGGATCACCGACGAGGCCACAGCGTGCGGCAGGGCCGACGCGATCGTGGCCGCTCATGGGGATGCAGGGTTGGTGCGCCTCGCCTGCGGGCTGCCGGACGACCAACACGTCACTGTCACCGTACGGACGACCTGGGACACGTATTTCCTGGCCGCCTTCGGCGTCTCCGGGGGCACCCGCGAGGCGACGGCCACGGCCGGGCCACTGACCGGACTGGGGGGATGACCGGCATGTCGCCACGACAGGCCGTCCACATCAAGGCTCGGCGATCCGCGTCGGATGTCGCGTTCGGGCTGCTGGCCGTCCTCGCGCTCGCGGGGCTCATCGGCGGCGTGCCGTACGCGCTGGTGCGCTACTTCGGCTCGCCGATCCCGGACGGCGGATTCTCGCTGCGCATGCTCACGGAGGACGTCGGGCTCAGCTCGGTCCTCGACATGCTCTCCATCGTGGTCTGGCTCGCGTGGCTCCAACTGGCGGCCTGCGTCCTGGTCGAGCTGATCGCGGGCATCCGAAGGGTGGGCGTGCCGGCACGGGTGCCGTTCGCGTCGGGACCCCAGGCGCTCGCTCACCGGCTCGTCACGGCCGCGCTCCTGCTCTTCGCGGCGACCGCGGTCGTCGCTCCCGCGGTCCAGGCGCTCACGCCGTCCGCGCACCAGCACACGGCCGTGGTCGCCGAGCAGGCGCCCAGGACCGAGAAGGCCGAGCAGGTCTCCGACGAGGCGCTCGCGCCCGTGCAGAAGACCAAGAAGATCTACGTCGTCCAGCCGCCCCACGGGCGTCACCACGAGAGCCTGTGGGAGATCGCCGAGAAGTGCCTGGGGGAGGGCCGCCGCTACCACGAGATCTACCAGCTCAACCAGCACAGGGAGCAGCCCGACGGCACCAAGCTGCGCATGGCCGACCTCATCAGGGTCGGCTGGGTGCTCGACATGCCGGACGACGCGATCAACGTCCACGTCGTCTCGCAAGACCAGGACCGTCCCAAGACGCTCGCCCAGCATCCGGACAAGCCGGTGGAACTCGACGGCCACACCCACTACGCGCAGGCGGACGCGAAGGATTCGCCCGAGGTCACCCGGCCGGCCGTGAAGGCCGGTGGCGCCGGGGGCGCGGGCGGTTCCGAGGCGGCGCCCACTGTGCGGGAGTCGCCCGCCGTGAGCCAGGACGCGAGCCAGGACGCGAGCCAGACGGAGACGACGGTCGCCGTCAGGGGTCATCAGCAGGACGCGGACTCCCCGGTGTCCTCCGCAGCCGTGTCCGGCATCGCGGAATCCTGGCCCGACTTCCTGGCCGCCGCGTCCCTCGCCTCGGCGGGACTGCTGGCCGTTCTCGGTGGGCGCAGGCGCAGGCAGCTGTGGGACCGCGCTTTCGGCAGCAGGTTGCCCAACCCCGAGGGTGAGGCGGCGGTCGCGGAGATGGCGCTGCTGCTGGGAGCGGACCCGCACGGCTCCCGGCTGCTCGACGTGGGTTTGCGGCACCTGAGCAAGGCGCTCGCGATGCAGGGCCGTACGCCTCCGACGGTGTTCGCGGCCTTCCTCGCGTCCACACATCTCGACCTGTGGATCCACCCTCCGGAGAAGGAGGCGCCCGCGCCGTGGGCCGCCCACGACGGCGGCCGGATCTGGCGCCTGACCGCGAACGACGGCCACCGGCTGCCCGACCTCCCCGACATCTTCGCGCCGTACCCCGGACTGGTCTCGCTCGGCACCAGCGAGGCCGGGCGGGTGCTGGTGGACCTCGAGGCGGCGCAGGGTCTGATCAACCTGCGCGGGCGATCCCACGTCGTGTCCGCCGCGCTCGCCGCGATGGCCGTGGAGCTGGCCACCAACCGCTGGTCCGACCACATGCGGCTCGTCCTCGTGGGCTTCGGTGAGGAACTGTCGCTGATCGCCCCCGACCGGATCTCGGTCCACCCGACCCTCGCCGAGGCGCTGCCGGAGCTGGAGGCCCGAGCCGCCGAGGTGCGCCGCGCCCTGGCGGCCTCGGGGGTGAGCTCGGTCCTGACCGGCCGTTCCCGAGGCGTGTACGGCGAGGCGTGGATGCCCGTCTATCTGCTCACGGCCGTGCCGCCGACTCCGGAGGAGGCCACGCGGCTCGCCGAGCTCGCCCAGACCGGGACCCGCCTGGCCTCGGGTTACCTCGTCGCCGGTGAGGAGATCCGCGGGGCCTCCTGGACGTGGGAGTTGTCGCCGGACGGCCGGGCGAGGGTCGGCGCCCTCGGGCTGGACGTGCACGGGCAGTTGCTTCCTCAGCAGCAGTACGCGCAGGTCATCGAGCTCTTCCGGGCGGCCGGGCAACCCGGGGTGGCGATGGAGGACCCGGAACCGTCGGGTCCCGCGGCCTCCCAGCTTCACCCCGGCTTCCGGCCGTCCGTCGACGTGCGGGTGCTCGGGTCCGTGGAGGTGATCGGGCCGCGGCCTCTCGAGGAGGAACGGCTGCCGCTCTGCGTGGAACTGGTCACCTACCTCGCCACCCACCCCGGTGGGGTGCACCCGCAGGTCCTCACGGGCGCGTTGTGGCCGCGCGGGGTCGAGGCGCCGGTGCGCGACGCCACCATCGCCCGCACCAGGGAATGGCTCGGCATCGACGGCGAGGGCCGGTCCAACCTGTTCGCCGACGACCAGGGCCGCCTCCATCTGGGGCCCGAGGTGCGGGTCGACTGGCTGGTCTTCCGCGAGCTCGTACGGCTGTCGCGGTCCGACCCGGCCACCGAGGCCGCGCGTCTCGGCCAGGCACTCGACCTGGTCCGCGGCCCGTTTCTGCACGGGCATCCCGCGGGCCGCTACCTGTGGCTGGCGGGAGACGAGCTCGTCTACGAGGTGTCCGCCCGGGTGTCCGACGCGGCGAGGCGACTCACCGAGCTCCATCTGGCGGCAGGGGACCCCGCGCGCGCCATGACCGCCGCCCAGGCCGGGCTGCGGATGTCGGACGAGGACGAGCCGCTCTGGCGAGAACTGCTGCGGGCCGCCCACGCCACCGGGGACGTCGACACGCTGCGGCACTGGGTCGAATCCCTGCGCCGCTGGGCGGCCACGTCCCGCTACCAGGGCCGCCTGGTCCCCGAGACCGAGGCGCTCATCCAGGAACTTCTGCCCGCCCCGGCGCGAGCCGCCGGATAGGAGGAACCATATGGTCGTTGACGTTTCGAAGGGCCGCCGACTGGCCGTGGCGTCCGCCGCCGTGGCCGCGCTCGCCGCGCTGACCACGGCTTGCGGCTCGGAGCCGACGCAGGGCTTCCGCCCGTCGCCCAGCGGCGCCGCTGCCTCCGCCGCCTCCACGACGGGCGCCTCGCCGAGCGCGCCCGCACCCAGCGCCACGCCCGCGGCCAGACTGGCCTTCCCCAAGGACTTCAAGGTCGTCTACCAGGCGGAGGATCCGCAGCCGAAGGCGGCCAAGGCCGTCAAGGACTTCGGCGACTTCTGGAACGCCTGGTGGTATTCCGTGTCCACCCAGGGCAAGGACAAGCGCTACCTCGACTACGTGGCATCCGGTTCCGCCATGTACGGCACCGACCTGTTCGACCGCGTCGTGACGGGATGGAAGGCGGAGAATGTGCGGCCGACCGGGGTGGTCCGTGTCCACGACCTGCACACGCTCTCGGTGAGCTCCAAGTCCGTCACCCTCGTCGGCTGCGGGGACGAGTCGAAGGCGGGCACGAAGAACCTCGCCACCGGCAAGGTGAGCTGGACGTTCGGCAAGCAGAAGACCTCTCGATACAAGCTCCGGGTCATCATGGTCCCGGGGCCCGGAAGCGTGTGGCGCGTGCGCGCCTACCAGCCCGTGTCCGCGACGAGTTCCTCCGGCGGGGAGTGCCGATGAAGGCGCCAAGGAAGTTACGAAGGGTCCTGACGATCGCGGCGGTGCTTCTCGCCGCCCTGGTGACCGCGATCCCCGCGTACGCCGACCCTATCGGCGGGGGCGGGGACGGTGGTGACAGCGGCGGAGGCGGCGACGGCCGGGGGAACTTCTACGCCTACGTGAAGTCCCGCGTGCACGTCTCCGGATCGGGCTACAAGGGCGATGGCAACGTGAACGTCCCTGATAATTTCGACCCTCCGCACTGCTGGTATCAGCCCGAGTACACCTACGACGAGATGCGTGAGTGGGCCGAACGCATCCATTTCGTGTGGCACCACCAGGGCCCTGAGGACCAGCGAGACGCGTCGCAGTGGTACAAGGACACCCTCGACCAGATCAAGCCCCACGAGAACGAGCCGGGCAACATCTTCTGGTTTCTCACCGACGACGGTACGGACGAGGGCTGGGCCTGCTACACCCAGACCGACCCGTTCTGGATCTACGTGGGTGAACAGGAACCAACTGGCCCCGGCGAGCCCATCACGCCGGTGGACCTCGCGAAGATCGCCCGGGCCAACCTCACCCTCCCGGCGCCGACGTTCGAGTTGCACCCACCCGCGGTAGGCGGCGTCTACAGGAGCTATGTGGGGCTGGAGACGATCATCAGTCCGCCAAAAAACTCACGCCCCACGGCAAAAACGGTGACCGCGTCTATCGACGGTGCTCCGGGCCTGACGGCGACGGTCACCGCCACGCCGGCCTATGTGAAGGTCACGTCCAGCGGGCCGAACGACGAGCACATCCTGAGAGAGTGCCCTGAATACGAGGAGGGGATGAATGTCGAAGACACCTGCTACCTCCGGTTCGCCCGGGCGTCCACCGGTGGGCCGTACACCATCACCGTGACGCAGTACTGGAATATCACCTCGGAACCCGCCGCCCCCATGGGGGAGAACCCATTCCCCATGC
The DNA here is from genome assembly GCF_016863315.1 of Planotetraspora silvatica. GTDB lineage: Bacteria > Actinomycetota > Actinomycetes > Streptosporangiales > Streptosporangiaceae > Planotetraspora > Planotetraspora silvatica. The sequence continues at coordinate 8,100 of NZ_BOOQ01000075.1, forward strand.
CTTCGGAGCCGGAGACGATCGTCGTGGACGAGATCCAGTCGGTGGCGAACGGCTAGACCGCACGGCAGCACCGAGCGCTTACCAAGTGGCTGTACCGCTGAACCTGGCGGTATAGCCACTTGGCATGAATCCTTCACAGAGTTGACCGGCGATCTACGGTGAGGTCGGCCCCCTGTCGACGAAGGAGTGACCGAATGAGTAACTTGCTCGGCGGCGACCCCGCGCAGATGCAGAGCATGGCCGCGCAGTTCACCCAGCAGGCCGACCAGGTCCGCGCCACGATGGCCAGCCTCGACCGAGAGTCCGCCAAGGTCGGCACCGCCTGGACCGGCCCCGGCGCGCAGCGCTTCAACGAGGCGTGGCAGAGCTACCGGGCCGCCTTCCAGCGCATGTCCGAGGAGCTCAACGAGGCGTCCCGGGTCATCACCACCTACCGCGGCAACATCGAGTCGGCCACGCGGTAGCGCGTCAGGCGGGCAGCGCGGCCTGGATCGGGGTCGCGACGCCCGAGATCACCAGCAGACCGCGTCCCGGCGGGCCACCGACGGCCCCCCGCGGCAGACGCACAGTGAACAGGTCGCCGTCGGCGGGGCTCTGCACCGACAGCAGCAGCCCCGTCCTCGACTTGCGGGCCTCGGCGGCGAACCCCCGGTAGGCCGTCGCCAGATCGCTCGTGGCGCCCGCGATCAGCAGCCCGTGCTCCCCGTCCCGCGCCATGCGGAGGATCTCCTCCACGGCCAGGCCGAGCATCGACTCCGGAGAGATCAGTTCCGCGTCGTCGACGAGCATCACGTACCTCTTGTGCGCGGCGACGAGCGCCAGCGGGTCGTTCGCGCCCGGCAGCCCGCCGAAGTCGTCCGCCTCGTCCCCGCCCACACTCCTCGAGTTGCCGTCGAGCACGGCGAGCACGCCCGGCGATCCGGCCAGATCGCGCAGGGGGCTGCGCCGCGGTGTGACGGCGATGATCGGGATGCCGCGCTGCAACAACGAACGCGCCGCGGTCAGCAGGCACGACGACCTGCCCGAGCGAGGAGGGCCCGCGACGACCGCGGCCGGTCCCTGCGCCAGCAGGTCGATGCCCAGAGGGTGGAGGGTGTCGCCGCCCGCGCCGAGGAGCGTCCACAGCGACGACGGCGGCTCGAACGCGGTGTCCAGCTCCAGGACCTGATCGGCCGTGATGCGCGCAGGCAGCGCGTCGACCCGCAACGGCGGCTCCGACCGCCAGGCCCACGACCCGCGCCGGTGCAGGAACCCGCCGAACCTGGCCCGTGCCGTACGGCCGAGCTCCTGTAGCGCCGCCACCTGCGCGGGGCCGGCCGGGTCCTCCGACAACAACGCGATCTGACTTTCGACCAGGCCGTGCTCGCCCGTCGACAGTGCCCGGCCCGGTGACATCGACTTCGGCAGGTTGCGCGGAGGCAGACCGGCCAGGCCGTAGTCGGCGGGATCGGCGAGCCTGAGCACCAGGCGATCTTCGAACAGCGTCGAGATCTGCCCGAGCAGTCCCGACCTGTCGGAGGTGACGACCGCGCGCAGGCCGACCGCGGGCCCCTCCCTGAGCAGTTGCAGCAGCGCGTCGACCAGCCGCCCGTAGTCGTAGTTCTCGAACGCGGCGACGTATCCCTCCCAGCGGTCCACCATCAGCACCAGCCACGGCAACCGCCCGGCCGCGTCGCCGAAGTCGTGCAGGGCCTCGCCCGCGCCGGCGTGCGAACGCGCGGCCGCGCGTGCCTCGGCGAGAGAGGCGTATCCGGCCTCGGCGAGGAGCTGCTGGCGGCGGCCGACCTCCGCGCGCAGGCGCGCGAGCAGTCGCTCGACCCGGTCGAGCTGGTCGCGGGTGACGACCGCGCCGCAGTGCGGCAGGCCGACGAGCGGCAGCAGGGCTCCCGAGCCGCAGTCGACGGCGTGGATGTGCACGTCCTCGGGGGAGGCGGAGGACGCGATCGACCCCGCGATCGTCCGTAGTGCCGTCGACCGGCCGCTGCGCGCCGTCCCTGCGATGAGGAGATGGCCTCCCTGCCGCAGATCGAGCACGAGAGGCCGTCTCGCCTGCTCCCAGGGGAGGTCCGTGACCCCGAACGCCAGAGGCGGCACCTCCTGCGAGGCCACCGGGTACGGATGTCCCGGCCGGACGTCCTTGACCGGTTCCGGCAACTCGTCCAGGGTGACGTGGTCCGTCAGGGGCGGCAGCCACGGGCTGGGCTGGGCGGGGATGCCGCGGCCCGCCTCGCCGAGCGCGTCCACGAGCTGGGCGAGATCGGTGCCCGCCGCGGAGGTCTTGGCCGCGGCGGCCAGGGGATGCCCGAGAGCCTGCCACGGCAGGTCGACCACCCGCACCTCGTCGGTGTCGCGTCCCTCCGCGCTTCCGGGAGCCCGTCCCCCGATCCGCGCGGTCTGCACGGCCACGGCCGATCCCGCTCCCGACCGGATGTAGCAGCGTCCCGGAGTCGTCCGGGAGATGTGCGCCGCCTCGGGGCCGTCGATGACGTCGGCGGACTCCCGGGGGTCGGTGACGCGGAGCGCGATGCGAAGTGAGGTGTTGGCCTGGATGTCGGCGGTCACCACGCCACCGGGCCGCTGGGTGGCGAGGACCAGGTGGATGCCGAGGGAGCGGCCGCGGCGGGCGATGTCCACCAGCCCCTCGACGAAGTCCGGCAGTTCGGACACCAGCGCGGCGAACTCGTCGATGACCAGCACCAGCCGCGGCAGCGGCGGGGGACCCGCGGAGGCCTCGGCGTCGGCCTCGTCCGTGCCGGGATCGCCGAAGATGCCGCTGCTCCCCGTCTTGCGTTCCGTCCTGCGCACGCCTCCCGCGCCGAGCACCCAGGTCGAGCCCCTGGACCTTAGCCGGTGGAACTCCTCGATGTCCTTCGCTCCCGCGTCCAGGAGCAGGCGTTCCCTCCTGCGGATCTCCGCGGCGAGCGACGACAGGGCCCGCTGGGTCAGATGGCCGTCGAGGTCGCTCACCATGCCGACGGTGTGCGGGAGCCGTACACACTCCTTGAAGGCGGCGCCGCCCTTGTAGTCGATGAGCACGAATGTCATCTCGTCGGGCCGGTTGACGACGGCCAGCGAGCAGATCAGCGTCTGCAGGAGCTCCGACTTGCCCGCCCCGGTGGTGCCCGCGACCAGGGCATGCGGCCCGTCACGGCTGATGTCGATCTCGTACGGACCCTCCGGGCCCAGCCCGACGAGCGCCCGGGTCGAGCGTCCCCACTGCTTGGGGACGTCGAGCGGCCCGAGGAGGTCGAGCAGGCGGACCGACTCGGGCAACGTGGAGGAGGGGTCGTCGCGGCTCACGTCCCGAAGCGGGGCGAGGGCCCTGCCGACACGGTCGGCCCACGACGCGGAGACCTGGTCGGCCCGGATGCCGCCGATGGGATCGAGGCCGCCGCCGCGCAGCCGTACTGTGCCGTCGGAGTCGCAGGTCACGACCGTCGCGCATTCCTCGGGGAGCAGCCGCTGGTCGTCGTCGATCGCGATCGTGTAGACCCCGGCCCTGGGCCCCTGCCGGAGCACCTGCGGCATCGAGGGCAGTCCGCGCAGCACCTTCGCGCCGTCGAGGACCACGAGCACGTCGAAGGGGCGTTCGTCGTAGGCCGTGAAGGCGGGGTCGGGCGCGGCTCCCGCCGAGCCGGCGCGGCCGAGTTCCGCCCAGCCCGACGGCCCGCCCGTGAGCCGCGGCGGGTGCATGGCCGCCTCGAACGGCCCGGCCTTGCCGTCGGCCTCGAGACGTTCGCCGATCAGTGTGGCGAGCTCGGCCACGCGGTGCGCGGCGGACTCGGGGTCCGCGCCGACCAGGGCGACGGAGTCGGCCGTGAGGGACCCTCCCCGGGACGGGCCTTCGGAGGCGCAATGAGGCAGCCAGCGGACCCAGCCCCACTCGTCGTCGCTGTCGTCGTTGGCGGACAACACGACGATGGCGAGGTCACGCGGGCTGTGCAGGGCGGCCGCCTGCCCGACGAGCCAGCGCGCGCAGCCGAGGGCGACCTCCCTCGGGCCCGTGATGCCGGCGACGCCCAGCCGCCGCATCACCAGAGCGACGGGGACGTCGTGACACGTCGGCTGATCATGTCGCTGCGCGTCGGCGGGGGTTCCGGCTTCCGGCTCGAACTCGAGGTCGGCGGGCAGGTCCGCCAGCCCGACCCGCAGGCGGAGGGCGTCCTGGTCGTGGATCCGCCGCTCCCACAGCCGCCGGCGCGGGCCGGTCGCGGTGAGCAGCACCTCGGCGGGATCGGGCGCGCCGCGCCTGCGGGCCCTCTCGTCGTCCCTGACCGCCTTCGCCGTCTCCGCCTCGACGGCGGTGAGCCGTTCCTTGTACGCCTTGATCGCCTGGCGATGCTTCTTCCTGCCGTGCCTGCGATCTCCCGCCCACTGGCCGATCATGATCATCGGGGTCATGAGGGCGATGAGCATGAAGTACCAATTGCCGAAGACCACCACCATGACCAGCCCGAACACCGCTGGGAGGAGCGCCGCGAGCAACTGCAGCCTGATGCCCTCCGCCCGTTTGGGCTCGGCGGGGACGACGATTCGCCGGGACGCCTCGGGCTGATGGAGCCGGGGCGGCCGGTTGTAGGCCAGCCCCCCGTCGGGAAGCGCGTCCAGGTGGGCGTCCGGTGGGCCGACGGGACCGATGGAAAGGACCGACCCGCCGCAGGCGAGCATCGTCCCCTCCCGCCAGAGGGTCGGCCCGGAGAGCGGCCCACCCTCCAGGCGCGCGGCCTCCTGGTCGTGGCGGCCCGGTTCGACGGCGATCGAGCCCGGGGTTATCCGGAGCACGAGCGCGTGCGGCGCCATCCTCGGATCCGGTACGGCTATCGCGCACGCGGGGTCGGCGCCGATGGTGTGGGTGCCGAGGCCCAGGCGATGGACGGCGCCGGCTCCCGGGCCGCCGACCACGCGGACCTCGGCCACGCCGTCGGGCTCCTCCGTCAGGGTCGACGGCGCCGCGTGGCCGTCGACGGCGACGAGATCGCCGTCGCGCAGCAGGCCGAAGACCAGGCTGTCGGGGTCGAGCGGCCGTCCGTCCAGCCAGAGCTTCGTCTCCGGGGCCGGTGCTCGCGTGCCCCTGTCGAGGTCGTACGGGGCCCGCGTGCGCGGGAGCCGTACGACGTTGGAGGCGCGAGCGGAGGAGCCGTCGAGTGCGGAGGCGAGCCTGGCGACCGTGGTCGCCTCGTCGCCCTCGACCATCACGTCGCGGTGGCCGTGCTCGGTGGCCACGGTGATCGTTATCCGCATGCGCAGACTCCCAGGCGGTGGTTCGGCGACGGCGATCGTGCGGCGCCCTGGCGGTCCACGGTCGCGGTCGTGACGTCGGGCGGGGAGGTTCTCGTTGAGAGAGTGCCATCCAGAGGCACCGGCGTGAAGATCTCCTGACGGAGAACGGGGATTTTCCGGCGGCTTCCGGCGAGAAACGGTATCCAGGGATCTCGGACTTCTGGGGAGGTTGACCAGAATCGGTAAAGATCAATTCGGCCTCGCCGCGATCTCCATCCATCCGATCCGCGAACGGAGGAGAGGGCGGCCGGAGAAGATCGGCGCTGGCGGCGGATTCCGTGACGGACGGCTGAGGGGGCGTCAGGACTCGTTCCGGGGTGAGATGGCCGGTTCGTCCTGGCGGCTGCCGCGTGTCGTTCCGTCAATGGACATGAACTCTTCTCACCTCTGTCACATGAATGTCGATAACCGGTCCGTCGCAGGTCATCGGTGGTATTGCGGGAATCGGTCGCCGTCACCGGAGCCGGGGAAAGCTCGGCGCCCGACGCCAGAACGAAGATCAATGTGATTGATGTGACGAAAGTGAAGAATGTGAAGTTCTCCTATCACGAAATTGCACAATGAGAAAGCGGCTTGTGTGCATAGTTATGGATGGTCGAGCGTTGACAGGGGCATTACTAACCGATAAGCATGGGTCGCCGCTTAGCAGCGACAGGGCGGTCGGAAGCCGTCCATAATGTGGTGAATTCGGAGCGACAAGCAAGACCGTAAACAAATTCGAGCGGCCCGAAACAAGGGCTCGATCATCTTTGGGAGCCCCCCACCCATGAGGATCAGCGAGAAGCCTGTCCACGACGGTCGCGCGCCTGCGCCCAACGGGCTGTCCGGTCCCTCTGCCCGGAAGCTTCCCGTGCCGCCGCGCGAGCGCAAACCCGCACTCGCGGCACTCGCGGTCTTCCTCATCCTCGTCGGGGCCCTGGGCGCCACCCTGCTCGTCATCCGGACCGGCGACCGCGTCTCCGCCGTCCGGATCGTGGAACAGGTCGGAGCGGGGCAGCGGATCCCGGCGAGCGCCATCCAGGAGGTGCAGATCGCCGACACCGGCGTCGACTACGTCTCCTGGAAGTTCAGCGATCGTGTCGAGCAGACGTACGCGGCGGTCACGCTGCTGCCCGGCACCCTGCTCACCGACCAGATGGTCACGAAGGACAGCGCAATGGTCGGCCCGGGCAAGGCGATCGTGGGCCTCTCACTCAAGGACGGGCAGGTGCCCCTGGGGCTCGCCAAAGGCGACACGGTACAGGTGATCTATGTGCCGTCGAGCGCCAAGGAGACCGCGAGCAGGGCGTCGGGGAGCACCTCGATGCGGGTGCTGTCCCAGCAGTCACTGGTCACCCAGGTGGGTGATCCGTCCCAGAAGTCGGCGGACGGTCTGGTCTCCGTGGTCGTCGACGCGAATATCGGACCGACCGTGGCGTTGTACGCCTCAAACGGGGAGATCGCTCTGATCGCGCTGCCCGGAGTGAAGTGACGTGGCACTGATCGCTCTCGCAGCCGACAAGGGATCGCCCGGCGTGACCACCGCGGCGACGGCGCTCGGGGCCGTCTGGCCCCATCCGGTGCTTCTCGCCGAGTGCGACCCTTCGGGCGGCGACCTGGCCTACCGGCTTCCGGCGCTGGACGGCGGGGTCCTCAACCCCGGCCGCGGTCTGCTCAGTCTCGGTGCCGTCGCGCGGCGAGGCCTGAGCGCGGATCAGATCTACGAGCACACGCAGAAGCTCGTCGGCGGGCTCGACGTGCTGGCCGGACTGGCCAACGGTGAGCAGGCGGCCGGCCTCACCTGGTTGTGGGGCATGCTCGGCCGCTCCCTCGCCGCGCTGCCGGAGGCCGACGTGCTGGCCGACTGCGGCCGCCTGGGTCTCCACCCCCAGACGAACGACCTGCTGGCCGCCGCCGACGCGGTGGTGTTGTTCACACGGGCGAGCCTCGACCACGTCGCTCACCTGAGAGAGCGGCTCACTCTGCTCGACCGGCGCGTGGGCGTCGTCGTGATCGCCGAGCCGCGTTCCTACCGCGCCTCGATCGACGAGGTCCGGCGCATCGTCTCGGGCTGGGACGTCTCCTTCGTCGCAGGCCTCGCCTACGACCCCAAGGGGGCCGACCTGCTGAGCGGGCAATGGGGCGGGCGGCTCGACCGCAGCCTGCTGATCCGTACTGCGCGTGAGCTGGCCGAGCGCCTGGCCTCCCATGTGGCCGCCAACGTGGTCCCCGATCCGGGTGCCCCGATCGCGTATCCGGGCCCCCGGCCGAGCCCTGAGCCGTCGAGCGGAGTGCGGCCATGATCGAT
>NZ_BOOQ01000076.1 GCF_016863315.1 Planotetraspora silvatica
AGCCGCGAAACACCCTGCGTGGCCGACCCGGCCATGCAGGCCACAGGCATGCCAAGAAACAAGATCACCCGCTGCGCCCTGTCGGACGTTCCGGCTGCTCCTCGGCCTCCACGACGAGTTCTTCATGCCACAACCGCCGCATCTCCGGGCAGCTCTCGAGCACGTCGCCGAGCGGGCCACGTCCGAAGATCCGGCGGCTATGTCAATCGGCGAGAATCGCGAACTGCGGGAAGCCGTCCGTGTGCCAGGTGGCACCGGAGGCTGTGACGGCGAAGGCCTCGAAGCCCTCCAGGTCTCCGACCCAGTCGCGTGCGGCGTGGCCCATGGCGAAGGCCGCCGTGGCGTAGGCGTCGGTCAGGGTCAGGCTCTTTCCGACGAGCGTGATGGAGGCGAGCGCGGTCGCGGGGCGGTGGGCATGCGGGTCGACGATGTGTGCGCCGCGCTCGGCGGTGCCCGAGGTCGCCACCGCCAGATCGTGACCTGTCACCACGGCGGCGAGTTCGCCGGGACGCAGGGGATGGGCGATGCCGACGCGCCAGGGACTGCCGGGAGCGGCGGATCCGGTGAGCTGCACGTCACCGCCGCCGTTGACGCAGTGGTTCGCCGCTCCCGCCCGCGTCAGGATGCGCGAGGCCCGTTCGATCGCCCAGCCCTTCACGACGGCCGAGGGGTCCAGACGGCCGTCCGGGTGGGAGGTGAAGTATCCGTGGGACGCGCGCGACACCTCGTCGCACAGGCGCAGGACCTCCGCGACCTCCGGTGGGCAGCCGGCCAGGGCGATCTCACCTCTGTCCAGCCGGCTGACCACGCTCTCCGGCCGGTACGTCGAGAACGTCTCGTCGACGTGGTGCAGCCAGTCCACGGCCTCGGCGACCGCATGTTCGAAGTCGCCGTCCCGTACGTCGAAGGAGAAGACGGTACCCATCACATGCTCGACATGACGGCTGGTCACAGGCCGGCCCGGTCGAGCGCGCTCTGCAGGGACCGGACGTAGCCGTCGCTCGTGTACGTCGCGCCGGACACCGTGTCGATCCGCGCGGACTGAGCGGTCAGAGCCTCCCGATCGAGGATCGGCAGGGCACGATCGTTGATGGCGACGTCCATCGAGGTGCCCGCCGGGGCCTGGAGCACCTGGACACCCGTGAGCTTCCCGGCGGAGAGCACGATCCGCACCTGTACGGGTCCCCATCGCGTGGTGGTGACATCACCGTCGACCACCGTGCCGGTGTCGTCGCCGAGGCTCGCACCGTCGCCGGCCCATGGCCCCGCGTTCGCGGAGGGCGGTTCGGCCACGGCGAGGTCGTGCGGTTTGAACGACAGCAGCAGCACCAGGCCCACGGCGGTCACGACCACGGCGAAAATCGCTCTGCGCATGGCTCCTTCAGAGATTCAGAACTCGAACGACTCATGGTGGATCCGGCCGGGTGGCACGCCGACGGCCCGCAAGGATGCGATCACATGCGCGGTCATCGCTGAAGGCGCGCACAGGTACACGTCATGGTCGCGCAGGTGGGGCACCAACGCCGCCAGGGTACGGGAGGCGAACGGGTCGCCCACCACGCTGGTGGGGCCGACGCAGTAGTGGAGTCGCGCCCCGCGGCGCGCGGAGATGCCGTCCAGTTCGTGGCGGAACACCAGGTCGCCCGTGGCCCGCGCCCGATAGAGGAGCGTCAGGTCGCCGGGCGCCGCCGGGATCGACTCGAACAGGCTCCGCAACGGGGTGATGCCCGCGCCTCCGGCGATCAGCAGGACCCTGCGGCGTCTTCGCCGGCCGGCGGTGAGGGAGCCGTACGGCCCCTCCGCGAGCACCCGGGTGCCGGGACGGAGGCGGGCGAGGATCCGGCTGTGGTCCCCGAGGCCCTTGGCGGTGATCCTCAGCTCGTTCCGGCCGGGGACGGCCGACAGCGAATAGGGGTTCGGCGACCACCACAACTCCCGAGTGAGGAAACGCCACCTGAAGAACTGGCCGGGCTCGGCCCTCAGCAGGTCGAGGCGGCGGCCGGTGATGTGCACCGAGACGACTCCCGGGCCTTCCTCGACGACCTGGGTCACCGTGAAACGGTGCCGGAAGGCCTGCCGTACCGGAGTGAGGACCCGGTACCAGATCAGGACCAGCGCGACGGTGATGTACAGGGCGTACCAGGCGAGGCGCGCCGACGGGTTCGCGATGAACTCGTTGCCGGTGGCGAGCACGTGCCCGAACGCCAGCCACGCGGCCAGGTACGTGTAGAAGTGCAGGTGGAACCAGGTCTCGTAACGCAGCCTCGGCCTGATCGCCCGTGCCGAGGCGACGCCGATCCCGACGAGGAGGAGCACCGCCACGGTCGCCCTGAGCACGTCGGGATAGGACAGGTTCAGCGTGACGGTCTCGCCGACCACGTCGGTGTCCTCGGTGACGGCGTACCCCCACGTGATGAGCAGCGTGTGGGCCACGGACAGTCCGACGACGTACCGCCCGCCCATCGAGTGCCAGCGCGTCAGGCGGTCCGAGCCGACGCCGTGTTCCAGCGCGGGGATCCGGGCCATCAGCAGGAGCAGTACCGCTATCGCGTATCCGGCGAGCAGGCCGGTGATCCGGCCCGCGCCGGTCAGCCACCCGTCGAGGCCCGCCACCGCGGCAGTGTTCGCCCACCACAGCCCCAGCACGGCCGCGGCGCCTGCGCCGACGGCCGCGAGTACGGCTACCGCGGCGGCGTCAGCGGAGACACGGGTGGCAAGGCGGGTGGAGGAAGGGATACGAGAGGGCGGGACACGAGAGGGAGGAACAGAGGGTGGGACGGAGGGTGGGACGGAGGGTGGGACGGAGGGTGGGACGGAAGATCGGGCGGAGACGCGGGTCACCTGAACCTCTGCATTCCGTGCTGAATCGGGCACCTCCACGGTAGCCCTGGGGAATGAACGGACAGTCGCACCACCACCACCCGCCTGCCGACCTCGCCCGGGGGCGGCCTCATTGCCCTCTGGTGCCGCGTGACCCGCCGTTTCGTGACTGAAACTTTCATCTCCTCCTTCCCGCTCCGCCCCGCCCCTCGGGGGCAGGCGTGGGTTAGGCCCCCCATCTGGGGGTAGGCCGCACCCCATCGCTGGAAGGGAGGCATGTCATGACCGACCAGATGATCAGGCCGACCGAGTCGCCGTCGACCGGCGAACTGGTGCGACGCCTTTCCGAGGACGTCTCCCGGCTCGTTCGAGGCGAGTTGCGCCTGGCCAAGGCGGAGATGACGCAGAAGGGCAAACGCGCGGGCCGGGGCGCGGGACTGTTCGGCGGGGCGGGCGCCATGGCCTTGTACGGCGGAGCCGCGCTGGTGGCCGCCGCCATCCTCGCGCTGGCGCTGGTGCTGCCCGGATGGGCGAGCGCGCTCGTCATCGGGGTCCTGCTGCTGATCGTGGCGGCCGTCTTGGGCGTGTTCGGCAAGGGGCAGGTCTCCCGGGCGACCCCGCCGACTCCCGGCCGGGCGATCCACGGGATCAAGACCGACCTCGACGCCGCGACGCCGCACAAATCGTATCGATGATCTCGGAGGGTCATCCGAATAACATTCCAGTGTGACGGTGCATGAAGCCCGGATCGGGCGCTACTACGAGGATTTCGTGGTCGGGGACGTCTACCAGCATCCCCTCGGCCGGACCATCGGCGAGGCGGACAACACCTGGTTCACGTTGCTGACGATGAACACGAACCAGAACCACTTCAACGCCCATTTCGCGGCGAACGCGCCGGTCGGGCGGATCATCGTCAACTCGGGTCTGTCGGTGGCGATCGTGCTCGGGCTGTCGGTCATCGACGTCAGCCAGACCGCGATGATGAACCTCGGCTGGGACGAGATCAGGCTCAGCCATCCGGTCTTCGTCGGCGACACGCTCTACGCCGAGTCGGTCGTGCTCGAGGCGCGGGAGTCCAGGTCGCGGCCGTACGCCGGCATCGTGACGTGCCGGACGCGCGGGCTCAACCAGGACGGCGACGAGGTCATGTCCTGGCGGCGGTCGGTCATGGTCTACCGGCGGGACGCGCCCCACGACAAGGGCTACTTCCCGCACGCCAAGACCGGCCCGTTGGAGGCGTGATGGACTTCGAGCTGAATGACGACCAGCGGCTGTTCCAGCGGACGCTGCGGGAGTTCGTCGAGAAGGACATCGTGCCCGTCGCCTCCGAGTGGGAGCGGAGCGGGCGCTACCCCGCCGAGATCGTCGAACGTTTCCGCCAGATGGGCCTGTTCGGCATGACGGTCCCCGAGGAGTACGGCGGGCTCGCCCTCGACCGGGTGTCGTTCGCCCTCGTCTTCGAGGAGATCGCCAGGGGCTGGATGGGGGTGGCGGGCATCCTCGGCTCGCACTCGCTCGCGACCTGGATGATCGCCCGGCACGGTACGGCTGAGCAGCGGGACCACTACCTTCCCGACCTGGCGACCGGCGCCCGCCGTACGGGGATCGCCCTGACGGAGCCCGGCGCGGGGACCGACCTGCAGGGCATCCGCACCCGGGCCGTCCGGGACGGCGACGAGTACGTGATCGACGGCACGAAGACGTGGATCACCAACGCCCGGCACGCCGACCCGCTGCCCGTGCTGGTGAAGACCTCGGAGGAGACCCCCGCACACCGTGGCATGTCCGTCCTGCTCGTCGACGCCTCGAGCGAGGGCCTCACGATCGGCAGGGACCTGCCGAAGCTCGGCTACAAGGGCACGGAGACGTGCGAGGTGGTCCTGACCGGCGTGCGCGTCCCCGTGTCCCGCCTGCTCGGCGGTGAGGAGGGGCGGGGCATGCAGCAGGTGTTGTCGGCGCTCGAACTGGGCCGCATCAACATCGCCGCGCGGGCCGTGGGCGTCGCGCAGTGCGCCTTCGAGGCGGCGCTGGGCTACTCGCGGCAGCGGCAGGCATTCGGCCAGCCGATCGCGGACTTCCAGGCCGTCCAGCTCAAGCTGGCGGACATGGCCACCGAGATCCAGGCGGCCCGCCTGATGACGTACTGGGCGGCGGTACGGTCGGAGGCCGGCGCCGTCGCCAGCGAGGCCGCGATGGCCAAGTACTTCGCCTCGGAGGTCGCCCTGAAGACCACGATGGAGGCGATGCGGATCCACGGCGGCTACGGCTACTCCCAGGAGTTCGTGGTCGAGCGGCTCTACCGCGACGCGCCCCTGATGGCGATCGGCGAGGGCACCAACGACGTCCAGCGCCTGGTCATCGCCAGGGCGCTCATCCAGGGCACCGCCACCCTCGGCTGGTAGCCCCCTGAGGAAGGAGCTGAGAGACAATACCGGGATGCCGAATGCGGGGCCGTATGTGGCCGGATGCCTGTTCTGCGAGATCGCTGCCGGGGAACGGCCGGCCCATGTCGTCTTCTCCGACGAGGTCGTGGCCGCCTTCCTCGACGCCCGGCCCGTGTTCAAGGGCCATGTGCTCGTCGTCCCCCACGGCCACGCCGAGACGCTGACCGACCTGCCGGTCGAGGTGGTGGGCCCCTACTTCGAGCGGGTCCAGGCCGTCGCCCGGGCGGTCGAGGAGGGCATGGAGGCCGCGGGCACCTTCGTGGCCATGAACAACCGGGTCAGCCAGAGCGTCCCGCACCTGCACACCCACGTCGTCCCCCGCAACCGCAAGGACGGCCTGCGCGGCTTCTTCTGGCCCCGCATGAAGTACGCCGACGACGTGGAGGCCGCTGAGACCGCCGACCGGATCCGGGCGGCGCTCAAAAAATCTACATCGTAAAGGACGGCTCATGGATGTCCTCCGCACCCCCGACGAGCGCTTCGCCGACCTTCCCGGCTTCCCGTACGAGCCTCGCTACGCCGAGGTGGGCGACGGGCTGCGGATGGCGTACGTGGAGGCGGGTCCCGCCGACGGGCCGCCCGTGCTGCTGTTGCACGGCGAGCCGAGCTGGTCGTTCCTCTACCGCCATGTCATGGAGAAGCTGGCCGGGGCGGGTCTGCGGGCGATCGCGCCCGACCTCGTCGGGTTCGGCCGGTCGGACAAGCCCGCCAAGCCGGAGGACCACTCCTACGCCCGCCATGTGGAGTGGACCCGCGCGCTCGCCTTCGACGCGCTCGGACTGCAGGGCGTGACGGTGGTCGGGCAGGACTGGGGCGGCCTGATCGGCCTGCGGCTCGTCGCCGAGCATCCTCATCGATTCGCCCGGGTCGTCGCGGCCAACACGGGACTGCCGACCGGCGACATTCCCATGCCCGAGGTCTGGCACCGCTTCCGGGAGGCGGTCGCGTCCGCACCCGTGCTGGACGTCGCCAGGTTCGTGCAGTCCGGCTGCGCCACCACACTGCCCGACGACGTACGGCGGGCCTACGACGCGCCCTTCCCCTCCGAGGAGCACAAGGCGGGGCCGCGGGCCATGCCGGGCCTGGTGCCCACCACGCCGGACGACCCGGCGTCGGAGGCCAACCGGGCGGCCTGGGCCACGCTGACGACGCTGGACCTGCCGTTCCTCGTGGCCTTCTCCGACGGAGATCCGATCACGGGCGGGATGGCGCCGATCCTGAAGAAGTCGATGGCGGGAGCCGCCGGGATCGAGCACCCGGTCATCAAGGGCGCCGGTCACTTCCTCCAGGAGGACGCCGGTCCTGAACTGGGAGAGATCGTGGCGGCCTTCGTACGCGAGTAGGCTCCGGCGGCGTGGAACCGCTCGTCGCCGCCCTCGTCGTCGTGGCACTCATCGCGGTGCCGGCCACCGTGTTGTGGCGGGTCGTCCGCGGCCGCCGCGACCTCGGGAGCAGTCCCGCCGAGCGGGCCACGTTCGAGACCCTGCACACGGCGTCGCTGGCCGCACCCCCGCTGCGCGCCGGGCTGACCCCCGCCGGGGCGCTCAAGGCGTCCCGGCACCTGCGCGAACTGCTCGGCTCGCGTGCCATCGCCATCACCAACGGCGAGGAACTGCTGGTCTACGACGGCGCGGGGGAGCACCACGCGCGCGAGGCGTTCACCCACGCCGCGGAGACGCTGGCGGACGGCCGCACGCAGGTGCTCGCCCTCGACTGCGGTCTGCCGGAGTGCCCGATCCGGCAGGCGGTGGTGGTCCCGCTCACCACGGACGACAGGGTGATCGGCTCGCTGGCGGCGTACGGCGACCACGCCTCCGCGGGGCTCGTCCGGGCGGCGCAGGAGGTGGCCCGCTGGGTCGACTCGCAGCTTGAGCTGGCCGAACTCGACCGGTCGCGGACCATGCTCATGGAGGCGGAGGTCAGGGCGCTGCGGGCGCAGATCTCGCCGCACTTCATCTACAACTCGCTCACCACGATCGCGTCGTTCGTCCGCACGGATCCCGAGCAGGCGCGGGAACTGCTGCTGGAGTTCGCCGACTTCACCCGCTACTCCTTCCGGCGGCACGGCGACTTCACGACGCTCGCCGAGGAGCTCAGGTCGATCGACCGCTACCTCACCCTCGAGCGGGCCAGGTTCGGCGACCAGTTGCAGGTGACGCTCCGCGTCGCGCCCGAGGTGCTGGCGGTGGCCGTGCCGTTCCTCTGCCTGCAGCCCCTGGTCGAGAACGCCGTACGGCACGGCCTGGAGAGCAAGCCGGGCGTCGGCCACGTCACGATCATCGCCGAGGACGCGGGCGCCGAGTGCGGCATCACGGTCGAGGACGACGGCATCGGGATGGACCCCGAGCGGCTGCGCCGCGTGCTCGCCGGGGAGGACAGGTCCGGCGCGGGCGGGATCGGCCTCGCCAACGTCGACGAGCGGCTGCGCCAGGTGTACGGCGACGAGTACGGCCTCGTCGTCGAGACCGGTCACGGCGCCGGGACCAAGGTGACCGTGCGCGTCCCCAAATACCACCCCGGCGTCGCGGTCGACTGAGCAATCACCGAGGGATCACTGAGGGGTCCACTGTGATCCGGTCGTGATGGCGGGAAGCGTTGACTTTCCGATGTCCGGGTCATCACTCTCTAGGGGATTCGTCGGTGAGAGGAGTGAGCTTGACCGGCCTCCGGGTCCTTGCGGTGGACGACGAGCAGCCCGCTCTGGAGGATCTGTCCTATCTTCTGCGGGCGGATCCACGCATCGGCGACGTCCTGACGGCCCGTGACGGCGCGGCGGCGCTCAAGCTGCTCGACCGGGCGATCGCGGACGGCAGGCCGGTCGACGCGGTCTTCCTCGACATCCGCATGCGCGGTCTCGACGGCGTGGTGCTCGGCCGGTTGCTCACGCAGTTCACCAGCCCGCCGAAGGTCGTGTTCGTGACGGCCTACGAGGACCACGCCGTCGACGCGTTCGAGCTCAAGGCCGAGGACTACCTGCTCAAGCCCGTCAGGCCGGAACGGCTGACCGAGGCGATCAGGCGGGTCTGCGGGAACAGGGACGTCATGGAGGCCGGGCCGCGGGCCGACACGATCCCGGTCGAGCTGGGCGGGGTGACCAGGTTCGTGGCCAGCACCGAGGTGCGGTACGTCGAGGCCCAGGGCGACTACGCGCGGCTGCACACGGCGACGGGTAGCCATCTGGTGCGCATCCCGCTCGCCGCGCTCGAGGAGCGGTGGGCGTCCGCCGGGTTCCTCCGGGTCCACCGCAGCCACCTCGTCGCGGTCAAGCACATCGAGGAGTTGCACATCGACTCGGGCAAGTGCGTGGTGCGCGTCGGCGGGGCCGAGATCCCGGTCAGCCGCCGGCACACCCGGGAGCTTCGCGACCTCCTCGTACGGCGGGCCCGCAAGGCCAAACGGGAGGACGCGGAATGAGCGAGCGATGACGGGCAAGCCGCGCAGGGTCGTGGTGACCAGCCCCCGGACGGCCGCCGCCCGCAGGCCGCGCCACTCGCTGACCCGTGAGATCGACGAGCAGACCCGCCTGGGCGAGGTCTACATGCGGTCGCTCGTGCGCACGCAGTTCCGCCTGGCGCTGTTCGTCTGCACGCTGCTCGCCTGCCTGGTGGGCGGGCTCCCGCTGCTGTTCCTCCTGGTCCCGGACCTGCGTTCCGCCCAGTTGCTGGGACTGCCGCTGCCGTGGGTCGTCCTCGCCGGGCTCATCTATCCCGCGTTCATCGCGGGCGCGTGGCTCTACGTGTGGCAGGCCGAGCGCAACGAGCGTGACTTCGCCGACCTGGTGGAACGCCAGTGAGCATCGCCGCCGTCGTCGTCGTGGTGCTGGCGGCCATCCTCATCGGCGCGTTCGGGATCCGGATGTCGCGCACGACGTCGGACTTCTACGTGGCCTCCCGTACGGTGTCGCCGCTGTGGAACGCGTCGGCGATCGGCGGGGAGTACCTGTCCGCGGCCTCCTTCCTCGGCATCGCCGGCCTGCTCATCACCTATGGCGCGGACATGTTGTGGCTGCCGGTCGGGTGGACCGGCGGGTATCTCGTGCTGCTCGTGCTCGTGTCGGCGCCGTTGCGCCGCTCGGGGGCCTACACGCTGCCCGACTTCGCGGAGGCGCGGCTGGAGTCGATGGCGGTCAGGCGGGCCTCCAGCGTGCTGGTCGTGCTGATCGGCTGGTTCTACTTGATGCCGCAGTTCCAGAGCGCCGGGCTGGTCTTCCGCACCGTCACGGGCGCGCCCGAATGGGCGGGGGGCCTGGTCGTCGCGGGCGTGGTCGCGGCCAATGTCCTGTCGGGCGGCATGCGCTCGATCACGTTCGTCCAGGCGTTCCAGTACTGGCTGAAGCTCACCGCGCTCGCCGTCCCGCTGGTGTTCATGCTGCTCGCGTGGCGGTCCGACGGGTTTCCCGGCCTGCCGCCCGGCGATCCGTGGGCGCTGCCGCTGCACGGCCGGGAGCATCCCCTCTACGAGACCTACTCGCTGATCCTCGCCACGTTCCTCGGCACGATGGGGCTGCCCCACGTCCTGGTCCGCTTCTACACCAACCCCGACGGGCGGGCGGCCCGCCGTACGACCGTGGTGGTCCTGACGCTGCTCGGCGCGTTCTACCTCATGCCGGCGATCTACGGCTACCTCGGCCGGGTGTACGGGCTGCCGGCGACCGACACGGTGGTGCTGACGCTGCCCGGGCGGCTCGTCGGCGGCATGGGGGGCGACCTCCTGACCGCGCTGATCACCGCGGGGGCGTTCGCCGCGTTCCTGTCCACCTCGTCCGGGCTGACCGTCTCGGTCGCGGGGGTGATCGCGCAGGACATCCTGCGGGGCGGCGTGCGCTCGTTCCGGGTGGCGACGATCCTCGCGGTGGTCGTGCCGTTCGCGCTGGCGGGGACGGCCAGGTCGCTGCCGGTCGCCACCGTGGTCGGGCTGGCCTTCGCCGTCGCCGCGTCGTCGTTCTGCCCGCTGCTCGTGCTGGGCATCTGGTGGCGGAGGCTGACGACGGTCGGCGCGATGTCCGGCCTGCTCCTCGGAGGCGGTCTCGCCTGCACGGCGGTCCTGGCGACGATCACGGGCGGGCCGGACACGGGCTGGATGGGGGCGCTGCTGTCCCAGCCGGCCGCGTGGACGGTGCCCATCTCGTTCGCCGTGATGGTCGTGGTCTCCCTCCTCACACCGTCGCGGGTGCCGCCGGGCGTCGCGCGCACGATGGTCCGCCTGCACACTCCGGAGAGGCTGAACGTCGACCGCGGCGACTGGCGGCCCCGGTCCCTCTGACGCGTTCCTTACGGAGGGCTGCCGTTCGGCGCGCGGAACCGACCTCTCGCCGCATGCGGTGCTCGCGCGAACGAGCGCCCGCTACGGCTGGGCGACGGGACCGCGTCCGGGTCTCGTAAGGAAGGAGCCGCACTCCTACGTTGAAGTGATTCAGATCACTGTCGAAGGAGGGCATGTGACCGTACAACACGACTCATCGGTCTATGAGGAGATGCAGGCCAGCGAGCAGTTCCAGGAACTGCGTCGCCGGTACCGTTCCTGGGCCTTCCCGATGACCGTCGCGTTCCTGGCCTGGTACCTGCTCTACGTGGTGCTCTCGGGCTTCGCCCGCGGCTTCATGGGCACCAAGCTGCTCGGTGAGATCAATGTCGCGCTGGTGTTCGGCGTGCTGCAGTTCGTATCCACGTTCCTGATCGCCTGGGCGTACTCGCGCCACGCGGCCGGCAAGCTCGACCCGCTCGCCGACGAACTCCGTGCCCAGGTGGAGGAGAAGACCCAGTGAAACACGAGACACTCGCCACCATCCTGTTCCTGGTGTTCGTCGCCGGAACCCTGGCGATCACCTTCTGGGCCAGCCGCAACACGAAGACCGCCACCGACTACTACGCCGGCGGCCGCTCGTTCAGCGGTGTGCAGAACGGCCTGGCCATCGGCGGCGACTACATGTCGGCGGCGTCGTTCCTCGGCATCGCCGGGATCATCGCCCTGTCCGGCTACGACGGGTTCCTCTACTCGATCGGCTTCCTCGTCGCCTGGCTGGTGGCGCTGCTGCTCGTCGCCGAGCTGATGCGCAACTCCGGCAAGTTCACGATGGCCGACGTGCTGGCGTTCCGGATGTCCCCGCGTCCGGTCCGCACGGCCGCCGGAGTCTCCACGATCGTCGTCAGCATCTTCTACCTGCTCGCGCAGATGGTCGGCGCGGGCGCCCTCGTGGGCCTGCTCCTGGGCATCACGTCGCAGTCGGGCAAGGTGTGGACGATCATCGCCGTCGGCCTGCTGATGGTGATCTACGTCGTCATCGGCGGCATGAAGGGCACCACCTGGGTGCAGATCGTCAAGGCCGTCATGCTGATGACCGGCGCGGCCCTGGTGACGCTGCTCGTCCTCGGCAAGTTCGGCTTCAACCTGTCCAGCCTGCTCGGCGACGCCGCCACGCAGAGCGGCAAGGGCGACGCCTTCCTCAACGCCGGTCTCAAGTACGGCACCGAGGCGCAGGGCGTCTGGGGCAAGATCGACCTGATCAGCCTGGGGCTCGCGCTCGTGCTCGGCACGGCGGGCCTGCCGCACATCCTGATCCGCTTCTACACGGTGCCGACCGCCAGGGACGCCCGTAAGTCGGTCCTGTGGGGCATCGGCATCATCGGCGTGTTCTACCTGCTGACCCTCGTCCTCGGCTTCGGCGCCGCGGCCGTGGTCGGCTCGGAGAAGATCGCCGCGGCGAACGCGGCGGGCAACACGGCCGCGCCACAGCTCGCCGAGGCCATCGGCGCGGACATCTTCGGTGAGGTGGGCGGCACGATCCTGCTCGCCGTCATCGCCGCGGTCGCGTTCGCCACGATCCTCGCCGTCGTCGCCGGCCTCACGCTGGCCTCGTCGTCGAGCTTCGCCCACGACCTGTACGCCCACGTGTTCAAGCGGGGTCAGGTCACCGACAAGGAGGAGGTGCGGGTCGCGCGGATCGCCGCGTTCGTCATCGGCGCGATCGCGATCGCCCTCGCCATCCCCGCGCAGTCGCTCAACGTCGCCTTCCTGGTGGCGCTGGCCTTCGCGGTCGCGGCCTCGGGCAACCTGCCGGCGATCCTCTACAGCCTGTTCTGGAAGAGGTTCAACACCGCCGGCGCGGTTTCGGCGATCTACGGTGGTCTGATCTCGGCGCTCGTTCTCGTGATCCTCTCGCCGGCGGTCTCCGGCGCGAAGACCGCGATGTTCCCGGACGTCGACTTCCACCTGATCGAGCTGTCGAACCCGGGCATCTTCTCGATCCCGATCGGCTTCCTGTGCGGTTACCTCGGGACGATCTTCAGCAAGGAGTACAACGCGGCGAAGTACGCCGAGATCGAGGTCCGCTCGCTCACCGGCGTCGGCATGGAGAAGGCCTCCGAGCACTGATCGAGCACTGATCGAGCACTGATCAGCACAGATCGACCGCTGAGCCATCACTGAGATACCGCTGAGATACCGCCGAGCCCCTGAGGCTCTCTCCCGGTGAAGCCCGGCCGCGACCCCCTCCCGCGGCCGGGCTTCTGCGATTTCGCCCGGTTTCGCAGGGTCCACTGTCCGTCGCGTCATGGTGTTGAGGCCCCAGGTGCGGATATCGTCTGGCCCGTGGACGACCCGCTCGAGACCGCCAAGGCGAGGACCCGGATCCTCGACGCCGCCGAGGAGTTGTTCGCGGGCGGCGGCTACGACGCGACGCCGACGGCCAGGATCGCCGAGTTGGCGGGCGTGCCGAAGGGCCTGGTCTTCCACTACTTCCCTCGCAAGATCGATGTGCTGGTCTCGCTCGTCGACGAGCGGACGCTGGTCACGGAGGAGGACGTCGAGGCCGTCCCCGGCGACCCCGCGGGCACGTTGTCGAAGCTGGCCCGCATGTTGCCGCTGCGGGCGTCCCCGGACATGCGGCGCATCCTGTTCCGCGAGGCCGACACCCACCGCTCCGTGCGGGACCGGCTCGGCCGGTTGAACGCCGAGATCATCAGGCGGTCCAGGTTCGCCCTCGAACTCGCGCTGCCGGGCAGCCGGGGCGACGCGGCCCGGCTGGAGGCCGCGGCCGCCACGTTCGCCGCCGTCCTGCTCTACCAGGAGAGCCTCTGCCTGCTGACCGGCCACCACATCGACCCGGACGCGGTGGCCGAACTGCTCGCCCACGCCCTGGGGTAGCGCCGCGACGCCGGACGGCTAGG
>NZ_BOOQ01000077.1 GCF_016863315.1 Planotetraspora silvatica
AGCTGTCTTGAATCGCCCAAACGGCGCGAATGTCCGACTGGTATGGCTATGGGGGTTGTGCCGAATTTCGCTGTCCGCGACCGTCCGGGCGCAGAGGGAAGTGGTCCCCGGCTGTTCGTCAGGGCGCCTTGACGTCAGGCCGTCCTGACGAGACGATTGGCGTCATGTTCACACCTGACAGCGCCGAACGCGAGCACACTCTCAGGACCGCCGTCGGGCGCTATGACGAGCTGCGCGTCCGCGAGAGCCTGGGATCGCCGGCCGACGAGGATCTCGACGGCCCTGACGTCATGGCCGGGCGGTTCACCCCGCCACGGGCCGCCCTGTCCAAGGAAGAGGCGCTCGAGTTGCTCGCCCTCGGCGAGGTGATCGCGCGCAAGGCCGCGTACGGACGGCAGCTCACGGTCAGGACCGCCCGGGCGGCGGGAGCCTCCTGGTCGCAGATCGGCGCGGCGCTCGGGACCAGCAAGCAGTCGGCCTGGGAGGCCCACACCCGGTGGATCGACGGCCAGGCCGCGTTCCGTGGCCGTACCGGGACGGAGGGCATGGACGACGAGCAGGTGCGGGCCGCCCGTGCTCTCGCCGGAGATCCGGGCGACCCCGAGGCGCTCTGACGCCCCCGGCGTTCCCGCCGGCTCAGCTCTCCTTGCCGTGCGCGGCCACGGAGACGGGTTCCCACTCGCGCCAGGTGGCCAGCCGCGCCTCGTAGTCGGCGGTGGCGATCGTCAGTGGCCCGTCGCCGAAGAAGATCCGTAGCGGGGGCCGCTCCGCGTCGACCACCCGGAGGATGGCGTCGCGCGTCGCCTCCGGCCGGCCGGGCGTACCCACCCTGCGGGCGCGCTGCTCGGCGGCCTGCTTCTTCACGTCGTCGTACGCGGCCAGTGGCGTGGCGTGGCGCGCCGACGAGCCGGCCCAGTCGGTGGCGTAGGCGGCCGGTTCGACCAGGGTCACCTTGATCCCGAAGGCCGCGGTCTCCTGGGCGAGCGACTGGCTGAACCCCTCCAGGGCCCACTTGGAGGCGTTGTACATGCCGACGTTGGGGAAGGCCGAGACCCCGCCGATGGACGACACCTGGATGATGTGGCCGCCGCCCTGCTCACGCAGATGGGGGAGCGCCGCCTGCGTCACCCACAGGGCGCCGAACAGGTTGGTCTCGATCTGCGCCCGGGCCTCCTGCTCGCTGATCTCCTCGATCATGCCGAACTGCCCGTAGCCGGCGTTGTTGACCACGACGTCGAGCCGGCCGAAGTCGGCGTGCGCCCTGCCGACCACGTCGAAGACCGCCTCGCGGTCGGCGACGTCGAGGGGGAACGCGACGATCGCGTCGCCGTACTTGTCGACGAGGTCGTCCAGCGACGCGGTGTCGCGGGCGGTCGCCGCCACGCGGTCACCGCGGTCGAGGGCGGCGATGGCCCACTCGCGGCCGAACCCGCGGGACGTCCCGGTGATGAACCAGATCTTTGAAGTCATGAGGGGACCGGCGTATCTGCTCGAGGAGGCCGCCGCGCAGGGCGGGCCCCGTAATGAACTGAACGTTCATTACGTTAGTTGGCCCCCGGCGGGCAGGCAAAACGCCTCGTGACACCGAGCCGGCCGCGGGTGTTTCGCCAGGGAGACGGCTGGGAACAGGGTGCGGTACTCACCCGCCGGCGACGGCCGGGCGCCGCTCGATCCTCCGGCGCCTCGCGGAGTGGGGCACTCGGCGCACGCGGGGCCGGAGCCGTACGGCGGCCCGGACCGCTCACCGTCCTGTGAACCGGAGGCTGTGATCCAGAGGCTGTGATCCGGAGGCGGGGCGCGACCTGCAGCAACCCGGTGATTCCGTCTGAGGAGTGATGGCGTTGGCCCCTTGGCACATTCGTGATCTTCAAGAAGATGATTTCGACCACATAATCCGCTTATTAGAGGAACCACTGGACACACCGGCGGAGCCGGTGGTCACGCTCGCCGAGGCGGTGGCCGCCCTGCGCGGCGGCATGCCGGCGGTGGTCGCCGCGGTGGGATGCGAGATCGTCGGCGCGGCCGTCTCGCTCACGGCCGGCGAGCGCGCCTGGGTCCTGCGCATGGCCATCGACCGGGAGTGGCGCCACCACGGCATCGGCTCCGGACTGCTGGCCGCGCTGGAGGAGCGCCTGGCCAAGCGGCGGGTGCGCCGCATCGGGGCGCTCCTGCCCCCGCATGAGATCGGCGAGACCGCGTTCCTGAACTCGGGCTACACGAGCAGGCCCGACATCACCTACTTCGAGAAGGCGCTGCCGCTCGCCCGCGCGGAGACCACCATCCTCGACCAGATCGGCGGCACGATTCCGGAGACGGGGCTGTGGGAGCGGATCGCCGGCATGGAGGCGGAGAAGGCCGTCATCGAGCGGCGGCTGGTGATGCCGCTGGAGAACCGTGAGCTCGCCGAGCGGTACGGCGTGGAGCCGCCCCGCGCCGTCGTGCTGTTCGGCCCGCCGGGGACGGGCAAGACGACCTTCGCCAGAGCGGTCGCCTCCCGGCTGAGATGGCCCTTCGTCGAGGTCTTCCCCTACCAGCTCGCCGCCGACCCGAACGGCGTCGCGGCGGCGTTGCGGCAGCTGTTCTCCCGGGTCGACCACCTGGATCAGATCGTGCTGTTCTTCGACGAGGCCGAGGAGATCGCCTCGCAGCGGCGCGACCCGGCCTCGCTGACCCACCGGATCACCAATGAGCTGCTCAAACTCATCCCGATCTTCCGGCGCCGTGACCGCCGGCTGCTCGTCTGCGCCACCAACGCGGTGCGCAGCATGGACCCGGCCTTCCTGCGGCCGGGCAGGTTCGACTACCTGATTCCGGTCGGGCCGCCGGACGCCGACGCGCGCCGGGCGATCTGGGCACGCTACATCGGCGCCGGCCGACTCGCCCGGGTGAACCTCGACGAGCTGGTGGAGGCGAGCGCCCGGTTCACTCCCGCCGACATCGAGTACGCGGCACGGACGGCGGCGCAGACGGCATTCGAGCGCCATCTCACGACCGCGGACGGCCGGGTGGTCGCGGAGGAGGAGCCCGCTCGGGAAACCGGCGACTATCTGGACGCGATAGCCAATACCCGGTCATCACTGACCGATGAGGACATCAGGGCCTTCAACCACGACCTGCGGGCCGCCGCCCGTATGTGAGCTGCGAACTCGCGCTCTCGCGGGGTCCCAGCTCGACCGTGACGGTGGTGCCCCGTCCGGGTGCGGACGACAGCGTGACCACGCCGCCGTGCGCCGCGGCGATGGCCTGCACGATGGCGAGACCGAGCCCGGACCCGGCGCCGTGGAAACGGTCGAACGCGCGCGCCGCGTCCTGCTCGGGCATGCCCGGGCCGTCGTCCACGACCTGGAGGACGCCCGGCGGGGCCAGCCGTACCAGGACCGAGGTGCCCGGCGGAGTGTGCGCGCTGACGTTGGCGAGGAGATTGACCAGCACCTGCCTGATCCTCGCCTCGTCGACCTCGCGCTCCAGAGTGGCGGGCGACTCGACGCGGACCGGGTGGCCGGGGTTGAGCGCTGTGAAGTCGTCCACCACCTCGGCCACCACGGGAACCAGGTCGACGACGGCGACGGACAGCGACGCGCCCCGGTCGAGCCGGGCGAGTTCGAGCAGCTCGGTCACCAGACGGGTGATGCGGGCCGACTCGTTCTCGATCCTGAGCATCACCTGCGGCACGTCCTCGTCCGGGATCGCGCCCTTGCGGTACAGCTCGGCGTAGCCGTGGATCGTCGTCAGCGGGGTGCGCAACTCGTGCGAGGCGTCGGCGGCGAAGCGGCGCAGCCGTTCCTCCGAGGCCCACCGCGCCCCGAACGCCTGCTGGATCTGCGACAACATCACGTTGACGGCCCGGCCGAGCCTGCCCGCCTCCGTGGGGCCCTCCGGCATCCGCGTCGACAGGTCACCGCCCGAGGCGACGCGCTGGGCGGTGTCGGCCATCCGGGCCAGCGGCGCGAGCCCGCCGCGGATCAGCCACCGCCCGAACAGCGCCAGCAGCCCGATGAGCACGCCGCCGGTGACGAGTTCGGTGACCAGCAGGCGGGCGAGGGTGTTCCTGATCTCGTCGAGCGGCACGGCGATCACGACGATCCGGTCGCCGGTCGCCATCCGCGCCGCGGCGGCGCGCAACCGGGAGCCCATGGTGAACGTCTCGCCTGCGTCCGCGTGCGCTCCGAGTGCGGTGGCGCCCATCGCCTGGACCAGGCCCGGCAGCGCCGCCGCCTGCGGGTCGTCCCCGCCGACCAGCCGGGCGCGCCCGGTGGAGGCGTTGAGCGTGACCACCGCGTAGGAGGATCCCGCCTGCACGACCGCGATGCCGGACGCGCGGGCCAGCCTGGTGGCCGACGCGCTCGCGGCCGTCGCCAGCGAGGCGTCCATTCTCTCGATCATGTGGCTGCGCAACATGAGCATGCTGACCAGGGAGAGAGCGGCGAGCCCGAGGGCGGTGACGCCGATGAGGCCGGCGAGCAGCCGGCCGCGAAGCGTGGTCACGGCGTCCTGAGGGCGTATCCGACGCCCCGCTGCGTGTGGATCAGCGCCGGGCCGAGAGGGTCGAGCTTGCGGCGCAGGTAGGAGATGTAGGTCTCGACGACCTGCGACTGCGTGCCGAACCCCCAGACGTGCTCGAGCAGCTGGGCCTTGGTCACCACCTGGTTCCGGTGGCGCATCAGGAAGGCCAGCAGCCGGAACTCGGTCGGCGACAGCTCGACACGCACCCCGCCGCGCCGCACCTCCCAGCCGGCCTCGTCCAGTTCGAGGTCGGCGACGCGGAGCACCTCGTCCTTGACCGGGGTGCGGCTGCCGCGCCGCAGCACCGCCCGCGCCCTGGCGACGAGGGCGTCCACGGAGAACGGCTTGGTGACGTAGTCGTCGCCGCCGAGTGTGAGGCCGTGGACGGTGTCGGCCGTGGTGTCCCTCGCGGTCAGGAAGATGATCGGCACCTCGTCGCCCGCGGCCCGGAGCCTGCGGCACACCTCGAAGCCGTCCAGATCGGGGAGCATCACGTCCAGGACGATCAGGTCGAACCGTCCCGTCGCGGCGAGTTCGAGGGCCTCGTGGCCGCGGGCCGCGCCGGTTACGGAGAACCCGTGGAACCGGAGCGCGATGCCGACGAGGTCACGGATGTTCGGTTCATCGTCGGCGACGAGGACCCTCGGTTCGCTCATAGTGGCATCAAGTGTGCCTCAGCCGTTCGCCTTCTTGGGAGCGACGACCACCACGGAGGTACGGGTGTCCCCGGCCCGGGTTCCGGCCACGAACACCGTGTCACCGGTGGTGAGCTTGGCCGCGTCCACCTTCTTCCCGTCCTTGCGGACCCGGGTGCCGTCGCCCACCTTCCACGTCCACGACGTGCCGTCGGCGCTCTTCACCGTGACGGAGCCGGCGACCGCCCCTGTGACGTCGCCCCGCTGCCAGGTACGGACGACGAAGCCGTCCTTCTTCTTGACCGTGGCCTCGCCGTGCACTCCCAGGCCCTTGCGCTTCAGGGCGCGCCATCCGGGACGGGCGACGCCCTTGGTCTTCCCCTCGATGGCCTTGTCCGGCGCGGTCTTCGCGGTGCCGCCTCCGGCGGTGAGGGAGACGTCGGCGCCCGGCTGCCCGGCGATGGCGGCACCGCCCAGGACGCCCACCGCGAGGGCGCCTGCCACCGAGCCCGCGATGATGAAGCGGTTTGCTTGTTTCCTCATGCCATCAGCACACCGCCAGGCCGTGGGGAAGTCCGGAGAGAATCCTGGGAGCTTCTTGAGAACGGCGGAGTCAGGCGCGCCGGCTGACGACGGCGGGAAGTCAGGGGCACGCCGCGGAGATGTGCGTGAGGGACAGTTGCACCTTCCCGTCCGGGTCGGTCAGATCCTCCGCGGCGGCGGGAGCCGCGCGGGAGAACTCGTAGAGCGCCTCGACGAGCTTCGGCGAGGGCTCCCCCTCGACGTTCTCCAGGCTCCCGGTGGTCAGGCCGTCGGCCATCGCCGTCATGCCCAGCCAGATGGGCTGCGAGCCGTCCGGCGCCTTGAAGACGATCGTGCTCGCGTCCTTGCGGATCGACTCCTGGGCCTTGGTGACCAGCGCGGCGGCGGCCGCGCAGGGCGTCTCGGCCGTGCTGCGGGTCATGGTGTACGCGACGCCTGCGGCGGCTCCGAGGAGGACGACGGCGGCAGCGGTCATGGTCGTTCGGCGACGCATCGGCGGAGATCCCTTTTTGCTGGCAGACACTAGTGCCGAACGTCGAGGTGATCATGGTGCCAGTGGTACAGAAGTAATCCCCTGGGGGAGATGTCTACACCTTGAAACTTCTCCCGGGAGGGCCGTCCTCTCACCGCGGCCGCGAGAACTCGTAGCGCAGCAGCCGGCCGACCCGTCTGAACGCGGGGACCAGGCGCATCGCCCGGATCGGTATCCGGTAGCCGACGGGCAGCCTCTCCACTCCGGGCAGGTCGAGGACGGGCAGTTCGGTGACGAGCCGGATCCGCCGGTCCCATCGCTCGAGCAGCCGCGCGTCGTCCAGCGCCCAGGTGAAGGTGGCGCCGGCCGCCCGGACGGGACGGTTGAAGCGCTGCAGCCGGACGCCGAGCCGGCTGATGGCGTCGAACATGAGCTGCCCGGACGGGAACCGATCGGCGATCCCGCGGAAGAGGTCCTCGATGTCGCCCTCGGACAGGTACATCAGCAGGCCCTCCGCGACGACGAGCGCCGGCCGTTCGGCGGGGATGCGCTCGAGCCACCGGACGTCGGTCACCGAGGTGCCGATCATCCGATACCCCTCACGATCGGGATACAGGCGGTGGCGGACGGCTATGACGTCCGGATAATCCACGTCGTACCACCGGACCCCACTCGGCGGGTCGAGCCGGAACACCCGGCTGTCCAGGCCGCAGCCGAGGTGCAGGACGGTGACCGCAGGGTCACGGCCGAGGAAGTCGGCCGCCCACGCGTCGAGTTGCCTGGCCCGCAGCGCCACGCCGGTCGTCCAGCCCCGGTGCATCCGGAATCTGCCGAAGTCGTAGTCGATCCGTTCGATCAGTTCCTCGGCGGTCCGATCGCCCAAGATGGGGTCGGCGGACATGCTGTCCCTGGCCCTGCCGTACAGGGTGGCCAGCATGGTCGCCTTCTCCTTGGTGAAGTGAACGCGCTCCGTGCTCATCCTCCGCCCGTCCCCTCGGGTGGTCCATCCCGGCCGATGGGGAAGCGGCCGCCGGCGTCCTCCCCTCGCGTACCCCGCCGCGCGGGCGTCACCCTGTGGGCGACCACGTGACCGTCCGCACGTCGTGCCTGGTGGAAGGGCTGGTCTCCGCTCGGGGTTGCGCAGACACGATGGCGGCGATGCCTAGGAGAAGGCCATCAGGCGGGCGCACCGCAGGGCGGTGAGAACGGACACGACCGGGGGGAGGAACCCGTGGCTCGGCTGATCGTTGAGGTGGCGCTCAAGGCGCTCGCCGGCGGGCTGTTCGTCCTCGGATTCGCGGTGCTGGCCGAGATGATGACGCCCAAGCGGCTGGCCGGAGTGTTCTCGGCCGGCCCCTCGGTCGCCCTCGGGAGCCTGCTGGTCACAGCCGTGTTGAGCGGCCAGGCGGACATGCGCGCCGCGGCCGACGGCATGCGGGCGGGCGCGGTCGCCTTCTTCGTCTACTGCCTGGTGGCGCCGCCTCTCCTTTCGGCATGGGGGGTCTGGCGGGCGACCCTCGCCGGCCTGGTGGTCTGGGCCGTGACCGCCGCCGGTGCCTACCTGCTGCTGCCACGGCCGTGAACGCGGCCATGGACGACGACACGAACGACGACACGAACGACGACACGAACGACGACACGAACGACGACGACCCGGACTCCCGCGGGCAGGACGACGACCGGATGCGGCTCATCCCGCGCGAACTGGCGCGGACCCGGCCATGGGACCTGGTCGTCCGCTTCGCTTTCGGCGCGGGAGTCTCCGCCCTGGCCGGTGTGGTGTCCCTGGTGGCCGGACCGGCGCTCGGAGGTGTCTTCCTGGCTTTTCCGGCGATCCTGCTCGCGTCGCTGACCCTCGTCGCGCAGAGGGAGGGCCCGCGCCAGGCATACCAGGAGGCGCGCGGCTCGGTGTTCGGGACGCTCGGCCTCACCGGGTTCGCCGTGGTCACCACCGTCATGGCCGCCCGCTGGCCGGTCTGGGTCACCCTGGTCGCCGCCGCCGCGACGTGGGTGGTGTTCGGCCTCGGTTCCTACCTGGTGTCCCGGGTCATCGCGAGGCGGGTGGGCGGCTGAGCGGTCCCGGGCCCCTCGCCGAGCTCGCCATTCAGCCGTGTCAGCCGTGTCAGCCGTGTCAGCCGTGTCAGCCGAGGAAGCGGCAGGTCCGGCAGGGCCGGTCGAGGTCAGCCGGTCTCGGCGGCGAGGTCGGTGTCGGCGTCGGGGGAGGGCAGCGTCTCGCCGGTCTCCAGCAGCGACTTCAGGCTGGACAAGATGTGCGGCCATCCGTTGCTGATGCCGTCGAGCATCGTGCTCCCCGGCTCGAAGTCGTCGTGGACGACGGTCAGCTTCACCATTCGCCCGAGCGGCTCGATGTCGAAGGTCACCTTGGACCTGCGCTCGCCGGCCCATTGAGCGGCGATGTCCGCGTCCATCTCGAAGGCTTCGATGAACTCCGGCGTGAAGGTGTGCCAGGAGTAGGACAACCGGCGGTAGGGGTCGGATTCGAGCACGACCTGGGCGGGATCTGCGGTCTTGGCGCCGTGGCCCTCCCAGACCATGGTGGAGCCCGGCTTCCAATCCGACTCGAAGGTGACGCCCCAGTAGCGGCCGGTGAAGGCGGGGTCGGTCAACGCCTGCCAGAGCCGTTCCGGCGTGGTGTTGATGTAGGTCGTGTAGACGAATTCGGGGTTGCCCATCGGTTGCTCCAATGCTCTCTTCAGGTCGGCGAGCGCCTCGACCCTTGCGCGGTCGTACCTGCTGATCCAGCGCTCGGCGATGGCGTTGATCGGTTCGGCGTTCAGGTAGTGCAGCTTCTCCCGGCCCCGGCGGATCGTGGTGACCAGCCCGGCCGCCTCCAGCACGGCCAGATGCTTGCTGACGGACTGCCTGGCCATGTCGAGCCCGGCGCACAACTCCCGGAGGGTCTGCCCGTTGCGGGTGTTCAGGCCGTCGAGCAGCCGGCGCCGGCTGGCATCGGCCAGTGCCTTGAACACCTCGTCCATCTCGCCTCCTCTTGGACATGCAGCCGATCGGCTGCATGTCAGAACGATAGGCAGCCCCGTGGCTGCATGTCAACGCCGATCCCACGGTAAAGGTTTGCTAAGGAATATTTAGATGCTCAGAATTCTTGTGTACGCTTGCCGAGCGCAGGCGGGTGGTCGTCCCAGGTCGCCCGCCCGTACACAGCTCACGAGATGCAAGGAGAGGTACCGTGGCCAAGCTTGAGATCATCGTCGCCAGCACCCGTCCCAGCCGGATCGGGCTGGAAATCGGACGGTGGGCCGAAGCGGAGGCGGCGACGCACGGAGGGTTCGACGAGATCGAACTCGTCGACCTGGCCGAGGTGAACCTGCCCTTCATGAACGAGCCGAACCACCCGCGGCTGGGCCAGTACATTCACCAGCACACCCTTGACTGGAGCGCCAAGGTCTCCGAGGCGGACGCGTTCGTGTTCGTGATGCCCGAGTACAACTACGGATACAACGCCGAGCTGAAGAACGCGATCGACTATCTCCACAACGAATGGAAATACAAGCCGGTCGGCCTGGTCAGCTACGGGGGAGTGGCCGGCGGCACCCGAGCCGCACAAATGATCAAACAAGTGGTCACGACACTGAAGATGACCCCGTTGTTCGAGGCGGTTTCCATCCCCTTTGTCCACCAGTTCATCGATTCCGACAATAAGCTGGTGCCCAACGACGTCATGACGGGGGCGGCGAAGGCGATGTTCGACGAACTCGTCCGGGTGGCTGAGGCTCTGCGGGCGCTGCGGGAGAACACTGCACCCGCGACGAGGTGATCGGGAGAACATGAACGAGATCCACCGCGTCTGCGTGCGCTTCCACGCCGCCATCGAGCTGATCGGCGCCCGATGGACGGGGGCGATCCTGCGTGCCCTGTTCACCGGGCACCACCGGTACGCGCAGATCAAGGCCGCGGTGCCGGGACTGAGTGACACCATGCTGGCCGAGCGGCTGCGCACCCTGGAGGCCGAGGAGATCGTGGAGCGCCGGGTCATCCCGACCTCCCCGGTCCAGGTCGAGTACCACCTCACCGAGAAGGGGCTCGACCTGGAGAAGGTGATGGACGCGGTGAAGACCTGGTCGCACAGGTGGATCCCGCTGCCCGGCGACGAGGAGCCCGTCGGCGCCTCCCAGGGTCCCGCCGCGGCCGGGGAACGGTAGCCCGTAGGGCCGCGCGATGTCGTCCGCGAACGAGGAGCCGGCCGGGATCTCGCCTTCGCTGGTCATGACGCGGTTGCTGGCGGGTTTCCAGGTCTCCCAGGCGCTGTACGCCGTGGCCAGGCTCGACCTCGCCACGGCCCTGCTCGCGGGCCCCCGTGACGTCGAGGACCTCGCGGCCGACCTGGAATGCGACGCGGGGATGCTTCGGCGGTTGCTGCGTGATCTCACCGGTCTGGGGATATTCGCCGGCGAGGGAGACGACGCCTACTCCGTCACCCCGCTGGGAGCCACGCTGGCCCGCGGCGTCCCCGGATCCGCGCGTGACCTCGCCCTGTCCTGGATGGAGACGCACTACGCGCCGTTCGCCGGACTGGTGGACACCGTCCGCACCGGTGTCCCGGCCGCGACCGTCCACTACGGCCGTCCGTTCTTCGCCTGGCTCGCGGACGAGCCCGAGCAGGCGCGGAGGTTCACCGGGGCCATGGCCGACATCACGGCCGGGCTCAAGGGCGACCTCCTCCGGAGCTACCGGCTGCCCGAGGGCGCGACGGTCGCGGACATCGGCGGGGCCGACGGGTCGCTGGTCACCGAACTGATCGCCGCCGACCCTGACCGGCGCGCCATCGTGTTCGACCTGCCCCACGTCGTGCCGGCCGCACGGGAGGCGGCCCGTGCGCGGGGGGTGGACGGCCGCGTCGGGATCGTCGCCGGTGACTTCTTCGAGAGCGTGCCCGCCGCCGACGTGTACATCCTGTCGTCGATCCTGCACGACTGGGGAGACGAGGAGGGTGAGCGCATCCTGCGGACCATCGCCGGCGCCGCCTCCGCCGCGGCGCGCCTCGTGGTGATCGAGATGGTCCTTCCGGCCGGGGACGAGCCGCACCTCGGCAGAGGCATCGATCTGATCATGATGGCGATGCTGACGGGCAGAGAGCGGACGCGGGCGGAGTACGAGAGGCTTCTGGACCGCGGGGGTTTCGCCGTCGACCGCGTCGTTCCCGGTCCTGCGGGCAATCCCTTCTCCGTCGTCGAGGCGACCCTCAGGCCTTGACCTCGCGGAGACGGCCCGTCTCCACCTCGTAGACGAAGCCGCGCACCGATTCGGTGTGCGGGATGAACGGGTCGGCCTTGATCCTGGCCACCGACTGGCGGACGTCCTCGTCGAGGTCGGAGAACGCCTCCGCGGACCAGTCGGGCTTGATGCCGACCTCCGACTGGATCGACTCCTTGAACGCGTCGTCGGTGAAGGTGAGCATCCCGCAGCCGGTGTGATGAATGAGGATGATCTCCCGGGTGCCGAGGAGTCGCTGGCTGATCGCGAGGCTCCGGCGTTCGTCGGCGGTCACGACGCCGCCGGCGTTGCGGATGACGTGGGCGTCCCCCTCCTGGAGGCCCAGCAGGCCGTAGACGTTGAGTCTGGCGTCCATGCAGGCCAGCACCGCCACGCCTTTGGCGGGGGGAAGCGGCAGGTCACCCTTGTCGAAGGCCGCGGCGTAGCGCTCGGCGTTGGCGAGCAGCTCATCGGTGACGCTCATGGGCTCTCCCTCTCACGGGCGGGCGGGACCCTTGCACCATTATCCACATTCCCTACTGTGTCAACGGGTATCTTCCTGGTTAACCGCCCGAAATGCAATGATCTCCGCGTAAGTGGATGAAACACAACAAACGGTCACGTGACGGTCATATGCAGGACTGTCTTTGGTCTGGATATCAGCTCTGCCGCCATCTTTTGCCGTAACCGTGGACACCCATCAATAGTGTTTTGACCTGGGAGTCGTTATTCGAAGGAGGCGACCGGCCGATTCGATGACCAGGACAGGAGGCAGGCGGTGTCGTTCAATCTACGCCCTCACTCCATCCGGGCACGTTTCACGCTGGTCTCCGGAATCATCTCCCTGATCGTCTTCGCGGTGATCGGCACCGGGCTCGATCTGGCGATCTGGACCCGGATCCAGGACAACATCTTCAAGGAGACCGAGCGCGTCGCCACCGACTGGATCGGATCCCTGCAGCCCGGCGCGCCGTACCCTCCGGTGCTGAAGACCCGGATAAACCTCCTGCAACTCGTCGACGGCCAGGGCAGGGTCGTGGCCGCCAGCACGGCGGCGGCGGACCAGGCGCCGCTCAGCACCCTGCGGCCCCCGAACGACGACCGCATCGCGCACGACACCCGGTGCACCACGCGTGACGGGTGCGTCGTCCTGACCGCGATCCGGGTCCCTCCTCTGGAGACGCGCGTGCTCTGGCAGGGGCAGCCGCACTTCGTCTACGCCGGCATGACCGAGCCGGGCATGTTGTCCACGCACGAGCTGGAGTTGCTGACCAGCGGGGGAGTCCTCGCGGC
>NZ_BOOQ01000078.1 GCF_016863315.1 Planotetraspora silvatica
GCGATCACGCCGATCGCCATGATGCTGCTGTTCGTCTACGTGTTAGGCGGCGCGATCAAATCAGGGTCGGATTCCTATGTGAACTACCTGCTGCCCGGCATTCTGCTCATCACAATCGCTTCGGGCATCGCCTACACCGCATTCCGGCTCTTCCTGGATATGAAGGGCGGGATCTTCGAGCGATTCCAGTCCATGCCGATCGCGCGATCGTCCGTCCTGTGGGCGCACGTGCTGACCTCGCTGGTCGCCAATCTGATCTCGATTGTGGTCGTCGTGCTCGTCGCCCTCATCATGGGCTTCCGCTCGCCTGCGGGCGTGGTGGCGTGGCTCTCGGTCGCCGGCATGCTCATCCTGTTCACCCTGGCGTTGAC
Organism: Planotetraspora silvatica; assembly: GCF_016863315.1. Taxonomy (GTDB): domain Bacteria; phylum Actinomycetota; class Actinomycetes; order Streptosporangiales; family Streptosporangiaceae; genus Planotetraspora; species Planotetraspora silvatica. The sequence goes on from NZ_BOOQ01000078.1 coordinate 372, forward strand.
GTGGCTCGCCGTCATCGCCGGTCTCACCGCGAAGACCGTGGACGGCGCGAGCGCGTTCTCCTACCCGCTCATCTTCCTGCCGTTCATCAGCTCGGCGTTCGTGCCCACCGACTCCATGCCCGGCCCGGTGCGCGCCTTCGCCGAGCACCAGCCGGTGACCTCCATCGTCAACGCCATCCGCAACCTTTTCGCCGAGCAGCCGGTCGGCACCGACATCTGGATCGCCCTCGCCTGGTGTGTCGGCATCCTCATCGTCGCCTACATCTTCGCCATGGCCTCTTACCGGCGCAGAATCGCCTAGACCCGAGTTGATTGACGCAGGTGGGGCGGAGGTCGTGCAGCCGTACGGCACCGAGGCCGGCCGCAGTGCCGTACCTCTGCCCAGCTTCGCCGGGGGGTTGCCGGGCTCCATCAGGGCGCCCCGCCGGGAAGGGAACACGAGCCCGTGATCCTCCCGTCGGGCCGACGACGCGAACCGTCGGCGCCGATGATCTCGCATCCACGTCGCCCCTTGGGGCCTGCGAGGCTACTTCCCGCGATGTAGACCGGCTGATTTCTCATGCCGGTGTCGTAGCGGGCGAAGCCTCTCCTGGCGGGACGCCTGGCGACCCACGACCCGGCGACCATTGCGGGTGTGGAAAACGTCGTAAGGAATGTACAGCGGGCTGCGCCCCCGAAGGCCTGGACAGATCGCCGATGACCGATGACGAGATCGACGGTGCGGACCTGGACGGTGTGGCGACCACCTGTCTGTGGACGCTGCGCAACCGCGCCGAGGAGTCGATGCACCCCGGCTCGGCGTTCCACGACCCGCTGGCGGAGCGCCTTTACCGCAGGATCGACTACGACTACGAGCGGTTCGGCAAGCCCAACCAGACCCATCCGCTGCGCGCCCTCGCCCTGGACATCGCCATCCGCGCCTACCTGGACCGGCATCCCGCCGCCACGGTGGTCGCTCTCGGAGAGGGCCTGCAGACCACCTACTGGCGCCTGGAGCGGCCCGGCGTCGACTGGCTGTCTGTGGATCTGCCACCCGTCATCGACCTGCGCAGACGCCTGCTCCCGCAGGAGTCGCGCATGACCGCGATCCCGGCCTCGGCGCTGGACCGCACATGGATGGACGCTCTCGATCCGGCGCGCGGTGTGTTCATCTCCGCAGAGGGTCTGTTCATGTACTTCGAACGCGACCAGGTGATGTCCCTGATCGCCGAGTGTGCCGCGCGGTTCCCCCGCGGGCGGCTGTTCTTCGACTCGATACCCACCTGGTTCCGAAATCGGACGATGAAGGGCTACCGCATGTCGGCCCGTTACACCGCGCCGCCCATGCCGTTCAGCCTGTCGGTGTCCGAGGCCGCCCGCCTGCCCGCACAGATCCCCGGCGTGGACACCGCGGAAGACCTGCAGCCGCCGCGGGGCCGCAGGGCATGGCGGTCGAGGGCGCTCCGGAAGATCGCGGTCCTGCCCGGCCCGCGCGATCTGCGCCCGTCGATCACTCTGTTGAGCTTCGCCGCCCATCATGGACGGTAGGCGGTGGCGTGCTTCCCGCGGTCCCCGTCCCAGGAGGCAGGCGACAGGTGATCCAGGAAACACGGTCGACCTCATGCACGGATCGGTACTTCCGTCGGTGGCCGGGTGAGCACAAGGGTCGCAGTGCGGTGACGTCGGAATCCCAGGGATTCGTACAGCCGGACGGCGTTCGTGTTGGACGCGACCACATGCAGAAAGGGTGTCTCACCGCGTTTTCTGATGCCGGCCGCGACAGCCAGCACCAGCCGGGTTCCCAACCCCTGTCCGCGCCAGTCCGCGTCGGTACAGACCCCGCTGATCTCCGTCCACCCCGGAGGGCGCAGCCGTTCACCGGCCATCGCCACCAGACGCCCGCCGTGGCGGATGCCCAGATAGGCGCCCATCTCGATCGTGCGCGGCAGGAACGGTCCCGGCTTGGTGCGTTCGGCCAGAGCAAGCATCTCCGGGACGTCCGCCTGGGTGAGGAGGACGGCCTCCTCGTCCGGCGCGGCGGCGACCCCGTCGTCGACGAGTTGGAGCACGGCGCGTCGCGTCACGATCTCCCAGCCATCCGGCGGTTCGACCGTGAGGCCGGTCAGCATGACTCCCTGACCGGGACCGGCAAGTGCTGCGATGTCCGTCCAGTCGCCGTCGGCGGGGGAGTCCGGCAGCGCCATGAACGGTGACACGTCCGACGGGTAGCGCAATGCGTTGCCCCGTCGCTGCGCGAAATGGGTGTGCGGCCCGGTCAGCGCCGAGTGGACGGAATTGTCCAGCGGATGTGATCGTCCCATCGGAAAACCAGCTCTGTTTCTTACCATGGCCGGCACCGCCAAAGATCCACTTCTGTGACGACCGAGCCTGGCTCGAACGTCCCTTTCAGCCGGCGGTGCAGCTCAGCCTTCGGCGGCGTTTCGACGAATCCACCGGCCACGGCCGGACTCCCGTCCGGCTACTCAGCGGCTACCAATTGATTTCGGCCATCAGGAAGGGCTCGCTCTCCGGGGCCTGTTTGCGCGCCTGCAGGGCCCGCTTGGCCGGCGCGCCGACCGGGACGCGCAGCGGAGGTTCAGGCTGCTCGATCGTGTCGGCCACAGCGGCGGCCACTTCCTCTGGGGTGATGGACTCGCCACGGAGGACATCGAGCGCCTCATACAGCGGGGCGTACGGGTCGTTCTCCTTCAGGAAGACCTTGGCGCGTCCAGCGCCGCCCGAGGAGACCACACCGGGCTGCACCACACTCACCTTGATACCGAAATGACCCGTTTCGATGGCGAGCGTCTCAGCGAGCGCCTCCAGCGCCCATTTGCTGGCGCCGTAAGGGCCGATCATCGGGAGCACCAGCCGCCCCTGGATGCTGGAGACGAAGACGAGGCGGCCCGCGCCTCTTTCACGCATCGCCGGAAGCACGGCTTGCGCCACCCGCAGCGCACCCAGGGTGTTGAGCTGAAAGAGCCGTTCGACCTCCGAGAGCGGGACGCTCTCCAAAGGCGCGCGCACCGTCTCGCCGGCATTGCTGACGACCACATCGATGTCGCCGGCGTCCTGAATGGCCTGGTCGACGCTTTCCTGAACGGTGACATCCAGGCGCAGGCGCTGGTCGACAGGCAGGTCGGCCAGGGTTTCCGGACGACGTGCGGTGGCGACCACCCGGTGGCCCCTGCTTGACAGTTCGACGGCGATGGCCCGGCCGATGCCCTTGGAAGCGCCCGTGATGAGCACAGAGGACATGATGGATCTCCTCATCATGAGTTGGTTGCTTTTGAGCCGGCGCAGCGGACGTGGGTCACGAATGACCGACCCGCACGAGAAGCTTGCCGGTGTTCGTGCCGTCGAAGAGCGTGTGAAGCGCGGCTGGGGCTGCGGTCAGTCCCTCGACCACGTGCTCCCGGCTGCGCAGCTCGCCGTTGCGCAGGCGGGGCAGGAGGTCGGCTTCGATCTCGTCGAAGCGAGCCTCGTGGTCCATGTAGATGAAACCTTCCATCCGGACCCTGTTGGGCAACAGGTGAAACCAGTTGTGCAGAGGAGCGGGACCGCGTCCGCCGTCGTACCGGGAGATCGCACCGCACAGGACGACCCGGGCGTTGACCGCCACGAACGGGAGCAGCGCGTCGAGCGTCGTCCCACCGACGTTGTCGAAAATGACGTCGATTCCGTCAGGACACAACCGAGAGCACGCCGCCGACACGTCGTCTTCGCGGTAGTTGACGCACTCGTCGGCGCCGAGTTCCCGCACCCACTCGCACTTGGCCGGCGTTCCGGCGACGCCGATCACCCGTGCGCCGGCGGCGACCGCCAGTTGGACGGCGACGGAACCGACGCCGCCGGCCGCCGCGGTGACGACGACCGTCTCGCCCTTCCGCGGCTGTCCGATGTCGTGCAACCCCAGCCAGGCGGTCTGCCCCGCGATGCCCAGGACGTTCAGGGAGGCGTGCAGCGGCACGCCTTCGGGCACCCGCCGCAGGATCGAGCCGTTCACCACGGCATGCTCCTGCCAGCCCAGCAATCCGGACACCCGTTCCCCAACCGCGAAATCAGGGTGCTCCGATGCGCTCACCGTCCCGGCGCCCAGGGCGCGCATGGCCTCGCCCAACGGTGACGGCGGAAGGTAGTTCGGGGTGTCGTTCATCCAGCCCCGGGTGGCGGGGTCGAGCGACATCCACTCGACCTTCACCAGAACCTGTCCTGCTTCCAGCCGCGGCACGGCTACGTCTTCCTCATAGCGCAGGACGCCTTCCTGCAGTGGGCCGGTGAGCGTGGCGGGGCGCTCGGCGAGAACGTAACGGCGGGTTCGCCTCGGAGTTTCGGACATGGATGGCTCTTCCTTTCTTGTCTCACGGACACATCCCGCTGGGCGCGGACCGATGAGCATCGGGTCGCATGGGTGCGGGTCGCCTCGGGCAGCAGGTCAGACGTCCGCCACGGTGTCAGAGGGCCGCTTCGGCGAGGGGGCGGATGACGATCTCGCTGACGTCGAGGGATGCGGGTTGCGCGATCGCGTAGGCGATGGCGTCTGCCACGGTGCTCGCGGGCATGTTGAGCTTGTCCGCCATGGTGCGTACCCAGGCCATGGTGTCGGGATCGCCGCCCAGGGTGGTCAACTCGGATTCGGTGAACGACGGACTGATCACGGTGACCCTGATGTCCTGTTGCTCCTTACGGAGCCCTTCGGCCAGCGCGCGGACCGCGAACTTCGTGGCGCTGTAGACCGCGGAGTTCGGTACGACGTCGTGGCCGAGGGTGGAGGACACATTGATCACGTGACCTGACTGTTGCGCGCGCATCACGGGAAGTACGGCGGCGATGCCGTGCAGGGTGCCGCGGAGGTTGACGTCGATCATCTGGTTCCACTCCTCGACGCGCAGTGCGTCCAGGCGCGACATGGGCATCACGCCGGCGTTGTTGACGAGGACGTCGATGCGCCCATACCGGCGGTAGGCCGCCTGGACGAACGAGTCGACGCTGTCCGCGCTGGTCACGTCGAGGGCCGTGTGCTCGGCGGAGCCGCCGTCCTTTCGGATGGCGGCGGCCAGCGCGGCGAGCCGGTCGGTGCGGCGGGCGCCGAGCACCACACGGTGCCCCGACGCGGCGAGACGCATTGCGGTGGCGGCGCCGATTCCGCTGCTGGCTCCGGTGATGAGGACGATCTTCTCGCTCACTTCGTATCCCTTGGTTCGTGCGTCATGAACATGGATCACGACCGGGTTCAGTGACTGAACTATTGCTGGTTGGAGACCGTAGCACGCCAAGTTCACTGAGTGAACTGGGGTGGGTAGAATCGCACCATGACGCTCCCCAGTACCTATGCGGACCGCAACTGCTCGCTGGCACGATCATTGGAGATCGTCGGAGAGCGGTGGACGCTCCTCATCATTCGCGACGCGTTCTTCGGAGTGCGTCGATTCGGAGACTTCGCCGCTCAGCTGAAGATCCCCCGCGCCGTCTTGACCAGCAGGCTGAAGTTCCTTGTGCAGGAAGGCGTTCTCACACGTGACGACGATGCGAGCGGAGGCGTCGAGTACCGGCTGACCGCCAAGGGCATCGGACTGTGGTCGGTCATCCGCGCTCTCATGAACTGGGGGGACACGTTTTACTCTCCGTCCGGAGTGAAGCGCGCCGAGCGCCACGATCAGGACGGAGGTCTCCTTGATCACGAGGGGCGCTGCGAAGATTGCGGTTTGGCGGTCCCGGTCCCGGAGATCCGGATCGAACCCGGGCCCGGATTCGATCTGACGGACTCCGATCACGATCCCGTGTCCGACGCGATCAGAACACCGCGACGACTCCTCGAACCGATCATGCGACCGCGCACACTCGCCGCCGCCGGCGAAGGCGATCTCGGCGCGCCGCGCGCAGCCGGACGCGCTTGAGGTCCGCCCGTGTGGGCGCGCCGGAGGGACCCGCGTTGTCCCGGATGAACGGAGCCCTGGGGCCGGCGGTCGCCCCGATGCGAACGCGGGTGCGATCAGTCCGCTGTTCCTGAGGGGGCCTGCGGGAGGGAGACGGTGCTGATGCCGACGCCGAACTCGCGCAGGCGGCCCAGCGCGCGCACCGGGTCGATCGCCGTTTCGGGGAGGACCACACCGGCCCCCGGGGGCGGGGCGCCGTCCAGGCCGAGGACGCGCTCGATGCCGATGAGTACTCCGAGGGCGGTCAGATGAGCCTGCCCGAGCGGGTCGCTGACCACTGTGCGGAGCGCCGCCGGCGCGTCGTGCTCGTCCCGGCCCCACAGGTCGGCGTAGATCTCGTGGGACGCCGTCCCGCCGGAGAGCGTGCCGTAGGAGTCGCTGACCCCCAGGTCGAAGCGGACGTTCGGCGCACCGGTGACCGCCGCCAGCGCCGGGACGTCGAGGACGCCCATGGGCTGGGCGTCGAACGCCGGCGGGTCGCCCCGATCGACGGTGCGGATGTGGTCCGCCGGTTCGACGGTCTCCCAGCGTCCGCCGCGGCGGAGGAGGGCCCGGTTGAAGAAGGCCCCGCTGTCGTCGGCGGTCATCGGTCCGGTGGGGTCGGTCCGGTCGAACAGGGCGGCCAGTTCGATGCGCTCGACCCGGCCGAACCCCTGCGCGGCGGCCAGCGCGGTGAACGTCGTGACCCCCGCCTGCCAGTGGCCCATGATCAGGGCCGGGCGCTGCGCCAGGTCAGCTGCGGCGATCATGGTGCGGCCGACATTGTCCGTCTTGCGGACGATCCCGAGGTGCGCGGATCCGGCCCGCAGCGCCGCCCTCAGCAGATTGTCGTCCGGGTCCTGGACCACGGAGACGACGAGGTCGACCGGCCCAGCCGCGGCCAACCCGGTCTCGGCGTGGCCGGCGTCGAGCTTTACGACGCTTGCTTCACACTCGCGAGCCAGCGCGGCGGCCTCGGCGGGCCGCCGCCCGCCGATCACCACGTCGACGTCGTGTCCTGCCGCACGCAGGTGACGGACGGTCCATCCGCCGACGAGCCCGTAGCCGCCGACGACAAGTATGCGATGCATCATGTGTCTCCAAAGGGAGAGAAGGGGAGATGCCGCCGCCCGGGTGGGAGGCGCGGCACGCACCGGCGCTTCGTGCGCCGGGCTACCGGAACGCCGGGATCTCGCGACGAGGCGGCGACGGCGATAAGTTACTCTTAGTAAGTTACCATTGGTAGGTTACTTGTCAAGGCCCTCGCCGAGGGGCCTGTGACAGGGGGACCGGTCAATGTCCGCCGCCATGGGAGCGACCCGGCGCGGCGAGGGCAGGGCGGAAGCGGGACCGTGCAAAGTAAGCTACTTTCCGTAGGTTGTCGGCAGCGGGCGGAGGAACACGTGGCCGGACGACGGCTGTCGCGCGAGCAACGACGCCTGCAACTGCTCGACACGGCGATGGCGATCGTCCGGGCTGAGGGCGCCGACGCGCTGACACTTGCCCGGGTCGCCGAGGAGGCCGGCGTAACGAAGCCGGTCGCCTACGAGCACTTCGAGACGCGGACGGGATTGCTGGTCGCGCTCTACCGGCGTATCGACGACCAGCAGACCGAAGCGGCGACCACGGCGCTGCGTGCGCGGGTGCGTTCGCTGGAGGAGACCGTACGGATCCTGGCTGAGGCGTACATCGACTGCGTACTGCACATCGGCAAGGAGTTCGGTGCGGTGACCGCGGCGCTCTCCTCGATCGCCGGTACCGAGGAGCTGCTGAGAGAGGGGCGGGAGCGCTATGCGGGGCTCTACCTGCGCGCTGTGGAGCGTTTCGCGCCGCTGCCGGAAAGCGAGGGGAAGGCGCTGATGCTCGGCGTCGTCGGCGCCGCCGAGGCGCTGGCTCGCGAGGCCACCGCCGGTCGCCTGAGCCGGGCGCAGGCCGTCCGCGCGGCCGAAACCATCATGCTGGGAGCGGTGAACGCCGCCGGGCACGCCGTGGCGGAACACGGGGCGACGTCCCGCTGATCCTCGCTGTGCTCCTGGCCCGAGCCGCCGACCGCCGTCGCGGCGTGACATCCCGCTGCGCGAGAAGATTCTGTGCCGGCCGCGCGATTAGACGGCGGCCCGACCATGGGGCAGTTCATTCACTGAACTGATGCGTGCTACCGTGTCCACCGGATGCAGTTCAGTCAGTGAACTCGATATGTCGAACTTGCGGACGCTGCCCCGCGTACCAATCCTTCTCCGTCCAGACGGAGGACCGCGACGACTTCGGCAGTGCTCTACGAAGGGTGTTCAGATGATCAGCGACGACAGGTTGTTCCTGGTCACCGGCGCGACCGGGAAGACCGGGAGCAGCACGATCCACCTGCTGCTGCAGCGCGGTCACCGCGTCCGCGCCATGGTGCACCGCGAGGACGAGCGCTCCCGCTCGCTGGCCGAGGCCGGCGCCGAGGTCGTCGTCTCGGACTTCCATGACCTGGACGGCGTGACCGCGGCGCTCCAGGGGGTCGCCGGCGCCTACCTGTGCTACCCGATCTCGCCGGGCCTCATCGAGGCGACCACCTACTTCGCCCAGGCGGCAACCGAGGCCGGCGTCCGGTCCGTGGTCGACATGTCGCAGATCTCCGCCCGCCGCGAGGCGGGCAGCAACGCCGCACGGCAGCACTGGCTGTGCGAGCGCCTGCTCGACCGGACCGGCATGCTCACCGCGCACCTGCGGCCGACGTTCTTCGCCGAGTGGCTGAAGTTGTGGTGGGAACTGCGGGACGGCGAAGGCCACCTGCGGCTTCCGTTCGGCGAAGGCCGGCACGCGCCGATCGCCTCGGTCGACCAGGCCCACGTGATCGCCGCGCTGCTGATCGACCCCGAGCCGCACGACCGCGCGGTCTACACCCTGCACGGCCCGGTCGAACTGAACCACCATGACATCGCCCGGGCCATGGCCGGCACGCTCGGCATCCCGGTGCACTACGAGCCGATCGGCGTCGAGGAGTTCGCCTCGGCCATGGCGGAACGCGGAATGCCCGCGCACCGCATTCAGCACCTGAGCAACGTCGCCGTCGATTACCAGAACGGCGTGTTCGCCGGCACGAACGACAACATCGAGAAGATCGGTCATCGCACCCCGCTGTCGGTCGAACAGTTCGTCAACGAGAACAAGCCCGACTTCGACACCAGCGGTCCCTACTTCGTCCCCGCTCCCTGACCCTTCGGTTAATGAGCGGCATGACCTGGTGACAGCACTGCTCCAGTTCCCCGGCCGCCCGGAAAGTGGCCGCCGAAGACGATTGTTCAAACGAAAGGTTGCTCCAGTGGTAGAAGTGACCACACGAACGATCTCCATCCAACACATCACAATCGTGTCGAATAAGTCCTTCGAGGATACGAGATCGGCTTTCGAAAAAGCGCTCGGCCGGCTCGATGAAAACGTCTTCGTGCTGTTGCAGTACGGGGAAGTCGAGCGCGCCATGGAGGTCCTGGAGAGCCTGCCGCCTCTCGTGATCGCCGGCGTCCGAGACCATGGAATCCTGCTGAAAGTCTGGGGCCAAGACCGCAAGGCACTCAAGTACGACTGCGGAAACGCGCTGACCGCGACCAAAATGACGCGTCATCAACTATCCGCCGGGCTCTACGCACCCCTCCGCGTCCTGCTGCGGGAAAGCGGCGAAGGCGAAGTCGCATTCGAATATGACCGTCCGAGTGACGTTTTCGGGCAGCTCGGCGACTCAAACGTGGACGCAGTGGCGAAAGACCTCGACGTCCTTCTTGAAGACACCCTGCGCGAGGTGGCCTCTTGAACGCCTGCCCGGCGACAGCCGACTGCCCGCATCGTGTGGCGCTCGAATATTGAGTTCTGCGGCGCGGTGCCATTTGTTGATCACACCTGCGCCGGATGGAATCGCCGGGTGTCGGCGTACAGGTCCTAGGTGGCGAGGCGGGTGATCGCGGCGATCGACCGGTCCACGTCCGCCTCGGTCGTGGTGGCATTCGACACCGAGATCCGCATCAGTCGCCGTCCCCGCCAGGTCGTGCCGCCCACCCAGCAGGTGCCGTCCGCCTGCACCGCCGCCACCATCCGGTCGGTGCTCGCGTCGTCGCCGAAGTCGACCAGCACCTGGTTGAGGACTACCTCGTTCGCCACCTCGAACCCGGCCGAGGTCAGGCCCTCCGCGAACCGGCGGGCCAGCGCGCAGCAGCGGTCGACCAGTTCCGCAACCCCGTCGCGACCCAGTTCCCGCAGCCCGGCCCACACGGCGAACCCGCGGGCCCGGCGCGAGGACTCGGCGGTGAGGTCCGCTCCCGCCGGTGTGCCGCCCGAACCGACCAGGTACGCCGCGGCGTAGGACATCGCCGCCGCATGCACGTCGAGCCGGGCACAGAACGCGAAGGCCGAGTCGTACGGAAGGTTCAGCCATTTGTGACCGTCGCAGGCCCAGGAGTCCGCCAGTTCCAGCCCGTCCACCAGATGCCGGGTCGCGGGGCTCGCCGCAGCCCACAGGCCGAATGCCCCGTCCACATGCACCCACCCACCGTGCCGGTGGACCAGTTCGCACGCCTCCCGAAGCTGGTCGCAGGCGCCGGTGTTCACGTTGCCGGACTGGAGGCACACAATCGTGGGGCCCGGTGATCCGGCCCTCAGGACCTCCCGCAGCGACCCGAGGTCGATGGCGCCGTTCGGCCCGGCGGGTACGGGCTCGACCACGTCCATCCCGAGGCCGAGCAGACGCAGCGACCGGTCGATGGTCGCGTGTCGCTCGTCCCCGGCGATCACCCGGATCGGCGGCGCTCCGAGCAGCCCGCGCCGTTCCACGTCCCAACCCACGTCCGCGAGCACCTGGTGCCGGGCGGCGGCGAGCCCGACGGTGTTGGCCGCTTGGCAACCTGTGACGAAACCGGCCGATGCGGACGGCGGGATCCCCAGCAGTTCCTTCAGCCAGGCGCCGGCGGCGGCCTCGGCTGCGATGGCTGCCGGCGACGTGACGGCGTTGTGTGCGTTCTGGTCCCAACCGGCGGCGAGCATGTCGGCCGCGGTCGCCGCCGGCAACGCGCCGCCGATGACGAACCCGAAGTATCGCGGGCCGGCGCTTGCGACCAGACCGGGCTCGGCCGCAGCGAGCAGGTCCGTGAGCACCTGCTCCGGTGGCGAGGGGACGGAGGGCAACGGGCCGGCGAACGCGTCGGCCAACGCACCCTGGTCGAACGGCGTTCCGACCAGCCGGTCAGGCAGCGACTGCCGGTAACCGGATGCACGGTCAGCGGCCAAACGGAACAGACGACTCATTTCCTCCACCGACGCACCTTATCCCGGCGCTCATCGGCGGTGATCTCGTCCACGGTCCGCCACCGATCGGGACCGCCGGAAGATCGCCTGAGCAGCCGAGGCCGGTTGGCGGTCTTTCTGCTGCGATCCCGATGGCGGCCGTAATTAGGAGGCGGCGGCCTGGCGGATGAGGTCGGCGACCGCGGCGGGCTGCGACAGGTAGACCGAGTGGCTGGCCGGCGTCTCCGCCACGGTCGCCCCGGCGCGCTGTGCCATGACGTGCTGGGCGGGTGGCGGGATCATCCGGTCGTCGGTCGCGACCAGGTACCAGGACGGCTTGGCGCGCCACGCCGGCTCGGTGACCGTGCCGCCGAGGGCGTCCACACCCCAGGGGACCTGCGAGTCCGCCATGAACGACGCCTGGTCGGCGGGCAGGTCCCCCGCGAACGACGCGGCGAACTTGTCCCGGTCGAGGAAGAGGAAGCCGTTCACCGGGGGCAGGATCGGCGGGACGGGCGCACCGGGCGGCGGGTCGGCGATGAGCGTGTTGACCGATTCCCCCTTGTCCGGGGCGAAGGCCGCGATGTACGCCAGCGCCGCGACGTTGGGGTGCGTGCCGGCTTCGCTGATGACGACCCCGCCGTAGGAGTGCCCGACCAGGACGGCCGGGCCGTCCAGGCCGTCCAGGATCTGGTGGGTGGCGGCGACGTCCCCGGCCAGGGACAGGGTCGGGTTCTGCACGACCGATACGCGGAAGCCGTCGGCGACGAGCAGGTCGTAGACGGCCTGCCAGCCGGAGCCGTCGACGAAACCGCCGTGGACGAGCACGATGTTGCGGATCATGGCGTTCCTCTGCGAGGGGAGATAGGTGGGACGCGTCCCACGGTAGGCACCGGGTGCCTCCCTTCGCGTACGTCAAATGATGTAATCGCCCTTCCGCGCGGCCATGAGGCGGCTGAGCTCGCCGCGGGTGGTGATGCCGAGCTTGGGGAAGATGCGCGACAGGTGCGTGCTC
>NZ_BOOQ01000079.1 GCF_016863315.1 Planotetraspora silvatica
GGCGAGCACCACGGGCGTGTCGACCGCCAGCGCGGAGAGCAGGTGCAGCAAGGAAATCGCGGTGCCCAGCGGCCCGCCTTCGAAGTCGGCGGGTGCGAGCCCGGTCCCCGAGAGCAGCCTGCGCAGACCCTCATACGGGACCTGACCTTCGGCGGGCACACCGGTCACGGTCAGCACGCGCGTACCCCTCGCGGTGGCGTCCGCCGTCGCGGCTCCGAGTAACGCCGACTTGCCGACCCCGGCGGCGCCGCTCAACACGAGCGCGCCGCCGCCCTCCTTCACGCCGTGCAACAGTGCGAACAGCTCGCGCAGTTCGGCGTCTCGGCCCACGAGGGCGTGCGGTGTCACGGTGAGGATGCTCACACCGCACGCCCTGCGCCGTTCAATTCCAGCCTGCGGGCGCGGTTGGACAGCCCCTCCGAGACCAGCGTGAGCACGTTGCGGGTGACGGTCACCATCAGGCGGCTGCCTGGCGGATGAGGTCGGCGACCGCGGCGGGCTGGGAGACGTAGACGGCGTGACTTCCGATGGCTTCGACGACGAACGATCCGGCGCGTTCGGCCATGGCGCGCTGGGCCGGTGGCGGGATCATGCGGTCCTCGGTGGCGACGAGGTACCAGCTGGGCTTGTGCCGCCAGGCCGGCTCGGTGACCGCCCCGCCGAGGGCGTCCACCCCCCAGGGGACCTGCGAGTCGGCCATGAACGCGGCCTGCTGTGCGGGCAGATCGGCGGCGAACGCGCCGTGGAACTTGTCAGGGTCGAGTTGGAGGAAGCCGTTCACCGGGGGGAGGATGGGCGGGACGGGCGCACCGGGCGGCGGGTCGGCGATGAGCGTGCTGACCGACTCGCCCTTGTCGGGGGCGAACGCGGCGATGTAGGCCAGTGCCGCCACATTGGGATGCGTACCGGCTTCGCTGATGACGACGCCGCCGTAGGAGTGGCCCACCAGGACGGCCGGGCCGTCGAGCGAGTCCAGGACCCGGCGGGTCGCGGCGACGTCGCCGTCGAGCGACAGCGTCGGGTTCTGCACGATCCGGATGCGGAAGCCGTCCCTGGCGAGGTCGTCGTGGACGCCCTGCCAGCCGGATCCGTCCACGAAGCCACCGTGCACGAGCACGATGTTCTGGATTGTCGGCATGGTCACTCCTGATCGGGATGGACAGGCCCGACGCCTGTCCTGCGGTCAATCCAAGTCGCGCGGCAGCGACCAGACCATGCAGAACAGCACGCAGGAGTTCCACGAACATCGGCCTTCGGCTGGTCAGTGGGCAGCGGTCGCCAGGCCGCGGCAACGGCCGCTCGCCTCGGTGTCACCGACCGTCTCGAACACCTCGGCAGCACGCGCGTAGACCCGGCGGCTCTCGCCCGTTCGGCCCTCGTCGGCCAGGATGGTTGCGAGCACCTCCAGGTAGCGAGCCTGCAGGCCGGACAACTGCAATTGCTCCATGAGACCGATCGCCTCGGTGAGTTTGGTGATCGCTTCGGCTCGGCGGCCGAGCAGCCCCAGGCATTCGCCGGCCCGGGCCAGCGCGTACGGCCGGGTGAGCGCCGCGATGCTCGGTGTCATCGCCGGCTCCTCGTCGCCCGCCAGGTCGCACATTCTGTGGAATTGCTCCAGTGCTTCGGTGTAGCGCCCGCTGTCGCGAAGGCAGTTGCCGAGGGCGCCGAGACACTGGCAGTACGCATCGATGTCGCCGGTGGTCTTGAACATCTCCGCCGCCCGCGATGTCGACGCGACTGCCTCATCGAGCCGTCCGAGCAGTCGAAGCGCGACTCCGGCGTACAGGTGGGCCCAGGCGATCTGCGCCGTGGCGTCACTTCGAGTCGCGACGTCCAGCGCGTCAGCCGTGTACCGCAACGCGGTTTCCGGGTCCTCCGGCGGCACCGTGTGGACCCAGGCCAGGTAGTTGAGTTGAGTGGCATGTTGCGCCAGATCACCAAGGGCGGCGGCGGCCTCCGCGCCAAGAGTGAAAACTTCGTGCCAATGCGGAGCGTGCATCCACCGGTCGGAGAACCAGTGCATCGACTCGGCGCAGTCCAGGACGACGGAGTGCAGGCCTCTGCTGGCCGCATACCGCAGCGCGCCCAGCCAGTTGTCCGCATTCACGCGCAGCCAGCGGTCGGCTTCGTCCATGGACGACAGGTCGGCGAGGTCGGAGTCAGACCGGTCGGGACGGCCGTACGCGGGTTCGAACCACCGCCCGGCTGTCGTGGCCATCCGGAGCAGCCACGACGTCATCCTGCCGCTGAGCGCATCACGCTCGGCCGAGGTGTCCTCCTCCTGAAGCCTGTCGCGGGCGAACAGCCGGACCAGGTCGTGGAAGCGATAACGGCCCGAGGTGCTGTCCTGCAGCAGGCCGAGGTCGACGAGCTCGTCGAGGGCATCCCAGGCGTCCTCGATCGAGGTCCCGCCGGCGACCGCGGCGAGGGCGGCGTCGAAGTCCCGGCCGGGCACCAGGGCGAGCCGGCGGAAGACCTGCCGTGCGGACGCCGCGAGCTGCTCATACGACATCCCGAACGCATTAGCGATCTTGAGGTCGCCGGCGCTGAGCTGGTCGAGGCGGCGTTCCTCGTTCGACAGCCGGGCGGCGAGTTCCGCGGCGTTCCAGTCTGGCCGGCTGACCAGCCGGTTCCCGATGATCCGCAGCGCGAGGGGCAGGCCACCGCACAGCTGCGCGAGCTGGGCGAGCGCCGGTTCTCCGTCCGATGCGGAGCGTTCGCCCAGAATCCCGGTCAGCAGTTCGGTGGCTTCCAGCAGAGGCAAAGGTCCCAGGCTCAGTCTGCGCACACCCTCCAGACCGGCCAGCAGCCGGCGGCTGGTGATCAGAGCCCTGCCTCCGCCGCCTCCCGGCAGCAGCGGACGTACTTGTTCCTCCGACGCGGCGTTGTCGAGCACGACCAGAACGCGCCTGTCCCGCAGCATTGAGCGGTACAAGGAGGCCCGGCCGGAGGTGTCGCTCGGTATCTGCTGATCCGCGGCACCGAGCGCGCGAAGCAGCAGCGCCAAGGCCTCGCCGACGGCGAGGGGTTGAGGGGACATGCCGAACAGGTCGAGGAAGAGCACTCCGTCCGGAAAGTCCGGGCGCAGGGTATGGGCGGCGCGGACGGCGAACGTGGTCTTTCCCAGACCGGCAGGGCCGGTGATGAGCCCGACGCCGGCGACACCGGGCGACTTGTCAGCGTGAATCAGATCGTTCGTCCAAGCCAGTTCCGCAGCCCGGCCGGTGAAGTCGTCGACGGACCGGGGCAGCTCACACAGACCGGTCGGGCGCGTCCAATGATCCCGGAGGCGGCCATCGCGTGCCAGTTCGATGAGCTGTTTGCGGGCGATCTCGTCGAGAGCGAGTGCGTCCGCGAGGGCGGCTACGGTTCGGTGTTGAGGTCCCCTGCTGCGTCCTCGCTCCATGTCCGACAGGCTTCGGGCACTGACCCCTGATGCTTCGGCGAGCTGCTCCAGAGTGAGGCGTGCCGCGTGCCGATGGCGGCGCAGCAACTCCGCGAAGCTGAGTGGGTCGGCGATGGGGGCTACTCCTTCTCAGAGGTGGGTACTTGACCCGCTGCGAACGGGTGCAAGCCTACTTGGGGGCCATGTGTGGGCCCCGATGGGTCAAGCGAAGATCGGTGAGCGCCTGGCGCCGACAGCACGACAGGTAGGAAGGTTCGCGCTCATGTCCGCGCGCTCATCTGCCGGCGCCGGCTCGTCCGGTGAGTGCGCGTTCGAGGGCAGGAGTGATGGTGTGGAGCCAGCGGAGTTCGCCGGCCAGGTATTCAAGGGACACGGCCGCATCGGCTGGGGACAGCGGCCACGTGGCGATGCGTTCCGCGCCGGCCAGAATGCTACGTTGCAGGGCGGGCAGGATGGCAGGGCCGTCGGTGAGCCCGTAGGCGTCCACGAACAAGCGGAGTCGACTCGGTAGGTCGGGGATCGGGTCGAATCCGGCCTCGCGCAGGCGCCGATCGGGCTCCAGCGGCACGAAGGCCCACGCGGCCGCGGCCAGTTCGTCCAGAGGATCGACCGGTCCCGCACTGTCGAAGTCGATGAACGCCGTAGGCAGACCGTCCCGGTAGACGGTATTCCAGGGGCCGAGGTCGCCATGGGAGACAATCTGGCCGGGGCGAGGCGGGCAGGGGTGATAGCGGTAGGCGGTACAACGAGGGCGGAATCCCTGCGCTGCCTCATGGAGGTCGCGGATCAGCCGTCCGGCCCCGATGAGCGCCTCATCGCTGCGGGCGTACGAGGGAAGGCGATGCCCGCGGCCCGGCTCCCAGGCGGGATCGACGGGCACCTCACCGTCCAGGTAGGTCACCTCCTCGCGGTCTCCCACGACGGCAAGGACGCGGGGGGCACCAGGAAAGCCAACGCTCTCCAGATGACGGAGATACTCGTGGACTCCCTCTGACCAGGGACCCAAGGGGCGCAGCACCCGCTCACGGCGGCGCACGACGCCCCGCGTCATCCGGCCACCGACGAGCGGTTCGTCACCGTCATCCCCCACACCATCAGTATCCCCGGCCCCTGAAGATGTCGTCCAGCCAAGCTGATCATTCTGTCAGGGGCTCCAAGCCCTGCCGTCATGCCACGATGGCGTTGCCGTGATCCATACACTTCCCGAGCTGACAGCGCGCGTTCGATCCGCCCGCTCCGCTCCAGGAAGCGGAGGTCGTGGAAGGCTACGAGGGTGACCAATCGCCAAGGAAAACTGCTATGACGGTGACCCTTTCGGTGGAGCCGACCGCATCCGCACCCGCGTTGTTCCTGCGCCCCTGGCAAACAGAAGATGTGGTGGCCCTCGTGACGGCTCATCGTGATCCACTTCTGCGCCGCTGGCTGACCACCTCTCTTGTTGGTGACGCAGAGGCCCATCGATGGATTGACGATCAGATCGAAGGGTGGGCCACTGGCCTCCGGCTCAGCTTCGCCGTCCTGGAGTGCGGAGATAAGGGTCCTGGTCATCCGGTTGGGCACATCGTGGTCAAGGCGACCGACCCCAACGAGGCTGCAGCTGCAGTCGGTTACTGGACATCGGCTGAAGTCCGAGGTCGAGGCATCGCCAGCCGCGCCCTTGAGGTCGTGTCGCGTTGGGCGCTCGGCTCACAGCGCATAATGCCTCTGGCCCGCCTCGATCTGCTGCATGCCGTCGATAACCATGCTTCGTGCCATGTGGCAGAGAAGTGCCGATATGTCCTTCGGTCCGTGCTCCCTGCCCGACCGCCGGCGTTCCCGTGCAAGGGGCACCTGCACGTCCGCATGAACAGTGACATGTGAGATCTATTGGCCGTCAGTGTTCTTATTAAGAGAAGGTGCCGCCCGGGGTCGTCGCGGGACATGCGCTGGATGACCTTTCCTGCCGAGGCCTATCCCGTGGTCGTATGTGCGCCCACCCTTTATGGGTTACTCGTTCACTACGGGTTGCCGGGGAGGCAGCGGGCGGGGAGTCGGCGTCCGTCGCAGCCGGCGAGGATGCGGACGATTTGGAGGTCATGGTCACTGGCATGGTCGGAGAACTCGGCGTTGACGCCGTCGGCATAGACCTTGATGGCCGGGCTGATGAGGATGCGATCGAGGACCTGTCCTGCGGTACACCTTCCGCCGTGCGCCTTCCCCCCACAGGGGGAGTTCGATCCCTCAGCCGGGTGAGGCATCGTGCCCGATGCCTTGACATCTTGAGTCCATGAGACCAACGGGACATCGGCGTCGCATCGAAAGGCGAGGTCGTGACAAGGCTCAGGAGATCAGCCAGACATCCCCCGAAGCAACAGCGCCCCGCACACCACCACCGCCACCATGGGCGCGCCGCGCGGGGCACGTCGCGTGGGTCGCCCCACTGCTCGGCTTCATCCCGCTGCACATCCCGTGGATTCTCGGCATCCCACTGTTCGCCAACCCCGATCCGTTCCGCGAGTGGTACCACGGTCGCGGACCAGGCGTCGGCGATCATCCGGTCGACGGATTCCTCGGCCTACCAGCCGGCGCGTTCTATCTGAGCGTCCTGTGCATCCTCGCCGGACTCGGCGCAATCCTGGCCCTCGGACTCATCAGCGACTGGGGCTTGGTCTTCCCACGCTTGATACCCCTGCTGCGCGGGCATCGGGTGCCACCATGGCTGCCGTTGACGCCGACCGTCCTGGGATCCGCGTTGATGATCGGCTACTCGATGACGCTGCCCTGGCAGTTCGCGGCCGCTCTCCGCGACGCCGGCCCGGAGGACATCTTCACCACCACCGGTGTCCTCATCGGCCTGCCGTTGCTGTTGGCGTGGACAATCGCATTGCCGACCGCCGGTTGGTCCTACTACCGCCGCACCCGCGTGCAACGCTCATGACCGCTTCCCCAGCCGCCCGGCCGGGCGAGCGAGGACGACCGCCACGACTGCCCTGCCCGAACGCGAGGCCGGTAGCGCGATGACAACTCAGGCAGGATAGAACAGCGCTAACCACCACGCACTCTTCTGCCGCTGACCGCGCGCTCATGCCCAGATGAGTGCGATGTGGCCGCCCCGTGTGGCGGCCACCACATCGAGAAGGAGGAGAGTTCACGGCTGGGTGGTGAGTCCCTCCAGCATCGAACGGACCGGCGTGGGTGTGCGCTGGAGGAGATTCTCGAGCTCCGGTCCGGTGGTGGCGAACTCCCCGCGGCGTGCTGCGTGGAACATGCCGAGCAGCATGTTCGCCTGATCCGCGGGTACACCGTGGCCGATCATGGTGGCCGTCCACTCGGCGTCGTCGGCGACGACGCGGCGGATGGTGCGTCCGGTGAGTTCGGTGACGATGCCGGCGATGGCTGCGAGGTCGAGCGCGTCCGGTGCGGTCAGCGGCGGGGTCAGACCATCGAACCGGCCCTCGTCGGCGAGGATGATCGCTGCCGCTTCGGCGAGGTCGGCGTGCGTGGTCCAGGATACGGGCCCGTCGGCCGGTGCGACGAGTTCGCCGGTTTCGAGCGCCCGGCCGAGTAGGTGCCGGACGGTGCTGGTGTAGAACCCGTTCCGCAGCGCCGTGAACGGTGTGCCCGTCTTCGACAGGTAGCGCTCGGTGGCGGCGTGGTCGGGCATCGGTGCGAAGACCGAGTCCTCGGCGGCGCCCTGGTGGCTGGTGTAGAGGATGCGCTTGGCACCGGCATCGCGAGCGGCGTCGATCGCTGCGATGTGCTGGGCAACCGCTGCCTCGCCCGTCTGGTCAGTCGAGACGATGAGCACCTGTGTTGCGCCCTCGAACGCATCGGCGAGGGATTTGGGCTCGGTGAAGTCGCCGCGTCGCACGCGCACCCCGCGTGCGGCCAGTTCGCCGGCGCGGTCGGTGTCGCGGACGCTCACGCCGACCCGGTCTGCCGAGACCTGATCGAGCAGCCGATCAACGATCTGGGAGCCGAGTTGGCCGGTACCGCCGGTAATGATGATCATGATCCGTCCTCTCCTGCTAACGCTGGAACGATTTGAATGCTACCATCGTTAGCAACTGAGATAGCAAAATTGCGTTATCTTTGGAAACATGGCAGAGGTGAGGCCGGATAGCGCCAGCAGGCAAAGGACGCGAGCGAACATCGTGGAGTGCGCGGCGCAGCTCCTGCGTGAGCAGGGCGCAAGCGCGGTCACCACCCGTGCGGTCGCGCAGGCGGTCGGCATGCAGGCGCCGACCATCTATCGGTTCTTCGAGGACAAGGACGCGCTGCTCGACGCCGTTGCCGAACATGTCTTCGCCACCTACGTCTCCGGGAAGACCCTCGTCGAGGACAGCGGCGACCCGGTTGCAGACCTACGGGCGGGGTGGGACACGCATATTGGCTTCGGTCTCGCCAACGCAGCGCTGTTCGGTCTCCTCACCGACCCCAGCCGTGAGGTTCGTTCACCGGCGGCGGCCGCCGGCTTGGAGGTTCTGCGCGCCCGGGTGCACCGCGTTGCGGCAATCGGCCGGCTTCGGGTCCCAGAAAGACGTGCCGTCGAACTCATCCACGCCGCCGGCACCGGCGCCGTGCTCACCTTGCTCTCCACTCCGCCGGAACACCGGGAACGCGACCTTGCCGACGCGATGTACGAGGCGGTGATGCGATCGATCCTCACCGACATGCCGACGCTTCCCGCGGACAGCACGACCGCAGTCGCTGTCGCATTCCGGGCCGTCGCACCGAAGCTGACAATGCTCACCGGCGCCGAGCGCGCCCTGCTGTCGGAGTGGCTGGATCGAACCGGCGACGGCCCAACCACCCCCGGGGCCTCAGCCGGCCCAGACTGAGACCGCGATCAGGTGCCGTCCAAGATTGACCGCATCCGCGAGCGGATTGTTCCGTTCCCGGCGGTTCTGTTGCCCGTCATCGCGGCGGCATCGACGGCGTGTCGGGTTGAGCGGATGCGCATCCGGGTGTCGATCCGACGCTCAGCCCCACGTCGCCACCAGCTCGGTGGCACAGGTTCGCTCGTGCTCCCTGGCAACGATGAGGGGCATTTCGCTCAACGTGGTCTGGCAGCGCGACCAGGCCGGCAACCTGTGGTCCGTCAGGGTGCGGGCGGGCGCCGAGGCGCGGACGCGCACTCATCTGCCGCGAGTCGCGCGTCTGGTCCGGTCTACAACTAGAAACATCGACCGCACTACTCTCGATGAAGCTGTATGCGGACGCCTGCGGGAGGCTGCGCCGCACGCCTCTCCTGGTCGGATGAGCACTCGCGGCCACTCGGCGGCCGGACGACGTCAGGCGAGTGACGGTGACAGGACCCGGTCGGAGCTGATGATGTCGGCGATGCTCGACATGTGGTGGTCGTAGGTGTCGATCCGCCAGTGGGCTCGCAGGAGTTCCTCGACCGCCGGATGTGGGCCGGGCAGGCAGAGCCGTACCGTCGGGGCGTCGAAGACGGTGAGGGCGCTTCGCAGGGTGGCGGCGGGGTCGTGGCCGCCGGCGGTGGTCAGGTGGATCAGGTTGTCGGGCCCGGCCACTCCCGCGGCGGCGACGGCGCCGTCGTCGTCGTACACGAGCACTCCGGTCGTTCCCGGTGTGAGGGCCCAGTAGGCGTAGTCGGCTGTGCGGTTCACGCCGGTGAGCAGAGACTCGGCGGCGCCCGCGTCGAGGACGTCGACTCTGCGTGCGGACGGTTCCGCGCTCTGGCCGGGTGGGCCGCTGAGGTAGAGCAGCGGCCATCGCGGCCGCATGCCGTGACGCAGGTACAGGGGCATCGCCCGAGGGTCCTGCGAGGCGAAGGTGAACCTCGCTCCTGAGTTGGGAAATGCCGCCTCGAGCAGGCTGCGGCCCACGCCGCGGCCGTGCCGGGCGGGGTCGACGAACAGGTCGCACAACATCGTCACCCCGGCGATCCGGCGGGTGGCGCAGTATCCGGCCACCTCGTCCCCGGTCACGGCGACCAGGAACCCGCCGTTGCCGCGGAGATGGGCGACATACCGCGGATTCGCGCCGTCGCCGTCCCCGTTGGCGGTCGCGATGCGGGCGATTTCGGCGACGTCACCGTCACCGGCCGGGCGTATCTCCATCTTCGGGACGTTATCGCGGGCCGCGCCGTCATCCTCCGCCGGGCCGAACGTGCTTGTGGCATCCGGTCCATGGCTTCGGCTCCGCCGAGCGCTCTCAGGGGCGAAGCTCTCCGGCGTGAAAGCGGCGGATCATGCTGCCCTGGGCCCGCCCGCTGAGACCCGGTGCTCGCACAGCGGCGCGGAACAGCGCCGTACCGGATGAAACAGTCGATGCCGGCGTGGGCGGGCCGTTTGCCGGCGGCCCGGCGCGGGGAGGGCGGCGCAGCGGCAAAAGGTCAGTCGTAGACGGCGCCGGATAGATTTTGACCGCGATGGTTTACGTCAAGTGCGGCGAATGCCGCGAATAAGGCTCCGAACGAGTCATTTAGGGAAAGGCCAAGTCGTCTGGATGCCGTCGGGCCCGGCGACGAACAATGGTGGTGCGGACCCGGTCGCCGCCTATCGGCCCGACCTGGGAGGAGGCACTCATGCAGGGGAAGCCCTTATCGTTGGCCTTCGGCTCGGCGCTGCTCACTCTCGCCGTCATGCAGATCGGAGTCTCTCAGACCGCGTCGGCTGGCGCGGATCACTTCAGGACGATGACGCTCCAGCCGTGCCAGGTGCCGGCGGCTGTGAGCGCCAAGCCGAAGCCCGGCGCGAAGTGCTGGTACAGATGCAGCTCCCACCACAAGCTCAAGTGCTGCAGGGATAGCAAGGGTCACGTCAAGTGCCCGCAAGTCGGCAAATGTTAGGAGCTGCCCAAAAGGGGCGGCGGATGTGAGGACCAGGGGGCGAGCCACGTGCCGCCCCCTGATCGTTTTGCGGCAAGTCTTCGACAGGCCGCCCGCATGGCAACGGATCATCGTTCGATCCCAGGACTTCAACCACACGGCAAGGCCCCAGCCGGTGCTGCGGATCTCGGGTGCGGCCCCGCCCCCCATCCGACCTCGGCGTCGGCAGGGTCAGGCGGCGCCGGGGACGGTGACGTTCCGCTCCTTGAACTGGTAGCCCGTCTTCGTCGCGTCCTGCTGCAGGCCGTTCATGGAGCCCTTGAGGGCGTCGAGGTCGGCCTCCGTGGCGGTACCGCTCTTCAGCTTGCCGGTCAGGGCGCTGACTTTGCCGCTGACGCCCTCCATCGCTCTGCACAGCGTCGGATTGGCCACGGCGAAGTTCTTGGCGACCTTCAGCTGGTGCAGGGTGAAGGCTCCCGCTATCGCCGCCTTCAGGAATGTGCGCTTCCGCTTCTCCGCGCCGGCTTTGAAGCCGCCGCTGCGCAGAGGCTTGTAGATGTAGCGATGGAAGGCGCCCAGCGCGAGACCCGCGTGCAGCGCGAAGTGGGTCTTGGCGAACGGCCTGGCGTTGCCCGCCGTCGGACACGGGGAGGTGTACTCGCTCTCGGTGTCCGACGTCGGCGTGGCGACCGCGGCCGGGTTGTGGGCGACCGCCGCTTCGGGCGCCACGGCGGCGGTCCTGTCGCTTCCGCAGCCGCCGAGTAACGTCAGTGCCAGCAGGACCGCCACCGCGTGCGCGGCGACGGCTCGCGTACTCCGAACAGCCATTTCTTCCCCCTATGGATCCGGTGGGTTTCGCGGTGCAGACGTCCGCGCTCCTTGGGGGCATCTCGAATGCCGAATCACTGCAGGTGTGGAAGCACACCCGTCGTATGACGAGCGTCGCCGCGCCGGATGTGGGCTAAGCGCGCTTTTGCCACGTCCGGGCCGTCTCAGCACCGTCGCCAGCCGGAGATTTTGGCGCCGCCTAACCGATCACGCTCGCGAGGCGAACAAACACGACCTGGGGGTTGACCAGCATTGGGGAAGATCGGTTATCGGTGAGATCGACTCTCGCCTGGCGCTGGACCAAGGGCCCAGCTTGTTCACTGTCAGGCTTGAGGGATCCGGGCGGCGATGCTGCTGTAGAAGGTATCGATCTTCTGCACCGCCTGGGTGAACTCATCCAAGTCAGCCGGCTTTATCACGTAGGCGTTCGCGTGGCGCTGGTATGCGTCGGAGATGTCGTCGGGAGAGGCGGAGGTGGTGAGCACGACCACGGGGATGGTTCGCAGTCCGTCATCGGTTTTCAGGATGCTCAGGAATTCGGCTCCGCTCATCCGAGGCATGTTCAAATCCAACATGATCAGGTCCGGGTGCCGCTCAGCGGTTCGCAGGTGGTCCAGTGCGGCGAGGCCATCAGGAGCCTGCACGATCTTGCGGGGCTGTCCCTCGGCAGTGAGCGCCTCTTCGATCAGTAACTGATCTCCAAGGTCGTCCTCGACCACCAGGACGTCGTAAGGCCTCTCGTCGTGTGCGGCCATGCCTGATTGCCCTCCTTGGAACAGCAGGCGCGTCGTGTCAGGCGGGTTCCACGGCATGAGCACACGCGTAAGTAGTTACGCGAAATGCTATTCGCTAATTCCGGTTCTAGACTAGCCCCGCCCAAGGAAGTCCATCGGGACAGCGAGGTGGTCCGTGAAGCCGGCAGGTGACACCGAAGATCGCAAGACGTGGACCTTCCTGACCAACCATGCACGCGTGCTGATCTCCATCGCGCGCTTCCCTGACATCCGGATCCGCGACATCGCCGACGAGATCGGCATCACCGAACGCGCCGCCCAGCTCATCATCGCTGACCTGGAAGACGCCGCATACCTCACCCGGCACCGAGTAGGTCGTCGCAATACCTACTCCATCGATCCCGCTCGGCCGTTTCGCCATCCTGCCGAAGCGGACCACGATGTTCGGGCGCTCATCGCCATCTTCGCCGGTCATGATGTCGACACGGCAGACGATGCGGCCATCCAGGACGCAGGAGGCCACGACTCTTCGCCTTCTCCGCTACGCGGACCTTGATCAGGGGAGGCGCCGACTA
>NZ_BOOQ01000080.1 GCF_016863315.1 Planotetraspora silvatica
CTAGTGCTGTGACCGGAAACGATCACCGGGTTGGGCGGTCAGGCCGCGGCCGTTGATAGCGGTCGGCCGCCCCAGCGGATGCGTTTCTCGCTGCGGATGCGGGCGCGTTCACGCCGCTGTGCGGCCAGGACGTCGGGGTGGCGGGCGTTGGCGTTGCGCCAGCGTAGGTAGGCGTGCAGGGCTCGGGTCTGGACGGTGTGATTGGGGTGGCCGGAGTTGGCGATGGTGAACTGCCGTAGTGGGCCGAAGTGGGCCTCGATCGGGTTGGCCCAGGAGGCGTAGGTCGGGGTGAAGCACAACTCGACCTTGTTCTTGCTGGCCCAGGCGCGGATGCGCCAGTTCTTGTGGGCCGACAGGTTGTCCAGGATCACGTAGATCGGCCCACGGTCGGGGCGGGCGGCTCGGATTGAGCGCAGTGCCGCCCAGGTGTGGTCGATGCCTTTGCGGCGCCGGTTGATCCCCCACATGTGGTCGTCGCCGACGGAGTAGCAGCCGTGGAAGTAGGTGATTCCGTGGGTGCGCCGGTAGGTGGCCGGCAGCCGGTTCGGCCGGCCGCGTTTGGCCCATCCGGATCCGGCGGTGGGGCGGATGCCCAGCGGGCCGAACTCGTCGAAGGCGAACGTCCTGGTCGGGCGGTGGGTCAGGGCGTATTCGATCCGGTCCAGCTTGGCGTCGAAGTCCGGATCGGGAGACTCCTTCCACGTCTTGGTCCGTTGGAAGGTGATCCCGCGGCGGGCGAGCAGGGCGCGTAAGGATTCCCGGCCGATCCGCAGCGCCCGGCCAGGAAGATGGTGCAGGTAGGCGGCGAGCTTGCGGATTGACCAGCGGGTGAAGGGCTGCCCGAGTTTGGTAGGGCGGGTGGTGGCCGTCTGGACGGCGAAGTCTTCCTCGTCGTCACTGAGTAGGCGGAGACGGCCTCCCGCCCACTAGGGGTTTAGGCAGGCCAGCCCGATCTCGTTGAACCGGTGAATCACCTCCCGCAGGTGTCTTCATCGGCGGCGACCAGACGGGCGATGACCGGGACGGTGTTACCGCCCGCTGAGGCCAGCAGCATCATCGCCCGCCGATACCGCACCGAACTGGTGCTCCCGCGACGCACGATCTGCTGCAGTTTCTGCCCTTCCTGATCGGTCAGCCTGCGCACCCTGACCGGTTCTGCCACCAACGACTCCCTCCGCCAACCAGATGTGTCCTCACATCCAATCGGCGCGGCCATCGGCGCGCGAACCCGGTGATCATTTCCGGTCACAGCACTAGCGCCCCTGCGCAAGGTAGTCCGCGTGTTCAAGGACGGTGTCTATGTCGAGCTCATGGCCATAGAGAGACGCCCGCGCTTGCAGGTCGTGCGCACTGTCCCTGACAAACTGGGCGTCTCGTTCATCATAAAGATCATCGATCTCTTGCATGATGATCCGATAGGCAAGCGGTCGAATTGCGTCTGCAACCACTGGCAAGGTCACTTCGGCAGCGAATGCCTCATAGGCATCGAGATCCCCAACAGTGCGCGTGCTGGCGGCGGCTGCCGTCGCCAGCCGCTGAGTCACCTCAGCAAGTCCTGACGACGGCGAATGCCTTGCGAGTTGCACGGCTAGGGCGAACCCGTCAGATGCGGGTATCGTAACGAGATCTCTTATCTGCTCCCCCACGAGCTCCGTGAGCCAACGCGAGTCGTCAGCAGATCCGTAGAGGCCTATCAATGCAGCGGACGTCACCAGCAACCTCAGCCGACCCTCGGTGGTCGTGGAGCTCGCCACGTCCTGCTCCGTGAAGAGTCGGATCTTTTCAGCGACGACTCCGCGGCGCCTCTTCATGGCATCGGCTATCACCGCGCGGCGGACGAGGGGCGGAACACCGGCGTCAACCCAAAGATCGCCAGAAGCGCTCGCCAATTCCGCAAATTGCTCAAGCATGCGCGCCCGCTCCACACGTTCGCCAGCCATGTCGCTGTCAAGGTCGAGCCTGCCAAGAATGTAGTCACGACAACCTGGATGAGCGAAGGCCAGGGCGCGCGCGGTCGGCGGCCCGCTCACCATGACCCACGTCGGCTCAAGCGACCGCCAGGCGTCTCCCCATGCCGTCGCTGAGCCCTGGTCTCCGACGAGAGCACGCAACATCTCGATCGAAACCGGACCCGGCTTCATTGTTGCCATCGTCAAGATAATCTCCGTGGCCAGCAAGTTGAGCACCGCGAAGCTGGCGAACCACACAGTCTCGGGAAAATCGAGGGCAGCCATGAGCGCCGACAGTGCATCATCCGCGGTAGTTGCCGCGTCGAACCTGTCGCATATCACTTCGATCAGGTACGGGTTGTATGAACGATGCCTGATGACACTAAGCAGCCGCCGATCCACACTCGCAGCGCTTAGCTCTTCTTCCGGGAGGCCAGCAAAATAGAGATGGTTCAGCACCACCTGCATACGCGTGGGCTCATCCCAGTCTGAAAGCTTGATCAATAAGCGGCCGGTGTCATCATTGGCGATGCGTTGCAGAGACGGGGTCGCCGCGAGCACGGCTTGCTGAAGAACCTCCACCCGGGTCGTTATGATCAGACGTTTATTGGCATCCTTCCTGCGGATAATATCCCTTATAAAATTGGTCACACCTGGAGCCTCGGACTTTGCATCCAATTTCAATTCTGCTTCGCCAAGGAAGTCGTTGTAAATGAACAGTTGAGGTCTTTCATCGTTTCGTATGATCGACCATGCTTGCTCGATGTTGGACACATGCACAACTTGCCACCCGCTGTGAGCACGCTGCAGCGCAACCATGTCCGCAAGATAGGTTTTGCCCACCCCAGGCGCCCCGCTAACGACGCACACTCCTTCATTGTCAAGCAGGGAGACAACCTCTGAGTAGGAGGAAGTCTCCACCCAGAACTTCGCACGCTCGGCGATCGCGCTCAGCTCCGCCTCTGAACGATTCCAACAACCGGCATTGACGATGGATTCTAAGACTCCGCTGGACGATAGCCAGAGCTTGGGATGCCTGCGCTCCACATCACTATGCTTCCCCAGCGCCGCGTTCAGTCGTTCGGGACCCCAGACGTCTTGCTGAGGAATACCCAGAACACGCATCACCTTCTCCTCCGTCGCGGCCGACATAGGATGCGAAGTCACTAGAATGTATCTCGCCGCCGACTTTCTTCCCTCTTTTTCCGCCTCCTTCTCAACTGCAGCGATGAACTGGGCTTTATTCGATTTCCGATAATGTTTGCATTGCACAACGATGCGCCTTCCGTCCCCAGCGACCTGCAGGAGATCGACTCCCTGATCACGACCTTCGGGATAGCTGTGAAGGTCGAGCTCCAGATCCTCATTGAGCAGGTCGCATGTGAACCGCTCAAAATCCGTTGCCGAGAGAGTATGGAAATCGTAGTCAGGCAAGACGCGCACCTATACTCGAACACATTCGCGAATAGATCGTTGGTCCCAGGTATTTGATTACCGTGAGGATAAGTACCAAGATATTACGCAGCCGAAGAAGGGTTGGCCTTGGACATCAGCCTCATGACCTACAACCTGGTGGCCCGCGACAGCAGCCATCGAGACCCCCAGCTCCAGGAGATCGATGGCAAGGTCATGGATTTCCTCGTGGAGCATGTGGACCACATCCAGAAGATGGCGGAGAGTCCCGACTCTGCCCCTCCAGGCACCTTCGCCGACTCTGAGGCAAAGGACATCTTCCAGGCCCTCCATGCGGGAACCGCTGACGGCTTTCGCGCCTCTGTCCAGGTCCTGACGAAGCGACTCACCGACCGAATGAACAGAACGACCAAACCCGGGTTGCTTGTGTGCCTGCGAGCCGAAAACGACGGTGAGCGCTTGGCCGCCGTCTTGAAGCTGGAGATCCTGGAGCCGACCGGGGCGACCCTGAAACAGCTGGATTCGGGCGAACTTCGTCTCTCAGCGGTAACCGACATGCTGGAAAAGCCCGGCGACCTTCAGAAGGGCGTCCTGGTAACAAGCAAGCTCCCAGCAGATACGGCGATCTGCATTGACAAGCTGCACCGGGCCTCAAAGTACTTTTCTGAGGCGATGGGCATCGTCTTGTATCCCCGGCCGAAGGAGGCAATGTCTGCCTTCTACAGCGCAGTGGAGCAATGCGCACCGGAGCTCATGGGGGCCATCGTCACCGCCCTGCCCAAGCTCGAGCCGGGCCCGCCGCAGCACGTCATTCCCGAGCTGGCCAAACATGTCTCTGGCATGGAAGCCCGGTTGCAGACAGAGCTGATCTCCCGGCTCGAGCGAGCACCCCACCCGGTGACCCGCATCGATACGACCCGATCCATCACTCGCACCATCAACGCCGACGAGATCATCGTGAAAGGCCCAGTAGAGGCCATGCAGCAGGCGGTCGAGATCACCGAGAAGGCTGAGGGTGGCTGGCGAATCGTGATCGAACTTGCCGGCAAGCCGAACGTGTCGTACCGGTAGCGACTCCACAGCCAAGCAAACAACTCATCTGCACTACTGCTTCTGCCTTCGCGGACCTGGCGATGCCAGGACCGCAGCTACGCGCACGCTGCCCTCAACACGCGGCGGCCTTCGTCCGAGCCAATCCTCCACTTAAGCGCCACAAAGCGGAACCTAATGACCGCGAGACCCACGTGCATCTTGTCTAGACCGACAAGGGACCACACCTGTCCCGGCCTTAAGGCCAATTCACGTTGGGGACAAGGCGTCGCGCACCTGGATGGGAGTCTTGGCATCGACACTTTGCTCATCGAGCGCCTCTACTTTACAGGTGTCCACCCAACGCGCCAGGACACTGAAGGACGCCAGATATTCCAGAGCTTCTTGCTCATCCCAATCAAGGGTGTGCTGATGAACTGCAATGTTGCGGATCCCACTGAAACACCCCGACGCGAATGCCACAGCACCATCTTGGCGGCTTCTCCAAGTTTCTGTACTACGGTCTCCAGGGAACCGAAGACGTGGTGCACCAGACTTGGGATCTTCGCGTGTAAAGGCTTGCTTCAACAATGCGCCCTCTGATATATCCTTCCTCCCCAGCTTCCTTTGCGCATGAGCGCTGATCGCCCTTGCTGCTTGCTCGACCGCCTCGCGATAGTGACCAGCGTCCCAGAAGGTCGAAGCAGCATCCCATACCCATGAGTGCAGTTGAGCGGCCCGGATTGAAGGCCCGCCGAGGTAAAGGTTCTCGTCCACTTCCTTCTGGTCAGCGAGGATACCCAGCGCGATATTTACGTCCTGTGCAATTTGCCACCGCTCATCCCAGGCGAACCCACCAATTAGCCTCGGATCAACACGGCGCATAATGCTATGCGCGGTCCTGGACAGTCTAAGTACGACTTGGAGTGCCTCTACCACGGCATCATGGTCTCTATCATCAACCAGGGAGCGCTCGTAATCGCGAATAGCGTCGAGGTAGTTCTCCAGACGCTCTATGCACCACTCGGTGTTCACGGCGCAAAGCATATCCAGCTGTGATGAAAAGTGCATCGGGTATTTTCTCGCGACCGAGCAGCTGTGGCGTGGTGGTGCGGCACTCGGGTGAGAGTTTCAGCTCAACTCGCCGAATCCCACGCCACAGGGCCTACCCCTAGCGCCCCACCAGAGCCTTTGCCGCTAGGCACAAGCAAGCGCTCCATCACAACACCATGCCGAGCCAAGGAGCCTGATTAGAGCTGCGAGTGTGACCGTCCCGGCCAGCGCATACACGTCCATATGCAGACGCCCGGAAACATCCGAGGGGCGGCGCCGGGAGGCCCTCGTCGACTTCGCCCGCCGCCGCTCCTGCCTGTCGGCACTTAGCGCGGGACATGCACGGGATAGCGTCTCAAACGCCACGGTGTTTGTGAGGCATTTACGCAGGTCGCACCGGAAGTCCAGGAGTATCAGACCGAGCTCTCCTACTGCGGATGGTGCAGCGGACCAGCTTGCCGAGTCGAGATGCTGTTGGTGCTCAAAGCAGTACGGTTACAGAGGTGACGACCGACCTGAATCAGCTGGCCGTGCGGCTGCAGGACTTCGCAAGTGCACGGGACTGGGAACGGTTCCATACGCCGAAGAACCTGGTGATGGCCCTCGCCGGCGAGATCGGCGAACTGGTGGCAGAGTTCCAGTGGCTGACGCCAGAAGAGTCAACAAGTCTGGAGCCGGCAACCTTCGACCGCGTACGGTCTGAACTCGGCGACGTAACCACATACCTCGTCCGCCTCGCCGATCTCCTTGGCATCGATCTGGTCGGGGCAGCCAACGCCAAACTGGACGAGAGCGAGCGTCGTTACGATGCTGATCTCTACCGTGGTTCCGCGAGGAAAGCGCCTCCACTAACCTCTTGATGACCATGTGATGCGGCCCGACGGGCTTCCACGCTTGTACGGCTAACGCCAGAGTGGATACGCCCCCACCCGCACGAGTTATCTCGTGCTGCCTGGGGGAAGCCTGTGACGGCATTACGGCTGTCTGTGGAGAGCCTGATTGCCTCGCCCAACGAAGCGGCGCTTGCCGAGCAGATCAGCGAGCACCTGCGGATGACGACTGGCCGCGGCCCCTCCCCCTCCGAAGCGAGGTCATGGGAACGGAGCCTTCCCGCACTGGCCAGAGACCTCGCCGACGCAGGGCTTAGCAAAGTCGAGATGCTGGTCGAGTACAAGCTTCCATTGACCAGCAAGCGCGCCGACGTGGTGCTGGCCGGCGTGCACCCGCGTACCGGCGAGGACTCCTACGTCGTCGTTGAGCTCAAGCAGTGGAGTCGCGCCGAGCCGTCCGAGCAAGGCGAACACCTGGTCATAGCGGACGGTATGCCGGGCAGGGAACTACTCAACCCGGCCGAACAGGTCCGGCGCTACTGCGAATACATGACTGATTTCCTGAGCGTGCTCAAGGATCGGCCGCAAGCTGTGCATGGCGTGGCATACCTGCACAATGCCATGGACCTTGATGTGGACGGCTTACACGACCAGGTGCGGGATGAGCAAAGCAGGCTCTTCACCAAACAGCGCCGCGGCGACTTCCACAGATACCTACGTCAGCATCTAACCGACACACCCGGCGCCGAAGCCGCTGACCGGCTACTGAGCAGTCCAGTCGCACCCAGCAAGCAACTCATGGCCTACGCGGCCAACGAGATTCGCGAGCGGGAGCAATTCACGCTCCTCGATGAGCAGCAGGTTGCCTACGAACTGGTTCTGGGCGCGGTAGACAAGGCACGCCGCTCTGATTTCAAACAGGTCATCATCGTCACCGGCGGCCCCGGCAGCGGCAAGAGCGTCATCGCCCTGTCTCTGCTGGGTGAGCTCTACCGGCAAGGCAGAACGGCACTACACGCGACTGGCTCGCAATCGTTCACCCAGACCATGCGCCGATACCCCGGCCGCGGCAGCACGCGGATCAAGAACCTTTTCATGTATTTCAACAGCTTCGTTGACGCCGAGCAGAACAGCCTGGACGTGCTGATCTGCGATGAAGCGCACCGCATCCGCGAAACATCTACCAACCGCTTCACCCCGGCGGCGAAGCGCGGCGGCCGGCCCCAACTAGATGAGTTGATGACCGCTGCCCGGGTGCCGGTCTTCCTACTCGACGAGCATCAGGTCGTGCGGCCCGGCGAGCTTGGCACTGTGCAGGCCATCGAACAGTACGCGCGGTCACGTGGTTACGCGGTCAACCGCGTCTCCCTGGACGAACAGTTCCGCTGCGGCGGCAGCCGCAAGTACGAGCAATGGGTCTTGCGCCTGCTCGGCCTTGAGGCAGGAGGCCCAGTGGCCTGGAACGGCGACGAGGACTTCGAGGTACGGCTCGCGCACTCTCCTCAGGAGCTTGAGGCAGCGCTCCGTGCCTCTTCCGGAACTACTCGTATGACCGCTGGCTTCTGCTGGCCATGGAGCGACCCACGACCCGACGACTCACTCGTGGACGACGTCGTCATCGGCGCCTGGTCACGACCCTGGAACGTCAAGAAGGACCGCGCCGTCGGGGATGCGCCACCTAGCATGTTGTGGGCAACGGAACCGAGCGGCTTTGGCCAGGTCGGATGCATCTACACCGCCCAAGGTTTCGAGTACGACTGGTCCGGCGTCATCATCGGCCCCGACCTCGTAGCCCGGAACGGGTCCCTCGTCACAGTGCGTGCTGAGAACAAGGACCCTGCCTTCAAGAGCAAGAAAGCCGTACCGGATACCGATTTCGACGGGCTCGCTCGCAACGTCTATAAAGTCCTGCTCACCCGAGGGATGCGTGGAACCATTATCTACGCCGTAGACCCAGCGACCCGCGACTTCCTCGCAAATCTCATCCCCTCCCTCGGGGCCTCGGCGCTCCCGGATATGCCTATTCCCATAAGTAAGTCACGCTAGATAATCTGGCAAATCGGTCCGTCTGATAACCCCGAACCGCACCTTCTCGGCCGAGTCGATACCTAGGTTGGAAGCGACAACCATATAGGCCGTGCGCTTACGCAGCTCGGAGAGATAGGGGGACGGACGTGCCATGACTCGACCCTTAGCAAATATCATGGCGGATCCCCCAAAGACTGGTCATCTGCGCCCCGCAACAACGACCCAGAACAGAATCACCGGCTCGACAGGACAACAAGCGGTCAGGTGCTCATACTGGGCGCTTTCTGGGCCAAATGATCATAAGATTAAGGTCCCTGCCAATTTTGCCCCGGTATCGACTGACCGGATGGGGGCGTTGCAGGCCCCACCACTGGTCGCCGCACGCGCCCGACATGATCGAAACCAACATGGAGCCCCACATGATGCTCTTGGATGATCCGGACCAAGCGTCGACGTCGCTGAATTGGCTGACGGTCGGCGCGTCTACCGTGGGCTCCATCGCCGCGGCTGTGATCTCGGCGTGGATCGTCTCGGCCTTTATCACAAGAAGGGAGATGGCCGAGTCCCTCCGGCTTCAAGGCCAAAAAGAAAAGACCGACCGAATCAGAGAAGAAGTTCTTCGCTGGTCCAACCCCATCCTCAGTGCTGTCCAAGATCTCAGAGGCAGACTGAAGAACATCATTCACGACGATGGCTACGTCGCGCTGGATCCTGGCTTCGAGAAGCAGGGAAACTGGTCAATCACACACGACTACATGGTCCGCTCGACGTTATACCTGTTCGGGGTCTACTTCGCTTTCACCGGAGCGATGCGTGATTCGCTCAGCTTCGAGTTGTTCGAATCGCAGGCGGAGAAGGAGAAGATGCTGGCGGCGCTCGTCAATGTGGGTCGAACGCTCAGTGATTTCCCCGCGAGCCATGGATGCTCAGGACAAGATAGCCAGGTCTTCTATATCCAGCAGCGTGCGATGGGAATGGAGATGCTCAGCGAGCACGATCGGCACCAATGCATCTCATACCCCGAGTTCGTGCGCAAACTTCGTGAGGCCGACTTCGTCGACACCTTCGCACCGCTGGAGCAGCTTGTCGTGAGCGTGTCCCCGTCACCCACCGACTGCCGGTGGCTCCGGCTGCACGCGGTCGACAACGCTCTCGCCGAGCTTGAAGCGGTCTGTCGTATGGTCTTGCAGGTTCGTTAGCCTCAAAGCGTAAGACCTAGGTCAAAGGGAACGGAGGAGACGTCCTCCCGCCTAAGACCGCGCGACATGACCGCGTCCCGGAGGCGCCCCCTGCCTAG
>NZ_BOOQ01000081.1 GCF_016863315.1 Planotetraspora silvatica
CCCCATAGGCACCTGACACTCGCCCTTTTTCTCTTGCGCGTGATCATGCACAGGTTCGGAGAATGATGGGCTGACCTGGCCAAACACTGGGCGTGATCATGCACAGGTTCTTGGGTGGTGGTGCCGGCCTGCGCATCCTTTGGCCGTGATCATGCACAGGTTCTTCGACGTGTGGTCTGACCTGGCGTGATGGATTTCGTGATCATGCAGTGTGTGGCGTACTGCATGATCACGGAGAGGATTTGCGCAGGTAGGCGTGACCGTGCACGAATCTGTGCATGATCACGACTGGAGAATGCCCAGGTCGGCCCGCATGATCTCGAACCCGTGCATGATCACGGGCAAGGGATGCGCAGGTCGGCGCGGACTTTCCCGAACCTGTGCATGATCACGCCCGAGGGGGAGGGAGGGGCCGGGGGTCAGCCGCGGAAGATGCGCTCGGCCACGGTGACGCGATAGTGGTATCTGGTTCTGACGCCGATGACCATCGTCAACCACGTGTCCTCATTTATCCGGTACACAGCCCGTTCCTGCGGGAGCGCCGGATGCTTGGGCGAGTGCGACATCGCGAGCTCGTGGGCGATCGCCCGTGCCTCTTCGCGTTCGCCCTTGACCTCGTAGATGTCGGAGATCCGCCACTCCCTGCGGTCGGCGCCGCCGATGTTCTCCTCGATGAGGACACGCCACTGGCTCATGCGTGTGATCATGCCTGGTTCGTACGGTTCTCACACGCGGACGCGCGTCCTGAAGGCAGTTTCGCGTTTCTGAAGGGGCGGTTACGCCTTCTGAAGGGAGAGGAGCAACTCCGCGTTCGAGCCGGTGCTCTTCATCGTTGCGAGGAACGGCTCGAGTGTGCCCTGGTCATGCAGGGCCTTGCGCAGCTTCCACAGGAGGGGTAGTTCGGCGGAGTCGACCAGGAGGTCCTCTCGCCGGGTGCCCGATCCGGTGACGTCCACGGCGGGGAAGACGCGCTTTTCGGACAGGCTCCGGCTGAGCCGCAGCTCCATGTTGCCGGTGCTCTTGAACTCTTCGAAGAGGTTGTCGTCCATCTTCGATCCGGTCTCGACGAGCGCGGCCGCCAGGATGGTGAGCGAGCCGGCGCCTTGAAGATTGCGCGCGGCGCCCAGGACACGCTTGGGCGGATGGACGGCCCGGACGTCGATGCCGCCGGTCAGGATGCGTCCGCCGCTCGGTGCCGTCATGTTGTACGCCCGGCCGAGCCGGGTGATCGAGTCGATCAGCATGACCACGTCGTGCCCGAGTTCGACGAGCCGTTTGGCCCGCTCGACCGCGAGCTCGGTGACGGTGATGTGGTCTGTGGCGGGACGGTCGAAGGTGGATGCGATGATCTCCGCCTGGACGGTCTCCCGCATTTCCGTGACCTCCTCAGGCCGCTCGTCGACGAGCACGATCATGAGGTGGCATTCGGGGTGGTTGGTGATGATCGCGTTCGCGACGGCCTGGAGGAGCATGGTCTTGCCGGCCTTGGGCGGGGCCACGATCAGGCCGCGCTGCCCCTTGCCGATCGGCGCCAGCAGGTCGATGACCCGGGTCGAGAGTACGGCCGGCCCGGTCTCGAGGCGGAGCCGTTCGGTGGGATGAATGGGGACGAGATCGGCGAAGTCGGGTCGAGCCTGGCCGGGCGGCAGGCCGTTCACCGTCTCGATGCTGATCAGTCTGCCGTTCTGCGCGGTGCCGTCGACGACGTCGCCGTTGCGGAGTCCGTAGTCGCGGACCAGTGCGGACGGCACGGAGACGTCCTTCGGCCCCGGGAGGTAGCCGCCGCCGCGGATGACGGCGTTCTTCGTGACGCCGTCGAGCAGGCCGCTGATGGTCGTCGGTTCGGCGGTGGGCTTAGCCGTACGGCCTGCCCTGTTCGCGTCGGTGATCTTGGCCGCGGGTCTTGATCCGTTCCTGGACCTGGTCCTGGATGCGGGCCGCGGGATGGTGTCCGGTGTGGTCATGGTGGGTTCCTTGTCTCGGGGGGTTCGTGCAGGCGGCGTCACTCGGATCGCTCGTGCGACCCGGCGGCTCCATGGGCCGCATGGGGACGCTCCGCCTGCGTGGCGGTGGCATCGATGGCATCGATGCTTGTGGGCACTGCGGGCCTCGCCGTACGGCGGAGCACGTCAACGTGCCTGGGTACGGCCCGGTTCTCGTGCATGATCACGCAAGGAGAAATGGCAGGTCACAATAAGGACCGAAGAACTTGCGCATGATCACGATGCGGGAAAGCGCAGGTCAGTCCATATGATCGCGAACTTCTGCATGATCACGCCCGAGAGGCGGGTGAAGAGGTAGGTGCATGTGCCTGATGTCAGGCCAGAACCATGCGACCTACGGTCAAGATAACACGGCATGGGGCCCGGGGATTCCCGGGCCACGCCGTCGATTTCGGATCAGCGCGCCTGAAGGGCGTCCAGGGCGACGGCCATCGCGATGATCACACGCCGGTCGATGCGCGGGTCGTGGATCTCGATGAGGTACCGGTCGCGCAGCCCCCACTGGCGGTTCACGGAGAAGGCGATCGAGGCGCCGACGCTGAAGTCGAAGTGGTACGGCAGCCATGACAGCGAGTCGGCGAACCTGCGCAGCACGGCCACGACGAGATGCCGCTCCTGACCGGTCATGGTCGGCAGTCCGGGCTGCTGGACGTGCCATGTCGAGCGCAGCAGCGACTTGGCGAAGTCCTTCCGGAAGGAACCGATGTCCACTCCCGTGTCGTCCGTGACGTCGTACTCGCCGGCGAGATCCATGATCTTGCGGGCCTTGAATCCCGCGAGTGTCTGCTGCCGTGACTCGTCCGTGAAGAGGGTCACCTGTTCCTTGAGCGTCATCCGCTTCTGCTCGGCGAACGCCACGACCGGACCTTCCGCTCCGGAAGGATCGGCAACATGAACGACATATCTGTTCACCATCATGGTGATCTTCTGACGCAGGATGAGCCGGTTCTGCGCCTGGAGGTGTGAAATATCCATGTGATCTCCAAAGACGGTGTGACCACACCCTATATGGGCTAGGCCAGAGGGAGATCACCGGTGAGATAGCGCTGAACGGCG
Organism: Planotetraspora silvatica; assembly: GCF_016863315.1. Taxonomy (GTDB): domain Bacteria; phylum Actinomycetota; class Actinomycetes; order Streptosporangiales; family Streptosporangiaceae; genus Planotetraspora; species Planotetraspora silvatica. Next base: position 3,060 of record NZ_BOOQ01000081.1, read on the forward strand.
GGGGCCACGCAGGCCACGAGTTCCTCTCCGCCGAGTGAGGCGATCGGCTCCACGTTCAGCACATAACGGGTGAAAGCGATCCCGATCAGATGTGATCCGGCGAGCATGCCCCGGGTCTCCGCGTTGTCGACCCCGAGTCGTTTGGCGAGCGGCTGGAGCACCTCGCTGGTGATGAACTCCTTGAGCATTCCGGCCGCCGCCGGAGACGACGAGGCGGAGCTCATGACCGCCCGCAGTTTGGGGCCGTGCTCCGGACTCTCCCAGAGTGAGAGATAGCGGCGCACCAGTCGCTCGCCGAGCCCTTCGGGGTCGCCCTCCATCACCTCGCCCAGTTCGCGCAGGGGCAGGCCGCTCGCCCTGATGGCGGCGTCGAACAGACCGTCCTTGTTGCCGAAGAAGTGCATGACCAGCGCCGGATCGACGCCGGCTGCACGGGCCACCGCCCGGATCGTCGTCCCGGCGTAACCGCCTTCGGTGAAGGCCTCGACCGCCGCGTCGAGGATCGCCTCCCGTGTCTGGGGCGATCCGGGACGGCGCCCGCTCCTGCTTTCCATGAGGGCTATTCAACCATGTTGAATTCATCTATCGTGAAATCAACGCTGTTGAAGTCAACACACGGAGAATTACGATGCGCAAGCTGATCGCGATCATCGGAGCGGTCACCGTCCTGGGGATGGTCTTCGCGGCCTCGTTCCTGGGCGCGCTCCACCAGCCCGAACCGCATGACGTGCCCGTAGCGGTCGTCGGGCCGTCCCAGGTGGCCGGTCAGATCGACGCCGCCCTCGACGCCAAGGCGCCCGGCGCCTTCTCGCTCACGCCGTACGCCGACGAGGGGGCCGCCAGGAACGCTCTCGCCGATCGGGAGGTCGACGCCGTCCTGATCCCGCAGGCCGGGAAACTCGTCGTCGCCAGCGCCGGAGGCCGTACCGGAGCGACCGTCATCACGCAGGTCTTCCAAGCCGCCTCGCAGGCCCAGGGCCGGTCGCTCGCCGTGGAGGACGCGATCCCGCTTCCGCTCGGCGACGCGGGCGGCATCTCGGGGATGTTCTACGTGCTCGCCCTGGTGATCCCCGGCATCGCGATCGCCGTGCTGACGTTCCGGGCCGCCCCCGGGCTCGGCCTCGCCGGCCGTCTCGGTGTGCTCACCGCGGCATCCGTCCTGGTCGGTACGGCGAACGCCTGGTTGTCCGACGTGGTCTTCGGCGCCCTTCCTGGCCGGTTCGCGGCCCTGGTGGCGATGTCCGCCGGGGTCACGTTGGCGATCGGCCTGGTGTCGTCAGGACTCATGCGGGTCGTCGGCGCTCCCGGGGTCGGATTGGTGGCGCTGCTGTTCATCCCGATCGGCCTGCCCGCGAGCGGCGGCCCGCTCGGCGCCCGCTTCATCCCGGAGTGGTACGCCGCTGTGGGTCAGGTCCTGCCGGTCGGCCAGGCCGCCGAAGCCATCAAGAACGTCGTGCACTTCGACGGCGCGGCGCTCGCGCTGCCGCTGCTCGTGCTCGGAGGCTGGGCCCTCCTCGGTCTCGTGCTGCTGGCCGTGCCGCGCCGCCGGGCGGAGATCGCCGCGGTGCCCGTCCTGGTGGCATGACGGTTCACCTCGGCAGGTCTTTTGGCCGGTCGGCGGGAGAGCTACGTCACCTTGCGGCCTCATCAGGAATAGAGCCGCGGCCCAGATGGCTCATCGCTGGTGAGGGGTCCATTCCGGCTTGCCGGAACTCGGAAATCTCAGGCGGGGCAACTGCCGCTGATCCGGCATCGCCCCGCCATCGCGTCAGGGCGACGATGCACCGGGAAGCACATGATGCGGTGTCGCCCGCGCATGCCGTAGAGAAAGAAGAAGTGGTGAACATGCCTCGTTGGGTGAGATGGGCACTGGGGGGCGCCGCCGTCGGCCTGGTGCTGTCCGTCGTCAAGAGCGGACTCCCCGACCCTGACGAGATCTGGCGCGCGATGACGGGACTGAACGCCGGCTGGCTGGGTGTGGCCGTGCTGGCGCAGATCTTGTCGATGGGCACCTTCGCACGGCTGATCCGCCGCCTGCTCATGCTCGGCGGAGCGCACCTCACCGTCTCGCGGGCCGTCGCGCTGACCTACGCGCGCAACGCGGTGTCCAACTCACTTCCGGCGGGGCAGGTCGTCGGCATCGCGTACGCCACCCGGCAGTTCGCACGGCTGGGTGCGGCAAAGCCGTTGATCGCCGCGACGCTCGTGCTGAGCGGTGTGTACTCGACCGCGGCGTTCGTCGTGCTCGGGACGGTCGCCGTGCTGGGAGAGCCCGCCATCCGGCCGGTCGCCGCGGGCGTGCTGGCGCTCGTGGTCGTGGTCGTCGTGGTCCTCGCGCGGTTCCGGCCCAAGGGGCTCGCTGGCTGGCTGGACCGTCGTTTCCCCAAAGTGCTGGAGCAGGTCCGCGCCGCACGGCACGCCGTCACGATGGAGCGCCGTGACCGGCTGATGCTGGCCGGGCTCGCGCTGGCCAACTGGCTGCTCGACGTGGCCTGCCTCGCGGCGGTGTGCGCGGCGGCGGGCGTGCACATCGGCCCGCACACCGTGTTGCTCGGATACGTCGCCGCCAAGGCGGCCGCGGTGTTGCTCCTGATCCCCGGTGGCCTGGGGATCGCGGAGATCGGGCTGGCCGCCACCCTGATCGGCGGGGGCGTCACGGGTGGCGCGGCCGCGGCCGTGGTGCTGCTGTACCGGCTGATCTCCTACTGGGGCGTCCTCGTGGCCGGCTGGGCCGCGTGGCTGCTGCTTCTCGACGGTCTTCGTGCCCGGCTCGGGGCCGGTGGGCACTGGTTCTGGGACGCGTTCGTCCGCTGGTCCATGGCACTGAGCCCGTGCGCCCCGTACGCCTATCGCGATCGTTAGAGGAGCGGCGCCGGTGGGGGCGGGTCAGGGTTTTATCAGGGTTCTCGGTGGAACAGGTGTCTCTCGCCGGTTCGTTGAACCGGCGACGAAAGGGGTCACCGATGTACCGGTCCAGAGAACACAAGATGATCGCCGGAGTGTGCGGTGGCATCGCGGAGCGATTCGGGATGGCGCCCACCATGGTGAGGCTGCTCTTCCTGCTCTCCTGCATACTGCCGGGCCCGCAGTTCATCCTCTACCTCATCATGTGGGTCGCCGTTCCCAAGGCTCCCGCGAGGCAGTACCACTGAGCCGTGCAGCTGTTTCCCGGGGATGCGGGGCCCTGCCGCGGCATGCCGTACCGGCGCTTATGCTCGCAGGTGGAAAGGTGACGTGACGATGCGCGAACGACCTCTGGTGCTGATCAAGGACGACCTCGTCGACTATGAGAAGGCCATGGAACGCATGGAAGGCCTGGTCGAGGAGCGGCAGAACGACGAGCGGCCGGACACGCTCTGGCTGCTCAGCCATCCCGCGGTCTTCACCGTCACGAAGCGCACCCTCCAGTCGCACCTCCCCAGCCCGTCGTTCGGCATCCCCGTCGTGCAGACGGGCAGGGGCGGCCAGCTCACCTATCACGGTCCCGGACAGCTCGTCGGCTACCTGATCGTGAAGCTGCGCACGGGCGAGGGCGTCGTGGACTACATCCGCGAGGTGGAGTTGCGGCTGGTCGAGGCGCTCGGAACGCTCGGCGTCCCGGCGGAGCGCCGCGACACCCCGCCGGGATCGGAGCTGCTCACCGGCGTATGGACCAAGGACACCGTGCGCAAGATCGTCTCGGTCGGCATGCGCGCGAGTCGTTCGGTCACCAGCCACGGCTTCGCCCTCAACGTCGACGGCGACCTGAGTCCTTGGGAGCTGGCGATCCCCTGCGGGATGCCCGATGTGGACATGACATCCGTGGCCCGCGAGATCGGGCAGACGTCCATGGACGAGGCCCGTCTCGCCGTAGCCCGGGCGTTTGAGGCCTCCTGAGGTTTCGGGCGGGCTCTTTCGAAATGCCGGAGCCGGTGGGCATCATGAGGCGATGGATCTCCACTACTACGACACGCTCATAGCGGTCGCCGACGACTGCCCGGTCGACGGCGCCGTGGTGCCCGCCTTGAGGGGCGGCAAGGAGACGGTCGCCGTGATCCAGTTCGAAATGATCTCCGGTGCCCCCGGCGGCCTCACGCAGGAGGACGTCCTGTTCGAGACGTGGCTGCGGCGGCAGGAATCGGACGTGCCGTCGGCGTTCGAGCGCGCGGAGTTGCGTGCTCGCTTCTTCTCCAGGTCTCAGGCCTGCCTCCGGGCCTCGCCCCTGCCCAAGAAGTACGGCTGGGGCCTGCTCTTCGACACCGCGGGCCGGGTGACGTTGTGCCCGATGGGGTCGGTGGAGTACCAGGAGATCATCGCCGGCGAAGTGCTGGGCATAACGGTCCTCAAAGCGATGCGATCCAAGCGCGCTTAGGTTTGGTCGTATTCGGAATGTCGCTCGACCGGGCACGTTGGCATGGTGCGTGACACGTAGGCGTGACATGCAGGTGTGGCGCGTAGCCGTGACGCGCAGGTGCGGCGCGCAGGTGTGGCGCGGGGGTCGCGGTGCGGGGTGTTCGCGGGGCGGGGTTCGCGGCGCGTTTTGGAAATATGCGCATTTAGCCGGGCGTGATCGATCCCGGTGTGCGGGTTGCGCCTCGTCATTACGAGATCTGTTGATTATTCGTTGTGTTTTATGGCGATGTCGCACGTCAGAGGCGATGGTCGCACCTGGATCGCGATTCCTCGGAGCCGATGCGCTCGATGATGTCAGGCGCGGCTTCTACGCGGTGTGTGGTGTGCGGCGCCCGGCCGGACATTCGCGGCGATTTACTTATATTCCTAGAAAATAGATCGAATTTCCCCTCGCGGATTACTTCCAATTACTCATTGGTATTGGTTGTCGGCCGCTCATTCTCGTGAAATGATTCGTGCAGGTGTTCGAATCGGTCGTTCTCGGGGGTGGGGTTGTGGGGGAGTTGTTCGAGATTGTTGAGCCGGTCGGACGGGCTCCCAGCTCGGGTGGCGAGTGGGTGTCTGGGGTGGGGCGTTCGTCGGGCTGGTGGTCGTCCGGATGGGTGGATGGTTCGGCTGCTCGTGATTTCGATCCTGAGGATGTGCCGCCGGCTGGTGATCAGGCCGGTGCTCGGGACGG
>NZ_BOOQ01000082.1 GCF_016863315.1 Planotetraspora silvatica
TGCACCATTCAGGTCCCACACCCGCACCGCCCCATCGAGGCCGCCGCTGACGACGGTGGCCCCATCAGCCGAGATGGCCACCACTCGGCTGGCATGTTGGCCCAGGATCCGCGGCTCGTGTGCACCATTCAGATTCCACACCCGCAGCGCATTGCCGCTGGCGCTGACGACGGTGGCCCCGTCAGGCGTGATGGCCACCGCATCCACAGTGCCTTCCTGCCGGCCCAGGATCCGCAGCTCATGTGCACCATTCAGATTCCACACCCGCAACGCCCCGTCACTGCCGCGGCTTACGACGGTAGTCCCGTCAGCCGTGATGGCTACCACCCGGCCTTCCTGCTGGCCCAGGATCCGCGGCTCATGTGCACCATTCAGATTCCGCACCCGCAGCCCATTGCCGCCGCCGCTGACGACGGTGGCCCCGTCAGCCGTGATGGCCACCACCCGCACCCGGCCGGTATGCCCGGTCAAGACCTGCAGGAGCGAAGCAGTCGTGGGCGTCAGGGCAGGAGTAATCCCCGTCGGCCGCAGGACAGGCTCAGGCAGGTCGAGCAAGTCACGGGCCCACGCCGCTACATGCCTATTTGGGTTATCCCATAGGCGACCAGCCAGTTGTGCTCGTGCCAGCGCAGGGTCGGTAGTAATCGCATCTGCTGACAATCGCAGCGCTCGCGCAATCTGTTTGGTCAGCGGATCGTCGGCGTAGCCGTAATCAGCCAGAAGCACGGCCAATCGGCTGTGCACTAGCCGCCGTTGGATCCAAGCCACATTGGCAAGCAGCTTGCGAAGTTCCCCGCCACAATCGGCTGCATCCAGATGGGCCGCCAGACGGGACGCGAGATAAGGGTCGTCAGCCGACAGCTCCCACCGGCTGGCATACTCATGCCGATACTGATCCAACAGGTGTCCATGCGCGGCGACAAATCTTTTGCCACCTTCACCGCCTAGTCGAGAGATCATCACGTCGTATTGCAGGTCGTGAGCCACATACCAGTTCTGGCCTGCGGCAGTTAACAACGAGCGGCCGATCAGCTCTCCCAACAAGTCCCCTACCCGCACCGCCGACAGCTCCGGGCCCCATAGTTTCTCGGCCGCATCTCGAGAAAAGGGCCCTCGCCCAGCAAATACTGCCAATCGCTCATACCTAACCCGATCAACCTCATCGAGGTCGGCAAGACCGGCACTGACTGCCGCGAACAACGTCCGATACTGATACACCGGATCCAGATCCGCATGCACCCGCACCAGATCCTGCTCGATCAACATCAGCACATCATCAAACGAGCGGCCATTGGCCACCATCGCCCCGGACATCGCCACTCCCAACGCCAGATTCCCCACCCGTGTACACAGCCGGTGCGCCGCCACCGGTAACTGCGCAACGGGCTGCCCGGTCCACTGGCCCAGCAATTCCAACGCCTCGCTCTCGCTGAGCGCTTTAATCTCTACTGGCACTGCATGCAGCGTCGTGGCTATTTCCTGCACCCGGGTGGTGAACAGCAGCCCGCAGCGTGAGGAGATCCCTAACAGCGCCTGGACCGGCGCAGGTTCCCACACGTTGTCCACGACAATGAGGAGACGCCGCCGCCGAAGCACCGCCGCGAGCGCGTCTCGCCCTTGCTGCACCGTGGTGAACCCCGCGTATTCGCTCATCCCCAACCGGCGAGTCAGATTGGCTAGCAATTCCACCGGATCCTGGTCCGGGTTGACGTTCAACCACGTCACCCCATGACGAAATCGACGTCGCATCCGCCAGACCTGCCATACCTCTCGCGGGTGCCAGCTTCGGACCTCCCACAGCCCGGCAGCCAACGTGGACTTTCCCACCCCGCCCATACCCACCAACGCCACTGGCCGCCCACCCGGCCGCACATAAGAGGCGATCTGTCCCATCAAGTCCGGCCGCGCCACCAGCCGAGACGGCATCCGGGGAGCTGCCCCCAACACTTTTCGGCCGCTTCGCAGCTCCACCACTGGAGTCCGCCCGGACCATATCCCCCACAGTGCTATCAATATCCCTGCAGCGATCACGGGTCCCCGCGCCCACCACGATGCTGAGTTGATCTGGGTATCGGCAATGGTCACTGAGTTTCCTAGGATTCCCGCCAGTATCAGCACAACCGCGAACACCAGCAGTGCCGCATCTACCGCTGGAGATCGCCCCCGCCCTTGCCGCGCCATCCCGCTGCCTCCCTCCCAGATTGCACGCCTCGAGGCCCGACCCTTACCGTCACTGACGTATCGGTCCGCTGACGTTCGATGTGACACCATCGCAATCCAAAACTCCGCTTGCTTGTCCAGCAGCCGGAACCGTCGTCGTGGAAACCAGCGTCAGCAGCGCCGTCGCCTGAGCGTTCAACGCCACCCTTAACGGGTAACGGTGCCAACGGCACAGTGGCGTGCTTTGCCGAGGAGGGCCCTGCTCGTAGGCCATGGTCCAGCGGGAGGATCGGCGATAGCGCTCCAAGCAGGGATGATCCTCGCGGAGCGACTGAGGTTCAGACCGCGACATCGAATCGTTAGCCCACCGCACCGCAGGCCCACACACCAGGTACACCGACGTGTTGAGCCAGCCCGCTCGTCATGTTCGGAGTCTCGGGCAGTCGGTGGTAGATGACGGTCTCCTCCGGCACGTGCGTGAGAGGCACATTCTGGTGACGGAGGAGTTGCAGCCACAGGTCCAGTCCTCCGCGACGGGGAGGCTCTCGTCGAACCGGGCCTCCCCAGGCATGTCACGGATCACCACCGTATTCACCGGGATGTAGTTGCCGACCCGTGGGAGCACGCCGCATCGTGACCGGGCACGAGGAGTAGGCCACCCCTGTCCCTAACGCATCCAGCGTGGCCATACGGACCGCTCGAAGCTCTTGACCGGGATGGTGCGGCCGGGGATGTCGAGCCCCACTGGTATGTCCTGTTCCTAGTACTCCAGTCGCAGATCGT
>NZ_BOOQ01000083.1 GCF_016863315.1 Planotetraspora silvatica
GTGATGTGACTGCGTGCCTTTTGAAGAATGAGCCTGCGAGTTATGGTGTGTGGCGAGGTTAACCTGTGTGGGGGAGCCGTAGCGAAAGCGAGTCTGAATAGGGCGTTTGAGTCGCATGCTGTAGACCCGAAGCGGGGTGATCTACGCATGGGCAGGTTGAAGCGTGGGTAAGACTGCGTGGAGGACCGAACCCACCAGGGTTGAAAACCTGGGGGATGACCTGTGTGTAGGGGTGAAAGGCCAATCAAACTCCGTGATAGCTGGTTCTCCCCGAAATGCATTTAGGTGCAGCGTTGCGTGTTTCTTGCCGGAGGTAGAGCTCTGGATGGCTAATGGGCCCTACAAGGTTACTGACGTCAGCCAAACTGCGAATGCCGGTAAGTGAGAGCGTGGCAGTGAGACTGCGGGGGATAAGCTCCGTGGTCGAGAGGGAAACAGCCCAGATCACCGACTAAGGCCCCTAAGCGTGTGCTAAGTGGGAAAGGATGTGGAGTCGCAGTGACAACCAGGAGGTTGGCTTAGAAGCAGCCACCCTTGAAAGAGTGCGTAATAGCTCACTGGTCAAGTGATTCTGCGCCGATAATGTAGCGGGGCTCAAGTACACCGCCGAAGTCGTGGCACTCATACTTTGTGTGGGTGGGTAGGGGAGCGTCGTGCGTCCGGTGAAGCGATCGAGTGATCGTGTCGTGGAGGGCGTGCGAGTGAGAATGCAGGCATGAGTAGCGAATCAGAAGTGAGAAACTTCTGCGCCGGATGACCAAGGGTTCCTGGGCTAGGCTAATCCGCCCAGGGTAAGTCGGGGCCTAAGGCGAGGCCGACAGGCGTAGTCGATGGATAACGGGTTGATATTCCCGTACCCGCTGTGATGCGCCAATACTGAATCCTTTGATGCTAAGAGTCCTTAGCTCGGCCGGCTCTTCGGAGTTGGTGTCAGAGTGAACGCTCGGTCCGATGAGGTAGTAGGTAAGCGATGGGGTGACGCAGGAAGGTAGCCCATCCCGGGCGGTGGTTGTCCCGGGGTAAGCATGTAGGGAGAGAGATAGGCAAATCCGTCTCTCATATATCCTGAGGTGTGATGCCGAGCCGATTGTGGCGAAGTGGGTGATCCTATGCTGCCGAGAAAAGCCTCTAGCGAGTGTCGTGGCGGCCCGTACCCTAAACCGACTCAGGTGGTCAGGTAGAGAATACTAAGGCGTTCGGGTGAACTGTGGTTAAGGAACTCGGCAAATTGCCCCCGTAACTTCGGGAGAAGGGGGGCCTTCGCTGGTGTAGGACTTTGCGTCCGTAGCTGGTGGGGGCCGCAGTGGCCAGGGGGAAGCGACTGTTTACTAAAAACACAGGTCCGTGCGAAGTCGTAAGACGATGTATACGGACTGACGCCTGCCCGGTGCCGGAACGTTAAGGGGACCGCTTAGCTGCACTTTGTGTGGCGAAGGTGAGAACTTAAGCGCCGGTAAACGGCGGTGGTAACTATAACCATCCTAAGGTAGCGAAATTCCTTGTCGGGTAAGTTCCGACCTGCACGAATGGCGTAACGACTTCCCCGCTGTCTCAACCACAGACCCGGTGAAATTGCAGTACGAGTAAAGATGCTCGTTTCGCGCAGCAGGACGGAAAGACCCCGGGACCTTCACTATAGCTTGACATTGGTGTTTGGGATGGCTTGTGTAGGATAGGTGGGAGACTGGGAAGCTGCAACGCTAGTTGTGGTGGAGTCATTGGTGAAATACCACTCTGGTCGTTTTGGATGTCTAACCCGCGCCCGTGTATCCGGGTGGGGGACAGTGTCTGGTGGGTAGTTTAACTGGGGCGGTTGCCTCCTAAAGAGTAACGGAGGCGCCCAAAGGTTCCCTCAGCCTGGTTGGCAATCAGGTGTCGAGTGTAAGTGCACAAGGGAGCTTGACTGTGAGACTGACGGGTCGAGCAGGAGCGAAAGCTGGGACTAGTGATCCGGCATCGGCATGTGGAAGCGGTGTCGCTCAACGGCTAAAAGGTACCCCGGGGATAACAGGCTGATCTTCCCCAAGAGTCCATATCGACGGGATGGTTTGGCACCTCGATGTCGGCTCGTCGCATCCTGGGGCTGGAGTAGGTCCCAAGGGTTGGGCTGTTCGCCCATTAAAGCGGTACGCGAGCTGGGTTTAGAACGTCGCGAGACAGTTCGGTCCCTATCCGCTGCGCGCGCAGGAGACTTGAAAGGGGCTGTCCCTAGTACGAGAGGACCGGGACGGACGAACCTCTGGTGTGCCAGTTGTTCCGCCAGGAGCACGGCTGGTTGGCTACGTTCGGTAGGGATAACCGCTGAAAGCATCTAAGCGGGAAGCTCGCCTTGAGATGAGGTCTCCCACCCAGTGATGGGGTAAGGCTCCCTGGAGACGACAGGGTTGATAGGCCGGAAGTGGAAGCACGGTAACGTGTGGAGCTGACCGGTACTAATAGGCCGAGGACTTGACCACAAAGCATCTTGCTCGCGTCCACTATGTGATTCAGAAACAACAATCAGGCCTGTGTTCAGGTGGGTTGATAGTTTCATAGGGTTACGGCGGTTATGGCGGAAGGGAAACACCCGGTTACATTCCGAACCCGGAAGTTAAGCCTTCCAGCGCCGATGGTACTGCACCGGGGACGGTGTGGGAGAGTAGGACGCCGCCGGACAATC
>NZ_BOOQ01000084.1 GCF_016863315.1 Planotetraspora silvatica
GTCGCCGGTAGTGGCTGGCCTGGGATCGGGCCTGGTGGCGGCGCCGCCAGTCGGACCAGCCGAGCCGGTGGGCGGCATCGTGGACGGGGCGGACAACGATGGTGATGAACAGGCGCTGGATCTCGTTGCAGGTGAGCGGGATGAGGGCATCGGGTGTGGGGCGGGTGTGCTCGTCTGCGCGTATGACGGCGAGGAAAGCGTGCGCGAGCATGGCGAGGGTGACCCAGCGGGACCAGGAGGTATAGCGGCGGACCTGCTGCTCGTCGACTGCGGCCAAGCCTTTGCCCGACTGGAAGAACTCCTCGACTCTCCATCGTGATCCAGCGACTCTGACCAGCATGGTCAGCGGCACGGACGCGGGCGAGTAGCAGCGGTAGTAGGCGAGTTCGCCGGTGCTGCGGTTGCGGCGGATCAGTAGCTGACGACTCCCAGGGCGGGGGTCGGGGAGGTCGATGACTGCCCAGTTGTAGAAGCGGTGGCCCTTGGCCCCGGCCCCTGCGGAGAGCTTCTGCCAGGCCCTATTGGGCACCTTCTTGGCCAAGATGTCCGCACGGAACTTCCCTGCACCGGTGGTGACTTCGTGCGAGCAGGCCACCGCGAGGACGTAGCCGGTGCCGCGTTCCTCCAGTGCAGTTCGCAGCTTCGGGTTGCCGCCGTAGACCTCGTCACCGGCAACCCAGGCAGCCTGATGGCCGGCGTCCAGGAACCGGGCGACCATATGAGCGGCCAGTTCCGGCTTGGTGGCGAAGGTGGTTTTCTCGGCAAGGCCCGCGGCGCGGCAGCGGTCGGGGTCGGAGGTCCAGGAGCGCGGAACGTAGAGTTCCCGGTCCACTGCGGCGTGGCCGCGCTGACCGGCGTAGACCAGGTAGACGGCGACTTGGGAGTTCTCGATCCGGCCGGCGGTACCGGTGTACTGGCGCTGGACGCCGACTGTGTCCACGCCCTTCTTCACGTCGCCGGTCTCGTCGACGACCAGCACCGCCTGGTCGTCGTGCAGGTGCTCCACCACGTAGCTGCGTACGTCGTCGCGGACCTGATCGGCATCCCACTTGGCCCTGCCCAACAGGTGCTGCATGCCGTCCGGCGTCGTGTCGCCGGCCCACTCGGCGATGGTCCAGCAGTTCTTGCGCGGCAGGTCGGACAGCAGTCCAAGCACCAACTTCCTCATCCGGCGCCGGGGTTCGACCCGGGCAAACCGACCCGCGACCCGGCCCATGAGGGTGTCGAACGCCTCCTGCCAGCGGGCGAGGTTCCCATGAGGTGCGGCGGTCATCATCTGGCCGCCAGACGTAGGCGGTTCCTTCACAGGCCCAACTGGTCGCGCATCGCGTCGGCGTCGCGCAGGGCCCAGTGCTCGACGATTCGGCCGTTGCGGACGCGGACCATGTCCATACTGAGGACCTCGTAGCGTCGGCCGGAGTCCGTGTGGGTGCCCCGGCTGGTGTACCGGTTGACGGAGGTGTTGCCGGATACGACGTTCTGCTCGATCGTCACCGAGACGTCGTGGAACGCGCTGCCCGCGCTCATCCGCTCCCACTTCTGTCGCCAGGCATCGCGTCCCCGGTGATCGCCTTGGGTGCCTCCCCGGTGGTCGACGACCTCAGGGTCGATCAGTTTCAGAGCGTCTTCGAGCCGGCCTTCCAGAATCTGCGCGTAGCTCTCGACGACGCGCCGGTGAATCTCTCCAGGCCCCGGGTGCGCGGTGTCTTCTGCTCCCTGCGGCATACGGAATCTCCTCTGGTGGGGACACATGAGGCAGCAAATGGGGAGCTCCCCGATTGCTGTGTTCGGCTACCGTAACCGGGGAAGTCCCCAATTAGCAAGGAGGGTCATGCCACCGCAGAGCGCCGGACCTGCACCGCGTTCGGAACCCCAGCGTCGTCGTCGCGCGGACGCTCAGCGCAACTACGACCTGCTCGTGGCCGCGGCCAGGGACGTCTTCCACGACCACGGCGTCGACGCCCCGCTTGACGACATCGCCCGCCGGGCCGGCGTCGGCAACGCCACGATGTATCGGCACTTTCCGACGCGCCGCGAACTGATCATCGCCGTCTACTCCGAGGAAGTGGCCGAGCTCTGCGCCCGGAGCCAGTCCCTGCTGGCCGAGGATCCTCCCGGCGACGCCCTCTTCGGCTGGCTTCAGGATTTCATCGCACACGTGGCAGCCAAGCGGGAACTGGCGCTGTCGATCACCGATGACCGCACAGGTCAGCGCTCCGCGCTGTTCGACCGCTGGCACCACTCGATGCACACAGCCGCGTCCGCACTGCTGACCCGGGCGCAATACGCCGGTGCTGTCCGCGCCGACCTCAACGCATCGGAACTACTCGCCCTGGCCAACGGGATCGCCCTGACCGCCACGGACGCCACTCAAGCAGAGCGACTCGTCCTCCTGGTCAGACAGGGCACGGACACTCCCTCGACACCGGCCGACAGCATCCGCTGAAAGCGGCAAGCGCGACGCCGACTTCCGCCGCGTCCTGTGAAACACACGCTCTGGACCGTTGCTGCG
>NZ_BOOQ01000085.1 GCF_016863315.1 Planotetraspora silvatica
ACTACAACCCGGCACCGCGAACGCCCTCTCGTCCGACGTCGTCATCTCCGCTGTGTACGGCGGCGGCGGCAATGCCCAAGCCGTCTTCAAGAACGACTACATCGAGCTGGCCAACACCACCGACCACCCCATCGACGTCTCGGCCTGGAGCATCCAGTACGCCTCCGCCGCGGGCGCCGTCTTTCAGATGACCAATCTGACCGGCAGCATCCCCGCGCACGGCAGGTACCTGGTCCAGGAGGCTGCCGGCGCCAGCGGCACCCTGGCGCTGCCCACGCCCGACGCCATCGGCTCGATCCCCATGTCCGCGACCTCGGGTGTCGTCGCCCTGGTCACGGCCCAAATCCCACTGGTGGGCTGCGGCATCAGCTGCGCGACTGCTCCGAACGTCAAGGACCTGGTCGGTTACGGCGCGACGGCGAACGTCGAGACACTTGCCGCGCCCGGGCTCACCAACTCCACGGCCAACGCCCGAACTGGCGCGCTGATCGACACCGACAACAACGCCGTCGACTTCACCGCCGGTGTGCCGAAGGCCACCAACACGGCGGGTACCACGGTGACCGCGGACGACTCGGGCGGCCCGGGCGACCCGACTCCGGGGACCGTGCGCATCCATGACATCCAGGGTGCGGGCCGGATCTCCCCGATCGTCGGGCAGAGCGTCACGAACGTCCCGGGCATCGTCACGGCCGTCCGGGTGACCGGCAACGCGCGCGGTTTCTGGTTCCAGGACCCCAGCGTCGACGCCGACGCCCTGACCAGCGAGGGCATGTTCGTCTTCCTGGGCTCGACGTCGCCGGCGGTGGCCATGGGGGACTCCGTCCTGGTCACCGGCCGCGTCACCGAGTTCCGCCCTGCCGCCGGCGCGCAGAGCCTCACCGAACTCGGCGGCGCGATCACCACCACCAAGCTCAGCAGCGGCAACGCGCTGCCCGCGGCCGTACCGGTCGCTCTACCCGACGCCTACACCAAGAGCGGCAGCCTCGAGGCCCAACCTTTGGAGCCGTCCTCCTACGTGCTGGACTGGCTGGAGATCCACGAGGGCATGCGGGTCACCATCGCCCAGGACACCCGCCTGGTCAGCCCGGTCAACACGGAGTTCTCCGAGCTGTGGGTGACCCTCAAGCCGGGCCAGAACCCGACCCCGCGCGGTGGTTCCATCTACAAGAGCTACGACGACCCCAACAGCGGCCGGCTGATGATCGTCGCACTGAACGGCGCACCCGCCGCCAACGTCGGCTCCACCCTGGCCGCCGGCACCACTGGACCGGTGGACTACCAGTCGTTCGGCGGTTACGTCGTGCAGGCCACCCAGCTCGGCACGATCACCGAGGGCGGCCTCAAACGCCAGAAGGTGCTCCCGTCGAAGGACAAGCACGACCTGTCGGTGGCGACCTACAACGTCGAGAACCTCACCGCCACCGACCCGGACACCAAGTTCACCCGGCTGGCCCAGGCGGTCGTCACCAACCTCGGCGCACCCGACATCCTCGCCCTGGAGGAGATCCAGGACAACAACGGCACCACCGACGACGGCGTCGTCGCAGCCGACCAGACCATCGCGAAGTTCATCGCCGCGATCCGAGCCGCGCGCGGCCCTAAGTACGCCTGGCGCTCCATCGACCCGAACAACGACACCGACGGCGGCGCACCCGGCGGCAACATCCGCCAGGGGTTCCTGTTCAATCCCGGGCGGGTGACCTTCGTCGACCGCCGCGGCGGCGACGCCAACACGCCCGTGTCCGTCGTCAGCAAGCATGAGGACAGCAAGCACGGGGGCGGCAAGCAGATCTCCCTGTCGGTCTCACCCGGCCGGATCAACCCGACCAGCGATGCCTGGGTCACCAGCCGCAAACCGCTCGTCGGCGAGTTCCGCTACCACGGCAACCAGCAACTGTTCGTCATCGCCAACCACTTCAACTCCAAGGGCGGCGACGCCCCGCTCAGCGCCGCCGTCCAGCCGCCGGTCCGCAGCACCGAAGTCCAGCGCATCGCCCAGGCCACCGAGGTCCACAACTTCGTCAAGGACCTGTCCGACAAGAGCGGCGGCCGCGCCCAGGTCATCGTGCTGGGCGATCTCAACGACTACCAGTTCAGCCCCGCTGTCCAGACCCTCACCGGCAACGGCACCGTCCTGAAGACTCTGATCGACACCCTGCCCGCCGACCAGCGTTACAGCTACATCTTCGACGGCAACTCCCAGGTCCTCGACCACATCCTCATCAGCCCCACCATCAAGGGCTACTCCTACGGCGTCGTCCACATCAACGCCGAATTCTCCGACCAGGCCAG
>NZ_BOOQ01000086.1 GCF_016863315.1 Planotetraspora silvatica
CAGCACACACCTGTCGCGCGTCTTCCCCAAGCTCGGCATCACCACCCGCGGCGAGCTCAGCCGCCTCATGACCGCCAGGGACGGCGATTACATCATCTGACGTACGCGAACAAAGACGCCCGATTCGTACCGTGGGACGCGTTCCACCCCTTCTTTC
The DNA here is from genome assembly GCF_016863315.1 of Planotetraspora silvatica. Lineage (GTDB taxonomy): Bacteria > Actinomycetota > Actinomycetes > Streptosporangiales > Streptosporangiaceae > Planotetraspora > Planotetraspora silvatica. Next base: position 158 of record NZ_BOOQ01000086.1, read on the forward strand.
CTCGCAAGGACCCAACATTCATGAACAGAGTTCACCGTCGCGCGCTCATGACCGCCGCGGCAGCCGTCGCCGCCATCGCGGCCATCATGCCCACGGCTTCCGCCGCCTCTGGCCCGGCCACCGCCGGCAGCGCCACAGCGGCATCCCCTAAGCCGACCGTCGTCCTGGTGCATGGCGGCTTCGCCGACGGCTCCAACTGGAACGGCGTGATCAAGCGCCTGGCCAAGGACGGCTACCCGGTCGTCGCCCCGGCCAACCCGCTGCGCGGCCTGCCGACCGACGCGGCCTACATCTCCAGTTTCCTCGACTCCATCAAGGGCCCGGTCATCCTCGCCGGCCACTCCTACGGCGGAGCCGTCATCACCAACGCCGCGGCGGGACACCCCAACGTCAAGGCACTGGTCTACGTCGCCGCGTTCGTCCCCGACAAGGGTGAGCAGCTCGGCGTCCTCATTCAGAAGTATCCCGGCAGCGAGATCCAGGCCGCCCTGAACGAGGTCCCCTTCACCAACGCCGACGGCAGCACCGGCACCGACCTCTACCTGCAGCCCGACCGCTTCCACGACGTCTTCGCCGCCGACCTCCCCCAGAGCGTCACCGGCCTGATGGCCGCCGAGCAGCGCCCGTTCAGCGCCTCCTCCTTCACCGACGTCACCACCGCCGCCGCCTGGCACACGATCCCGTCCTGGGGCATCGTCGCCACCGCCGACAAGTCCATCCCCCCGGCGCTCGAGCGGTTCGAGTACCAGCGCGCCGGCTCCCACGTCGTTGAAGTCAAGGGTGCCTCCCACGTCGTCATGATCAGCCATCCCGCGGTCGTGGCCGATGTGATCGAGGACGCAGCCGAGCACACCCGCTGACCCACTCACCGAGTTGCGCCGACAGCGACATCCCGACGCCGGCGCAATTCTTGACGAAGGCCCTCCCGAGCGGATCTTCGGAGAGGGCCTTCGTCCTGGAGCCGCCTGGCGCAACCGCAAGGCACGTCCAGGCGAGCCGGTCAGGTGTGCCCGATTTCAGAGATCACGCGAGCCGACTGGCGCTGAGGTTGCGCTGTTGCTCCTCATTGGGCGGCTCCTTCCACGATGGCGTGCAGGTTGATCAGTTCGTCCACCGCTTCCCGGTCGGGAAGTGATGGACTGGCGCCGGGCCGGGTGGTCGCCAATGCTCCGGCGGCCATCCCCCGACGGATGGCCGTGGCGGTGTCAAGGCCCCCGGCGAGGGCCGCGCCCAGAGAGCCGGTGAAGGCGTCACCTGCGGCGGTGGTGTCCACCGGATTGACGGGGTAGGCGGGGAAGTGCCGTGTCTGCTCCGGAGTGACCGAGAGAGCGCCGGCCGCGCCAAGCGTGATGAGCGCATGCCGTACACCCCGATCAAGGAACCAAGCCGCGGCCCGCTCGGCGGATTCGAGGTCGACGACCTCCACGCCGGTTAGAGCGGTGGCCTCGCTCTCATTGGGAGTGACGATGGCGACGTGCGGCCAGACGCGGTCAGGCAGCGATTGCGCGGGCGCCGGGTCGAGCACGACAGTCAGGCCGGCGTGCGCGCCCGCCTCCGCGGCGTGACAGGCGACCTCGGTGCGGATCTCGAGTTGGAGGAGTAGCACGCTCGCCCTGTCACGGACGGCACGGATGCTCTCCTCCACCATGTCGACGCTCAGGTCCGAGTTGGCGAGGGGCGTGATGACGATGTCGTTCTCGCCCGACGCGTCGACTCTGATGTGTGCGACGCCCGTACGGTTGCCGACGGTACGAATCTCCGTCGAAACCACCCCATGGGAATGCAGCCCCGCCAACACGATCTCGCTGAACGGGTCTTTGCCGACGCAGCCGACCAGCCAGGTGGGCGCTCCTCCACGGGCGGCGGCGACCGCCTGGTTCGCGCCCTTCCCGCCCAGGACCAAAGTGACGTCGTCGCCGAGAACCGTCTCTCCTCGGTGGGGCAGTCGGCGGCTGAACGCTGTGACATCCGCGGTGATGCTCCCGACGACGAGGACACCTTTCGGTTTCATCTCGGTCCTCCTATTCCAAGCGGTTTCAGGCATTGCTAACTGAGGTCGCGGCGTATAGCCGTGGACGGGGTAGGGGATGCGCCGGGTTCAGATCCCGATCGGA
>NZ_BOOQ01000088.1 GCF_016863315.1 Planotetraspora silvatica
CCAGACCGTGGCGTCCGCCCTCGCGGCCGTAGCCGGATTCCTTGTAGCCACCGAAGGGCGACGTGGGGTCGAACTTGTTGAACGTGTTGGACCAGACGACACCGGCCCTCAGCCGGGACGCCATCCACAACATCAACGAACCCTTCTCCGTCCAAACGCCGGCCGACAACCCGAAGGGCGTGTTGTTGGCCTTCTCGACCGCCTCCGCGGGAGTACGGAACGTCAACACCGACAACACCGGCCCGAAGATCTCCTCCCTGGCGATACGGTGCGACTGAGCGACCCCGGTGAAAATGGTCGGCGGGAACCAGAACCCCTTGTCCGGGATCGGACACACCGGCGACCACCTCTCCGCCCCCTCAGCCTCCCCCGCATCCGACAACTCCCGGATCTTGGCCAGCTGACCGGCCGAGTTGATCGCACCGATATCGGTGTTCTTGTCCAGTGGGTCGCCGAGCCGCAGGGTGGACAGCCGCCGCTTGAGCGCCTCCAGCAGTTCGCCGGCGACGGACTCCTGAACCAGCAGACGCGAACCCGCGCAGCACACATGACCCTGATTGAAGAAAATGCCGTTGACGATGCCCTCGACCGCCTGATCCAGCGCCGCGTCCTCGAACACGATGTTGGCGGCCTTGCCACCAAGCTCCAACGTCACCTTCTTCCGCGACCCGGCGACCGAACGCGCGATCAGACGACCGACCTCGGTCGACCCGGTGAACGCCACCTTGTCGACATCAGGATGACCGACCACCGCCGCGCCCGTCTCCCCCGCGCCCGTCACGATGTTCACCACACCGGCAGGCAGATCGGCCTGCCGGCAGATCTCCGCGAAAGCCAACGCCGTCAACGGCGTGGTCTCCGCAGGCTTCAACACGACCGTGTTCCCACACGCCAACGCCGGCGCGATCTTCCACGCCAGCATGAGCAGCGGAAAATTCCACGGGATGACCTGCCCCGCCACCCCCAACGGCTGAGGCGACGGCCCGAACCCCGCATAAGACAGCTTGTCCGCCCACCCCGCGTAATAGAAGAAGTGCGCCGCGACCAACGGCAGATCCACATCACGCGACTCACGGATCGGCTTGCCGTTGTCCAAAGACTCCAGCACAGCCAACTCCCGGGCCCGCTCCTGAATGATCCGCGCGATCCGGAAAATGTACTTGGCCCGCTCCGATCCCGGCATGGCCGACCACACCGTGAACGCCTTACGCGCCGCCTGCACCGCCCGGTCGACGTCGGCCTCGCCCGCCACGGCGACCTCGGCGAGCACCTCCTCACTGGCCGGGTTGACCGTCTTGTCCCGTCCCTCACCGACAGGCTCGACCCACTCACCGTTGATGAACAGACCGTACGACGACTTGATGTCGACGATCGCCCGCGACTCCGGCGCGGGTGCGTACTCGAACATGGGATGGCCGCCTTAGTCCAGGGTGAAATAGTCAGGCCCGGCATACCGGCCGGTGGCCATCTTCTGCCGCTGCATGAGCAGATCATTGACAAGCGAGGACGCCCCGAGCCGGAACCAG
>NZ_BOOQ01000089.1 GCF_016863315.1 Planotetraspora silvatica
AGAGCTCAAGTAGCCCGCCCTCCGCGCTCGCCCGGTGCGCCGGGATCCGGGGAGGGAGATGTGGCATCGGCCTGGTCGCGGCGAGCGGGAGGCGGAGGACGAAGCGTGCGCCGCGAGGACTGTCCTCGATCCGGAGGGTTCCCCCGCCGGCCTCGGCGATCTGCCGGGCGATCGGCAGGCCTAATCCCGTGCCACCGGCATCCTTGCTACGGGAGGCTTCCAAACGAGCGAACCGCTGGAACACCACCTCGCGCTTAGCCGGATCGATGCCACCGCCGTCGTCGAGCACCTCCAATAAGGCGACACCGTGCGGAAAGAGTTGATCGCCCCCCTCGTCGCGAGATTCTCGCCGCACGGTGATGATGATCATGGTTTCGGCATGCCGTTCGGCGTTGTCGACGAGGTTGGTGAGCAGCCGGCTCAGGCGTAACCGGTCGCCGATGACCACCACGCCGGATTCGAGCGCACATTCGACCGTCTTCGTCGGATCGTGGCGGATCCGGCACTCCGCCGAGACGAGCTCGGCCAGGTCGACATGGTCGTGCGCGGCGGGCATCCCGGCGTCCAGCCGTGCGATGGTCAACAGGTCGCTCACAATCGCCTGGAGCCGGTTGAGACCGGCCAGGAAGGTCGAGCTCAGCTTGGCCACGCTGGTCTCCTGGGGCGCCAGCTGAGCGTCCTCCGCCTCGGCCCTCAGCGCGGCTATCGGACTGCGCAGGTCATGAGAGGCGTCGGAAACGAACCGCCGCTGCTGATCCATCGCGGCCTGCAAGCGGCCCAGCGTGTGGTTGACACTCGCAGCCAGATCGTGGATCTCATCAGCGCTGGACGGCACGGGCACACGGCGATCGGGACATGTCGCGTTGATCTCGTCGAGTTCGGCCCGGATGGCGTTCACCGGCCTGAGGGACGCCCTGGCGATCCGGTAACCGAAGTAGGTGACGGCCGCCGCGAGCCCCACCGCGCTCCCTCCCACCAGGCCGGCCAGCCACGGATCGACCCAGGGAGGGACCACCGGGGCGGCACTGTAGACGATCACTCTCCCGCCGGCGGGATTGGCCCATTGCGCCACCACGATGTCGCATTCCCCGCGCGGGAAGACCCCGCCGCACACGACCGATCTTGCGGTTTGCTCACCATCGGGGGTGAACCGCGCCATCGGCGGCATGCCCCGCAATTTCGGCGTCGAGGCGACGACCCGACCATTCAGGTCGACGACTTGAACGTCGCGCGACGGGAGGAGCGTGAGGGGATAGTTCGCCAGCTGAGCCCGCTCCACCTGGATGGCCACGCGGCCACCGATGGCGGCGATCTCGTCGGTGAGGCGATCGGTGACGAAATACCTCATGCCGATCATCAGCACCGTCACGAGCAGCGCAGCCAGCAGGGCAGCCACCACGCCACCGAACAAGGCGATGCGCGTTGTGAACGACGATCGGTACGCGCTCATCCCGCAG
>NZ_BOOQ01000090.1 GCF_016863315.1 Planotetraspora silvatica
CCTCGACCACCTGCACCGGCGACTACACCGTCACCCAGGCCGACATCGACGCCGGCTCGATCGTCAACACCGCCACCGCCTCAGGCACCCCGCCGACCGGCCCCGCCATCACCTCCGACCCGTCGACCGCGACGGTCACCGGTGAGCCGGCTCCAGGGCTGGCGCTGCTGAAGACCGCGGCCCCCAGCACCGTGGGGAACGCCGGCAGAACGGTCACCTACTCCTACTTCGTGATCAACACCGGAAACGAGACTCTCACCGATATCAGCGCGACCGACACCGCCTTCTCCGGCTCGGGAACGCCTCCCTTGATCACCTGCCCGGTCACCACACTGGCCCCCCAGGAGTCCACCACCTGCACCGGCATGTACACGATCACCCAGGCCGACGCCGACGCAGGATCGGTCGTCAACACCGCCACCGCCTCAGGCACAACGCTGACCGGTCTCACCGTCACCTCTGCCTCGTCGACGGCCACCGTGACCATCGCCGCGGCTGGAGGGCTGGCCCTGCTGAAGACGGCGGCCCCCAGCTTCGTGGGGAACGCCGGCAGAACGGTCACCTACTCCTACTTCATCATCAACAACGGAAACGTCACCCTCACCAACGTGACCGCCACCGACACCGCCTTCTCCGGCACCGGAACACCCGCCGTGATCACCTGCCCGATGGGGACACTCGCCCCACAGGCGTCCACCACCTGCACCGGCACCTACACGATCACCCAGGCAGACGCCGACGCCGGCTCCGTCGTCAACACCGCCACCGCCTCAGGCACCCAGCCGTCGGGAGCGGTCACCACCTCCAACGACTCGACCGCGACCGTGACCATCGCCGCGGCCTCAGGGCTGGCACTGCTGAAGACTGCGGCCCCCAGCACCGTGGGGAACGCCGGCAGGACGGTCACCTACTCCTTCAGGGTCATCAACACCGGAAACGTCACCCTCGCCAACGTGACCGCCACCGACACCGCCTTCTCCGGCACCGGAACACCCCCCGTGATCACCTGCCCGATGGGGACACTCGCGCCGCAGGCGTCCACCACCTGCACCGGCACCTACACGATCACCCAGGCCGACATCGACGCCGGCTCCGTCGTCAACACCGCCACCGCCACAGCCACCCAGCCATCGGGAGCGGTCACCACCTCCAACGACTCGACCGCGACGGTCACCGCTGAAGCGGCGTCGGGATTGGCGTTGCTGAAGACGGCATCTCCCAGCACCGTGGGTACGGCCGGAGAGACGGTCACCTACTCCTACTTCGTCCTCAACACCGGAAACGTCACCCTCACCAACGTGACCGCGGCCGACACCGCCTTCTCGGGCACCGGAACACCTGCGGTGATCACCTGCCCGATGGGGACACTCGCGCCGCAGGCGTCCACCACCTGCACCGGCACCTACATGGTGACCC
>NZ_BOOQ01000091.1 GCF_016863315.1 Planotetraspora silvatica
GTCATACGTCTGAAATTCGCTGCATAAGTTTCTATGCTGATCTGCATGACGCATCCTGGGCCGTCCGCGGTGGAGATTCATCTGACCGAGGCTGAGCGTGCTCGACTGATCGGCATGTCGGCCCAGTCGTCGAGGTCGGCGATCCGAGCGAACATCGTGTTGGCGTGCGCGGAGCCGGGGGCGAGCAACGCGCAGGTGTCGCGGGAGCTCGGGGCGTCGCTGGCCACGGTGCGGAAGTGGCGTGCAGCATTCGCTCGTGGCGGGGTGGAGGCGTTGGCCGACGAGGCGCGTCCGGGACGCCCGAAGGCGGAGTTGGCGGTGACCGAACAGGAACGGGTAACGCTGCAACGGTGGGCGCGGCGGGCGAAGTCGTCCCAGGTCCTGGCGATGCGGTCAAAGATCGTGCTGGCATGCGCGGACGGCAAGGACAACACGCAGATCGCATCCGAGTTGCGGGTGCATCCGGACACGGTGTCCAAGTGGCGGACCCGGTTTCTGCGGCTGCGGCTGGACGGGCTGGTCGATGAGCAACGACCGGGCCGGCCGCCGTCGATCACCCTTGATCAGGTCGAGCAGGTGGTGGTGGCGACACTTGAGGAGACGCCGAAGGACGCCACGCACTGGTCACGTGCTTCGATGGCCAAGCGCAGCGGGCTGAGCATGTCGACGATCGGACGGATCTGGCGGGACTTCGGGCTCAAGCCGCATCGGACCGAGTCCTTCAAGCTGTCCACCGATCCGTTGTTCGTGGAGAAGGTCGTCGATGTGGTGGGGCTGTATCACAACCCGCCGGAGAAGGCGGTGGTGCTGTGCGTGGATGAGAAGTCGCAGATCCAGGCGTTGGACCGCTCGCAGCCGGTGTTGCCGATGATGCCCGGAATGCCCGAGCGGCGTACCCATGACTATGTGCGCAACGGGATCACCAGCCTGTTCGCCGCCTTCAACGTCGAAGACGGCACCGTCATCGGCGAACTCCACCGTCAGCACCGCGCGACCGAGTTCAAGAAGTTCCTGATCACCATCGACAAGACCGTGCCGGCTGAGCTGGACATCCACCTGATCTGCGATAACTACGGCACCCACAAGACTCCGGCGATCAAGGCGTGGCTGGCCGCCCACCCTCGCTTCCACATGCATTTCACCCCGACCGGATCCTCGTGGATCAACCAGGTGGAGCGGTGGTTCGGCTACCTGACCGACCAGATGATTCGCCGGGGAGTCCACAAAAGCGTCCAGACCCTGGAGAAGGACATCCGCGCCTGGATGGATCAGTGGAACGACGACCCCAAGCCGTTCGTATGGACCAAGACCGCCGAAGAGATCCTCGAATCCTTGGCTAAATATTGCCGACGAATTTCCGGCGCAGGACA
>NZ_BOOQ01000092.1 GCF_016863315.1 Planotetraspora silvatica
TACTACAGCTTGATTTCGTGATATCTGAGCCAGCGTTTCCAGTAGTGGCTGCTGCGGGCGCGGGTCTGGTGCTGGCGTCTGCGGTGTGACCAGGCAAGGGCGAAGTCGAGTGGTCGGGAGATGGCGTGGGTCAGGTGTGCCAGGAGACGGCGGATCTCCGCTGGTGTGAGGCGGACCAGGCCGCGGCTGCTTTTGGGGCTGTGGCTGCGGTGACGGCGAGGTAGGCGTGAGCGAGCATGGCCAGGGTGATGTGGCGGTGCCAGGCGTCGTACCGTCTGACCTGGTAGTGGTCGAGGCCGGTCTCGTTCTTGGCGGCCTGGAAGCACTCTTCGATTGCCCAGCGGGCCCCGGCGATACGGATGAGGTCGTCGATGGTGCTGCCGGTGGGGCCGTGGCACAGGTAGTAAGCCAGTTCCAGCTCGCCCTTGGCGTTGGGGGTGAGGCTACGGCGGACCAGGAGCCACCGTTGGTAGCCGGGTTCGGTCTCGAAGTGCATGTCGGCCAGTGCCCAGTCATATAGGCGGAGCCCTTTCGCGCCGTCCCCGCACGACAGGCGCTTCCACGCTTCAGGTGGGGCTTGGGCGGCCAAGGAATCGGCACGGGTGTCGGCGCCGAGCTCGGCGCCGACCCTTTGGCTCTTGGGCACGGCGACCACGTAGTTAAGGCGGCGCAGCTCCAGGAAGTGCCGGAACTTGTAGTCCTGCCCGTAGGCCTCATCAGCGGTAACCCAGGAAACGGGTATCCCTGCGTCCAGGGTGCGCGCCAGCATCGCTCGGGCCAGCACCGGCTTGGTGGCGAACTCCGTGTTCTGGGGGATACCGGCTTCGGCGCACCGGGCTTGATCATCGGTCCAGGACTTCGGCAGATACAGTTCAGCGTCGATCAACGCCCGTCCCAGCGGGGAGGTATACGCCAGGAACACTCCGAGCTGGCAGTTCTCGACCCGGCCGGCGGTTCCGGAGTATTGGCGTTGCACCCCGGCCGACTTGACGCCCTTCTTGATGAAGCCGGTCTCGTCCACGATCAGCACACCATCACGGTGGCCAAGGTTCTCCACCACATAAGCCCGCAGGTCGACACGCACTTCCCGCGCGTCCCACCGGGCGTTGTTCAATAGCCGCTGCATCCGATCCGGCGAGGAATCCCCGGCTGCCTCCGCGAGCTGCCAGCCGTTCTTACGCTCCACCGGAGCCAGCAACCCCATCACATACGCCCGCGCCTGCTTACGCGGCTCCACCCGCCCGAACCGGCCCGCCACCCGCCCGAACAGCGCGTCCAAGCCTGACACCCACGCCTGCAGTTCGTCTGCAGTCACCCCATCCGGCATGACCCAAGACTATAGATCACAAAATCTGACTGTAGTA
>NZ_BOOQ01000093.1 GCF_016863315.1 Planotetraspora silvatica
GGGCGGTGCGGATGGCGGTGACGACGGCGGCGACGGCGCCGAGGGAGAGGGCGACGGCGAAGCCGATCATCGTGGGCTCGAGGGCGGCGTGCTGGATGACGAGGCTGAAGGCGATCGACGGCAGGCCCATGCCGAGGTAGGCGATCACGAAGAAGGTCGCGAGCACGCCCGCTCGGGAGGCGGGGACGGCCGAGACGGCGCTCTGGGTGATGGCGCCCTTGAAGAGGAGGCCGGCTCCGGCGCCCGCCAGGGTGGCGGCGACGAGGAACAGCCAGAGCGCGGGGTGGTAGAGCGAGAGCGCCGTGAGCGCCAGGCCCGTGGGGAAGAGCAGGGTGCCCGTGATGAGCAGGCGGTGCAGGGGGAGCCTGCCCAGCGCGAGCTGGGCGACGGCGGACGCGGCGAAGACGGTGAAGGGAGCCAGGCCGATCACGAACTGGGACGTGATGCCCAGCTGACCGCGGACGATGATCGCGCCGAGGGAGGAGAACAGGCCCATCACGGCGAAGGCGAAGAAGCCGACCCCCGCCGCGCCGCCGAACGCGGTGCGATGGCCGGGGCGCAGGGCGAACCTGCCTGGCCGGTCCTGGGCCTTGAGCTCGGTGTCGACGGTCTCGGGGGTGACGAGCACCAGCCCGAGCAGGACGGCCATGAGGGCGGCGAAAAGGAGGTAGGAGGTGGCCAGGGGGGCGGGGGCCCACTCGGCGAGGGCGCCCGCGACGAGGGGCCCGACGGCCAGGCCGCCGAGATTGGCGGCGGTCGCGACGAGCCCGGGAACGGGGGAACCGGCTCGTTCGGGGCGGGCCTGGTGATAGAGGTCGCTGATGTAGGCCGTGGCGGTGGAGGCCATGAGCCCGACGGCGACGCCGGTGAGCAGCCGTCCGGCGATCAGGCCGGGAAGCGCGGGCCAGGCCGCCAGGACGGCGGCGGACACGATGCCGACCAGCAGCGCGGGCACGATCACCCGGCGGCGCCCGAGCCGGTCGGACAGATGGCCGAGGGCGAGGAACCCGCCGGCGGCGCCCACGACCATTACGGCGAAGGCGACGGTGACCGTGGTCGCACCGAAATGGTCGCGGTCCTGGTAGAGGGGCCACAGCGGAGTCGGGACGGTGCCGAAGGCCATCAGGGAGGTGAAGGCGGCCGCCACC
>NZ_BOOQ01000094.1 GCF_016863315.1 Planotetraspora silvatica
GCTAGTCTTCTGAGTCTGGAATTCTGTTCAGATATCCGGCGAGGCGTTCGAGGATCTCGTCTGCGGTCTTGGTCCATACGTAGGGTTTGGGGTCGCTGTTCCAGGTGGCGATCCAGGTGCGGATGTCGGCTTCGAGGGCCTGGACGGACTTGTGGACGCCTCGCCGTATCCGCTTGTTGGTCAGTTCGGCGAACCAGCGCTCGACCAGGTTGAGCCAGGACGACCCGGTGGGCGTGAAGTGCAGGTGGAACCGTGGGTGGGCCAGTAGCCACTTCTTGACGGCAGGGGTCTTGTGGGTGGCGTAGTTGTCGCAGACCAGGTGGATGTCCAGGCCCGCCGGCACCTGCTTGTCGAGCGTGATCAAGAAAGCCTTGAACTCCTCGGCGCGGTGCCGGCGGTGGAGTGAGCCGATGACCTTGCCGGTAGCCACCTCAAGTGCGGCGAACAGGGTGGTGGTGCCGTGCCGGACATAGTCCGCGGTCTGCCGCTCGGGCACCCCGGGCATCATCGGCAGCACCGGCTGGGATCGGTCGAGGGCCTGGATCTGGGATTTCTCATCGACGCAGAAGACCAGGGCGCGTTCGGGCGGATCGAGGTAGAGCCCGACCACGTCGTGGACCTTGTCGATGAAGTAGGGGTCAGTGGACAGCTTGAAGGTCTCGCTGCGGTGCGGCTGCAGCCCGAACGCCCGCCAGATCCGGGAGACGGTCGACTGCGACAGCCCGACTTCCTGAGCCATCGACCGTGTCGACCAGTGTGTCGCGTCGTTCGGCTTCCGCTCCAGGGTTTTGGTGACCACGGCGGCGACCTGCTCATCGGTCACGGTGCGGGGGCCGCCGGGGCGTGGCATATCGCCCAGCCCCGCGATCCGGTGCTCGATGAACCGTGCTCGCCATCGGCCCACCGCATGCGGGGTCGAGCCCAGCTGGGCGGCCACATCCTTGTTCGACGTCCCATCCGCGCAGGCCAGGATGATCCGGCAACGCAGGGCCCACGCCTGCGGTGTGGTGCGCCGCCGCACCCACCCCTCAAGCGCAGCCCGCTCTTCATCCGTCAGAACCAACTCGGCCTTCGGCCTCCCGGTACGCGCCACACCCCAAGCCTACATATGAATGCAATTCAAGACTCAGAAGACTAG
>NZ_BOOQ01000095.1 GCF_016863315.1 Planotetraspora silvatica
GAGACACTCCCTCACCCCCGAGTCGTGATCACCGCTAGTCCCGCCAATGACAAGCTCACGGCGCGAATGACGCCGCTTGGCGCCACGTCCCCGACACGAAGGGCAGGGTCTTGCCTCGCTGTTCTCGTCTGGCCGGGTCACCGTCGCCATCTCCTCGTTCGCTCGGCGTTCCCTCTGTTGGGAGGCCGCTTGACGTACCGTGGTTGGTTGATGGCAAGTCCACCGGCAATGGCGAAACCGCAGGACCCCCAAGAGGCCCCCCTCTTACCCCCCTCTTGATCCCCCCGACGGGAGGAAAGACCCGAGATGCCCGACAGCATCCCGAACGTCCAACTCCGTGCATGGCGCAACGCCCAGCAGCTCACCCGCGCCGAACTCGCCGAACGCATCAACCAGACACCCGTTGGCATCAAGGAACACCTGGCCATCGACGAGGAACGCATCCGCCGATGGGAGGCCGGCGAAGTCTCGTGGCCCCGCACTCCCCAACGCAACGCGCTCGCTCAGGCCACCGGGTTACAACCCGAAGAGCTTGGGTTCTCCCAATCTCGGCGCACCGAGGGACGTCTGATCGAGGCCCGCGTCATGCCCGTGGACGCGCTACGGGCCGAGGCCGACCTGTACGGCACGATGGAACTCGCCGAGCAGCTCCAAGCGTCCGATGTTGGAACCGGCACCCTTGAGGCCCTGGCCGAGGCCGTCGATCTGCTCTGCCGCGCTTATCCCGTCGTTCCCGCCGCGACGCTCCGAGACCGCACCCAAAAGCGCCTCGCCCAAGTGACGAGACTCCTATCGGGCCGGATCACGCTCGACCAGCACCGCGAACTGTTGGTCATCACCGGATGGCTTACCGCCCTGCTCGGATGCGTGCACTACGACATGGGCGAGCGCGAGGAGGCCGAGACCGCCCGACGAGCCGCCTACGAGATGGGCCGCCAAGTCGGACACGGCGAACTCATGGGATGGGCACACGAGATGTCCGCCTGGTTCGCCCTCGTCGAAGGCCGATATGAGGATGTCGTCACCGCCGCCCGTACCGGACAGGCCATCGCCGGCCAGTCCAGCGCCATGGTTCAACTGACGTTGCAAGAGGCCCGCGGATTGGCCCGCATCGGAGACCGCCGCG
>NZ_BOOQ01000096.1 GCF_016863315.1 Planotetraspora silvatica
TACGCGTTCATGGGACGTGTGCACTCCCAGGCCTGGCGAAGTGTCGGCGCGTTCTTCGACCTGCCCGTGACACCGTCCATGACGGTGCTCGCGGGCAGGTCGAGGGACCTCACGGAAGCGGCGGCAGCCCAACTCGGCTGGGCCGCCGTGGAAACCGACTGGAAGAACCTCATCACCCGCGACGACGTGCAGATCGTCGACATCTGCACCCCCGGCGACTCCCACGCCGAGATCGCCATCGCCGCCCTGGCCGCCGGCAAACACGTCATCGTGGAAAAACCCCTGGCCAACACCGTCGCCGAAGCCGAAGCCATGGCAGCAGCGGCAGCAGACGCCGCCACCCGAGGCGTCCGCTCCATGGTCGCCTTCAACTACCGGCGCGTCCCCGCCGTCGCCCTGGCCCGCCAACTCGTCGCCCAGGGCCGGCTCGGCACCATCCGCCACGTCCGCGCCCAATACCTCCAAGACTGGATCACCGACCCCGACTTCCCCCTGGTCTGGCGACTCCAAAAAGACAAAGCCGGCTCCGGCGCCCTCGGCGACATCGGCGCCCACATCATCGACACCGCCCAATACATCACCGGCGACCTGCTCACCGGAGTCTCGGCCATCACCGAGACCTTCATCAAAAACCGCCCCCTCGCCGATACCTCCGCCGGCCTGGCCGCCAGCGGCGGCACCGAACAGGGTGAAGTCACCGTCGACGACACCGCCCTGTTCCTCGGCCGCTTCACCGGCGGAGCCGTGGCCTCCTTCGAAGCCACCCGCTTCGCCTCCGGCCGCAAAAACTCCCTGCGCATCGAAATCAACGGCTCACACGGATCACTGAGCTTCGACTTCGAAGCCATGAACGAACTGTGGTTCCACGACCACACCCTGCCCCCCGAGGAAGCCGGCTTCCGCCGCATCCTCGTCACCGAGTCCGGCCACCCCTACGCCGGAGCCTGGTGGCCCCCCGGCCACGGACTCGGCTACGAACACTCCTTCACCCACGAAGTGAAGGACTTCCTCGAAGCCATCACCACCGGCACCGACCCCGCACCCTCATTCGCCGACGGCCTACGCGTCCAGCAAGTCCTGGCCGCCGTCGAGAAAAGCGCGGCCGACG
>NZ_BOOQ01000097.1 GCF_016863315.1 Planotetraspora silvatica
TAGTCGTTGCGTTTCTCGATGAACACCACGAAGTCGATCGCACCCGCGATCAACATGTGCGACGCCTCGATCGGCAACCGCTCCTCCGCCTGCAACGCATACGTCGAAATACGGTTGAAGACCTCCATCGACGAATTCGCATGAATCGTCGACAACGACCCGTCATTCCCCTGAGTCATCGCATTCAGCATCGTGACGATCTCGTCACCCAGCACCTCACCCACGATCACCCGCGACGGATTCATCCGCAGCGACCGCCGCACCAACTCCGCCATGGAGATCTCCCCCTGGCCCTCGGAGTTCGGCAACCGATGCTCAAACGCCACCACATTCGGATGCAACTCCTGAAACTGGTCCAACCCCAGCTCCAGCGCCCGCTCCACCGTGATCAACCGCTCATGCGCCGGAATCTCATTCGCCAACGCCCGCAACAACGTCGTCTTCCCCGCGTTCGTCGACCCCGCGATCATCACGTTCTTCCGCGCCGCCACCACCGCGGACAGGAAGCGACCGAGCTGACCGCTCACGGTCCCGTTGCCGACCAGGTCGCTGAGGAAGACCTTGCCCAGCCTCGCGCGGCGGATGGACAGAGACGGGCGGGAGGTCACGTCCATCACCGCCGACAACCGCGAACCATCCGGCAACCGCAGATCCAACTGAGGATTAGCCGTATCGAACGGCCGAGACGACAACCCCGAATACGCCGCCAGAATCTGAATCAACTCCACCAACTCCTCATCGGAGTCGGCCACCGGATCAGCCATCACCTCACGGCCATCCGCATAACTCACAAAAACCCGATCACACCCATTGACATCGATATTCTCGATCTCAGAATCATCCAACAACGGCTGCAACCGACCCACACCAAACAACGCGGCATGAACCCCCGCCGCCAACCCCTCCTCCTCCTCAGCCGTCGGAGGCGTCCGACCAACCCCGATCTCCCCCCGCGCGAACTCCTCCAACACCTGAGCGATCAACGCCCGCGCGAACTGCCGCTCATCCTCACCCGACATCGCCGCCACACCACCGGCCTGATCCAACCGACGCTGACGCGCCAGCCGATCACCCACCTCCTGCCGGAACCGCTTCACCAGCGAGTGG
>NZ_BOOQ01000098.1 GCF_016863315.1 Planotetraspora silvatica
TGTATTCGGTCAGGGCGTTGGTGACAGTCGGCTGATCGGTGGGAGACCGTCCAGTGCGCTGTGACGTCGTCGGGTGTTGTAGTACTCCACCCATGGTTGCAGTGCCTGGGCGCGTTCGGCGTTGCTGGTGAAGACCTGCCGGTAGGCCCACTCGGTCTGCAGGGTGCGGTTGAACCGTTCGACCTTCCCGTTCTGCCAGGGGCAGTGCGGCTTGATGAACTTCTGCCGTGCCCCAAGCGCTTGGACGGCGGCGGCGAAGGCGGCCGAGCGGCGGTAGGCAAGCGCGTTGTCGGTGATGACTCGCTCGATGCGAACGATCCCGTGTCGGGCGAAGAAGGCCGCGGCCCGCAGCAGGAAGGCCGCGCTGTTGGTACCGGTCTCATCCGGCAGGATCTCGGCGTAGGCCAGGCGGGAGTGGTCATCGACGGCAGCATGCACGTAGTCGTAGCCGACGACGGTCTTCTTGTGGCGCTGGGCGGCGGTGGCGGCCCGGCCGTGGACGCGCCAGCCGCCCCCGTCGGGGATCTTGCCGATCTTCTTGACGTCCAGATGGACCAGCTCGCCGGGCCGTGCGCGCTCATATCGCGTGGTGGTGTTACGGCTCGCGCGGATCACGGTGCCGGTCAGCGGGTCGCAGTCGGCCAGGCGGGGCATGTCGTGGCGGCGCAGGATCCGCGAGACGGTCCGCTCCGGCACCCCCGTCTGCTGGGCGATGTGGGCCGGGCCGCGACGGTCGGTGCGGCGGCAGGCCAGCACGCGGGCCTCGACGGGGGCGGGAGTGCGGTTGGCCACCCGATGGGAGCGGGAGGAACGCTCGTGCAGACCCGACCAGCCCTGCTCGTCATAGCGACGCACCCACCGGTGCGCGCACTGGCGGGAAATGCCCAGTTCCTTGGCGACATGCGCGACGGGCCGGCCATCGACGCGGACGCGCCGCACCAGCAGGATCCGCCCGTGCACGGTCAGGCGGGCATTAGCGTGGGCCATGAAGACCTCCGGTTAGGTGAAGACGGCATCTCCACCACACCCGGAGGTCTTCTCATTGATCAAGCATCAACTGCGGCGTGTCACCAACCCGCTGACCAAGTACA
>NZ_BOOQ01000099.1 GCF_016863315.1 Planotetraspora silvatica
GGCGTACGGCGCGGCCCATGTCGAGGACCTGGCCGTCGGCGTCCATCACCAGGCGCATCAGTGTGGATGTGCGTGCCAACCGGTCCACGTCAGCGTGTGACAGCAACTGGCCGGTGGACAGCAGCAATCCGGGCACCTTCCATCGCACCTTCGACGGATCTCGTGCCTGCTCTTCCGACTGTGCGCCCGATTGCGCTTCCGATTGCGCTGGTGTTTGTGCTCCTGGTCCCGGTCGGCCTGCCTCGGTGTGCTTTTCAGTTCGGCAGTTGGTGCCGTTGCTGTTGTTCGCCGTGTGGCCGGGCTGGTGGTCGTGGCCGGGGTTGGGGTCGTGGTTGGGGTGGTCTGTGGGGAGGGATTCGGCGTTGACCAGGACCAGTAGTTCGGTGGTGATTTTGGTTTCGAGGAGCATGGTGAGTGCGTCGGCGTTGCGGACGCGCAGGGGCCGGTCGTCGTTGTCGGCGCCGGGTTTGGCGTAGGCGTCGAGCCAGGTCTTCAGTCGTGCGGCGGCTTCTTTGGGCAGTCGGAATTCTCCGTGCATGCCGCCGGAGTCGGTTGGGCGTACGCGCAGGAATCGTTTGTCGTGGTCGGCGTCGTCGTCTTTGTCTTGCCCGTCGGGGTCGAGGATGTCGCGGAGGTAGCGGCCGGCTTTGGCGACGTCTTCGGGGGTGGCCTGGTCGGCCAGGTCTGCCAGGATCTGCTCGGCGATTGGGGCTTGGTCGTCGGTGAGGTCTTTGACGGCGGTGCAGATCGCAGTGACCTGGCCCTCGCTCAGGGTGCCCTCGGCGAATCGGGCACGCACCACGGGAAGACGGGCCAGTTGGGTACCGATGGTCACCAGGTGGGAGGCGGCGGCTCTGCTGGTGCCGCAGGCGTTCTGCAGCCAGGTGCGGGTGCTGCTGTGCCCGTGTCCTCGGGCTTCGCCCGTGTGGTGCACCCGTTCCACCC
>NZ_BOOQ01000100.1 GCF_016863315.1 Planotetraspora silvatica
TGGCGGGTGTTCCGCATCTGGGTTTGGTGGTGGCGTTGCTGCTGCTGGCCGGGGTGGGGTTGGTGACGGTTCCGGATACGTTCGCGACGTCGTCGAATCTGGTGTCGATTCTGGCGTTGGCGTCGACGATCGGGGTGATCACGGTGGGGGCGACCTTCGTGATCATCGGTGGGGGGATCGATCTGTCGGTCGGTGCGGTGATGGCGTTCGCGTCGGTGTGGGCGACGACGTTGGCGACGCAGGCGTATGGGCCGGTGGTGATGGCGTTGTGCGCTGTGCTGGTCGGTACGGGTGCGGGGTTGGTGAACGGGTTCCTGATCGCTTATGGGCGGATGGTGCCGTTCATCGCGACGCTGGCGATGTTGGTGGCGGCGCGGGGGCTGGCGCAGCGGATGTCGGACAAGAAGACGCAGTTGGTGTCGGCGGACAATTCTGCGTTGGTGGATTTGTCGACGCAGCGGGTGCTGGGGTTGCCGTTGCTGGTGTACATGCTGGCGTTGGTGGTGGTGGTCGGGTGGGTGGTGTTGAACCGGACCACGTTCGGCCGGCGGACGTTCGCGGTGGGCGGTAATCCGGAGGCGGCGCGGTTGGCGGGTATCGATGTGCGGCGGCACACGATGTGGCTGTATGCGTTGTCGGGGTTCTGTTGCGGGATCGCGGCGATCATCATCATGGCGCGGACGACGACGGGGTCGTCGACGCATGGTGATTTGTATGAGCTTGACGCGATCGCGGCTGTGATCATCGGTGGGACGTTGCTGACGGGTGGCCGGGGGTCGATCGTGGGGTCGATTCTGGGTCTGCTGATCTTCACGATGATCACGAATCTGTTCATCCTCAACGGGTTGAACACGAGCGATCAACTCATCGCCAAGGGCCTGATCATCGTGGCCGCCGTGCTGCTCCAGCGGCG
>NZ_BOOQ01000101.1 GCF_016863315.1 Planotetraspora silvatica
CCCGCGATCCACGTGCAGGGCCTGGAGAAGTCCTACAAGGAGTTGCAGGTACTGCGCGGCGTGGACTTCGACGTGGCGCGGGGCAGTATCTTCGCCCTGCTCGGCTCCAACGGGGCGGGCAAGACCACAGTCGTGAAAATCCTGTCCACGCTGCTCAAGGCCGACGCGGGGACTGCCGGCGTCAACGGCTTCGACGTCGCCACGCAACCGGCCAATGTGCGGGAGTCCATCAGCCTCACCGGACAGTTCGCCGCCGTCGACGAGATCCTCACCGGGCGGGAGAACCTCGTGCTGGTCGCCCGGTTACGGCACCTCAAGAATCCGGGCAAGATCGCGGATGACCTGCTCGCGCGTTTCTCCCTGACCGACGCGGGCGCGCGGAAGGCGTCGACGTATTCGGGTGGCATGCGCCGCCGCCTGGACATCGCGATGAGCCTGATCGGGAATCCGCCGCTCATCTTCCTCGACGAGCCGACGACCGGGCTCGACCCCCAGGCGCGCATCGAGGTGTGGCAGACCGTCAAGGAACTCGCCGAGCACGGCACGACGGTGCTGCTCACGACGCAGTACCTGGACGAGGCCGAACAACTCGCCGACCGGATCGCGATCCTCCACGAGGGCCGGATCATCGTGAACGGCACCCTGGCCGAGCTCAAGCAGCTGCTCCCGCCCGCCAAGGTCGAATACGTCGAGAAGCAGCCGACTCTCGAAGACGTCTTTCTCTCGCTCGTCGGCGACGCCGGCAAGGACAGCGAGCCGGCAGTGACCGCAGCGTCGGCACCGACGAGTAAGGAATAACGATGACCAAGCATTTCTTCGGCGACACCACCGTCCTGCTGGGACGATCCCTGCGCCACATCACGCGCAGCGTGGACACCATCATCACGACC
>NZ_BOOQ01000102.1 GCF_016863315.1 Planotetraspora silvatica
TCTTGGCCGATGACGACGATCGCAGGATCTGGCACCGGGCGGCCGCCGCGACGTCCTACGACGACGACGTCGCCGCCAGTCTCGCCGACGCGGCGATGCGCGCCAACGCCAGGGGCGCGTCGGGGCTCGCGCTGGAGGCGCTGGAGCGCGCGGCCTACCTCAGCGCCGACCCGGCCCGCCGGGGCGCGCGGCTGATCGACGCCGCCATCATGGCCATGGATCTCGGTGACCGTGCCGCCCTGGAACGCCTCGTCGGCCGCGCGGAGGACGCCGGCCTCGCTCCGATCGACCGGTCCAGGCTCGCCTACATCCGCGGCATCGCCCTGCACTACGTGTGGACCGGCGTGGACCGGCTGTCCGACCTCGCCGGGTTCCTCGACGAGATGCGCGCACGCGACGGCTCGGCTATCGCGCTGCGCTGGCTGGCCACCGTCAGCATGCGCTGGTTCTTCTCCAACCCCACGCAGGACGACCGCACTCCCCTGATCGCCGCGATCGAACGGCTGGACGTGCCCCCGGACCACCCGCAGATCGTCACGTCGCTCGCGTTGGTCGCCCCGGTGGAGCGCGGCAGGCAGTCCCTCTCCCGGCTCGACGCGCTGAGCAAGGCGAGCTGGGTCAGCCCGCCCAACCTGCAACAGCTGGGCATGGCGGCGAACGCGGTCGGGGCCTTCCCACTGGGCGCGCGGTTGTACGCGGAGGCGATCGCGGGGATGCGGGCGCGGGGGCCGTTCGGGGTGCTCGCGCAGGCGTTGGTCGGGCAGGCGACGTTGGCGGCTCGGCTCGCCGACACCCGGCTCGGGGTCGTCGCCGGCGCCGAGGCCAGGGCGCTGGCCGTGGAGACCAGGCAGCCGCAGTGGGTGTTCACCGTCGACGCCGC
>NZ_BOOQ01000103.1 GCF_016863315.1 Planotetraspora silvatica
CCCTGCCCGATGACGACGACCGCAGGATCTGGCACCGGGCGGCCGCCGCGACGTCCCACGACGACGACATCGCCGCCAGTCTCGCCGACGCGGCGATGCGCGCCAACGCCAGGGGCGCGTCGGGGCTCGCGCTGGAAGCCCTGGAACGCGCGGCCTACCTCAGCGCCGACCCGGCCCGCCGGGGCGCGCGGCTCATCGACGCCGCCATCATGGCCTTCGAGCTCGGCGACCGCGCCGCCCTGGAACGTCTCCTTGCCCGCGCGGAGGACGCCGACCTCGCCCCGATCGACCGGTCCAGGCTCACCGATTTCCGCGACATCACCCTGCATTTCGTGTGGACCGGCGTGGACCGGCATTCCGACTACGCCGCCACCATCGACGAGATCAGCGCGCGTGACGGCTCGGCGATCGCGCTGCGCTGGCTGCATATGAGGAGCCTGCGCTGGTTCTTTTCCAATCCCCCACGGGACGCCCGTGCTCTCGTACTCGCGGCGATCGACCGGCTGGACGTGCCCGATGAACCCCAGATCATCGCGTCGCTCGCGCTGATCGGCCCTGTCGAACGTGGCAGGCACATACTGGCCCGGCTCGACGCGCTGAGCAAGGCGAGCTGGGTCAGCCCGCGCAACCTCCACCTGTTGGGCACCACTGCGCTCGCGGTCGGGGCGTTCACACTGGGCGCCCGGCTGCACGCGGAGGCGATCGCGGGGATGCGAGCGCGCGGCCCGTTCGGATCGCTCGCACAGGCACTGGTCGAGCAGGCGACGTCGGCGGCGCGCCTCGCCGACACCCGGCTCGGGATCGTCGCCGCCACCGAGGCCAGAGCATTGGCGGTGGAGACGAGACAGCCGCAGTGGGTGTTCACCGTCGACGCCGT
>NZ_BOOQ01000104.1 GCF_016863315.1 Planotetraspora silvatica
GGCGGCGCTCGCTGCCTGGGCGACCTGGTGGGTGGTCGGACGCACCCTGCGCCCCGTCGCGATGATCCGCGCCAAAACCGCCGAGATCACCGTGTCCGACCTCAGCATGCGCGTCCCCGAACCCCCCGGCTGCGACGAAATCGCCCAACTCGCCCGCACCTCCAACAAAACCCTCGCCCGACTCGAGGCCGCCGTCGAACAACAACGCCAATTCGCCTCCGTCGTCTCCCACGAACTCCGCTCACCCGTCGCCGGCCTCCACACCCAACTCGAAGAAGCCCTCCTCTACCCCACCGACGTCGACCCCCTCACCACCATCCAAACCGCCCTCACCACCACCGAACGACTCCAAGCCATCATCGACGACCTCCTCGTCCTGGCCCGCATCCGCTCCGCACCCCCCACCGCACCCCAACCCATCGACCTCACCACCCTCATCACCGAAGAAATCGCCACCCGCGTCCAACCCACCACCGGAAGCACCCCCGTCCGCACCCACACCACCGGCCACGCCACCGTCCTCGGCAACAAAATCCAACTCATCGGCGTCCTCAACAACCTCCTCGTCAACGCCCAACGCCACGCCGACACCGCCGTCGAGGTCACCACCACCCACACCACCGACCACGCCGTCATCACCGTCACCGACGACGGCCCCGGCATCGCCCCCCACGACCGCGAACGCGTCTTCCAACCCTTCATCCGCCTCGAAGACGGACGCCGCCGCGACCCCGGCGGAAGCGGACTCGGCCTCGCCATCTGCCGCGCCGTCATCACCGCCCACCACGGAACCATCGAAATCGAAGACTCCCCCCGAGGCGCCCGATTCGTCATCCGGCTACCACTGATCCCCGC
>NZ_BOOQ01000105.1 GCF_016863315.1 Planotetraspora silvatica
TGCCAGACGGTCTTGGTTTCGAGGAAGGCCGTCATGCGCTCGGTACCCGGGTCGGCCAGCCAGTCGACCTTGGTGGCCGGCGGACGCAGGACACGCTTGAGGTTCTCCGCCGCCGCCTCTTCACACGTGACCGCCAGTTCCCCGTCGGCGCCGGTCAGATCGATGGCGTTGACGTCCATGTGGCCCGCCAGCCATGGCGCGATCTCGGCGGCCGAGCCGGTGAGGATGTTCACCACACCCCCGGGCAGGTCGGAGGTGGCCAGCACCTCAGCCAGTGTGATCGACGGCAGCGGCGCCCGCTCCGACGCGACCACCACACACGTGTTGCCCGTGACGATCACCGGAGCGATCACACTGACCAGCCCGAGCAGCGGGCCGGCCTCGGGGGCCACCACGGCGACCACGCCGGTCGGCTCGGTGCTGGACAGGTTGAAGTACGGCCCGGCGACCGGGTTGGCCGATCCCCGGATCGCGCCGATCTTGTCCGACCAGCCCGCGTACCACACGAGCCGGTCCACAGCCGCGTCCACCAACTCGCCGGCCTTGCGCACACCGACGCCGTCGGCGTCGACGAGTTCGGCCACGAACTGCGAGCGGCGCCCCTCCAGCATCTCCGCGACGCGGTAGAGGATCTGACCGCGGTTGTACGCGGTCGCGGCGGACCAGCCGGGGAAGGCCTTGCGCGCGGCGGCCACCGCCTCCCTGGCGTCCTTGCGGGAGGCCTTGGACGCGTTCGCCAGGAACTCACCCTTTGAGGAGCTCACGACATAGGACCTTCCGCTCTCGGATCGCGGAAACGCGCCACCGATGAACAGCTTGTACGTCTTGCGCACGGCCAGGCGCTCACTCA
>NZ_BOOQ01000106.1 GCF_016863315.1 Planotetraspora silvatica
CCATGTCGCCGCCGCCGGGCATGGCGGGAGCGGCAGGGTTCTTCTCGGGCTTCTCGGCGATGACGGCCTCGGTCGTGAGGAACAGGGCCGCGATGGAGGCGGCGTTCTGCAGCGCGGAGCGCGTCACCTTGGCCGGGTCGATGATGCCCGACTCGAACATGTTGACGTACTCACCGGTGGCGGCGTTGAGGCCCTCACCCGCGGGCAGGTTGCGAACCTTCTCCACCACGACGCCGCCCTCGAGGCCGGCGTTCACGGCGATCTGCTTCAGCGGCTCCTCGAGCGCCTTGCGGACGATCGCGGCACCGGTGGCCTCGTCGCCGTTGACCTCGAGCTTGTCGAACGCGTTGGCGCCGGCCTGCAGCAGGGCCACGCCACCACCGGGGACGATGCCCTCCTCGACGGCCGCCTTCGCGTTGCGGACGGCGTCCTCGATGCGGTGCTTGCGCTCCTTGAGCTCGACCTCGGTCGCCGCGCCGGCCTTGATGACGGCCACGCCGCCGGCCAGCTTGGCCAGACGCTCCTGGAGCTTCTCACGGTCGTAGTCGGAGTCGGTGCTCTCGATCTCGGCGCGGATCTGGTTGACCCGGCCCGCGATCTGCTCGGCGTCACCGGCGCCGTCGACGATGGTGGTCTCGTCCTTGGTCACCACGACCTTGCGGGCACGGCCCAGCAGGTCGAGCGACGCGTTCTCCAGCTTGAGACCCAGCTCCTCGCTGATGACCTGGCCACCGGCCAGCGTCGCGATGTCACCGAGCATGGCCTTACGGCGGTCACCGAAGCCGGGAGCC
>NZ_BOOQ01000107.1 GCF_016863315.1 Planotetraspora silvatica
ATGTCACGTTCAAGCCGGTCGAGCCGACCAACGACATCAACCAGCAGATCTCGGCGGTGGAGTCGCTGATCCAGGCCAAGGTCAACGCGCTGGTGATCCTGCCCAACGACGGTCAGCAGCTCAACCAGGTCGCCCGGGCGGCGATGGACGCGGGCATCCCGGTCATCAACCTGGACCGGGTCTTCCCGGACAAGTTGTCGTACCGGACCTGGGTCGGCGGCGACAACTACGGCATGGGTGTGGCCGCCGGTCACTACATCGGCGACCAGCTGAAGACCAAGGGCGTCGCGTCGCCGGTGATCCTGGAGATCCAGGGCATCGCGACGCTGCCGCTGACCCAGGACCGCAGCAAGGGCTTCGCCGACGCACTGAAGACCTACGGGTTCAGCGTGACGGCGCAGCAGGACGCGCAGTTCACGGTCGAGTCCGGGACCGAGGTCGCGGCGAACCTGCTGCAGGCGCACAAGAAGATCGACGCGATCTGGAACCACGACGACGACCAGGGCATCGGGGTGCTGGCCGCGATCAAGGAGGCCGGGCGCGACGAGTTCTTCATGGTCGGCGGCGCCGGATCGGCCAACGCGATGCGTGACATCCAGTCCGGCTCGTCGGTGCTGGAGGCCACGGTCACCTACAGCCCGACCATGGCGTCGTCGGCGATCAAGCTGGCACGGCTGATCGCACAGGGCAAGGGCATGACCGACCTGGTGGAGACCCAGGTCCCCCAGTCGATCACCCTGGCCTCCGAGACCGTCACCAAGGACAACGCCGCCAAGTACCTCCCC
>NZ_BOOQ01000108.1 GCF_016863315.1 Planotetraspora silvatica
GGCGATCTGGGTGTCGTTCAGACCGGTGAGGGTGCCGTCGAGCAGGCCGAGGAAGATGTCGGTGCGGATGTGGTCGATCGGGGTGTGCAGCCCGGCGCGTTTGGCCTGTTGGGCGATGGCGTCGACGCGGGCGATCGCGGCGGCGGCCTGGTCGAGCGGCAGTTGGTGGCCGGCGATGCTGGCGCTGCCGTCGGGCAGGCGGGTGCCTTCGACCCGGCGGCGTTGCAGGGCGCGTTCGTAGCGGCGGCGGGCCCAACTCGGGTCGGCGGCCAGCAGCAGCCGTTTGATCTTGTCTTTGAGCTGGCTGGTGGTATGCCCTCCGGCCGTGGGCAGCAGATGGTCGGCCACTGTGCGGGCGAGGTCGGCCGGGACGTCTTCGAGCCAGTCGGAGAACACCAGCGCGCGGGGTTTGTCGATCCGCCCGGCACCGAGCGCCTCACGAACGGCGGGCAGACGGGTGGCCAGGTCATGAGCGAACGCGTATTCCCGTTCGGCCGCACGCCGGGTCAACGTCAACGCGGTGCGTATTTCATCGGCGGAGTATTTGTCCGGGACCGCCATTTTCGTCATGTCGCCGGGTGCGGGAACATACAACCCGACTTCGGCCATCACGGTCGCTTTCCTGGCCTGCACATGCGCTTCCAGCCGGGCGTAGGCCTGCAGGACCACCACCGCGTCGTACCCGCTCAACCGGACCAGATCCAGCCCGTCCAGCAGAACGGCAAGCTCCGGACCGGGCGCCATA
>NZ_BOOQ01000109.1 GCF_016863315.1 Planotetraspora silvatica
ATCCGCCGAGATCCACGCACTGCGCGGCGACACCTCCACCGCGCGCGACCTCGCCGCCCAGGCCGAACGCGCGTTCCTGTCGGCGGGCGCGCACCCGATGCTGGCCCTGGTGCAGCTCGCCCGCGGAGCCGCGGAACTGGCCGACGGAAGCTACGACGCGGCCTGGGACGCCCTGCGCCCGATCTTCGATCCCAGCGAGATCAGCTACCACCAGTACATGCGCCTGTGGGCGCTGCCGCACCTGGCGGAGGCGGCGTTGCTCAGCGGACGCCACGAAGATCTGCGCGCGGTCGCCGGCGAGCTCGCCCCGATCATCGAGGAAAGCGGGTCGCCGATCGGGCACGTGGCGCTCGCCTACATCAGGGCCGTCACCGCGCCCGACCAGACCGCAGAGGAACTGTTCACGCGGGCGCTGCGCGAGGACCTGGTCGGCTGGCCGTTCGAACGGGCGCGGCTGCGGCACGCCTGGGGCGCGTGGCTGCGCCGCCAGCGCCGCGCCGCCGAGGCCAGGGCGCCGCTGCGCGCGGCGGCAGAAGCGTTCGACGCCCTCGGCGCGGTGCCCTGGGCGGAGCGCGCGCTGCGCGAACTGCGCGCCAGCGGCGAGCGGATCCGCCGCAAACACGACGCCCGCGACCGCCTCACCGCCCAGGAGCTCCAGATCGCCCAACTCGTCGCGGACGGGCTGACCAACCGCGACATCGGCCAGCGGCTGTTCGTCTCACCCCGCACGGT
>NZ_BOOQ01000110.1 GCF_016863315.1 Planotetraspora silvatica
TACGCTCCTACGGCTTGTAGGCACACGGTTTCAGGTACTATTTCACGACCCCTCACCGGGGCGCTTTTCACCTTTCCCTCACGGTACTCGTTCACTATCGGTCATCAGGAAGTATTTAGGCTTACCAGGTGGTCCTGGCAGATTCACACAAGATTCCACGAGCCTCGTGCTACTCGGGAACACCCCAAACAGTCGATATGATTTCGCCTACCCGGCTCTCACGGTCTACGGCGCCCCATCCCAAAGGCTTCGACTACCACACCGATTTATCACTGCCCGTGGTCTCGGCAGAAACCACAAGAGGGTCCCACAACCCCGCACACGCAACACCTGCCGGCTATCACACATGCACGGTTTAGCCTCCTCCGCTTTCGCTCACCACTACTCACGGAATCACTATTGTTTTCTCTTCCTACGGGTACTGAGATGTTTCACTTCCCCGCGTTACCACCAACCGCCCTATACATTCAGACGGCGGCAACACCACATGACTGGTGCTGGGTTACCCCATTCGGAAATCCCCGGATCAACGTCAGGTTGGCGACTCCCCGAGGCTTAACGCAGCCTCCCACGTCCTTCATCGGCTCCTGATGCCAAGGCATCCACCGTGTGCCCTAAAAAACTTGGCCACAAAGATGCTCGCGTCCACTATGCAATTCACAAACAACAAACAGAAACCAGCCCACCCCGCACCACGACACCC
>NZ_BOOQ01000111.1 GCF_016863315.1 Planotetraspora silvatica
CCGGTGACTGAACCTCGCCCCACCTGGCGTCATTACGCTACGCAAACGGGGTATTACGGGTGATCGACGAAGGAAGCAGGCGTATCAATCAGGGGTGAAGTGGGGGATTCACATGGCAGGGTCCAGGACGCCGCCGGTGCAGGGCGTACCCGCGCAGCGGGAGAGCGGCGCCGAACAGAGTCCCGCGCCGGGTCAGGGCACCCTCACTCGGGATCGCCGGGCGGCGTCCGGTCTGGTGACCGATCAGGGTCGCACGACCATCGCCGGGGAGGCGGTCGCGAAGATCGCGGGTGTCGCCGCCAGGGAGATTTCGGGTGTGCATGATTTCGGCACGGGGACGGCACGGGCGTTCGGGGCGCTCAAGGGCAGGCTGGGCGTCGCCGACAGCGTCACCCAGGGAGTCGCGGTAGAGGTCGGCGAGCGTCAGGCCGCGGCCGACATCGCCCTGGTCGTGGATTACGGGGTCGCCATCCCCGATCTCGCGGCGGCTGTGCGGCGCAACGTGATCAGCGCGGTCGAGCACATGTGCGGGCTCGAGGTGACCGAGGTCAACATCGCGGTGGACGACGTGCACCTGCCTCAAGAGGACGAGGGCGGCGAAACCCAGGCGGCGCCGCGGGTCGAATGAGCGCCCCGATTGCGAGGCTCGTCGCCGAGCGGACCAGGGCCTGCCCTTACGTGG
>NZ_BOOQ01000112.1 GCF_016863315.1 Planotetraspora silvatica
CGGCGGCCAGCGCGGCGTGCGCGTCGCGTAACCGGTCGGCCCCGGCGGCCTGGACGATCGCCGACCTGATCAGCGGATGCCGGAACCTGACACGCACACCATCGGCCACGACCAGCCCCGCCCGGATCGCGGGATCCAGCGCGGCCCCCTCGATCGGCGCACCCGCCAGCAAAGACGCGGCTCGCGTGTTCTCCTCGATCGCGTCGTCCTCATTGACGGCGGCGACCAGCGCCAAAATCCTCGTCCCCGCGGGCAACACCGCGAGCGCCTGGGCGAACGTGCGCTCCAGTCGCTCCGTCAACGGCAGCCTGCTGGAGGCCAGCAACTCCTGGTCCTGCCGGGACGCCAACCCGGCGAACTCGATCAGCGCGAGCGGGTTGCCCGCCGCCTCGGCCAGCACGCGGGCGCGCAGCGCGACACCCAGGTCGGGCGCGACCCTCGCCAGCAGCTCCGCCGCCGCCTGGCCGGTCAGCGGTGGCACCGTCAGCGCGGGCAGCCCTGACGCGGCGAGCCTGGCCTGCGCGTCGGCGTCGTCGCGCAGGGTCGCCAGCAGCACCACGGCGTCCGAACGCAACCGGCGGCCGACGAACGCGAGCGCCTCCCAACTCGGCTCGTCCAACCAGTGCGCGTCCTCGAC
>NZ_BOOQ01000113.1 GCF_016863315.1 Planotetraspora silvatica
GGGCGGTGCCGTCGTTCTTGAGGGCGTTGCTGATGCGGCCGTAGGAGGTTCCGGCGTCCAGGGAGGCCGAGACGCCGGCGGCGGCGCTGACCGTGATGTCGCCGGACTGGGTGCGGAGCACGACGGTGCCGCCCGTGCCGCCCGTCGCCTCGGCGATCCGGATGTCGCCCCTTGTGGTGCTGATCTCCGCGGGGCCGCCCAGCCGGCCGACCTCGACGTCGCCGTCGACCGCGGTGAGGTGGACGCTCGCGGCCTCGTCGATCTTGATCTGGCCGTACGCGCCCTCGAAGGTGACGTCGCCGATCCGTCCGACGGCCCGGAATTCGGCGCTGGCCGCCTTCGCCTCGACCCGGGAGTCGGCGGGCAGTCGGACCGTCACCTCGATGGATCCGGACGGGCCGAAGTACTGGTTCTTGGCCGTGGTCGCGATCCGCAGGACGCCGTCGGCGTATTCGACCGTGGTCTGCTCGGCCGTCTTCACGTCGCGGCTCTTCGAGGCGTCGGCGGGCAGGACCTCGACCGTGGTGTCGGCGCGGTCGGCGGCGATGAACTGCACACGTCCGGCGGGGATGTCGAGGACGGCGGTGATCGGGGCGGTGGTGTCGAACTTCTGCATGATGTGCTCC
>NZ_BOOQ01000114.1 GCF_016863315.1 Planotetraspora silvatica
CACCCGCGATCATCGCAAGCCACGACGCCCTGCGCACGTTGTCGTACGTCGAGAGCTCGCCGGTCTCCAGAATCACCTTCAGATGCGCGTGGCCGCAGGCGGCCTTGACCGCCGCGATCTGCTCGAAGACCGTGAGGTAGTCCCCCGAAAGGAACGCGCCGCGGTCGATCACCATGTCGATCTCGGACGCGCCGTCCGCGACCGCCAGCGCCGTGTCGGCGACCTTGACCTCCAACGACGACCGGCCACTCGGAAACGCCGTAGCGACCGAAGCGACCCTCACCCCGGAACCCCCCAGAGCCTGTACGGCTGTCGCGACCAGGTCGGGGTAAACGCAGACCGCCGCCACCGAGGGGACGGAGGGGTCGGTCGGATCGGGATGAACCGCCTTGGCACACATCGCCTTCACCTTGCCCGGGGTGTCCGCACCCTCGAGCGTCGTAAGGTCCACCATCCGAATGGCCAGATCGATGGCCTGCATCTTGGACGTGGTCTTGATCGATCGCGTCCCCAACATCGCAGCCCGGGCATCCGCACCCACCCGGTCCACACCAGGTAGACCATGCAGGAACGCCCTCAGCGTCGAGTTGGAAGAGGCGACCTCCGCGAGCGGAGCAGTCGT
>NZ_BOOQ01000115.1 GCF_016863315.1 Planotetraspora silvatica
GGGCCGCCACCCGACCAGACGCACGACCGGGCGCGCGCTGGGCCGGGGCACCGCGCGAGCCAACCGGGCCGGCCTCACCACACTCGGACTGATCCTGTTCGCCGGCGGCGGCGCCGCCGTCTCCCGCGGCCTGGGCGCCTTCGGCCCGGACGCCGCCGCCCAACCCTTGCTCAACCCGGACCTGACATCCCTCACCCGGCAGGGCTGGTTCTGGCCGGCCGTCGCCGCCACCTCCCTCGTGGTCGCCCTCATCGGGCTCACCTGGCTCCTCGCCCTGCTCCGCCCCGGCCGGCTACGCCGGCTACGCCTGGAATCCGGACCCACAGGCATCACCCAGATCAACAGCCGCCTGGCAACAGACACCCTGGCCAAACAGATCAACAACCTGCCCGGCGTCCGGCACGCACGAGCCTCCCTGCGAGGCACCGCCGACAAACCCGCCCTGGACGTACGCGTCACCACACGCGACCCAGCCGCAGTCGACTCCGTCCTGGCCCGACTCCACGACGAGACCTTCCCCGCACTCAAAACCACCCTCGGATTCGACCACCTACCCGCACTCGTCCGCCTCGGATTCGCCAAAGGCAGACCACCCCGACACATCCACTGACCGC
>NZ_BOOQ01000116.1 GCF_016863315.1 Planotetraspora silvatica
TTGTCGAAGCGCATGCCCTCGGTGAGCTCGAGCTCGAGCCCGAAGGTGTTGCTCTCCTCGACGGTGATGACGCCTTCCTTGCCGACCTTGTCCATCGCCTCGGCGATCATCTCGCCGATCTGGGCGTCGCCGGCGGAGATGGACGCCGTGGAGGCGATCTGCGCCTTGGTCTCGACGTCCTTGGCGAGCTTGGACAGCTCCTCGCTGACACGCTCGACGGCCGCCTCGATGCCCTTCTTCAGGGACATCGGGTTGGCGCCGGCCGCGACGTTGCGAAGGCCCTCACGCACGAGCGCCTGAGCGAGCACGGTGGCCGTCGTGGTGCCGTCACCGGCCACGTCGTCGGTCTTCTTGGCGACTTCCTTGACGAGCTCAGCCCCGATCTTCTCCCACGGGTCCTCGAGCTCGATCTCCTTGGCGATGGAGACACCATCGTTGGTGATGGTGGGGGCGCCCCACTTCTTCTCCAGCACGACGTTGCGGCCCTTGGGGCCGAGGGTCACCTTGACGGCGTCGGCGAGCTGGTTCATGCCGCGCTCGAGACCGCGCCGGGCGTCCTCGTC
>NZ_BOOQ01000117.1 GCF_016863315.1 Planotetraspora silvatica
GGCCCGGTCGGCGCGGCCGAGGGCGGCGGTGCGCGCCTTCCGGCCCAGGCGGGCGATCCCCGCCGCGATCTCAGCGCTCACCCTCTTGGCGGCCGGGATCGTCACCGCCGTTGAGACGATCTCGGCGCTCGCGGGCCACCCGGCCACTCTCGTGCCCTACCAGCAGGTGGCCGCCTGGGCCCAGACCACGACATGGCAAGACAAACAGGCACTCACCTCGGCGGGCATCACCGCCGTACTAGGACTGCTACTCCTGCTGTTCGCCCTGGTCGCCGGCCGCCCACGCCTACTCGCCCTACGGACCACAGACCCCGACCTGGTCGCCGGCATGCGACCCCGGACCCTATCCAAAATCCTGGCCGCCACAGCCAGCCAGACCGACGGAGTACGCAACGCCCGAACAAAGATCCGCGGACGGCAGGTACGCGTCAACGCCACGACCAACCTACGCGACACCCTCGGAATCGAGCAGCGAGTCCACGCCGCCGTCGAACACGAAATCGGCAAACTCGCACCCATCGGCCGCTACACAGTCCGCACCCAC
>NZ_BOOQ01000118.1 GCF_016863315.1 Planotetraspora silvatica
GGGGTGGAGGCGGCGGTGTCGGGGCTTGTGGTGGGTGGGGTGCCGGAGTCGGCTGGTGAGTGTCTGGCTGAGGTTGAGGTGTTGGTGGGGGCGCGGGATCGGTTGATCGCGGCGGTCGCGGCGCGGGTGGGTCGGGTGCATGGGGCTGGTGAGGCGAGGGCGTGGGGGCATGGGAGTACGCGGATGTGGTTGCGGGGTGGGTGTGGGATGGATGGTGGTTCGGCTGGGCGGTTGCTCACGTTGGCGGTTGAGTTGGCTCGGTTGCCGGTGGTGCGGGCGCGGTTCGCTGCAGGCACCTTGTCGGAGGGGCGGGTGTATGCGATCTGTGTGGCGGTCGCGGGGTTGACCGATGAGCAGGTGGGGGTGGCGGAGCCGATTTTGGTGGGGTTGGCGGATCAGGCGGGTCCGGCGGAGGTGGCCAGGGCGGGGCGGTTTTTGCGGGAGATTTTGGATCCGGGTTCGGCGGGCAAGGATGGGGATGCCGATTTTGGGCGCCGGTTTTTGGTGGTTC